>NZ_OX366357.1:0-1372034 GCF_947251635.1 Wolbachia endosymbiont (group A) of Icerya purchasi | reverse complement strand
TTAGCCAGATAGGCACTCTTCTACCTGGCTCATTTCTCTTAATAATTCTCGCTATTGTTGTTTTGCTGCTTTCCAATCTATTCTATTTATTCTTTTGTATATTAAAGTATAGTAGCAATAATAGTTCTATCAACAACTTGTTACTAACTTAAAATTCAGTAAAAATTGGCGTTGTTCAACTTGTGGATAAATATGTGAGTAACTTTCGTATATTATTGATTTTCTGTTATGATTTATGTGTATAAGTAAGGTGTTTAGAGTGTCAGTAATTTTCTTTTATGGAAAATACTTTACCATCATGCATTGTTACACAACTATGTATATGTTGTTGAAAAAGTTGTTGATCAATTGTTGGTATTTTATATCAACAAATAATTCACAAATTAATTTGACATTATTCACATGCTTATTAAACATTTAATAACAGTTTTCTTGATAAATCTAATCTGAAAACGTTTTTGCCATTACAGGGAATAAATTGAGTAAAAAAAGAACCTTAGTAGAAAAAATAGCATATAGAATTTTTCTCTTCCTTTTCAAAAAAGCTTCTGTGTTGAAAAAGTGTGCGACTGAGGCATTAATGAAAGATCTGCCAGACCTTAATATATTTAATGGTCTATTAAAATTCCGCGATTGTGGTATAATGGATATAATGACTCCACGTACAGAGATATGCGCAGTAGATATTGAGTCAAGCGAGCGTGAAATAATAAAGAAGATAAAAAACACTTGCCACACTAAAATACCAATTTATAAAAATAACTTTGATAACGTAATAGGCTTTTTTTATGTAAAAGATGTTATTTTAAATAGGGATAAAAATTTTAATCTGAAACATATTATACAAAGCGTAATATTTGTTCCACCCTCGATGAAGACAACTAATCTTTTTGTTAGGATGAACTCTTCTAAATCATGCTTAGCTATCGTATTGGATGAATATGGTGGAACTGATGGTTTAATTTCAATGACTGATCTTATAGAGGAACTAATACCAAACATTGATAGTGAAAACGAAATAAATTCAGAATATACCATTACTGAATTGTCTCAAAATAAGTTTGAAGTATCAGCAAGGGCTCTTATAAAAGATATAGAAGAGGATCTAAAAATAGAATTACGTGACCCTGAAGAAGACTATGTTACACTTGGTGGTTTGATTCTTTCGATTGCTGGTAAAGTGCCTTCTGTAGATGAAGTCATTAAATATAAAAATGGTATGAAGTTTATCATCAAAGATGCAAATGAGCGCTACATTAATAAAATAGTACTAGACTTAAGTGATTACAAAAATTAGATTTGGTACCCCTTGTAGGGGAATGCCTTGCCTTGACACGAAGAAAAAGTTGTAATAACCAAATATGCAACTCAAGTTATAGTTAAACCTATTTCCAGCAAATTATTTTCGCAAGTATAATGCATTTCAGTGTTATAGTACTCTAATAATAAAGAGGTCATATAGATATTAATATCTTTTGTATTTAAATTAGTGTCATTTTTTTTGATTAATTTGTCTACTAATGATTTGCTTATTGGTTTGTGTTCATTTAGAATTTTTATAGTTAATAGCATTTTATCTTCTGTTTGACTCAGTAAAACAGATACTAGTTCAACTTCCGCCACTGCACTGGCTATAGTTAGCACCATATTAGAAATTATCTTATTTATCTTTTCAATTAAATCTTCCTTATTTTTTGCAGAGTATGCGTCTGTTTTCCACGTAAGCTTTACTTTTTTTTTAATAAATAATTTTCGATATTAGATTTGGTCTTATCAAAGCTATAATTATCCATTGAAGAAGAATATGCCTGCTTCATAACTTTATGTTTATATATTAAATCATCGGAGCTTTCTTTAAGAAACAACAACGCTTCCTTCTGCGCATCAGCATCATTCTTATCTATTACTTCAAGCTCTTCTACGCCAAACGTTATTCCATTCATAGAGTTAGCAAAGTCATGAAGCAGCCGTCCTGATAGCAGTTCCGTTATTAACAGTATGTTTTTGGTATTTTCGTTCATTGAATAATTATAAATGATTTAAGTTACCCTATATTGGTAAGCATATAATAGTCAATTAAGAGAAAGTTTCGTTGCACTTTTTATATCAAGGCATTAATATAGTATTAACAATTTTAAAATTTATAGAAGGATTATGAATACTTATATCAGATCAGGAATAGATCTTGAACTATACAATAAGTTAATAAAAGAAGTCAAGCCTATTGCTCAAGAAACTACTAGAGAAGAAGTAATCAGCGAAATAGGTTCATTTTCTGCGTTATTTGATTTTGCTGCACTAAGTAAGAAGTATGACCATCCAGTACTCGTTTCCTCAACTGATGGAGTAGGTACGAAACTGTTGATAGCTCAAGAAGTGAATAAACATGATACTATAGGTATAGATTTAGTTGCAATGTGTGTAAATGACTTACTTGCACAAGGAGCAACGCCTTTATTTTTCCTTGATTACTTTGCAACAGGTGTTTTGAGCAAGGACGTTTTATTATCTGTGGTCCAAGGCATTGCAAAGGGGTGCAAGCAAGCTAAAATAGCATTGGTTGGTGGGGAAACTGCAGAAATGCCTGGAATGTATGGTAATAATCACTATGACCTTGCAGGGTTTGTGGTTGGTGTAGTTGATCGAAAGCAAATTCTTCCAAACTGTAGTATGATGAAAGCAGGTGATTATATAGTTGGCTTAGAGTCAAGTGGAATTCACTCAAATGGGTTTTCTTTAGTGCGCCATGTTTTCAAAAGCTTAGGTATAAATTATAACGATACATCTCTATGGAATAATAAATCTTGGAGTGAAATACTACTTGAACCAACAAAAATATATGTTGATTCTTTGCTGCCTATCATGTCACAAGTAAAAGGTATTGCGCACATCACGGGTGGTGGTTTGGTAGACAATATTCCGCGAATTCTTCCAAAAAACTTATTTGCAAACATAGACATTAATTCCTGGAAATGGCCAGATATATTTTTATGGCTAACAAAGGAGGGTAAAATAGAGAAGAAAGAAATGCTAAAAACATTTAATTGTGGTATTGGTATGGTATTGATCGTAAGTTCTGAGAATATGCAAAACGTGAAAAATCATTTCCAAAAACGTGGAGAAAAAATTGAAATTATTGGAAAACTTGATGAGGCATGTAACCCTCCACTTGATAGAGTAGTATTTAGTTAACCTAACTCTACTGACAATCTTTCCGCAACTTCTAAGTATGCTTTTTTCAAGTTGCCTAAATTCAAACGAAAGACGTCTTTATCTAGCTTTTTATAAGTATTTTTATCCCATAACCTGCAGTTATCAGGGCTGATTTCATCGGCTAAAATGATTTTAGTACTGTCATTTATCAATCTGCCAAATTCCAATTTAAGGTCAACTAGATCTATGCCTGCATTTGAGAATAAATCAATTAGGATTTCGTTGATCTTTAAAGTTGTAGTTTTTACTTCATCCATTTCTTTGCTAGATAGCCAATCAAAATACAGTATGTGATTTTCATTTACCATTGGGTCGGCTAGGTCATCATTTTTGTAAAAAAACTCGATTATAGGAGATGCAAGCCTCTCACCTTCTTTGATATTAAAACGTTTGCAAAAGCTGCCAGCTGCAACATTCCTCACTACTACTTCAAGAGGTATGATTTTGAGTTTTTTGACTAGCTGCTCTCTTTCATTCAGAGTTTTTATAAAGTGTGTGCTAATTCCTGCTTTCTCAAGCTTTTCCATGATAAAAGCACTAACATGATTATTAATTATTCCTTTGCTCTCAATAATTTCATATTTTTCCTTATTGAATGCTGTAACATCATCTTTAAAGTGCTGTATAACAGTTGATGAGTCTTCAGTTTCAATAATGGCTTTCGCTTTACCTTCGTATATCGTTTTATTCAGTGACATGCTTAATTTAACTATATATTATATCAATTTACTGTTCTTAGAGTATAGCCCCAAATAACTTAAAATAAACCTTAATGGCATTCAATGTTACAATATTAACCATATTTCCAGAAATGTTCCCCGGGTTTTTGAACTATTCTCTTGCCGGAAAAGCGTTAGAAAAAAAAATATGGAACCTTGAAGTAATAAATATTCGTTCTTTTGCGAAAGATAAACATTCAACTGTGGATGATGTTCCATATGGAGGTGGAGCAGGAATGGTTATGCGTTCTGATGTAGTTGGTGATGCAGTAGATAGTATGCTCTCTGTTCATAAAAACACTAAGTTTATTTACATGACTCCATCTGGAACTAAGTTTAATCAGAATATTGCCAGAGAATTATTAGAGTTTCCTCATATAACAATATTGTGTGGTCGATTTGAAGGTATTGACCAAAGGATAATTGATGCGTATACTCCTTATGAGTTAAGTATTGGAGATTATATACTTTCAGGAGGTGAGCCAGCTGCAATGGTGGTTCTTGATGCATGCATTAGACTTCTTCCAGGTGTAGTAAATAATACCGATAGTATTACTGAAGAAAGTTTTAATTATGGTGGTGGTGTACTTGAATATCCTCAATATACTAGACCTGAGCAGTGGAAGGGATATAAAGTACCTGAGGTTTTGTTATCTGGCAATCACAAAAAAATAAGTGATTGGAGGCAGAAGCAGTCTCATGTTATAACAAAAAAGCGTAGGCCTGAATTATTGAATGGAGAGATAAATGACAAATTTACTTAAAAAATTTAACGAACAGCAAATGCAAGTGTTAGCTAAAGAAATACCAGAATTTCGTCCTGGCGATGATTTGAAGGTCACTTTTAAAGTAGTTGACGGTACAAGTGAACGTATACAGATATTTGAAGGTGTATGTATATCAAAAAGGAACCGCGGGTTACATTCTTCTTTTGCAGTCAGAAAAGTGAGCCATGGAGAAAGTATAGTGTCTCAGTTTTTTGTTTATTCTCCTGCACTGGTTTCAGTGCAAGTGACAAGAAAAGGAAAGGTTCGTAGAGCAAAACTGTATTATCTGTGCAAACTATTTGGAAAAGCTGCAAGGATCAAAGAGCGTACTACTTATGTTAAAAAGAAATCTAAGTAGATACAATAGGGAGTGATGTCAATTGTATCATCTCAGAACTCTCTCTTGTCATCCCAGTGCGTGACACACAACTGTACGAACATTGTGTTTGCCTCCCGCTGTGGTGTCATCCCAGTGCTCCGACACTGGGATCCAGCATTCATTATTCTCCTTTTGGTTTGTGCTTTCATGGAAAATGTAAAAATTATTTGCAGGCAAAGCCTGCTGGATCCCAGTGTCAGCTACTTGCATGACAAAAAAGGGGAAAGTTTTTTCAAATCCTCGTGTAAAGAAAAGTAAATGAGTATAAAGAAAGAATTCCTTAAATTACTTCAGTCAAGGCGTGTACATGCTCGTATAAAAAGGAAAAATAAAAAGAACAGAGCGCTACGCTTTTGTTCTTTCACGGCACTAGTTATCTCACTTGGCTGTCCTGTGTGTATATTGTTGAGTATATTAGTTAACTCTTACAGTGCCTTAACAGTAACGAAAATTTTATTGCCAGTTGAAATAAATGCTGATCTTACTTTGGCGAGTAATCCTAGTGATTTGCGGTATAAGTCCATTGGCTTACTCAACGATTCTTTACGTAAGGTGTTTGGAGGAACTGATTTTAAAGACGGTGACGAAATTTTAAGTCGTAATTCTTACAAAGAACTAGAGAAGTTTTTTCGTAAGAAAGTAAAAGATAGTGGTGAATATGAGATCTGGTTTGCCGCGTCAAGTATAATTAATTCAATAAATAAAGATAAACATTTGAATGATCGTTATGCTAAATTACTTGATTGGCTAAAAGAAAAGAGGAGAGTGAAAAAATTTTTTAATAAGTCTTTATTCCTTAAATCTGACTCTCGTGAACCTGAGAATGCAGGGATTTTAGGGGCATTTATCGGTTCATTAATGACAATTATAGTGTGCCTAGCATTAGCATTACCAATAGGAATTATGTCGGGCATCTGTCTTTACGAATTTATGCCTAAAAATAGGCTAATGACTAATATTGTAGAAATTAGCGTAAATAATCTTGCTGCAGTACCTTCAATAATATTTGGTGTAGTGGGCTTAACTCTCTATCTTGGCATATTTGGGCTACCACGCTCTTCACCACTTGTTGGTGGAATGACTCTTTCATTTATGATGTTACCTAATATTATAATTGCAACAAAAAATGCCTTTGCGAATGTTCCTATTACGATAAAAGATGCAGCGTTTGCGCTCGGTGCACCTCACATCAAGGTGATATTAGATCACTCTTTACCGATTGCGTTACCAAGAATAATACATGGTACTGTGCTTGCAATTGCAAGGATTTTAGGTGAATCTTCTCCTTTACTTATGATGGGTATGGTGGCATTTATTGCTGATACACCTACGTCCTTTTTCGATCCGGCGACTGTTCTGCCTGTACAAATATACATATGGTCAAGTAGTCCTGAAATTGCATTTATTGAACTTGCTGCTATTGCAATTATAGCTTTATTATTGATGTTATTTGCGTTAAATTTAGTAGCAAATTTTGTAAAAAGGAAATTCGAATTTTTTAATTTTTAGCAATTCATGAAAATCACAGTCCTATCTGGTTATGGCTTAAATTGCGAAAAAGAAACTGCATTTGCATTTATGAAATGCAGCAGAAAACTTGGTATTGGTAATATTGAAGTAAAAATCGTTCACATTAACGATATCATAGATAATCCAGGTGAACTGAAATTAAGCAATATACTTGCAATTCCAGGGGGTTTTTCCTATGGTGATGACACTGGTGCTGGTAATGCGTTTGCTTTACGTATTAAAAACAACTTGTTGGATGAGTTTCAAGAGTTTTTATCTCAGGACAAGCTGATTATAGGAATATGTAATGGTTGTCAGATATTAGTAAAATTAATTCCAGAGTTCTCTAATCTAGCTTTAATCCATAATGATATAGGCAATTACCAATGCCGCTGGATTAGAGTGAGAGTTAATCCGCAGAGTAATTCTGTTTGGCTACGGGGTCTGAGTGAACTATATCTCCCTGTTGCTCATGGGGAAGGCAAATTTTTTATGGATCAAGATATTTTGAACCAATTGATTGAGAGCAATTCCACCGCATTACGTTACATTGATAAAAATGGCAACTATGCTAACCTACAATTTCCTTACAATCCAAATGGATCTACATACGACCTAGCAGCTTTATCAGATAAAAGTGGAAGAGTGCTAGCTTTAATGCCCCATCCAGAAAGGGGAATATTTTTTACCCAGCAAGATAATTGGCCCCTTGAAAAAGAAAAGAGCAAGCGTTTAGGTGTTGCTGTGCCAAAATATGGCGATGGAATGCTTATATTTGAAAATGCACTGAAGTATTTTTGTTAAAATTTATTGATAGGGATTTATGGTCGAAATTATCCCATGATATTGCAAAAAACTTGCTTGACAAGCCTTGCCAGTCCCCTTATCATGAAACTGAAGCTATTTATTTATCTTCTCTGTACAGATTAAATGACAAAAAAACTCACGTATCTGGCGTCCCATGTTTAATTTTTTGCACTATGTGCACCTTATGTCTTTATAAAATTTCTAGGTTTTTACCTAATATAAGCTGAAATGCGCTTATAAAGCATTTAAAACATCAAAAAACGCCGATTTAAAAAATGGATAGTGAATAACTAGCTACCCTAGGGTTTCTTTTGCCTTTTTTTTCTGTTTAGTAAATTTCTTAATGTTTATAATTTAGATTAGTTGTGGCTTAAAAGCAACTAAATCGCGGTTATTAAGCGTTTAGAATAAAAAAGCGCCATACTTGAAAGTATAATGTAAGTAATTAGCCAACCACGGGGCTTCTTTTGCCTTTTTTTTCGTTTGGTAAATTCCTTAATATTTATAGCTAAGAGAGCCCAAGAGAGGTGTCATTCCAGCGCGTGACGCTGGAATCCCCAAAAAAGGATGATGTCATCCCAGTGTGTGACACTGGGATGACAAGAAAGGGGCTACTTGGATGACATCTTTCAACATTATATCATGAACTTTCTAAAATTCATTGAACTGTGCTTTCAAACGGTGGTGCCGGGGTGTGAGCATAATGATTATCAGTATATAAAAGTCATAGCAGACAGACTTGAAGCGGCAAATGTTGGCAAAATGAGGCGAATAATATTCAATATGCCTCCGCGTTCAATGAAGTCCCTGTGCGCTAGTGTTGCGTGGCCCGCATGGATACTGGGAAATCAGCCAACTGCAAGAATAATAGTTGCAAGCTACTCTCGGCTGCTTAGCGAAAAGCACTCGCTCGATACAAGATGCATAATGTAGTCTAGTTGGTATAGAGAGCTGTTTCCAGAGGTAGGACTATCCAAAGATCAGAATACCAAATACAAATTTCAAACAGTGCAGAGAGGATACAGAATTGCAACGTCCGTTGGAGGGACGTTAACAGGTGAAGGTGGTGATTTCATCATCGTGGATGATCCACTGAGTCCCGCCCAAGCTTTGAGTGAAACGTTTAGAAAGCGTGCTACAAATTGGTTTGACCAGACTTTAGTAGCCAGGCTCAACAATAGAAAAAAAGGAGTAATTGTTCTTGTGATGCATAGGCTACATCAAGAAGATTTAACCGGGCACCTTCTCTCCAAACCGAAAAACATATGGAACCATACTTGTTTACCGATGATATCTGAAAATAAGGAGATTATCTATTCAATCAAAAAGCCAGCACCTCCTTTTCTTGTTCCTGTCACCCGAGTAACTACAAATGAGTACAAAAGCTGGATTACAGCATCAAGTGCTAGAATGACACCACCCGTAATATTATACTCAAGAGAAGAAGGTCAGTTGCTATATCCCCTCGATGGAGGAAAAGAAGAAGTTGAGATGATAAAGGTTGAACTTGGAAGTTACGCTTTTGCTGCACAATATCAACAAAACCCTCTGCCACTTTCAAGTGGTATAATTAAACGAGAGTGGCTGAAGCGCTATAGAAATTTTTCTGATAGTCTCTCATATGTCACTCAGAGCTGGGACACTGCAGTTTCAACAAGCAGCATGAGCAACTTTAGCGTCTGCACCACCTGGACAAAAGTGGGCAATAAATTCTATTTACTCGATGTATATCGCGCAAAGCTTGAGTATCCAAAGCTTAAAGAGCAAGTTCTGTCACTAGCTGCAAGATGGACACCGCACGCAATTTTAATCGAAGCAAAAACAAGTGGTCAGCAATTGGTGCAAGAGCTAAAGACAGACAGTGATTTACCAATTATCGAAATAGTACCACATGATGACAAACTCACTCGATTTTATCAAATTGTTCCGATTATAGAGTCTGGCAAGGTTTTTCTGCCGCACCAAGCAGTATGGCTGAACGATTTTGAGTATGAGATTTTAATGTTTCCTGAAACTCGACACGATGATCAAGTGGATAGTACCGTGCAATATTTGCAGTGGGTGAGAGATAGTAGCTCTAGGGTCGCAGCTTTACGGGCATTGTGATTTGAGTCTACCAGATCCAAGTAGTCAGCTACTTGCATGACACCCTGACAACCGTCATCCCGCTACGTGTTAGCGGGATCTATGCTCTAAACGCGAATTCTGGATTAAAGGAGAATAGAAAAGGCAGAAAACAGGGTAAACTCAGCAATTATAAAAAAATAGATGAGGTTACCCATGGAAGACATAACAAAACTGTTTTGTTTGGTCGATGATTTTTGCAGAGATATAGAGAAAAATTTTGCAGGCAAACTACTGCCAAATGGTAAAAAACCCACAAGAACAACGGAAATTGAGCACTCTGAAATCATGACAATAATCCTGCTATATCAACAATCTCCGTGTAAAAATTTCAAAACTTTCTATCTACATTACCTAACGTTGCTCTACAAATCAGAGTTTCCAAAGTTGCCTTCATATACCAGGTTTGTTGCTCTAAAGCCTAGGGTTTTGTGGCATTTAGCAATGTTGTTGCATTGGCTTTGTGGACAGTCAGAAAACACTGGAATTTCATATATAGACACAACTCCCATTGCAGTTTGTCATGCAAAAAGAATATCCAAAAACAAAGTTTTTGCTGGAATTGCAAAATTAAGCAAGAGTACTTACGGCTGGTTTTTTGGTTTCAAATTACATATGGTAATCAATGAAAATGGTGAAATTCATGCACTTACGCTAACAAAAGGCAATGTTGATGATAGGATACCTGTGCCAAATTTGACGGAAAAATTAACCGGCCTTTTGTTTGGTGACAAAGGTTATATTGCAAAAGAGCTTTTTCAGAAGCTGTTTGACCGAGGTTTGAAACTTGTTACCAAGGTGAAAAAAGGTATGAAAAATACATTAATTTCGCTAAATGAGAAGATTTTACTGAGAAAAAGGTCTATCATTGAGACTGTTTTTGGTTACCTAAAAAATAGACTAGAAATTGAACACACTCGCCATAGATCCCCTGTTGATTTCTTGGTTCATATCTTTTCTACTCTCATCTCCTATTCCATCAAATCCAAAAAGCCTTCTATTTCCTATACTTCCTTCCTTAATCCAGAATTCGCGTTTATAACATCATGTTTTCTTCCTACTTTAACTCTTGTGATAAATTTGTACTCCTTTTCATCAAATTCGGCAAAAGTTCCAACTTTTCTGATTCCTCTATCAAATAATAAAATATCCTCTTTTTCAACTTTAGCTTCATTAATTGCTCTCACTAATGCCATATCTTCACTACTTTCTTCTTGTCCTTTACAAAATCTTATACTTGTCGGCAATTGATCCTTTAATCCTACACTCACTTTAACTTGACTGTCGTTACTTTTACCGCCTATTTTTAGCCCATCTTTTATGAGATATCCCGATAAATTTATGATCGTCGAATCAAACTTATGTAAGTTATTTGATGTTTTTTGGGGTAATAGCTTTTTAATCTTGCTCATCAAATCAATATATACTCCCTTAAAATATTCTGGATTTATAACTTTTAACCTTTTTGACAAACCACTGTATGTTACTGTACTTTTATCGCTATTCTTATCCATTATACACCTGTCTATTACCATTTCTAGCGCTCTTAGGCTTGTTTTTTGCCCCATTAATATTAACTTCATTAGACCTTTAAATATAATCTTGCCCAACAATTTAGTATTACATTTATCTACTTCACTTAATTTTCCTAGCCTTTCTAAATCCTCATCTTTTATTAAATTTAGTACTCTTTCTATTTGATCCATTATTGCCTCCATTTTCTTGCAATAATAGTTCTTTATGTCTTTTTTGTGTTACTTTCAACACTTATGCGGTATGGCGGTTAAGTAATTCGTCATTCCAGCGCGTGACGCACAACTATACAAACATTGTCCACCAGCAGGGTGTCATCCGAGTAGCTGACACTGCCCTCCTTTGTCATCCCAGTGCCTAGACACTGGGATCCAGAAACTTAATTTTAACCAATTGGCTGCATAATAAAGGCTGGATTCCAGTGTCAAGCACTGGAATGACATTACAGGGACACTGGGATGACATCATCCTTTTCTCTGGATTCCAGACTGGAATGACAGCAGTCCTACGTCATACCGTCACGGTATCTCTAGATCCCGCTAACAAGCAGCGGGATGACGGTTGTCAGGGTGTCAGCTACTTAGATAAAACCCTTTTCCGGTCTATCAAATCACATAGGAGAAAACTAAGACCAATCAAATTTCTTATCTTGCGGTTTTATTTGCAATATTGCTACCACACTGACCAACAAGCAGAAGACTATATAAAGCCCAGCAGCAAGGTTTGTTTGAGGAAATGTTACAGTCAACCAAATACAAACCATAGGAGTAAATCCTCCATGTAACGCATAAGAGATATTGCGTGATAAGCTCACACCACTAAATCTAACATTGGTAGGAAAGAGTTCAGATGCAACTATTCCTATGGGAACTATACCCCTTTCTATTATAGAGAGAACCATTACGCTCAACGCAATCACAAGATAATTTTTATAGTAATATGCAATAGATAACGCAGGACAACACAGTGCCATTGTAATTGCTATAAATAAGATTGCAGTGCGCTCTTTTCCAACTTTATCAGCCAACATTCCAAACGCTATTGAAGATATCGGCATTAATACACTGGTTATAATCAATACAATTTCGTTGATATATGTTGTTACATAAACATCCACTGATGCTATTTCCTTTGCGAGAGTTCGAAGAAATATGGTAAATCCAACAGCAACATTAACAGGTACAGATATTAAAATAGCAAGTATAAGAGCTCTCTTGTGGCGTTTTATAAGCTCTATTATTGGCAAATCAGGTAAATTTCTTTGTTTTCGATTTTTTTCATATGCTGGAGTTTCTCCCAATGTGTATATGCTATACGCGCTAATTAATCCTAAAATAGCTGAGAAAATAAATGGCAATCTCCAACCCCAGGTACAAAAATCAGTAGTTTTTTTGCAGATAATCACTATCACCGCAGAAAGCAAGACGCCAATGGAACGACCAAAACCCATCATTCCAAAATACATCCCTAAGTTCTCTTTCCTACTGGATAAATGCTCTATAAGATAAACAGAACTTCCTTGTTCACCACCAAGTGCAATTCCTTGTGTTATATGGATTGCAAGAAGCAATATAGTAGAAATTATACCTACTTGATTGTGACTTGGAATAAATGCAATGAGACTTGATGGTATCGATATTAGCAAGATAGTAATTATTAATGCTATCCTCCTTCCATACCTGTCACCAACGTGACCAAATATGAATGCACCAAGTGGCCTTACAATTGCACCTAGCCCTACAATTCCAAATAATTGCAGTATGTTGCTGTAGACATCTTTTGCAAAACAAAACTCTCTGCTGATTATGTTAATCAAATCAATAAAAAGCATGTAGTCATACCATATTGCGATTCTGCAGAGTATGGTTGATATCAACACCCTTGTTTGCACTAAATTCAATTCGTAAATGTTTGCTTATTCTATTCTGGCTGCTTTTTGGGATTTTACAACCTAAACATATGGAGTTGACTTTTTTATTATGGTGTGTGATAATTGCTGTGTTATTAAGTTTAGTGGTAAAGTTATAATGAATATAGCTTATTTAGCAGCACTTATAGCAGCAGCTATAATAAAAATAGCAGCAGTAATACTTTGTGCTATAATGTGTATAAGCATTTTCTTTATATTATTTAAGGGAATTAAAGAACACTTAGATTCAAAAGGATTTCTATCTCTTCTGAAAACAGTGGGTGTAATTTCTATAATACTATCAATTATATCTCTCCCACTTATTATATTAAGCCTTACTACTCCGTCACCTCTGGTAGTAGGTATAGTAGGTGGTATCGTTGGTGCTATTTCCATAATACCATTAATAGTAGCTTACATTTTGCTTTCAATAACATGGAAAGGATTGACTCAACAGCCTGACGATTACCAGCCCTTGTTCCTAACTCCTTTGTTGTTTATTGGAAATATTGTAGTTGGAGCTTTTATCGCTGCAAGTGGCGCTTTTCCAATATGTAAAATAGATTCCTTAACATCTTTATCAGCGGCACTAGAGTCCTTGCTTGCAGTAGGAATACATGCACTAGCACTTATGGTTGCAACTATAATTGGAGTAGCTATTGTAATCGAGCTCGCTAAGCAAGCTAAGGAGTACATATCAGGTAAAATAATGCAAGCAGAAAAAGAACCTGTGACTGATACACATGAAGAACCAGGCTCTAAAATGGAAGAAACAGAAGAAGAAAAAACTGCTGGAAATGGGTGGAAAGTACCTACGTAAACTGCTTTTTTTATTGAAAAATTTAAACGATACTCAGTAATTTGATCTGGGTTCCAAGGCTCTTGTGCATCACACATATGAAGCGATAATATATTGCACATGACCAAGTTTGCCCAAAATTCTTGTAATACATCCTCTCTAGAAAAATTCTCTAACTCTGCTCCTACTTTGAGTCGTTTCCTCTATGTGCCACCTTAATACATAAGCTTTGCTCCAAAGTCTCGGTCAAAAACTCTGTTTCTCAGTTGGCTAATGTCAGCACTATAACTCTTACTTTCTGTCCTTTCATTTTATTTTTTAGCTTTTCATTTTCTAATATAAAATCAAAATCTGATTCGCCAGCGTTCCCATAGCTTACTATAATTTCTTTTTTGCAAGCGAAAAATAAAATCTACTTCCAAATCATAATGCTGCTGAATGAATTTTACTGAAGACGATCATAGATAAATAATTTGATTTAATAAACGCATTTGAGTGATAACTTCGGGTAATTGCTCTGCCGCCAACGTTTGTTCACCTATATTCCAAGCTGCAAGACGAGCACTACAAATCAGCGAAGTACACAAATCAACAAACAAATTGCCAATGGTGCCTGTTGTTCCATTTGGTTCAAACTCGGATACAATTTCCCCAGAGCTGGGTAATCTCATACCAGAACCATCTGCTGCAATAAGTCTATAGCCTCTCCAACTCAGGTTCATCCTGATAGGCTGTTTGGATGCTTAAATTCTTGAAAGCCTGTATGGCAAATCTTATACCTTGCTTTAGAAAAAGCTTGCTTTGAACGCGAATTCTGGATTAAAGGAGAATAGAAAAGGCAGAAAACAGGGTAAACTCAGCAATTATAAAAAAATAGATGAGGTTACCCATGGAAGACATAACAAAACTGTTTTGTTTGGTCGATGATTTTTGCAGAGATATAGAGAAAAATTTTGCAGGCAAACTACTGCCAAATGGTAAAAAACCCACAAGAACAACGGAAATTGAGCACTCTGAAATCATGACAATAATCCTGCTATATCAACAATCTCCGTGTAAAAATTTCAAAACTTTCTATCTACACTACCTAACGTTGCTCTACAAATCAGAGTTTCCAAAGTTGCCTTCATATACCAGGTTTGTTGCTCTAAAGCCTAGGGTTTTGTGGCATTTAGCAATGTTGTTGCATTGGCTTTGTGGACAGTCAGAAAACACTGGAATCTCATATATAGACACAACTCCCATTGCAGTTTGTCATGCAAAAAACGTCAATTAAGGTTATAGAGAGTTATCTACGCAACCATTATGAACAAACATTTAGTAATGACATATATCGATTAGATGTAGCAGTACTTGGAGAAACAGAGCCTCACACAAAGGATTACAAAGGCATCTATGAAAGAAATCATCAGTAGTACAATTTAAAAGCACTATATCCACTACCACAGAGTTTATTGCCGGAAATTAAGTTTGCGAAAGCGCAAGTTATATTATCGGATAGTTGGGATTTAGGAGACATAAATACGTGCTTTCCAGTTAGTAGCGTAGAAGAAAGAGGAAATAAATTTGTATTGGGAAGCGATAAACTTTCAGGGCAATATTGGAATTTAAAACACAAGCCAATTTTAGAAAGATTTAGCGTTACTCACAACTATAAAGTAGAAAATTATACAGATCAGAAGGTCAGAAAATATGTTTTAGCAGAACACAACGTTTACTATAAAAATGATTTAGAGCAAAAAGACTCAATACACGAGTTAGAAAAGCACATTTTAGTATTTTATTCAGGAGTACTGAAGTGGCACGAACATCGACATTTGCACAGAAGTTGGAAAAATAGTCAAGCAATATGTGTAATAAGTTAAGTACTTATATTTAGATCCTCATATATTATATTAATAATAGGTTAAAATATATGAAATAAAAAGAAAAGGACTTGCTTTCTTATGCTAAAACGGACATGACTTGAATAGCAGCAGGTAAATATAAGAAATTTGTCTGGCGCTAGAAAAGCTAATTTTGTGAGGTATGAAATGAGTTTTAGCAAGAGTAAGTTTTTTAAAGAAGTATCAAGTAACGGATTTAAAGATATTAATAAAAGAAATGAAGAAGGAGAGACGATATTACATCAAGCAGTAGAAATCTCCGATTACACAACAGTGAGGTTGTTAATAAAAAAAGGGGCAGAGGTAAATGCAAGAGATAAAAATGGTTATACACCTCTGCACTGTGCAGTATTCGCAAAAAGTTTAGAAAATGTAAAAGTGCTGCTAAGAGAAGGAGCAGAAGTAAATGCCACTCAATATGTCACTGGATGTACGCCACTGCACTCTGCGTGCAAAATAGGAGGAGCAGGAGTTGAAATAATAAAAGAGCTAGTAAAAGCAGGAGCTGAGGTTAATCAACTGAATAAATATGGTGCAACACCAATGTATTACATATGGGAAAGTGAAAAGTATTCTCTGTGTGATAGCAAAGAGAGTGAAAAGGCAAGTAAATTTTTAAGAGAAAAAGGAGGAGTAACAAAAAGTAGAGAACTGACGTGCTATGGAATAGAGGGGCTAGTGGGAGAAATAGCAGACATGTTGAATGGAAGCTACATGCCGGAGCTAAAAATAATAGAGATAGGAGAAATAAGGAAGAGAGACAAATCGCTAATAAAGAAAGAATGTCAAAATTTAGCAAGCAAGATAATGAGCAAAGTGAACGAAATGATAGATGAGGTGGTGAGAAAGAAGGCTTAAAATTTAAAGAAAAGGTGAGGTAGATTATGTTAAATCTTGGTAAGAAAGAGAAATCTCTATTAGAGAGCTCATTTAAAAATATTTATGAAAGAGACAAAAAGGGAAGAACAGTTCTACATTACGCAGTAGACGCAAAAACAGTGAGGTTATTAGTTGAAAAAGGAGCGAATGTGAATGCAACAGATATAGGAGGATATACAGCACTACACCTAGCGGTAACGGAGAAACGCCTAGAAACCGTGAGAGAATTGATAAAGTCAGGAGCAAATGTAAATGCTGAAGAGTATGGCAGTAAATGCACATCGCTGCACCTTGCATGTATGGTAGGAGAAAAAGAAATAGTGGAGGAGCTATTAAAAGCAGGGGCTGAAATAGAGCAAGCAGATAAATTTGGAATGACAGCAATGGATTATGCAAAAAATAGTAAAGAAGTAACCGAGGTATTAAAGAAAGAAACAGACAGAATTGAAAAGCTATTTATGAGAGGATAGAAAATATGGAGGAGGAAACAGAAAAGAAAGTAATGAATTTAGAGAGAAAACCTTTGGATGAGCTGAGAAAAATGTGGAAGAAGGTATATGGGGAAGAAGCGCCTAAATACTCAAAGAAATATCTGATACCTAGATTAGCTTATAGAATGCAGGAGGAAGCATATGGAGAAATGTCAAGAAAAGGGTCAAAAAGACTAGATTATTTAGCAGATCGGCTAGAGAAGGGAAAAAGAATAAGTAGTGACAAACTGCCAGTAGCAGGAACAGAGCTAATATTAGAGAGAGGGGAAGAGACGCATGCGGTAATGGTAACAGATAAGGGTTTAATCTATAGAGAAGAGTTTTATACGTCATTATCAGCAGTAGCCGGAAAAGTAATGGGAATGAGTTACAATGGACCTTTATTGTTTGGGATGCGTGACAAGGAGAGAAAAAGTGTGTGAAGAAATAAGATGTGCGATATATACAAGAAAATCAAATGAAGACGGTCTAGAGCAGAAGTTCAACAGCTTGGACGCGCAACGAGTAGCATGTGAAAAGTATATAAAGAGCAGAGAGGGTTGGGTAGCATTGGCAAAAAAGTACGATGATGGTGGATATTCAGGGAAAAATTTAGAAAGACCAGCAATAAAGGAATTATTTGAAGATGTAAAAACAGGAGAAGTAGATTGTGTGGTAGTATATACGCTAGACAGGTTATCAAGGGAAACAAAAGACAGCATAGAGGTAACGTCATTTTTTAGAAGGCACCGAGTAAATTTTGTAGCAGTAACGCAGATATTTGATAATAATACGCCAATGGGAAAGTTTGTACAAACAGTATTGTCAGGAGCAGCACAACTAGAAAGAGAAATGATAGTAGAGAGAGTAAAAAATAAAATAGCAACATCAAAGGAGCAGGGATTGTGGATGGGTGGAACTTTACCGCTTGGATATGATGTAAAGGATAAAGAATTAATAATAAATGAGAAAGAAGCAAAGTTGGTAAAACATATATTTGAGAGGTATATAGAGCTGAAGTCAATGGCAGAATTGGCAAGGGAGTTAAATAGAGAAGGTTACAGAACAAAATCAGATATCTTTAAAAAGGCAACGGTAAGGAGAATAGTAACAAATCCAATATATATGGGGAAAATCAGACATTATGAGAAAGAGTATGAGGGAAAGCATGAGGCAATAATAGAGGAAGAAAAATGGCAAAAAGCGCAGGAATTGATAAAGAATCAACCATATAGAAAAGCAAAATATGAGGAAGCGCTACTAAAGGGAATAATTAAGTGCAAGAGCTGCGGTGTAAATATGACACTGACATATGCAAAAAAGGAGAATAAGAGATATCGATATTACGTATGCAACAATCATTTAAGGGGGAAAAGGTTGTGAATTAGAAAACCGAAATGTAATAGCAGGAGAAGTAGAAAAAGAAGTGATGAAAAGAGCAGAACACCTATATGAAAATTTGGAAGAAAAAGCGGAAGAGTGGAAAAATTTAAGTTTTGGAAAGCAGAAAGAAGCAATGAAAAAATTAATAAAGGGAGTAATGGTGAGAGAGGATGGAATAGGGGTGAGTTCTGAATCAGAGGAAACATTTATACCAATAAAAAAGAAAGGAAACAAATGCACAGTAGTAGAACCAGAAGGAAAAACAAATAATGCACTACTGAAAGCAGTGGTAAGAGCCCACCTATGGAAACGGCAACTGGAGGAAGAAAAATACGAAAGTGTGAAAGAGCTGAGTGCCAAAATTAATATAGGTACAAGACGTATACAGCAAATTTTGAGATTAAATTATTTAGCTCCGAAGATTAAAGAAGACATAGTAAATGGGAGGCAGCCAAGGAGTTTGAGGTTGTGTGACTTGAGGGAAATACCGATGCTGTGGGGTGAGCAGTTGGCAAAGTTTTACGGCTTAACATCTTAATTACAAAAGCAACAGGAAATGGAAAGGACTATGTGGCTAGAAAACCAATACTTCAAAAATTGAGGGAAATCAGTATTAAAAGCTTAATTATATAACAAAAATAGTGATAATTTTAACTCACATATGAAACGATTCCAGAATTCCAAAGTTATTGCGCAAGAGCTAAATCCCCCTGACCGCTCTTCTCCCGCTGAATCATGTGTTGGGTCTGATAAAGGAAATTCTGTAGGTATCACAAAAGTCAATTCAATCAAACACAAAAGGCTATACCTATAAAAGAATAAGCATCAAGAGAGAAAAATAATTTCTTTAGAAGAATCTCTAAATTATTAAGTCAACACTTATCCCCCTACTATTTCTTCTCACCTTGAGAGTATGGTTTATACTTCAAAAAATCTTACTTTGAAGATACATCAATTTTTTTATCCCTCCAAGACCTTTCTCTTGTTTACTAATTTTAGTTGACTTCATTAACACACTACTATTTCTTTCGAATCTCCCATCTTTTGCAGCTGGTCTAAACTATCGATTGGCTTCATAAGAGTAGATGGAACACCTGATTCTTTCACTACAAAATTTGATTGTTTAATAGTTTCAGCTGACTCTATAAGTATTCTACCGTTTCTTTCAAAACCTTTATCGTTAACAGCTTGTAGAACACTTTTTCCTCCTAAAAAGCAGCTTTTTCCTAGACTTGATTTATCTTTTAATTTGTTAAACTTCTCCTGGTTCTCTCCATCAAGCTTTACTTTTATTATATTACTATCACCAGGACACAGATGAATACTAATCTCTCCTACTTCAGTAGTAAAGGACATTTCAATGCTATCTCCTAAGACATCTGTATAATTTCTTTTTTTTCCTATGCTTTCAACTCTTATTATACTTTCCCCAATCTGTAAGATGCTACTTTCTATACTGAAATTTTCATTCACCTTACTATTCATAACCTTTGCAACTTCAACGATACTGTTTTGTGGCCACACGAAAAGAACAAGATTGTTATCTATTTCTACTTTCAGATCATTATCTTTAACTTGTTCATTTTTGTTTACTAAACCTCTGTATGCGATACTTTTTAATTTGTCCTTAATTTTTTTACATTCTGTAAAAATAGGCTCATCACTTCCCCACATAGCTTCACCTATCATTCTGTCATTGTAAAAATCAGACTCTATTTTTGCACCTGCTAATAGTAGCTTATTGACAATATTGAATAAAGGTTCTAAAGCCTCTTCCCACTCATCTATTGCCTCCTCCCCATTGTCCTTATAACGTGATCTAGTAGTAGGAGTTATACGCATAACACTGCTAGCATTAGCAATGTCAATTATTTTTTTTAATATAAAATTCGACACACTACATTCATAGTGATCACAGCGTAAATTTAGCTTTATTTTTCTTTTTAAATATTCATCTATTAAACGTTCCATCTTTTCTAGAGTAACCTTTGCAGAATTTTCGTATCTATTTTCATGAAACCCTTTCATTATACTTTCCATCTTGTCATGCAATTCATCAATTGAAACTTTTTCGCTCTCAGTTAACAGATTTGCTAAATTGATAAGAATTGAATTTTCTGGAACAAAATAACTTTCAACAACAGTATTTTCGTCTTGAATAACGGACTCATTCCAGTCATCAGTTTGTTCTTGGCTTAACGATGATGTGCTTTCTTCAAGAGTGTGCTGACCAAAACGCTCCGTATGCTGTTCTTCAGTAGCTAACCTACCATTTGCACAAACCTGCTCATTCTTAAAAATATATTCTAACACCATACTCCCTCCTTAATCTATAAATACATTATGTACAATAATTAGCATGAATAAAATCCAATGCAAGTATAATTTTTCTAACTTTCATATTGCAAACTACCATATAAATTTGGCCAGTATAATCTATTGTACACCTAATTTGATATGTAAATTCTCAATAACCCTCATCTACCAGGAAGATCATCTGCAGAACTGTGTCCTAAGTTGTCCTTTATACGAAGAACATCCTTAACTGATATAAGAGTATCTGGCCTCTGCGCACGATCATTCCATATAGCGTACGATAAAACTACTGTGTCTCCATCGGTAATACGCTTATAACCTCTACAATGCATATAATCATCTAGTTGGTTATTTGCTTCCCGCTTTTTACTCTGTAATTCACCAGTACCAGCAAACTTCAACTCTATTCCTATCGGGTGAACACCATCTCTACTATCTGGAGACCGTAATAATACCAGATCTAATCTCTCTCCTCCTCCCAGTTGAAATTCAATAATTACCCTAGCTGGATTATCACAGGCGTAAAATAACCCATGCAGTATGGAATGAAATCCAGCCTCTCTAGCGTTATCCCTATTTACTATCCACCTTAACGGAAATAGCACATTAGAAATTGCTTGAAACGCGAATTCTGGATTAAGGAAGGAAGTATAGGAAATAGAAGGCTTTTTGGATTTGATGGAATAGGAGATGAGAGTAGAAAAGATATGAACCAAGAAATCAACAGGGGATCTATGGCGAGTGTGTTCAATTTCTAGTCTATTTTTTAGGTAACCAAAAACAGTCTCAATGATAGACCTTTTTCTCAGTAAAATCTTCTCATTTAGCGAAATTAATGTATTTTTCATACCTTTTTTCACCTTGGTAACAAGTTTCAAACCTCGGTCAAACAGCTTCTGAAAAAGCTCTTTTGCAATATAACCTTTGTCACCAAACAAAAGGCCGGTTAATTTTTCCGTCAAATTTGGCACAGGTATCCTATCATCAACATTGCCTTTTGTTAGCGTAAGTGCATGAATTTCACCATTTTCATTGATTACCATATGTAATTTGAAACCAAAAAACCAGCCGTAAGTACTCTTGCTTAATTTTGCAATTCCAGCAAAAACTTTGTTTTTGGATATTCTTTTTGCATGACAAACTGCAATGGGAGTTGTGTCTATATATGAAATTCCAGTGTTTTCTGACTGTCCACAAAGCCAATGCAACAACATTGCTAAATGCCACAAAACCCTAGGCTTTAGAGCAACAAACCTGGTATATGAAGGCAACTTTGGAAACTCTGATTTGTAGAGCAACGTTAGGTAATGTAGATAGAAAGTTTTGAAATTTTTACACGGAGATTGTTGATATAGCAGGATTATTGTCATGATTTCAGAGTGCTCAATTTCCGTTGTTCTTGTGGGTTTTTTACCATTTGGCAGTAGTTTGCCTGCAAAATTTTTCTCTATATCTCTGCAAAAATCATCGACCAAACAAAACAGTTTTGTTATATCTTCCATGGGTAACCTCATCTATTTTTTTATAACTGCTGAGTTTACCCTGTTTTCTGCCTTTTCTATTCTCCTTTAATCCAGAATTCGCGTTTTTAGGGAATTTATATCTTAAAACCGCAAAAAAAAGGTGTGCGTATTTGTGAAAAAAAATCTCCATAAGATTTGTGAAGCAATGTGGTGGGACTAGTGCGATTCGAACGCACGACCTTCGGATTAGGAGTCCAACGCTCTATCCTGCTGAGCTATAGTCCCGTGTTTCCTACCATTTATGTAAAGTTATAGCAAAAAATCCTTCTCTTTTCTAGATTTCTTGCATAACCAATTTATGACGACAAAAAACATTTCTGTACTTCTTGAGTATAATGCTATTATATTTAATAACATGGTTTAAGTAAGATTAATGCTAGTTAACAACATTGGTTATTTCTATAACAATCAAAACGACTTTGCTTTAAGCAATATAAACATTAAAGTAAAGAAAGGAAATGTTGCATGTTTGTTGGGGCATTCTGGCTGTGGCAAGTCAACAATTTTGAAATTAATTGCGGGGATAGAAAATCCAAAATCTGGAACTATTTTTATAAATGATAGGTTAGTTGCAAGCAATAAGGCATCAGTCGCTATAGAGCATAGAAATATCGGATTGATTTTTCAGCATTCTGCATTATTTCCTCATAAAACAGTAGTAGAAAATATAACCTTTGCTATCCGCAGCTCTTCCAAGAGAGAAAAGCACCTAATTGCATTGGAAATCTTGAAGTTACTCAATATAGAAAAATATGAAAATATGTACCCTAACGCCTTATCTGGAGGACAGCAACAATTAGTTGCAATAGCAAGAGTGATGGCACAAAACCCTGATGTTGTGTTGTTAGATGAACCATTTTCTAATTTAGATATACTGCTCAAGTGCCGAATAAGACAACATATATTGTCCCTTTTTAGAAGTAAAAATATCCCTGTGCTAATGGTAACTCATGACCCGCAAGAAGCATTGAAAGTTGCAGATTTTATCTACGTAATGAAAAATGGTAAAATTATTCAATCAGGAGTTTCTAGCGATATATACCATAAGCCTAAAGACGATACGCTAGCAAAGTTTTTTAGTGAGCTCTCTTCTACTCTACAGTTAAGCGAAAAGTTTCCACTTATTCGCTGCAAGAAAATAATCTAGTTTGGGATTGTTATAAAATAATTAAAAAACCTTGATTTATAATTAAATAAAGGTGATATAATCTATGTGTTACTTGACTTCAGTCAAGTTTTAATATTTAAAGGTCAATATTTTAAATGGAGGTGAAAATGAGTTTAGGACCATGGCAATTGTTTCTAGTCTTAATAATAATTTTAGTTCTGTTTGGTGCAGGCAGATTACCGCAAGTTATGGGTGATTTAGGAAAAGGCATCAAAAACCTTAAACAGGAGCTTAAGGACTCAGAAAAATTATCGTCTAACGAACCAGATCGTTAGCGTCCTCATACTTCGTGACATGCACCTTAGTGCATGTCATCTGTTTAAAAACTTAGTCAGGTTAAAGAATGAAAGAGATGAAGTGTTGGTATGAAATAAATAACAAATATTGAAATACAGCAACAACTATGTTAGCTTAGGAGGAATATTTTATTAAAAGATAATTGTGCAAAAAAATGAGAAACTAACTAAAAATAAAAAACTAGCTTCTGATATTCTAAAAGAGGTTGCAGATACCAATAACAATGATAGCAATAAAGTAACTTTGTTTGACATTAAAGCAGCTTTGCATGAGCGCGGTTTTGGTATTTTAATAATCATCTTCTCCTTGCCGCTATCGGTGCCTATACCGGTTCCACCTGGTTATACAACTATTCTTTCTATACCTTTAATCTTATTCTCACTGCAGCTTCTATTTGGATTTGATTCTCCTTGGATGCCCAGTTGGCTAGAAAGAAGGTCTTTTCAGCGTTCAACACTAGCTCTTGTGGTAGAGAAAACTTCCCCTGTATTAGAAAAAATAGAAAAATTCATGAAGCCAAGACTGTCTTTCATTTTCTATGGGCCTGGTGAGAAGATTCTGGCTTTTATGATGTTGCTTTGTGCAATAATAATAGCTCTTCCATTACCTTTTACTCACTTCCTTCCTGCAATTGGCACAACTCTTATTTCACTTAGCATTATGAGTAAAGACGGGTTTCTATCCATATTGGGAGTTTTAGTGTCATTGTGTGCGTTGTTGCTTGCTCTTGTTGTAATAGTCAAAGGACCACAACTTATAACTGGAGCACTTTCTCTTCTTAAAAGCTTTGCAACACTTTAACAAAAGAACGAATTACTAGCGCAAAATGAATAATGCATATTGAAATATGGCAATAATTATGTTAGTTAGAAAGAATAGTTGTATTAAAGAGTAACTTGTGCAAAAAAGTAAGAAACTGACCGAAAATAAAAAATTAGCTTCTGATATTCTAAAAGAGGTTGCAGATACCAATAACAATGATAGCAATAAAGTAACTTTGTTTGACATTAAAGCAGCTTTGCATGAGCGCGGTTTTGGTATTTTAATAATCATCTTCTCCTTGCCGCTATCGGTGCCTATACCGGTTCCACCTGGTTATACAACTATTCTTTCTATACCTTTAATCTTATTCTCACTGCAGCTTCTATTTGGATTTGATTCTCCTTGGATGCCCAGTTGGCTAGAAAGAAGGTCTTTTCAGCGTTCAACACTAGCTCTTGTGGTAGAGAAAACTTCCCCTGTATTAGAAAAAATAGAAAAATTCATGAAGCCAAGACTGTCTTTCATTTTCTATGGGCCTGGTGAGAAGATTCTGGCTTTTATGATGTTGCTTTGTGCAATAATAATAGCTCTTCCATTACCTTTTACTCACTTCCTTCCTGCAATTGGCACAACTCTTATTTCACTTAGCATTATGAGTAAAGACGGGTTTCTATCCATATTGGGAGTTTTAGTGTCATTGTGTGCGTTGTTGCTTGCTCTTGTTGTAATAGTCAAAGGACCACAACTTATAACTGGAGCACTTTCTCTTCTTAAAAGCTTTGCAACACTTTAACAAAAGAACGAATTACTAGCGCAAAATGAATAATGCATATTGAAATATGGCAATAATTATGTTAGTTAGAAAGAATAGTTGTATTAAAGAGTAACTTGTGCAAAAAAGTAAGAAACTGACCGAAAATAAAAAATTAGCTTCTGATATTCTAAAAGAGGTTGCAGATACCAATAACAATGATAGCAATAAAGTAACTTTGTTTGACATTAAAGCAGCTTTGCATGAGCGCGGTTTTGGTATTTTAATAATCATCTTCTCCTTGCCGCTATCGGTGCCTATACCGGTTCCACCTGGTTATACAACTATTCTTTCTATACCTTTAATCTTATTCTCACTGCAGCTTCTATTTGGATTTGATTCTCCTTGGATGCCCAGTTGGCTAGAAAGAAGGTCTTTTCAGCGTTCAACACTAGCTCTTGTGGTAGAGAAAACTTCTCCAGCATTAAAAAAAATAGAAAAGTTCATGAAACCAAGAATGTCTTTTATTTTCTATGGGCCTGGTGAGAAGATTCTGGCTTTTATGATGTTGCTTTGTGCAATAATAATAGCTCTTCCATTACCTTTTACTCACTTCCTTCCTGCAATTGGCACAACTCTTATTTCACTTAGCATTATGAGTAAAGACGGGTTTCTATCCATATTGGGAGTTTTAGTGTCATTGTGTGCGTTGTTGCTTGCTCTTGTTGTAATAGTCAAAGGACCACAACTTATAACTGGAGCACTTTCTCTTCTTAAAAGCTTTGCAACACTTTAACAAAAGAACGAATTACTAGCGCAAAATGAATAATGCATATTGAAATATGGCAATAATTATGTTAGTTAGAAAGAATAGTTGTATTAAAGAGTAACTTGTGCAAAAAAGTAAGAAACTGACCGAAAATAAAAAATTAGCTTCTGATATTCTAAAAGAGGTTGCAGATACCAATAACAATGATAGCAATAAAGTAACTTTGTTTGACATTAAAGCAGCTTTGCATGAGCGCGGTTTTGGTATTTTAATAATCATCTTCTCCTTGCCGCTATCGGTGCCTATACCGGTTCCACCTGGTTATACAACTATTCTTTCTATACCTTTAATCTTATTCTCACTGCAGCTTCTATTTGGATTTGATTCTCCTTGGATGCCCAGTTGGCTAGAAAGAAGGTCTTTTCAGCGTTCAACACTAGCTCTTGTGGTAGAGAAAACTTCTCCAGCATTAAAAAAAATAGAAAAGTTCATGAAACCAAGAATGTCTTTTATTTTCTATGGGCCCGGTGAAAAGATTTTAGCTTTTGTAATGTTGCTTTCTGCATTATCGATAGCTCTTCCATTGCCTCTTACTAACTTCATTCCTGCCATTGGTACGACTCTTATTTCGCTTGGCATTATGAGTAAAGATGGGTTTCTATCCATATTGGGAGTTTTAATATCATTGTGTGGGCTATTGCTTACTCTTGTTGTAGTAGTCAAAGGGCCACAACTTATCATTGGGGCATTTTCTTTTCTCAAAAGCTTCGTATATGGTTAGGCTTTACAACACCTTAACAAAAAAAAAGGAGCTTTTTACACCTATCGATAAAGATCATGTGAAAATGTATGTTTGCGGACCAACAGTATATGACACAGCACATATAGGCAATGCACGGTCTGTTGTTGTGTATGATGTGTTATTTCAGCTACTTAAGTTTTGTTATGGCAAAGTTACCTATGTGCGTAACATAACCGACATTGATGATAAGATAATTAATGCAGCAAGTGAGAAAAATAGCAACATAGAAAGTATAACCACATATTACATTAAAGCTTTTCATGATGATATGGAAAGCATAAATTGTAAAAAACCAACATACGAACCAAAAGCAACGGAAAACGTAGATTATATTATAAAATTAATTGAACATTTGCTGCAATCAGGCCACGCTTATGAATCTGACAAACACGTGTATTTTAATATAGAATCTTACCATGAATATGGTGCTTTATCAGGAAAAAAAACTGATGAATTGGTTCCAGGTAGCAGAGTTGAAGTTAATGAAAATAAAAAGCACCCGGGAGATTTTGTGCTGTGGAAGCCTGCAAGTGATATTGACTACAAACTTTCAAGTTATTGGGATAGCCCATGGGGAGAGGGCAGGCCTGGATGGCATATAGAATGCTCAGCAATGTCATATGCTTACCTTGGCAAAGATTTTGATATTCATGGTGGCGGCATAGATTTACAATTTCCTCACCATGAAAATGAAATTGCACAGAGTAAGTCTGCATTTGCTGGATCAATATTTGCAAAATACTGGATACATAACGGTTTTCTTACAGTAAATGAAGAGAAAATGAGCAAGTCCTTATTTAATATAGTCAAAGTAAGGGATTTGCTAGATAGTGGAATAAAGGGTGAAGTAATACGCTATGCACTGCTCAAAACTCACTACAGAAAACCACTTGATTGGACAGAAAACGTTATTTCTGATGCACAGGAAACCTTAAATAAATTTTATCGATTATCACGTGGTTTAGATACAACAAATATTGATGAAAGTAACGCAGAGATTTCTAAAGATTTTATAGACGCTTTAAAAAACGACTTAAACATTCCTGAAGCTCT
This sequence comes from Wolbachia endosymbiont (group A) of Icerya purchasi, assembly GCF_947251635.1. NCBI lineage: Bacteria > Pseudomonadati > Pseudomonadota > Alphaproteobacteria > Rickettsiales > Anaplasmataceae > Wolbachia > Wolbachia endosymbiont (group A) of Icerya purchasi. Next base: position 1,344,216 of record NZ_OX366357.1, on the reverse strand, counting down.
AGCTATATTACATGAAATGGCTGCAAAAATCAACAAAATGAGTAATGAAAGTGAAAAGCTTAAATTAACTGAGAGTTTTGTTAAGAGTGCCAGATTTATTGGTCTTCTTGAGTCAAGTTATGAAAAGTGGTTTGCTGTGGATGTAAATCATCAAGAAATAGAAAGGTTGATAGACTTAAGAAAAATTGCAAAAAAAAATAAAAATTACGATACTGCAGACAAAATAAGAAATCAGTTGAAACAAATGGGGATTACAATTTCTGACAATGAAGATGGTACAACAACCTGGTAAACTCATATGGAAAATTACTTTCTGTTATTCACAGATAGTCTAGTATCGTCGTTAGTTTTACCCATACATCAAGGTTTTGTGTTCAATATGATGCTTTATTTCAGGTCGTATTACACTCCACTACTGATGTTATTTTTTGGAGTACTAGGATCAAGCCTTGGTGGAATGGTTAACTGGTCTTTAGGTAGAATAACAATCTCTATACGAAAATCATACCACAAATTAGAAAACGAATATACAACGCCAAAAGTTACAAAAAATTTGCTAATTTTTGCAACTTTATTACTTTCATGGGTGCCAGCACTTGGAAGTGTCATTCAAATTTTATCAGGTTATTTCAAGTTAAACCTTTATATCCTTGCCCCTTTAATCATTCTATCTAATTTCCTCTATTTGTTATATCTAATACTTACTTTTGGAGTATAACAGCTATAGTACTACAGCTATTCAAGCCCACTTCTGTCATCCTATGCCCTGATAGAAGCGGAGCTATAAATTAAATACAAAATTTCAATAGTCACGGAATGCACCATGAGCTAAAAGCAATTCCACAAGCTCTTGGTGATTATATTTAGCAGCATAATGCAATGCTGTCTTTTCTTCATTATTTTTAGCATTAACATCTGCGTTGTGTTTTAGTAGCACCTTAGCTATGTCAACATTTCCCGTCATAGCAGCTAATACCAATTCCCATTACAGGGCAAACAGATGGACAATGATGGAAGAAAAGCCATACTGAAGCAAGTAAAATAGCGAGGTTTAAATGGCATTAAGATCAAAATTATTGGATGAAAAAGTAGTAGAATCAGCAAAAGAAATGCTGAAGAAAGTAAGGAATAATGCATATGTTTCAAAAAAAACTAAATGCTGTAATTGCAGCAAAAAAGCACAGTATAACGGCTGTAGCAAAAATATATTGCATTTCAAGAAGCGCACTAACTTCGTGGGTAAAACTCTTGAAAATTGGCAGAGAAGAAAAACTGTTTGCTCCTTCACAACGTCGTAGAAAAACTAAATTAAATCAGGCTCAACTACAGCAAATTGAAGAGTGGATAGAAGAAAATCCTAATATCACCATTAAAGAAATGAGAATAAGAATCCAGGAAAAGTTCGGATTAAATATCAGCAAATCTACAGTACACCGCCATATGCAAAAGATGAAATTCTCATATATTACACCAAGACCAGTTCATAATGGACAAGATAAAAGCAAACAAGAGGAATTCAAAAAAAAATCTCAATGGAGCTATTAGCAAGTATCCAGAAAAAGAGCTATTTTTCTTTGATGAATCACGGTTTGGCACACATTCAAAGGTTGGACATGGGTGGTTTAAAAACGCGAATTCTGGATTAAAGGAGAATAGAAAAGGCAGAAAACAGGGTAAACTCAGCAATTATAAAAAAATAGATGAGGTTACCCATGGAAGATATAACAAAACTGTTTTGTTTGGTCGATGATTTTTGCAGAGATATAGAGAAAAATTTTGCAGGCAAACTACTGCCAAATGGTAAAAAACCCACAAGAACAACGGAAATTGAGCACTCTGAAATCATGACAATAATCCTGCTATATCAACAATCTCCGTGTAAAAATTTCAAAACTTTCTATCTACATTACCTAACGTTGCTCTACAAATCAGAGTTTCCAAAGTTGCCTTCATATACCAGGTTTGTTGCTCTAAAGCCTAGGGTTTTGTGGCATTTAGCAATGTTGTTGCATTGGCTTTGTGGACAGTCAGAAAACACTGGAATTTCATATATAGACACAACTCCCATTGCAGTTTGTCATGCAAAAAGAATATCCAAAAACAAAGTTTTTGCTGGAATTGCAAAATTAAGCAAGAGTACTTACGGCTGGTTTTTTGGTTTCAAATTACATATGGTAATCAATGAAAATGGTGAAATTCATGCACTTACGCTAACAAAAGGCAATGTTGATGATAGGATACCTGTGCCAAATTTGACGGAAAAATTAACCGGCCTTTTGTTTGGTGACAAAGGTTATATTGCAAAAGAGCTTTTTCAGAAGCTGTTTGACCGAGGTTTGAAACTTGTTACCAAGGTGAAAAAAGGTATGAAAAATACATTAATTTCGCTAAATGAGAAGATTTTACTGAGAAAAAGGTCTATCATTGAGACTGTTTTTGGTTACCTAAAAAATAGACTAGAAATTGAACACACTCGCCATAGATCCCCTGTTGATTTCTTGGTTCATATCTTTTCTACTCTCATCTCCTATTCCATCAAATCCAAAAAGCCTTCTATTTCCTATACTTCCTTCCTTAATCCAGAATTCGCGTTTAGACCATTTTGATCAATTTTTTACTATTACTGAAGTAAGCAATAAAAAAATAGAAGTGAATTAATGAACCTCGCAAGGGCATATAAGATGATAAGTGAAGAAGATCCAGACAAAATACAGGATTTTTTAGCTACTCAAACAAAAAGTTATTCATATGAAATAATGTTACCTGAAATTGATAATTTTCTATCACAAGCTAGGTGATTTTATCAATAATTTCATTGTGTACGTGATTATCATTTTTTGTTTCAATTCCAGTGATAACACTGCACCTAACGGGTTCTTTTATGGCTATTTCCTGAAATCCTTTTCTGACCTTATTGTAAAAATTAACATCCATTTCTTCATATTTATTCTTGTCTTTTGCTCTATTTAACCCAACTTTAACATCAATATCTAGAATAAATGTAATATCTGGACATTTAATTTCCACTAGCTTATGTAAGTCCCTTATTAGCCCTAAGTCAACTCCAAACCCATATCCTTGATATGCAATAGTTGAATCAATAAACCGATCACAAATCACTATTTTTCCTTCTGCAAGAGCTGGTAATATTAATTTTTTCATATGTTCGCGCCTCATCGAGATAAGTAGCAAGAGTTCAGAAATAGAATCAATATTATTCGTTAACAATACTCCTCTTACCTTCTCTGCAAAGTTAGTGCCACCTGGTTCTCGAGTCAATACCACATTATTTTCGCCGCGAATTTGCTTAAAATGATTTGCAAGTAGCTTAGATTGTGTTGTTTTACCAGAGCCGTCTATTCCTTCGAAAGTTATGAACATAAGTTTTATAATTATAATACTAAAAAAGAATATGCAAACAGTATACATAGAAACCGTTTGACATTTAAATAATAAGACCGTAAATTACATGTGGTATAATAATAGTCTATGGTTGCTCTGAATACTCCTAAAGTCGATTTTAGTTTTACTGCAAAAGATTTTAATCTTTTGGGAGTAGACAATAAATATTATGCATTAAGTGACTGTTGTGGAAAAAATGGTCTTATTATAATGTTTATATGCAATCACTGTCCTTACGTTCAGTCAATTATTAGCAATCTGGTAAGCGATGTTGATCAATTGAAAAAAGATTATCAGGTAAACACCATTGCAATAATGCCAAATGATGTAAATGAATATCCAGAAGATTCCTTTAAAAATATGATTAATTTTGCCAAGGAAAATAAGTTTACATTTCCATATTTAATTGATAGTACACAGAAAATAGCTAAAGAATACGGGGCTGTTTGCACTCCTGACTTTTTCGGCTTTAATTCCAATTTAAACCTTTCCTATCGTGGACGTTTTAACGACACAAAAAAAGAAAAGGTTCAAAGCTATGAAGTAGGAAGTAGTGACTTATTTCAAGCTATGAAATTTATTGCAGAAACTGGTAATTCTCCAATTGACCAAAAATCAAGTATTGGCTGCTCAATTAAATGGTCTAATTCTACAGGTTAAATATCATGCACAGTGGCTCTCAGCATTTGTTTGATATTATAATTTTACTTTCTGCTGCTGTGTTTATAGTCATAGCATTTTGGAAAATGAATATTAGTCCAGTGCTTGGTTACTTCGTTGCAGGTGCAGTTATTGGTTCTCACGGATTTAATCTGATACACTCAGCTGAAGCAATGGATAATCTTGCAGAATTTGGTGTAGTTTTTCTATTATTCATTATAGGCCTTGAATTGACATTTGAACGCCTGATCGCTATGCGTATTCATGTATTTGGGTTCGGTTCTCTTCAAGTTATAGTTACCATGGTAGCAATATGGTGCATCGCTCTTGCTTTCGGAGTGAATACGAATATAGCAACAGTTATTGGTGGTGGGCTTGCGCTATCCTCAACAGCAATAGTGTTGCAGGTTCTGCAAGAAAAAGGTTCTCAAGCAAGTCAGGTTGGTAGATTGTCGATAGCAGTGCTATTAATGCAAGATTTTGCAGTGGTACCATTAATAGTATTGGTACCTTTACTTACTGGCAATTCTGAGCACAGCCTGATAAGCTCATTGGCAGGTTCATTGGTGCAAGCAGCTATTGCATTAGTGCTGATATTTATAACTGGTAGATTATTGCTTAGACCTTTATTTTCGGTTATTGCTAAAATGGAAAGTAATGAGGTCTTTATATCAACAACGCTTTTAATAGTATTAGGAGCAGCATTTATTACTGAGCAATTCCATTTATCGTTGGCATTAGGTGCATTTGTTGCTGGATTGTTAGTTGCAGAAACAGAATACAGACACTCAGTGGAACACGCGGTACTACCATTTAAAGATTTGTTTCTTGGCTTATTTTTCATGACTGTTGGTATGTCCATCAATACCGAACTTTTACTCAATAAGTTACCACTAATCACCTTATTATCGATTATCCTTATCGTTTTAAAAACATCTATCATATATATATTGTGTAGATTTTTTGGGTTTAAGAGTGCACCTGCTATACAAGCTGGGTTACTGCTTTCACAAGGCGGTGAATTTGCGTTTATTTTATTTCGCTTAGCAGATGAGCTAAATGTGCTACCAAGTGAAATCGCTCAAGTACTTATGATGGTAACTACAGTAACCATGGCTTTCACTCCTCTTTTATCGGGGCTTGGAGATTGGATAGCAAGCTCATTTAGCACTGAGAAAACAATATTAGATGATGAAGCTGTTGAAACAGATACACAAGATCTTTATAACCATGTGATAGTTGCTGGATTTGGTAGAGTGGGATATATGGTAACAAAAATGCTTACTGCAGAGCATTTAAGTTACGTTGTTGTAGATATTCAATCGAAAATAGTCAAAGAAGGAAAAAGTGATAGTTTTCCTATATATCTTGGAGATGTTACAAGATGTGAAATTTTAAAATCGGTAGGAATAGAAAGAGCTCAAGCTCTCGTTATTTCAATAAAGAATGAAGTTACTATAAAAAAAGTTGTTTCTTTAGTTGCAGCAAATTTTCCGCATGTAAATATTGTAATACGCTTACCAGATCTGAGTAATGTGGAGGTTTATAGAGATCTAGGAGCTAGTAAAATTATTCCTGAAACATCTGAGATAGGATTGCAGCTAGGTGGAGCTGCACTGAGCCTTAGTGGTATTAGCGAAAGTGGAGTTACGTCTTTAAAAAGTAGATTTAGAAAAGGCAATTATAGTATGTTAAAAGACCTTGGTAGTGATAAAGATGAATAACTACTTCTCTAATTTTATGTACAGAAAGCTTCAAGCTTTGTTGAGGTCAGATGCATGGCTAATGCTGAAACAAAAATTCCAGTGCTCCCTTTCTTGTCATCCCAGGGCTTGACACTGGGATCCAGATTGGGCACTAAGTTGGTAAACACGAAAGCGCTTTACAACGTTTTTGATGGAACTGTGCAAAAGGACTGGATGCCAGTGTCACGCACTGGCATGACACCCATTTGTTCCTATAGTTGTCTTTTTTCGTCTACCTTATTTTGCCACCCTGCTGAACAGATACATTGAGGTTTTGCCTATAGTAAATTACGCACATAATCAACCAAGTTAAGGAAAGTGCAAACCAAGTGATTGCATATTCCAAATGCTTCATTGGCTGTATAGCTACTTTGCTGCCAAAATTGTTCGGCCACAATACACACTTCTCTAGCTTAATACCTAACTCATTGGAAATTTCTTCTGTACTCAGGGTAAACCATGTATTCGAAGCAGTATCGTTCTTGATAAACCAATTTTTACTTTTATTGCTATCGCAATATAAAATTCCATCTGCAACTACTTTTTCAATTTTTACTTTTTTCTCCTTTTTTTCTCTGACTATTCCTTTATTCACCAACATGTAACGTCCAGTGGTGAGCAACATAGGAGACAGCACGTGATAGCCGTGTTGCCCTGCAAAAACATATAGTTCTATATCACTTAGAATCCCATCAATCTTGACATGCCTATAGTTAAATTTTTCAAGGTCGTTATTGGGCAATAGATGAACCACTGGAAGACTCATACTTTTAATAATATTATTCTTCCAGTTCAATCTGAATATTTGCCATAACCCTAATAAAAAAAGAAGTGAGCAAGGTATAATTAAAATAAATACTATCTTTTTTAACACTCTATATTTGTGTTCTTAAATAGTTTTCAACACCCATTAGTTCAATAAGATCGATCTGTTTCTCAATCCAATGAAAGTGCTCTTCTTCATTTTTTAACATCTCTTCTAATAACATTACACTAACAAAATCCTTTTCTTTCTCAGCGATAGAAATCGTTTCTTTGATATCCTTAATACCTTTTCCCTCTAATTTCAAATTAGCTTCTAAGATTTTCCGTATTGTGTCTTTTGTAAACTTTCCATCATACTTTGATATTTCGTTTGTATCCTGAAAATTTGGGACTCCTTTAAATAACAAAATTCTTTCTGCCAACTTGTTTGCATGTTCAAGTTCTTCGTTAAGCTCATTTTTTACCTTTTCTGCAAGTCTATTAATTCCATTGTTTTTGAGAATCGCAAAATGCAAAAGATACTGGCGTACAGAAGTCAGCTCATTGGTCAATAATTTGTTCAAATGTTTTACTATCTCTTCATTCATAATCTTCCCTTAGTTCAATTCATCAGCATAATTTATATGATAACGATAGTTATAGCAACTCATTTAATAGTTCCTTTGATAACAACCGTATTAAATAGCATGTCGTGGTATGTCTGTTTTTTCTTAGAGAAGCAAGCAACTAGATACCAGCAGAGAGTGAGTAGCACTATAATTACTTTCAACACACTCAAGACATTCACTAATACTTCCTGATCTCGCAAAAATTCAGTAAGGACAACTACTACACTGTTTAACAAAGGAAGAAAAAACTGGGAAGAGCTTCTGTCAAACGCTAAATTCAAGTCTATTTTAGAATTATCTAAATTGATAGTATACATATTCATTAACTGTTGACCGGGAGTTGCTTGGGCCTTTGAAGATATAAAATATGTGAAGTAACTACAATTTACACACATGTATGATAGATGTAAGATCAACGGAGAATCCTCTAATAGCAGTATAATTAATAAAGTTGGAATTAATAAAATTGCTACATCTATTAAATACGCGCAAAAGCGTCTTGTTATACTGGCAATCTCTGTAACAGCGGTCATTACCTATCTTCCATAATCTTCCCTTAGTTCAATTCATCAGCATAATTTATATGATAACGATAGTTATAGCAACTCATTTAATAGTTCCTTTGATAACAACCGTATTAAATAGCATGTCGTGGTATGTCTGTTTTTTCTTAGAGAAGCAAGCAACTAGATACCAGCAGAGAGTGAGTAGCACTATAATTACTTTCAACACACTCAAGACATTCACTAATACTTCCTGATCTCGCAAAAATTCAGTAAGGACAACTACTACACTGTTTAACAAAGGAAGAAAAAACTGGGAAGAGCTTCTGTCAAACGCTAAATTCAAGTCTATTTTAGAATTATCTAAATTGATAGTATACATATTCATTAACTGTTGACCGGGAGTTGCTTGGGCCTTTGAAGATATAAAATATGTGAAGTAACTACAATTTACACACATGTATGATAGATGTAAGATCAACGGAGAATCCTCTAATAGCAGTATAATTAATAAAGTTGGAATTAATAAAATTGCTACATCTATTAAATACGCGCAAAAGCGTCTTGTTATACTGGCAATCTCTGTAACAGCGGTCATTACCTATCTTCTAAATACTTTATTACAAAATCTGTAAGTTTATCAAAATGTTGAAAACATAACAAATCTTCATAACCGCTTATTGATTGACCGTATATAATAGGTAAACAATTGGCATTTTGTGCACACAGAACATCTGTGATGCTATCACCAACGAAAAACACATTTTCTCTATTTATAGGCAACGTACTCTCTTCTAATGCAAATAGCAGTGGGGTTGCAGATGGTTTATCTTCTGCAGTATCGCATGACCCAACCACTCTTTCAAAGTAAGAATCTAGTTTAAAATAGGTAACTTCTTCACGTAAATTAGTATTTTTCTTATTACTTACTATTGCTAGATAAACATTGTGGCTTTTCAGTGTCTGCAACATTTCCTCTACTCCTTGATTCAGAGCAATGTTTTGTAATAGCGCATTATCTAAGTATTGTTGATATATGTGATTTGCTTTTTTCCACTGATCGCCAAACAAATTGACCATATAGCTCTTTCTCGACTCATGGAAATTTCTATCAGCAGCTTTATTACTATACCCCATTGAGTTTATGGTATGCTTAATAGCATTAAAAATGTTATCTTGAGTGTCAACTAAGGTATTATCCCAATCGAATACTACTGCTAATGGGCTATCTTTCATTTCTTACATAATTATACATTTTAACTTAATAAGTAAATAGCATTTTAATAAAAAAGATATAAATAGGACGCCCTTGATAAACACTTTTTACCACAAGTTATGTTAACTGTTTTTTATATAATTAGCTAATATACTGGTTATATGATATGTTTTAATAGGTAACAGGTATGGCCCAGACATCTAAAGAAAGTGTTGAAAAAAAAGTTTAAAGATGTTTTTGAACGTTCTCCAGGTGCTTTTCCAGAAGGTACCTCATTAGAAGAGAAGGTTAATTATATCGCAAAAGGAACAGAGGCTCTAAAAGCTGTGAAAAGTAAGGAGCTTGAGAACAAAATGAAAAACGTTGCAGAATTGAGTCAGAAATTTGAAAGTCAAAAAGGACGTGCAGATGAAAAAGTACGTCAAGATTTTGAAAGAATTGCTGAGCTTGACCAACAATATAAAGGGAAGGGCATCTTCACAAGTGAAAAAGTTGCAGAGCCAAAAAGTGACAAAAAACTCCAAGACACTCCGAGAAAAACTACAACAGCAGTTAAAGACCTTGAACATAATACACAAAAAAAGACTACTGAAGCTTCTGTGCAAACAGCATCAGAGCACGATTCACAAACCGTTAATCCCTCAGTGAGCAAGAGTTCTATAAAAGAGAAGCTCAACACTGAGCCGGACAAAAAAGATACCACGCCTCAACCACAAGAAAATCAAAAAGAAGAAGGGTTTTTGAGTCTTCTGAAGCGCTTTGTTAAGAAAATATTAGAAAAATTTTTAGGTGAAGGTGAAAAGGATGTAGAGAATGCTCGTGGCATGAAAGAAGATGCTCAAAGAGATACGTCAAATAACGAAGAGCAACAAAAGAGTAAGCAGCTTGATGAAATTTTAAAGGACAAAAGTGTAAGCGAGGGTTTGAAGCAGGCAACAAAGCTTGAGAACCCGGCAATAACGCCTGTTAATACTCCTAAAGTGAATGAAGTAAACACGGGTCGTGAAAGGTGATCCGCTTTCAAGCTTCATTATACCGCCACGAACCGTCATACCGCCGCGGTATCTCATCCGCTAACAAGTAGCGGGATGACGATTGTCAGGCTAGCTGTCATCCAAGTAGCTCGACTACTTGGATCCAGGAAAAAGAATGGTGTCATGAAAGTAGCTGACACTGATTCCTTTATGATGGTGTCATCCCAGTGCCCAGACTACTTGGATCCAGAAAAATTGATTGTAAACAAACGACTATACAACATTTTCAATAAAATTACAAAAAAGCTGGATTCCAGTGTCAAGCACTGGAATGACATCGTTTATTATGTGATATCGTGCCATATTGCAATGTTCGTACAGTTGTGGATTCATTTGCGATATCTTAGCATAGATCCTGCTAACAAGTAGCGGGATACTTAACCGTCATACCGCCGCGGTATCTCTTAGCCCCATAAGTGTTGAAAGTAACACAAAAAAGACATAAAGAACTATTATTGCAAGAAAATGGAGGCAATAATGGATCAAATAGAAAGAGTACTAAATTTAATAAAAGATGAGGATTTAGAAAGGCTAGGAAAATTAAGTGAAGTAGATAAATGTAATACTAAATTGTTGGGCAAGATTATATTTAAAGGTCTAATGAAGTTAATATTAATGGGGCAAAAAACAAGCCTAAGAGCGCTAGAAATGGTAATAGACAGGTGTATAATGGATAAGAATAGCGATAAAAGTACAGTAACATACAGTGGTTTGTCAAAAAGGTTAAAAGTTATAAATCCAGAATATTTTAAGGGAGTATATATTGATTTGATGAGCAAGATTAAAAAGCTATTACCCCAAAAAACATCAAATAACTTACATAAGTTTGATTCGACGATCATAAATTTATCGGGATATCTCATAAAAGATGGGCTAAAAATAGGCGGTAAAAGTAACGACAGTCAAGTTAAAGTGAGTGTAGGATTAAAGGATCAATTGCCGACAAGTATAAGATTTTGTAAAGGACAAGAAGAAAGTAGTGAAGATATGGCATTAGTGAGAGCAATTAATGAAGCTAAAGTTGAAAAAGAGGATATTTTATTATTTGATAGAGGAATCAGAAAAGTTGGAACTTTTGCCGAATTTGATGAAAAGGAGTACAAATTTATCACAAGAGTTAAAGTAGGAAGAAAACATGATGTTATAAGCAGGAACAAAGTTATAAGAGAACAAAAATCGGATGGATCAGAGATTTTAGAAGATATAATAGTTAATCTTTATCGTGCACGAGGTAAAGTGGCAGAAAAGCATGATCTACGGCTAATAAAAATCAGAAATAAAATTGGAGATGAAATATGGTTTTTGACAAACTTGTTTGAAATGCCAGCTTATGAAGTAACAGAGCTATATAGGCGCAGATGGATATAGAAGTGTTCTTTAAATTTATAAAGCAAAATCTTGGATATAAGCACTTTTTAAGCCATACTATGAATGGCATGAAGGTGTATATTTACATGATTATTATTACGGCTTTGTTATTTCTTGTTTATAAAATCAAAAATAATCTACATGGGTTCAAAATAGCATTACTGCAATTCACATTGGATCTAAATGACTCTTTTATACGTTCGATTGTTTTACTGTCGGGAGGTAATTTACATGCCGTTGATCATCTCATATCACGTTATTTTTGATACTTTCAACACTTATGCCCAGCACCCCTATGATGTCATTCAAGTAGCTGACACTGGTTCCTTTATGACGGCAGTGCTCCTATGGTGTCATTCCAGTGCTTGACACTGGAATCCAGCCTTTCCATAATCATCAAAACATTGTGTTTTAACGTAAAACAGCTATTTTTATGCTCACTAACTTAATAAAATTCCTGGATTCCAGTGCCAAGCACTGGAATGACACCTCTTTTGGGCTCTTTTAGCTATAAACATTAAGAAATTTACCAAATAAAAAAAAGGCAAAAGAAGCCCTAGTCATTGTCTATTTTCAGTATTGGCGTTTTTTAAGTCTTAAACACTGCAATTTAGCTGCTTTTAATTGCAACTAACCTATGCTGCAAATATTTAAGAAATTTACTAAGCAGAAAAAAAAAAGCAAAAGAAACCCCGTGTTAGCTAGTTGTCACTCTCTAATCCTGCAAATCGGCGTACTATACTGTCTTAAACGACTTATAAGCGCGTTTCAGCTTATATAGGTAAAAACCCAGAAATGTTGTGAAGACATAAGGTGCACATAGTGCAAAAAATTAAAAATAAGACGCCAACTACGTTGTTTTCTTGCTGTTTAATCTGCACAGATGAAGATAACTGAATACCTTCAGTACCATGATAAGGAGGCTGGCGGAGTTTGTCAAGTAAGTTTTTCGTTTAATCCGTTTCTATGGCTTAGGTGCCCTTGACTTCCGGCTGGGTCGAATTTGTATAGCTACATTGTCAGTAAATCTAAATTGCTTTAATAATTTTGATTGAAAAATAGTTTTTCTATTATATAAATGCTACTTTAGGGTAATCAAAATGGAAGACGATAAATATAGCCTAGGTTTAAGAGTTATCCATTGGTTGATGGCTATTTTTATTATCGGTATGCTTTGCTCTGGACTTTATATGAAAAGCTTACCACTTAGCAATGAAATTAAGTTCAACATATACGCTATTCATAAGGCTTGCGGTATCACTATTCTTGGATTAATCATAGTACGCATATTTTTTCGCGTCTTTACTTATGTTCCACCACTTCCAGCAAATTTTTCTCGGTTTGTAATCAATATAAGTAAAGCAGTACACTTTGGTTTATATTCTTTGATGGTGCTAATGCCACTATCTGGCTATGTCATGTCTTCTGCTTCTAACAAACAGATCAAATATTTTTTTCATATCCCTTTGTTGATTAATCAAAACAAAGATCTAGCTAACACGGCTAACGAGCTACATTCGATGCTTGCATATTTTATGGTACTCTTTATAGTCTTACATATACTTGGCGCCTTAAAACACACATTTATAGATAAACAAAACATTTTTAAACGTATGATATAGGTTATATGTTAAGTAGCCTCTGGAAAAAAGGAACAGATTTTCTTGGCAGTGAGTTTGCTATAATGGGTGGTGCTATGAGCTGGGTTTCAGAGAGAAATTTGGTTTCAGCAATTTCAAACGCTGGTGGTTTTGGTGTAATTGCATGTGGTGCAATGTTTCCAGACTTACTGGAAAAAGAAATCATAGAGACGCAGAAATTAACTAACAAACCATTTGGTGTAAACCTAATTACTATGCACCCAAAGTTGGGTGAGTTGATAGATGTGTGTATTGAAACGAAAGTAAGCCATATAGTACTTGCTGGTGGGCTACCAACAAAGCCTAATATAGAAAAAATCAAGGGTGCAGGCATTAAAGTTATGTGCTTTGCACCAGCATTAAGCCTTGCGAAAAGGTTAGTAAAAATGGGAGTAGATGCATTAATAATAGAAGGAATGGAAGCAGGTGGGCATATAGGTCCAGTTAGCACTTCTGTTCTTGCACAAGAGATATTGCCTCATTTTAAAAATGAACAAATACCAGTGTTTGTTGCAGGTGGAATAGGAAGAGGTGAAATGATAATTAATTACCTGGAAATGGGAGCAAGTGGCTGTCAAATAGGTACATTATTTGTCTGCACTAATGAGTCAATTGCCCACAAAAATTTCAAGGAAGTGTTTATTAAATCGGCCGCACGTAATGCAATACCTTCTGTACAGATAAGTGCTGATTTTCCTGTAATTCCTGTAAGAGCTATAGCCAACAAAGCAAGTGATGACTTCATGAAGCGTCAAAAAGAAGTTATTGATGAATACCAAAAGGGCCAGATCTCAAAAGAAGATGGGCAGCTTGAAATAGAAAAATTCTGGGCTGGAGCTTTAAGAAGAGCAGTAATTGATGGAGATGTTGAAACAGGATCTCTAATGGCTGGCCAAAGTGTTGGCATGGTTGATAGGGAAAAGCCTGTAAAAGAAGTAGTGAATATGTTAGTTCAACAGGCAAACAATCATATTGAACGCAATCTGTAGAAGCAGCAAAGCAAATAGTTAACCAGTAAGCAAGTCATAATTATCTCTGAAAGAGCCCATTATAGGGCATAATTGCCCAGTTTTAATGTAAAATTAACGCTAAAGAGGTATCTATACATTTTGTTATGTATGGAGGAGTTATGCTAAGTTCTAAAAAAGATATTAACCAACAATTGCACGACACTATATACAAAAAGGTAACAAAAAAAACACATAATCATGAAAGCCCAAAAAAAAATGGAGATGGAACTATCAAAAAATGCATAGAGTTGTTCAAGAAAGAGGCTAATCCTAATGTATTAATTGAATTAGAAAAATCACTGAAAGAGCAAGAAGAATCTTATAATTATTACACCAAAAAATTTCTTCCAGTGTTGGAAACAGAAGTAATGAAATTAGAGGTCGAGCTTTCAGTATCTAACAATGAAAGAGAACAATTACAAAGATCACCAACAAGAAGAGGGAAAATATTAGAAATAATTTCAGGGATTATTAAAAGGAGCAGCAATAAAGATTCAAAAATAGAAGAACAAACTATTAATTCCATAAAAAAAGAGATCCCAGTGTCAAGCACTGGGATGACAGAAAATAATGTAGAAAGTCCAACTAAAGAAGAAGTATGTGCTAGTAGCTCAGATAGTGGAGTAAGTTCACGCAAACCGAGTAAAGAAAGTTTAGAATCACCAATAAGTAGTAGAAGGAGCAGTATAAGCTCAATATTAAGCTCTGCTGGAGAAAATAACGATCCACAAAAAGAAGATACTGGGAATCAAATGCAACCAGAGCAGACTGCAGAAGAAGAGCCACAGGTGTCATCCCAGTGCGTGACACTGGAATCCAGAGAAAAAGAAAGTATGGATCCAAATAGTAAAACTACTCAGATGACAGGCAGCCAGGCAAAAGATTCAATGCAACCCGAAGAAAAAAGGGACAGAAAAAACGCCATTACAATCGTGCAGAAATTTCCTTTGAATAAGAAAAAGGGTGAAGATACTCCACTTGAAAAACAACCCAATAACAGAAATCTTCACGTTGCACTTGTAGCAGGTTGTGCTCTCTCCACAATAGGGTGCATTGTTGCAGGAGCAATGACATCAGGATTGATAGGAGCAGGACTACTTGCTATGGCTGCAGTGTTTGCTATAGCAGCAGTAGCTGAATTGCATTCAAACTTCCTATCAAGTAAATTAACATCCATTAATGTGAGTCCTCTTGTTGATGATAAAGAGCTTACAGCATGTTCACAGCGGTAAAAATTAAATATGTGTTACTTGTAGTGGATAAGTGAATTCAGTTCTTGCCTATTGATATAAAAGTTGTTATATTTGAGGAATGTTTAAAAGGTGTTTAGTTGATGCGCATTCAATTGAATAAAGTTTTGGTTTTTATAGCCTTATTAAGTTTCATTTTTGCATCATATTCTAGCGAAGCAAGTTCGGCGAGTGATGAATTAAAGGGTATACAAGAAACGGTAAAAAATTTTATTTCTTCATTTTCAGTTAAAGATACTGTAGAAAATATGAGTCCTTCAACAATCATAGGGTTGTGTATAGCTGCAGTGATACTTGCAGTAGTGTTCAGAGGTCTAATCTTTTTTATGATAATGTTTGGTGTACTGGTCCTGATGTTCGGTAGTACAGAAAAGGCAACAGACTACTTAAAAGAAAAATTTAACTTTGCAAAAGATATAAAATTACAATCCGATAGCGAAAAAAAAGATAAAAATTAAGATAGTATTTTTATCTTTTTTAATTATCTTTATTGAATACGCATATGCAGTTAAAAGTACCAACAGTTAACTCTAAGCTTAAAAAAAAGAACAACTTAGCATTACTAGAAAGCATTGATTTAGATTTTGTTCCTTATGCTTGTCATTACGATGAAGAAACCATACTAACAAAACAGGGAGAATTGTTAAAAATAATCAAGTTAGAAGATTATTCTTCTGTTGATAACTACAGCGACCTCAGAACTAAAATTAGAAAAAGCATATCAAAAAATATTAATAGCCTGTATTTTACTGTTTGGATTCATACCGTTAGAAAGCGCAATAAACTGAGCTTGAAATGGAATAAAACTGAAGACTTCTCTGACAACCTACATTCAACGTGGTTTAATAAACTAACTGATAGTAAATTACAGTATATAAATGAACTATACATTGTAATATTGTTTAGCGATTTTGGCAAGCATACTAATAATTCGTTTTTTTTCAATAGAATAAAGAATAAGCATAAGTTGTCTTTACAAGAAAGCCATCAGGAGTTGCAAAAGATAACTGACTTAATTCAAAATGATTTAGAACCTTTTGGAGCTAAAAAACTGGGTCTAAGGTTTAGTGAAGGTAAAATATATTCTGAAATGATAGAATTTCTCCACTATATTGTTACATTAACGCACAAAGATTATCCAATACATGAAAGGGACCTGTCGCAATATATTAGAAATTTTAAAATAGCTTTTGGTTTCAATACGTTTCAAACAATATTTGAAAATCAACAGAAATTTGGCTCTATTTTCAGCATAAAAGAATACCGGGAAATCTCTTTAGGTAATATAGATAGATGCTTGCAGCTTGAATCTGAATTTATCATTACAGAAATAATGATATTTACTAGTAATAATAAAGCAATAAAAGAATTTAAAAAACAAATCAACATGCTGCAAATTAGTGAGGATAATACCTTACTTAAAAGCTCAGGAATTGAAGAAATAATAGAGCTTGAAAGGACCTCTAGTATAGACTTCTGCCAACAGAAAATTATTTTTACAATATTTGCAGATGATAGGAATAAGTTAGCTGAAAGTATTAGTGATTTATCTTCTATAATGTCATTAGTTGGCTTCATGATGTTTAGAACTGATTTGCATATGGAAAGTCATTTTTGGGCACAACTTCCAGGCAATTTTGCTTTTATTACGCAACCGAAAAATATCTTAACAAAATACGCTTGCAGCTTTGCTATGCTGCACGATTTTACGTCAGGTACATTAAAAGGAAGAAGGTGGAAAGAAGCGGTAATGATTTTTTTCTCAAAAAAAGGAAATCCTTACTTCTTTAATTTTCATGGAAAAAGAAATAATGGCCATACTACGATACTCGGAGCTCCAAATTCAGGCAGAACTTCACTCATTAATTTTCTATTATCAGAATCAAGAAAGTTTAACCCAAGAATTGTCATATTGGATAACACTGGAAAATCAATAATTTTTACTAAAGCAGTGAGTGGTAAATATTACATAATCGATCCAAAATATAAGGACAAAAGCCTAAAATTTAATCCACTAAACATTGAAGATAGTGCTTCCAATCGCAATATGTTGGTTGAACTGATCAGAAGAATGGTAGCCGATACGAGCTTGGTGGACGTAGAAGAAAAGATAAGAAAAATTGTGGATTCTATATTTGCTATACCCAAGGAATCACGTTCTATTTCACAAATTTCTGAGGTGCTCTTGCTCCTTGGGGGTAAGATAAGTAGATGGTGTGACGATGGTGACTTTGCTTACTTATTTCAAGATGGTGATGAATCAGATATTGACTGGGAAACAAAAATTATATCTCTCAACACCGCAAACCTTACAAAACAAAAGGAATGTATGTCCGTGATACTTTACTATTTTTTATATTCTTTTGAGGCAAAATGTGATGGCTCGCCTGCAATACTTGTTTTGGATGAAGCATGGGAGATAAGTAATATTTTTCCTACAGAGAAAGAGTTTGATAACTGGATGCAAAGAATGACGGAACTAAATGTTGTAGTAATCCTAAGTACTGAAAATTTAAATCTCGCATTTGCTAGCAAATTTACTCAATATTTGGATAAACATGTTGATACAAGAATCTTGATGCCGAACGTCAATGCAAATAGGTTATACATGAAAGCATTTTCTTTATCCAAAGAGGAGCTGAATATAATTCTGCAGACGCCAACACAGGAAGGTTTATTTTTGATAAAACAGTACAAAGGATTAGTAACTTTAAATTTAGATTTAAAGAATATGCAAGAAATGCATGTACTTTCAGCTAACAAAGAGACGATAAAGTATATGTACGAGGCAATAAAGGAAAAAGGAGAAGAAGTTAATGAGTGGTTACCGGTGTTTTATGAAAAATGTAAAGCTTAAAGCTAATTTTTTTTTCCTAGTATTGATTTTGCTTGGTGCAAATAGTGGCCATTCTGATACTTGCACAGGTATATACACTCGTGCTGATCTTGAAGCTGGGGGAAGCTCAATAGGAAAAGGTCTTGCGAACTTCTTTGCTGGCAAGTGGGATGATTTGAATTTTGATCCTCATCTATTAAAAGAAATTAAAGTGACAGCAATAAAAGACCAAGGAATTGATGGTTATTTCAACCCAAAGATTCAAGTTTGCGACTATGAAGGAGGTAATTGTTATGTATTACCTAATGGAACGTCCTGCCGCCAGATATACGGAACGCAGACGAGCGGGGCTGGAATTTCTGCAGCAGTTTTTATCGACTGGGAAGGAGATAAAATGTTAGGTGATGGAAAAATTAAGGAAGGAATTGCGAAAGGTCTTGAGTGGGAGTGGGTAGATAATGTTACTAATGAAGAAAAAAAGAAATTTGCTAATTCTCCTAAAATATGTGCTTGTAGCCAAAAAGCGGCTTGTATAAGTGGTATTTTTGAATGGGCTGATAAAGTAGGTGAAGGAGCAAATATTTTTCGCCCTGGAGGAATGGAAAATGTTTGTGATACTTGCTATCAAAAAAAAGTAAAATGTGCTCCTATACCACTTGCACCTGGACCGCCTCCACTTTGCGAGCAACTTGCAATGTCGCTTCCACAAGTTAGAATTGTTCCTATAACAGATAAAGATAATGATTACTTCAACCCTAAAGTTAAAGTAATAGCTGGTGATCTAATAGAAGAAGACGGAAAGATTGGAAAAGAATTAGATTTCCCTAAAGGGTATGGAGAAAATAAAGCTGAGTGGCGCTCTATTTTAGACAAAGATGGCATCACGTACTACTTCAAAACTTATAGAGAAAAAGATAAGCTCTGTGCTGAATACCTTGGAACTCAAAGTATAGATGAAAAAAATCCACAGTTCATCCGCTGCTTTCCAGCACCACCTGCTCCAGAGCCTGAAGTAGTAGAAATAGTACAAAGTAACATGTCTGGAAAGCAGAGTGACACGTTAAAGATAAGAATGAAGATGAGCGAGAGCGCTTGTACTTATGAAGCACGTGGAACCTACAGTGATGGTTTATGTGCTTTTAATGTTAATACCGCTGTAAATATTGGCCCCCTATCTTTAAAAGTAGTAAAACCAGCAATAGTAGCAAAAACAACTGATAGTAATATTGATAATATTATAGAAGGTATATTAGAAAGTAATCCGCAACAATTTAAAGTTCTGAAAGAATATGGCTATGTTCCTGATATTGAAACAGGATGTAAAGAATTTCAGGGGAATAAGTGCAAATTGAACAACTTAGGACAACCAGAAATAGAAGTAAAGTATAAAGGAAATTCTAACAGTAAAATGCTTTGTCTTTCTGGATGGCAGCCAGAACCAGAGGAGTTTGTTCTTGAAAGAGAAAATAAAATAATACCACTAAAATTAATGGGAACAAGATATACTAAATACAATTCTGTTTATTCAAAGGAATCAAATCAGTTCTATTATCTTCCAAGCAAGGAAATAGGTGACCTTTTGAAAAGACCTCAAAATCAGTTGGATAAAATAATATTTAATAAGCAAGGGTATGTTTTCTTCCCTGACAACAATAAACAGGAAAAGGGGGAATGCAGTTACTGTGTAAAAAGAAATGATGAGATAGACGATACATTTAAATCTAGTAAAGGACTGAAAGTAGTATACAAATTGACGGATGTAGAGCAATATTTAGATAAAAAAGATAATAGTCCATTTTACTTAGAGCACGAGGAAGTGGATTGTAAAGATAAGGATGGTAAAGTATTAAGAGATGAAAAAAATGAAGTACAAAAGTGTATACAATTAAAAGATCAACCGGTTAAAGCAAACAGAACGGAGGTCTTTTACGCTGATAAATTGTGTAGGTTCGATTTAGAAGGTCTCAAAAAGAAATTAAAAGAAAAATTAAAAGAGATAATCAAGGAACAGCTGAAAAATAAGAAACCAGATCTTGAAAAAAATAATGAAAAATCCTATGATCATGAAAATAAAGATGTTTATACAGATGACTTATCAATAAAATTTGATCGTATTAAAATAGAAGTGTGGGGAAGTGGTGAAGCAGGTCATATACAAGGTAGTGGCTGTGACAATCAAAAATGCCATTCTACTGAAAGCAGAGTAGGGATGCCAGGAGATTATATTAAAGCTAAACTGAAAATCGATCCTAATTATCCTATAATTAAGGTGCAAGTCACAGAGGGAGGGGGTAACCAGGAAAGTAACCTCTCAGATAAGGACGGAGGACCTATTTTTATAAAAATGTGTCGTTTAGACAAACAAAATTGTAGGCCATTAATCACTGTTGCAGGTGGAGGTAAGTATAGAAAATACGGTGGTAAGAATTATAAGGAAACAGTAATTCATAAGCAAGATTTAAAGCTAGAGGAGAAAATTGTAAAGGCAGATAAACTGAAGTCTACACAAGACAATCAAATAGCATATATAGAAAATGGTGAAATCAAGTATGAAACAGTAGAGTGTGGAAGTGGTTTGAGAAGCAGTAGATCTGGTGCAGGTGGCTGCATTAATAAAAGCAAAGGGATTTATGGTAAAGGCTCTCCAGGGTGTGTGAAGATTAGACCTATTATAAAGGAATTTGACGAAGAAGAAATAAATGCTGCTATTAAAAAAGTAATAGAGGATCTATACGATCTTGAAACTGTGACTGATTTTTGGGTAGGGGATCTTAACGTGAATATAAGTGGGATAATTAAAGAGGAAGTCAAAAAAGAATTATCAAGGTAAAAAGATATAGCTCTGGAAATGATGCTCTTGTTTTAATAATTAATTAAAGTAAAGCATGTAGTAAATGGTGTAATTGCTGTATCTTAACAAAAAGGTATAACGAATGTAAGAGGAGGGTGCTTTATGTCTCTAAAGAATAAAATTTCTGAGTTAATAGAACAACAATTTAGCATTAAATACCATGCCAATTATTTAGCTTACGCTATACATAAGTGGGCTGCAAGCGAAATATCTGATTCTATTGCTTTTTGCATAATTGGTTGTGGAAATTGCAAGATTGGATATCAAGATGCTGCAAATTCATTCAACATAACAAAAGAAGAAATTGAACAAGGTAATATTGCAAGTATAGAAAGTAAAATAAAAAGCGAAGCTGAAAAATCAGGTAGTGAGTTTCTTAAGTTGATTTCTAGAATGGATCGATCGCTAAGAGAACAAAGTGAAAAGTCTATTGTACAAATTTTAGATTCATCCGCTGAGGAGATGTTAAGGAGTTTCTGTGATAGCCCTGCACAGTCTCCAGAGCATGAAGAAGTCAGTGCATCCTCTGCTTCACATGAAGAGCATGCTACAGAAGGCCCAGAAACTATTGTTAATCCAGATCTTTTGTCAACCTAATCAACTCCATATATATGTTTTTTTTGTACCCATGCTTTGCGTTTTGGGGTGGAAAGAAAGCACCATTCTTCGTTGCATTTTTCTATTTTCATTACAACAAACTTGTCTATTTTCATAGTAATCTTGCTGTCTACACTCTGTTTTTGATATCCATAAGTATCTTCTTTTACAATCGCGTAGCGCTTATCACTAAGAAGATTGCCTTTTATCCATCCGCAGTCTTCATGTGCATCACAGACCTTTTTCCAACTCTCAAACTCTTCTATCACTTTCAGGGGCAGATTTTTGCAAGTGTATATCCATTTTACAGGATAGTGAAACCCTGGCCCCGTTCTCATGTTGATCTTATTTGATTTTGTTGAAACAAAGTTATTAGCAAACAAGCTATGGCTAAATAATAAAAACAATAGGATAATAGTACTGAACCAAGATCCCAGTGTCACGCACTGGGATGACGTGAGGGATAGTGTAACAGACTTATTCATCATAATTCACGATTAGGTTGACATAAGATAAAGAGTAAATTAAAAATTGAATAGATCTTTAAATGCAAAATCAATGCCTATAGAAATATTAATGCCTGCTCTTTCACCGACAATGAGCAAAACTGGAGGAAAAATTGTAAAGTGGCATAAAAAAGAACAAGACAAAGTTGAAGTAGGCGACGTAATTGCTGAGATAGAGACTGATAAAGCCATAATGGAGTTTGAATCTGTAGATGAAGGAGTTTTAGCAAAAATTTTAGTAACAGAAGGAACAAGTGGCGTGCCTGTAAATCAACCGATAGCTTTAATGCTGGAAGAAGGAGAAGATGAAAGTGCACTCGGTAACTATGTTTCAGCTTCTGCTACCAATATTGAAGCTAAGAAAGAAGTTGAAACCAATCCCTCAGTGCCATCCAATTCCTCAATGTTACCCAACTCTTCAATATCATCCAATTCTTCAATATCATCCAACCATCCAATGTCATCCAACTCTTCAATATCATCCCAGTGCTTGACACTGGGATCTAGAAAAGAAGAAGATACTAAGACAACAGAAGGTAGAATAAAAATAAGCCCATTAGCTAAGAAAATAGCTCAAAATGAAGGGGTTAATGTGCAGCAATTAAAAGGTACAGGACCATATGGTCGCATAATTAAGGCTGATGTGTTGGAGTTTTTAGGCAGTGGTATACATACTGAAAGTCCTGAGAAAGATACCATAGTTGAAGTAAGCAACATGCGCCAAGTGATAGCACAGCGCCTGACTGAATCAAAACAGAATGTTCCACATTTTTATTTAACTGTAGACTGCCAGGTTGATAAGTTAATATCGTTAAAAAACGAGATTAACTCAGCAGATGAAAACAATAAAGTAACAATTAATGATCTAATCATAAAAGCTGCAGCTTTCAGCATGAAAAAATTTTCTTATATAAATTCTTCGTGGATAGATAATAAAATACTGAGATATTTAAATATAGATATTTCAATCGCTGTGGCACTTGAAGATGGGCTAATTACTCCTATAGTAAAAAATGCTGATAAAAAGGGTATTTTATCTATATCAAAAGAAGTGAAAGATTTAGTAAGCAGAGCAAGATCTGGAAAATTGAAACCTGAAGAGTTTCAAGGAGGAGGGTTTACTATCTCCAACTTAGGGATGTTTGGTATAAAAGCCTTCAGTGCTATAATCAATCCGCCGCAATCTTGCATTATGGCAGTTGGTGCATCCAAAAAACAACCAATTGTTATGAATGAGAAAATAGAGATAGCAGAAATAATGACAGTAACACTTTCTGTTGACCATAGAGCAGTTGATGGGGCACTCGGAGCAAAGTTTTTAAATGCCTTTAAGCATTATATAGAGAATCCTCTGGTGATGTTTATTGAAACTGCGGTAACCTATTAGCATCGTTATTACAAAATTAATACCTCTAAGTTTATAATTCTACTAGTTAATAGGCTTAGAGGTAAAAAAATGAATACTACAGTAGAAAAAGATAATCCAAAAATTTTTCCTAAAAATGAAGGAAAGATTAACTCAAAAGGCATGGTTGCCCCACCGGTACCACCAAGAGCACCAGAGACCAAGTTATCGTCGCAGAATGAGTTAGAAAAAATAGTAAAGCTTAAGAAAGTTGCTCCACCTGTTCCTCCGAAATCTTCCCAAGCTAAATTTGCTGGAATAAAAGCAATTTTTGAGCGAAATGCACCTCATTCTCAAGCAAATGATAGTAATAAAACAGTGAGTAGCAATCTTGGAAGAACATTTGGCTCAACAATGCAAAAACTCATGGAAGACAACATTCATAGCACTCCTAACAAACAACGCCGCGATTCAGGGGATAGTGGCATATCTTCATGCAGTGATGTTAGTAACGCGAATTCTGGATTAAAGGAGAATAGAAAAGGCAGAAAACAGGGTAAACTCAGCAATTATAAAAAAATAGATGAGGTTACCCATGGAAGATATAACAAAACTGTTTTGTTTGGTCGATGATTTTTGCAGAGATATAGAGAAAAATTTTGCAGGCAAACTACTGCCAAATGGTAAAAAACCCACAAGAACAACGGAAATTGAGCACTCTGAAATCATGACAATAATCCTGCTATATCAACAATCTCCGTGTAAAAATTTCAAAACTTTCTATCTACATTACCTAACGTTGCTCTACAAATCAGAGTTTCCAAAGTTGCCTTCATATACCAGGTTTGTTGCTCTAAAGCCTAGGGTTTTGTGGCATTTAGCAATGTTGTTGCATTGGCTTTGTGGACAGTCAGAAAACACTGGAATTTCATATATAGACACAACTCCCATTGCAGTTTGTCATGCAAAAAGAATATCCAAAAACAAAGTTTTTGCTGGAATTGCAAAATTAAGCAAGAGTACTTACGGCTGGTTTTTTGGTTTCAAATTACATATGGTAATCAATGAAAATGGTGAAATTCATGCACTTACGCTAACAAAAGGCAATGTTGATGATAGGATACCTGTGCCAAATTTGACGGAAAAATTAACCGGCCTTTTGTTTGGTGACAAAGGTTATATTGCAAAAGAGCTTTTTCAGAAGCTGTTTGACCGAGGTTTGAAACTTGTTACCAAGGTGAAAAAAGGTATGAAAAATACATTAATTTCGCTAAATGAGAAGATTTTACTGAGAAAAAGGTCTATCATTGAGACTGTTTTTGGTTACCTAAAAAATAGACTAGAAATTGAACACACTCGCCATAGATCCCCTGTTGATTTCTTGGTTCATATCTTTTCTACTCTCATCTCCTATTCCATCAAATCCAAAAAGCCTTCTATTTCCTATACTTCCTTCCTTAATCCAGAATTCGCGTTCCTAGTGTACTTCTTGTTGTTGTGTAAACGGTTTTTCTACATTTGAATTTTCTAAAACCTTAGCAATACCAGTACCCATTAATATAACTGCTGCCAAAACTGTTAAAGCTAATGCAACTGCAGGATACGCCAACACATAGGCTGCAATAGCACCAACTGCGCATAGTCCACCAACACCTAGAGAAATCTTCCCTTTGTGTTCACTCCAGAAGGTTGTTTCGTTCTTTTCTGGGGTTTTGTTGCCAGTAGTTGGTGTAATAGTGTTAGTTACTATAGGAGCATTGGAATAAAGATCCTTTACCCACTTGTGATCTTCTATTTCTCGAATAACTTGTGCAAGAGCAGAATATTCTGTGTTATTAGGGTCAATTTTTTGTTGAAAGGGTTTAAGACCATCTATTGTATCTACAAAATATGGTTGACCTTCAAAAGAATTTACTACCTTGTAATCACACAAAAAATCACGAGTTTCTTGATCAGCTTTCTGCCAAATTAGTTCAATGATCCCTACTTTAGTGTTAACGCTAGTTTTAGTACAGCCAATAACATCATTTAAATGGTACCTTTGTAACTAGTCAAAGTCCCCTCGTGGCTCAAAACTACTTGTATATCATTATGTTCATTATTGTCGAGTACGTTCTGGACTTCTTGAAAATTGCCATTCCAGACTGCCTGTCTTAATGAATCTAGAATTTCTTCTTGTGCATTAGTTAATTCAACTATATCTTACCTCTAATAAAAATTTAATTATCACACATATTTACAAGTAAATCAAGTATACTGTTAATAACTGTTAATAAAGGCCAACAAAGTGCTTGACGTTAGAGTAGCTTTTATGGCTTTGTATAGCGAGGAAGTAACTCTATGAAAAATCATCAACGTTTACAAAATTTGCGTTCAATTGTATTTATTGTGGGAATATTCCTATTGCTGTTTAGCTTAGCAATGCTTATTCCTGCTATTACCAATAAGTATCTCAGCTACGAATGGAAAAATTTTCTCGCTGGATTCATAATTACCTGCACATCTGGCGCAATTTTTATTTTACTCGGTAAATTAAGTAGATTGTATGGCATGCCGGCAATTTTTGCGATTACTAGTTGCACCTGGATTACCTTGTCTCTGTTTGCAGCTATTCCTTTCTATTTTGATAATCTGAGCTATGTTGATGCATTGTTTGAAACGATATCTGGCATCACAACCACAGGAGCAACTATATTTAATGATATTGAAAAACAATCTCCAGGAATACTGCTATGGAGAGCAATGCTACATGGCATGGGGGGTTTTGGTGTAATAACTATAGGAATTGCAGTTTTTCCTATGTTTAAGGTTCTCAGCCTAAATAATTTACTTTATTCTGAATATTCAGATGCTACCAAAAGGAAGTTGCCGAACACGCGAAGCGTAGTAATTCATGTTACGGCAATATATTATGGCCTAATTTTGTTATGTATATTTTCCTATTATCTAGCTGGTATGCCACTGTTTGATGCAATATGCCACGGAATGTCCTCTGTATCAACTGGTGGATTTGCTAACTATAATGATTCTATAGGGCACTATAATAACCCTATGTTAGAAGTCATAACGATCATTTTTATGATTTTGGGTTCTCTGCCTTTTCTTAGCTATTTAAAAATTATAAGACGGTTAGACATTTGCTATGATGAACAGGTCTCTTACTTTGTTAAGATAGCTACTATCTCATCTTTATTCGCTTGTTTTTGGTTGTATAAAAATGTTGATTTAGGAGTGTCATTATCATTTAGATGCAGCACATTTACCATCACTTCCTTGATTACGTCAACTGGTTATGCAATCTGTAATCATATAGATTGGAGTTTCATTTCAGTCTTAGCTTTTTTTCTAACCTTTGTTGGTGGATGTAGCGGTTCTTCAAGTGGTGGTGTCAAAATCTTTCGTTTGATCATTTTTCTAAGATCTATAGAAAATCACTTTCGCCTTTTATTGAACCCAGGCGCAGGCGATAGGGTAAAATTCAATGGAAAAACCCTGGAGAATGATGAAGTTCACTCTGTCTTTATATTTTTTGCAATTTTCATGTTAACGTTTACCATTTCATCAATAGTGATGTCTTACTTAAGCAATGCAGACTTTATAACTAGCATCAGCTCAGTCTCTGCAACGCTTACAAACTCTGGCCCGGGATTTAGTAATTTAATAGGTCCTTCGGGTAATTATTCCTCTTTCAGTAATGGAGTAAAATTATTTCTATCGTTTTTAATGCTGCTTGGCAGACTTGAAATATTGCCAATCTATTTTTGTATAGGCAATTTATTCTTATTTAATAGAAAGAAATAGTTGGTAAAATTTGATATTATAGCTAAACTGACTTACGACAATTTGAAAAACCGTCATTCCGCTACTCGTTAGCGGAATCTATACCGCGAATAAATCTACAACTGTACAAACATTGCAATATGGCACATAGTAAACGATGTCATTCCAGTGCTTGAAACTGGAATCCAGCTTCTATGCAACCTCATTAAAAACATTCATTTAGTGTAAGATCAGCTACTTTCCATACTAGTTTACAAGCAAACTTTTCTGGATCCCAGTGTCAAGCACTGGCATGACATCATAGGGGCTACTCGGATGACACCATCTGCCACGCAAATTGCCTGCAAATTGCAATGTTCGTACAGTTGTGGAATAAATTGCGGTATAGCTATAGATAGTATCAGCTATTTAATAAAAAGATCGTAGCTAAACCAAGAAATATAAGAGCTGAGAGAATATCAGTTGTTGCCGATGTTAGGATTGAAGAAGAAACGGCAGGGTCAGACTTTAAACGGTGAAGCATTATAGGAATGAAAGTTCCGATAAACGTTGCAATAATTGACATCATGATCATGGAGACCACAAAAATCATCTCCACTTTGAAGCTGTGAAACCTTATTGCTAATACTACGAGTGAAATAGTAGATAAAATCACCCCGTTTATAAGACCTATTAAAAATTCTTTCATCAGTACTCTTTTTGCATTTTGCTCAGTTAGATATTTTGTTGCGATTGCCCGGATGGTTAGCGTTACTGTTTGGGATCCTGCATTTCCGCTCATTGATGCAATTATCGGCATGATTATTGGCAGTACTATAAAACTTTTTATTACATCATCGAAAAAGCCAACTACTATGGAACACATTGTTGCAGCTAAGAGGTTAAACAGTAACCAAGGTAGCCTTTTAATTATAGTTTTATGTATAGGGGCATTTATATCGGCTTTAGAAGATACACCGCTTATTTTGAGTACATCCTCTTCTGTTTCTTGTTGAACAACTTTTATCACATCTTCAATTAAGATCACACCAATAATTTTACCATTCTTATTTACTACCGGAGCCGATAATAGAGAGTAATCTTTAAATATTCTTGCTACTTCCTCTTGGTCTACTCCAGTTTTAATGATTTTTATGTCATGATCCATTATCTCTTTTATTATTGTGTCTCCTGAGTGAGATATTACCTTATTTAAATTAACACTGCCTATAGGCTCTAATTTTGAGTTGATAATGAATATCTGGTGAAATTTTTCTGGTATTTTTTTATAGTTGCACACAAATTCTGTCAGTTGATTTATTGTCCAATAATATGGAGCTATAACCATATCTTTATGTATTAACCTTCCTGCACTTTCTTCTGGATATGATAGCAACTCCTCTACCGATTTCTGAGTTTTGCTGGGCAAATAGTAAAGTATATTTTCTACAGACTTTCTATCTAAATCTTTCACTATGGTTACTATATCTTCTACATCAAGGAGCATTAGTAACTTTGCTGTATTTTCTATTCCCAATGTTTCTATGATCTCTATTTGTAAATCTGGCACTACATGCACTAGGGCATCACTTAACAAATGTTGATCGATGATATTAACTAATTTCTCCCTGTGATCACTGATCGAAGTAGATAAAAAATAAGCTAACTGAACACTGTCTATCGTTTTTACAATATTATGAACATTTTCTAGCTCCTCGTTATCAAGTGACTCTATTAAGTCATCAATAGCCTTTTTGTCTAAACCATAATGAGAACTTATTTTAATATTCATTACTTTACCTTATTTTTTAATAAATATACGCGCTTGATTTCCTTAAACATTAAAGTATAATGAAATTATTTAAATTAACTATCATATGGTTAAATTTCTATTTTGTTTACTGTTATTGTTATTGATAGTAAATATATTAAAATCTAAAATATAATGAAAACTTATCCAGAAATTCTTGAACACTTTCAAAGCTTAAATAAAAGTATTTCTCTTATCAGGAGGTGTCTTTGACATAGAAAAATTAAAGTTGCGTCTTGAAGAGCTTGACTCCCAAGCGTCGAATGATGACCTATGGCAAGATAACCAAAAAGCACAAGAAGTTTTAAAAGAACGTTCTAAAATTAAGAATGACGTAGAGTCGTTTTTAAAGCTGGAAAACGATTACAACGATGCCATCAGCTTAATGAAGTCTGCTATTGATGAAAATGATGAAGAATTTTTCTCTGAAGTTGAAAATGAATTAGCTAAGCTAGAGAAATTAATCAAGTGTAAAGAAACAGAATCCTTATTTACTGGCGAAGCAGATAATAATAACTGCTTTTTAGAAATCCACTCAGGAGCTGGCGGAACCGAGAGCAATGATTGGGCTGAAATGCTGATGCGCATGTATATAAGGTGGGCAGAAATTTATCACAACTTTAAAGTTGAAGTTGTAGAAAAATTAGAAGGAGAGTCAGTTGGTATAAAGTCTGCAATGATAAAAATCGTTGGAGAAAAAGCTTATGGGTGGACAAAAAGTGAAAGTGGAATTCACAGGCTGGTTAGAATATCGCCATTTGATGCAAATGGTAAACGTCATACCAGTTTTGCAAGTGTAGGAGTAACTCCAGTGATCGAAGATTCAATTGATATTGCTGTGGATGAAAAGGATCTAAAGATCGACACCTACCGTGCTTCCGGAGCAGGCGGTCAGCACGTGAACAAGACTGAAAGTGCGGTACGCATTACGCATATTCCAACTGGTGTTATAGTTCAATGCCAAAATGGTCGTTCTCAACACAGAAATAAAGATGAGGCGTTAAAATTACTTAAAGGACGTTTATACCAAATTGAACTGGAAAAAAAAGAACAGAAAATGGCTGAAGAATATGGTAAAAAATGCGATATAGGCTGGGGCAATCAGATCAGATCGTACGTTATGCATCCATATCAAATGGTGAAGGATTTAAGAACCGGACATGAAGTGGGCAATATAAATTCTGTTTTTGATGGTAATATAGATTGTTTCATAGTTAGTGTGCTTACTAAGCAAAATTAAGAATTCATTTGGAGTTGACTTTACTTGCTGTGATAGGTGATAATTAAAATACTATTTAAAATTAGAGGTAAAGTTATGGCAATGAACTATAAGCAATGGGAAGAAATATTAAGTACAGTTAATAAAGAAGGGAATTTAAGTAAGGACAATATAATTGAGAAAATTAGAGAGAAATTATCACAATATTCAGATGAATATAAAGAGAGGGAAAAAGCTGATTTTGGTGTAAATCACCTGTACGCTATTAATGACCTCAGTAATCTATTTTGGGGGAAGAAGAAGGATGAGTGTACATTATTACATTTAACTGCTCGTAATAACCTAGAAAATGTAACGGAAGCTCTACTGGGAGTAGAGGGAATTGATGTTAATGTAAAAAATCAAGATGATGAGACCCCTTTACATTTAGCTGCTAAAAATAGCAATGAAGAGGTAGTAGAAGCTCTACTGAAAGTAGAAGGGATCAATGTTAATGCAACAGATTCGTCGCAAAAGACTCCTTTACATGTGGTTGCCTCAGGTTTCTGGAGTAACAAAACCTTGAATATTCTAATAGAAAGAGGAGCAGACATTAAAGCGGTAGATAGAGACGGTAATACCCCTTTACATTTGGCTGCTACTCAGAACAAATGGGTAGTAGAGATTCTCATAATAAATGGAGCAGATCCTTTATTGAAAAATAAGGATGGTAAAACTCCAATGGATCTTGACAAAAGCGGATATATAAAACAGTTTTTGGAAAAGAAGGCAATTAAAAACGTTATTATTGCCGGCTGTGCAACTGCAGCACTCAGTACTGCTATAGCAGTGACACTTTTTGCAACCGGGACAGTTGCAGTTGAATTGATGTCCGTAATGATAGCAGCAGCTATAGTTACAGCAGTGGCACTAGCAGTTGGTGGTATTACATATAGCATATTAAAAATCTAGTACTAAAATGGATGAAACGAAAGAAGCGCAAAACGTAAATGGGAATGTGCTAGGAGGTGGCAAGGCGGCAGCTTGACACAGTTTATAGTATCAAGTTAAGCTTAAAATATGATTGAATAGTTGTTAATAATAGTGTATAATTATTAATCTTTTCTAAGCACTTTAGCTATGGCTATTTCTAAGTTTCTCGATCCTAAGAACGACTTTGCCTTTCGGCGTATTTTTGGCTCTGTAAATAACAAGGACATTCTTATTCACTTTCTTAATGATATGCTAGGCCTTACTGGTGTTGATCAGATAGAAGATGTTTCTTTTTTAAGTCCCATTCAGGATCCTGATATTGCTTCTCAAAAGCAGAGCATTGTTGATGTTCTCTGTAGAGATTCTAAAGGTATTCAAACGATTGTTGAGATGGTGCAACCTGAAAGTCTTCGGTCATATTGTTTAAAAGGAGAGGAATTCCTTCAGAAAGAAACTGAAAGAGTTCTAAAACTTATTGAACCAGATGTTTTGCCATCTGAGTCTACGCATCAGTGCGAATCGGGCAACTATAGTATTTTCAAAAGCGAATGATAAAGGTATAATATGTTTTTTTAAAGTAGGGAAAGCGATGGTATATAGTGTAGATTTAAGGGAAAAAGCAGTGTCTTTGGTAGAAAAAGGAAAGTCAAAGGTTGAAGTTGCAGAGGTTTTTGAGATAGGGATAGCAACACTATATAGATGGCTAAAAAAGAAAGCTACTGGCCAAGGTCTCAAAGCGGTAAAAAGTACTGGTTTTATTCGAAAAATAGATCCAGAAATACTCAAAGAATATGTCAAAAAACACCCAGATCACACACTAGCAGAAATGAAACAAAACCTTGGCTTTGGGATAAGTGCAATTTGGTATAGATTAAGACAGCTAAAAATAACCTTTAAAAAAAGTCACATTCTATCAAGAGCGCAATCAAGAAGATAGGCAGCAATTTATCGATAAAGTCTCAAAAATAGACCACTGTAGCATTTTATATATAGATGAAGCAGGAGTTGATAATAGACTATACCGAGAATATGCACGAGCTCCAAGAGGAGAAAAAATATATGCTGATGTTCCAGAAAAAAAAAGCGGGAAAGAGTGAGTATAATAGGTGGATGAGAAGTTTATTGCACCAATGACCTTCACAGGAGGGTGTAATAAAGATATATTTAATGTATGGTTAGAGCGAAGATTACTTCCACAATTACAGCGTGATACAACCATAGTTATGGATAATGCTACATTCCATAAAACTCCCAAAACAAAGTCATTAATAGAGTCTTTTGGCTGTCATTTGCTTTATCTTCCAACATATTCACCTGATCTAAATCCGATAGAGCATTGTTGGCACACCATCAAAAATCGCCTCAGACCTCTAATGCATCAATGTACAGACTTACACCTTTTAGTTGGTAATACCATTTTAGACGTTTATCATTCATTTTAGAAAATACTATAGAAGGTGATATCAAAGGATGCTTTGATTATGCATATTGATACTCCTATAAAAAATTTGGATTGTTGAGTTTACCATGTTTAAAATCCATAAGGATTCTAACAGTCTTTGGTGTATCTTTAAATAAATATTTACCTCTGGTTTTACTATCATCTTTTCGTATTTTAATTTGACCATTATTGATTCTATCATAAAGCCAATGCGTGGTAACGTTGAGGATTTTTGCAATTTGTGGAACAGTAAGATATCCAGGTACTTTAAACGCAAATTCTGGATTAAGGAAGGAAGTATAGGAAATAGAAGGCTTTTTGGATTTGATGGAATAGGAGATGAGAGTAGAAAAGATATGAACCAAGAAATCAACAGGGGATCTATGGCGAGTGTGTTCAATTTCTAGTCTATTTTTTAGGTAACCAAAAACAGTCTCAATGATAGACCTTTTTCTCAGTAAAATCTTCTCATTTAGCGAAATTAATGTATTTTTCATACCTTTTTTCACCTTGGTAACAAGTTTCAAACCTCGGTCAAACAGCTTCTGAAAAAGCTCTTTTGCAATATAACCTTTGTCACCAAACAAAAGGCCGGTTAATTTTTCCGTCAAATTTGGCACAGGTATCCTATCATCAACATTGCCTTTTGTTAGCGTAAGTGCATGAATTTCACCATTTTCATTGATTACCATATGTAATTTGAAACCAAAAAACCAGCCGTAAGTACTCTTGCTTAATTTTGCAATTCCAGCAAAAACTTTGTTTTTGGATATTCTTTTTGCATGACAAACTGCAATGGGAGTTGTGTCTATATATGAAATTCCAGTGTTTTCTGACTGTCCACAAAGCCAATGCAACAACATTGCTAAATGCCACAAAACCCTAGGCTTTAGAGCAACAAACCTGGTATATGAAGGCAACTTTGGAAACTCTGATTTGTAGAGCAACGTTAGGTAATGTAGATAGAAAGTTTTGAAATTTTTACACGGAGATTGTTGATATAGCAGGATTATTGTCATGATTTCAGAGTGCTCAATTTCCGTTGTTCTTGTGGGTTTTTTACCATTTGGCAGTAGTTTGCCTGCAAAATTTTTCTCTATATCTCTGCAAAAATCATCGACCAAACAAAACAGTTTTGTTATATCTTCCATGGGTAACCTCATCTATTTTTTTATAACTGCTGAGTTTACCCTGTTTTCTGCCTTTTCTATTCTCCTTTAATCCAGAATTCGCGTTCAAAAATGAATGTTCGTACAGCTATGGAATGAATCGTGGTATGACGCGTTAGCTATAGCTTTGTCCTCCCTTTTCTAAATGGCTTGCAAGCTGCTATCTCTACAAAAACTATATTTTTCTTCAGAAGAGAGTTATATTGTAACTATGGACAAAATAATCATAAAAAAATTTGGTGGGACTTCGCTAACTGATTTAAACCGAGTTGCAAATTTGATAAAAAACGATATTGAGAAAGGTTGTAATGTAATCGTTGTTGTATCTGCTGTTGCAGGATTTACTGACCAAATGGCTTTTCAGGCTAGACAAATCTCAAATTTAAGTTGCAGACAAGAGTTATCAGAGTATGACGTTATGCTTTCAGCAGGAGAGCAAATCTCTTGCGGTCTATTAGCTATCACTCTCCAATCGATCGGAGTTAATGCTAAATCATGGCTTGCCTGGCAGTTACCAATTGTAACTGATGATTTTTATTCTGAGTCTAAAATAAAAACAATAAAGATTGAACGTGTGAAAAGATCTTTTGCTGAGGGTTATACTGCTGCGATCATCGCTGGTTTTCAGGGTATAAATGATGATAGAATCACTACTTTTGGAAGAGGAGGCTCTGATATATCAGCAGTTGCCTTCGCGATAGCCTTTGGTGTTAGAGCTTGCGAAATTTTTACTGATATTGATGGAATATATACAGCAGACCCGAAAATTGTTCCAAAGGCACGCAAGCTCAAATTTATCTCTTACGATGAAATGTTGGAAATGTCGTCATCTGGTGCTAAAATACTGCATAATCGTTCAGTACAACTTGCAATGAAACATAACATTAAAGTGCAAGTGCTATCCACTTTTAAGGAAGTAGAAGGCACCACAGTACTACACAAAAGGGATATACTAGAGAGATACTTAATTACTGGAATAACTTATAGCACTAATGAAGCTCTTGTAACTTTCACTAACCTTGCAAATAACTTGCGTACTTTAAGAGATATAGCAGGAGCAAACGTTAAAATTGATATGATACATGGGTCAAGTTTTGTTATCTCCAAATTTGATATTGATTTAATGGAAAAGTTACTGAATAAGAATGAAAATTATGCTATAAACGATAATGTAGCTAAAATTTCAATAATTGGTATTGGTGTTATGTCTAACACTGAAGTGATGCACCGCACACTCAAGGTTTTAAGCGAAAAAAAGATAGAAATACTTGCTATCACAACATCTGAAATCAAAATCAGTATAATTGTTCAAAAAGAATACGTTGTAGCTTTGGTCAAAGATTTACATACTGAGTATGAGCTTGATATGCAGCACTAGGATAGGCTTGACGTCCAGTTGTCTAAGAGTATGTCTTGAAAATGAATGAGGAAAAAAATATGATAGTGTAAGTAAAAAATAGGAGGGAAAATTGTATCCAAGTGATATAAGTGATAAGGAATGGGAAATTTTGGAGCCACATGTTGCACAAGGAAAGATAGGGAGGCCAAGAAAGCACAATATCAGAACAATTATTAATGCAATAAGGTATATAATGAAAGGTGGTTGTTAATGGAGAATGCTGCCGAAAGATTTTCCTCCATGGAAGACGGTGTATGACTATTTTCTCAGGTGACGTAGTAATGGCAAATTGGAAAAAATACATAATATGCTAGTAAAAGAGGTAAGAAAAATGTTTGGTAAAAATGAAACACCTTCAGTAGGAATAATTGACAGTCAATCAGTAAAAACCACTCAAAAAGGGGATCCAGAGGATATGATGCTAAAAAAAAATAAAGGGTAGAAAACGTCATATTGTTGTAGATACAGTGGGCTTAATTATTGCGGCTGATGTTCATAGTGCAAGTGTTCAAGATCGTGATGGTGCTCTAAATCTTTCCACTCAAGCTAAATACAAGGCTCCAACTTTACGTAAGTTTTTTGCTGATCAAGGATACATAGCAAAACCGCTGTTTATTGGAGACAGGATACGATTACCAAGAAAGCTGTTGATGTTACAGGATTTTTCGACAATCTGGACCACAATTTAGCACTGCAGGCTATCAAGAAGCACACAGACTGCAAATGGGTCATACTGTATGTTGAAAGGTGGATGAAATCCCCTATTCAGCAAGCAGATGGCAGTAAGGTAGTTAGGGAAAAAAGGAGTTCCGCAAGGAGGTTCAATAAGCCCAATCATTTCAAACATATTTATGCACCATGCATTTGATATATGGATGAAACAAAATCACCCAACAGTACCATTTGAAAGATATGTGGATGATGCGATAGTGCACTGCAGAACTAAAAGACAGGCAGAATTTATGCGAGCAGCAATTGAAGAAAGATTGGCACAATGTAAGCTAAAATTGCAACCTGATACCAATGCCATTCCAAAACTCCATCATTATACTGCCTTAGTATAACCTTCTCACTTCTATTGTCTATTTGTTTGTTATGTAATAGAAATTGGTATGAGATTGAAGAATTAAGTGTGAACGGTTACAGAATTTTTGCCAGGAGAAACATATAGTTAAAGTAATTCAGATTTGTAAGATATGTTTATCTGCAATTATAGCTTCAACAGTAGGCAATGTTGCTTTTAATTACCTCAACATTTTCTCTTGGCAATTCTTTAATGAACCGAGAAGTGCGCATCGGTTGCCACTGGTTGTTAATTTCCCTCCTATCTGCACATGAAATGATTAACCTTTCTTTGGCTCTGGTTATGCCAACATATGCGAGTCTCCTTTCTTCTTCTAAAGCTTTACCACTTTTGTCATCAAAAGATCTTTGATGAGGAAATAATCCCTCTTCCCAACCAGGTAGAAACACGCACGGGAATTCAAGTCCTTTGGCTGCATGAAGAGTCATAACATATACGGTTTCATCGTTATTCATATTATCCACTTCCATCACCAGACTTATATGCTCCAAGAAAGTTGTGGCATTATCGAAATTTTTTAAAGATGAGATGAGCTCTTTAACATTTTCTATTCGTGCTAAGCCTGTTACCTCCTCACTTTCAAGCATTTCAATATATCCTGATTGGTTTGCTACGATTTTAACGAATTCATGCAGTGGTTTTACGCTTACTATTTCTTCCCAAGCTTTAATTTTATTTAAAAAATCGTTGAGTGAGAGTTTAATTCTTTCGGTTACCTGATTACTATTAACTAATATTTTTGCTGCCTCAAAAAAAGAAATTTTGTTATCCTGAGCAGTCGTGTATATTTTCTTTAGAGTTGTAGCTCCTATGCTTCTTTTTGGCCGATTTACTATCCTTTCGAAAGCTAAGTCATCGTTATTGTTTGTAACAAGTCTTAAATATGCAATTATATCCCTGACTTCCTGACGTTCGTAGAATTTTACGCCACTTATAATCTTGTAGGGAATTGAATATTTTATAAAATACTCTTCCAGAAGTCTAGTTTGAAAAGTGGCCCTTACCAGCACTGCAATGTCACTAAATCTGTATTTATTGAGCTTTAATATCTGTTCGCTTATGAACCTTGCTTCAGCTTTTCCGTCCCATAACTTTATTACGTTTACCTTTTCTCCTTCAATGTTTGTTGTCCACAATTTTTTTTCTAAGCGAGTCTTATTGTGATTGATAACATATGAAGCAGTTGCAAGTATGTGGGATGTTGACCTGTAGTTACACTCTAGTTTAACGGTTTTTGCATTTTTAAAATCATCGGAAAATTTCAAAATATTTTCAACTTCTGCACCACGCCAACTGTATATTGATTGATCGTCATCTCCCACACAGCAAATATTTGAGTGCTTTTTTGCAAGGTATTTTAGCCAAAGATATTGTATTGCATTTGTATCTTGATACTCATCTACCATGACATACTTAAACTTGTTTTGGTAGTAGGACAGAACTTCGGTCTTTTGATTAAAGAGTTGTATGTTATATAGCAATAAGTCACCAAAATCGACAGAGTTAAGGAATCTCAACCTTTCCTGATACTGGTGATAGACCTTGAGTGCAGT
Source organism: Wolbachia endosymbiont (group A) of Icerya purchasi (assembly GCF_947251635.1). NCBI lineage: Bacteria > Pseudomonadati > Pseudomonadota > Alphaproteobacteria > Rickettsiales > Anaplasmataceae > Wolbachia > Wolbachia endosymbiont (group A) of Icerya purchasi. The sequence continues at coordinate 1,306,474 of NZ_OX366357.1, read as the reverse complement.
TACATATACTGGCCTAAATGATTGAATATCTTCCACTTCAGATGGCAATAAGCACTTCTCTTTCCATTGCTGAATAATATTCATAATGGTCTTACATTTTTCTGATAGGTAATCAGGATTTATTTCATTGATAATATTTTTTATTACCTGTAATTGGTCATCCACACCAATGATTGTAAAATTGGGGTTTAAGCCCACAATTTCTGCGTGCAGGCGCAAAATTTTTGCTGCAATTGCATGGAAAGTGCCAAGCCATGGTATGTTTGTGCCCGTTAGCTCAAGTACCCTTGATACCATCTCATTTGCTGCTTTATTTGTAAATGTAACTGCTAATATCTCATCAGAATAAGCGTGAACGTTTCTAATTATGTGTGCTATTCTTGAAGTAATCGTTCTTGTTTTTCCCGTCCCGGCTCCTGCCAGTATCAAAACTGGTCCATCTATGTTAGTTACAGCTGATTGTTGTTCTGGATTTAGCAGTGAGAGATAATCGTTCATCGTAGCCCTATAGATTATAACTTCGTAAAGTTAAACCTATGATCAAAGTATTGTAAAGGTTTTATTGAATAGAGCAGTTAAAGAATGCTTCACTCAAGTACTACATATTTAAACGTAGATCTATCTTGTTGGGGTAGTTTCAAGTGTATGCTGAGTAACAACAACTTGATTTAAGTCATTGGCACCAGTTGTTGGGTGGATAGGTGGAGTTTGGAATGGCTTATATGTACGATCTAGTTCCTTCATTTCTGTTTCTTCAACTTCAACAAGGGGTTTTTCTTTTGGGGTATAGTGATTATGCGTTGCAGGTCGTTCAGTGAGATTTTCATATATTTCTTTCAACCAAGTTCCGATATCATACATAAATCCATACGCTTTTTCTTTAAATTCTCTCAATGATCTACTGAAACTTGCTAGTGTGTTATTAAAGTAAATTGTCACATAATCTCTTGCGGTGTATTGATAACTTTCTCCATCTAATTTGTCACTTTGTGCGTTAGAACTATTGTTGCTTTTGAAATAACCAAATATGTTGTACATTTTGAGCTACCGCTGACTATTAATATACATATATTATGCATTAATAAATTAAAGTTGTCAAGAACAAGTTTAAGTGTTTATTGCATTACTGAGAAAATGCTCTGTATAATAATTTAAAATGGAGCTGGAGCTTTGTAGTACAATGTTTTCAAACGTTTAATATAATATTGACTTTACCACGATAGTTACTTTAAATTAGTAACTATTGTTGCAGTTAAAGTATCGATGCCTTTTTTCTTTTATTTTTTTGCAATTCTTAGCATTTTATCTGCTGTATGTGTAATTAGTGTAAGAAATCCTGTGCATGCAGTATTATTTTTAATTTTCACCTTCGTTAACTCTGCAGTGCTTTTTATTCTCCTTGGAGCTGAATTCATTGCTATGATGGTGCTGATAGTATACATCGGTGCGGTTGCGGTGTTGTTCCTCTTTGTAGTTATGATGCTCGATATTGACTACATAAGGTTGCGCCAGGGTTTTGCAAAGCATTGCACTCTTGGTGCTATGTTGTGTGTTGTGTTTTTTCTAGTCATCAGCTTTGTAATCCGCAGCTCAGCACCGAATATAAGCAATGTTATAAACTATAATACCAATAATGTAAAAGCTATTGGTAATTTGCTGTATACCGACTACATGTACGCTTTTCATCTTTCTGGTATTCTGCTGCTTGTTGCAATTGTCGGTGCAATTGCTCTTACTTTGCAGGACAAGAAAAAAGGAGTTAAAAAACAGAATGTATTAAAGCAATTGACACAATCTTCATCTGTAAAATTGATTAAGGCTAAATTTGGAAAAGGAGTAGAATGGAAATAGGATTAAATCACTTTTTGATAGTTGCTGCTGTTTTGTTCACTATTGGAGTGTGCGGTATTTTCATCAACCGTAAGAGCATAATCAATATATTGTTATCAATAGAAATATTATTGCTGGCAATTAATATCAACTTAGTTGCTTTTTCTGCCTTTATGAATGATATAGTTGGGCAAATTTTTGTGATGTTTGTGTTGACTGTTGCGGCAGCAGAGTCAGGAGTTGGGCTTGCAATATTGGTTGTATATTATAGAAGCCGTGGCAATATAGATGTTGAACAAGCAAATTTAATGAAAGAATGAAAGTATGATGGATATACTGAAATTAATAGTATTTTTGCCACTTTTTGGTTCGCTATTTGCAGCACTTTTTAGAAAAAGTCAGTTAGTTACAACGGCAGGGATTGGAATATCTGCAGTTTTATCTTGGTATGTTTTTCTCACCTTCTCTGAAAATTATCACTTGAGTTTATTTCCTTTGTTTTCATTGAGCATCTTAAAAGTAAATTGGGCAATTAGTGTGGATGCTCTCTCATCCTTAATGCTTATTGTTATTACCACCGTTTCACTGGTAGTACATCTCTACTCTATCGGTTATATGGAGCATGATAAGGGGAAGTCGAGGTTTTTTTCTTACCTATCGCTATTTACGTTTTGCATGATTGTGCTGGTTGTAAGCGATAATTTCGTGCAGCTTTTTTTTGGCTGGGAAGGGGTTGGCCTATGTTCTTATTTACTCATAGGATTTTGGTTCCAAAAATATTCTGCAAATAATGCAGCAATTAAAGCATTTGTTGTGAATAGGGTAGGAGACTTTGCACTATTAATTGGAATCTTTCTTATTTATTATACATTTCACTCTTTGAAATTTACTGAAGTTTTTGACACAGCTGATCTTCTTGGCGCGCAGAACATTAGGGCATTCTGCTGTGAATTTAAAATAATTCATATAATATGCATATTACTTTTTATTGGCTGTATGGGTAAATCTGCACAGCTTGGTTTACATGTTTGGTTGCCAGATGCAATGGAAGGGCCAACCCCTGTTTCTGCACTCATTCACGCAGCAACGATGGTAACAGCCGGTATATTTTTAATAGCAAAATGTTCTCCATTGTTTGAGCTATCAAATGTGGCACGAGAATTAATAGTTATCGTTGGTGCACTTACTGCTTTTTTTGCAGCCACCGTTGCGATTACTCAGAATGATATAAAAAAAATAATTGCTTATTCAACCTGCAGTCAACTTGGTTATATGTTCATGGCATGTGGGCTTTCTGCTTACAATGTTGCTATTTTTCATTTTATGACACACGCTTTTTTTAAAGCTCTACTATTTCTTGGTGCTGGCAATGTAATTCATGCAATGCATCATGAGCAAAACATTCAGAAAATGGGAAATTGCTGGAAGAAAATCCCTTGCACTTACACTCTCATGTGGATTGGGTCTCTTGCGCTTTCTGGAATATTTCCATTTGCAGGTTTTTATTCAAAAGACTTGATAATTGAACATGCTTATAGCACGGATAGCTTTGCTTTTGTAATAAGCTTAGTTGTTGCATTCTTCACAGCGTTTTACTCTTGGAGGTTATTGCTTCTTGTGTTCCACAGCCAAAAACAAAGTAAAATTAATATACATGAGGCACCAAAGATTATGCTTATACCATTACTGATACTCGCTTTTGGATCGGTATTTTCTGGAGTGTGGGGAGCAAATATTTTGAACATAACTAGTAATGCGTTTTGGAAATCAAGTTTAATGGTGATTGATGAGCATGGAGTTCATAATTTCTTTATAAAATTACTACCAACCTTGGCGAGCCTAAGTGGAATAGCACTTGCGTACCTAATTTACCAATATCAAGTAATTAGGCAAATTAAGAGTAAATTTTTACTTAAGTTTTTGCAGAATAAATGGTACTTTGATGAGGTGTATGAGTTTGTTATCATTCCACCGATAAGGTTTATGTCTAGGCTTTTATGGAAGTTTGATGTTAAGGCTATTGATTCATTTGGGCCAAATGGTGTTGTAAGGTTGGTTAATGAATGTTCAAAAAGTTCTATAAAGTTGCAAACTGGTTATATATTTGATTATGCATTTATTATGTTTGTTACTCTAATAATCGGTGCTTTATATATTATTGGAATTAAATAGAAGGTGTTGTTACTTAGTATATTCTTGCTTCCACTGATAGGAGCATTGATTTTATCCTTAATCAGGATTAATCATCAATCTATACACTTAAGATTCCTTGCTCTATTTTTTGCTGTACTTCCATTTTTGCTTAGCATTGTAGCTTGTATAGAATTTGATTATAACGATGCGGACTTTCAGTTTGTCAGCTACCCAATTAGAAATGTTGGAATAGGGATGGATGGTATATCGTTGCTTTTCCTTCTGCTTACAACTTTCTTGTTTGTAATTTGTATACTCTACAACTGCAAAATGAGTTATACAACCCTTAGGCCATATATGGCATTGTTTCTACTGCTTGAGAGTTTTGTAGTCGGTTTTTTCGTTTCACTGAATGCTATAAGCTTTTATGTGTTTTTTGAAGCTGTTTTAATACCAATGTTCTTTATTATTGGCATTTGGGGAGGAAAACACAGGGTATATGCAACGTTTAAGTTGTTTCTTTATACATTAACTGGCTCATTATTATTTCTACTTGGACTGGTTTACATCTATAGCATTTTTGGGACGTTTAATATACAAGAATTAGCTACATTAGTGCCAAGCCTTGATCTTGAAGTGCAGTCATTGCTGTGGATTGCATTTTTTATTTCCTTTGCAATAAAAGTTCCAATGTTTCCATTTCACACTTGGCTTCCTGATGCACATGTGCAATCACCAACTTCTGGATCTGTGATTTTAGCTGGCTTGCTTATTAAAATGGGGGGATATGGATTTTTAAGGTTTTCTATTCCAATGCTTCCTCAGGCAAGTTTGTATTTTTCAAATTTCGTTGTTGTGCTGAGCATTATTGCGGTGATATATGCTTCGCTAGTTGCGTTTGCTCAAGATGATATAAAGAAGTTAATAGCTTATTCTTCAATAGCACATATGGGGATCGTTACCGCTGGCCTCTTTTCATTTTGTGAGGAAGGAGTACTGGGTAGTATATTTCAAATGATTAGTCATGGCCTTATTTCTGCTGCTTTATTTTTATGTGTTGGAATGCTATATACTCGAACTGGGACTTTGGAGATTGCAAAATATTTTGGCATAGTAAACACAATGCCAAAATTTGGTTTTATGTTCATTTTATTTTCAATGGCTTCAATAGGGCTACCTGGAACATCTGGGTTCGCAGGTGAGTTTTTGGCTATGGTTGGGATGTTTAAGAGCATAGGGTTTTTTACAGGATTTATCGCACTTGGCACTATTTTAAGCGCAGTTTATATGCTGAATTTATGTAAGCAAATAATATGGGGGGTTAGCTATTCTAAATTATTAAATAACCGTTTGGATAGCATAGAATTTTCTGTCTTAATTCTGCTTGCAGTGTTTGTTATTTTGCTTGGATTCTACCCAACCCTTGCACTGAATTATTTGAAGCCATGTATGGCAAATTTGTTAGTCAAATATGATGCGCTATGAATTATATACAGATATTGCCGGAAACGTTCTCTATTATCTCCTCGTTAGTGTTGCTACTGCTTGGAATTATATTTAACCGCCGAACTATCAACTTATTAGCACTTGGCTGCACAGTGGTAACTTTGATTATTTTAATTATTTCGGCAGAAAACAATGAAATTTTTCTCTTTAATTCGTTGTTAAAACTCAATTTACACATCAGGTCAGCCCAAGGGTTAATTCTCAGCACAGGAATTTTAATACTTTTGATGCTGAATTTATCAAAATATGACTATAAATATGAATTTTCAATACTGATTCTTTTTGCACTATTTGGCATGATAACTTTAGTTTCAGCAAATAGTCTGATTTCTTTTTACTTAGCTTTTGAGTTGATGAGTATATCTTTATATGTTCTTGCGAGCTTTAATAAAGATTCAGCTTATTCATGTGAAGCAGGAGTGAAATATTTTACACTTAGTGCACTATCTTCCTGCATTATGCTATATGGAATGTCGCTGCTTTATGGATATACAGGACAAGTCAATTTCTCTGAGCTCGGTTCATTCTTGCAAAGCCATCAGATAACTTATGGTATAGTTTTTGGGTTAGTTTTTATCCTTATTGGTTTGTGTTTCAAGCTTGCTATTGCTCCTTTTCATATGTGGGCTCCAGATGTCTATCAAGGTGCACCTACCATAGTAACTGCGTTTTTTTCTACGGCCCCAAAAGCTGCACTTGTAACATTTTTAATTCGATTGATGAATGAAGAGTTAGTAAATGTAAAAAGTTATGTTCAGCCTATTTTCTTATACGTTTCAGCATTGTCTGTGCTTATCTCAGCTTTTGGGGCTTTGCGTCAGCAAAACTTAAAAAGGCTGCTTGCTTACAGTTCAATTGGTCACATTGGTTTTATATTTGCTTCACTTTCTATTTTTACACAAGCAGGAACAGATAGTGCCTTAATGTATCTGGTGATATATATCATCACAAGCATAGGGCTATTCTCATATCTCGTACAAATTGACGATGACGATTGTGATGTTGCAAACTTGTCTGGTATAGGGAAGAAACGCCCAATTGTAGCATTTCATCTTTCTGTGCTGTTACTCTCGATGTCGGGAATACCTCCACTTGCGGGTTTTATCGCTAAATTTTTTATATTCAAAAGTTTAATAAATTCTGGCTTTATCACCCTGTCTTTGATCCTTGTAATGGCAAGTGTTATATCGTGTTACTATTATCTAAATATTATGAAAGCTATGTATTTCGATAAAGCTAGTGGTAATAAGGTTACTTATTCTAAGGGTCTATTCATTATCACTTCGGTGGCTTCACTGATTAACCTCGTTCTTTTCTTGTACGTTTTACTTACTCATTGAACTAAAGGGCTGACAAGGTGATCCATGAGGGTTTTCATATTCATCATTACAAAGAAGTTTTAAGCACTAATGGAAAAGCACTGGACTTAATTAACAGAGGAATATCAAATGAAACTGTTATTATTGCCGATAAACAAACAGAAGGCAGGGGGCGCACCGGAAAAAGTTGGGTTTCTCCAGAAGGTAATTTCCATGCGAGTTTGGTGATAAACCTCTTTAACGATTATCTGAATGAAAGCCAGCTTTCGGTGTCATTCCAGTGCGTGACGCTGGAATCTAGGAATCAAGAAGCATGGATTCCAGTGTCAAGAACTGGGATGACATCGGATGGTACTGGGATAACAGTAGGCTTAACGAGTCAAGTGAAAGACATCAGCAAATTAACAGAATTGACTTTTGTGACTGCTCTTGTTGTAGGGAATACTTTACTGTCATTTATGGATGATAGTAACATTCAATATAAATGGCCAAATGATGTCCTAGTTGATAGTAAAAAAATCAGTGGAATATTGCTTGAAAAAAGATCCAATTCGAATTGGCTTATTGTAGGAATTGGAATTAATGTCAATCATGCACCACTTCCAGGAACAACGTGCATTAGCAATTATGGTGAGTCTGTGTCTAATATGGATTTGTTAAAGGAATTAATAATAAATTTTAATAAACTAAGAAAGCAATGGCTATTTGATGGGTTTTATGCTATAAGAGAAATGTGGTTAAAAAAAGCATTCAAAATGAATGAGCAAATCAGTGTAAAGTTAGCTGACAAATTGTATGAAGGAATTTTTGCTGATATAGATGAAAGTGGTAAATTGGTGTTGCAGCAAAAGGATGAAAGCTTAATTTATTTTGATGCAGGTGAATTATTTATTGGTAATACATTATGAACACATATGTAATTTTTGCTTACCTTGTTAGTTTTACGTTGATTACCGGAGAGCTGATTTTTACCATTTCTTGCTATACTAAAAGTAAAAAAAATTCTAGAAAGCCTGAAAGATAATAATGAAGAAGAAACATAAGCGATTACTTATAACTTCAGGAATTTTCTGCTTTTTAAGCTGCATAGTCTTTTTTATTTTAACAACGCTCAAAGAAAACATCTCATTTTTCTATACAGTAAGTGAGGCAATAGTTTTACAAAATAGTCAAAAACTAATCCGTGTTGGTGGAATGGTTGTTGAAAATAGCGTGATACGGAGCGAAAGTGAAGTAATTTTTCAAATGACAGATTTTAACAAAAGCGTTGTGGTAAAATATCAAGGGATACTTCCACCAATGTTTTCAGAAAAAAGTGGTGTTGTTGTGCAAGGTAAAATGTTTGATAATAGTACTTTTCTTGCAGATACAGTGTTTGCAAAACATGATGAGAACTATATGCCGAAAGTTTTAAAACAGATTCCCTAATTCAGCTGTATCGAAACGATATGTAGAGAGAGTAACAGCCCACTGGGCTATTACTTTTTTTCTTATATGAATTCAGGAGCATCCATTGGTGGCGGTTCTAGCGAAGATTTAAATTGTTAATTTCTTTTATTAGCTCGTCAAGCTTACTCCTTTCTTCTGTTAGCATGTCATTTAATTGACTGATAGAGTTGCTATTGTTATGGAATACATCATCCAATTCAGGAACGAATTTCGTGTTCAGCTCTGCGATTAATTTATCTAAAGCTTTGTGGACATAACCAAGCTGCGCTGGATTTCGCGCAACTGTTTCATCATAACCTTTAGGTTTGGTGTTAACTTCTATTTTGCTTATTACTTTAAGTTCGTTTTTGCTTTCTTGTTTACTATTATTCATGCTAACTCCTATAAAAAATTATAATTTCAAAATCAACTCAGCTATATTGAAATGATATGTGGAAAGGGTAACAGCCTGATATCAGGCTATTACCTTTTTTATTAAAGCAATCCGTTCTCTTCACCAGTAATATGGAGTAATGGAGGAACTTCTCCAATATCTGGAATCGAATTCCTAAGATCTGCAAGTTCACTGTCTATACTACTTGTCTTGCTGCCTATACTATCTATGGTTGATGATAATTGTGTTATTATACCACTTTGAATTGCACTATCCATATTTTCGTCATACTTATTAATGCTATTTATCAAGCCATCATAAAAATTTTTAAGGTGCTTGATGGTCAATGTAATTTGTGGCATCTTATCAATCTCTTCTTGTGTCATATCTTTAGTTATATCAAATTCTTCCTTTGTTTTACCACTGACAATCTTCTTTATTACTGGCTTTTCAAAGCTTGGTTTATCAAACTTCGGCTTCGAAAGTTGTAATGTATTATTTGATTCAACTTCTTCACTAGAATATAATTTTATATTTTTATTCATAATAGTTACCTCCTATAAAAAAACTACTTATCTTTATAAATCACTACTATACAAATAACAGTGAGTCATTATTAATGTCTACTATTGTAAAGTCTGGAGCCTGTCCAATGTCTGGCATATCGTCCTTGATTTGCTTGAGCATCTCAATCATTTCCTTGTTCTGTTTACTCTGCTCTTCAAGTTCCCCTTTTAATGCATCAATAATAGCTTTAGACTGATCTTTACTGCCAAGATCACCAATCACAGCTGTCACTTTCTCATAAGGCAATTTGTGAATAATATCTTTTAGCTCTTCTGCACCTACGTTATCCAAAAGTTCTTTAAACTGCTCATTAGACATATTGCGAGCAAAAGCTTGAAGTTTTTCTGGATTATTAACTAAAGACTTGATGATAATCTGAATCCTATCAGAATCAGTTAAATCCTGAGCAATTGCTTCGAGTTTCTCATGATCAAGCTTATTAACTAAGTCTTTCAGTTGTTCTTCTTGCAGACTATTTACTAAAGCTTTTAACTGGTCACCTTCTAATTCTTTAGAGAGTATCGTCAAGTGGTGCTCAGCCAAGTCTTTTGCAAGCACTGTAAATTGTTCGTCATTTAAAGTTTTAATAAGTGCTTTGAACTGATCCACTTTTAAGTGAGGTAAAATTTCTTTTACTTGCTCTGGATTTAAGTCTCTCACTAGAGCTTCAAGCTGAGCATCATTTAAAATAGGAACAATTATTTGTAACTTTTCTGGATTTAGTTCCTGAGCAAGAGTTTGTAATTGGTGGTTGGTTAGATGATCCACTAAAGCTCGGAGTTGGTTATCTGTTAGGTTCTCTGCTAAGGCCTGCAATTGGTTTGAGCTCAGTTCAGGAATTATTTTTTGTAGCTGTCCATCCGTTAAATTCTGTGCAAGAACCTGCAGTTGATTTGAATTCAGTTCAGGAATTATTTTTTGCAGCTGCTCGTTACTAAGGGTATTGGCAAGAGTCTTTAACTGGTTTTCTGTTAGGTTCTCAGCAAAAATTTTGGCAAATGCGTTTGATAATAGTATACTCTCTGGTATATTGGGTAGTACTATATCTCTTATCATCTGTCTCTCACCGCAGTATAACATAATGTCTTGTAATGCCTCATTGTCAGGTGAGTCAATTATATTTCCTTCCCTGTCTGAAAAATAATATTTATTGTTACCAGTATCTGACTCTTCCCATGTTACATATTGGTATTTCAGTTGTTCCGACCCAACAGTACTCCTACAACCACTAATGACCATACCCTTCACAAAATTTGTTGCGATTGATAACTTAGCTAATGTATTACCGTAATATACAAATGCATGCTTATTGTTTACATAATCTGAGCTAGAATCGTGTTCTGCCTTGCTTGCCAGACCTTCTTCATTTTCCTCTATGCATATGAAATGGTCTCGGCAAAGATCGCCGCAAAATTTTGCAGGTAAGTTTAGTACTACATCATTTTTATCATCCAGTGGTACAAGCTCAACTTTTTTAACAGATGTACGATGCATCCCGTTAGACCAATCTATGTTATGTCTAACTTGGTCTTTAAGCACCTCTTTTCCAGGCACCATCTTAAAAACATGTTTTTTCCACTCATGAGTATTACCTAATAAATTTAATTATAGCTATTCTAACATTTATTGATTAATTTATTGTTAAGTTGGTATATATCAGAATTATAATAACAAACATTACTTGTGTAGAGAAAAGTTATGAAAAGAAATAGGGATTTTTAGGAAAATAGTATAAAACCCTCATAGATTAAAATAAGCTGCTTTGACAGGTTTTGTGGCGGCTAGAGCTGTATAGACTGGTGGAGGCAAGCGGGATCGAACCGCTGACCTTCTGCGTGCAAAACAGATGCTCTACCAGCTGAGCTATGCCCCCAGGTAATTCTTGCTTAAAGCATAAATCACTCAGGCTGAAATGCAAGAAATATTTATCTATTAGACTATTGCTAAATAGTGCACAAATTCTGCAGGGTGTACACAATCTCTATTTTTTTGTCTCCTTAGCGTTATACGTTACGCCATCTCAATAAATCTGTGAACTGAAAATTAACAAGAAGTTTTCCTTTAGAAATTTTTTTAAATTATCCATAGATTTTTTAACTAAATTATCACTAACGCAGTATATTATATAATTTATTTAACCACACATGAAAATTTTAGTTTGATTAAAACGGATAAAAACTGTATTGATGTTTAGTATAGCTGAAAAATGAAATGATCCCGTAGCTCAGCCGGTAGAGCAACTGACTTTTAATCAGTGGGTCACGCGTTCGAATCGCGTCGGGATCACTCACAAATTTTGAAAAACATGCTAAAAGAACAAGACAAAATATTCACCAACCTAAATGGTAAAGAAACTCCACTACTTGAGGGTGCAAAAAAACGTGGTAACTGGCAAAAAACAAAGGAGTTACTAGATTTAGGATCAGAAAAGATCATTGATGAAGTAAAGAAATCTGGTTTGAGAGGTCGAGGGGGTGCAGGATTTTCCACCGGCCTTAAGTGGAGCTTTATGCCCAAAAATCTCCCAAAAGCATATTTAGTAGTCAATGCAGATGAGTCAGAACCTGGTACATGTAAAGATAGAGATATATTGCGATATGAGCCACATAAGTTACTTGAGGGAATTCTCCTGGCTGGCAGAGCGATCAGCGCATCAGTTGCGTATATTTATATCAGGGGTGAATTTTATAATGAATATTTAGTTCTAAAAAAAGCACTTGAGGAAGCCTATAAAGAAAACTTAATTGGAAAAAATGCCTGCAAATCAGGTTATGATCTTGATGTGTTTATCCATAGAGGCGCAGGAGCTTACATATGTGGGGAAGAAACAGCTCAACTTGAATCAATTGAAGGAAAAAAGGGCTTTCCTCGCATGAAGCCTCCATTTCCCGCAGGTGTTGGACTTTTTGGCTGTCCAACCACAATAAACAACGTTGAAACTATAGCCATGGTTCCAGATATTCTAAATCGCGGAGGAGAATGGTTTGCATCTCTTGGTAAACCAAATAATACTGGTACCAAGGTCTTTTGTATTTCAGGGCACGTAAACAACCCGTGTAATGTTGAAGAAGAGCTCGGAATTCCATTACGTGAATTAATTGAAAAATACGCAGGTGGAGTGCGAGGAGATTGGGATAATTTACTTGCTGTAATACCTGGTGGGTCTTCAGTGCCATTAATTCCAAAATCTATATGTGATACTATTGAAATGGATTTTGATTCATTAAGAACTGCACAATCAGGGCTTGGTACTGCTGCAGTAATAGTGATGGATAAATCAACTGATATAATAGCTGCAATAGAGAGGTTATCACACTTTTACATGCATGAGTCCTGTGGACAATGCACACCATGCCGTGAAGGTACTGGATGGATGTGGAGGATTATGAGAAGGATGGTGGCAGGAGATATTAAGCCTGATGAAATAGATAAGCTGCTTGACCTTACAACTCAAATAGAAGGACATACAATTTGCGCACTTGGCGATGCTGCAGCTTGGCCGATTCAAGGATTAATCAGACATTTTCGCCATGTTATCAAAGAGAGAGCGATAGTTTAACTCTACTTATACTTCTTAAGCCGTCTTGCTACTTAGCAACCAGAGCTAAAAAATATTGATTCCCTTCCCTTTTAGGTGCTAATTCTACCTTTGCGATATCTTCAGTGTCTCTAATTAGCCGTTCTAATTTTTCCAATCCAACTTCAGTGTTTATAAGCTCTCTGCCCTTAAATCTCATTGTAACTTTGATTTTATGTCCGTGGGCAAGTAAGTCTCTTGCTTGACGCAATTTTGTTCCGTAATCGTGATCACCAATATTGGGACCCAGTTTAATTTCTTTTATAGTTAATGTTTTTTGTTTCTTTTTTGCTTCACTTGCTTTCTTTTTTATATCATACTTTTGTTTGCTATAATCCAGAATTTTACATACTGGAGGGGTTGAATCAGGTGCAATTTCTACCAAGTCTAAACCAACACCCTGTGCAAGCTCCAAAGCTCGTTCTATTAGCACGATTCCGACCATTTCACCACTGTGATCAACTAAGCGTACCTCCTTAGCTGTGATGAATCCATTAATTCTGTTTTTATTGTTCTTTTTAACTTGCAAACTTTAACTCCCTTAATTCAAATTAATACTTTTTAACAACAATTCAATAGCCTTCTCCAAAGAAAAAGACTCCTGTCTTTCCGATCCTAAATTTCTCACTGACACAGTTTTACTTTTAACTTCATTTTTGCCTACAATCCACAATATAGGAACCTTGTTTAGACTATGCAAACGTATCTTATAACTAATTTTTTCATTGGTCAAATCAGTCTTGACTCTCACACCTTGTTCTTTTAAGACATTGCTGATTTCTGTGGCATAACCGTCAGCCTCATTTGTAATGGTCAGAATAGCAAGTTGCGTTGGAGCAAGCCAAACTGGAAATTTTCCTGCATAATTTTCTATCAAAATTCCAATAAAACGCTCAAAAGTCCCAAGAATTGCCCTATGTAACATGACAGGGTGATGCTTGTGTCCATCTGCCCCTATATAAAAAGCTCCCAGACGTTCTGGTAAAATGAAATCAACTTGTAATGTTCCACATTGCCAGCTTCTACCTATTGCATCTTTCAAGACAAACTCTAACTTTGGACCATAAAACGCACCTTCACCAGGGTTGAGCTCATAGCTGAGCCCTGCCTCCTTAACAGCTTCAAGCAATGCTTTTTCAGCCCTGTCCCACACTTCATCTGTTCCAGCTCTGACATCTGGACGATCTGAAAATTTTACTGAGACTTCATTAAATCCAATTTTCGAATATACTTCTTTCAAAAGGTCACAAAACTTTATAGTCTCATAATTCACTTGTTCTTCCATACAAAAAATGTGTGCATCATCTTGCGTAAAACCACGCACTCGCATCAGTCCGTGCAATGAGCCTGAGCTTTCATTTCTATGGCATGTGCCAAACTCTGCCATACGTATTGGTAAATCACGGTAGCTCCTGGTGTGAGAATTAAAAATCTGCACATGACAAGGACAATTCATGGGTTTTATTGCTAACTTTTTATTCTCAGATTCGTCAACAATAAACATATTTTCACGAAACTTATCCCAATGTCCAGATCTTTCCCACAGCTCTTTACTTACTAAAATAGGAGTTTTTACCTCAAAATAGCCATTATTTATTAGCTTCTTTCTGATGTAAGACTCAAGAACATTATATAGAATATATCCTTGTTTATGCCAAAAAACCTGCCCAACAGCTTCCTCTTGAATGTGAAATAAATCCATATCCTTAGCAATTTTGCGGTGATCACGTTTTTCTGCTTCTTTGAGGCACTCAAGGTAAGCGTTTAATTCATCCTTATTTCTCCATGCTGTACCATATATTCGCTGCAACATTGGGCCCTTTGCATCACCTCGCCAGTATGCACCCGCTACTTTCATAAGTTTAAACGCTTTAACTCTGCCGGTTGATGGTGAGTGCGGACCACGACATAGGTCAATAAAATCACCTTGCCTATAAACAGTTAGGTTTTCACCCTCTGGTATGGATGAGATAATATCAACCTTATATTTTTCGCCTATACCACTAAAGAAATCAATTGCCTGCTTGCGAGTCCAAACTTCTCGAACAAATCTGTGGTTACTTTTTACAATCTCTTTCATTTTCTTTTCTATTGCGGTAAGATCGTCCGTAGTGAAGGTACGACCTGTAGCAAAATCATAGTAAAAACCGTCCTGAATTGTTGGGCCGATAGTAATCTGAGTATTAGGAAATAGCTCTTTCACTGCCTGTGCCATTATGTGAGCAGCATCATGCCTTATTATATCTAAACCCGCTTCGTCACTCAGTTGTATCACCTCTATCTCTGCATCAGCTTCAATTTCACGTGAGAGATCATGCAACTCACCATTTACCTTAAAGGCAATTGCTTCTTTCAAAGCATCTGGTTGTAATATATCAAAGCCAATGACTTTACCACTGTATTCTTTTACTTTTTGTTCGGTTGAAAAAGTAATCCTAACCATAAATAAACCTATACGGACATGTAGCTTGAAGGCGGTTTGCTTCTTCCAACGGTGTCATCCCAGTGTCATGCACATAGCCATACGAACATTCATTTTCGAAGGTAAATTGCACAGCAAATGGTGTCATTCCAGTGCTTGACACTGGAATCCAGCTTTTTTGTAATTTCATTGAAAATGTTGTATAGTGTGCTTGTTCACAATCAATTTTACTGGATCCCAGTGTCAAGCACTGGGATGACACCTTTGTGTTTGAGGCAAAACAGGCTATAACATTTAACATACTGCCCTCGCAAACAAATGTTCGTACAGTTGTGTATCAGCTACTGGGATGACACCACCCCTAGTGGGCACTGCCCCTAAATCATAATGGATAACAGGGTTATAAGCTCTGAACATTAATAATAAGGCCTATTCTTTTTTAACCTGAGTGCAATTGCGTCTTCCCAAACTTCACCATTACGCAATAACTTTTCTTTATTGTACATTAGCTCCTCTCTTGTTTCAGTAGCAAATTCAAAGTTAGGACCTTCAACAATTGCATCAACTGGACATGCCTCTTGGCAAAGTCCGCAGTATATGCATTTTGTCATATCAATATCATAGCGCGTGGTGCGGCGACTACCGTCTTCTCTTTCCTCTGCTTCAATAACTATTGCTTGAGCAGGGCAGATAACTTCACATAATTTACAAGCTATGCATCGTTCTTCACCGTTTGGATACCTACGCAACGCATGCTCACCACGAAACCTTGGACTTAAAGGGCCCTTCTCCATAGGATACCTCAAAGTAACCTTTGGCTTAAACATATATTTTAATGTAATAACAAACCCTTTAATTAACTCTACAAAAGACCAGTACCAAGCTAATTTCCTGAGCATAAAATATTTAAAACTTGTGTCAGTCATTATAAATCATATTATCAGTTTTCAAAATAAATATTTTTACCTGGATGATCTTTACAGTTTTTTTATATAATATATTCATTAATATGATAGTGTTATATTACTATAAATTGACAAGATAAATAAAATTTAGATGTTTTCAAATTAGGTATTTTGGTTCCTTAAGTATAACATTGCTAAGTAGTTTATATAAATAATGACAAACACAAATGAAACTATTTTCGCTTTGTCGACCGTATTTGGTAAGTCAGGAGTTGCAGTAATCAGAATTTCAGGCAATTACGCGCTTAAAGCTTTAAATCATTTTCATATTAAGAAAGAAATTAAACCAAGATTTGCTACTTTAGTTGATCTATATGATGATTCCAGTCAATTGATAGATAATGGAATAATCATCTATTTCCCTGCTCCAAACAGTTTCACTGGCGAGGACGTTATAGAGTTACAAGTGCATGGAAGCAAGGCAGTTATAAAAATCATCTTGGAGGAATTATCAAAAGTTTTCGTTATGGCCAAGCCTGGAGAATTCTCACTTAGGGCTTTTCTAAATGGTAAATTTGACTTAACGCAAATAGAAGGGATTGCAGACTTAATTGATGCTGAGACGAAAATGCAAGCTAAACAAGCGATTAAGCAGATATCAGGAGAATTGGAGAGACTATACAGCAATTGGAGGCAAAGATTAATAACGATACAATCCAAAATCGAAGCATATATAGACTTTCCAGAGGACATTTGGGCAGAAAAAAGTGAATTGGAAAAAATTAATAATGAAGTGCAATCTCTCGTGCAGTTGATACAAGAGCATTTAAATGATAATAGACGGGGCGAAAGGTTGCGTGAGGGTTTACATATTGTAATAACTGGTGAACCAAATGTCGGTAAATCAACTCTGTTTAATTTCTTAGCCAAGCGTGATATTGCTATTGTTTCTGAATATGCAGGCACAACAAGAGATATACTTGAAGCTCATATTGACATTGGCGGATACCCAATCATTCTCTCTGATACTGCTGGAATTCGTGAGAGTTCAGATCCAATAGAATCAGAAGGTATAAGTCGAGCGAAAAAAAGGTCTTTTGAAGCTGATTTAAGAATAGAACTATTTCCTTTTGAACAGCGTTATAATATCAATTGCAACGTTGTAAATAGCGATACTATTTATGTATTGAGCAAAGCTGACGATGTTATCAATAATCACAATATAAAAATTAATGGCATAGATCTTTTACCCATTTCTATTCTAAAGGAAATAGGTACAAACAAATTGATCTCTCTCATAAAAGAGAGGGCAGAGGAAAAATTTGGGCATGATAGAGACACTCCTGTGATTACTCGGCAAAGACATAGGAATCACATGCAGAAAGCACTGGAACATTTACAACGTTTTAATATCGATAATCCAATTGAGTTGATATCTGAAGATTTGAGGCTTGCTGCATTTGAACTTGGTGCGGTGATTGGAATTATTGATGTTGAGGAAATATTGAGTAGTGTGTTTAGCAACTTTTGCGTGGGCAAGTAAAGCTTTTATAACGCGAATTCTGGATTAAAGGAGAATAGAAAAGGCAGAAAACAGGGTAAACTCAGCAGTTATAAAAAAATAGATGAGGTTACCCATGGAAGATATAACAAAACTGTTTTGTTTGGTCGATGATTTTTGCAGAGATATAGAGAAAAATTTTGCAGGCAAACTACTGCCAAATGGTAAAAAACCCACAAGAACAACGGAAATTGAGCACTCTGAAATCATGACAATAATCCTGCTATATCAACAATCTCCGTGTAAAAATTTCAAAACTTTCTATCTACATTACCTAACGTTGCTCTACAAATCAGAGTTTCCAAAGTTGCCTTCATATACCAGGTTTGTTGCTCTAAAGCCTAGGGTTTTGTGGCATTTAGCAATGTTGTTGCATTGGCTTTGTGGACAGTCAGAAAACACTGGAATTTCATATATAGACACAACTCCCATTGCAGTTTGTCATGCAAAAAGAATATCCAAAAACAAAGTTTTTGCTGGAATTGCAAAATTAAGCAAGAGTACTTACGGCTGGTTTTTTGGTTTCAAATTACATATGGTAATCAATGAAAATGGTGAAATTCATGCACTTACGCTAACAAAAGGCAATGTTGATGATAGGATACCTGTGCCAAATTTGACGGAAAAATTAACCGGCCTTTTGTTTGGTGACAAAGGTTATATTGCAAAAGAGCTTTTTCAGAAGCTGTTTGACCGAGGTTTGAAACTTGTTACCAAGGTGAAAAAAGGTATGAAAAATACATTAATTTCGCTAAATGAGAAGATTTTACTGAGAAAAAGGTCTATCATTGAGACTGTTTTTGGTTACCTAAAAAATAGACTAGAAATTGAACACACTCGCCATAGATCCCCTGTTGATTTCTTGGTTCATATCTTTTCTACTCTCATCTCCTATTCCATCAAATCCAAAAAGCCTTCTATTTCCTATACTTCCTTCCTTAATCCAGAATTTGCGTTTATAACATCATGTTTTCTTCCTACTTTAACTCTTGTGATAAATTTGTACTCCTTTTCATCAAATTCGGCAAAAGTTCCAACTTTTCTGATTCCTCTATCAAATAATAAAATATCCTCTTTTTCAACTTTAGCTTCATTAATTGCTCTCACTAATGCCATATCTTCACTACTTTCTTCTTGTCCTTTACAAAATCTTATACTTGTCGGCAATTGATCCTTTAATCCTACACTCACTTTAACTTGACTGTCGTTACTTTTACCGCCTATTTTTAGCCCATCTTTTATGAGATATCCCGATAAATTTATGATCGTCGAATCAAACTTATGTAAGTTATTTGATGTTTTTTGGGGTAATAGCTTTTTAATCTTGCTCATCAAATCAATATATACTCCCTTAAAATATTCTGGATTTATAACTTTTAACCTTTTTGACAAACCACTGTATGTTACTGTACTTTTATCGCTATTCTTATCCATTATACACCTGTCTATTACCATTTCTAGCGCTCTTAGGCTTGTTTTTTGCCCCATTAATATTAACTTCATTAGACCTTTAAATATAATCTTGCCCAACAATTTAGTATTACATTTATCTACTTCACTTAATTTTCCTAGCCTTTCTAAATCCTCATCTTTTATTAAATTTAGTACTCTTTCTATTTGATCCATTATTACCTCCATTTTCTTGCAATAATAGTTCTTTATGTCTTTTTTGTGTTACTTTCAACACTTATGCCCAGCGCCCCTATGATGTCATCCCAGTACTTGACACTGGGATCCAGAAAAGTTTGCTTGTAAACTAGCATGGAAAGTAGCTGATCTTACACTAAATGAATGTTTTTGATGAGGTTGCATAGAAGCTGGATTCCAGCTTCACGCGCTGGAATGACAACTGTGTTTTTGCTTTTTTGTCATCAAATACTCCTACTCTTTATGTCATCCAAGTGTCCTGACTACTTGGATCCAAGAAATTTAATTGTTTTAAATTTTCCCCTCTATACACCTATTTAAAATTTATGTTATTCACATGTGCAATATAATCTATAATAACGTTTATCAATACAATATATTAAAAAATATTATGAGCTTCGTAAAAGAAAAAAACACCCCTGTGACGGAGCAGTATTTGAACCTGAAAGCTCAATACAAGGATCATCTGCTATTTTATAGGCTAGGAGATTTTTATGAATTGTTTTTCAATGATGCTATTAAAGCTGCGAAATTGCTGAATATAGTGCTAACCAAGAGAGGTAATTCGTGTGGGCAGGACATACCAATGTGTGGAGTGCCAGCACACAGTAGTGAATCTTACCTACACAAGCTAATAGATTTAGGATTCAAAGTAGCAATCTGTGACCAATTAGAAACTGCTGATGAAGCAAAAAAGAGGGGCTATAAATCCATAGTAAAACGTGATGTAGTGCGAGTTGTAACTCCAGGTACAATTATGGAAGATTCGCTACTGGAGGATAAAAGCAATAATTATCTCGCGTCCATAGTTGAACAAAATGACGAATATGCTATTAGTTGGCTTGAATTATCAACGGGAAAATTTTTTCACACTTTAACGAGTTTGAAAGCTCTAGATAGTGATTTATTGCGTATATCACCAAGAGAATTATTAATTTCTGAAAAATTCACTGAGGATGAAAAAATTAGATCGGTTTTAAAAAATTATAAAATATCAATTACACAACACGCCCAGAGTTTTTTTGAGTATAGTAAATCTCACAGAACGTTATGCGAGTTTTATAAAATCAGGGAACTTGGGAGTATAGGAAATTTCAGC
Source organism: Wolbachia endosymbiont (group A) of Icerya purchasi (assembly GCF_947251635.1). Classification (NCBI taxonomy): domain Bacteria; kingdom Pseudomonadati; phylum Pseudomonadota; class Alphaproteobacteria; order Rickettsiales; family Anaplasmataceae; genus Wolbachia; species Wolbachia endosymbiont (group A) of Icerya purchasi. The sequence continues at coordinate 1,286,086 of NZ_OX366357.1, read as the reverse complement.
AAAGTAGAAATCATGGCGTGCGGTGCACTGCTTGAATATGTCAGAGTAACACAAAGGGGCTCTATTCCAAGGCTTGAATTCCCAAAAACCTATAAGCAACAAAATTTCATGCTTATTGATGCTTCAGCAAGGAGAAATCTTGAGTTGTTTTCAACTCAATTTGGTGAAAAGAAAGGTTCACTAATTTCAGTTATTGATCACACAGTTACAGCCTCTGGTGGACGCCTGTTAAAACAAATGCTTGCCTCACCACTTGCTTGTTCTAAGGCAATTAACCTAAGGCTCAGCACCGCTCAATTTTTTGTAAATAATCATGATTCACGCAAAAAAATACGAGAGATATTATCTAACATTCCAGATATTGAGAGGTCTTTATCGCGCTTAATACTAGGACGTGGTTCACCAAAGGATATGAACCTATTAAAAATAGGCCTAGGAAAGACTTTAGAATTGTCTGAGTTCTTATGTAAAATTGAATCAGGTGAAAATGGATCTCTCCCACAACAATATGTCATCCAAACTGAGATCCAGCCAGCGTCACGCGCTGGAATGACAGTAAAATCAGACGAGAGTGAACTAAGCACAATACATAAAAGCCTTGGCAATCATAAAGACCTATTTGAACTGTTAAATAGTGCTATACTCGATAATAACCTCAGTTCCGTGAAAGAAGGAGGATTTACTCACTCAAAATACAACTCAGAATTATCTGAGTTATCCTACATATTAAATAATAGTAATAAACTAATAACCAAACTCCGTGAATCTTATCGCGACCTAACTGGCATTGCCGCACTCAAAATATTACACAACAACATACTTGGTTATTACGTTGAAGTGTCGGCAAATCACAAAATAACTTCGGATATATTTATTCATAGGCAAAGCTTAGCAAATAGCATGCGCTACACTACTAATGAATTGAAAGAACTAGAAAATAAAATTCTTACGGCACGTGATGCTGCAATCGGCTTAGAAATGAAAATTTTTAGTGAACTGTGTAGTGAAGTCGCTAAAGAATCTGAAAAAATTGCTCTTGCTGCAAATGCTTTGGCAAAACTTGATATTAGAACCGCATTTGCAGAGCTTGCAGTGCAAAATAATTACGTAAAACCCATTATTGATGACAGCAAAGAGTTCAATATCTGTAGCGGAAGACATCCAGTGGTTGAAGTTAACGATAAATTCATTGCAAATAGCATCAATTTAGCTGGTATACATCTAATTACTGGTCCTAATATGGCTGGAAAAAGCACTTTCTTGAGGCAAAACGCTCTCATTGCAATTTTAGCTCACATGGGGTCATTTGTGCCAGCAGAGAGTGCACATATTGGAGTGATTGACAAGATATTCAGCAGGGTTGGCGCAACGGATAATATAACAGCTGGTTATTCTACCTTCATGGTAGAGATGATCGAAACAGCAACGATAGTAAATCAGGCAACGGACCGTTCCTTGGTGATACTTGATGAAATTGGTAGGGGCACAGGGGTGTATGATGGATTATCTATTGCACAGGCGGTGATTGAACATATTCACAATGTAAATAAGTGCCGCGCCATTTTTGCAACTCATTATCATGAATTAACTAAAGTAAGCAAATACTTGAAGAACGTGAAATGTTTTTGTGTAAAAATAAGAGAGTGGAACGGAGAGGTTATTTTTCTACATGAAGTAATTGAAGGCATTGCAGATGAGTCATATGGAATACATGTAGCAAAACTTGCTGGTTTTCCTGATTCTGTTTTAAATAGAGCAAGTGAAGTGTTTGAGGAGCTGAAGGCTTGAATCATTATTATAAGTGAAGAATTACCTATACAATCGTGGTAGTAGCTATAGAAACGAAAAACTTACTTGACACCCTTCGCCAGCGCCCTTATCATGATAGTGAAGCTATTGTATTTGCTTTCGCCAATCTGCAGATTAAAAGGTAAGGATTACTTAATGTATCGGCGTCTTATGTTCAATTTTTTGCAGTATATAGGTACTGTATGTCTTTACAAAACTTCATCTACATCTAGATTTTTATCTAAATAAGCTGAACGCGCTTATAAAGCGTTACAAGACATCAAAAAATGCCAATACTCGACAGAGATAGTAAAAGACTAGATAACTCGGGGATTCTTTGTCTTTTTTTCTGCTTAGTAAACTTCTTAAACATTTGCAGCGTAAGTTAGTTGCAATTAAAAGCAGCTTGATCTTGCTTGTCAAGCGTTTAAAACGCGAATTCTGGATTAAAGGAGAATAGAAAAGGCAGAAAACAGGGTAAACTCAGCAATTATAAAAAAATAGATGAGGTTACCCATGGAAGATATAACAAAACTGTTTTGTTTGGTCGATGATTTTTGCAGAGATATAGAGAAAATTTTGCAGGCAAACTACTGCCAAATGGTAAAAAACCCACAAGAACAACGGAAATTGAGCACTCTGAAATCATGACAATAATCCTGCTATATCAACAATCTCCGTGTAAAAATTTCAAAACTTTCTATCTACATTACCTAACGTTGCTCTACAAATCAGAGTTTCCAAAGTTGCCTTCATATACCAGGTTTGTTGCTCTAAAGCCTAGGGTTTTGTGGCATTTAGCAATGTTGTTGCATTGGCTTTGTGGACAGTCAGAAAACACTGGAATTTCATATATAGACACAACTCCCATTGCAGTTTGTCATGCAAAAAGAATATCCAAAAACAAAGTTTTTGCTGGAATTGCAAAATTAAGCAAGAGTACTTACGGCTGGTTTTTTGGTTTCAAATTACATATGGTAATCAATGAAAATGGTGAAATTCATGCACTTACGCTAACAAAAGGCAATGTTGATGATAGGATACCTGTGCCAAATTTGACGGAAAAATTAACCGGCCTTTTGTTTGGTGACAAAGGTTATATTGCAAAAGAGCTTTTTCAGAAGCTGTTTGACCGAGGTTTGAAACTTGTTACCAAGGTGAAAAAAGGTATGAAAAATACATTAATTTCGCTAAATGAGAAGATTTTACTGAGAAAAAGGTCTATCATTGAGACTGTTTTTGGTTACCTAAAAAATAGACTAGAAATTGAACACACTCGCCATAGATCCCCTGTTGATTTCTTGGTTCATATCTTTTCTACTCTCATCTCCTATTCCATCAAATCCAAAAAGCCTTCTATTTCCTATACTTCCTTCCTTAATCCAGAATTCGCGTTTAATAGGGCAAACTAGTCTACGCAGCAATAGCAAAGCTGAGATCATAAAGTTAAATAGAAACGAAAAGGCTTTCATAGATGAGGATAAAAAGTCTATCGAATTAGCTGAGGCCATTTTTGAAAAGAATAATATGTTTCGTTTCCGCAAATCAGGTCCTGCTATGGATTACATTTTGCACAAATTAATAAATGATAGGAAGCTTTTCGAGGAAATGAAAGATAGAGGTACAAGTATAATACGTCTTTTTTCTTTGTTATCAATGTATCATGGTCGTCTCAATTGCTGTGTTATAAGAAAAGGAGGGTGTATTACTGAGTGTGGCATACTTGATTACGCTGGCACCTATCCAGAACTAGTGCCTTTAGAGGACTTTATACTTATTGAGCCTTCCTCGTACCTCGAGTACATTGTGTTTGACAATGAGAATATCAGAAATAGGTTAGCTGAAGACTTAACTGAAGATAAAACAAAATTAGATATCTTTTTGAATGGAATTTTAGCAACAAAGAATTCGGATTTAGTATTATCTTGTATTAACAAGATAGAGGTTCTTAATGAGGGAGATAGATATTTTGTTAATCTCTTACAGAAAAACGGCGTGCTAGACTACATCTTAAACAAAGATGATACAACACTTGCAAAATCAATTCTAAAGGAGTTGTTGAAGCTTTCTATTTTGCAGGAAGAAAAAAGCACTGAGTTAGAATCTCCCCAAACTTCAAGTGTAAATGTTAGCAAAGCTCAGCAACATTGTAGTATATAGCTGGTGATAAAGTTTAAAATAATTGCATATACTGAGGCTCATTTAGGTATAGAGCCTCAGTGGTGCTTAATTTTTCAATTTATGGTAGACTAGTAGCCCTACTATGATGTGGATCTATGCTCGCTTATAACTAAAATTTCACTTCCACCAAGGGGATATTATTCCAGCTATTGCTTCCATAGTCATCAATCGAAGCGTTTAAGTAATCTGTATCAAAGCGTACGGGCACATCAAATTCGAAGCTCGCAGTGATTATCGCATCTTTTACTGGTGGCTTCATAAATGTTATTTCTCCCGTTGAATAATTTACTGAATATTCACTCTCTTCTTTACCATTTAAATAAATCTTTACTGTTCCATGTACTGGCTTTTTGATCATGCGTATATGCTTATCTTCCCCACTTACATAAGTTTTGATTAGCTGAAAAGTCGTTTTTTTGTTATCTCCTATACCAATCTCTTGATTAATGGCTATAAAATCCGACCAATCCTTAAAACGAAACCCTATTGCTTTACCTTTTCGTGCATGAAAAAATGTTATTAATTCTAGTAGCTGCTCGTTTGATCTGACCCCGTAAGCTATGTTGTATCTAGTGCGTGCATGAGACCAATTGATGTTGCGCTGTTCACAACCATTGTGAGTTGTTACAACGTCAGTAGAAAATTCCGGTCCTCCAGTGGAACCATAAGATATATTTTCTGGAAATCTAATTTCTGTGAATGACATATACCCTCCTGTAGAAATAAAGTTGAGTTGATGTAGATAAAGTAGGAAAAATCTTAAACTTTTGAAATTGCTTTATTAATAAGATCGTGCATTTTTAATCCTGTTTCTTCTAGAAAAGTAAGGGTACTATTTTCTTCTAACTCACTCTTCAGTTCATTAATGTTCTTATGACTCTGCGTTAATTGATATACACAAACACATGCAACGACTAAAGCAATTCCAGCAAGGAATGCTAAAGGAATTGATTGAGTAAAAGCAGCAGCTATAGCAGATGGTGTGAATACTATAGCAGCTATCACAGCAACTGTGCCATAAATAGCCTCTTTCCTGTAACTATTGATTAATTTTTTTTTGTACTCCTTTTTGTTGTGTTTTTTGTTCTTGCCGATGAGAGGCAGGGATTCCTTTATTCGTATAAACCGGTGCACTAGTGCTGGTATTAATTATTTCTTGTTGTACTTCTTTCTCTGATTGATCAGAAGTAGGAATTCCTCTATCCGTATGATCTTGTAAAACCGGTGGATTAATCCCACTAGTACTGGTATTAATTCTTTCTTGTCGTGTTTTTTGCTCTGGTTGATGAGAAGAAAGACTTGCTTTATCCGCATAAACCGGCGCACTAGTGCTGATATTAATTATTTCTTGTTGTACTTCTTTCTCTGATTGATCAGAAGTAGGAACTCTTTTATCTGTGCCAAGAATTTCTTCATTAGAAACTGGTTGACTTTTTGTTATATCCTCAGAGATTCTACTAAGAAGTGGCACAAAATGCCTCATGTAATTTACTACTCCTACAGTTTTTTTGCTATTATCTATCTTTAACTGATCGAGATTCTCGTCTTCTATAAAAACTTTAGGATCATCATTATTCGCTGTAATTTTAGTAACTGTAACTTTTTGACCGTACTTCTCTATTGAATAAATACAAAGCTCCACTTCGTACTTATCACATATCATTCTACCTTCAATCTCTGGGCGACCCCATATAGGTGCTTCAGTTTCTGTATGTGTATTAGTAATACACTCTAAATATTTGTTAAAAGTCTTCTCTTCATCTATCATATTTATTTTAGTTTTTGGATCTTGTATAGGACCATATGGGCCTTCTAGCTCAACAGAGTAACCACCAATACCAGCATCTTTTATTACTGCTTTATAAACCCAAAAATCTGATCTTTTATTTGCTTTAGCATAATCTGCACAATCTTCCCTTAATGATTTTGCGGTAAAACGATTACCAGGTTTTAACTCATTCAATCCTTGAGCCACGGAGTCAAAAAAAGCAATCTCCTGTCTTTATAGCAATTCCTATGTTTAGATTTTTGGGACAAGCATTTTTTAAATTATCCAATAAATCACTTGATTTTTTCTTTTCTTTGATTTGTCGAAAAAGAGCAATTGATTCTCTTTCATAATTATACTCTTTCATATTGTAACTCCAGAATGGTAATTATATATTAAGTTTAACACTTTTTAATGGATTAGTCAATCTTTGCAGGCTAAGGTTACGCTTGACTATAGGCACCACCTACTTTTCTTGAGTTACTGCGTAGCTCCTACATGCCGCTACTTATCACATTTATAATTACTATACTCAGGTTCATTTGAGTTGTCAAGCAAAAAAATAAAATTTTATGGCAAATTGAAACTAGCCTTGCTTGCGACTTAATTCATCTACTTTTTTGCGTAGTACATTCAAATCAGTTGCTCCTACGAACAGGCTATCTCCTATTATTAAAGAAGGTGTACCACCTACTCCCAAATTTCCTACTAGGAGCCTACTGTTGTTTATCATTTGCTCAATTTTGTCTGCATTATTTTTCATGGAACTATTAAAATCATCCTCATCAATCCCTATGCTTTTCACTATATCCAATATGCTTTCGTCTGAAAATTCTCCTTTGTGACTTAAAGCAGCATGGTGAAAATCGAAATATTTTTCTTTATCGAGAAAATAGACAGCTAAAGCACTTTTTGCTGCCTTTAAAGAAGCGTTACCAAGTATTGGAGCATCCCTAAAGATATACTTAATTTTACCGTCGTTAATTAACTGCTTTATATCATTCTTTATAGCTTTGCAATGTCCACAAGAATAATCAAAGAAGCCTGCAGCTACAACACTACTATTTTCATTTCCTGAGTAAGGATAAGCGGAGTCAAATATTTCATTTTTGTACTGTAAAATTTTACCTTTGGTCGCGTTATCTCGAGCAGCGTAACTACTTTTAATCGACTCCTCTTTGAGAGTTTTTACGATCTTATCAAAATTCCTGCTTATATAATTATCTAATTTCTCACCTATATAATCATCGCTTAGCATTTGGCTGCGATTTGAAAGCCAATTGTTTATTACTGGTAAACTTGCTACTGCCAGTATAAGGATCAATAAAAACGATATTCTAGACATACAATTTATTTAAAAACCTACAACATAAAACTTTTAGTACACATTTATCTGTATATTAAAAGAAGCATCTAATATTAATATATAAAAACATTCATAGCAAGTATATTTATAGCCAATTTTACCTCAAATACAAACTTTATATACAATAAAACTCAAGCACATTACCACAAAGTTCATCAGAAGACTTGGTGATGCAAGTGACAAAACTACCTCCAGAATAGCCAATTATGAGATGCTCTATCTTTTACCGCCGCGCTGTAAATACGGTGGTAAAACAAAGTTGATAATTTTATTCCGCTGTGTATAATTTCAACAAACTCCGCGGAATAAACATATGAGTGAACCAATAATTGGCAGAGAAAAAGAAATAGCTATTCTACAAGACAAACTTCTTTCTCAATCAGCCGAATTTATTGCTGTTTATGGTTGGTGTTGTGTGAATGTTGCATTATCTGCATTTTATCAGCATAATATAGAAGTAATGTAATGCAGATATTATGCCGATGCCAAATTATACGATTACCTCCAAAACCGCTAATTGCCTTATGAGGATTGAAGCAGCAAAAGAAAAAGTATTACATTTGCCACTCACTGTATCGATGCTCTCGTCCCTTCGTGAAACTGCACGGCTTTATACCACACACTATTCTACTATGATTGAAGGAAATCGACTTGAGCCTAAACAGATTGAAGAGGTTTTAAGTGGTAAAAGCCACTTTCCAAAATATAGGAGAGATGAAAATGAGGTTAAAGGATATTATGCAGCTTTAACCCAAGTTGAACAATGGACAGCAAGGGGAATACTTATTACTGAGAAAGCCATTCAAACGCTTCATGCTCTAGTAATGGCAAGTGGAAAATCTAAAGTGAAGCCAACCTCTTATCGTGATGGTCAAAACGTTATTCGTGATAGCCGTACACGTGCAATAATTTATATGCCACCTGAAGCAAAGGATGTACCAAAGCTCATGAGCCGTATGATTGATTGGATTCGTGACAGTGAGCAAGTACCTTGCCCAATTATTGCAGGTATTGCGCATTATCAATTTGTAACAATTCACCCTTACTATGACGGTAATGGTCGTACTGCAAGATTGTTGACTACATTAATTTTACACCTTGGTGGATATGACCTAAAAGGACTTTATTCATTGGAAGAATATTATGCTAAGAATCTAGGAGCGTATTATGAAGCAATCAGTATAGGTCCATCGCACAACTATTACATGGGACGAGCTGAAGCAGATATCACTAAGTGGGTGGAGTATTTCGTAGAAGGTATGGCAAATTCATTTGAAAACGTTTTACAACGTATAAATAAAGAAGAATACCACACTGATCAGACTGATCTTATACGTAAGCTTGATCCTAAACAACGCAAAGCTCTTGAGCTCTTCCAGGAGTTTTCCGCTATTACAGCTAGTCAGGTTGGCGAACTATTTAATTTTAAGCCTCGTACTAGTGCGCAACTTTGTAAAAAGTGGGTGGAAATGGGGTTTATCGAGATTGTAGATTTTTCCAATAGAGGAAGGAAATACAAACTTAGTAAGCAATATGAAGATTTGATCTCAAATTAACTGAAAGCTCGCTAGACAGTGCATAGGTCAAATTTCAATAAAGTGCTTGAAAGCTAAATGTAAACTTAAAATTTTAAAAACTGGAATATGTACAACAACTTACACGACTTCATCAAAGCCTTAGAAGAAAAAAAAGATCTGATTAGGATTAAGGAGAAAGTTTCAACAGTTCTTGAAATGACAGAAATTCACCGTAGGGTTTTGTCAAACAAAGGGCCAGCGATCATTTTTGAAAATGTTGTCACAGAAAATGGTAAAAATTCGATTCCTGTTTTGGTGAATTTATTTGGTACTATTAAGAGGATTGCATTGGGGTTGAACATAAATCCTGATGAACTAAGAGATCTTGGTAAACTTTTAGCATTTTTGCAATCACCTGAGCCGCCAAAAAACTTTAAGGATGCTATAAAAATGTTTCCTTTGTTGAAAGTCGTGTTATCGATGCGAAGTAAAGTCGTGAGCAAGGCTCCATGTCAAGAGGTAGTGCTAACCGGAGATGAAGTGGACCTAAGTCTACTGCCCATTCAAACATGCTGGCCAAATGAACCTGCACCACTTATCACCTGGCCGATTGTGGTAACAAAAGGACCCACGAAAGAAAAGCAAGATAATTTTAATCTTGGAATATATCGTATGCAGGTTATAGATAAAAAAACAACACTAATGCGTTGGCTTGCACACAGAGGTGGCGCAACTCACCATAAGCGTTGGAAGGAAGAAGGCAGAGATATGAAATTTCCCGCTGCTGCTGTGATCGGTAGTGATCCTGTAACGATTATTGCTGCGGTAACTCCAGTGCCAGAAACATTGTCAGAATACCAATTTGCTGGACTGCTGCGAAAGAAGCCGCTTGAGCTTGTAAATTGTAAGACTATTCCACTTCAAGTGCCAGCTCACGCGGAAATCGTTCTGGAAGGCTATGTGAGCCTCAATAGATATCAAGATGAAGGACCATATGGAGACCACACTGGTTACTATAATTCTGTTGAGCAATTTCCTGAATTTAATATTACTGCAATTACTATGCGCAAAAATCCAATTTATCTCAGCACTTTCACTGGCAAGCCACCTGATGAACCGTCGATTCTTGGTGAAGCACTCAATGAAATTTTCGTGCCCATTCTTATTAATCAATTTCCAGAGATAGTGGATTTTTATCTGCCGCCGGAAGGTTGCTCATATAGAATAGCGGTAGTGTCGATAAAAAAATCCTATCCAGGGCAGGCAAAAAGAATTGTTATGGGCATACTTTCTGTTCTAAAGCAGTTTTTATACACGAAGTTTATTATCGTTGTTGATGATGGTATAAATGTACGTGATTGGAAGGAAGTGATGTGGGCAATGTCAACGAGGATGGACCCTGTGCGTGACACAATCATGATAGAAAATGCACCTATTGATTATTTAGACTTTGCTTCCCCTGAAAGTGGACTTGGAGGTAAAATGGGATTTGATGCGACAAACAAAATTCCGCCTGAAACCAAACGAGAGTGGGGAAAGAAAATTGAGATGAGTGAGGAAATAGTAAGAAAAGTCACGGAGAAGTGGGAGGAATATATGGACTAGACTTCTTGCATAAAAGCAGAAAAAAGTTTGGCGTTTTTTATAATGCTGTAATTAGCATTAACTGATAATTGTGATTTAAGTCCGTCACAGTGTCCTTTTTTTGTCATCCTAGCGTGTGACACTTTATGATGGTGTCATGCAAGTAGCTTGACACTGGTTCCCATCCAAGACGGCAGTGCCCTCTTCTTGTCATCCCAGCACCTTCTTCTGTCATCCAAGTAACTGACACTGGTTCCTTTATGACGGTAGTGCCCAGAGGTGTCATCCCAGTGTCAAGCACTGGGATCCAGACTTTCCGTAAAAACGTTATATTTTAACATAACACTTTATATGCTCACCAACTTAATGCTAATCAAAATCCTGGATCCCAGTGTCTGGGCACTGGGATGACAAAGGAGGGCAGTGTCAAGCACTACCCTTCACGGGCTCTTAAATTGCTTTAGCTACAAACATTAAAAATTTACCAAATGAAAAAAAAGGCAAAAGAAGCCCTAGTCACTGTCTATTTTCAGTATTGGCGTTTTTTAAGTCTTAAACACTGCAATTTAGCTGCTTTTTAATGCAACTCACCTTAGTTTAAATGTTTAAGAAATTTACTAAGCAGAAAAAAGGCAAAAGAAACTCCGTGTTAGCTAGTTGTCACTCTCTAATCCTGCAAATTGGCGTACTATACTGTCTTAACCGACTTATAAGCGCGTTTCAGCTTGTGTAGGTAAAAACCTAGAAATATTGTGAAGACATAAGGTGCACATAGTGCAAAAAATTAAAAATAAGACGCCAACCACGTTGTTTTCTTGCTGTTTAATCTGCACAGATGAAGATAACTGAATACCTTCAGTTTCATGATAAGAGGGCTGGCGAAGGGTGTCAAGCAAGTTTTTCGTTTCTGCGAGTACCTGAGTTTATTGACTTCATTAGAGCCAAAACTCTTGAGACCTAGGTGATAATTCTATCTAAAAGGATACCAAAAAAGAGAAGCAACCCTACGTAGGAATTATTTTTAAATATGGACATGCATTGACTGGGATCGTCAGGATTGAAATTTTTGTATTGGCGGTGAAATATGAACCCTACAGCAAGTAGAGCAATATAAAAAATGTTATTTAATGATGATAAGATACCAGCATATAGCCACGTCATAAGAGATATTAAATAAAATCTTTTCAACCAAGATTTTGTTGTATCACCAAAATATAATGCGGTAGATTTCATTCCGAGTTTTTCATCATCTTTTTTATCTTGATGAGCGTATATGGTGTCATAGCTAAGTGTCCAGAAGACGCATCCTATATAAAACAGCAAGGATTCTATACTGATCTGGTTTGTTATTGCTGCTGAGCCCATGAGCGATCCCATATTGAAGGTAAACCCTAAGAACAATTGTGGCCACCAAACATACCGCTTTAATAAAGGGTAAGTAGCTATCATACACATTGAGATTATTCCAAGTATAAGTGTAGTTTTATTAGTTAATAATAAGATTACCAGGGCAATAGACAGTAACAGTGAAAGTAAAGCCAAAGCCTGCTTTATGTTTAATGCACCACTTGCAAGTGGCCTATATTTTGTTCGTTCAACGTGCGCATCTATTTTTCTATCGAAGATATCATTGATTATGCACCCTGCGGGTCTCATTAAAAATGCACCTATAGTAAACAAAACAAGGAGAAAAAGAGCCTGATATGATAGAGAAGTTGGGGCTAAAAGAATACCGCTCAAACTGGGAAATAGCACAAGCCACAAACCTGTTAAACTGTGCAACCTCATTAATGAAAAGTAATGGTTGAAATACATTAATTAAGTGTGATTATGTAATATTTTGCTTACATTAACAAAATTATCGAACGCTAAATCAGGCTTGAAAACTAACTCAGGTATAAATCGCAAATCAACATAACACAATATAGATTTACGTATTGACCATGCAGACTGGTTCATTTCATTAACAACAGTGTTAATATCACAATTATTCTCAGAAGGATCTCCAGTGCGTCTTTTTTCTGGATCTAAGTAGTCAGCTACTTGAATATTCAATGAAGATAACACAATATATACATCTGCTTTTTTCAAATCTTTACTTAATTTTACGTCAGATACCGCTACATTTTTATTGAACACCTTACCTTCCATTAGGACTCTTGATATTGCTCTATGCAATACCGATGCTATTTTTAGGTTTCTAATTTCCTTTTTCATATCCAGCTACTATAATACCCTTTCTTCTTGCACTAATTGATAAGCTTCTAAAATATCTCCAACTTTAATATCGATATTACCCTCTAGTGATACTCCGCATTCAAAGTTTACACCTACTTCTTTAACATCATCTTTAAATCTACGTAGTGCTTTTAACTTTCCTTCATGCACCAATTTGCCACCACGCATTACCTTAATTAAAGAATCTTTTCTTATGACTCCATCACTTACGTAACATCCAATGATATTACCAGCTTTAGATACGTTAAATATTTGCCTCACAGATGCAAAGCCAACACGAACCTCTCGTGTAACAGGCTTTAACATTTTAGTTAAATACATTCTCATGTCGTCAATGAGCTCGTATATTATGTTATAAGTATGTATTTCTACACCTTTTTGTTTTGCCAAGTCCCTTATTTTTGAATCCACTTTTACATTAAAAGCTAAAATTACTGCACTTGATGCTTCTGCAAGCAGTACATCTGAATCTGTTATCCCTCCTACTGCTTTGTGTAGGATATTTAATTTCACTTGGTCTTTACCGAGTTTATCAATTGAACTTGATATTGCTTCAATAGAACCAGTTACATCGCACTTTAAAACTACAGATAGTTCTTCTGTTTCGCTGTTATTACGACTGAATATATCTAAATTATTGTCGCCCAAATCTTCTTTCTTTTTCTTGATTAACTCTAGCCTGTATTCAACAATTTCACGCGCCTGCTTTTCAGAATTTATAACAACAAATTTATCTCCAGCATTTGGCACACCATTTAGACCAGTAATTTCAATTGGAGCGGAGGGTAGTGCTGCTTTTTCTCTTTGACCGAGGTGATTAACCATGCTACGTACTTTGCTGTATGTTGTACCAACTACCAATATATCACCAACCTTTAACGTTCCTTCCTCAACTATCAATGTGGCTGATATTCCTTTCGCTTTATCTATTTTGGATTCTATTACCCATCCAAGTGCTCGACAATCTTCTATTGCTTCTAGCTTCATTAATTCAGCGATTAACAAAATCGCCTCTTCTAGTTTATCTAAATTAGTTTTCTTTTTTGCTGATACTGGCATAATCATAACATCACCACCAAGCTCTTCAGGAATGAGATCATATTGAGGCAAACTATTAATTATTTTTTCTACATCACCAGGCTCAGATTTATCAATTTTATTAATAGCAACTATAATAGAAACATTTGCTGCTTTTGCATGATTTATTGCTTCAACTGTTTGTTTCATGATTCCATCGTCAGCTGCAACTACTATTACAACTATATTAGTAATATTGGCACCACGTGCACGCATCGCAGTGAACGCTTCATGTCCTGGTGTATCAATAAAGGTAATTTTTTGCTTATCTTTTGTCGTTATTTGATAAGCACCTATGTGTTGAGTTATGCCACCTGACTCTCTTTCTGCAACATTAGATTCACGAAATGCATCGAGCAATGAGGTTTTACCATGATCGACGTGTCCCATAAAAGTGACGATTGGTGGTTTAGGTTTTTTAGGCAGGCTTTCTCTGCCTTCTATAAAAAATAAATCTTTTTCTCTGTTGGTATCGCTCACTCGTTTAGCCGTATGATTAAATTTTTCCACTATTTCACATGCTATATCTGGATCCACCAGATCATCTACTCTATAACTCTCACCGACTTCTTCTTTGAACATTTTTAGCACACTCTTGCTATCTTCTGCCATGCGAATAGATAACTCCCTGATAGTTATTTTGTCTGGTATAATAACTTCTCTTGATATATTTTTACCCTTAGTAAACTTTGACTTTCTACCTTTTATACCAAATCTTTGCTTAAATACAGGGGGTTGTTCAGTTTTTTCATCTATTGCCTGTGCAATTACCAGTTTAGAATGCTTAGAATATATATCTTTGTTGACTTTAAAAGACTTTTTATCGTTGTCCTCATGGTCAATACTATCTTCTTTTGGTTCAACTAAGTGGGTATTACTTAAAACTTGCTTATTTATTTCCTTAGATAAAGCGTCCGCTTCATTTTTCTCGTCAATCTCTTTATTGCTGTCTTCTTTTGCTGTTTTCTCTTTTTCTTCTCTCTGATTTCTTTCTTTCAGCAAAGCAGCATTCTGCACAGCATTAATGCGAAAAATTTGTTCTTTCTCTGTTAAAGAACATAATTTACTCTCGTCAAATAAATTATGTTCTTCTGCATCATGAGATTTTTTTCTTCTTTTTTTTACTACTGTAGCTCCAGTACTTGGGCTAGCTGAAGAGTTTAAATTGAGGTCTAATTTAAGCTTGCTTAAACCTTGGAGCGTTAATTTTTTATCACTGATATCTTCATTATTCATATTATTTTATTATATTAATCCAAGCTTTTTACGTGCTTCTATGATTATTGAATCTACTGTATCTTTTAGATCTTCTTTGCTATCGGATGAGGAAGAGAGTATGCTGCAAAACTCATAACTTGATAAATCTGCTATGTCCTCTAAAGTCTTAATATTATGCTTACTAAGAGCAATTTTATTGTCTATTGATAAAGTTAAATTGATTACATCATCCTCCATACCTAAACTTTTTAGCTCTTCTATTTTTCTATCATTTTCTGCTTTCAGGTACTTATTTGCTCTATTGTGAAGTTCGTTTGCAATATCTTCATTAAAGCCCTCTATTGAAGCAAGCTCTTTAATTGAAGCGCTAGATATGTCTTCTACACTTGAAAAACCTTCTGTTACCAATAGCTGACCCATAATCTCTTCTAAGTTTAAAGCTTCAGCAAATAAAGCTGAACATTGACTAAGTTCTTTACTTCGCCTTTCTGATTCTTGCTGAGTGCTTAATATCTCAATTTTCCATCCAACAAGCTCTGAAGCTAATCTTACATTCTGGCCCTTTTTTCCTATCGCTAAACTCAATTGATCTTCAGCAACTATTAACTCTATGCAATTTTCATTTTCATCAATAATAACCTTCGATACTTCTGCAGGAGTAATGGCTTTAATAACAAATTGACCCAAATCTGAGGAGTAATTTATAACGTCAATTTTTTCACCATTTAATTCGTGTATAATAGTTTTTATTCTATCTCCCTTAACTCCAACACAAGCACCTACTGGATCAATGTTCTTGTCGGGAGAGAAAACGGCAACCTTAGACCTTGAACCAGCATCTCTAGCTATACCTTTAATTGTCACTAATCCGTCAGCAATTTCTGGTATTTCTTGATTTAATAATGCCTCCAAAAAGCCTTCATGAGTCCTAGAAAGAATAATTTGACGTCCATCATCAGAGCGCTTAACAGTCTGTATGTAAGCTTTAACCTTATCACCTTCACGAAATGATTCACCACCAGTTAAATTTCGCAATGGAAGATATGCCCTAGTGCCATTTATGTCTATAATAAGATCTGAATATTCTACTTGTTTAACAATACCATACCTTATTTCTCCCACTTTATCTTTAAACTCCTCATATTGCTTTTTTGACTCTTCATCTTTAATTACTTGAGCAATCTTTTGCTGGGCAATTCTTGCTGAAGCAAGATCAGTGTTAAGAGAGAGCAATTCACTAACAGTATCTCCAACTTTTGCATCTCCTTTTATTAATTTAGCTTGTGTAAGCGTAATTGATTCACACTCAGTATTCTCTTTTTCATTTGATTCATCATCAATAACTTTTAGTTTTCTATATGAAGTAACTTTGCCTGTGTTTCTATCTATATCAACTACAATTTTACTTTTGCTACCATATTTTTGATGAGCCACTGCTTCTATAGCACTTTCTAGTGCCTTTATTACAACATCAAAATCTAAACCTTTTTGAAGTGAAAGCTCTCCTGCTGTTTTTATTACATCAAGGCTTCCAACTATGTTATTCTTGTTACTTTTCTGCTTAACACTGCTTTTACGATTAGCAATCATAATAAATAAATCCAATGTAATTAGTTATAATTATAGCTCCAACGGGCAAAGAACACTATCTTAAATGTTAAATGATTGCTAATTTAAGTCAAGTTTTTTCATGTTTTTGTATAACAAGCAACGCAGGAGTAAAGAATAAAGTTAAAACCGTTGCAGCCAATATTCCACTTGCTATGGTTGTTGAAATGTCAACCCACCACTGGCTTGATGGAGCATCATATGTGATTTGTAGCGTAAAAAAAATTGATATTTAACCTGGTAATCATCGGTATTAAACCAAGAACTGTGGTTGCAACGGTAAGCAATATTGGCCTAACGCGAGAAATTGCAGCGTTTATTACACATCGCTTGATGTCATTTTTGTGTACCTTAATTTGATGATGAAAGGCATCAAGCAATAGTATGTTATTATTCACTATAATTCCTGCCAAAGTAATTATCCCCACTCCACACATAACAACTACGAAAACTTGTTGGATAAGAAAGAAAACAAAAAACACACATGTTGTGGATAAAAACACTGCTGTCATTACGATAAATGTATGGTATACATTATTAAACTGTGTCACTAATACCAATATCATTAGTGTAATCGCTAATATAAAAGCCTTTAACAAAAATGCTCCTGATTTTTGTTGATCTTCTTTGTCGCCTTTAAAATCAATTTTTACTCCCTTGTCCCAATCCTGGGCAATAGAATTCTGAATGAACTTTACTCTTTCATCAACAAGATAGCCAGTATCAACGTCAGCAGAGATTGTCACTGTGCGTAATCCATCAATCCTGTTTAGTTTGTTTACCTTTTTTTCGGGAGCATATTTTACTATGTTGCTCATAGGATACGGGCCATTAACTGTATTGATAAAAAGATTGTCTATAGTCTTCATATTGCGGTCCTTTCTGGGGAAACGGAGTACAATATCGATTTCTTCATCCGTGTTATTTGGTTTATATTTTCCAATCAATACTCCATTTGTAACCATCTTTATAAAATCGCCAATGGTTGCAACACTTACTTCAGAGCTTGTAGCCTTACTCTTATCAACACTCATATTCCACTCTATTTCAGGTGCTGATCTGCTATCTTGAATATTTATAAACCCGGATGAAGGTTGGTTCATAATTTCTAGAATTTTCTCTGCTGCTAAATTCAAACTGGATACACTCCCGCTGAGGTTAATTTGTATTGGCTTGTCAGCCGACGGTCCTGGCTTTTCCTCTTGAACATTAATTATTATTCCTTTCATGTCTTGCACACTGCTCCTTATATCATTTAGTATGTGCTTAGCTTTGCGCCTGAAGCGCCAATCCATAAGTTCTAGTTGTATTCTGGCGATAACGTTGTCTGAAAATGCTCCTGATCTAGCATAAGAAACATGAATTTCTTTTTCAATGCTCAAAATCCGTTCTTCCACTTCTTTGAGTATCAGATCTCGTTCTTTGGCTGATAAGCTTTCTTTTGCTTTAACACTGATTAAAATATTATCTGAATCCACTTTCGGAAAAAACTTTACTCCAGGACCAAAAGTAAAGTACAGCACACTAAATGAAAACAAAACGAATACAGTAGCACATACGAATTTTTTAGGATGATCCAATACCTTTATAACGCGAATTCTGGATTAAAGGAGAATAGAAAAGGCAGAAAACAGGGTAAACTCAGCAGTTATAAAAAAATAGATGAGGTTACCCATGGAAGATATAACAAAACTGTTTTGTTTGGTCGATGATTTTTGCAGAGATATAGAGAAAAATTTTGCAGGCAAACTACTGCCAAATGGTAAAAAACCCACAAGAACAACGGAAATTGAGCACTCTGAAATCATGACAATAATCCTGCTATATCAACAATCTCCGTGTAAAAATTTCAAAACTTTCTATCTACATTACCTAACGTTGCTCTACAAATCAGAGTTTCCAAAGTTGCCTTCATATACCAGGTTTGTTGCTCTAAAGCCTAGGGTTTTGTGGCATTTAGCAATGTTGTTGCATTGGCTTTGTGGACAGTCAGAAAACACTGGAATTTCATATATAGACACAACTCCCATTGCAGTTTGTCATGCAAAAAGAATATCCAAAAACAAAGTTTTTGCTGGAATTGCAAAATTAAGCAAGAGTACTTACGGCTGGTTTTTTGGTTTCAAATTACATATGGTAATCAATGAAAATGGTGAAATTCATGCACTTACGCTAACAAAAGGCAATGTTGATGATAGGATACCTGTGCCAAATTTGACGGAAAAATTAACCGGCCTTTTGTTTGGTGACAAAGGTTATATTGCAAAAGAGCTTTTTCAGAAGCTGTTTGACCGAGGTTTGAAACTTGTTACCAAGGTGAAAAAAGGTATGAAAAATACATTAATTTCGCTAAATGAGAAGATTTTACTGAGAAAAAGGTCTATCATTGAGACTGTTTTTGGTTACCTAAAAAATAGACTAGAAATTGAACACACTCGCCATAGATCCCCTGTTGATTTCTTGGTTCATATCTTTTCTACTCTCATCTCCTATTCCATCAAATCCAAAAAGCCTTCTATTTCCTATACTTCCTTCCTTAATCCAGAATTTGCGTTAACTAGGTTATAAGAACCAAATCTTTAGGGTAATGAAAGCACTTTAATTCAAGACAGCTCTTAGTCTGTGTTTTAATTTGGTTGTGTTTTATTAAAAAAACTTTAAATTTATTTTATAATCGATACTCAAATATAATGACTCAAACTTGGGATTTGTTGCAAACAGGGCAAAAGGAAGGCTATAAAATTGCGTATACTAATGCTCGTATTATCGACCCGGAAACTAAACTTGATATAAAAGGTTCATTATTGACTGAAGGGGATAAAATTGTTGACTTTGGTGAATCATTATTTTCAACAAGTGGAGTTGATGAAACAATAGACTGTAAAGGGCTTGTTCTAATGCCAGGCCTTATTGACATTCACGTACATTTTCGTGAACCAGGCCAGGAACATAAAGAAACTATATATACAGGCAGCAAATCTGCAGTTGCGGGGGGAGTTACAACTGTAGTTTGTCAGCCAAACACTGTTCCAGCAATTGATAGCGTTATTTTGGCTAAATATTTGAAATATAGAGCACTTGAAACTTCACATGTAAACGTTGAATTTTACGCTAAAATCACCACTTCGGAAGAACACCTGACTGAAATGGCACTTTTAAAGGAAGCAGGTGCGGTTGGGTTCACCGATGATGGCATGCCAGTTATGAACCCAATGATTATGAGACAGGCGCTGCTTTATTCAAGTATGCTGAATGTTCCTATTGCTCAACATGCAGAAGATTTAAATTTATCTGCTGGTGGCGCAATCAACGAAGGTAAAATCTCTGAAGAATTGGGAGTAAAGGGGATCTTGAGTGCGTCAGAATCGGTTATGGTAAATCGTGATATACTGCTAATGAAGGATATGGAAAATGTGCACTACCATATTCTACATGTCTCTTCAAAAGATTCACTTGATGCTATTAAACGTGCAAAAGATTTGGGATTAAATGTTACGTGCGAAGTAACCCCTCATCACTTCACTTTGACTGAAGATATAGTAAAACAACATGGAGCAATTGCAAAAATGAATCCGCCGCTTCGCACTGAAGAAGATCGTTTAGCTATGGTTGAAGGTTTAAAGACAGGTGTGATTGATTGCATTGCAACTGATCACGCTCCGCATGATCGTAGTTCTAAAGATCTACCACTTGAAAATGCTGCATTTGGTATTGTTGGTCTTGAAACAATGCTGCCCCTTTCACTTGAACTCTATCACAGTGGGCAAATGGGTCTACTTGATGTGCTTGCAAAATTGACATATAAGCCTGCAGATATAATACACATACCACGTGGTCGTATACAAAAAAACCTTGCTGCAGACTTAATTTTAGTTGACCTCAATCATGAATGGGAAATTAAAACTGACAACTTTGCTAGTAAATCAAAGAATTCTCCTTTCGATGGTCGCAAAGTAAAAGGACACGTAGTACGTACTGTTGTGTCCGGCAAAACTATATACTCGCAGAAGAGTTAGTTATCATATCTTATCTATTCCAATTTGTTATCACCAGAATGGGCTAAGTGCACCTAAATTTAAATTAAGAAATCTTACACTGTCTCCGAATAAACACATCCTCTTATCTTTCCCTAATCTGTAAAGTTATTTTGTCTATCAATCTGATTCCAAAACAGCAAAATTATTGTATAATGTTACTTTGAAGTTTTATTTTCAATGCACAAGTTTGCAATACTTTTTTCTATACTGCTTGCGATAGTTGCTTACCACCTAAACAATGAAATCATATTTGAAATAGCAAAGCTATTTAGTGATATCTTTATCAGCTTGCTCAAATTAATAAGCTTACCTCTGGTTTTTTTATCCATAGTTTCCACAATTTCCGGGCTCAAAGACTCAATTGAAATCAAAGTCTTAGTTAAGAAAACACTATTTTATACTCTGCTTACAACTATTATAGCTGCGTTTGTTGCATTATCGTTTTATTTGTTAATAGATCCAGCAAGAAAAAATTTCATAAGTAATACAATAGGGAGTATTAACAGCAATAACCACAGTTATTTTTCATATTTAAAATCACTCATTCCTTCTAATTTTGTGCAAGTTTTTCTTGAAAATAATATGATTGGTAGCATATTAATCGCTTTTTTGATGGGTGGAGCTATTGTTTCACTTTCAAAAGAAAAGCAGGATATATTATATCAAGTATTCTCTGCACTTTTTGATACGCTACTTAAAATTGCTCAAGGGTTATTAAAATTTATTCCGCTTGCTGTTTGGTCTTTTATTACATGTTTTTTGCATGAATTAAAAGGCGGTAGTGAGTTCTACAACCTTTTATGGTATTTTGTTTGCATAATGTCTGCAAATTTTGTGCAGGCATTTCTGATTTTACCGCTATTTATGTGGTATAAAGGCATATCACCAATTCAAACGCTGAAAGGGGTTGTGCCGGCACTCACACTTGCGTTTTTTTCTAAATCATCCAGTGCAACATTGCCAACAACTATAGAATGTGTGCAGAACAAGCTAAAGGTGCCAAAGAAATTATCGTTTTTTATTTTACCAATATGCACAACAATTAATATGAATGCATGTGCTGCATTTATACTAATCACTGTAATGTTTGTTGCAGAAATGAACGGATACGCATTTTCCTTGAGCGAAATGTTGATATGGATTTTTTTAGCTACAGGGGCTGCAATTGGTAACGCTGGAGTGCCTATGGGGTGCTATTTTATGGCAACCAGTTATCTCGTATCGATGAATGTTCCTTTGCATATTATGGGACTGATTTTGCCTATTTATACAATCATCGATATGTTTGAAACTGCAATAAACGTGTGGTCTGATATTTGCATAACTCAGATAATTAATAAAGAATGTAATAGTGAAACTTAAAAAATGATATTAGACGAGAATAATCTAATAATAAAAGAATTTAAAGAAGCAGAAGCAATTTTGCATGGGCATTTTGTTTTATCATCCGGACTGCATAGTGACACATACATACAGTGTGCGAAGATTTTTGAAAATCCAAGCAGAGCCATGAAAGTTTGCGCATTATTAGCAGATAAAATAAAAAAAGAATTAAATAGCTCCATAGATTTAATATTATCTCCTGCAATTGGTGGAATAATTGTGGGTTATGAGATTGGCAGGCAGCTTGGAATAAAGACAATGTTTTGCGAGCGCGTTAATGGTAAGTTTGAATTACGCCGTGGATTTAAGATCAAAAAGGGTGAGAAAATATTACTTATCGAGGATGTGATAACCACAGGCAAATCTTCACTTGAAGCAGTGGAATGTGCAGAAGGGGAAGGAGGTAAAGTTGTTGCTGAAGCTTCTTTGATAAAGAGAAATAGTGAAACGAAACTGCCTTTTCCTGTCATATCTTTGATTGAACTGAACATCAAAAACTACAGCGAGGAAGAACTTCCAAGTGAATTAAAACAACTACCCATAACCAAACCTGGGAGTAGGGAATATTTAACAAAGTAATCCTATAATATCTCGGAAGCACAGCACAGCTTTAGTTATTTACTCTAAGTGTATTTTATGTATACTTATTACTAAATTAATTTTGAAATGATAGAAAATGAACGAATTTAAATCGATCCGTAATATAGCAATAATCGCACACGTTGACCACGGTAAAACTACTTTGCTTGATAACATGTTAAAACAAAGTGGTACGTTCCGCGAGAATCAAGAAGTTCAAGAGCGAGTTATGGATAGTGGCGACCAAGAACGTGAGCGCGGGATTACAATACTTGCAAAATGCACATCAATAATGTGGGGTGATGAAAAAATCAATATTATTGATACGCCAGGGCACGCAGACTTTGGTGGAGAAGTAGAAAGGGTATTGTGCATGGCAGACGGCGTGTTGCTGCTGGTTGATGCTGCAGAAGGTCCCATGCCACAAACAAAATTTGTGCTCTCAAAAGCACTAAAAGCAAATTTGAAGCCAATTGTGATAATCAATAAGGTCGATCGACCAGACAGCAGAATTGATGAAGTATTAAATGAAATATATGAGTTATTTTTTAACCTTGATGCAACCAACGAGCAGCTAGATTTTCCAGTGTTGTATGCTTCAGGTAGAAATGGCTGGTGTGCTAAGGAGCTTTCTGATGAAAGAAAAGATTTAAGCCCATTATTTTCAACGGTTATAGATTATATAAAACCTTCTGTTTATAATCAAAATGCACCTTTTGCTATGTTGGTCACTCTACTTGAGTCTGATAAGTTTCTTGGCAGAATATTGACAGGAAAGGTTTATCAGGGCATTGCAAAAGTCAATTCAGATCTTAAGGTGCTTGACCTCGATGGCAAAGTAATTGAACGAGGAAGATTAACTAAGTTGCTCTCATTTTCTGGCTTGAAACGCATTCCAGTAGAACAAGCTGTGGCGGGAGACATAATTGCAATTGCAGGGCTTGAGGAAGCTTCAGTTTCAGACACTATAGCAGCACCAGAGGTTACAACTGCAGTAAGCTCAACTCCAGTTGATCCGCCGACAATGGCGATTACTCTGAGTGTTAATGATTCACCTTTTGCTGGGCAAGAAGGTACAAAGCTTACCTCAACTGCTATAAAGGATCGCTTATACGCGGAGGCAGAAACAAATGTTGCAATTACTGTGACTTTAGCACCAAGCGGTGAAGCGTTTGAAGTAGGTGGACGTGGTGAGCTACAGCTTGGGGTGTTAATTGAAAATATGAGGAGAGAAGGTTTTGAGCTTTCGGTATCACGCCCTCGAGTGCTATTTAAGGAAGAAGATGGCAAAAAACTTGAACCTATAGAGGAAGTAGTAATTGATGTAGATGATGAATATAGTGGAATCATCATGGAAAAGCTCAGCTTCCGAAAAGGTGAAGTGACTGACATGAGACCTTCTGGTAATGGCAGGACAAGATTAACGTTTTTAGTGCCATCAAGAGGATTAATTGGTTATCAAGGAGAGTTTTTAACTGATTCTCGGGGCACAGGCATAATTAACCGTTTATTTCATAGTTATGCTCCACATAGAGGTCCAATTTCTGGAAGGCGCAATGGAGTTTTAATTTCTACAGATAAGGGTGAGGCTGTGGCATATGCAATTTTCAATTTGCAAGACAGGGGAATTATGTTTATTAAGCCACAAGATAAGGTATATTGTGGCATGGTTGTCGGCCAGCATAGCCGTGACAATGATTTGGAGATAAACGTGCTAAAAGGTAAACAATTAACCAATGTAAGAGCTTCAGGTAGTGATGAAGCCATAAAACTTACCCCTCCAAAGATAATGACACTGGAGGATATGATAGCGTATATAGATGATGATGAATTGGTGGAAGTAACTCCAAAATCTATACGTTTACGCAAGAAATTCCTTGATCCAAATGAACGTAAGCGTGCAGGAAGAGCAAAGAATAAGGAGTAATCAGAAGTTGAATATTTGTGTAAAATAGTGTATAATTATTCATCTCCTAATTGTATTTAATTATGGCCTTTTCGAAATTTCTCGATCTAAAAAACAATTTCGCGTTCAAGAGAATATTTGGCACTGAGAAAAAGGTCTATCATTGAGACTGTTTTTGGTTACCTAAAAAATAGACTAGAAATTGAACACACTCGCCATAGATCCCCTGTTGATTTCTTGGTTCATATCTTTTCTACTCTCATCTCCTATTCCATCAAATCCAAAAAGCCTTCTATTTCCTATACTTCCTTCCTTAATCCAGAATTTGCGTTATCATGGATGCTGAGATTGCCTCTAAAAAACAAAGTATTGTTGATGTTTTCTGTACTGATTCTGCTGGAACCCAGCTAATTATTGAAATGGTGCGACCTGGAAGTCTTCGGTCATATTGTTTAAAAGGAGAGGAATTCCTTCAGAAAGAAACTAAAAGAGTTCTAAAACTTATTAAACCAGATGTTTTGCCATCTGAGTCTACGCATCAGTGCGAATCGGGTAACCGGTTGGTGCCAAGCGATGCGGACAATGAACCTCCCCTTGAAAAAGAAGATGCTCAATCGTGAGAGGAGCATAAACTACAAGCATCATGTGGTTGGAGAGCTAGGCTAGTGGTATGGTGAACGTAAGTGAAGCTTCATAAGTATCATAACGATTAAAGAGCTAAAGATGCTGATAAGCTCCGACCAAAAGGTAATGTGACATTTTTCATTTCTGGATGTACGCAAATCACCGTTATAGAGAAGTCACCTAACCCACTGTTGTATGACAGAAGGAACAGGGTAAGCCTGTATTTCCGCCTATATGGCAAGCAAACTGCAAGGAACGCTGATGAAAATGCAGGTAAAGGATAATGGAGAAAGCGAATGCCATTTTGTAACGAAATGGATAGAATTTGTAACATTAATTCGCGTGAAAACGAGCAGACTTCCATTTGGTCCCTCGTGACAAGAAACTTTGTTAACTACTTGAGGTAGAGAAGCAGATGATTACAAGTAAAACTGTAAGTGCGCCTACCAACAGCTCTGAAGCATGGAACCAGTTATCATGGAAGAAATGCCAAAAAGTTGTTATGAGGCTACAAAGACGTATTGTTAAAGCTGTCCAACAAGGAAGATGGGGTAAGGTGAAAGCTTTACAGCATCTTCTCACACGCTCCTTTAGCGGCAAAACTTTAGCTGTTAAAAGAGTAACTGAAAACTGACCTTACCCACAAAAATGATGAAGAAATTAGGAATATTTTTTACAAAAAGGACAATACTAACAAAAGAATTTTATTCTATTTAGAATATAAAGTTACAATAAATTTTCCTGTCATCTCCAAATAAATTACATTAACTTAGTATTGTATATTGTTAATGACTTAAATAACACAACCATTTTCAGCAACAAAAACCAAAGGTCTTGAGATACAAGATATTTGTATGGTTACTATGATAGTTCCTTTTTTAAGAAAGTTTTAAATTTCATACCTAACAATAAACAACTTTAGGTTTTAATTTATGAAATCAGTTGTTATATACATCAGCAAATACGGATTTAACTGGTGTTATGGACTTAAATAAATTTACCGAAAAAGCAAAAAGCCTAATTCAAAGTGCTCAGATGAAAGCGTTGGGAGCTGGGCATCAGATTTTTATGCCTGAGCATTTACTCAAAGTGATGCTTGAGGATGAATCAGGTTTAGTTCAGGATTTGATAAACGCTTGTGGTGGAAGTGTGCAAAGTATTTCTGATGCTGTGGATAGCGCAATAAAAAAGTTGCCAGTAATTGAAAGTCCAGGAAGTGGTGGCCTTCAACTTTCAAGAGAAATAGCAAAAGTTTTTGAAGATTCAATTGGTATTGCAAAGAGAAATAAAGATTCATTTGTTACTGTTGAGCGTTTACTGCAGGGCCTCACTGCACAAAAAGATGATACTGTAGGCAAAATTCTGGCAGAAAATGGTGTTACACCGCAAAAATTAAATTCAGTTATTGCAGAAATGAGAAAGGGCAGCAGTGCGGACTCGCCAAACAGTGAGGAAAAATTAAACGCGGCAAAGAAATATACAAAAGATGTTACAGAGCTTGCTATGCAAGGAAAGCTTGATCATGTAATTGGTCGTGATGAAGAGATCAGAAGGACTATGCAGGTATCACTGAAGCGGACAAAAAATAATCCAGTGCTGATAGGTGAACCTGGTGTTGGAAAAACTGCAATAGTCGAGGGGCTTGCAAACAGAATTGTTGCAAACGATGTGCCACTTGGTTTGCGTGATGCAAAGGTTTTAGCTTTGGATCTTGGTGCATTAATCGCTGGAACGAAGTTTAGAGGAGAATTTGAAGAAAGGTTAAAAGCAGTGATTAATGAAATTTCAAAAACAGAGGGAAAAGTTATCTTGTTTATAGATGAGCTTCATACTTTAGTTGGAGCAGGAGCAATAAGTGGTGCAATGGATGCTTCGAATCTGCTGAAGCCTGCTCTTGCGCGTGGAGAAATTCGCTGTATAGGAGCCACAACTTTAGATGAATATCGTGAACATATAGAAAAAGATCCTGCACTTGCACGGCGTTTCCAGCCTGTGTTTATCTCTCAACCAACTGAAACTGATACCATTTCAATACTCAGGGGTTTGAAGGAAAGATATGAAGTGCATCATGGTATAAGAATTACAGACGGTGCAATAATTGCTGCTGCAACGTTGTCCAATAGATATATAACAGATAGGTTTTTACCTGATAAAGCAATTGATTTGATTGATGAAGCAGCAAGTAGGGTGAGAATTGAAATGGATAGCAAGCCTGAAGTTATTGATGAACTTGAGAGAAAGGTTATACAGCTAAAGATTGAAGCAGAAGCTCTAAAAAAAGAAAGTGATGAAAATTCTAAACAGCGTTTAAAAAAGATAAATGAAGAGATCGAAAATCTAAACAGTAAATTTGCTGACTTGAACAGCAAATGGCAGATGGAAAAGAATAAAATAGCTAGAATACAAGAAACAGTTGAAAAATTAGATAACGCCAGAAAAGAGCTGGAATTGGCTCAGCGGAGTGGAAATTTAGGAAAAGCAGGAGAGCTGATGTATGGTGTGATCCCTCAGCTTGAGAATGAATTAAAAAATCAGGAAAAGGTTACTGATAGTTTCTTAAAGAAAGAAGTGACTGGAGATGATATTGCAAACATTGTTTCAAAGTGGACAGGAATTCCAGTTGATAACATGATGCACAGCGAAAAGGAAAAACTTCTTAACATGGAGAATGAAATAGGAAGAAGAGTAATAGGGCAAAAAGGCGCGATAGAAGCAATAAGTAATGCAGTTAGGCGCTCTCGCTCTGGTGTGCAAGATACTAATCGACCTTTCGGTTCATTTTTATTCTTAGGCCCAACCGGGGTTGGAAAAACAGAACTGGCAAAAGCCTTAGCTGAGTTCTTGTTTGATGACCAATCAGCACTTCTACGTTTTGACATGTCAGAATACATGGAAAAACACTCTGTCTCAAAGCTAATTGGTGCACCTCCTGGATATGTTGGTTATGAGCAAGGTGGAAGATTAACTGAAGCAGTAAGAAGAAGGCCATATCAGGTAATCTTATTTGATGAAATAGAGAAGGCAAATCCAGATATATTTAATCTATTGCTGCAAATTCTCGATGAAGGGAGACTGACTGATAGCCACGGCAAATTGATTGATTTTCGCAATACCATACTGATTTTAACTTCTAACCTTGGTGCAGAGATAATGCTTAAGGGAGTTACAGAAAATGAGACTCTACCTCCTGTCATCCAAGTAGCTGACACTGGGATCCAGATGCAGATTCCAGCGTCACGCGCTGGAATGACATCGGAAGGAGGAGTTGCTAACTCTGTAAAAAGCGAAGTGATGCAAATAGTTAAATCAGCATTTCGTCCAGAATTTTTAAACAGATTGGATGAGATTATTATATTCCACAGTTTAACCAGAGATGACATCTATAAAATTATAGATGTTCAATTTTCTTATTTACAAAAAACACTTGCTAAGCGTAAACTGAGTATAAGTTTGTCGCAGGAAGCTAAAGAACTAATAGCACAAACTGGCTATGATCCTGAATATGGAGCAAGGCCCCTAAAAAGGGTTATACAAGAGTGTATTCAAAATAATTTAGCTAAATTAGTTTTATCAGGGGAAGTAGTAGAAAATGATGAGCTAATAGTGTACGCTCTTGATAATGAAATCTTAGTTAAAAAGGTTTAAGTTCACTGTGTATTTTTGTTAAAAAAATGTGTATAGATCATAATGTTGACACTGAGTCTTTATTTAAGTTAGCTGATCAAGAAAATCAGCAAGATAAAGAAAAAATTAAAAAATTTATTAAGTATTTTTATAGTTTTGTTTATAAAAGCGACCTAAAAGCCAACGATAAGTTTTTCCTATATATTGTAAACGATGCTTACAATTTTGTTTCTCAAAAAGAGAAAGATGAAAGTAAGTTAGTAGTAAGTAATATAGATGATATACCAGGAATAGAAGGCGATTTTACCACGATTAAGATAACAAACGATGATATGCCATTTTTGGTTGATTCTGTTATTGCAACTATTAAATCGCACAATTTAACCATATGCTATTACAGCAACAGCGTAATTAACATTAAAAGAAAAGATGGCCTAATAGACGAGATTTACCCTTTGGAAGAAAGCAATGGAATCAAAGAGTCAGTTATATATGTAATTATCAAAGGTATAAGTGACAGTTTTGTTGATACATTAAAAGAATCTCTACAAGAAACGCTGAAAGCAGTTAATTGCGTTGTGAAAGATTGGCACTTAATGCTTAAGAAACTTGATGAGGCAAGTCTTTCTGTCATCCCAGTACTTGATCAGGAAAAGGACACGTGGATTCCAGTGTCACGCACTGGAATGACACCATACCGAAATCAAGAGCAAAAAGATTTTCTAGTTTGGCTAAAGAACAATAATTTTGTATTTCTAGGTTATCAGGAATATATTGCTGGTAAAGATGAAAAACTCGTCTGTGACAGCAAAAAGGACCTTGGCCTGATGAGAGTAGGTCAAAGTACGTTGATTCCTTCTGCAAACTTTGATTCCCTATACATATTAAGATCAGATCTAATCTCAATAGTCCATCGGCGTACATACATGAATTGTATAGGAGTAAAAGAATTTGATGACCAGGGTAATGTGGTAAAGGAACGGCGTTTTTTCGGGCTATTTACTTCTGTAGCGGAGGTTCAAGATATTCGAACTATTCCAATAATAAGAGATAAAGTTAAAGTTATAGAAAAAAGTGCAGGGTTTGTAACCGGGGGCCACAATAACAAAGCTTTAATTTCTATTTTACAAGCATTCTCTTGTGATGAATTATTCCAATCAAATGAAGACGAATTATTTAAAATTTGCATTTCGATCATGTCTCTTGCGATTAGGCCAAGGGTCAGATTATTTTTAAGAAGAGTCGGGGATTTTATTAGTTGCATAGTGCTGATACCAATGCGTTATGCTAGCGCTAGGCTAATGTTCAAGATACGCGACATATTGAAGGATGAGACAAGTGCAGGAAGTTCAGATATTTATAACAATCACATTATCAATGAATATGATTTGATGAAATTGCACGTGGTGCTAAAGGCTAAAAACGCTAGTGTTCCTGATGATGAAGTTTTGCGTATCGAAAACAAATTAAGGAACATTACGGAAAAGTGGGAAGATCGTTTTATAGACAATTTATATAATACTTTTAGCACTGTTGAGGATATATTCATCCGTTATTGCAAGGCATTTCCAATAAGCTATCAAGAGAGTTTCGAACCTCATGACGCATATTACGATATGAAAAAATTGGAAATAGTGAGGAAAAAAGGAGTTAGCGAGGTCGATTTAAGACTTACTCGTGATAATCTTAATTATCAATTAAAGGTTTATACTCCAAGCAATGGAGGTCTTGAATTATCGAAGATATTAAGAATTACTAAGAATTTGGGAGCTAAGATTCTATCTCATAATGGCTATTACATAGAAATTAATGGTGGAATATGGATACACCATTTTGTGTTGTCAAGAGTTGATGAATTAATAGACAACATTACTCTGAAAGAACAATTTGAAATAACGCTTGCAAAAGTATTTAGCAAGGAAATTAAAAATGACTATTTCAATAGTTTGATCATTATTGCTGGGCTCAAGTGGAAGGAAGTGCTTCTGGTTAGAGCGTTAAGTGCTTACCTAAAGCAGACGTCATTTAACTATAACCCAGAATATATGCAAAAAGTGGTCTCAGAGTATCCAAAAGTAGTAAAGTATTTGATAGAATTATTTCACTCAAGGTTTGATACTAAAATAGATATCGATAGGGCAGAAACTACTAACATTTTGACAGAAAAAATCGAGGAACTTCTAAAGGAGATCAGCAATGCTTCACATGATTACGTTTTGCGCTCGATATTTAACTTGATAATGGCTATTTTAAGGACCAGTTATTATCAAGATAATAAACCCTACTTATCCATAAAATTTGACTCAAGTAAAGTGAATGGTTTGTCTGATCCTCGTCCGTATCGTGAATTATATATTTATTCAAACCTTTTTGAGGGAATACATCTAAGAGGAGGGAAATTAGCCCGTGGTGGCTTAAGGTGGTCGGATAGGACGGAAGATTTTCGCACTGAAGTTTTGGGGCTCATGAAAGCTCAGATGACAAAAAATGCGGTTATTGTCCCTGTTGGCGCAAAGGGTGGGTTTGTAATTAAGCAAGTTTATAAAGACAAAGATACTTTAAGAGAGAAAAGTGTTGAGTGCTATAAGAGTTTTATTAGAGGAATGCTTGATATTACTGATAACGTGGTTGATGGTGAAATAATTCCACCAGAGAATGTGATTAGGTATGATGAAGACGATCCATACTTGGTAGTTGCAGCAGATAAAGGCACTGCTTCATTTTCTGATTATGCCAACCAGATAGCCTCTGAATACAATTTTTGGCTTGGCGATGCATTTGCATCTGGTGGATCAGCAGGTTATGATCACAAAAAAATGGGTATTACAGCCAGAGGTGCATGGATTGCAGCACAGAGGCATTTTTGGAAAATGAATAAGGATATTTACCAGGATACAACTGTTATTGGAATTGGAGATATGGCTGGCGATCTATTTGGAAACGGTATGCTGCTTTCAAAAAATATACATTTAATCGGCGCATTTAACCATATGCATGTTTTTGTTGACCCAAACCCTGATGCAGAAAAGAGTTTCACAGAGCGTAAACGTCTCTTTGAGTTACCATTTTCAACTTGGATGGATTATAATAAAGATTTGATTTCTAAGGGTGGAGGAGTATTTGAGCGTAGCAGCAAGCAAGTAAACATTTCTCAAGAAATAAAAGAATGCTTTGATATAACAGAAGATATGCTACCTCCAAGTGATTTGATTAGATATCTGTTGAAAGCAAAAGTGGACTTCATATGGAATGGAGGAATTGGCACGTTTGTTAAGGCAAAGAGTGAAAATCATAGCATGGTCGGTGACAAAGCAAACGATGAGCTGAGAGTAAATGGTAAGGATATTAGAGCTTCTATGTTTATAGAGGGTGGAAATCTTGGTTGTACACAGCTTGGAAGAATAGAATATGCTGAAAAAGGTGGATATATCAATGCAGATTTTGTTGATAATTCAGCCGGAGTGATATGTTCGGACCTTGAAGTTAACATTAAGATTGCATTTGTTTCAGCTATGAAAGCAGGGGGTATTTCTTTAGAAAAAAGGAATGAAATACTGGCAAGTATGGTGGATGAAGTTGCATCCAAAGTGCTTGAGAACCACAACAAAATTGAAACAAAAGCATTACTTCTTGAGTGTTTGCAAGCTAAAGAGAGATTGGAGCAGCACCACAGGTTACTGCTCAGTTTAGAAAAATCTGGGCTGTTAAACCGAAGCGTAGAATTTCTTCCAACTGAAGAAGAGATAGCAAGGATGTTAACTGGTGCAGAAGGTTTCAGTTCTCCTCAGCTCTCTGTTCTAATGTCTTATGCTAGAACAGCAATAAAAAATGAAATTATACATTCCGATCTGTCTGAAAAAGATCTTATATCTCATGACTACTTGCTAGGTTATTTTCCTAAAAAGATGGTAACAAAGTTTAAGGATTTCATATTAAAACACCAACTTCGTAGAGAAATTATCTCTACTTGCATTGCAAATGATGTAGTGAATAGAATGGGCTGTATATTCATCAATAATTTGGCTGAGAACACTGGAATTAAGATACAAGAAGCGGTTAACATATATATTGTTGTTAACCACCTGTATGATTTAAACAGCCTGTGGCAGAAAATTGATGAATTGGATGGAAAAATTGATGTTAACTCATACTTACAAATAGTGAGGAACGTGCAGAAATTTATTGGCAGAGTATCATTTTGGCTAGTGAAAAATCTTGGCAAGCTTAGCTTTGTAGAATTGGATGATGTTACAAAATTTAAAGATGCAATTGAAACTTTAGGCCAGAACTTAACTGATGTTTTAGATGAACACCTATTAAAGATCTATAGCCATGGATCAACTTCTTTAGTAGAATTTAATATAAATAAAGATCTAGCAAAAAAAGTTGCTGATCTATGCGTTCTTGCTTATGCACTGGACATTATATCTGTTGCTGAACAGACATCTTTGTCCATTCTTGATGCTGGTAAAATATACTTTGAGTTAAAGTCGCTGTTAAGATTCGATCTGATTAGAACAATTGCCATCAAGATGAAAAGCCGCTCTTCTTATTGGGATCGCAGCTTAGTTAATGATTTATTGGACGATTTAAGCAATTACCATCACAAGCTAGCTGTTAAAGTCATAAAAGCTACTGATAACCCTGAAGATAAGGTTCAAACCTGGGCTTGTAATGATAAGGACTACATAAAACGTTATAATAGTTTTTTAGATGAGATGGTTGCTTCTAAACTTGATTTAAGCAAATTAATATTTATAATCAGAAGGATTAAAGTACTTGCTTCATAGGAAAATGTTCAATATAGGTCTTTCAGAAATTTTAGTTGTAGCTTTAGTGAGCATAATTGTTCTTGATAAAAATAAGGTGCCTGTATTTATTGATCTTATTAGGAATGTGTATAAGTATCTTATGATTATAAAATCAAAAGCTAGGAGGTTATTGAAAGATGCAGGAGTTGAAGACTTATATAAAGAATGTAATGCTGAGAAAGTAAATTACATAATTGGTAAAAATGGTAAGCTTTATCCTACTTATGATATAGATAATACATCTAAAGATAATGACAGCAAAGATTCTGGTAGTAGATGATGTACTATCTAATGTCAAGCTTTTAGAAGCTCGACTAAAAGCAGAATACTATACGGTTATCGTAGCTCATGATGGTGAAGAAGCTATAGATTTAGTAGCAAAGCAGCAGCCCGATATTATATTACTTGATATCATGATGCCAAAGATGAATGGCTTTGAAGTTTGTAAGGAGCTAAAGAGTGATCCCTTGACAACCCATATTCCAATAATTATGGTAACTGCGCTGCATGACACTCATGATAGAGTGCAAGGTATTAATGCTGGCGCGGATGATTTTCTGACTAAACCAATAAACGAAACTGCTTTATCTGCAAGGATCAAGTCTCTCACGCGCTTAAAAATGATTATAGATGAATTGCGTTTAAGAGGAGAAACTAACGCTGAGATTGGTGGAGTCGCAGGAAACAGTATTATGGATTATTCCAATCAGATTTTTGATGCTAACATACTTGTTATAGATGAGGATGTTCATCAAGCAGAGCAGATATATAATATATTAAAGCAACGCTTTAGGTCAATTAAAATACTGAGTGATCCAATGGAAGCATTGAAGGTTGGTATTGAGAATGGTTACGACCTGATCATTTCTGATATGCAATTTTCAAAAACTGACGGCTTGCGTTTGTGTTCTGAGTTTCGTAGTAAGGTGGAAACACGTTATACACCAATTCTGATTCTTTCTGAGGATTATGATAAAAACAATTTAGTAAA
The DNA here is from genome assembly GCF_947251635.1 of Wolbachia endosymbiont (group A) of Icerya purchasi. Classification (NCBI taxonomy): domain Bacteria; kingdom Pseudomonadati; phylum Pseudomonadota; class Alphaproteobacteria; order Rickettsiales; family Anaplasmataceae; genus Wolbachia; species Wolbachia endosymbiont (group A) of Icerya purchasi. Next base: position 1,251,786 of record NZ_OX366357.1, on the reverse strand, counting down.
AGCACTTGATGTAGGTGCTAATGATTATTTAACAGTACCTTTGGATGAGGGTGAGCTAATAGCAAGGGTTAATTCGCAAGTAAAACGCAAAAGATATCAAGATGCCTTGAGAATGAATTTATTTAATAATGCGGAAATGTCTATAAAGGACCCATTAACTAACTGTTATAATAGAAGATATTTTGATGCACACTTAAGAAACATTGTTAAGGACTCTGTGGAAAAGGATAGAAGGTTGTCTCTTATGATACTTGATATAGACTATTTTAAGATAGTGAATGACAGTTTTGGGCATAATGCTGGAGATGAACTTTTAAAGCAAATACAGAAAAGAATTTCTGAAAATATCAGAGTGACAGATTTACTAGCTAGGTTTGGTGGTGAGGAGTTTGTTGTTGTAATGCCAGATACCAATGTATCAGATGCGTATACTATTGCGGAGAGAATACGAAAAATTATTGCTAAAGAACCTTTTGTACTTGCGGATAAAAATACAACCCATAATGTAACTGTGAGCATTGGAATTGCAGAAATGCAAGGATCTGACTTTGATGATATTAAAAAATTTATAGTACGTGCTGACAGATATTTATATAAAGCAAAAAACAGTGGTAGAAATAGAGTGGTTACTGGCTATAGCTAAAGTGGCTTAAGTTTACCGACAACCGTCATTCCACTACTCGTTAGCGGAATCTATGCTGAGATACCGCGAATGAATCGCGGTATGACGGTTCGCGACAGCATGACGATAAGGTTTATACCTTTTCATTCCAGTGCTTGACACTGGAATCCAGTTTTCCATATAATCTCATCGAAAACGTTGTAACCACTTTCCATGCTAGTTTGCTTGTTCACAAGCAAACTTTTCTGGATCCCAGTGTCTGGGCACTGGGATGACACCCTACTTACGCAAATTCTGGATTAAGGAAGGAAGTATAGGAAATAGAAGGCTTTTTGGATTTGATGGAATAGGAGATGAGAGTAGAAAAGATATGAACCAAGAAATCAACAGGGGATCTATGGCGAGTGTGTTCAATTTCTAGTCTATTTTTTAGGTAACCAAAAACAGTCTCAATGATAGACCTTTTTCTCAGTAAAATCTTCTCATTTAGCGAAATTAATGTATTTTTCATACCTTTTTTCACCTTGGTAACAAGTTTCAAACCTCGGTCAAACAGCTTCTGAAAAAGCTCTTTTGCAATATAACCTTTGTCACCAAACAAAAGGCCGGTTAATTTTTCCGTCAAATTTGGCACAGGTATCCTATCATCAACATTGTCTTTTGTTAGCGTAAGTGCATGAATTTCACCATTTTCATTGATTACCATATGTAATTTGAAACCAAAAAACCAGCCGTAAGTACTCTTGCTTAATTTTGCAATTCCAGCAAAAACTTTGTTTTTGGATATTCTTTTTGCATGACAAACTGCAATGGGAGTTGTGTCTATATATGAAATTCCAGTGTTTTCTGACTGTCCACAAAGCCAATGCAACAACATTGCTAAATGCCACAAAACCCTAGGCTTTAGAGCAACAAACCTGGTATATGAAGGCAACTTTGGAAACTCTGATTTGTAGAGCAACGTTAGGTAATGTAGATAGAAAGTTTTGAAATTTTTACACGGAGATTCAGGATTATTGTCATGATTTCAGAGTGCTCAATTTCCGTTGTTCTTGTGGGTTTTTTACCATTTGGCAGTAGTTTGCCTGCAAAATTTTCTCTATATCTCTGCAAAAATCATCGACCAAACAAAACAGTTTTGTTATATCTTCCATGGGTAACCTCATCTATTTTTTTATAATTGCTGAGTTTACCCTGTTTTCTGCCTTTTCTATTCTCCTTTAATCCAGAATTCGCGTCATAAGTGTTGAAAGTATCAAAAATAACGTGATATGAGATGATCAACGGCATGTAAATTACCTCCCGACAGTAAAACAATCGAACGTATAAAAGAGTCATTTAGATCCAATGTGAATTGCAGTAATGCTATTTTGAACCCATGTAGATTATTTTTGATTTTATAAACAAGAAATAACAAAGCCGTAATAATAATCATGTAAATATACACCTTCATGCCATTCATAGTATGGCTTAAAAAGTGCTTATATCCAAGATTTTGCTTTATAAACGCGAATTCTGATTTAAGGAAATATGTTACTAACATTTATGACTACTTACCTAAACAGGTCACCATTCCTTACCTGAGATTGCGTGTAGTGAATTATAATAACCTGCATATGCTGTCCAATTTTGCTACAAAGGCAAGATTTTCATGCGACATATATACTTATCATATAGACAGTATGTTTGCCATTATAAGGCATATTAACTTGATACTTAAGAGCATTGAAGGTTTTAGTAGTGAGGTCATTTTAGAAAGTAATTGTGCTATGGATCAGCACAATGAAATTTTACATTCAACAATTAATTTTGATATTTTAATAAAAGGAGGTGATAATGAGCAAATTACAGCTAAAAATTAAAGGTCATGACAATAATTTTATCGTGTTAAATAATATACGAAACCTAAGGTTTACTTTGCGTAATAACAGAGAAGAGGTAAAAGATATTTCTTCTTTTGGCTGGAGAAAAGTATTGGATTCTGCTGGAAGCAGACATATTACGATAAAAATTAATGGAATTTTAGACTCTGTATTAGCTGATGAATTATTACGTAATTCTGCTATGCTAAACTCTAATAATGATTATGAAATTAGTTTTAATGCTAAGGAAAATATAAGGCTTAGGTGTTCAGTTGAATTGTATGAGAGATATTATGATCCTGTTACTTTTGACAGCTTTACTGTAGTTTTAACTAGTGCTGAAGTTGTAAACGCTTTTCATTAATGTTAATTTAATTTTTTCATATACAATAATAACTGGTGAGAATTTTAACTAAATTAAAAAAAATCATGAACGACAAAGACCTTTTCGAGGAAGACAGTGATAATATTGAAGAAAATAACGATGACAAAAGAGAGAGAAGTTTGGAAAATGAAAATCAGTTAAATCAAGAAGAACAACACAAAGAGGAAGATAAACAATATATAATACAATATATTCAAGACTATTTAAAAGTTTTTGAGGATATTCTAAATCAGATCGACGAAGGAATCGATAATTTAGATAGTTACGAAAGGACTATGCAAATAAAGCGAAGCATAGACAGGCTCATAGAGACTTTATATAGTCAGGCTGCGTCTGAAGATATTGATGCAGAATTTGAAACTACCAAACACACTCGCGATAAATCAGAATCTATGAAAAGAGTTAGAGAGAAGAGAAGAAAGCAAGTGATAGAAGAAGTATTAAGTGGCATGTTTGCCCAGCAACAAAAGGAGCTAATGGACGCTAAACACTTAAGTCATGGACATGAAACAGCAAAAGATGGGGATGTCCACGAAGCAAAGGAAAAAGTGAAGTCTTCAATCAGGGGAGTGTTGTTTTCGGTGATTGCTCATAGGATGGATCCAAGAAGGAGGGCAGGGGAAACTGCTGACGATAACGAAAAGCAAGCTCATATACATGGCAGGGAAGCAGTTGGTGGAGCTTTAGGTGCATTGTTAAAAACGTTTTTAACAGCAGTTACTGCCGTTGTGCGCGAAATTGCTAAACCACTTCAGAAACAGGAAACATCTTTTGCAAAACAAGTTGAAGAAAGCAGAAACGCAGATTCACAAAAGGGTCGATCTGTGTAGGTTTCTCCTTGTAATAATCTTTCGATTCTGCTGTCTATTAATTCAAATTAGGGTTATAAAATTTTAGAAGCCAGCTCTTGTATAACCAATTTATAGCAAGAAATTACTATACAAAAATCAGCGTCCGTTAGAAAATAAACATAACACAGGGTGATAGAGTTGCCCCTATCCATAAGCGTCAGTTAAGCTCAAAATTGCAAGCTTAAAATATGGTTGAATAATTATTAATAATAGTATATAATTATTAACGTTTTTCAGGCATTTTTGTTATGGGTACGCCAAGTAAGCGTTTAGAATACAGTTGGTGAAAATCCAACTGACCTTACCCAGAAAAAGTGGAGAGAAAGTTTGGAATGTTTTTTACAAAAAGAATGATGCATCAAATTGTTCTGGAATGCAATAGTTAATAGTGACGTTGTTTGTTAGGGAATGTTCAAAAAAGTGTGTCAAACCGCATTTTTAGTTCAACTCAATTTTCAATCTATCAGGAAAGAAAATATCAAGTTGAGAGATAGTTAATGCCCAATCAGATATAGGCATCGTCCACTTTTCCTCTACCTTTTTTATAGCACAATATACCTGTTTGTACAAGGCATTTGTACTAGTAAATGAGCCCTTAGTTTTAGTGAATTTTCTAATCTGTCTATGCAACCCCTCAATAGGATTGGTAGTATAAATTAGCCTCCTGATTGGGCCAGAATACTTAAAATAGCCGGATCCAATTATTCTGCCACGATTTTACAACCAATGGGTACTTTTCTCCCCATTTTTCTTCTAGCTCAAGTAAGTAATTCTCGGCAATTTCTCTGCTTGCAGCACGATATATTTTTTCAGATCATTCATGAAAACTTTCACATCTTTGCTTGATACATATTTCAGTGAATTCCTTATCTGATGCACTATACATAGCTGTACTTCTGCTTTAGGAAACGCACTATTTATAGCTGCAGGAAAGCTTTTTAGCCCATCTACACATGCAATCAGAATATCTTCTACTCCTCTTTCTTTGAGGTCATTTAGCACTCCCAACCAAAAGTTAGCTCCTTCACTTTCAGCAAAATAAAAGCCCAAGACTTCTTTTCTGCCATTTTGGTCTATGCCCAATATATTGTACATACATTTACTTACGCAATGTCCATCCTCTTTGACCTTAAAGAACATCCCATCCATAAATACTATCGGGTATACTGATTGCAGTGGACGACTACGCCATTCATTTATTATAGGCAGTAATTTGTCGGTAATACTTGATATCTCTGCAACCGATATTTTGTGATCATAAATTTCCTCAACGTGTGACGCTATATCTCTATAGCTCATACCACTGGCAAATGTGCTCAAAATCTTCGTTTCAAGCTCTGGTTTGTTTGCCTTTTTTTGACTATTTACGGCTCAAAACTTCCTTCCCTATCTCTTGGCGTCAAAAGCTCAAATGAACCTGCACTTGTCCGTAAAGTCTTTCCATTTCTCCCATTTCTTCGATTATTTTCTTCGCTTTCAGCCAACAAGTGGTTTTCTATTTCACCTTCCAAACTTGCCTCCAGCAGCTTTTTTATAAATGGTGTTAATGCTCCGTCCCTTCCTGTCAACGGTCTTCCTTCTCGTATAGACGACAGGATATTTGTTTCCAACTCTTTATAATCTACCAATCCGGTAGTTCTGTTTACTACTTTCTGACTCATTGTCAAACCTCCATTTTTTTATATCAATTTATTACTTTTTTTCGGTTTGACACACTTTTTTGAACATTCCCTATTCAAATATTGCAGTTCTAGTTTGTTGAGCAGAGTGTTGTGAAGTATCAATAAGTATTTCTCTTTTCAATGAGCTAAAGAAGCTTTCTGCAACAGAATTGTCGTAACAACAGCCTTTGTTACTCATCTATATTGTTTACAGCTAAGAGATATTGATACCCTTGCGCAGTATATTGTGAACCTTGGTCACTGTGCAGCAGTAGATTTTTAACAGGTTTACGCCTATTAATGGCCATTAATAAAGAGTTCATAACCAATTGTTTATTTATTGCACTACTCATTAACTACCATACGTGAGAATTATTGCTGCCAAATATAGCCATCCCTCCTTGGTTTTGATGTAAGTAATCCCATACTTTATTTGGTTGATCAACAATAAAGTTTTGATCTAGTATATTGGGAGCTACAGCTCTATTATCTGTTTGTTGTTTTTTAATTTTAAACTTTCTTCTCAGTATAGCCCTGATGTCATTTTTCTGCATAATACTTTGCACCGTTTTTAAATTGCAACTTTTACCCAAAGCCTTCAATTCAGCATGAATTTTAGGAGCTCCATATCTACATTTAGAAACTTGATATATTTTTTGAATAGCTGCGAGTAGCTCTTTATTTGCTGATTCTCTACTGCTTATTTTCCTTGTGGTCCACTTATAGTAGCCACTAGCAGAAAATCCTACATAATTCCTGTACTTTATAGCAGTTACTATATAAAAAAATATTTTACTCTTTTTGACTGGCCAGGGCTTTTTTTTAAATGTCTCTTTCCCTTGTTACTCTTGCTAACTCTCTTTGTAAATCAAACCTCTCTTTGTCGTAAGGAGCCATGTTACCTCTACCTGGAAATGCTTCTGCTGCCGACTTTTTTCGTTGTGTTTCTTTATCCATTTTCCTAATAAACCACCCTTTATTCCCAAATCCTTTGCTGTTTTTGTAATTGTTTGACCTGCCTTTCTTTGTTCATTTGCCAGTTTAACAGCTTCCAATTTGAATTCTGCTGTATATTCTCTTACCATTTCTAATCCTCCAAAATTTTATTTTACCCAAAAAAACTCTTTTCTTTCTCTCCACTTTTTCTGGGTAAGGTCAGTCTTTAGGCACCCAAACAAAGGGAAATGCTGGATAAAAAGAAAATACTTTAAAAAGTATAATAACGATAACTGGCGTTTTATGACAAGTAACAAGATACATCTTATTATACACAGCGATCATGTTATTAAACGACATATCAAAGTGCAAAAAACCAGATCTCCATATGATGGTGATTGGGTTTATTGGGGTAAACGTCTGAGAAAGATACCAGATAAGCCATTAAGAGTAATAAAACTATTGAAGTTACAACAAAGTAAATGTGATAATTGTAGACTATGGTTTAAAAGTGATGATACAATAGAAATACATCACAAGGACCGGAATAGACGAAACAATATGATCAAAAACTTATCTTTGTTACATGGACATTGTCACGATGAATTACACAGGAGGTGTGCATGAAAAGCACCAAATTGGAGAGAAGCCGTATGAGGCGCAAAGTCTCACGTACGGTTTTGAAGTCGAGTGAGGAGGGGCGACCTTCTTCACTTAGACAACAGTATGCAGATGAAACTACAGATGAAGACCTAAGGAATATAGCAGAAAAATCACCAATAGTAAAGCTAGCATATGATGAGTTAGACAAGTTTTGCTGGAATGAGAAAGATTTAGTAGCATATGAAGAAAGAATAATGGATCTACGTAAGGAAGAAGCCATTCTTGAATACAAACTTGAGGAAGGTATAGAGAAAGGAAAAATCGAAGTTGCAAAAAATTTACTTAAAGCTGGTGTATCTGTTAATTTAATAGCTGAATCCACTGGCCTTTCTCAAGCTGAAATTGTACAGCTTAAGCAAGAAGTGGCCTAAGTATCACGGTTTTTAGGGCTTTTTTAGCTCGGCAGTGGTCTGAAAAGTCCATTTTTCACTTTATAAAATGTTTATATTTTACCACCTACTTTATTTGAATAAGTTCTTCTGCCACACTCTGAACGGATACTTGAATCAGGCTCAAGTTGACAAGTAGATGTTATCTTGTTATAATAAGTAAGTATTTATTAATTTAATCTTAACTTAAGAGGGTATTTATGGTAGCAGAAGATAGTGCTTTAAAAAGGTATGCGTTAGCCTATATAAAGAAATTAGGTAATAATAATATTGAAGGGTTTCTACAGTATTGTAATAATACACCGAATTTAACTTGGAGCAAGGAGAATTTTAACGATGTGTATAAAAGATTTAATGAGAATCAAAATTCAAGTTATGAACGCAGTACTAGAGAAAACAGAAGCCAGCGAAATAACGCAGGGAATAACCCACAACCTACAAGCTCTCAGACTACACATATACATGTACACAATAATAGAGGTTTAGACTTTTGGGATTATTTACTACTTAGCAACCTGTTTGGTGGTCATACTACGGTTAATAATATAACGAATATTAACAATGGTAATACCACTCATCAAGAGAAAAAAGAGAATAAAAAAGAATCAGAAGATAGTAGGAAGTTATTAGCTTTAGGTATAACAGTTGCAGTTGTGTGTGTTGCTTTCCATGCTGGTATGTGTTTTTGGTATAACAGCAGCAGAAAAACGGCTAGAAAAGAAGAAAAAATAGATTACCTGGATAATAAACTTAAGATGCTTAGGAATATAGAATTTGCGGTTGGCGCTGTTTCTTTGGCAGCTTTGGTAGCTTGTGCTGTTTACCCAGTCTTACCAGTGTGGGGTTTAGTTATCCTTGGTGTTAATTCTCTCGTATGTTTTGCTGGTGGTTTAGCTTTTCATATGAAGCATGAGAAAGAATCAAGTAATATTGAGAAGGTTGAAGAAGCGGTAGATAGCTATCTTAAACAAGTGCATGGTTATGGAGATTCTTCTCGTGATGCACCACCTCCTTACTCTCCTCAATATCCTAATACTACTCCAAGCGCTCCTCTTTACTTTCCTCAAAGCGCTCCTCCTTCTTATAGTGAATTTAATAGTTCTAATGTGGAACAGCAGTTTGGGAGTTATGAGGGGGTTCATGCGTGATAAAAATTAACAGTTTTATTTTTAGCCAAATTAATTGAATCAAGCCACAAAATCTGCTAAAGTTAACCTTATGAAAGCACCCTTAGCTCAGTTGGATTAGAGCATTTGACTACGGATCAAAAGGTCGGGCGTTCAAGTCGCTCAGGGTGCACCACATTTTATAGGAAACAGAAGTCACACTTGAAATTAATATATGTAATGCCTATCTTTAAAGGTTAAACACTAAACTATTATATATGAGCAAAAAAGACTACTATGATCTGCTGGAAGTAGGCAGAAATGCCAATATTGACGAGATAAAAAAAGCATATAAAAAATTAGCGTTAAAATATCATCCTGATAGAAATCCTGGCAATAAAGAAGCAGAGGAAAAATTTAAAGAAGTAACAGCTGCATATGAAGTTCTGTCTGACTCTGAGAAAAGGGCAGGCTATGACCGTTATGGCCACGAAGGTGCTTCTGGTGGATTTCAAGGCTTTAGCTCTGCAGGAGATTTTAGCGACATATTCAATGACTTCTTTGGTGGAGGATTCGGTGGTGGTGCAAGTAGATCGAGAGCAAAAAGAAGTACAACAGGAGTATCTGGAGCAGACCTACGTTATGATCTTGAAATTACCTTAGAAGATGCATTTAAAGGAATACAAGCGCCTATACATTATGTGACAAATGTAAAATGTGATACATGCCAAGGCACAGGTGGCGAAGGAGCAATTAAACCAGTTCAGTGCCACACATGCCAGGGAAGCGGTAGGATTAGAACTCAACAAGGCTTTTTTACCATCGAAAGAACATGTACTACATGCTATGGGGAAGGAGAAATAATACAAAACAAATGTAAGAAATGTGGTGGAAGTGGACGTAGAAGAGATGAAGTAAATATATCCGTTTCAATTCCAAAAGGCATAGAAGAAGGAGCTAAGGTAAGGATAAATGGTAAAGGAGAAGCTGGAACAAAAGGTGGAAAAAGTGGAGATTTATACGTATACGTGAAAATAATTTCCCATAAAATCTTTGCTAGAAATAAAGCAGATCTACACTGTAAAGTGCCTATAAGAATGACACTAGCAGTGCTTGGTGGTGAAATCGATATTCAATCAATTGATGGAGCTAAAATAAAAGTAAAGGTCCCTGAAGGCACTCAAACTGGTACCAAACTACGTTGTAGGGAAAAGGGTATGCCATATATGAACTCACATGCTCGTGGTGATTTATACGTACAGGTAATAGTTGAGACTTTAAATCCAAAAAATTTAACTAAAAAGCAAATTGAACTATTAAAAGCGCTTGAAGAAGAGGAAAATGCAAGTGTACAACAGCAATCTGAAGGGTTTTTTAGTAAAGTAAAAAAAAAATAAGAAATCTGCTAAATGACATAAAGGGGTAACTGTTTACGGGTTTTCATTTAATCCTGCAATTCTTTGACCTTATTAATGGAAAACTTAACAATAGTGTTATTATTAGCCAACAGAAACTTCTTAGTTCCTTAAAACTATGTAAAAGCAATAAATTTCTTTATTTAAGGTCGAAGTTTTGCTATTCTCAGGTTTTAATAATTTAAATTTAATGAATATAAACAAAAATGAGTTTTTATTTCTTCCGCTTGGGGGAGTAGGAAGAATCGGGATGAATGTTAGCCTATATCATTACCAAGGTAAGTGGATTATGATCGACCTTGGTGTTGGTTTTGCAGATGAAACTATGCCAGGTGTTGAGCTGCTCATTGCTGATATAGATTTTATTGCTCAAAGAAAAAAAGATTTACTTGGAATAATAATTACACATGCACATGAGGACCACTGCGGTGCAGTGCCCCACTTGTGGGAAGAGTTGCAGTGCTCCATATATACAACAAAGTTTACGGTTAATTTTCTTAAAGAGAAACTAAAAGAATTTCGATTGGAAGGTATAGTGCCTGTGAAAGAGGTAGACATAAATGGCAGCATAAATTTGGGTCCTTTTACCGTCGAGTTTATAAATGTAACTCATTCAATTCCTGAGGCAAATTCAATATTAATTAGCACTGAAATGGGTAGTGCACTCCATACCGGAGACTGGAAATTTGATCCAAAACCTGTTGTTGGATTAACTTCTAATATGGAGCGTCTAAAAGAAATTGGCGATAAAGGTGACCTGCTTGCAGCAATTTGCGATTCAACCAATATATTAAGCAAGCATCACCCTGAGTCAGAAGGTGAAATTTATAATAATATTTATAACATAATAAAGCGATCTAAAAAATTAGTTGCTGTTTCGCTATTTGCTTCAAATGTGGCACGAATTGAAACGATAAGCCAAGCTGCAAAAGCACTAAATAGAAAAGTAGTTTTACTTGGTAGATCTTTATGGAGAATAGTGAAAGTTGCGCAAGATAGTGGTTATTTAACTGATTCTCCTCAGTTTCTTGAAGCAAAGGAAGCAGTAAATTTTCCAAGGGAAGAACTGGTGCTACTTTGCACAGGTTGTCAAGGTGAGCCACTGGCAGCTACCGCAAGACTTGCTGCTAAGAGTCATCAAGCATTTAAAATGCAGCAAGGTGATACCATGATCTTTTCGTCAAAAATCATTCCTGGAAATGAAACTCGTGCGCACAACATGCTCAATGCCTTTATTGAGATGGGGGTAGAAGTTATTACTGAAAAAACAGAGCATGTTCATGCTTCTGGTCATCCAACAAGAGAAGAGCTAAAGGAAATGTATTCTTTAATAAAACCGAAGATGTCTATTCCAGTTCACGGCGAATATATTCACACGCATGCACATGTAAAATTTGCTAAAGAGTGCGGTGTGGTAAAAGCAATAATGATTGCACCAGGTGATATTGTTAATTTGGAGAACGGAGAAAAGTTTGATTCAATTGATGTTGACTACTTTGGTATTGATGGTATGTTGCTACGTCATCCGGAGAGCAGTGTTATAAAAATGCGTAAAAGAATGAGAGATGCCGGAGTTATTGTGGTAACAGCAGTTGTAAACAAGAAAAATAAATTGCTTGCTAAACCAAAAGTATTTGTACCTGGTGTTTTTGAAGTGCTAGAAGATGCAGCTACCATACAGAAAATTGTCAAGAAAGTTGAGTCGTTGTTTAGTTTGCAGCCAACAAAAAAAATTAAAAATAAGATTGAAAGTTCAATATTGAGTATCTTAAAGGAATATTTACTAAAAAGACCTATAATTGAGGTTCAGATAGAACAGGTATGAAATGAATGAAGCTATTCGCTCATCTGGTGTTATTTATTTCGTTATTTATTCCTTATTTTACAAAAGCTGCTTTATATGTTGATATAAAAAAAAGCAGTGTTGGTAACATTGGTCTTGTTGTATCTAAATGTACATGTAAAACAGCGTTGGAAAGCGAATTAAGCGAAAATATTGCAAAGGTAATAGGAACAAATTTATCTAATTGTGGCTTATTTAATGTAAAACGTGGCGCGGAAGCTGAATCTAAATCTTGGAAAAGCGATACTGTAGTCACAGTAAGTTTAAGCGAAATATCTGGTAGTGCATTAGAGCTATCATTTCGTTTATTTGACACTTTTACAAAAAGAGAATTACTTACTCAGTCAGTTGTTTTTCCAGCAAAAGACTGGAGAAAAATTGGTCACCTCGTTTCGGATGTGATACATGATAGATTAATTGGTGAGAAAGGGCACTTCAACACAAAAATCACGTATATCGCTGAAGAAAAAGATAGCAACTACAAATCTGTGCGTAAAATTGCTGTGATGAATCAAGATGGAAGTAATATAAAATACTTAACAAATGGCGATAGATTTGTGTCAACACCGAGATTCTCACCAAATGGAAAGGGTATTGTTTATATCTCGTACGCAAATGGTAAAAGTTATATAATATTAAAAAATTTAAAAGATAACACTGAATCAATAATCAGCGCATTTGAAGGAGTTGTTTCTGCACCAAGATTTTCTCCCGATGGTAAATCTCTTTTAATTTCCCACTCATTGGGTGGTGAAACGAATATATTATCTTTGGATTTAAGTAGTAAACGAACAAAAAAAATTACTAAAGGTTCAGCTATAAGCACTTCTCCCTCTTTTTCTCCAGATCAAAAGTATATGGCTTTTAGTTCTGATATAAGTGGAAGTCAGCAACTGTACGTTATCGATTTTACTAACAAAAGTAAAAAACCTAAAAGAATTAGTTTTGGAAGTGGAAGATATGCTACGCCTGTTTGGTCGCCAAAAGGAGATCTGATAGCTTTTACAAAGATTCAGTCAGGAAAATTTTACATAGGAGTTATGAAGCCAGATGGCAAAGAAGAACGTCTGCTTTCAGAGGGGCATAAAATTGAATCCCCGGCATGGTTACCAAATGGTAGAGAAATCATTTTTACAAGAACAGAATCACCAAGCAACTCTAAACTATATTTAGTAGACTTGGTAAAGAAAAATCAAAAAATGGTTTCCACTCCCACAAATGCTTCTTTACCGGATTGGTCTTATTTTTGAAAGTAGATTTATTGTATCTGTTCAGATGCATGGCTAATGCTGAAACAAAAATTCCAGTGCTCCCTTTCTTGTCATCCCAGTGCTTGACACTGGGATCCAGATTGGGCACTAAGTTGGTAAACACGAAAGCGGTTAATCCTCTACAACGTTTTTGATGGAACTGTGCAAAAGGACTGGATTCCAGTGTCAAGCACTGGAATGACACCCATTTGTTCCTATAGTTGTCTTTTCTCGTCTACCTTATTTTGCCACTCTGCTGAACAGATACGATCTATTATAGATTTGATATGAGCCTTATTTTACTTTAATCGCTTATAACCTTTGGCACTACGAAATACCCATGCTCAGGTTTTGTATTGGACAATATCTCTTTTTTAATGTTTTGAGAATTTATAACATCATCGCGTACATGAATGTCCTTGTCTATGCTGCCATAACGCATAGGAGAAACACCTTCAGTATTAACTTGCAATAAAGTATCATGTATCCAATCCAGCATTGTCAGTTCTTTGGAGTAGTGATCAATCTCGTCATTTGATAACTTAATCCTTACAAGCTGTGCAATTTTAAGCATTTCTTCTTTGGTAATTGTTATTTTTCTCTTATTTGCAAATTCTATTAGTGAAGTAATAACGTCTTCTGTTGACTTAGCTGGCATCTTTACCTCCTTGGATAAAGTGAGTTAAAATATCTACGACCGAAACAACTTCTATTTTATCAGTTTTTTCAAATTTGTGAAGTATGGTATCCGTAACCACTAATTTATCTAAAGAAGAGGAAGAGATTTTCTCAACTGCACTTCCTGAAAGCACGCCATGTGTGATGCATGAAATTACGGACTTTGCTCCGTGGCCTTTTAAAGCAAGAGCTGCATTACACAATGTTCCACCAGAGTCAACTATATCATCAACAATGACACAATTTTTATTCGCAACTTCTCCTATTATGTTCATTACTTGAGATGTGCCTGCTCTCTCCCTATATTTATCTACTACAATAATCTTATCACTTAACCCTATCTTGTACTTTTCCTCTAAAGTCTTTGCAAAAGCACGTGCTCTGCCAATTGCTCCAACATCAGGTGCAACAATTGCCAAATTTTCTGTGTGTATAGAGTCAACAAATGCTTCAAAGCAGTTCAAATTAGTTATCGGTACATCAAAGAATCCTTCAATTTGACTTGAGTGCAAATCAATAACTGCAACACTACTTGCACCTGCAGTTTGAATAAGATTTGCAACTAATTTAGCACTTAAAGCAGACTGCACATTATTGTTCTTGATAATTCTATCTTGCCTGCTATATCCATAATAAGGAATAATTACTACTATCCTTTTGGCTCCTAATCTATTTACTGCATCAATTATGAGCAGAAGCTCCATAAGGTTATCATTCACAGGGGGAGAAAGAGATTGTATTATATATACTTCTTGATTATATAGATCATTTGCTACTTCTACATTTACCTCACCATCAGCAAACTCTGACACCTGAACAGAGGATGGTTGAACATCTAGCCGGTTAACTACTGATTCCCCTAATTCCTTACTAGCATTACCTATTATTATCTTCATAACGCACTAATTGAGTTTTTAAGATTATACAGAAATTGTGAAATAATTGAAATGTAAGTGTCTTTATCTAGCATTCTTGTCGGTGAATTAGGTACCTCTTGTACAATGACCTGTCATTTTCACGCGTTGTTTCAATATACAGACCCAAATTGAAACAACTATACAAAATCCTGCTTATGTTTCAAGATAAATGACTTTAATGAAATATAATTTATCTAGTCATTTGTATCTGCTAACATACTACACTTCCCATTGTAGAGCCTCTGCAACTTACTGAAATTTATAATCGCTTTATAAAAAGCTTTATACTCTTTGCTTAATTGGAGGTGCTACCTCTGCACTTTCTGCTCTGTCTAGGGTACTACTTGGTTTTTCTGCAGTAATTTTTTGAATGCTACCATCTACCTTATTCTTGATATCTGCTCCATATGATCTTAATACTTCAATAGCTTTCTCGTTTCCACTATTCAGCGCAATATCCAAAGCATCCATTCCATCATTATTTTTGTGGTTGATAAAATTCTCTAACTCAAAGATTTTTATATATTGCTCAATGATGAATTCTACCACTTTTCCAGGGCAATTATTAGCGGCAGGAAAGAGTACTGCATTGTTATTATTATCTTTCTTTGTTACATCTGCTTTGATCTTGTCTATCAAATACTTGATAATTTCTATTCTGCTATCATCTTCTGCTTCAGTGCACTGCCTAGCAGCTAAAAACAGAGCTGTTCGCCCATTATTGTCCACATCTTCGATACTTTGCCCCTTATCAATTAAGGCTTGTATTATATTTTTATTCCCATACAAAGCAGCAAAGTGAAGAGGAGTATACCCATAAGTGTTGAAAGTATCAAAAATAACGTGATATGAGATGATCAACGGCATGTAAATTACCTCCCGACAGTAAAACAATCGAACGTATAAAAGAGTCATTTAGATCCAATGTGAATTGCAGTAATGCTATTTTGAACCCATGTAGATTATTTTTGATTTTATAAACAAGAAATAACAAAGCCGTAATAATAATCATGTAAATATACACCTTCATGCCATTCATAGTATGGCTTAAAAAGTGCTTATATCCAAGATTTTGCTTTATAAATTTAAAGAACACTTCTATATCCATCTGCGCCTATATAGCTCTGTTACTTCATAAGCTGGCATTTCAAACAAGTTTGTCAAAAACCATATTTCATCTCCAATTTTATTTCTGATTTTTATTAGCCGTAGATCATGCTTTTCTGCCACTTTACCTCGTGCACGATAAAGATTAACTATTATATCTTCTAAAATCTCTGATCCATCCGATTTTTGTTCTCTTATAACTTTGTTCCTGCTTATAACATCATGTTTTCTTCCTACTTTAACTCTTGTGATAAATTTGTACTCCTTTTCATCAAATTCGGCAAAAGTTCCAACTTTTCTGATTCCTCTATCAAATAATAAAATATCCTCTTTTTCAACTTTAGCTTCATTAATTGCTCTCACTAATGCCATATCTTCACTACTTTCTTCTTGTCCTTTACAAAATCTTATACTTGTCGGCAATTGATCCTTTAATCCTACACTCACTTTAACTTGACTGTCGTTACTTTTACCGCCTATTTTTAGCCCATCTTTTATGAGATATCCCGATAAATTTATGATCGTCGAATCAAACTTATGTAAGTTATTTGATGTTTTTTGGGGTAATAGCTTTTTAATCTTGCTCATCAAATCAATATATACTCCCTTAAAATATTCTGGATTTATAACTTTTAACCTTTTTGACAAACCACTGTATGTTACTGTACTTTTATCGCTATTCTTATCCATTATACACCTGTCTATTACCATTTCTAGCGCTCTTAGGCTTGTTTTTTGCCCCATTAATATTAACTTCATTAGACCTTTAAATATAATCTTGCCCAACAATTTAGTATTACATTTATCTACTTCACTTAATTTTCCTAGCCTTTCTAAATCCTCATCTTTTATTAAATTTAGTACTCTTTCTATTTGATCCATTATTGCCTCCATTTTCTTGCAATAATAGTTCTTTATGTCTTTTTTGTGTTACTTTCAACACTTATGCCCCTTTCCCCTGAAACTAGAATCTATATACTTAACTTTAGAAACTTTAAAATACGATGCGATCTAATATTAGGCAGTTATTTTACTATATAAAGCCTAATCTATCTTATTTCATCGTAGCTTTTATTGCAGTTTTATTTTCAGCTTTAA
Organism: Wolbachia endosymbiont (group A) of Icerya purchasi; assembly: GCF_947251635.1. Classification (NCBI taxonomy): domain Bacteria; kingdom Pseudomonadati; phylum Pseudomonadota; class Alphaproteobacteria; order Rickettsiales; family Anaplasmataceae; genus Wolbachia; species Wolbachia endosymbiont (group A) of Icerya purchasi. The sequence goes on along the minus strand of NZ_OX366357.1, from coordinate 1,235,003 downwards.
CGATCCTCCTCTTTGGCAGAGGCTTAAGTAACATCATTGATTCTGGCGCAGAGCACGATTTTACTACCAAACTATTAGTTGCAATACTTATAGTTTTAGCCATTTCTCTCACTGCATTTACTCGGTTATATTTCATTGGCATTGGCAGCGAGAAAGTTATCGCAAGAATCAGATATGACTTATATAGCAGTATCACTAACTTGCAACCAAGTTTCTTTGAGAACACAGGCGTACAAGATGTTATCTCAGCGTTAGTTACTGATACATCTGTGTTGCAATCAATAATAAACAGCAGCTTACTAACCATATTACGAAATTTTGTGATTCTGATTGGTAGTGTTGCTATGTTATTGTATACAAATATACAACTAACTGCGTATGCAGCCGCAATAATACCTATACTACTCATTATCATGACCTCACTTGGAAAAAAAGTGCGTAGCTATGCACGCTTTGCCCAGGATAAATTAAGTGAGCTCGCGTCATTTAGTGAGGAAAATTTTAGATCTATAGTGACTATCAAATCGTTTGTACTCGAAGAAAATGAAAAAAACCGTTTTAAGGAGTATTTAAACTCAGTATCAAAATCATACGTAAAATTAGTACTCTTGCGTGCTATTCTAGTAACTCTAGTTATCACGTGTGTGATAGGTTCACTAGTTGTTTTGCTCTTTTTTGGTATTAAAGAAGTCTTAAGCAATAATATAACTATTGGAAAACTCTCCTCATTTGTGTTTTATTCAGCGCTCGCAGCAGGAGCTATAAATAATTTGAGCGATAATATCAGTGATTTACAACGAGGTCTTGGAATAGTAGAGCGTTTATTTGAATTTAAAAATATGAAAAGCTCTATAGCAGATCCCGATGATCCTATAAAAATTTGTAGTGTTCAAAAGGGAATTTCGTTTAATGGTGTAACATTTTTTTATGCTGATAAGCCAGCATTAGATAACGTATCATTTTCTATAGAGGCAGGTCAAGCAGTATCAATTGTTGGACCATCTGGCAGTGGTAAAAGCACCATTTTAAAGCTTCTGCTCCGTTTTCATGATCCAAACAAAGGTAGCATTACTATCGATGGGCACAATATTAAGTCAATTGCGCTAAATGACCTCAGATCGTTGTTTGGCTTAGTGCCACAAGATCACATGATATTTTCTTGCTCAATAATGGAAAATATACTATATGGCAAACCAGGTGCCGAATATGAGGAAGTGAAGCAAGCAGCCATCAGCGCTTATGCGATGGAATTTATTGATAAGCTGCCTGATAAATTTGATACATTTGTAGGAAAAAGAGGATTAAAACTTTCTGAAGGACAAAAACAACGTATTGTAATAGCAAGGGCCATACTCAACAATCCTCAGGTTTTAATACTGGATGAAGCAACCTCTGCCCTTGATTATAAAAGTGAGAACCTCGTGCAAAAAGCATTGAGCAAGTTAATGCAAAACAGAACAACAATCGTAATTACACACAGGCTATCAACCGCACTTAAAACTGACAAGATTATAGTAATTAATCATGGAAAAGTAGAAGAAGTAGGAACTCACAACTCTCTAATAAGTAAAGACGGGCTGTATGCAAAACTGGCGAAGATACAGTGGAATTGAAAGAAAATTTAAAACATACCGTTAGTTGATATGCTAGATTTATAATTAAAATTATTAAATTTTTAATTATTTTAATTTATAATAATCTCATAGTATTTTTTAAAGGATCATTATGGTTTATAATTATAGTCATTTACCAAAACTACCATGTACAGCTTTTAATTCGCCAGCATCAGTTTCACCAACACCAGTATCGAACTGTGCACAAGCTTGTGCACCTGCATACGCACCTTGTGCTACTAATTCGTGCCACAATCATTTTAACTCATATCATAATTATTATGACACATGTCATAATCCTTGTGATGAATTTGGGTTTCTTTGTTAGAAGATTGTTTTTAAACAACTCATAAACGCACGTATAGCTAGACGTGCTTCCAAGAGCACATGGGAACCCATGTGTTTCATGTTTTGCTTGAGAAGATAAGCGATTGTTATTCACAGTAACCATATATTACAATTTATTTCAGCAACACGACTAATTTGACTACTGACAGCTTCTTCTTGGAATCTTATCATTATTCTACCATAGTAAAACTTTTAACTCTAATATCTGCTACATTAAAGTCGTATTTTGAAATGTACTGTAAGTTAAGGATTTTGTATATGCTAATTTTAGCCTTAAAATTATTAAATCATTAACTTTTTTATCCTATAATAATCTAATAGTTGCTTTTTAAAACGCAAATTCTGGATTAAGGAAGGAAGTATAGGAAATAGAAGGCTTTTTGGATTTGATGGAATAGGAGATGAGAGTAGAAAAGATATGAACCAAGAAATCAACAGGGGATCTATGGCGAGTGTGTTCAATTTCTAGTCTATTTTTTAGGTAACCAAAAACAGTCTCAATGATAGACCTTTTTCTCAGTAAAATCTTCTCATTTAGCGAAATTAATGTATTTTTCATACCTTTTTTCACCTTGGTAACAAGTTTCAAACCTCGGTCAAACAGCTTCTGAAAAAGCTCTTTTGCAATATAACCTTTGTCACCAAACAAAAGGCCGGTTAATTTTTCCGTCAAATTTGGCACAGGTATCCTATCATCAACATTGCCTTTTGTTAGCGTAAGTGCATGAATTTCACCATTTTCATTGATTACCATATGTAATTTGAAACCAAAAAACCAGCCGTAAGTACTCTTGCTTAATTTTGCAATTCCAGCAAAAACTTTGTTTTTGGATATTCTTTTTGCATGACAAACTGCAATGGGAGTTGTGTCTATATATGAAATTCCAGTGTTTTCTGACTGTCCACAAAGCCAATGCAACAACATTGCTAAATGCCACAAAACCCTAGGCTTTAGAGCAACAAACCTGGTATATGAAGGCAACTTTGGAAACTCTGATTTGTAGAGCAACGTTAGGTAATGTAGATAGAAAGTTTTGAAATTTTTACACGGAGATTGTTGATATAGCAGGATTATTGTCATGATTTCAGAGTGCTCAATTTCCGTTGTTCTTGTGGGTTTTTTACCATTTGGCAGTAGTTTGCCTGCAAAATTTTTCTCTATATCTCTGCAAAAATCATCGACCAAACAAAACAGTTTTGTTATATCTTCCATGGGTAACCTCATCTATTTTTTTATAACTGCTGAGTTTACCCTGTTTTCTGCCTTTTCTATTCTCCTTTAATCCAGAATTCGCGTTATTAGTATATCGTTTGCACAAGTATTCAACGACAGATATGTGTTCTTGGCTTATTGCAGTTTCTAACAAAGTAACAAAACTTTTTCTTAACAGATCTTTTTTATCCGTATTATTAATATATCCTTCAAATGCACCTAGCACTATCATGATAAATTCTTCATTTTCGATCAGAGATGCTGTTTCAAGCACACCATACAAAAGATCAGGATTACTTGTTTTTAATGCTCGTGCAAGATCTTTTAAGATGAATTCAACAAAAACTGTGTCTAATAAATTTCGTTCTTTTCTTAATGCTATAGCTGAGAAGAAGCTAATCTTATTAGGTTCAATAAATTGTATAGCCTGATCTTTTAATGCTCTATAAATCCAATCGGTACCACGGAACTTTTCTATAAAAGCTTCAATATATTTTTGACCACCGACAAGTAAAGATAAAAGACTCAAATTTCCTTCAGCAAAAAGTATGCCCTGATATTGTTCTATCAGCTTATCATTAGCTGCAATTGCCATTAATACCAATTCTTTTACTAAATAATCACACTTGAAATTCTCCTGATCAAAATTATACCGTGATAGTATATTTGAGTATATATGCTGGTGATCCCTTCTATCTCGTAAATCTAAATTAAGTTGTTGCTCACAAAAACTCTTTAAATTTACATTGTCCAGCGTAATATATCTGCCTTCATAATTTTCAATATTTTGTATAACCCTGCCTAGTTCTTCACAATCATCTTCCCGTATAGCTTGATTTAAGATATTGATTATTTCAGTTAAAGTTAAATTTTTAGGAATAATGTCATATGAATCTTCATCTTTCGACTCTACGGTAAATGATCTATCACAACTATCAGGAAAGTTTGTAAGTATTGCATTCTCTAGACTCAGATCTTCAGGGGGTGTATCACATAGATTAGCTTGTATCTCTTGATTTTTGCCATCTAAAACTTCAAGCTCTTCCTTTTCTTCAATGCCTGAATCTCCAGAATAGCGACGATCTTTGGTTATTTCTTGATTCTCTTCTGTGCCCAAATTAACCCAACTTGAATCTAGAGAGTCAGTTTGATTAACCATATCTTATCTCCTACTAATAACCAATTAAGTATAGCACCAAACAATAATCTTCCCAAGCAAATCATTAATTCCTTGACAAATAGGCTATCATTATCATCCATCTCTCCGCCTTCCACGATACAAGCAATATTTTTTGAATGAGCATTTTTTAGGTAAAATATTGCAATAACTAGTAGCAACAACAATTTAATTATTTACTTGTCCAAAAATCTAAAAAAGTACGTATATTTGTGAGAATAAGTTGCGCAAAAACGGGGTTGTGAAAATAAAAACGAAAAATTGTTGCAACAAAGTTAGGCAAAACAGTTCGTATGTAGATATGGATAAAATGGGCTAATATGGGTAGTTTTAGCGTATAGCAAAATCACTATATTAAAAAGTTCGTATGTATTACGTGGTAGACCAACTAATCTCAAGACGAACGATTCTCACGCTTGCTGGTTTTGGTTGCTAAACATGGTTATATTATTTAAATTATTAATGATATATACTACTAAATTAATAGCAACTTATCTGAGGATGGAAAGAAAATTTGAGGCAAATTCATAGTAAAAATAGATCTTTTTTTCTGTCAATGCAGAAATTCCTTTAATGTTCTATGTGTAATTTTTGTAATCCCAATCTTTGAAATAAATAATTGTCTTGTTCAGGTACTGGATTTTGAGCTGTAAATAGCTTTTCACCATAAAAAATTGAATTGGCACCAGCAAGGAAACATAATGCTTGCAGTTCATCCGACATTTTCTCTCGCCCAGCAGATAAGCGGATGTAGGACTTTGGCATAATAATTCTGGCTATTGCGACAGTACGAACAAAATCAAACGGATCAACATCAGCCACATTCTCAAGAGGAGTTCCAGGAATTTTTATCAGCATATTAATTGATACTGACTCTGGAGGATCATTCAAATTAGCAAGAAGAACTAACATCTTTATTCGATCTTCGTTAGTCTCACCCATGCCAAGAATGCCACCACAACAGACCTTAATGCCAGATGCACGTACGTATTCTAATGTCTTCAAGCGATCTTGAAAAGTACGCGTAGTTATGATCTTATGATAATATTCTTCGGATGTATCAATATTATGATTATAAAAATCTAAGCCGGCTTCCTTTAACATATTAGCTTGGTAATCTTTTAACAGCCCAAGAGTCACACACGTTTCAAGACCCAATTTTTTCACTTCTCTAATCATTTCGCAAACAACTTTTAAATCTTGATCACGTGGACCACGCCAAGCTGCTCCCATACAGAAACGAGTACTCCCAGCCTTTTTTGCACATTCTGCTGCTTCAATTACCTCGGCAACTTCTAACAAAGGCTTTTTCTGCAAACCAGTGTTGTAGTGTGCTGACTGGGGACAGTAAGAACAATTTTCTGGGCAGCTACCTGTCTTAATACTTAAAAGCGTACTAATTTGCACTTCACTAGGATTAAACTGCTTTCTATGTTCTGTTTGTGCTGTATAAATTAGTTCAGGAAACGGAAGATTAAAGATTTGTTTTGCCTTGGCAAAGGTCCATTCTTCTGTCATGATCTAGGCTCCTTCTCGGTAAATAGATTGTTATATAATAAGTATTGTAATACATTACAAAGTAAAGGGAAATATCGACAGTTGCCAAAAACTATCCTGGGAAGCTTCATCGATTTTTCTACCAACGATTACCTTGGCCTAAGTCAGTCAGAAGTACTGTTTGATGCAGCAAAGCTCTCTGGAGCACAGTTTGGAGTAGGATCCACTGGTTCTCGGTTGCTCTCAGGTAATAAAAAAATATTTGAAGACCTTGAGAAGAGGATTGCCCAAGACAAAGGAACTGAGTCGGCTCTTATCTTCAATTCAGGTTTTCAGGCCAATATAACTGTTCTTGCAAGCCTACTTAATCAATCAGTGCTTGGTGACAAACCTATTGTTTTTTTTGATAAGTTAAACCATGCAAGCTTATATCAAGCTGTATTTTTGAGCAACGCTGAACTCATACGATATCAACACAATGATGCAGATCACTTAAGTAATTTACTTACAAAATTCAAAAATGACTTAAGACCAAAGTTCATTGTTACTGAAACAATCTTTGGTATGGATGGAGATATTGCGCCAATAGAGAAAATTTTTGCTCTGAGTAAAGAACATGAAGCTTTTCTATATTTAGATGAAGCACATGCAACAGGTATTATTGGTCATAATGGGTATGGCTTATCCTCCAGCATTAATCTTCAGGAAATTCCACATTTAATCTTAGGCACTTTTAGTAAAGCCCTGGGGTGCTTTGGTGCGTATGTTGCTTGTTCCAATGTTATAAAGAATTACCTAATCAACAAATGTCCAGGGTTTATCTATTCAACCTCTCTTTCCCCAATGGTAATTGGTGCAGCAGCCAAGGCTTGGGATTTAGTACAACATCTTGCTGATCAACGTCAAGCTTTATCTTTTAAAGCTGCAAATTTAAGAAACAATTTGCAAAATCTTGGATTTAATACAGGTGATTCAGCTACACACATTATACCAATAATTCTAGGTGATGAGAATACTGTAATGAGTGCAAAAGAAAAGCTTTTGAAACAAGGGTTGGTTGTTTCTGCTATACGTCCACCTACTGTTCCTCCTCAAACGTCAAGGTTGCGCATTGCACTAAGTGTGAATCACACTGAAAGTAACCTAGACCATTTAGTACATGCTCTTCAGCAAATATGAACTATCGCTTTGTGTTTTGTCATGGGTGGGGGTTTGATCATAAGTTTTTCCAGCCTCTTATAAATGAATATTTCTCTCAAGTTCCCTACCATTGTTTGGATCTTGGTTATTTTGGAGAAGAAAATCTTGACTTACCAGAAGATAGTACATTTACTGGTGTTGGCCATTCCCTTGGACTGATAAAGCTAGCTTCCTTAAATGTAAAGTTTAACGCACTTATCGGCATACAAGCTTTTACCAATTTTTTGGGATTTAATTTGCGTTTACACAAAAAACGCAAGTTAGAGTTAAAAGCAATGACACAGCACTTTCAAATGGATCCAGTAGATACCCTGATATCCTTCCATAAAAGATGCGGTGTAAACTACAACTCTTTTAATCGGTTGAATAAAGCAAAACTAATGCAAGATTTAGAGCTACTCACCACAGTACATCAGCTACCACACATACCACTATTAATATTAGGTGCAACAAATGATACAATTGTACCCCAGGAACTTATCTATGATAACTTCAATAAAGATGTTAAAGTTGTTATGCATAGCAGAGGTTACCATAATCTAGGTTTACGTGAATGTTATTTTGTGTACGAGCAAATTATAAGTTTTTGTAATGGAATTACAAAAGAGATATATACAGGACAATTTTAGCAGAGCAAGCTCGTCTTATGATAATGTAGCTTTTGTCCAAAAAGAATGTGCTGCAAAACTAGTCGGTTTATTAAAAAGTTATCTTCCTGGATTTTACCCACGCTCTATTTTAGATTTGGGAACAGGTACAGGCTATGCTACAGAGGTTTTGTTTAGTTTGTTTCCACAGAGCAAATTTATTTTAAATGATATATCACCTAATATGCTGGCAAAAACAAGAGAAAAGTTAGTAGGGTATAAAAAGGTTGAATTCATCTTAAGTGACATGGAAACGCTAAATCTTAGTTTCCACGACCTTGTCATTTCAAACCTGGCACTTCAATGGGTGTGCAATTTAAAAAAGATGATAAAGAAATCATACAATAGTTCAAATGTCTTTGTTTTTTCGTGTTTACTAGATGGTACATTCAGTGAATGGACTAAGATTTTCATGAAATCCTCATTACCTGTACCAACTTATCAGTATCCATCTAAACAAGAATTAGAAAGTTATCTACTTCACCTAGAGCCAAAAAGGTATTTTTTCGATTCGCAAGAATTTATATTGTGTTTTCCAAGTGCAAGTGAATTTATCAGATATCTCAAAAATTTGGGAGCAAATTTAAGTAGTCAGACAATTCCTCTGCCTGGCCTAAGGAAGGTAGTTCAAACCTATACTGGCAAGATTCATGTTACCTATAAAGTATTTTTTGGAGTTTTAAGTAGATGCAGATCTTTGTAACAGGAACAGATACCGACATTGGTAAGACTACCGTAAGCAGCTGGCTCTGCTTACACACTGGGTATTCGTATTTCAAACCTATCCAAACTGGAAGTATTCTAGGTACAGACAGCCATCAAATAAGCAATTTGACTAACGCCAATGTTTATAAAGAAAATTTTGTTTATAAAAGACCTCTATCTCCTCACTTGGCAGCGTTACTAGAGAATGATAGCATTAATATCGATAGGATTAGCTTGCCCAAAGCACGTAACTTAATCATAGAAGGTGCTGGAGGAGTTTTAGTTCCAATCAATAAAACCTTACTAATGGTTGATTTAATCAAAAAACTTGCCACTCCAACAATTTTAGTTGCAAGGTCTACACTTGGCACAATTAATCACACATTACTTAGTTTAGGAGCCCTACGTGCTAGAAATATTCCTATTTTGGGGGTGATCTTAAATGGACCACCTAACCAAGATAATCTTGAAGCAATAGAATTTTATGGTAGAGTACAGGTATTAGCATCAGTACCCAAACTACAGCAGGTCAATATGGAACGTTTAATGCAAATACCACTCTCAAATCGATTAAAAGCTATTTTTAGTTAAACAACTATGAATTTAAGCAAACGCGATAGAAAAATTATATGGCATCCTTTTACGCAAGAGAAAGTAGCTAAACTTCCAATTGCAATTAAAAAAGCCCATGGGTCATATCTTTATGATGAAAATGGCAAAGCATACTTGGATCTGATTTCCAGTTGGTGGGTAAATCTGCACGGTCATGCTCATCCCAAGATCGCTCAGGCTATATATGAGCAAAGCATGACTTTGGAACATGTAATTTTTGCAGGGTTTACCCATGAGCCTGCAGTAACGCTTTGTGAAAAGTTGAAAACTTTATTACCAGATAAATTATCCAGATTTTTCTTTTCAGACAATGGTTCTACTGCCGTTGAGGTAGCACTAAAAATGGCCTATCAGTATTGGTGGAATCAAGGTAACCGTGAAAGAACTACTTTTCTGAGTTTTGAAGGTGGATATCATGGAGATACATTTGGCGCGATGAGTGTAGGCGTTAAGTCCGGCTTCCATGACGCATTTTCAAATCTGTTATTTTCTGTCTTAACAATACCTTTTCCAGAAACCTGGGACGAAGATGAAGAAATAGAAAATAAAGAGGAACATTCTCTTAAAGTACTAGAGGGTCACTTACGTGCTGGTTCTCACAAAATTGCCGCATTAATTCTAGAGCCTTTAGTACAAGGGGCAAGTGGTATGAGGATGTGCCGTCCAGAGTTTGTTAGAAAAGTTGTCAATTTAGTACGCCGGCATGGAATTTTGATAATTTGTGATGAAGTTATGACCGGCTTTGGACGTACTGGTACTTATTTTGCTTTTGAACAAACTCAAATTATACCTGATTTTTTGTGTATTTCTAAAGGATTAACAGGAGGTTTTCTTCCGCTTGCTCTCACAATTACTACCGAAGAAGTTTACTCGGCATTTTTAAGTGAACATTTTACTAAAGCGTTCGTTCATGGTCACTCCTACACTGCCAATCCCCTGGGTTGTGCAGCCGCAATTGCTTCTTTAGACTCGTTAGTTAAACACGATACCATGGAGTCAATTAAGAGGATTCATAGTATACATAAAAAGGAATTAGTAAATTTGTCTGAAGCTTGTAAGAACGTCGAGCGTGCACGTGTGACTGGTACAATAGCAGCTTTTGATGTTCATGATGCACAAACACTAAAGATAAAATTTTTAGAGCAAGGACTTTTAATCAGGCCACTTGGTAATTCAGTTTACTTACTACCGCCTTATTCAATAAGCACTTTTGAGCTTGAAGAAGCTTATAATAAGATCAGAAATATTCTCAGGATTTTTTCATAGTGACTTTACCTACCAATTCCAAAACGAACAATTCTCACCGCCACTGGTTTTGAGCGCTGAAAATGGTTATTTTACTTGAGGTTTTAATAATATATTTTGCTAAATTAATACTAGTTTATTTTAGAATAATAACTAAGGTACACTTATAAAAAACAGAATTTAAAATAAACAAAACGTCATGTATCTCTCATATTAAGAGGCTTTTGTTGAGAGTTATTCAAGTCTAAAAAAATTTTTTAAATTGAGGATTGACAAAACTTAGAAAAGGGATATCTTACTCAAAATGGTGTCAAGTTACTATAGTGTATGTTAGACGTAACAGTTTCCATATTTTTTCATTCATAGAGGGGTGATTATGCTGCATTCAGATATTCCAAAAGTTTTATTTTCGTCTATTAAAGAAGATGATCCCTATAGAGCATCTAAGCTTTTTCAAATTGAACGCTGGTGCTATGCAAATTGGGATTTGCACGAAATGGCTGGTAAAAAGAGACACAATTTTCTTGCGCATGTGTTATCTAATGAGGATTGTTGGAAAAAAGTAGATAATTTACACGGAGTTAAGCTTGATAGACAGGTGGTTGGCAAAAAGCTGATAGTGGAAGGTAGTCCCTTTAGTAACTCTAGCTATAAAATTGCCTGTCGTTGCTGTCTAGAAGAAGATATTATTGCTTTATTTGAGGAAAGAAAAAAAAAGCCTATCAGCTCAAGGTAAGAGTAGTCTATTGGAGTATGAGCACTTAGTTAGGTGTTGCGGATCTGGTCTTTTAGCGCAGTTTTGGTCACATTTTATCAGCGGTTATATCTCTAAATTAAATTTAGATGGCTGTCATCCATATGAGTACGGGCTTAAATGTGCTATGAGTTTTAAGCAAGAGCAGGCAGTGGAATTCTTCTGGAATAAAATAAAATCATTACCTGAAGATGAAATCAGCGCACAGAAAAAGGATGAAATCTTCATAAAGACAGCAGTATATGCAGCAGGTAGTCGTTGTAATAGTTATCCTGAAATATTTGAGTTTTGTTTCAGCCAGATAAGCCCTGATAAATATCCAGAACTTCTAAAAAGAGACTTAGCTGAAAATGGTTATTATGGTAGTTTAGATACGCTACAGGGTGCACTTCGCTTTGATCAATTTCAAAGATTGTTTGATTGCTTAGGGTCGAGTGATGTTTTAGAAGGTTGTTATTGTATTTGGTTAAAGTATATAAAAGAATTAGAAAATTATTCAGAGTCTTGTGTGGGTGCAGGGGTAAAGCTTTTTATGTATATGTGGACGAAAGAGGGATTTGATAGCCATCGTGCCTTATTATTAAATAAAGAGATGAAGAGTAGTTCAGTATTTCAAGGAAGATTGTTAGCTCCTTTAATTAATAGAGGTTGTATGGAACCAGTATGGGCAATATTAGATAGAGCTAATTCTGATCAAATCAAAGAATTTATGGATTCTAGACAAGCGGGGTATATACGATCTATGTTGGAAAAAAGAGATACTGATTCACTGAATAAGTTTCTAGCGTATGGAAAGTCTACAACTGAAGAGCTTAATAGCTTAACTGAGGTTAAATTAAGCAAAGTATGTGAGCAATTAGAGTTGGGTAATTAAGAGATATTATAAGGCAATTCTATAAAACAGGTGATGGTTTCTTGTTAATATTTTAGCCTGTTTAGTTTTTGTTAAAAAGGTGTTGCATTATAATACAAATGTTATATATCTAAGTTAGTATGCAGGTAAAAACAGCTTATATTGTTGATATCTCTGATAATAAATAGTGGGTTTGGTATAATGTAATGAAGAGGGTTTTATGTTTAAGACACAATATCTAACAGATCATCAAAAAAAAGAAGGCATTAATTCAGGGATTACTGAATTATCGGATGAAATATAATATATAGAGCAAGCTAAAGAATTTCCTCAATTCAAGCGTTATCGAAGGTCTGATGTTGATTCCGAAAGTGAAAGTAGATTTAAAAGAATCGATGTTCCAGGAGATGGTAGTTGCTTATTTTGGTCTGTTACTATGGCTTACTTAATACCTGTCAGGAACGATAATGCTCTATTTCGACAAAGGTATGAAGCTCTATTTGGAAATGAAAGAGCTGTAATTCAAAATTTAGATCATATTAGGAATTTGGTCAGGAATTTTAGTACTGCGAATTATGATGATACATTTGCAAACTTAGTAAGAAATGTGTTTCGCAATCGAGTAGTTGATCATATAAGTTCTCATGAAAACGAGTTTAGAAGTTTTGTTGAAGGTGAAAGTGGACGAAGTTTCAATGATTACTTGGAATACATGAGAAATCCTAATACTTGGGGAGATGAACCTGAAATAAGAGCAATGAGCGAGATGCTTAGTGCAAGGATTAGTGTTTCTGGTGCAACAAGAAGCCAATATGGCGATGGAAGTATTCAAATACAATTATTTCATGTTGGTGCACCAGGTAACCGAAACCATTATAATTTTGGTCTTGAAAGAAATATTATTGATAATGATAAAGAGCTTGCAAAAGGCTTAAACTTAAAAAGAGTCATGGGTAAAGAAAGGCCACAAGATTTTGAATTAATACAGTTATTGATAGAGGAAGCAGGTAAAGAAGTTGGAACAAGCAAGAAAGAAGGGGATTTTAGATCTTTTGAAACAAGATTTCAATCATTTGTGGATCAGATTCCATCTTATTTACACTCTGTAGAAAAAGCAGGATTTTTTACACACTTCTTCTTAGGGAGCTTTTCTACTTTGCTGGATACAGAAATTGCAGAAAAGTTAAATATTAAAAAGATTTATTTTAGTTTTGATACTTCGAAAACTTTAAAAGTAGCTATTGTCAAAAATGGTCAAATTGGAAATGCTGAAGACGCGATTAATAATATAGATTTATTTTCCATTTCAGAAGGTAAGCGTGGCCATCAGTTTACTGTTAATGAATTGGAGAACATATTAAGAAATAATATAGATAGAGGTAGGATTAGAGATCGGAACGTTGAGCAAAATATTAAGAATGAAATTCAAGATAGAATAAAATCCAGATTAGTACAGATCTATAAAGGAAAGGATGGTATTTTTGTTGATATGGAAACTAAAGGGATACTTGATTCTGCTACTAGCAAAGAATTTCATGAAGTAGAAAAAGGAATATGTAGTAATCCGGAAGGTGATATAGCTGGGCTAAGTTCTAGTAGAGAGATAGGAGTTAAAGAATCTCTTGAGGGAGTTCTTGGAGAGATTAGTAAAGTTCATTCTAAATATGAAAACTCATTAATCTATGATAATAGTGCACGTGAAGCAGCACATCATGGATTTATGGTAGGCGTTTTCATGAATTTCCACTATAGGTATAATCTTAGAGTTTATCCAGAGCAATTTGCAGGTAGGGGTTATGCAGATATTATCCTTCTAGCTCGTGGTCCTGACCGTGCATTGGATTCTATTCCTATTATTATTGAGTTAAAAGCAGGAGCAGGTCCTAATGCCACTCCAGATAAGGCTTTGCAACAAGCAGAAAAGTATGCACAAGGGTTTCAACCAAATGTTCAGCGAGTTTTAACTACCGCAGATAACATTTTATGTGTTGGTGTAAATCTTGATAATCCATCTCCTGTCTCTGACATTAGGGTATCGAATCGTAATGAAAGAATAATTCCTCTTTTCCAAGATATGTTAAAATCCTCTGATGATTGGGATACGCAAGAAATCTACACAAATGCACTAAAAAAACGAATAAAAATAATATGGAACGTATCTATCACACGTTTCCTGGTACATCGGAGAAGGGAGATAATCATTATTTTAGCAGGTTTTTACTAGGGCAATCACTATTGTTAAATAGAGTTGAAGATTTAAAAACTGATTTTAAAAAATACATTTTTATCTATAGAGACAATATACCTACCGAGGTACATCCTAATCTTCGTGGGCCTGGACGTTTAGCAGCTGAAAGAGCCAGGGGGAGATTGTCAGCTAACCTTGATGCAAGCCATGCAGTTGTAACAATGGTGCTTATTCCAGAAAATAAGGAGAAGTTGGTTTATGTGATGAATATTGTTGAAGCTAACAGAAAAGATGTTTTGAACGTGCTGAATGAAGAGCTCCCTCTTGATAGATTAAATAGAGAAATAGGGAATAGGGAAATAGTCGAATTAAATCTTAATTTTGATACTAGATATAAGTCAGATTTTAAAAGATATCTTACTATTTGGGCTGAAAAATACAATTCTTTACAAGAATACAACAATGGAGCTGAGAGATTTCAAGGTACTTTCAAAGAAGTTCCTTATCCTAGTGAGTTAAAAGAAACATTCGATAAAGCACTAAATATCCAATCTTTATCAATAGAAGGATATAGTAGATTATTAGAAAAATTGGAGAAGGAATATTCCCTTTTAAGACTCTCGTTAATAAAGAGGCTCATTTCCAGGGAATATTGAATGGAGTGTTTAGTTATTATAGCGGCCTAAAATTACAAGAATCTCCAGAAACCAGAGCATTAGTTTTAACTGAGTTTCAAACTGGTAGAGGGGAACGTATTGACATGCTAGTTCATGGTATTAAGTTTGTGGCTCAAGGTGGAAATGCTGAGGAGTACACACCAATAGGGTTGGAACTTAAGACATCAAGGCAGGGTAAGGGAGCCCAGGCCTTATTGGAGGAAGCGAATGATCAAATAAATAAAGAGTATGAAAAAGGTGTAACATATAAGACACTTACAGATGGTGATGAGGTGAAATTCATTGGTGTTGTTTTCGACAAAGGAGCTAATAATGCAGGTTCCCTTATTTTAACAAGCAGAACAAGTGAGGAAGGGTTTATTCCTGTTGAAGTGGATCATAGTTCAGTTTATACGTCACTTGCTGTAAGTCAATGCTCTCTAAGGAGGAAAAGAGCTTTAGAATCTTCATCACCAGAGTATTCATCAAATAAAAGATCAAGGAAGGAAAGAAGTATAAGTATGTCCTGCATAGATTCACGTGATGAAGAAAAGATTACAAAGGAAGAAAAAGAGCAGCGTATCAAAGAGTTATTCAATGCTGACAAGGTAGCAGAAAGAGTAAAGAATATTGAGTTTTATGATCAGCTTTTTAAGGTTTCTCAGAAGATATCTGAAGGTGAAATTATAGACAAAAATGTTGAAGAAGCATTTGTAGCAAAGATTAAAGATATAGATCTAGGTTCAATAGATCCAGAGATTAGGGATATTGTGAAAGAGATAAAGGATAATATAGAAAATAAAGAGGAAATAAAAAATATCCTAAGAAGATCTGGAGTAGCAGAAAAAATAGGAAAAGTAGCAGAAGGTGCAGGTCTTGCCTTTACAGCATTCTTAGTTGGTAAGCATATAGCAAATGGAGATATAGAGGGATTAGGCTACGATGCATTAAATCTCTGGATAATGCCAAAAATTGGTGAAAAAATCTCTGGAAAAATATTAGAGTTAGGAACAAAGCTTGATTCTCAGATGTTGAAGGGATTTGCTCCAGCTATGGGACGTGCTATAGGTAACTTTGCAGCATTTTTAGGGCTAGCAGAATCAATTAAAGCAAGACAAAATGTAACAGATCCTGTAGATATAAAGATTGCTGACCTAAACATCGCAACTAATTCCATCTTTATAGCTGCAGATGTACCTGCAGTTGTTACTGAAACAATGTCGGCTATAGGTATGGAAGCTGGAGTAATAGGAGAATTTGCCGGTCCGGTTGGCGCTGCTATTTCAGTTGCTGTAATCATTATAGCACAATTTGTAGAAGCAGGACTTGAAGTAGAAAAATTAGAAGAACATATAAAACTTACAGATCAAGAGAAACATGACTTGTATTGGGATTTCTTTCTTGATAAAAAAGTGCCAGATTATATAGGAAATGATCTGCAAGCAGAAGAAATATATAAACAGTATATATCAAAGATCTTAGATCAATTTAAGGGTAGTTATGATAAAATAGCCATATCATTACCTTCTATACTTCTTACAGAAGAAAAATACCTTGATGGATCTATTTTTAGGAGAAAAAGAGAGGTGATGCAATCAGATGATGCTTCTACGTATTTGGGAATAACTCCTTGTTTCCGTCACACAAGAATAGTTGATAATAAATTTGATTTTCGATTGATAACACGTGTTTCAGATATCTCTCTCAATGTAAAGAGTGGTAACAACCATATTAGCAGGCTTCTTCCAAGTACAATGAAAAATTATAGTGCTATTTGTGGTCCTAAAGGGGATGATGTTGATCTAACAGTGATAAGTGAAAAAACCTTACAAAGAGTAGAAGGTGTGGCACAATGCGGTTACAGATCAGAGTATGAGAATATGGTATTGTCTACAACAGTGAAAAAAGTTTCTTTAAAAGAGTATCTGCCTGGTTGCCAGAATGCAATTATGTATAGTAAAAGCAGTTCTTCTAGGCTGCCTGCAAATATGTTGTTTTACATACCTAATAATGATGCTTTTATAAATGTGACTTCTAATTATACTATTGATGTTATTTTTAATGGTAAGAATATACTACTTAATAGTTATGGAATCGATAATCAGGGGTCTAGTGTACAGAACAGGTATTATTTTACAGATCAGTTAAGTAATTGTGATATTCATAAACAAGGAACAAATTTCTTCTACATAGCAAAGGATAATTTTGTATGTAATTTAGGTGGATCTTCTACTGGACAAAATAATATAGTTGTAACACGAGGTAATTTTGCAGATTCAGAGAATATACACTCTGTCATTGGAAGTAGCAAAGCTAATCATATAGAAGTTTCTCATGCAGGTTATGTAGACGGTAAAGGTGGAAATGATGTAATAATAGCAAAAAACTTTACTGCAATAAAGGGTTATTTTGGTGATTCTATTTATGGGAAAGGCTTAGTATTATTGCCGATAAATTTTAGTGATATAGGTAGTATGACTCATGCTAATAATATAACAAATATCTACAATAAAAGTGGAGCTTTTATAAGTGTAGATAAACAAACATCAGTAAAAACAGCAGATGGTTCGTTTGTAACTCCAACAAAAGTAGACATTAATACTGATAGAGTAACAAATGTGCACATAACAAAATTAGATAATAAGTTGGATAATCTGCGAAAAATGGACAATTCAAACTTTAATATCACAAAGCGATTATCAAGTGCTAATTATCATAGTACTATAGGTAGTTCCAGTAATTATATTTTTTATCCTGATAAAGAACATCATAATTTTTACTGGGAAGCTCCAAGTAATATAAGTCATCTTTATCTTTTCGATAACAGAAACGCTAATATTACGATTGCTCAAGCAAATGGTATATTAGATTTTAGCCAATTAAATTGTACATTAGATGATATACCATTTATGGAAAATAAAAAAGGAGAAATAAAGATTAATAAAAATGGCCTAAATGTAACCTTGCTACCAGATTATAAAGATGTCACAGTTACATTTGATGGGCAAGAATATTACAAACTTCAGGATGGAGAATTAGAGCGAGATTATTGCTCTCATAGCTTGAAAATAGATGGAAGATTTAGCGTTAATGGTACTGACCTGTTAAATCATCATAATTGTTTCACATTTGACTCAGAAAAAGTACTTTTTTTAAAGCTAAATAATAATTTGCTATTGTTATCAGATAGAGGGGCATTATCAATATCGGATTACTATTCTTCTGTTCATAAAAACTGGGATTTATCCATAGAGTTGAGAGACAAAATTATGGAACCAGAAGAATTTGGAGAAAGAGCTGATGAATTTAGTTCTTTCAGGTATTACCAACCAGATGAGCAAGGGTTACAGATTTATCATAATCAACCTGTTAACAAGAATGATATTGGTTTAGTTGATTTGAAAGATAAGTCTATATTAGATTTCAATATGAGAGTTATGAATGATACCTTATTGCTATCACATAAAAATAACACTCTTGTAAAAGTAGAGAACTGGAATACTTATCAACCGGCAAGAGAAATGATGTTCGGGTTTAATGATGCAACAGTTTCTAACTCAAAGTGTATAGCTTCTACTTGTAACTCAGAAGATGTTGTAGTGGAATTTAATAAGGAAAAATTAGTTTTATCGACCGAGCAGCTATTTGGTGCTGTAAAGCAAAACAATCTTAGTAAAGTTAATAATCTTCTTAATATAGGTGTAGATATTAATATTAGAGATAGACGTGGTTGGGCACCTTTGCACTATGCTTCTGATAACGATAATAAGCTTGATACATCTAGGGCAATTTTAAATCTAAATGCTAATATTGAGGCTAAAACTAATATTGGAGAAACACCTTTGCATATAGCAAATGCTTATGGTCAATTGAAAATAATTGAGCTTCTTATAGATAAAAGGGCTAACATTGAAGCTAAAACTAATGATGGTTTAACACCTTTGCATTATGCAGTTTTCAAAGACAGGCTTGATATAGTTAGAGTACTTTCAAGTCGAGGGGCTAATATTGAAGCTAAAACTAACGATGGAAAAACACCTTTAGACTTAGCTATTCAAGGGAATTATACAGACATAGTAGGATTTTTAAAACAAACAGAATTAGACAAAAAATTATTGACTGCTACAGAAAATGGAGATCTCTCTGAAGTCAAAAAATTTGTTAGTCAGGGTGCTAATGTTAATGCTATAGATGTGGGCATTTTTGGTAGGAAACCTATACACATTGCTGCTGAAAAAAATTACAAGGATATTATAGAGTTCCTTCTCGGTAAAGGAGTAAGCGTTGATGATACCAGTAACTATGGTTGGACACCGCTACATTATACAGCATGGTGGAAAGGCTGCTTAGAAGTTGCTAAGTTTCTCGTTGACAAAGAAGCTAATATTAATGCTCACAACGTTTATGGCAGAGAGCCTATCCACATTGCTGCTGAGCGCGATAATAAAAATATTATAGAACTTCTTCTCGATAAAGGGGTAAGTATTAATGAGGTTGACAAAGACAGCTGGATGTCTCTGCACTGGGCTTCTTGGAATGGCCATCTTAATATAATAGAATACCTGGTAGGTAAGGGAGCCAACGTCAATGCTAAAGATAGGAATGGTAAAACACCGCTAGATCTTGCTAGAGATAAAGGACATAATAATTTGTAGAATACTTACAACAAACACAATTAGGTCTAGATAGGCAGTTGTTAACTGCAGTACAAGGTGGTAATCTTAATGAAGTTAAGGATTTTGTAGTTCGAGGCGCTAGTTTAGATACTCAAGATAGTAATAATGGTTGGACACCTATAGTCTATGCCGCTCAGGGAAGTAAATGGGATATGGTCAAGTTCCTTATAGCTCAGGGTGCCAAGTTTAATAATGAGATCACAAATCAAGGAACACCCTTGCACTTTGCAGCTCAAAAAGGTAATTCAAATATGGTTCAATTTCTTCTTGATAAAGGTGCTAATATTGAGGCTCAAGATGCATACAATAGGAAACCTTTGCATATTGCTGTTGACGCAAACAGGTTGAATGTAGTAAATCTACTTCTTGACAGGGGTGCTAATTTAAAGGCTACAGACATGTACGGCAGGACATCTTTAGACCTAGCTATTCAAAAGGGTTACGAAGATATAGTAGAAGTTTTGAAACAAAAACAATTGGATCTAGATAAAGAATTATTAATTTCTACAGAAAAAGGAGATCTTGAAAAAGTTAGAGACGGTATCAGACAAGGTGCTAACGTTAATGTTCAGGATGGGCAGGGTTGGACTCCTGTGTTCTGGGCCATTCAAAAGAACAATTTTAATATAGTTGAACTTCTTTTAGATAACAATGCTGATATTAAGGTCAAAGATAATGAAGGTTGGACACCTATTCATTGGGCTGTGCAGTTGGGTTCATTAGACGTCGTTAAGCGTCTTGTTGAAAGAGGTGCTGATGTTAATGCCTTAACTGCTGACGTTAGAACACCCTATGATTTGGCTATCAATCAGAATTATAGAGAAATTAAGGAATATTTAAGGAGCAAGTCTGCAATTCCATCTTCAGCGTTGATTTATCATATTATCCCAGCTGATGATAGTGTAAGACAACGCAAACGCCGTCATCACCATGGAGATCATGCTCGTCATCATATGTCAAGAAAACTTCTTGCTATGAATTTAAGTAGTCAACCTGAGATAGCAGTAAGTAGTTCAGCAAGGCCATCTTCATGGGTAAATAATTTGTTTAGTTGGGTGAAAAGCTCTGTGGGTGAGTTATTTTATTCTAGGGCTGCTTTACCTAAGGAAAAATTAAATACTAGAAGTTCAATATCACAAGTAGATGTACCAATGGATGTAAATAGTACAATAATGTTACTTGATATACTAGTTAGAAAGGTTACAGGTCAAAAGTATATTTCTACAGCAGATCAGTCTATATCTCCACTAGAAGCACAGGGCTATGCACTCAATATTACAAAGGGATTTGAGAAAGTAGTAGAGCAAGCTGGATTAAAAAGTGGTGTATCAATGCATCGGTTAAATATTGATTTTGTGGAAATACAGAAAGAAGTTACAGGAAAAATCATGAGTGGTAAATTTGATGAGATTTTAGGGATTTTAAACTCACATCTAGAGAAAGCATGTCCTGGTAGGGAAGCAGAGTACCCTGGTAAATTAAGCGAGAAAAAGTTTAATGAGTTTATGGCTAAATTTAATAAAGGATTAGATGTAATAGTAAATCAATCAATACAACAGATATTACACAAAAGAGATGATACATTAGAAGTTGATGGTGCAAAGCAAATGAGTTTAGAGCCTCAAAGTTATTTAAGTAATGCTTCTATTCAAAGCCATTCAAAAGTATCAACTTGTCTTTCTGAGATAAGAGTAACCAAGCTTAGAGGTAATCTCAATAGGTAGGTTATAATATAAGAGGTGGAGCTATAATATGCCAAGTAGTGGAAAATTTAAAGTGAGGGTAGCCAAAATAATTAGGGAAACCAGTAGCAAGTTTGATGATTTTAATACTAACATGAATGAAGTAGGAATACAAGACTAGAGTTGGGGAATAAATGGTTAATGTACTATCCATATTAAACTTACAGTATGTATCTTTGATATGGAAGGCTGAATAGGAGGGTTAGTCATGGTAGTAATCTATGTTATTTTATGTATAATATTTATAATTGTTTTAGAAAGTTCACTAGACTCTTAATTATGTGGTATGTTCGACTTAGGAAAGATTTTCATCAATATTGAAGTGGATAAGTAGGAATATTATGTTTTTTCCCTGAGTTGTAAAATTTCAGAATGAGAGAGACCAGTAATTTGAGCTATCACATCAATAGAGACACCGGCCTTAAGTGAATTTTTTGCAACTTCAATTTTACCTTCAATTTTACCTTCAATTTTACCTTTTTGATGGCCGATTTGGATGCCTTCTTGTCTACCTTCTTGTCTACCTTTTTCTTGACCTACTTTAAGACCCTCATCAAATTTTTGAGCGAAAGCAGCGATCTCATCCATTATGCGTTTTTTCATTTGTTCATATGCTAGTAACTCTTCTTCTGACCAATTAAACTTATTCATCTCTTCATAAGCTCGTTTTATTATTACGTCACTACCAACTATTTTATCTAGGTCCTCTTCGCTTGTTTCTGCTGCATATCGGAAAAAATAACACCATTTTTCTACTATATTTTCTAATTGATCTTCCTTCGTCTTTGTAAATTTTGGTAATTCTATGAATACGAAGTAAAAATCCTTTAAGTCATGTTCAAAACTATTTTGATCTAAAATGACATGATTAGATTTGTACTCAGACTTATCTGGAAAAATAATACAATCAGCAACAGCAATAAAGATAATTTCCTTGAGATTATGATAATTATCACCTTGATCAGCTTGACTTGAGTAGGCTTTAGCAGCATAATATTGAGCACGTTTTTCGAAGCCTTTGGTCTTAGTGAACTGCATTTCTATAATATATCTGGAACCTTGAGAGTCTTTACAAAGAACATCAACAATACTCTGCTTTTTAGCGGCAATTTCAGGGTCCAAAATGGTAGCTAAGAATTCAACATCGTGAATAGCAGCTAAACCAGTAAAGCCTAAAATATCGTTCAAGAAATGAATGAGGATATCTTTATTCTTTTTAGTGCCAAATATTCTTTTAAAGGCATAATCATTGCGTGCATCAAGAAATTTCGAAAGAGCCATGAGAAAAAAAACTAAAAAGCATTAATAATTATACACAATTGTGAAGAAATATTCAACTAAAATTGAAACGTAGAAGTTTTTGTATATCTTTATTTGGTAGTATTAACCTATATAATATTTATGGCAAATATTTCAATAAGGTATCAGATAGCACAAAAAGTAAGGAGCTGGAGATTAAAACGAAAATATACCCTGAAAAACTTAGCAGACAAGGCAGGAATAAACTATCATACACTGATAAGATATGAGCAAGGAACATGTGGTATTCCAGTTGAAAAGTTAAAAATCCTAGCAGAGTCGTTATCAATCCCTATTAGAAATCTATTTCCTAGACGAAAAGTACTAAAAGAGAGCAGTTGTTTTGACGAAGCTAGGAGCTAGGAAATGTATAATTTCATAGAAAAAACAGGAGGACATAAAACAATTTATGCATTAACCAAATCTGTCCGAGCTGAGGAAGAAAGTAATATAAAAGCAGCAAGAATAAGAATTGCAAAGAATCTAGTTAAGGCAGGGTTTGATACTGAGATTATCTATCGAGCAACAGGCTTATCAATTGAAGAATATGCTGATAAAGAGAGTATCGGTTGTGCAAGCCAAAACGGAGGACAAGAGATCAAGAAGTGGAGGATGATAAAAGGATATACACAAGAAGAATTAGCAAAAAAGCTTAATGTAGGACCCTCGCAGATACATCATTATGAGCAAGGTAGTGTTACTCTTTTAAGTGAAAGGTTATGGGAAATAGCAAAAGAATTATCAGTAGATGCTGAAGATCTGATAAAGGAATACAAAGAAAATGATTGCGAAGATGGTGAAGCAGAAAATGATTTATTAAGTTGGGCGAGGGAATATAGAAAAATTGACAATCAAGAATCACGAGATGAGCTAAATATATGGGCAGAATTTTTCTTGCAAAGAAAGCAAATTTACAAAGAAAAGATTTACAAAACAGAGGAAATGAAAGTTGCAAATAATTTACTTCAGTTAGGTTTTTCTACTGATGTTATTTCTAAAATAGTAACAACTTCTTTTACATAAAGAATTAATTTTCAATTAGATAAAATAAGTATCTGTTAATATCTTGGCTTATTCATGAAAAAATAAGTAAAAAGGATTGAAAAATTGATTTGACTTCACTCAAAAGCTATGGCTCTATGCCAATGCTGATAAAAAACAGCAGTAAATATCTAAAAAAGTTTGTTGTTAGTGAAAGGTACATTATATGAATAAAAGTAAAGAAGAAATCGAATTCAGAATATTAGAAAGCAAAGGCAAAGCACTACTTGATCGTGAAATAATGGAAACGTTTCTAAGTGCAGTACATGAAAGGCCAAAAGCTCAGGAAATTGCTAAAAATCTGGTGAATACTTATACAGGAGTAGGAAGAATTTTAGGCCGAGAAATGGATGACCTGAAAGTTATAGAAGGAGTAACTGATTCTGCAGTAGCAATGATTATGTGCGTTAAGGAAACACTAAAAAGGGTACTGAGAGAAAAGCTTAAGAGTGAGCCAATAATGGACTTACAAGGGCTAGTAGAGTACTTAAACGTCAGTATAGGTCATGCAGAGAGGGAATGTGTAAAAATACTGTACTTGAATAAAAGGCGTCAACTAATTGGAGAAGAATCCTATATTGGTGAAATGGAAAAAGCACCAGTGTATATAAAGGAGATTACAAGAAAAGCATTAATAAAAAATGCAACATCAATAATAATGTCACATAACCATCCTGGAGGGAGTTTAGAACCATCAGAAAAAGATCAAGCAGTAACAAAGAGCTTAGCAGCAGCGTGTAGTACTGTAAGCGTTAGATTATTTGACCATATTATCATCACAAGTGGAGGCTATTTCAGCTTTCGAGAAAACGGATTGTTATAGCAGAAAGTATTTGCAAATCTACTCGCTATAATTTATAATGAGTAATAGAGTGTATAAACTAAGGTTTGTATACTTAAAAAGTATTTTTAATATGGGGGTTATATGACTAGTAAAGACAAGTTATTGAAGAAAATATTTGGTGCTCTTGAAGGCGTTGATATAAAGCAGTCCACTTTTGCAAGCAAAATTAATAAGGCTAAAAGGCTTGTAGATAAAGAAATAGTACCTTTTCCTGGTAGAGAAGTTTGCGAAAACAAAATCAACTATGGGAAAGTATTTGACTATGTTTATGGCACAAAACCTTTAAATGATCAAGCAGAAGATTTAAATCCATTTGCTTCAAACTTGCAAAAAATAAAACCAAGTGTAAGTGAAAGTGAAAAGTTGAGCTGGTTTAAGAGTGCGATAGTAGAGGCAAAAAGCGTAAATGAATTACACAAAAATATAGACCAAGTACTAGCTAATGAAATGAGAATAAATGCATGTAATGATGGGGAATGGAGCTTTGCAGAATATGTAGTATTAGGTACACATTTTCACAGATTAGAAAAAAGTGATCGAAAAAAGCTAATACGAAAATTAATGCTAAGCGGTGCAGAGTTTCATGATACTTTATTGCAGAATAAACTGATAGGTGAAATCTATGATGAGCTACAACCAGAAGTTCAGCCACAGATAGATAAGATAAGAGAATAGAAGAACTAGAGAAAGCTGACGAAAGTGCTGTGCAAGAAGGAGAATTAATAGATGTTGAGATAGATAATACAACATCGTATATAGAATTTTCTGGGGATAGCAAGGTAGAGGTAGCTAAAATACTGGAAGCAAACAGAGAGTTAGGAAGTAATATTTTAAAAATTGGCAATGATGCAGTTGAGGTTAAAAGTGAGAAGGGAGGTATAAGAAACTATACCGATATTTCAGATGGCAGCTCTGTCATGTTAGAATTTCCTACGAGCATTGGTAAGCTAAATATTGTATTGTACCAGGACGTAAAAAACTGCAGTCAGGTACAAGTGAGAATAGCAAATAAGGAAATGTGGGCTGAATTACAACAAATAGGAGAAGAAATAGGAAAAAATTGTCTTTTTGCTGGAATAACGGTTAAAGAAGCAGTAGAAAAAGGTAGTTTCACTAGATGTGGCATATGGAGTGAAAAGCAGAAGGAAGTAAGTGAAAAATTGTTTTCATGGGCAGACAAAGTACGTGAAAATAGTAAAGAAACTTGTAGGGCACTTTAATTCATCAATTTAAAGGTTCCAGAGTCTAGCTATTATATCTGGAGCCTTTGAGCTATAATAGAAAATATTATATGCAAGGTTCTTTTTGTGGAAAGAAATTTAGACTATGAAGTAGGGCAAAAAGTAAAAAATTGGAGGTTAGAGCGAGGTTATACTCAGAAGGATTTAGCTGAGAAAATTGGTGTAAAGTACTGGGTAATATTGCAATATGAGAAAGGGAATCGTAGAGTTCCAATTGAAAGGTTATATGCTATAGCTGAGGCACTATCAATCAGTATTACGGATCTTATTCCTGTATCAAAAAGCTGTCTTGAAGATGAGGAAGAAGAAATATTAGATTTAGTAAGAGAATATAAAAAGATTAATGACCAAGAGTTACGTAAGATGTTTTGTTTACTAACCAAATTTGTTCAAGTTAGTGAGAAAAGTAGTAAAAAAGCAGAGAAAGTAAAAATTGTAAAGGGTTTGGTTAAAGCAGGAATTTCTATCAATATTGTCTCGCAAACAATAGGTCTCTCTGCTGATGAATGTATTGAAGAAAAAGTTGGTTCTATCTACTACCAAATAGGAAAAAAGATAAAAGAATGGAGACTGGTAAGAAAGTATACTCAAAAGGATTTGGCTGAGAAAATGGATACAACACGTGATGAAATAAGCAATTATGAGCAAGGACGTGTGGCCATTCCACTGGAAAAATTATATGCAATAGCAGGAACATTATCAATTAGCATTACAGATCTGCTAATAGAAGAAGATGAGGCAGTAGAAAATGAACTACCTGATTTGATTAAAGAATACAAAGAAATTGAGAGCCAAGAATTACGTAATGCACTAATGAAATCTTTGTTTGAAGGTTGTGGGGAGAAAGTGAGAAAGATAGAAAGGATGAAAGTTGCAAAGGATCTAGTAAAAGGGGGAATTCCTATTGATATTATTTTGCAAATAGTTGGTTTATCTGCTGATCAAATTGCATGAAAATTTATTTCTAAATAAGGTATATATGTTTGTTTCTCTAAGTGATGTTAGTCCTATACGCTACAAAATAGGGCAAAAAATAGAAAATTGTAGGTTAATGCGAGGGCATACTCAAATAGGATTAGCAGGTAAAATAGGTTTAACATACCAAGAAGTAAACAGCTATGAAAATGGGTATATTCCTATTCTAGTTGGAGTACTATATGTAATAGCAAGAGCATTATCAGTTAGTGTTACAGATCTACTACCCGAACCAGTAATAGTAAAAGAAGACAATTATGAAGATGAGGAAATATTTTATCTAACGAAAATATACGAGAATCAAAAGTTAGGCAAAATAGTACCTTCATTAGTCAGGTTTGTTCATATTAGCGAGAAAATTAATCAAGAAGAGGCAAGGTTGGAAATAGCAAAAAATCTAGTGAAAGAAGGAGTTTCAGTTGACATAATTTCCCAGGCAACCGGCTTATCTATTTACGAGTATGATAATACAGAGAGAGAAATCTGCACTGATTCTATATATTACAGAATAGGGCAAAGAATAAGAGAATGGAGGTTAATAAGAAGGTATACTCAAAAAGATTTAGCGGATAAAATTGGTGTAACACTCAAGGAAATACATGAATATGAAAGAGGTTATACCACCATATCATTTGATAAATTATATAAAATAGCAAGAGCATTATCAGTGAATATTAAAGTTTTGCTACCTAAAACAAGAGAAAGCAAAGAGGAAAGTAAGCTATTGAGTTTAATGGATGAGTACAGAGAAGATGAGACTCAAGAATCACTAGTCAAATCTCTATCTGAAAGTATGAAAAGTGGCAAGAAAAAAGTTAAAAAAACAGAAAAAATCAAGGTTGCAAAAAATCTAGCAGAGGCAGGTATTGCTATTGATATTATTGTGCGAGCAAGTGGCCTAACTGCTGATGAGTGTGAAAATTGAATTGTGTTAAACAATATACTAAGATATAAGTAAAAATAGTTATATATTTAATATTTCTATACAGAATTTGTTTATCACTTTTTGATTTTCCTCTATCATTGCATTTGCCTCCTCCTGCAGAGGTTTGATGTTTTTTGATGTAATGTTATCCATGTCAGCCGACGCTAGCTTCAATTGCGATTGTATTCTTACGTATCTATTGCCTATTACTTGATTCATCTGATAATTTACGCAGTCCAATCCAGAGGCAAACATCACATTTAACAAAGGTTTTATCCAGCCTATTTTTCCAAATCTCTTTGAATTAGTATACTTTATGCTTCTAGTCGTCCTGCCACTACCAATTGATAAAATTATAATATCATCATTAGGAAATAACCTCTTACCACTTGCATATGCACAAGCCGCTGGATTATTGGCAAATACCCCGCCATCCACTAATACTCTGTCTATCTGGTCAATTTTTAGATGTTTTGGTATGAAATAAGTAGGTGCAGCCGTTGCAGCTCTGAGTGCATCTTTCAGCTTAATATTACCTTCTTTCCAGCTTTTAAAGAAAAATGGACGATTATTGTGAATATCATAACTTGTTATCAGTACATTACTTAAGGTGTTTTGTAAAGTATCATCACCAAAATATTTATTCAGTACAAATTCAATATTTTTATATGGGTATTGTGCACAGTTAAACCAAGATAATATTGATCGCCTAAAAAATGAAGACTTAAAAATATATGCTCCGTACTTTTGGTAAAACTCAACTAGGTCGTTGGCTGAGTATTGGGGATTTCCCCGTTCATCTTTTTTACATAATCCCGCTACAACAATTCCACCAGTTGAGGTCCCTGCAATCAGATCAAAGATTTCAGCTACCCTCTTTCTTGTTCTTTTTTCTATTTCTGCTAGAATAATGGCTGGTATTATGCCCCTTATGCCTCCGCAGTCAACAGACAAGATATATCTAGTCATTGTGAAATTCATTCGTTATTTGTGTTTGTGAATAGCTTCAAGTTCATTGACTTCTTCAGTGAGGCTTTTCACTCTCTCCTCAAGTCGATAGACTATTTCTATTAGTTCTTGGTTTTTTTCTACAAATTTATCATGGATATGTACACGTAGGTCAAGTTTTGCCAACCACCAGATTAACCCTACAGTCTGTACAACTATTGTTATTATTACCGCTATAGGGATTTTTTGCTTTTTCATGTAAAAATATTAACTTGTTATGGATAGTTTTAGAAGTTTATATACAGATTATAGAAAACTTACAGCTTTAGTGATTACTTTTTGTTGATTTGTATCGGTCCTCTGCTTCTGCAAGTAGCTTTATTATTTGATCATAGGGCTTGTCTTTATTGTGTCGTGACCTTAGTGCGGCAATTCCTCTTGGTGTCTTTCCGTTATTATCTATGGTATTAGGGTTTACTCCTTTCTCTAATAAAAACTCGATAACCTCTAAGTTTCCCGAGTGTGTAGCATTATGTAGTGCTGTACTTCCATACTTACTAGTAACATGTATATTTGCTTCTTTATCTACTAAAAATCTTACAACTTTTAGACATCCTGAACTTGATGCATAGCCAAGAGGTGTTAAACCAGAAGACCCTATTTCATCAACATATACTACATTTTTTCCTACCAAAAGCTCAATAACCTCATAACTGCAGCTTTCAGCCGCTGTCTGTAATATTTTCCTATAATAGGAGTTAGCTCTAGATTTTTGATAGCAATAAGTAATACCAATGCATACTATTAATAGTATGCACCATACGAAATGTAGTTTATCTCTTTCATTATACTTTATTTTTTCATATTTGGCACACAGTTTCTTCATATTAAATAGATCATTACTCATTTTTTTCTTAACGTTACTTACTCAAAGATGCTGATAACATAGTAAGGTAGCCTGAGCTATTTAGAGTATGCTCCGCTCTATTAACTATCCATTCACCATCTACCGCTTGGTTAAAGTCTATAAGATTAAGTTTAGCTTCTGCAAAAATTTGAGGATTACCAGGTATAGTTATATCTAAAGCTTCATTGTTACGCTTCAATTGTTTCAGTTTGGCATTTGCTGCACTCAGCGCTGACTCTGCATTAGAGTAAAGTTCCAGCATAATATAACTTGGCTCGCTACTACCAACTGTTTCTTTAATAGTTTCGCCCTTTTCATAGCTGTGCCATTTTGCTACTACTGAATTATACTTATCACGTACGGTAAAATGCACTTTCCAATTAATTGTGTCTTGAGGTCTAATAGTCGTTGTTCCTAAAGCTTTTCCTGTGGCTGATTTTGCCATATTCTTTGAAATAAACAATATATACCCACCAGCTAATTTTGCCATTGCTTCACGCTCTGTTGCGATCTTTGTTAACAGACTTATATCACTTTCATCTGCCTGATTAATATGGGGTATCAATACATTCTTAAATTCCTCAGCAACTTTATGTCCATATCCATGTTTTTGAGCTATTTCTTTCACTAAGTTTTCTATGGTAATTTGATGCCATTCTTTTGATACCTTTGCTTTTAAAGATATTCTTAAATTTGTTGCATGAGCTTTGATTAGTAGAGTCTTAGGTGGACCTTGTATCGTAACTTCGTTGACTGTATATATACCCATTGGAAAGATTCCAGTTTCCTTATAACCTAGTGCTATGTTCAATTCATTTGGAACTTCTACATTTTCATTGCCATAATCAACGCATACCTCTGCAACATCATCTATAGTACCAGATCCATCAGTAAGATGCACCGATATTACATGATCTTTTATTCCTTCGATGCTAAATTCAGGTTTCATTTATTCCCACACTTTTAACTTCGATTTTTTCAACTGCTCTTGTATTGTAGGTAACTTGATTTTTAATCCTGCAGGCAAAAAACTTCCATAATCTGCAAGTCCAGGATTTTCTTCCAATACTATTTCTACTGCTCCAGAGCTATGTCCATAGTGTTTAAAGCATATATAATCCAACATTTCATTTTCTCGTGCTATATAATGTACTGTCATACACAACTCCTTAAACTTAAGCTAAATTGAACCTTTTTTGGTAATCCACATGGAAAATACGACGTTTGCTTTTCTTCTAACCGCACAGTAACAAATCTTCCCAAAACATTTCCTAAACTGTCTACTAAGATACTTGGTTCATGATTTTTCTCAGCTTCTTTCATGCTTTTTAATTGATTTAAATCATTCAGATTATGGAAATAAATTATTCCTTCTAAGTCTATATTTTCTGTACCTTGGCCAATATTTTGTAATGAAGGTATTTTACCAATACACTCAATTGTACTCCAACGATTTTCTTTACTATACCTTACACTTGTTGGAGAAAGCTTATGCTGACCAAGTGATAGCATTAGTAAATTGGTTCTATTGAATCAAACAGAACGTCACGCGATTTTTCTCTTATTCTTTTTATTACTGCATCAGCAAGACTACGGACATCTTGGTTAGGCTCTGCTTTTATACTTATATTGAATGTGAAAGTTTGATTGAAAATTTTTTGTTCACACTTTTCACAGTCTTTTAAAACTTTCTCTGAATTATCTGCTATAGAACCTTTTTCTGTAATCACACTTTCAATAATATTCGTTCTACTATTCGAAACTCCACTAAAAGCATTATTATTCAATAAAGGATTTCCTTTACTAAAAACATTTCTATTTTCACTAGTTGCACTGCCTATTTTTGCTTCTACTGGTTTCTCTAATGCTTTTATTGGACTATCATTAAAAAATTTTCCTATACCAATCCAATTTTCTATAGGTTTTGCAATTGATTTCCAGATACTTGAGAAAAAGTCCTTCACCTTTTGCCAATTAGCAATTACAAGCGCTGCACCAACTGATAGTCCAGCAATAGCAGCTCCTATAGGATTGGTTAGCGTTAAAGCTTTCAGTCCCATGATCACTGCTGGAATTACTCGAGCTGATAACGAAGTTAATACTGGTAAAAGTGTTCCCTGCAAAATAGCCTTAAAAGTTAATATTCCACCTCCAGCCAATGCAAATGCATAACCAAAACCTACCACTGCAATCTTGCCAATAATAAGAGCTGAAATTATGCTCATAACTCCTGTAGTCAAAATTGGACACTTCTCTGCGAACCAAGCTATACCTGTAGATATAGACCTCAAAATCTTACTTATCCAATTTAAAGTAGGTAGCATAACTGACCCTAAGTTCATTCCTAGCTCTGCTATTGTATTTTTAAGTAGCTGCAAATTATTTGCTGTAGTACTTGCACGGTTATTAAATTCCTTTTGCATAGATTTGTTATACTTTTCTTTATCAGCCACAAAATCTATTGCTTTTTTATATTCTTCCAAACTCCCAACTATCAATGCAATATCATCTTGATATTCTTGACCGAAGAGGTTGAGAAGAATTTGCGAACGTTCCTGTTTATCTATTTTCTCTAAAGTTTTAAAAAAGTAGAGTAATGCTTCTTGACCGTTTTGAGCAACTTTTTGTGACATCTCTTCTGCAGTTATTCCTATGGATTCCAATGCTGCTTTGAACTCTTTTCCTTGCCCTTCAGCAGTTTGAAGTTTAGAAAGCAGAGCATTGACAGCAGTTGCTGCTTTTTCAGGTTGTTTACCTAAACTAATGAAGGCATTTACTAAACTACTTGTCTGATTAATATCTAAACCAAATTGTTTTGCATTACCACCCACTCTAGCGAGTGCTTCAATCATATCGTTTGCCTTAGCTGCAGTATTATCTGAGAGGTAATTTATAACATCACCAACTCCTTCCATCTTCTCTACTGCAATTCCATAAATGTTAGCGAGTTTAGCTATGGAATCACCAGCTTGTTCGGCAGACATATCAAATGCTGTGGCCATTTTAGCTACTGTTGTGGTAAATTCAAGTAGCTTACCTTTGTTGATACCAAGCTGTCCACCACTTGCAGCTATTTGTGCTAACTCTGCAGCTGATAATGGTATTTCACGGGATAATTTCTTCAATTTTTGAGCAAATTCTTCAGCTTCATTTGTACCAGAAGTAAAGTCTACGACCTTTTTAATATCAGCCATGGCACTTTCAAAATCAATCGCAACTTTAATTGGAGCTGCAAGTGAAAGACCTAGTCCTATAGTCTCCATTGCTTGTGATCTATAATGCGCTTTTTTTGCCAAAGCATTTTGCTGTTTTTGTATTACAGATCCTAATTTACTGTATTTTCCTTTTAGTATTTCAATAGATGAACCAAGTTTAGTTTGATCCCTCACTAAAGATTTAATATCCTTTCCACTTTTCCTGATTTCTTCATTTAATGTGTGAAGTGCATCTCTCTTTTTGATATAAGCCTCTTTTGCCTTTGATGCCGATGCTTTCAATTTTTCGAATTCATTTCTCAGTGCTTTGCTTGGTTCTTTTTTTCCTTCTTTTCTTTAGCAATTACTGCAGCTGATTCTTTTGCTTTCTTCTCCGCTTCCTTCCAATTCTTCATGGCTTCAAGGGCATCATGATTTAGTTGCTTAAATTTGGAAACAGATTTCATTGACGAATCAAGCTGCTTTATACTATCACCCAACTTAGAAAGCTTTGCTGCACTACCTGTCATTGCACTATTAAAACTGCTATCTAACGTTGCACCGATCTTTATTGAAAGCATTGACATTTTTTTGTTACTCCTTCACTTACTTCTAACCACTTTAGAAACTCTTTTATACTCATATTAATAATTTGCTCAATTCCACTTCCTGTTGTTGAGCTAAGTTTTAAAATATTGAATCTTAACTCCTCTGTTCTAAAGGCGACAAAAAATCTTTTAGCACCTTTTGTATTTCTACATAATCTTTAATACATAAATCTTCAACTGCTTCTTTTGGCACAGATGCTAGATTAGCAATTAAAGCTACCTCTTTCAAAGCTTCGCCTTCTATGCGTTCTATAGCAAGTAAATCTCTTACTTTAGGTTCACGCATCGATAACTCTGAGACAGAGATACTATCAACTGTTATTGATTCACTAAGTGTAATTGTTTTCATATTTTCCTCTAAAAAAATAAAATTTCAAATAAGTTTTCATATTCCTAAAACCGTTTGCAGCAAGGCCATCTGATCAACGCCATTTATTTTTCTAATCATATTTTCAGCATCGATCTCTATTAATTCATTACCACCTATAGTAAGTTTATAGTAATGAGCAGCTACAGTGCATTTTAGAGTGGCTTTTTCAGCAGGTTTCCAGCTACCAGTGTCACGCACTGGAATGACACTTACCCCATGAGAACTCTATTTTTCATACCACTCATTTATAAGTTTATCGACATCAGAATCTATAAAATCCTTTAGTGGCTTTCTGGTTTTTATCTCAGCATTTTTAGGGATACACCTATCTTTACATATCGCATACTTTATATGAAAGTTAATATCAACGTATTCCTGATTTGGAAGTATGTTAGTTTTAAAAGGAAATAACACGATGTTTTCATATATGTTACTAACAAATGTAACTTGTCCTACTTTATCTTCATGTTCCTTGTGAGTAGGCCAATGGATATCTATATTTGATGTGTTACCCTTACAATCAAAGGAAGTGGGAAGGCCGAAATCTCCAGGATTTTTGTAATATATATGTCAACCTGATTTTATTGTAACCTTTATTGCACCTTTAAGAGTAAGGCTTGCTTCATTTATCTCGCCAATAAGTAAATCAAATTTTGCAATTTCCTCGTCAGCATATAGTTGGGTGCAAGAAAAAAATAAAAACAATATTAAATATATATGTATTTTCATTAAGGCAAATTTCTCCTTTTATAGAGAAAGTGATTTAGATTTTAAGTATTATATTTAATAGCATTATATAGATTATTTATTAATATAGCATTATGCTAGTATAAATATACCAGGGGTTATAGTTTTCTTATGCTGCGTTTTTGTTATTAGACAACCACAATATAAAGGGATGAAGCAAATGCAAACAATAGTGCCTTTCTGCACCAAACGTATTAGCTTTAACGAATAGTAAAATGTGAGATTTTTTGGAACCACCGTGGAGCAATTGCTCCACGGTGCCACTCTTACTTAGAATCCACCCATGCCACCCATTTCTCCTGCACCCATAGGAGATGAAGCATTTTCTTTGCTTGGTACATCAACTATCATAGATTCAGTAGTGATCAACACACTCGCAACAGATATCGCTGTTTCAAAAGCAATGCGCACCACTTTTGCTGGATCGATCACACCAGCTGTAAATGCATTAGCATAATTCATAGCCTCAACGTTGTATATAAGCTCTTTATCATTCTGCTTAATCAAATGGTCAATTATAACAGCAGACTCAAGACCAGCATTTTTAACTAACCTTCTAATTGGAGCACTGAGAACTTTCTTGATAATGTTTATGCCTATTTGCTCTTCGTCACTTGCACCTTTTAATTTGTCGAGAACAGATGAAGCATAAAGAAGTGCAACTCCACCACCTGGAACTATGCCTTCTTCAATTGCAGCTCTTGTTGCATGCAGCGCATCTTCGACTCTATCTCTACGTTCTTTAACTTCCACTTCAGTTGCTCCACCAACTTTTAGCACAGCAACGCCACCTGATAATTTCGCTAAACGCTCTCTTAGCTTTTCTTTATCATAATCAGAAGTTGAAGTTTCAATTTGAGATTTAATCTGCTCGATTCTAGCTTTCACACTGTCAGAATCGCTATTTTCGCTGACAACTGTGGTATTATCTTTAGTAATTTTAACATTTTTAGCCGTACCAAGATCATCAAGCGTGAGATCTTCCATCTTGATTCCAAGTTCATCTTTTATGACGTACTTAGCACCAGTTAAAGTTGCTATGTCTTCGAGCATCTCCTTTCTTCTGTCACCAAAACCTGGAGCTTTTACTGCAGCAACTTTTAAACCACCACGCAATTTATTGATAACTAAAGTGCTTAATGCTTCACCTTCGATATCCTCTGCAATAATAACCAAAGGTTTACCAGATTTAACAATAGCTTCAAGAATAGGAAGTAAAGGTTGAATAATATTTAATTTTTTCTCTGTAATTAATAGATAAGGATTATCAAGCTCCACGATCATTTTTTCATTATTTGTAATAAAATACGGAGAGAGATAACCGCGATCAAATTGCATGCCAGTAGTCAGCTCAACTTCTAACTCTTTTGAACCTTTACTCTCTTCAACAGTTATTACACCCTCTTTTCCAACTTTTTTCACGGAATCAGCGATACTGTTACCTATATCCTTATCACCATTTGCAGAGATTATTGCAACTTGTGCCACTTCGTCTATTTTCTCTAGAGAAATTGTACGAGACATTGACGCAATTTTCTTTAATATTACATCTTTTGCCTTCTGTATTCCGTTTTTAATACCAACACGATCGTTTCCAGCAGCAATTGATTTTGAAGCTTCCATTATCATGTTGCTAGTTAGTATTGAGCACGTTGTTGTACCATCACCAACTTTGTCGTTACATTGAGAACAACTTTGTGCAAAGATGCTTGCTATCGCAGCGTTTAATGGTTTTTCAGGCTTGATACCCTTCATCACCTTATAACCATCTTTTGTAATTTCTGGTGCTCCATAGGGCTTATTAATCCCTACTGTTTTTCCTCTAGGTCCTGCAGTTATTGCTACCGTTGAATCCACTATTGCTGCAACTTCACGAAAGGCTTCTTGCAACTGCTCACCTGATACTACTACATTAGTCATTTTTATCACCTCTTGTTAATAAAAAATTTAGAAAACTATAATAAAACCATTTACAATGCGCTATGTTGCGCTTTGTTTCAGTTTAGTAAAATAAAGACTGCTACTTAATGACAGCAAGTATATCGGATTCCTTCATCACGATAAGCTTCTCATTATTATGTTCTATTTCTGTACCAGCCCATTGGCGATAGAACACTTTATCACCAGCTTTCACAGTTAAAGTTACGCGTTCGCCACTTGAATTGCGTGAACCTTCACCAATTGCTATAACTTCACCTTTAGTAGGTTTCTTTTCAGCACTTGATGGAAGCACAATTCCACCTTGCTTTTCTTTGCTAATAGGCTTGATCAGCACGCTATCATCTAATACATTTAAACTTATACTTGACATTTGTTTTTCCTCATCAACAAATTAACTTATAAGTTTATATATATACTCGTAAGTTAGATTTCAAGGGCTGGAGCTTGTAAAATATGCACGCCAAAAGCAGTTTCTAAAAGAGCATAATGTTATATAATAGAATTTAGATTTATTTATAGAGATTTCATGAGTTATATACCATTTTTAAGTCGTGGTGTGATAGTGCTATATGGGCCTGATACTAGAGATTTTCTGCAGGGTATTATAACTAATGATATTAATAAGTTGGATAGCCAAAAAGCCATTTACTCTTTATTGCTTAGCCCTCAGGGAAAATATCTATATGATTTTTTTCTTATTGAATATGGTAAATACACCCTCTTGGAGTGCGAAAACATGCACTTGCAGCAAATAATCGAGAAACTGGATTTGCTTAAAACTTATTTGAAAGTGAAAATTAAAGACGTTAGCGCACTATATAAGGTTGGAGTTTTGTTTAATACTAAGTTGGCGGAGTGTAGTAGTGAATCACAAGTTATTTTTCAAGATCCAAGGCACAAGCTGCTAGGAATGAGGATCATACATAAAGATGAAATAAAAGAGCCGGTTGGGGATTTTACTCAGTATGAAAAAGTCAGAATTCAAAATCTCGTTCCAGATGGAGCGAAAGATATGGTGCAGAATTCATCGTTTCCGCTGCAATTTTTAATCGATAAAGTAAACGGTATAAGCTTTAATAAGGGGTGTTATATAGGTCAGGAAGTTGTAAATCGAATGAGCAGACAAGAAATATTCAGAAGAAAACTTTACCTTGTTGAGGGGGATAACGCACTTCCAGATATTGGCACTAAAGTGACAAATGAAAACAATGAGGAAATAGGGGAACTGCGCTCTAGTGTAGACAACATTGGATTTGCATTGCTTAATACTGGAAAGAGCCATGCAAATTTATATGCAGATGGAGTTAGGTGCGTTAAGACGTTGAAGTCTTAAGGTAGCGCATATAGAAACGAAAAACTTGCTTGACACCCTTCGCCAGCGCCCTTATCATAACAGTGAAGCTATTTCATTTAACTTCGCAATCTGTGCAGATTAAAACGACAAGGACTCCTGATATAATGTTGAACATTTTTTTTCTGCATTTCCGGGAATGTTCAAAAAAGTGTGTCAAACCGAAAAAAAAGTAATAAATTGATATAAAAAAATGGAGGTTTGACAATGAGTCAAAAAATAGTAAACAGAATTACCGGATTGGTAGATTATAAAGAATTAGAAACAAATATCCTGTCGTCTATACGAGAAGGAAGGCCATTAACAGGAAGGGATGGAGCATTTACACCATTTATAAAAAGCTGCTGGAGGTCATTTCCCAGTACCACAACGTCCTCTCTTGGCTCTATTAATTCCACGTTTTCTACTCCTTCTACGAACAAATTGGCTATTATCCACGACCTTGCAACATTCCATCCTAATCTTTTCGTTGTTTCAAATTTTTCTATAAATTGCTTCTTCACTGTTTCAATAATATCTGGTCTGTTAATGCTAATTTTACTGTGGATATCTATTTCAATAATATTGCAACTTACCACTTCAATTGTATCTGTTAAAATCCTCACATCCTCCATGTTTAGCTGATTTCTGACAATTTCTAGTAATTCTTCTGGGGGTATGCCAGTTGTGGATAATTCTGTTGATAAGATTGAAACTTGTACTTTTCCTGGTACATGTGATTCTACTAATGCATCTTTTACTCTCGTATCTGCTGATAATGCATAATACCGATAATTTCCTCCTGTTGACCAGCCAACTATCTTTGCTTTAATTCTTTTTCTGAAACGTTCGTCATCCTCTTCTTTTTCTCTTTCAACTCCGTAAAACTCAGCTAAATTATCAAGTTCTTCTCCCCTTGCAAACTTCAGTAAATTGCTTTTTGCTGCTTCGTTTATTCTTTCTCTGAGCAAAAGTTCTCGCCATGCTGCTACCTCTAAAATCTTTATTGCTGGGTCACTTTCCACCAATCCTGTAAAACTTTTATCTCGATTTACTAACTCTTCTTTCATCCGCGAAAAGATTTCTTCGAAGTTCAGTAGTTCGATAATATTTGGCTGCTGCATCTTTATACCACAACTCCGTCAAAGCGAATTTTTTCTCCATTTGATGTATATATCCCTTCCAGGGCAATAGTGACTTTCCCTTCTTTTACTTCTGTGATTTTTACTTTCTCGAGTTTGAACCTTGTTTCCCACTTTTGTAGTGCTTCAGCTACTGCTGCATAAATTTCCAGCGTAAAATCACGATTTATTGGCCGATCTACTAATTCAAACAATCGGGAACCATACTCTCTTCTCATAACACGTGATCCAATTGGCGTGGTTAATATATCAATAATTGATTGCTTTAAGTGCTCTAAGCCTTCTAATTCCTTTCCTGTTTTAGCATCCATTCCTTGCATATATTTTTTCATTTTTCATGACTTTGACCTAGTACTTTGAGTCGTTCGTATTTTTCACGCGCTATAGAGATAGCCTTTCTCAACTTCTTTTCAAGAATTTCTTTAGAAGGAAGCTGTGTTAAATACTGTGCAACGTGAATATTAGAGCCTTCAAGTTCAAGGTATTCTATATCTTCTTGATCCTTATCAGCACATAAAATAATCCCTGGAGGTTTTTCTTCATCTGGTTTTCGTTCATTTTTATCTAACCAATTTAAGCATCTGTCCTTTATAAGCTGGGACCAATTTTTAGTTTTATTGCAACAAGACGTCTTAATCCTCTATGAAAAAATAGCAGGTCTAAATACCTATCAGTTGCATCAGTGCTCATCCTTTTTTGGCGTGTTACAAAGCAAAAATCATTACCAAACTCTTGTAAAAATTTTATCAGTTCATCCAAAATCGTATTTTCTAGATCAGTCTCGCTATGACTTGATGGCAATTCCACAAAGTTAAGGAAGTATGGATCATGAAAAATGAATTCTGGTGCTAACGTATTTTCTTCACGTAATTGTTTGATGCTTTGTCTTATGAAGTCCTCAGGTTTTTTTGCTAGTGCTGTACGTTCATACAACATGGTATCGATTCTACTACGTAGTGCTCTAACACTCCATCTTTCAATACGACACATTTCTAAATAGTAGCTACGCTTCAAGTCATCAGAAATTGCAATAATTTCTACAAAATGTAACCAACTTAATTGTTGTGACAGTGTCGCGACAATTTCTTGATCGGGAAAAAATTTGGAAAATTGCACCATCCGAAATAATGAAGCTCTATCAAACCCACGTCCATATTTAATTTGAAGTTCTTTTGCAAGTTGGAAGATGATTCGTTGGCCATAGTCTGCACGTTTGTGCTTTAAGATATATTGATCAATTCTAAAGCCAATTTCCCAATTTAACAATACTAGAGTAGAATTGAAATGTGTAGCAAGATGATTCTTTGCTCTATCTATTAAATTACTAATATCCCCTAATAAGCTAGTAGTGATATCCATCAACGCTATTTTCAATAAAGAACCATTATAGCACAAAAACTTTCGATTTTAATGTATACACTTTTACCCCGAAAAAACATTACTACTTCCGCTTATACCAACTCTCATTGTTGGCCAGTCAAATAGGAGACATTGCAGAGTTGTTTAATTGTGGAGCTGGCAAGAGAAGTAATAAATTTGCACAAAGCACCCTCAAGCAGAGCAATTGTATCGTATATTTTATTGCGTAAAATGTTCTGTTTTATATATAACCAAAGTCTCTCAACAGGATTTAGCTCAGGTGAGTACGGAGGTAGGTATATAATATCGATATTTTTAGGTACCTTTAAATTTTTTCCAACTAGCACAATCCATAACGAGAAAAGCCTCTCGTGTTTCTAGATATTGCGAAATTTGCTCAAGAAATATGTTCATGCAATCAGTGTTGACATTTGAGCTAGAACTCTCTCCATTTCTAGGATTAACTGCACTATAGAGATAGAAATTTTGCCTACCTAATTTTGTTTTAACCTGTGTTCTAATCCCCTTTTTAAACCACCCATGTCCAACTTTTGAATGTGTGCCAAACTGTGATTCATCAAAGAAAAATAGCTCTTTTCTGGATACTTGCTAATAGCTCCATTGAGATTTTTTTTTGAATTCCTCTTGTTTGCTTTTATCTTGTCCATTATGAACTGGTCTTGGTGTAATATATGAGAATTTCATCTTTTGCATATGGCGGTGTACTGTAGATTTGCTGATATTTAATCTGAACTTTTCCTGGATTCTTATTCTCATTTCTTTAATGGTGATACTAGGATTTTCTTCTATCCACTCTTCAATTTGCTGTAGTTGAGCCTGATTTAATTTAGTTTTTCTACGACGTTGTGAAGGAGCAAACAGTTTTTCTTCTCTGCCAATTTTCAAGAGTTTTACCCACGAAGTTAGTGCGCTTCTTGAAATGCAATATATTTTTGCTACAGCCGTTATACTGTGCTTTTTTGCTGCAATTACAGCATTTAGTTTTTTTTGAAACATATGCATTATTCCTTGCTTTCTTCAGCATTTCTTTTGCTGATTCTACTACTTTTTCATCTAATAATTTTGATCTTAATGCCATTTAAACCTCGCTATTTTACTTACTTCAGTATGGCTTTTCTTCCATCATTGTCCATCTGTTTGCCGTGTAATGGGAATTGGTATTAGTAGGAATACAAAGGATCTCCCAAGTTCATTTAGAATCCATTTCAATACATGACACGGCCTCCGATCCCGATAGAGTGAGTGATAACTTGCCTTATTGTTACCCTCCATGCTGCCTTCCATTTTATGGAAAATGTCGACCTCCATCACTTTATTTTTTATTTCGGGAATCAATACCTTCATTTTCATTGCACCCTATATTGTCCATTCCATTAGCTTTACTACGCTCGTTACCTCACGCAGCATAATGGTCTGTTCTAGGCTGTTGGCTAGACTTTGCCTAAGTTGGATTTTCACCAACCGTATTCTAAACGCTTACTTGGCGCACCCATAATAAAAGCCCCTTAGCTAACCACATTATTACAGACTTGCCCAGACTTAAAAATATCTTCAATTAACACCCAGCCTGTAAAGATATTATGTATGATAAATAGCAAGAATAAAAGCTATTGCAAGCATAATTTTTCTAACTTTTGTATTCTTTAGCTTGACACTCCCACAAACTTCACTGACATTGACCTCTGAACCTGCTATGCTTCTGCTTGTTAATTAGCTATACAACAAACCAACTGCTTGATGCTGCTCACTGTTTGGATTAAGGAGGTTTCTGCTTGGTGTATTCTTTCCGATAACTCGTGAAACAACTGCACGCAATTCCAGTTCTGGAACGTGTCGTGCTTTAATATCTTCAAAGCTAACAAAATCAATCAGAGAACGGTTAGGATTTCCAAATTCCACTTTAAACCTATCTCTGTTTTCTTCCAGAAAAGCTCTTATCCTATCAGGTGTCTTACCTTCATGGTAACCCAGTTGTGATAAAACATCAATTAATGGTTTATGATTATGCAGAAAAATTTCTTTTTCCACTTCATTAGCTTTATTAATCAAAATATGAGCATATTCTGGATATTGTTCTTGTAAGCTTTCTTGGTTATCAAATCTACTGCATACATTTTCATTTCTTTCCCATATACTAACTAGATTATTAATGTTGCTTTCTCTTAAAAAGTCATATAGTGGCTCATTTTCTTCCTCAAGCTCCTTGATTTCATCTAGGCATCTATTCCAATAGGTAGAAAATGTATCTGTCAAGTAATATGGTCTTTGTATACTAAAATCTTGTATTAATGTTCTTCGAATTAGGGCTTCTATTACATCTTCATGAGCAATTATAGTAGCCAAATGTAAAGGAGTCTCTTCACCTTTACCTCTTATATTAACATTAGCCCCTGCTTTTATTAGAGCTTTAACTATCCCTAAGTAACCATTTTCAGCAGCCCAGTGTAAAGGAGTTTTTTCATTCTTACCTTTTGCATTAACATCTGCACCTTTATCTATTAGAGCATTTACTATATCTTTGCAACCGCTTCTAACGCAATAACGTAAATTTACAACCTTTACATTCAAACTGGTAATTTACATTAAAATTAGCTCTTTCCCACTTTTTATACTCACCTTTGTCTTTTTCCTTTAATTCCTCTTTTATTTTTTCAATTACGTTACTCTCATCGTCAGCATTTATTGTACTGAATACATCTGACCACTTCTTATACTCCATGACTCAGACCTTAAACTATTTATTTTAATTATACTATAACTAGAAAAACAGGCAATACATAATCAATGACTGATTTCTATATACATAGCATATTAGAACTGACATTTTAGTAACTGTCAATTACTTTGTATGATGTTAACAAGCCACATGGGAATTTATAGAAAATACTCAGCTCCGTAGCATCACAAAATTTTTAATTATTGACTTTCCCCAAAAACACGAAAATAGTATGTACCTTTGCGAGAACGCGTTGTGTAAAAATAGGGTTGTGAAAATAAAAACATAAAATTGTTGCAACAAAGCCAAGCAAATTAGTTCATATATAAATTTAGTTAAAGTAGGCTAATATAGCTGGTTTTGCGGTATAGTAAAGTTGCTATAAACAAAGATTCGCACGGATCCAGCGGTAGAGATGTGGCATCCAAGCACCATCCATAAGATGTAAAAATCCAGCATACAAGGGGCTAGCAGCATATGGTAAAACAAAGGCGGGCCCAGTAATGCTAGAAGTCAAACCAAAAAAAAAGCAACAGCCGGCGAACTCACTCTATTTATAACGCAAATTCTGGATTAAGGAAGGAAGTATAGGAAATAGAAGGCTTTTTGGATTTGATGGAATAGGAGATGAGAGTAGAAAAGATATGAACCAAGAAATCAACAGGGGATCTATGGCGAGTGTGTTCAATTTCTAGTCTATTTTTTAGGTAACCAAAAACAGTCTCAATGATAGACCTTTTTCTCAGTAAAATCTTCTCATTTAGCGAAATTAATGTATTTTTCATACCTTTTTTCACCTTGGTAACAAGTTTCAAACCTCGGTCAAACAGCTTCTGAAAAAGCTCTTTTGCAATATA
This sequence comes from Wolbachia endosymbiont (group A) of Icerya purchasi, assembly GCF_947251635.1. Taxonomy (NCBI): domain Bacteria; kingdom Pseudomonadati; phylum Pseudomonadota; class Alphaproteobacteria; order Rickettsiales; family Anaplasmataceae; genus Wolbachia; species Wolbachia endosymbiont (group A) of Icerya purchasi. The sequence continues at coordinate 1,191,412 of NZ_OX366357.1, read as the reverse complement.
ACCTTTGTCACCAAACAAAAGGCCGGTTAATTTTTCCGTCAAATTTGGCACAGGTATCCTATCATCAACATTGCCTTTTGTTAGCGTAAGTGCATGAATTTCACCATTTTCATTGATTACCATATGTAATTTGAAACCAAAAAACCAGCCGTAAGTACTCTTGCTTAATTTTGCAATTCCAGCAAAAACTTTGTTTTTGGATATTCTTTTTGCATGACAAACTGCAATGGGAGTTGTGTCTATATATGAAATTCCAGTGTTTTCTGACTGTCCACAAAGCCAATGCAACAACATTGCTAAATGCCACAAAACCCTAGGCTTTAGAGCAACAAACCTGGTATATGAAGGCAACTTTGGAAACTCTGATTTGTAGAGCAACGTTAGGTAATGTAGATAGAAAGTTTTGAAATTTTTACACGGAGATTGTTGATATAGCAGGATTATTGTCATGATTTCAGAGTGCTCAATTTCCGTTGTTCTTGTGGGTTTTTTACCATTTGGCAGTAGTTTGCCTGCAAAATTTTTCTCTATATCTCTGCAAAAATCATCGACCAAACAAAACAGTTTTGTTATATCTTCCATGGGTAACCTCATCTATTTTTTTATAACTGCTGAGTTTACCCTGTTTTCTGCCTTTTCTATTCTCCTTTAATCCAGAATTCGCGTCAAAAGGGCTACTGCTGTCTTGGATGGAAACCAGTGTCAGCTACTTGAATCTGCCACGCAAATTGCCTGCAAATTGCAATGTTCGTACAGCTGTGCGTCATGCGCTGGAATGGCATCAAGGGGTAACTTTTTATTTAAACAATGATTGTAAAATGATTATAACAAGAGATCTATTGAAATTTTAAAGTTATTAAATATTGACGCTGTATACTTAAGTGTTAAAATAGAATGAAAAGTTTTTAGGAGTTTATATGGCAGCAGGTGGGAAAGCAAAGACAGCTAGTAAAAATAACCCTACTCAGCGTAAGAAAGCTGAGCAAAAAGTGTATAAAGATAAACCGGTAAAACCTGTTAGATATATAGATCGTGATTCGCGCATGAATTATATGTCTGCTCAATATGACAACGGCAATCTGGTTGAAGATGAGATAAGCGGCAACCCTATAAAGTGGGAAGCTGTATAATAGTTGTGGTTAAAGTTACTATTAATTCTAAGGAATGTGAAGTAGAGCATGGGCTCACTATAATTCAAGCTTGTGAAGTTGTGGGCGTTGAAATTCCACGTTTTTGTTATCATGAGCGTTTAGCAATTGCTGGTAACTGCAGAATGTGTTTGGTTGAAGTGGAGGGTGGACCTCCAAAACCAGTAGCCTCTTGTGCAATGCCAGTTGCAGAAGGGATGGTTATTCACACTGATACCCCTAAGGTTAAAAAAGCACGTGAAGGTGTGCTTGAGTTTTTGCTAATTAACCACCCGCTTGATTGCCCAATTTGCGATCAAGGTGGTGAATGCGATTTGCAAGATATCACGATGGCTTATGGGAAAGGAACCAGCAGACTTGATGAGCATAAGAGGGCTGTGCCAAAAAAACACTTCGGACCACTGATTGAGACTGCGATGAATCGATGCATTCATTGCACTCGGTGTGTTAGATTTTTGTCTGATGTTGCAGGTACAAATGAACTTGGAGGAATCGGAAGGGGAGAAAATGTAGAGATTAGCACTTACATAAAAAGGCATATTAGTTCTGAATTATCTGGAAATATCATAGATCTCTGCCCGGTAGGGGCTTTAACTTCAAAGCCTTACTCCTTTACAGCGCGTCCATGGGAGCTATCACATTGTGAGACTATAGATGTGCTAGATGCTGTGGGTAGCGCAATTAGAGTTGATTATCGTGGCCCGGAGGTTATGAGGATATTACCAAGGCTGAGCGAAGAGGTAAATGAAGAATGGATATCAGATAAAACCCGCTTTGCCTATGATGGACTAAAAGTTCAGCGTCTTGATCGACCTTATATAAAAAAAGATGGTAAATTAGCCCCAGTTGATTGGAATGAAGCATTAACTGTTGCTGCAAAGAAATTAAAGAATACAAAATCAAATAAAATAGCTGCAATTGCAGGTGATTTAGCAGATTGTGAGTCTATGCTTCTACTCAAAGAAGTGATGCAGAAGCTCGGCTCGGGGAATATAGACTGTAGGCAAGATGGTGCAAAGCTTATACCAAGTAATCGTGGATCGTATGTGTTCAATACCACTATTGAAGGTATAGAAAATGCAGATTTATGTCTGCTTATAAATACAAATCCAAGGATAGAAGCACCGATCATTAACGTAAGATTGAGAAAGAGATATTTACAGGGCAACTTTCCTGTTGCAAGTGTTGGTCCTAACATTGAATATTTGTATTATGTTGAGAAATTGGGCGATAATCCTGATATTTTGAGTGAAATAGCAAATGGAAATCATAAGTTCTGTGAGCTGCTGAGTGCTGCTCAGAGCCCTATGCTGATTATTGGTCAAGATGCATTAGTAAGAGACGATTCTGAATCAGTTCTAGTTCTAGCTGGCAAAATTGCAGAAAAATTTAACATGGTCAGAGATGACTGGAATGGCTTTAATATGCTGCATAAAGCTGCAGCAAGAGTTGGTGGGCTAGATACTGGGTTTGTTCCTAAAAAAGGCGAAAGGGATATTAATCAAATATTGGAACATGCAGAAAGTGGTGAAATAGAAGTGGTTTATCTTCTTGGTGCAGATGAAATTGATACATCAAAATTAGAAAATACATTTGTAATTTATCAAGGTCATCACGGTGATAAGGGTGCACATGTGGCAGATGTTATCTTGCCTGGTGCTGCATATACAGAAAAATATGCAACTTATGTAAATACTGAAGGTCGAGTGCAAAGAACAAATTTAGCTGTGTTTCCTCCAGGTGAAGCAAAGGAGGATTGGTTAATTATTAAAAATCTTTCACAATATTTAGACCTTTCTTTACCGTATGATAGTTTATTTGATGTGAGAAAAAAATTAGATACTATCGGTCCACAGTTTAGAAATGCCGATCAAGTGGTAAAAAACACATGGATGCCAATTAGCAATGGTGAGATAAGCTTAAGTAATACACCTTTTACTTTAAAGGAGTGTAATTTCTATATGACGGATTCAATAAGTCGCGCTTCAAAAATAATGGCAGATTGTACTAAAGCTTTTTATGAACACGCTAGTTAATATTTTATTTATTTTAGTACCGCTACTACTTTCAGTTGCGTACTTGGTATATTTTGAGCGTAAAGTTATTGCTGCAATTCAACTGAGACATGGTCCAAGTGTGGTTGGGCCATTTGGGTTATTGCAACCGTTTGCAGATGCTATCAAGCTAATAATTAAAGAGCCGATAATACCCTTTAGAGCGAGCACCATACTATTTATTATGGCTCCAATGCTGACCTTTATTTTAGCGTTGATTGCCTGGGCAGTTATGCCGTTTGGTGCTGAAGTAATTGTAGAAAATGGCCAGCAAGTAGTGATTCCTAAGGTTATAGCAAATATTAATGTTGGAGTGCTTTATGTGCTAGCTATATCGTCGCTGGGAGTATACGGCGTAATTATTGCAGGCTGGTCAAGCAATTCTAATTATGCATTTCTTGGCGCTATACGGTCGGCTGCTCAGATGATTTCATATGAAGTTTCAATAGGTTTAATAGTTGCTACAGTTGTTGTTACAACTGGTACGTTAAACCTTGGAGAGATGGTGGTAGCGAAACACAATATGCCATTTTGGGTTGATTTGCTACTAATGCCTATAGGAACAATATTTTTTATTTCTTTGCTTGCAGAAACTAATCGTCACCCATTTGATTTACCAGAAGCTGAAGCAGAGCTTGTCTCTGGATATAACGTTGAATATTCATCCATGCCTTTTGCCCTCTTTTTTCTTGGAGAATATGCAAATATGATTCTAGCAAGTGCTATGATGACTATATTCTTTTTGGGAGGGTGGTATCCACCATTGGAGCTTAGTTTATTTTATAAAGTTCCAGGTTTAGTTTGGTTTATTTTAAAAATAGTTATACTTTTGTTCGTATTTATTTGGATTAGAGCAACAATACCTCGTTATCGATATGATCAGCTAATGCGCCTTGGTTGGAAAGTGTTTCTGCCAATATCGGTGCTTTGGGTGGTACTCATTTCAGGAGTGTTGCTCTTTGCTGGGAATTTACCTGGGTCCAATGTTTAATTTTCCAAATACAAGATTAAGGCGCAGGCGCTCGAGCAAATGGGTTCGCAATTTAACAAGTGAAAATAGTTTATCAGTGAATGATCTGGTTCTTCCTCTGTTTGTTCACGACAGAGAAGAAACAACTGAACCAATTTCTGGCTTACCAGGCGTAAAGTGTTATTCAATAGATGGATTAGTGTCTATAGTTAAGGAAGCTAAAGATTTAGGAATTAATGCTGTTGCAATTTTTCCTGTAGTTGATAGTAAACTAAAATCTGAAAACGCTGAGGGAGCATATAATTCTGACAACTTAATCTGCAAAGCAATTCGTGCTGTAAAATTAAAGGTACCTGAAATTGGTGTTATTGCAGACGTTGCACTGGATCCATACACTATTCATGGCCATGACGGCATTTTAAAAGATAATCAGATGGATGTAGAAAACGATGAAACTATATCAGTACTGTGTAAGCAAGCACTTGCTTTAGCGAAGGCAGGATGTGATATAGTTGCTCCTTCTGATATGATGGATGGTAGAATAGGAAGAATCAGAAAATCATTAGATGATAATAACTTTCAAGACGTATTAATATTATCTTATGCAGTGAAATATTGCTCTAGCTTCTATGCTCCATTCAGGCAAGTCGTTGGTTCATGTGGGCTATCACATTCTATAGACAAAAGTGGTTATCAAATGGATTATAAAAATGCGCACGAAGCAATGTGCGAAATTGAAATGGATATAAATGAAGGTGCAGATTTTATTATGATTAAACCAGGCATGCCATATTTGGATGTGATAAAAACAGCAAGCGATAAGTTTAACTTTCCGATTTTTGCTTACCAAGTAAGCGGTGAGTACGCAATGATAAAAGCTGCAGCAAATAATGGCTGGCTGGATTATGACAAGGTGATTTATGAATCTTTGATTAGTTTCAAACGTGCGGGTGCAAGTGCAATATTCACTTACGCTGCACTTGATATTGCAAAAAATTTAAGTGCACAAGCCCTATAAAATTACTAAATTTTTGGCGCATGTTCTTCTACTGTCGCTGCATATTACCTAAAATTTTCCAATACATGTTTTAAGTTATTGATAAGTCCGTTACAATACAGTATTATAAATAATATAAACCAAGTGTTACTTAGAGCATGGGGATTTTTTTTGAATTTTTGGGAAAGATGCTAGGTAAGGTTTTTCCTGCCAAAACAGTAAGCTCTTTTTTGGGAATAGGATATTTACCAGGTTGGCAGAACTATTGGTCTGCTTTCTTTATATTACTTATTGTCGATATTATATTAATTCTTACATATGGGGGCGAATATTTACTATATAAAATGCCAAATTCAGGAATAGTTGTAGCTGCTATTTTTACAAAATTGGCAATAGTTATGTTAGTAATGCAATTACTTGGAATATTTATTTTTCATGCTCAGGACCCTTCAGCAAACAGTGGTGAAGATATAGTAATACAAATAGCATCAGGGCAAGTGCTGACTGTAGCACTTTCAATGCCAGCAATAATGTCGATTTATTATGCTGTAAGTAACCTCTATGGGAGTATATGTAAGCAGATGCTTCAATGCCCATTTTGGTTTAATGATTTTATGCACTTTTTCTTTTTTCTTATGATACCTTACGTATTTTTTAATGTCGTAGAAGCGATAAAACCATGGCCGATAAGTTCAATACAGCTCAGCTATAATAATGCAATGTCAATTACATTTGAGGGGATTTTTCACACATTTTATGCGGTGATTTTACTGTATTTAACAGCATTTATATTCTGCGATTTAACTATGCATGATGCAATTGTCCTAAATAAAAGCATAATTCAGTATGTGAGGGAAAGTTCAGCAGTTTTAGGTGATTATTTACATGATACTGTTAAAAAAATAGGTATTGAATAGTACTTATTTATTTATATATTTAGTATAAAAAGTGTACAATTTGTGTGAACTTACAAAGTATAATAAAAGAGTTGCAAGATTTTTGGGCTGGTGAAGGGTGCGTTATACTTCACCCATACACATCTGAAGTTGGTGCTGGCACATTACACCCTGCAACAATTATGTCTGCAATTGATACAAAACCGACAAAAATTGCATATCTACAACCAGTAATTAGGCCAGCAGATGGGCGCTATGGTGATAACCCTAATCGCTTATATCAACATCACCAATATCAAGTTATAATAAAGCCATCTGGTAATAATTTACAAGACGTCTATTTAGATAGCTTAAAAGTTCTTGGCATATCTACAGAAAAATATGATATTAAGTTTGTTGAAGATGATTGGGAAAATCCAAGTGTTGGTGCATCAGGACTTGGATGGGAAGTTACATGCAATGGAATGGAAGTAACACAGCTTACTTATATACAGCAAGTTGGAGGGATTGACTGCAAGATGATTCCTGGTGAGGTGGCATATGGGTTGGAACGTTTAGCAATGTGCATACAAGGTGTAGATAATGTTTACGATATAACTTGGAACGATAACGGTGTAACTTACGGAGATATTTTTAAACAAAGAGAATATGAATTTTCTTATCTAGCGTTAGATTATTATGATACTAAAGTGGTACAGCAGCAATTCGAAGATACGGAAAAATTGTGTAAGTTCCTTATTGAAAAGGAGCTACCAATGGCAGCTTATGACCAATGTATTAAAACTAGTCACCTACTTAATCTGCTTGATGCAAGAGGTGTGCTTGGTGTAAATGAACGTACAGCTTATATTGGTAGAGTTAGAGAGCTGACAAAAAAATGTTGTGAATTGTACATGAGTAAATAGCGTATGTCATTGCAGTTATTATTTGAGTGCCTTTCAGAAGAAATACCACCGAGAATGCAGAATGTAGCTGCAACTCAAGTTAAGAGTTGTATTGCCAATGTTTTTAACAAAAATAATGTAAAATTTACATCAATGGAGGTTTTTGTAACGGCACGTCGCATTACCCTATTTGTTGACAACATAAATGCTTTGGAGCTAAAGGATTCCAATAACGAAGTTAAGGGACCAAACATTAACGCACCAAAAAGTGCTATCGAAGGTTTTTTAAGAAAATATCAGAAAAATGAAGAAGATTTGCTCGTTCGAAAAGTAAATAATGAGGATTTTTACTTCATTAAAAGAGAAAGCTGCTCATTTAACATCAGAGAATTCCTCAAAAATCAACTAGGAGAAATATTAAAAAATTTCTCTTGGCCAAAAAGTATGAGATGGGGCAAAGGAAAAGAAAGGTGGGTTAGGCCAATTAAAAACATTTTATGCATTTTAAATGATGAAATAATACCTGTATCTTTTGCCGGGATTACAGCATCTAACACAACATATGGCCATCGATTTCTCTCAAGTGGTACGGCGCTTACTGTTAAAACACCTAAAGACTATTTTGAATTGCTAGAAAAAAACAGTGTAATTCTCCAAATGGACAAAAGAAAGCAATTTACACTAGATCAGATTAATAAATTCACAAAAGAGCAGAATTTACAACTTGAGAAAAATGATTATTTACTAAATGAATTGACAGGGCTTATAGAGTGGCCAATCGTACTGTTTGGTGAAGTGAATCAAGAAAAGTCATTTGGATTACCGAAGGAAGTAATAATTAGTATAGTTAATACACAACAAAAATACCTTGCTTTGAGTAATGGAAAGAGAATTTCACACTTTGTCACTGTTGTCAACGTCAACAATGGTGAAGTTGTTAAAGGACACGAAAGAATATTAGAAGCACGTCTTGCTGATGCCCAATTTTTAATATCTCAAGATAAAAAGGAAAATCTAGATTATTATGTCAAAAGATTAGGTTCAATATTATTTCATGCTTCACTTGTCAGCGTGGGGGAAAAGGTGAAGCGTATTACGGCTCTGTCAAAGTATATAGCTATATTTATTCCACATGCTTCGCTGATAAAAGTTGAACGTGCTGCATATTTGGCAAAAGCTGATTTGGCAACATCGATAGTAAGAGAGTTTCCAGAATTACAAGGAGTAATGGGTGGATATTATGCTTCTTATTTTCAAGAAGATAGAGAAATAGTGGAAGCTATAACTGAGCATTATAAGCCAATCGGGCCAGAGCAGGAGTGTCCTAAATCTCCTTCTGCAATTGCTGTGTCAATTGCAGACAAAGTGGATAGCTTAGTTGGTTTAATTGCAGCAGGTGAGAAAATCTCTGGTTCGTATGATCAATTTGGTTTGCGGAGAATGACAATTGGTATAATTAGGACAATACTTGAAAATAATTTGCATGTTCCAATTAGGCTAATGATAGACAAGTCAGTATCTTTATATTCAAGGCTTCTATTTAATAAAAATACAGCGTCAGTTGATAAGCCAAATAGAAAACAAATTTTAGAACTAGTATTTAGATTCTGCTTAGAAAGATTCAAGGTTATTTTAAAAAATAGAGATATAAGGCAAGATGTTGTAGATTCAATACTATATAAAATCGATATTAATGATCTGCTGACAGCAGAAAAGCAAACTGTTATATTGGATCGTTATCTTAGTACTCCAGAAGGTGAACAAATTCTAAGCACTTACAAAAGAGTTAGTAACATGATGAGCAAAGCAAGGAAAAGTGATGGCACTACTTATAGTGCATCTTACGGTAAGAGGTTTTTGATTGAAAGTGAAGAAATTGCGCTATCAAATTGTGCTATAACTGCTTGTAAAAACATAAAACAAGCGATAAAAAATAACCACTTTAATGTAGCACTTGATGAACTTGCTGGTTTTGCTCCGTTTATCAATCAGTTTATGGACAGTATAAAGATTAACTGTGATTCTGATAAGCTGAGAAGAAACAGATTATCTTTGCTTGAAAATGTAGTTTCCATCTTTCATTTAGTAGCAGATTTTAACCTCATACAGGTTAAGCAATGGATAAATGCTCAGGCAATATAAAGAACAAATCAAATCATCTCCACATTCCTGTGGCGTGTATAAGATGGTTGGAGATAAGAATAAAGTTTTATATGTTGGAAAAGCAAAAAACTTGAAGTCGAGGTTATCCGACTACCTTCAATTCGAAAACCTTTCTGAACGAATTAGAGTTATGCTCTTACAGGTTATTAAGGTTGAAATATTCATCACTGAGAATGAAATCGAAGCACTGTTTCTTGAAGCACAGTTAATAAAATCATTGAAACCACTTTATAATATTGTGCTCAAGGATGGAAAATTTTATCCTTATATAACAATTTCCAAGCACGATTATCCAAGAATAGCAAAATATAGAGGCAAATTTAAGAAGAATGAGTTTCATTATTATGGTCCCTTTACATCTGCCGCTGCTGTTAAGCAAACTATATTGTCATTGCAAAAAGCTTTTCTCCTAAGAGTATGTTCAGATCAATACTTTTCCTCAACAAAAAGACCATGTATTGAATATCAAATTAAGCGCTGCTCAGCACCATGCATAAACAAAATCACAAAAGACGACTACTGCCAATCAGTAAAACAGGCACGAAATACATTGCTTGGAAGAAATAAGGAAGTGAAAGAACAGTTACTTTTCACAATGAGAAAGTGCAGCAGTGAAGAAAACTATGAGCTTGCTGCTATATATAGAGATCGGGTAAAGTTTCTTGAGCAAATTCAAATACAGCACACGGATTTTTCTTTTGAAAAAGATGCAGATTTCTTCAGTATTGTACGTGAAGAGGATCTAGCATGTATTAGTGTGTTATCGTTCAGAAATAAAGACAACTACGGCAGCACTCCTTACTTTGCCGAGAACTGTGGTGATCACTCAAATGATGAAATTTTATCCACCTTTTTGGTCGATTTTTATAATTCAGCTAACATACCTCCAATGCAAATTTACGTTCCAGATTCTATTGTGGATAAGGAAATTATAGAACAAGCACTATATAAGGTTGCTCAAAAGCCAGTAAAAGTTCTGCATGTAAAGAATAAAAAAGAGCGTGATTTATTGAAATTTGTTTATGATAACTCTCAGCATAGCTTAGAGCAGAAGCTTATCGATTATAGAAATAACCTAGAAAAGCTTGAGGAGCTTAGCAAAATCTTCTTGTTACCAAATATTCCAAAGCGTATTGAGGTTTATGACAATAGCCATATATTTGGAAATCAACAAATTGGTGTAATGGTTGTTGCAGGGCAGGAGGGTTTTTTAAAGAGTGAGTACAGAAAATTTACTATAAAGGAAAAATTTTCAGGCGATGATTATAAAATGATGAGGGAAGTGCTAACCAGACGTTTCTCCGGCAATATAAAAGGCATAATACCTGATTTTTTACTGATTGATGGTGGACCAGGATATGTTTCCATAGTACAGAATGTACTGGAAGTATTGAATATAAACGTTCCTTTTGCTTGTATGGCAAAAGGTCCTGATCGTAACGCAGGAAATGAAAGATTTTATATGCTGGGCAGGGGAGAATTCAGTCTGGCAAATGACAGCAAAGTCATGCTTTACTTACAATCGCTGCGTAATGAAGCCCACCGTTTTGCGATAACTTCACATAGAAAAAAACGCGATAAACAGTTTATAGTTTCACAATTAAGCAAAATACCCGGCATTGGCAACAAAAGAAAAAAAGCGTTGATGTCTTATTTTGGTTCAGTGAAAAATATAAGCAAAGCTTCTCTGGCTAAAATTCAAAACGTACCTGGAATTAGTAAAGGTTTAGCAGAAGTCATTCTTAAATACGTGAATTATAAGAGAGGAGTACTGGAATGACACAAAACCCGTTTTATTATTAACGCAAATTCTGGATTAAGGAAGGAAGTATAGGAAATAGAAGGCTTTTTGGATTTGATGGAATAGGAGATGAGAGTAGAAAAGATATGAACCAAGAAATCAACAGGGGATCTATGGCGAGTGTGTTCAATTTCTAGTCTATTTTTTAGGTAACCAAAAACAGTCTCAATGATAGACCTTTTTCTCAGTAAAATCTTCTCATTTAGCGAAATTAATGTATTTTTCATACCTTTTTTCACCTTGGTAACAAGTTTCAAACCTCGGTCAAACAGCTTCTGAAAAAGCTCTTTTGCAATATAACCTTTGTCACCAAACAAAAGGCCGGTTAATTTTTCCGTCAAATTTGGCACAGGTATCCTATCATCAACATTGCCTTTTGTTAGCGTAAGTGCATGAATTTCACCATTTTCATTGATTACCATATGTAATTTGAAACCAAAAAACCAGCCGTAAGTACTCTTGCTTAATTTTGCAATTCCAGCAAAAACTTTGTTTTTGGATATTCTTTTTGCATGACAAACTGCAATGGGAGTTGTGTCTATATATGAAATTCCAGTGTTTTCTGACTGTCCACAAAGCCAATGCAACAACATTGCTAAATGCCACAAAACCCTAGGCTTTAGAGCAACAAACCTGGTATATGAAGGCAACTTTGGAAACTCTGATTTGTAGAGCAACGTTAGGTAATGTAGATAGAAAGTTTTGAAATTTTTACACGGAGATTGTTGATATAGCAGGATTATTGTCATGATTTCAGAGTGCTCAATTTCCGTTGTTCTTGTGGGTTTTTTACCATTTGGCAGTAGTTTGCCTGCAAAATTTTTCTCTATATCTCTGCAAAAATCATCGACCAAACAAAACAGTTTTGTTATATCTTCCATGGGTAACCTCATCTATTTTTTTATAACTGCTGAGTTTACCCTGTTTTCTGCCTTTTCTATTCTCCTTTAATCCAGAATTCGCGTTAATAGATTGAAAATTGAGTTGAACTAAAAATGCGGTTTGACACAGTTTATTTAACACTCCCGTATGGAGAAGTGCAGATAAATGACCTCTTGAGCTTAAGACAACGCATTAAATCTGAATTGAAAGTCGCAGGTGTGAAGCCGAAGAGAAAGATTGTGTTTTCAACGAGTAAGGGGATTGACAAAATTGTGTAAAAATGTTATAGTTTATAGTTGATGTTTTCTGGTTAATCATATGGCTCAAAGTCAAAAAAAGCTCAATATTAATGTAAGTTTCGAGGGTGAATTTGCTCAATATCTTACAGAGGTCGCAAAAGCATGGAATAAAACTATACCAGAAGTTTTAGTGTGTCTTGTGAAAGAAGAATTTGAAGCAGAGAAAGAGATGGCTAAAATTATAAAAGAACGTGATGTGCCAGATGCAAAGATGGTCAGAAATGAGGATGTTGACTGGGATAAAATATTATCTGCAAAGACAATTAAAGATGAGTGAAATACAATATTATCTATTCAGAAAAGGTTCTTGAGAGAGATTTCCTTACTTTACCACCAACAATAAGATCAAGAATTAGAAGAGCTATAGACGAACGGCTTACAATTGATCCCATTAATCTTGGTAAACCATTAAGTGGTAGATTAGTAGGAAGCAAAAGATTAAGAGTAGGCGATTATCGGATTATTTATAAAGTAGATAAATTAGAGAACACAGTAATCATCACAGAAATAGGACACAGAAGTACCATTTATTAAGAGGTAAATGCACTGTAACGACTTATTGACCAAATTCTCCAGCAGCTTGCCGGAATTTCTCAATATTAAACTATAAATTTGTGCAACAACCCGCTGCATAATTAGAACAATCAGAGGCTAAATGTTACTAAAATCATTCAAACAATTATTCCGCAAACCAAAAATCAAGAGCTCAGCATGGGATGCGGCTGGATCTGGAAGAAGGGTGATGTATTGGCAAGGAGAAGCAGGAAGTATAAATAGCTTACTTTCCCAGAGCCTTGAACATCTGCGTAGTCGTTCACGTGACATGGTAAGAAAGAATTCCTATGCAGCAAACATCATCGATACGATAGTGAGTAATTGCGTTGGAACAGGAATAAAGCCGCAATCAAAGGCGAAAGATGCAAAATTTCGGAAAAAAGTGCAAGAATTATGGCTAAGATGGACAGATGAAGCAGACAGTAGCGGAGTAAGTGATTTTTATGGATTACAAGCTTTGGTCTGTAGGAGCATGATAGAAGGAGGAGAATGTTTTGTAAGACTCCGAACAAGAAAACGAGAAGATGGTCTTTGTGTGCCGTTGCAACTGCAAGTACTTGAATCAGAGCATTTAGACAATAAGAGCAATCAAACCCTTGCCAATGGTAATGTAATAAGAAACGGCATTGAATTTAACCGACTTGGGCAAAGAGAAGCATATCACCTATTTAGAGAACATCCTGGAGAAGGCTCGTTTGGCGAATCAGTGAGAGTACCAGCAAATGATGTTTTACATATTTACAGACCACTAAGACCTGGGCAGATTCGAGGAGTACCATGGTTGTCCAGTGTACTGTTAAAGCTCTATGAACTTGATCAATACGATGATGCGGAATTAGTCAGAAAAAAGACTGCTGCAATGTTTGCTGGGTTTATTACCAGACTCGATCCAGAAGCAAATATTTTAGGAGAAGGTGAAGCAAATGAGCATGGAGTAGCACTATCAGGTTTAGAGCCAGGGACTATGCAACTTTTAGATCCAGGGGAAGATATCAAGTTCTCAGAACCATCAGATGTTGGAGGAAGTTACGAAGCATTTATGAAATAGCAGCTCAGGGCAATAGCAGTAGGCACAGGGATAACTTACGAGCAGCTAACAGGAGATCTTACCAACGTTAATTATTCATCGATAAGAGCAGGGTTAATAGAGTTTCGCCGGAGGTGCGGAATGTTACAGCATAACGTAATGGTATTTCAATTTTGCCGTCCGGTATGGGATAGGTGGTTAGAATTAGCAATACTATCTGGAGAACTGGATATAGGTGAAAAAAGGGGGAAAAGAAAAGGTAAAATGGATAGCGCAAGGGTTTGATTGGGTAGATCCGCTGAAAGACCAGCAAGCACAGCAAATGGCGGTAAGAAATGGGTAAAAGTAGGTCAGAGGTGGTTTCAGAGCTAGGTTACGATATAGAAGAAATAGACCAGGAAATTGCTGAAGATCAAAGACGTGCAAGTGAACTGGGCTTAAGTTTTGACTCGGACGTCAGTAGTTTTGATTCTAATACTGAAATAATATAAGTGAACTGGCTCAATAAACCGATGATGATAGAGCAAAGAAGCTTTGATTTGTTGTCATTACATGCAGAGAAGCATCAACGTTTAAAAATATAAAACATGCAGTAAGAAATAGTGAAAGGGGAATAAAGGTGCATGGAATCTTGACGAAGAATTCAGAAGCTTTTGATGATGTGTTGGGGATGACATCATACGAGAAGATACGTGAAGAGATAGAAGAAGCTTTAATAGATAAAGAAGTAGAAACAATAATTTTGGACATAGACAGCCCCGGAGGGGAAGTAAACGGTTTATTCGACCTTTCTGATTTTATTTACGAAGCAAGGGGATTAAAAAAGATCGTAGCAATAGCAAATGATGATGCGTATTCTGCGGCGTATGCAATTGCATCAAGTGCTGAAAAAGTATTGGTAACGAGAACATCAGGAGTGGGAAGTATAGGAGTAATAGCAAGTCATATAGATCAAAGTGGATTTGATGAAAAGCAAGGGATAAAATATACCACATTATTTGCAGGAAAGAGAAAAAACGATTTAAATCCGCATGAGCCTATTAACTCTGAAGGTTTAGAAAGTTTGAGAGAGGGGGAATGTTCTATGGAGCTGCGTATAAGTCATCAGAGCACTCATTAAACAGTAAGCTAAGTGAGGTTAGATGCAGTAATGTTGATGGAAATAAACAAACTGTATAACCATAATTATTAGCTCACCACAGTAACCGCACCATGGCAGTGTTTGTATTTCTTTCCGGAGTTGCAAGGACATTTGTCGTTTCTTGAGATTTTGGGAAGTCTGCTATTTCTAGCAGAATGTAACCTATTGCCTATCTCTTGGTTGTCTACCAACTTAAAGTGTGCTAAGCGATGAATGGTGAGTTCCTTCCATTTTTCAAGCATTGACTCAAACATCAAGAAAGCTTCGCGTTTAAATTCATTCAGTGGATCTTTCTGCCCCATGGCACGTAAGCTTATGCTTTGTCTTAGGCTCTCTAGAACTGAAAGGTGCTCCCTCCATAAATGATCGAGTGTCATGATCATCATTTGCTTCACGATCGTATTCCACAAATCTGTAGTGTGCTGACTGTTGAAATATTTTTCTTTCTCAGTAAAGAATTCTTGTATCTTATCATTTATATAATTCAAAGCTTCTTGTTTGTTTAAAAACGTTGCTAAATCTTCTTTATCGAGCGTTATTCCATACCTTGTATGGAATTCTTTGACTATATTTTCAATATAATCCTCATAATAGCCACTTTGGATTATACCTTCTACTACGCTCTCATTTACTTCGCTATATACTTCAAGTAAATCATTAATTTCGTTGCCTAAGATATTGTTTCTCTGTTTAAAAATAACTTTACGTTGGTTGTTAATTACGTCATCAAACTTAAGCAAAGACTTCCGCACATCATAATTTCTAGCTTCAACTTTCTTTTGCGCTTTCTCGAGTGCCTTATTGATCCATGGATGATGAATAGCTTCGTTATTCTTTAACCCTACTTTTTGTAAAAAGCTTCTCATTCTATCAGAACCAAATATTCTCATTAGGTCATCTTCAAGTGATAAAAAGAACTTAGAAAGTCCAAGATCACCCTGACGGCCAGAACGGCCACGTAATTGATCATCTATTCTCCTGCTTTCATGTCTTTCAGTTCCAACCACACATAAACCACCAGCTTTTATAGCAATTTCCTTATCTTTTTTTACTCTTTCGACTATTTCTTGGTATTTTTTTTCTCTTTCATCAGCATTTTTTATCTTCTTTAGCTCCACCTTTGCGATCATTTCAGCATTTCCACCAAGCTGAATATCAGTTCCACGCCCTGCCATGTTAGTTGCTATGGTGACACTGCCTGGCACTCCAGCTTGTGCTATTATGTACGCCTCTTGTTCATGATAACGAGCATTCAATACTGAGTGCTTAAGAGAATGGCTTTGCAAAAGCGCAGAAAGCTTCTCAGAGTTTTCAATGCTTACCGTGCCAACAAGGACCGGTTGAAGGCGTTTGTGGCATTCTTCTATAAATTTTAGTACAGCATTAAATTTTTCCTTTTCTGTACCGTAAATTTCATCATCAATATCAACTCTTTTTACAGGTACATTGGTTGGAATTTTTACTACATTTAATCTGTATATATCACAAAACTCTTCTGCCTCTGTTGCTGCTGTTCCCGTCATTCCGGAAAGTTTATTGTACATACGAAAGTAATTCTGAAATGTGACCGATGCTAAAGTTTGGTTTTCATGCTGAATTTCAAGATTCTCCTTCGCTTCAAGTGCCTGATGAAGACCATCGGAATATCTCCTGCCCTCCATCATACGCCCAGTAAATTCATCAATAATCACTACCTTGCCATCCTTTACTATATAATCTTTATCAGCAGTAAACAGCTTATATGCACGTAATGCTTGGTCTATATAATGAGTCATTATCATGCTGTCAGTATCATAGAGCGAGGAATTTTCAGGAATGAGATTGTATGACCTTAGTAGTTCCTCCACTCGTGAAATACCATCTTCAGTCAAGAATACCGTTCTACCTTTTTCATCTACTTCATAATCGGAGTCAACTAATTTGGTTACTATTTTATTGATATGCTTATATATCTGATTGTTTTCCTCAACCGGGCCAGAAATAATAAGCGGAGTGCGAGCTTCATCAATGAGTATTGAGTCCACTTCATCAACTATTCCGTAGTGAAAGCCTCTCTGAACCATGTCTTCTTGAGAAAATTTCATATTGTCTCGCAGGTAATCAAAGGCAAGCTCGTTATTTGTGGAATACACGATATCTGCACTGTAAGCCTCTTTCCTCTCTTCGTCTGTCAAGTTATTCGTAATAAACGCAACAGAAACCCCAAGAGAATTATATAATTTGCTCATCCACTCTGTGTCCCGTTTTGCAAGATAGTCGTTAACAGTTACGACATGTACGCCTTTCCCTTCTAAGGAATTTAGATATGCTGCTAAAGTTGCAACGAGTGTCTTTCCCTCTCCTGTTTTCATTTCTGATATCATGCCATTGTGGAGCACCATTCCACCAATCAGTTGAACATCAAAGTGCCTCATGTTAAGAAACCTTCGAGAGGCTTCACGCACAACTGCAAATGCAGGTACGAGAAGATCATTTAACGTTTTCCCATTTTTCAATTCTCGTTTGAATTCTTCAGTTTTACCAGCAAGCTCCTCATCAGATAAGCTCTGCATTTCTGTTTCTAATGCATTTATTTGCTGAACAATTTTCCTAAAGGATTTTATTATCTTCTTATTTGTTGACCCAAATATCTTTCTTATAAAAAAGAATGACAACGTAAAAATGAAAAATATAAGAATGGCTGTCAAAATTAGCGGAGAATCTAGCATAAACTTAAGTAAAGTCTTATTTAATATGAGATTATATTACTAAATGCAGCCTACAGCAATGATATATTAGATTTGGGGAATCTTTTCAAATTAAGAACCTATCACAGGCATTGTTTAGTTTGCTGAAAATAGTTGTTCGTTTAAGTTGTTAGTTATGCTAGATTAAGAGTAATTCACTTGAGAACAGCAAAGAAAGGTAGGTATGCAAAAATAGGACTGAAAATCTTTGGTTAAACTAAGCTTCTTCATTTAGAATTTCATTAATAATTTTCTGTTGTTTCATAACTTCTGTTGTCTTCCAGTCACGCATTGTAATTAGTGCCTTCCATAAAGCCCAGCCGCTTGCTCTGGTCCATGTGTCTGGATCTAAACATAGATGTGACTTGAAGATTCTCCGATTTTCGTTGTTCAAAAGTGTCCAGGCAATTACCAAGTCACAGGCTGGATCGCCGACACCCACACATCCAAAATCGATTACAGCAACTACACATCCATCTTTCGCTAGGATATTCCCGCTTGCAAAGTCACCATGAATCCATACTGGATTCTTGTTCCATCTTGAGCTTATAGCTTTTTCCCAAAAGGACATTATAGTTCTAGCATCAATAAAACCTTGCAATTCCTTAATGGCCGATCTTACCTCTGTGTCATAGACTGATACGTGATCGCCGCGCCAGAAGTTATGGAGTCCAGGATTAGGGCCTCCTTTAACATCAATTTTATGTAACTCATTCAAAAATTGTGCAAGCTGAGAAGCAATAATCTGTAAATCCAGATCATCTATAGACAATGCATTTATGCTTTCCCCTTCGATCCACTTATATATTGACCAATTCCAGGGATAATGCTTTGATGGTTGTCCCATTGCAAGTGGCTTAGGAATAGAAAATGACAAATGTGGTGCAAGTACCTCAAGCCATTTTTGCTCCTTTAGAACTTGTAGCGCATAATCTTCTGCGCTTGGTAGCCTGATCAACATCTCTTCACCCAAGCGAAAAGTTCTATTGTCTATACCACTGAGTTCAACAGGTTTGATCTCTAAGTGAGCCCACTTTGGAAATTGCTGTGCAACAAGTTCGGTAACAAGTAATAACCAAGAGCGACTATCAATTTTTGATGCCATTTGCCGATTTCTCCTATTTTACCATCCGCCTTAGAAACCTTCTGATCCCAGAAAAACTTACTTGTCATTTTTAATTGCTGACATTGTTTAAGTTAATACCAATTTACACTTCCAAAACCAACCTATTTGGATCTTCTATATAATTTTTTATTTTAACAAGAAAAGTTACTGCTCCTTTGCCATCAACTATTCTGTGGTCGTAAGAGAGGGCAATGTACATCATAGGTCTAATTTCAATCGAGTTGCCCACGGCAACTGGCCTGTTTTGTATTGAATGCATTCCAAGTATCCCAGATTGTGGAGGGTTTATTATCGGGGTGGAAAGGAGCGAACCGTATACTCCGCCATTTGAGATGGTAAATGTTGCACCTTCCATTTCTGACACTTGCAGCTTGCCTTCCCGCGCTTTTTTGCCAAGGGCAGCCAAGATCAACTCGATTTCGGCAAATGACATCTGATCAGCACCCCGAATAACTGGCACAACAAGGCCTTTATCGGTACCAACAGCAACACCTATGTCATAGTAATGTTTATACACGATTTCATCGCCTGAGATTTCAGCGTTAATTTCAGGAATCTCTTTCAGCGCTTGTACTGCTGCTTTTATAAAGAACGACATAAAACCTAGTTTTATTCCATATTTCTTTTCAAAAGTTTCTTTATATTTCGCCCTGAGATCCATGACATTTTTCATGTCAATTTCATTGAACGTGGTCAGTATTGCGGCAGTATTTTGCGACGCCTTCAAACGAGCGGCAATTACTTGCCTTATTTTGCTCATTTTTACTCGTTCCTCTCTTTGCTCTCCACTTACTATACTTTTTGGCAATTCATATTGTTTTATTGCAGGCTGTTCAGCTTTGTTCATGTGGCCTATCACATCTGCTTTTGTTATTCTATCTCCCATGCCAGTTCCTTTGACACCTTTTGCATTAATTGCATTTTCTTCCATAATTTTACGAGCTGACGGAGCATCTTTTTTGGCAGAACTTTCGCTTTTATCTTCTTTTTTCGCTTCCTCTTTTACTTCTCCCACGGAAAGCTTCGCTAACAATTGATCAGGACTTATCACATCATCTTCCTTTACAAGAAATTCAGTTATTTGCCCTGAAGCTTCTGCAGTTAATTCGAGTGCTGTTTTGTCAGTTTCAATTTCAAAAATCAGATCATCTACTTTTACTGCTTCACCAATATTTTTCTTTATTTTTACTATACCTTCCGTAACTGACTCACCACCAAGAGTTTTTGGTGCTCTGATTTCTATAATTTTGCTCATAAAACAACTTCCATATAAAACTTTCTATAGATTTATACATGAAAAGAGACATGTAATAAACTAATAAATTCATTGAGGCTCTTATCATTTAGAAGTGACAAACGGATAACATATTCCCAAATGTCATTCCAGCACGTGACGCTAGGCCATAAAAATTCCTTGACAAGCTTTGTCAGCCCCCCTATCATGGTACTGAAGCTATTTATTTATCTTCGCAATCTGTGCAGGTTAATGACAAAAAACTTAGGGTATTTGGCGTCTCATGTTTAATTTTTCGCACTACGTGCATCGCATGTCTTTAAAAATTTTTAGGTTTTTACCTATATAAGCCGAAACGCGCTTACAAAGCGTTTAAGACAGCAAAAAACGTCAAATTGACAAGGGAGAATTTGAATGCTAGCTACTACGGGGTTTCTTTGCCTTTTTTCACCTTGGTAACAAGTTTCAAACCTCGGTCAAACAGCTTCTGAAAAAGCTCTTTTGCAATATAACCTTTGTCACCAAACAAAAGGCCGGTTAATTTTTCCGTCAAATTTGGCACAGGTATCCTATCATCAACATTGCCTTTTGTTAGCGTAAGTGCATGAATTTCACCATTTTCATTGATTACCATATGTAATTTGAAACCAAAAAACCAGCCGTAAGTACTCTTGCTTAATTTTGCAATTCCAGCAAAAACTTTGTTTTTGGATATTCTTTTTGCATGACAAACTGCAATGGGAGTTGTGTCTATATATGAAATTCCAGTGTTTTCTGACTGTCCACAAAGCCAATGCAACAACATTGCTAAATGCCACAAAACCCTAGGCTTTAGAGCAACAAACCTGGTATATGAAGGCAACTTTGGAAACTCTGATTTGTAGAGCAACGTTAGGTAATGTAGATAGAAAGTTTTGAAATTTTTACACGGAGATTGTTGATATAGCAGGATTATTGTCATGATTTCAGAGTGCTCAATTTCCGTTGTTCTTGTGGGTTTTTTACCATTTGGCAGTAGTTTGCCTGCAAAATTTTTCTCTATATCTCTGCAAAAATCATCGACCAAACAAAACAGTTTTGTTATATCTTCCATGGGTAACCTCATCTATTTTTTTATAATTGCTGAGTTTACCCTGTTTTCTGCCTTTTCTATTCTCCTTTAATCCAGAATTCGCGTATTACTACATCTCACATAAATAAATTATATCTCTAGTATAATCTATTTAAATGTTTTATGCAATCATAAGAATGTCAAACGATCATTAAGAGAAAAACCCCTCTTTCCCATCATATAAATACAATTTATCCATCCTTACAACATCAAAATTGTGTTCTTCAAGTTTGATTAGCAAGTTATTCACATCACTATTTGTAATAGCTTGTTTTTCATTATTTGCGATAAACCTACAGGTTATTTGATCACTTGAAGATTCTGAACTTCCTGGCCAAATTGCAAGGCCTTTTGAATATATTGCTATCATTTGCAGATTACTCGATTCAAATAACCTAACTATTTGGTCAAAGTTGCTAGATTTGTTCCAAGCAAGTACTATATCACTACCCACTAGCTTTTTAACTTTGTAATCTTGTTCGTAATTGTCTTGTACTTTATTTATTTTACTATCTGAACCACTGCTAATTATAAGCTCAGGTAATGTTGTAGGTTTCTTTCCTAGGTTATCTATAACAGCTTCTGCAAACTCTTTTGTACCAACTTTCTGTTTACTTCTTTTCTCCTTGTACAAATCGGCAGTGTGTATTCCATCCTCTAAAGTCTTCAGCCATGCATCGTAGATTAGTTTTGCAGTACCTACTTGACCTATGTAAATTAGCATATGCACTGCAGCATTTAAAAGACCAGAAGGATTGGCTATGTTTTTTCCTGCAATATCAGGGGCAGAACCGTGCACTGCTTCAAACATTGCGTATTCATTCCCGATGTTGCTACTTCCGGCAAGCCCCACAGATCCAGAGGTTTGTGCGACTATATCTGATAATATGTCGCCATATAAGTTCTCGGTTACTATAACATCAAAATTCTCCGGTTCTGTTGCAACACGCGCCATTCCAATATCAACTATATAATGTTCTGCCTTTATATCTGGGTATTCTTTTGCAATACGATCAAACGCTGCATGGAAAGTTCCGTCAGTCATTTTCATGATGTTATCTTTAGTCAGGCAAGTTACTTTTTTTCTGTTGTGTTTTTTCGCGTATTCAAAAGCGTACCTGCATATTTTCTCTGAGCCAGATCTAGTAATAATTTTAGTGCATTGGTAAGAGTCACCGGTGAGCCTATGCTCTATTCCGGTGTAAACGTCCTCTTCATTTTCACGTATCACTACGATATCAAACTTATCGAATTTATTTTCTATCACAGGATGATATGAAATGCATGGTCTGATATTTGCATATAACCCTAGGTTCTTTCTGAGCGCTACATTTAAGCTCTTGTGGCCTTTACCTTGAGGAGTTGTTGTCGGAGATTTTAATAATATTTTTGTCCTTTCAATTGATTCCCAACCACTTGGAGAAATTCCGTGAGACCATTCTTTACTATAAACACGCTCACCTATTTCAATAATATCTACTGAGATCTTTGCTTCTGCTTCGCGCAATACCGACAGCACCGCTTCCATAATTTCTGGTCCGATACCGTCGCCATATGCAACTGTGATTAGTGTTGACATAACTTTCCTAGTTATAAATGATTTAATATTAATTTAAATAATAGAGTGGCACAAGTAGCTAATATTACCCAAATTAGTATATTTACGGTTATTTAATAACGTATTTTTATATTATATGATGATATTATGAAACATAAGTGAGGCGTATATGAATACTGAAACGAGTGTTAAAGTAAATTATGCGAAATTTACTAAACGCGTTACAGCGTATGTAGTTGACCAAATAATATTTCTAGCCTTTTATTTATTCATTTTGTTCATGTTATCAGGTAAACCCTATGCTGACTTTTTTAGCGATTTCTTTTCTGATACTGAGACAGCCCCTTCAGTGCAAAATGAAGTACTAGAAGCATTAATATATATAGTATTAGAAGTATTAATGATAATAAAACTTGGCTGGACTCCAGGGAAATTGTTATGTGGTATATATATAAAAGATGCAAATACACCTAAAAATGTTGCTTTAATGCAAGGAGTAATAAGAAGTACTTTTAAAGTGTTTTTATGTGTACCTTGCTATATTTCTGGTTGGTTTTTTATTTTACCAATCTTGGTTTTAATATTTGCAGTATTTGATCGACGCAAACAGACTTTTTACGACAAAATTGCAAAAACAGCAGTATATGATAAAACTGCAAAAAAACCTGAAGAATGCCACTTAAATTTAAACTATGTGGGAATAACTAGGCGTGTAATAGCATATATTATTGACCTTTTTATTATTACAGGAATTTCTTTAGTCTTTTTTTTCTCTTGCAAAGATGGTTTTTGATCCTGATGGATCTAAACTGTTGACTATATGCCTGTGCTTTTTGCTATCAATAATATTCGGAGTATTCATAGTAAGGAGGTTCAGTGGCACTCCAGGGCAATTGCTGTGCTGTATTTGTATAAAAGATGCAAATATGCTTGAAAATATTACTCTAGTGCAAGCAACAACTAGGTATGTTTTATCTAAAGTGCCTAGCTTATTTGTATTGAGCTTTATAGTTATTGTGGGCATTATAAACGAATCTCTTGATAACCCTTATGAATGGTGGTTTTTACTTCCAGTAAACTTAGTCTCCATAACTATAATTATAGCTATAATACTAATTTTTATATATGCAGTATTTAACCAACGCAAGCAGTTTTTTTATGATAGAATTACAAAGACAGTGGCAATAGACTATAAACCTAGTTGATATTTTTCTTTATAGGTAGTACATGGATAAAAAAGTAAACTACTCAACGATGACAAGACGTGTTCTAGCATTTATAGTTGATTGTATTTTATTTATTGCAATACCATTTGGTTTAATGGCGGTGGGTTTCTCACTTACACACGCAATACAAGGGATCATGGGTGCAATAATTGTAATCACCACGATTATATTTTCTTTATTTTTAATGATACCATGTATATTTCATATATTCATGCTAGTAAAATTTGGCGGCACTCCAGGACACTTGTTATTTAGCATGCGTGTAAAAGACAAAGATACATTTGAGTCAATCACTACAATGTAAGCAATGAAAAGGACTATAGCTCTTTTTATAATTTATTGCATATCACTTTGTAATCCCATTTTATTCTTAGCTATACTAATCTTAGTTTTAGTATGTGCAGTAGGTGATGAACATAAAGAAGCTTTTCACGACAAAATTGCAAACACGGTAGTGATAGATTATAAACCTAGTTGATATTTTCCTTTAGCTATCTGCCACCAAGGGTGTCATTTCAGTGTCACGCGCTAACTTGAGGTAGATTGCCAACTTAACTATAAATATATTTTGGTAAATCCGAATTATTTTAGCTATAAGAGCGTTTTACTTTTTGCTCAGCATATCCATCATAACTGGCTTACTTTTAGTGATTCATGGAGTTAAAAAAGTCAGCATTGCTCTTTGTTAAAAGTAGTTTGTCACGTAAAAATTCCATTGCTTCAACGGGTCCCATAGGATTGAGTATCCTACGCACCACCCATATTTTATTTAGTATAGCCTTATCAACTAATAGCTCTTCCTTCCTTGTTCCGGATTTTGTAATATCAATAGCTGGAAATATACGTTTATCAGAAAGTTTTCTATCAAGTATGATCTCAGCATTTCCTGTACCTTTAAACTCTTCAAAAATAACTTCATCCATTTTTGAACCAGTCTCTATAAGAGCTGTGGCGATTATAGTTAAAGAACCCCCATTCTCAATATTACGAGCTGCTCCAAAAAAGCGTTTTGGTCTCTGCAGTGCGTTTGAATCTACACCACCAGTTAGAACTTTCCCAGACGAAGGAATAACCGCATTATAAGCACGTGCAAGTCTAGTAATATTGTCAAGTAGAATTACCACATCTTTTTTATGCTCAACCATTCTTTTAGCTTTTTCTATTACTATTTCAGCAAGCTGTACGTGACGGTAAGCAGGCTCATCGAACGTAGAACTTACTACCTCACCTTTTACAGAACGTATCATATCTGTTACTTCTTCAGGTCTTTCATCTATAAGTAACACTATTAATTCTACTTCAGGATGATTTATAGCTATAGAGTTAGCCATTTGCTGAAGCAATACAGTTTTTCCTGTGCGAGGTGGAGCAACTACTAACGCTCTTTGCCCTTTTCCAAGAGGAGCTACTATATCTATAGCACGCATGCTTAAGCCTTTTTTATCATCACCATTATTACACTCAAGTACTATGCTTTCCTCAGGATAAAGAGGAAGCAAATTATCAAAATGGACGTACTTTCTTAATTCACTTACTTCAGTAGAGTTTATACTTTGAACCTTAGTTAAAGTAAAATATCTCTCTTTATCACCAGGTGGCCTTATTTCTCCATATGCCATATCTCCTGTACGTAAATTAAACTTCTTTATTTGCCCGTTAGAAATATAAACATCATCGGTACTTGGGGCATAATTTGCACTTGCTGAACGTAAGAAACCAAAACCATCAGGCAATATTTCCACTATTCCACTCCCTGTGGTTATGCCTCCTTCTTCACTCATTTTTTTCATTAAGCTGAATATTATTTCCTGCTTTAGCATTCTACCATTGCTTTTACCGTTAGTTGAAATTTTTCTTTCTTCAGCTAACTCTAACAATTCTTCTGCTGTTTTCTCTTTTAATTCGCTCAGATCTAATGTTTTTCTGTTTTTCTCAGTACCTTCATTAACCATCTGTTTTACTGTATCGTTATTGTAAATTTGCTCACTTTTTTCAGGTTGAGCTGTAACCTTTCCTTTTGCCAAAACATCTTCATTGATTGTTGTCATAATCCTCCAAAAATTTTAATTGATGCTTACTAACCTAAAATGTGACTATAAGATAATAAATTAGGCTGAGTTAGTTTCAGTGCGTATTAAGCTTAATTATCATTAAACCCCGTACTTTACTTACATTATACTAATAAACACTAGCAAGTCAAGTTAATTTAATGTTAACAAAGCACAAAAATTTGAGGATTTTCAATAGCTATTCTTTATATTTTTTTTAACCTTTCTTGCTTCTCCTCTTCTACTTTTGCTTTTTCCACTTCTGCTTCTAAATTTTCTTGACTACATAAGCCGAGTAGTACAGGATCTTGGGGTTTTATATTTTGCATGTTATGATGAGATCCATCTCTTACCTGCTCAACTGTGTAATTTGTTGTACTAATTAATTTAGCTATAACGTTATTGTCCAAGATAGGAAATTTTTTTACTAAATAATAAATCGCATCAGGTTTATCTCTACGTCTTGCCGTAGAGGCAAAGCCAAGAATGCTACCAATCGCTTTACTCCTTTTTTTTATATTTTTTATAATCAAATTTGGTACACGATTTGGATTTTTTTTGCAATCATCGATTTCTTTTTCAGTAATTATTCCAGAAATAATAGGGTTATATTTTTCTACTTCTATTTCCTCATCAGCTATGTCTTGTACTTCTTCAAGGGCCAATCTGCAACATTGTGCTATTTGATTAAAAGTTAAACCAGTGTTGTCTACTAACCAAGCAGCTATTTGCACTAGAAACTGTTTATTTCTATCGTTATTGCCCTTAGAAGATTCCATTGACATCAAAAAAGCATCTCCCATTTAAAGTATCCGTTACTGTTATACAGAGCTAAAATATAAACTATTAAAACTAAAAAAGCATTAATTTTGTCATTCAATAACTTTTTGTTTGTCACTTCCCGCCTCTTAAGTTAATTAAATGCGCTTACCTTTAAGCATATTTCAAACAAAATATTTCCCCTTCCTAAACGCGAATTCTGGATTAAAGGAGAATAGAAAAGGCAGAAAACAGGGTAAACTCAGCAATTATAAAAAAATAGATGAGGTTACCCATGGAAGATATAACAAAACTGTTTTGTTTGGTCGATGATTTTTGCAGAGATATAGAGAAAAATTTTGCAGGCAAACTACTGCCAAATGGTAAAAAACCCACAAGAACAACGGAAATTGAGCACTCTGAAATCATGACAATAATCCTGCTATATCAACAATCTCCGTGTAAAAATTTCAAAACTTTCTATCTACATTACCTAACGTTGCTCTACAAATCAGAGTTTCCAAAGTTGCCTTCATATAGCAGGTTTGTTGCTCTAAAGCCTAGGGTTTTGTGGCATTTAGCAATGTTGTTGCATTGGCTTTGTGGACAGTCAGAAAACACTGGAATCTCATATATAGACACAACTCCCATTGCAGTTTGTCATGCAAAAAGAATATCCAAAAACAAAGTTTTTGCTGGAATTGCAAAATTAAGCAAGAGTACTTACGGCTGGTTTTTTGGTTTCAAATTACATATGGTAATCAATGAAAATGGTGAAATTCATGCACTTACGCTAACAAAAGGCAATGTTGATGATAGGATACCTGTGCCAAATTTGACGGAAAAATTAACCGGCCTTTTGTTTGGTGACAAAGGTTATATTGCAAAAGAGCTTTTTCAGAAGCTGTTTGACCGAGGTTTGAAACTTGTTACCAAGGTGAAAAAAGGTATGAAAAATACATTAATTTCGCTAAATGAGAAGATTTTACTGAGAAAAAGGTCTATCATTGAGACTGTTTTTGGTTACCTAAAAAATAGACTAGAAATTGAACACACTCGCCATAGATCCCCTGTTGATTTCTTGGTTCATATCTTTTCTACTCTCATCTCCTATTCCATCAAATCCAAAAAGCCTTCTATTTCCTATACTTCCTTCCTTAATCCAGAATTTGCGTTTATAAAGCATTTAAAACATAAAAAAACGCCAACTTAAAAAATGGATAGTGAATAATTAGCTACCCTAGGGTTTCTTTTGTCTTTTTTTCTGTTTAGTAAATTTCTTAAACATTTATGACTAAAGGTTAGTTGCATTAAAAAGCAGCTAAATCACGGTTATTAAGCGTTTAGAATAAAAAAACGCCATACTTGAAAGTATAATGTAAGTAATTAGCCAACCACGGGGCTTCTTTTGCATTTTTTTTCGCTTAGTAAATTTCTTAATGTTTATAGCTAAACGACAACCGTCATCCCGCTACGTGTTAGCGGGATCTCTTGTTAGCGCCGCGGCGGTATGACTTCTCGCTTGCAACCTATAGCTTTGTCATTCCAGTGCTCCTTTTTTGTCATCCCAGTGCCTTGACTATTTGGATCCAGAAAACTTAGCTTCGAGTCAAGTAGGCTGCAAATAAAAACTGGATTCCAGCGTCACGCGCTGGAATGACACCCTGACAATCGTCATCCCGCTACGTGTTAGCGGGATCTATGTTAAGAGATACCGCGAATGAATCGCGGTATGACGTATAGAAACTAAAAAAGTTCTTTTTTAAAAAACTTAAGTTATACTTATAAGTATTTGATACTTTTTATAGTGATTATGTCGAGTTTAAGCTGCCTTTATGGTGATAATGCAGAATTTGTGGAAGAAATGTATAGCCGTTATTTGCAGGGTGATAAATCAATCGGGGAGGATTGGTATAGAATTTTTTCAAGCAATTTAGAAGTTAATAAAGCAGAGACCTGCGGTGCACAACATGTAACTAAGGTGGATGATTCAGTTTCTAGTTTAGCAAATTTTTTCAGATCTTACGGTCATTTTTTTGCGGATCTTAATCCGTTATCACTCAATGTGAATAAGGAAGTAGATTATCAGAAATATTCGAATCTATATCCGGCAAGTGACGCTGGAATCTATAGAGATATTTACTGCAAGAACATCGGTTTTGAATTTATGCATATCTCCTCTTATGAGGAGAGAATGTGGCTGCAGGAAAAGATCGAAAATCAAACCTATACGCTGAGTTCACAAGATAAAAAGGAAATACTGAGGCACTTAATTGAATCTGAGATGTTCGAACAATTTCTCCATATGAAATTTCCTGGATATAAGCGTTTTTCTATCGAAGGTGGAGAGTCAGCTATTGTTGCAATTGAGAGAATCATTAGTGATTCTGCAGCTTTTGGTATTGAAGAAATAGTCCTTGGCATGGCTCACCGCGGACGACTCAATGTTCTAACCAAAGTTATGGGCAAAGAATATGCGGCAATGCTATCTGAATTTCAAGGCAATCTTGCATATCCAGGTGGTCTTGAGGTGTCCGGTGATGTTAAATATCACCTTGGTTACTCTTCTGATCAAACACTTGCCAGTGGTAAGAAAATACATTTAAGTTTATGCCCTAATCCATCTCACCTTGAAGCGGTAAATCCGGTTTTGGCTGGAAGAATAAGAGCAAAACAGAATATAAGATCTGTGCTTGGCATATCAATTCATGGTGATGCGGCTTTCATCGGCCAAGGAGTGGTTGCTGAAACTCTAACCTTAAGCAATATTGAAGGTTATAAGGTAGATGGCATTGTGCACATTGTTATTAATAACCAAGTTGGTTTTACTGCTAATCCGTGTTGTGCGCGATCCTCTTTTTACTGTACTGATGTAGCAAAATCAATAGAAGCTCCATTGTTTCACGTTAATGGAGATAACCCAGAAGCTGTGAGTTTTGCTACAAGTCTGGCGATGGAATATAGGCAGAAATTTAAAAAGGACGTAGTGATTGACATAATATGTTACCGCAAATATGGCCATAATGAAGGTGATGAACCAAATTTCACTCAGCCACTCATGTATAAGGTAATATCAAAGCATAAAACTCCAGGAACACTGTATGAAGAGAAGTTGATCGCAGAGAAAGTATTAAGTGGTGATGAGGTAAATAAATTGCGCAGTGAGTTCAGGGCAAGATTGGATAAAAGTCTTGCTGAATCAGCGGCTTATACTCCAAAAAAAGCTGACTGGTTTTGTGGAGTATGGTCAAAATTAAGAAAGGCAAGGTTGAACGATTTGAGCGAATACTATACAGATTCTGGTGTTCCGCCAGATGAGTTGAAAAAATTAGGTGTACATATAAATAGCAACATCCCAAGTAGCTTTAACATTAACAATAAGGTTAGAAAAATACTTGATGGCAGAATAGACAGCATAAATTCCGGTAGTAATATAGACTGGGCAACTGCCGAAAGTCTTGCGTTTGCATCACTGCTCACAGAAGGAATAGGAGTGCGTTTATCAGGACAAGACTCTGGTCGTGGAACTTTCTCGCACCGTCATTCAAGGCTTGTTGATCAGGTAACAGAAGAAGCGTTTATTCCGCTAAACAATATAAATGAAAAGCAAGCTCACTTTGAGGTCATAGATAGCGCTTTATCAGAGTATGCTGTAATGGGCTTTGAATATGGATATAGCCTTGATTCCCCATATTCACTGGTGCTCTGGGAAGGACAATTTGGTGATTTTGCAAATGGTGCACAAATTATGATCGACCAGTTTATTGCATCTGCAGAAACAAAGTGGTTGCGATCAAGCGGTCTAGTTTTGTTGCTGCCTCATGGTTATGAAGGACAGGGACCTGAGCATAGCTCCGCGCGTATAGAGAGATTTTTGCAACTCTGCGCAGAAGATAACATGCAAGTTGTTAATTGCTCTACTCCAGCAAATTATTTTCATGCTTTACGCAGGCAAATCCACAGAGACTTTCGCAAGCCTTTAGTAGTGTTTACACCTAAATCACTATTGCGTCATAAAAGAGCAGTTTCTAACCTATCTGACTTTGAAGGAAAATTCCTCACGGTAATCCCAGAATATAGAACAGATTTGGTTCTAAATGATAAAATACGTAAAGTTGTAATATGCAGTGGTAAAGTTTACTACGACATAATTGAAGTATGTGAAGCACAAAAAATAAACGATATAGCAGTAATACGTTTGGAGCAATTCTATCCGTTTCCGGCCGATAAACTAAGCAGTGAACTTGAGAAATACGAGAACGCTGAAATTATATGGTGTCAAGAAGAACCAAAAAATATGGGAGGATGGTTTTTTGTCAACCCATTGATAGAGGAAGTGTTATCCAATCTCAATATTCAAGCAAAAAGACCTAAGTGTATCGCAAGACCTGCTGCTGCATCTCCTGCATGTGGTTATGTTAGTGTTCACACTCAGCAGCAGGAGGAAATTTTAAAGCAGGTTATGCAGGGGATCTAGCACAATTGTGCAAATATTGAAGCGAAAGCTGGCAAGCGAACATTGTTCATCAGATCTTGACGCTGGGCACTGTAGCCAGGCGCGATAGAAAACGTATCACACCAATCAAACCTCTTTGATGCTCAGACAAATATAAAAAGACTTTCATTCGTATCTGTTCAGGATAGCGGCAAGACCATAGAGTAAATGTGAGGTAAGTCCTTACAATAAATGGTGTCATTCCAGTGCTTGACACTGGAATCCAGCTTTTGATCGAAAATGTTGTATAGTGCGTTTGTTTACAATTTTTCTGGATCCCAGTGTCTGGGCACTGGGATGACACCTTTGTGTTTGAGGCAAAATCGGCTATAACACTTAACACGCGAATTCTGGATTAAAGGAGAATAGAAAAGGCAGAAAACAGGGTAACTCAGCAATTATAAAAAAATAGATGAGGTTACCCATGGAAGATATAACAAAACTGTTTTGTTTGGTCGATGATTTTTGCAGAGATATAGAGAAAAATTTTGCAGGCAAACTACTGCCAAATGGTAAAAAACCCACAAGAACAACGGAAATTGAGCACTCTGAAATCATGACAATAATCCTGCTATATCAACAATCTCCGTGTAAAAATTTCAAAACTTTCTATCTACATTACCTAACGTTGCTCTACAAATCAGAGTTTCCAAAGTTGCCTTCATATACCAGGTTTGTTGCTCTAAAGCCTAGGGTTTTGTGGCATTTAGCAATGTTGTTGCATTGGCTTTGTGGACAGTCAGAAAACACTGGAATTTCATATATAGACACAACTCCCATTGCAGTTTGTCATGCAAAAAGAATATCCAAAAACAAAGTTTTTGCTGGAATTGCAAAATTAAGCAAGAGTACTTACGGCTGGTTTTTTGGTTTCAAATTACATATGGTAATCAATGAAAATGGTGAAATTCATGCACTTACGCTAACAAAAGACAATGTTGATGATAGGATACCTGTGCCAAATTTGACGGAAAAATTAACCGGCCTTTTGTTTGGTGACAAAGGTTATATTGCAAAAGAGCTTTTTCAGAAGCTGTTTGACCGAGGTTTGAAACTTGTTACCAAGGTGAAAAAAGGTATGAAAAATACATTAATTTCGCTAAATGAGAAGATTTTACTGAGAAAAAGGTCTATCATTGAGACTGTTTTTGGTTACCTAAAAAATAGACTAGAAATTGAACACACTCGCCATAGATCCCCTGTTGATTTCTTGGTTCATATCTTTTCTACTCTCATCTCCTATTCCATCAAATCCAAAAAGCCTTCTATTTCCTATACTTCCTTCCTTAATCCAGAATTTGCGTTATAAGCGCTGGCCACGGCATTCTGCCGAATATTGCAAGCAACGCTGCACCAATTATTACTATTGTGATCATTGGTCCACCTATGCCATGAGTATAGCCTATTATCTTGCATATCACTGATGATGTTGTATCACTTGTATCAACAAAAGCATCTGCAGCATTTGCATCAAACGCAAAGGAGAAAATTAAAACCGCAAGTAGAAGAAAATTTTTCATTATACCCTCCAATCATTTCTATCCTAAGTTAGATTATTCTGCAATTTGAGTAAATGGTAAGGGTTCTAGTAAATTTGTCATCCTATCAGTTTATAAAAATTCCCGGATCTCAGTGTTATTCACTTGGACAACATTTATACAATTGTGGAATAATGGTGCTCCTTTAAGGAGCACCATTTAGCTAATGTTTTTCTGAAATTTTAGTGCCTAGTTGCATGTATTTGTTGTTGCATTCCATACTTTACCATCAGGGCAAGCAGTTGCACCATTTTTACAAATCACACCGCCTGGTACTATTTTTGAAACAACTACAGGCGCACCAAAAAACACAGCAGTAAATGCACCGAGTGCAAAAAGCGCTGGCCACGGCATTCTGCCAAATATTGCAAGCAATGCTGCACCAATTATTACTATTGTGATCATCGGTCCACCTATGCCGTGAGTATAGCCTACTATTTTGCATATTGTATTTGACGTTGCGTCATCAGTAACACTGCTAGCAAAAGCATTATCAAACGCAAAGGAGAAAATTAAAGCCACAAGTAGAAGAAAATTTTTCATTACGCCTCCGATAATTTCTATTTAACGCTGGATTATCCTTCACTTTGATTAAATTTAAGTAAACGGTGAGGATTTTTTTGCTTAAAAGTATCCTTTATTTCATTTAGAATACTTTTCTTGGTTCATTTATATTACATGCTACAGAAATTTTACAGCATCGTTTATTGCCTTTATCGTGCTTTGATTGACACAATTTATAATGATGGAGTGGAGCACGCAGGGTATTTGTCATTTTTAATCCTGTTATCGATATTTCCTTTTCTCATCGTTTTAATGGCTGTGGCGTCAACATCTGCAAATTTCTTAGACCAGTATAACATTGGCTGGGTATTTATCATTGATAACATGCCACAGGATATTTTATCATCTTTGATGCCGCGTATTAGGGAGATAATATCAGGCCCGCCACAAAGCTTACTAACTTTAGCAATTGTAGGTGCTATTTGGACCGCCTCGTCAACAATTGAAGGGCTAAGAACAGTATTGAACAAAGCTTATAAAATTCCGGTTTCGCCGCCTTATATATGGAGAAGGGTACTCAGTATATTACAATTTTTAGTGATCACGCTTATTATAACTCTAACTATAGTGTTCTCTACATTAGTGCCAATGCTAATTGATTTTTCCTATCAGGGACTAAGTTATACTAGGTATTTACTTATTGAATTTGTACTTTTTATGATAGTCTCTTGGCTATATTTTATGTTGCCAAACATAAAACAAAACTTATCAGACGTATTTCCTGGATCTTGTGTAGCTGTTATTCTTTGGACGATTTCTGCTTCAGCTTTTAAGCAATACTTAAAAGCTTCCTTTGACCAACTGGATTTGATATATGGAAGTTTAGGTGGTGTGGTAATGTCATTACTATTTTTTTATATGCTAAGTTTGATTTTTATATATGGAGCAAAATTCAATTTTCAGCTAAAATATTTCAATGGATCTCGCTAAGGAGAAAGAAATGGGTAAGTTAGAAGGTAAAGTAGCTTTAATCACCGGAGCTTCAGGTGGAATAGGCTCTGCTGTTGCAAAAAGGTTTATAAGAGAAGGTGCATGTGTGATTCTGATTTCAAGATCTCTTGATAATCTCAGGCCACTATATAATGAAATTGAAGAGCTTGAAGAATTTAAAGAAGGCTCTGTGAAACTAATTCAGCTTGATCTTTTAGACTTTGAGAATGTAAAGATACTGACAAACATGATAGAAAGCCTGAAATTATCAGAATCTGGAGCACTTGATATATTAGTTGCGTGTGCTGGAATTTTAGGCAAACTGAACCCCATTCATGACTGTGAGATTGAAGAGCTACAGAACGTAATGAATACAAATTTTACTGCCAATTGGTACTTACTAAAAAACTTAGATCCAATGCTAAAAAAGTCTAATGCTGGAAGAGCGATATTCATGACTTCAGAAGTGACACTTTCTCCTTCCTCTTATCCATATTGGATGCCGTATGCTGCAAGTAAAGCTGCACTGGAAATAATGGTGAAAATATATGCATCTGAGACAAAACATACAAAATTATGTGCAAATGCTGTATACACGGAAGGACCTGTGGGTAGTGAGCAGGCATTTCCTGGATCTGAATTGGTGTCACCTGATGAACTAACAGATAAATTTGTGGAATTAGCTTCTAACGATTGCAGCGTATCAGGAAAAATCTTACCGCTCAGCAAATCTCCCGAATAAATTACCATAGTATCTGCAAAGATACCGTTAAGCCCACAACTGTATGAACATTGTGATTTGAGAGTAATCTCCACTAGGAAGGATGTCATCCCAGTGCCTCTATGGTGTCATTCCAGTGCTTGACACTGGAATCTAGTCTTTATTATGCAGCCACTTATTTAAAGTTAAGTTTTCTGGATCCCAGACTGGGATGACACCTCTGGGCACTGCCGTCATAAAGGAACCAGTGTCAGCTACTTGAATGACATCATTTGCTGTGCAATTTACCTTCAAAAATGAATGTTTGTACAGCTGTGTGTCAAGCACTGGAATCTGCCACGCAAATTGCAATGTTCGTACAGTTATGCGTCAAGCCTAAAAGTAATTAGCTAATAGGTTTAATAAAAATTCACATATACAGGAAAGATTGGTAACATTACTTGAATAAAGACCGTTATTGTAATTATGCCAAAACGTACAGATATAGAATCTATATTAGTAATAGGAGCAGGCCCAATAGTTATAGGTCAGGCATGCGAGTTTGATTATTCCGGAACGCAAAGCTGTAAAGTATTAAAAAGTGAAGGTTATAAAGTCATTTTAGTTAACTCCAACCCCGCAACTATAATGACAGATCCTCAGTTTTCTGATGCAACTTATATTGAGCCGGTACTGCCTGAAATCATAGAGAAAATTATAATTAAGGAGATGCCAGATGCAATATTGCCAACAATGGGCGGGCAAACAGCACTTAATTGTGCAATAAAACTTGCAGATGATGGAGTGTTAGACAAATACAATGTAGAATTAATAGGGGTAAATAGAGAAGCAATAAAAAAAGCAGAGGATAGAGAGTTATTCCGTCAGTCCATGGATAGAATAGGACTGAAATACCCCAAAAGCATCATTATAAAAAATCAAGAACAAATAAAAAAGGCTTTGGACTACGTTGGATTACCAGCAATCATCCGTTCATCATTCACTCTTGGTGGCGCAGGTAGTGGTATAGCATATAATAAAGAGGAGTTTTTCAATATCGCAGAAAGTGCTCTCAAAATTTCGCCAATAAATGAAGTTCAGATAGATGAATCAATTATTGGCTGGAAAGAATATGAAATGGAAGTTATCCGCGATTGTAAAGATAACTGCATAATAGTCTGTTCGATAGAAAATGTTGATCCGATGGGAGTGCACACTGGGGATAGCATAACTGTTGCTCCTGCTTTGACTCTGCGTGACGTAGAATACCAACAGATGAGAAATGCATCTATAGCAGTGCTGAGAGAAATTGATGTTAGTGCCGGTGGTGCAAATGTTCAATTTGCAGTGAATCCTAAAGAAGATGGAAGCCTCGTTGTGATTGAGATGAATCCAAGGGTTTCTCGCTCTTCTGCACTTGCTTCGAAAGCAACAGGCTATCCTATTGCAAAAGTTGTAACTAAACTTGCTATTGGCTATTCGCTCGACGAAATACGTAACGACTGTGCTCCAATAATACCAGCAGCATTCGAACCAGTGATTGATTATATCGTCACTAAAATTCCTCGATTTGAGTTTGAGAAATTTAAAGGAACGAATTGTGAACTATCAACCTCCATGAAATCAGTGGGAGAAGTAATGTCTATAGGCCGCACTTTTAATGAGTCACTGCAGAAAGCTTTTCGTTCACTTGAAACTGATCTTACAGGACTTGATGAAGTATTTCCTGAGAACATTGATATTGATCACGTAAAATCTCAATTAGCAAAATTGCTACCAAACAGATTGCTGATTGCTGCTGACGCAATGCGCCACGGAATTAGCATAGAAGAAATAAATTCGATTACAGGATATGACTTATGGTTTCTGCAAAATATACAGCAAATTATATTAACTGAACAAAAAATCAAGGAAAATGGATTTCCTGGAACTGCGTACGAAATGTTAGAGCTGAAAAAAATGGGATTTTCAGATGCAAGATTAGCAAAGTTAAGTAATAGACCTACCTCTGTCATTCCAGTACCCTCTAATGTCATCCCAGTGCGTGACACTGGGATCCAGCCAGCGTTACACGCTGGAGATCGAGTAAAACAAATCGAAGAAATAAGAAAAAAATTTGGCATTAAACAAGTTTATAAACGCGTAGACACCTGTGCAGCTGAATTTGAATCGAGCACTGCTTATATGTATGGCTGCTATGAGGGTGATGTTGAAAACAAAACGGAATGTGAGGCGAATATTTCTGACCGAGAAAAGGTTGTCATTTTAGGAAGTGGTCCAAATCGCATTGGTCAAGGTATTGAGTTTGATTATGCATGCGTACATGCAGCTTCTGCCGCCAAAGAAATGGGGTATGAAACAATAATGATCAACTGTAATCCCGAAACTGTCTCAACTGACTACGATACCGCTGATCGTTTATATTTTGCACCACTCATTGCAGAGGATGTGCTTGAAATACTAAGTAAAGAGCAAGAAAATGGCACATTGGTTGGTGTAATAGTTCAAATAGGCGGTCAAACACCTTTAAAGTTAGCCAAAGTGCTTAACGAGAGAGGTTTCAAAATTCTGGGAACTTCGTTTGATTCTATTGACCTTGCAGAAGATCGCATGAGGTTTAAAAACCTTGCTTTGCAACTTAATTTAAAACAACCTGAAAATTCTATCTGCCATTCAGTAGAAGAAGCGTTAACCAACGCAGAAAAGGTGGGGTTTCCACTAGTAGTCAGGCCATCATATGTCCTCGGCGGTCAGTCTATGTCGATTAGACACGATACTCAGAGCTTTAAAGAGTACGTCTTAGATCAAACTAAAATCTTTGAGCATGGTTCGCTGCTTCTTGATAAATTTTTAGTCAATGCAGTTGAGGTTGACGTTGATGCTGTATGTGATGGGGAAAAAGTTTTCATTGCAGCGGTCATGGAGCATATTGAAGAAGCTGGTATCCACTCTGGTGATTCAACATGCTCAATACCGACAAATACATTGAGTGACGAAGTAATAAAAGAGATTAAGCTACAAACTGAAAGAATAGCTCTTGCACTAGAAGTGAAAGGTCTGATAAACATTCAGTTTGCTGTTCAAGAGAATAGACCTCTTGCAGAACCTGTTTGTGATGAGAAATTTTTAGAAAAAGTGCAGATGAGCACCACAGAATACTCGAATGTATTTGAGGAGCGCAGACAAGCTTTGACGACAAAATTGCCTTCAGAAATCGAGTTATGCAAGAGGTCTAGTGATGTATACATACTTGAAGTGAATCTAAGGGCTAGTCGCACAGTTCCTTTTATTTCCAAAGTAATTAACATCCCTATTGCAAAACTTGCCACTCAAGTTATTTTGGGTAAAAAATTGAATCAGGAAAACGAGCCTTTCAATCATTTTGCAGTTAAAGCTGCTGTTTTTCCATTCACGCGCTTTTCGGGAATTGATATTCTACTTGGTCCTGAAATGAAATCAACAGGAGAAGTGATGGGAATTGACTCATCTTTCGAAGCTGCACTTGCAAAAGTGCATATAGCTGCGGGATACAAGTTACCAACAGAAGGAGCAGCTCTGGTTTCAGTAAAAGATGATGATAAAGAGTATATATTGCCTGTTGTACGAATGTTGAAAGAACTGAGTTTTGAAATATATGCAACCAAAGGTACAGCTTCTTATCTGAATAATAATGGCATTGCTGCACAAACTGTAAATAAAGTGAGAGAAGGCAGACCCCACATAGTTGATATGCTCAAAGATGGAAAAATAAATCTAGTGATCAATACTTCAAAAGGTGTGAAATCAGTCTCAGATAGCAAAGATATCAGGAGAACTGCTATTTTGCAAAATATAGCTTACAGTACCACAGCTTCTGGGAGTAAAGCGTTAGTGCTTGCAATTCAATATGTAAAGAATAGCAAATTGGAAGTGAAATCATTACAGCAGATACAAAACGTTTAAATATCAAAACTAGAATAATTCACTCTCAAAATGCTAAAGAGAACATAATAAAAAGATGGAAATTTTGAAGGAAATAGTATACCTAAAGAATCAACTAGCGTAATTGAACAGCCAAATGCTACAACGAATACTCCACAATCTTACCTAGAGGACACTTCCCTTATATGTTAAGAACAAGTCTTTATAAATATCAAAGTAGTGATATTAAAGACACACAGAGAAGAGGAACCGTCACGCCCCTTGATTATAAGAATCGTTGTTCAGCAAGGTTCTCTTCTCTGGTTTATTATACTGAAAGTTCCGAACAACTGATTGAGCTTTTAGGCTCGTAGTGTCTCCAGATAAGGCAAGTATGTTCAGTGGGAGACAGACCCCACCAGGATAAGAGTCGGAGTTCTGTAGCTAGGGTAGCAATGTGGAGGGAAACCAAAATGTTGAAGCCTACCGACAACGTTATCGTAGGATAATGGCGAGTTATCAGGCTGTAGCGAAAGCAAACACATAGGTGGCCTTGAAATAGCCGTACTGAAGGCCGAGCCAACCACGAGCTGGTGAAGGCAGCATAGACAGTTAAAAAAAATGACTGATACAACTGATCTACTTCGGCGGGGTGATAGTGATAGCATGATAATAAGGACATACAAAGCAATTGGAGAAGCCCTCCTCATCCCAAGGAGAAATACCTTGGAGCGGTAGGTTCTATAACTGGAAAACAGGAAATGAACTGAAGATGAGAGGGTGGCGGACGGGTGTGTAGTAGCGAAGAAATGAGGTAACTCTCACGGAGTAAAGGCACCCTACTAGTAGGAATTCTTTTAACAAAAGGGAGGTAAAGGTAAAAATGATAAAAATGCCAACAAAATTACAAGACCTGAGAAGAAAGATATATACCAAAGCGAAGACAGAACCGGAATGGCGATTCTGGGGAATCTATGTTCACGTCTGCAAGATGGAGACACTATAAACGCGAATTCTGGATTAAAGGAGAATAGAAAAGGCAGAAAACAGGGTAAACTCAGCAATTATAAAAAAATAGATGAGGTTACCCATGGAAGATATAACAAAACTGTTTTGTTTGGTCGATGATTTTTGCAGAGATATAGAGAAAAATTTTGCAGGCAAACTACTGCCAAATGGTAAAAAACCCACAAGAACAACGGAAATTGAGCACTCTGAAATCATGACAATAATCCTGCTATATCAACAATCTCCGTGTAAAAATTTCAAAACTTTCTATCTACATTACCTAACGTTGCTCTACAAATCAGAGTTTCCAAAGTTGCCTTCATATACCAGGTTTGTTGCTCTAAAGCCTAGGGTTTTGTGGCATTTAGCAATGTTGTTGCATTGGCTTTGTGGACAGTCAGAAAACACTGGAATTTCATATATAGACACAACTCCCATTGCAGTTTGTCATGCAAAAAGAATATCCAAAAACAAAGTTTTTGCTGGAATTGCAAAATTAAGCAAGAGTACTTACGGCTGGTTTTTTGGTTTCAAATTACATATGGTAATCAATGAAAATGGTGAAATTCATGCACTTACGCTAACAAAAGGCAATGTTGATGATAGGATACCTGTGCCAAATTTGACGGAAAAATTAACCGGCCTTTTGTTTGGTGACAAAGGTTATATTGCAAAAGAGCTTTTTCAGAAGCTGTTTGACCGAGGTTTGAAACTTGTTACCAAGGTGAAAAAAGGTATGAAAAATACATTAATTTCGCTAAATGAGAAGATTTTACTGAGAAAAAGGTCTATCATTGAGACTGTTTTTGGTTACCTAAAAAATAGACTAGAAATTGAACACACTCGCCATAGATCCCCTGTTGATTTCTTGGTTCATATCTTTTCTACTCTCATCTCCTATTCCATCAAATCCAAAAAGCCTTCTATTTCCTATACTTCCTTCCTTAATCCAGAATTCGCGTTAGAAGGTGCAAAAGTTGTATAATTCATTTGACTTAAAACGGCTCATTGTATAAAATTGTGGCTAATATATGAATAAAGGTTAACATGGCAGTTAAAATAAGGTTGGCGAGGTTTGGCGCAAAGAAACGCCCTTTTTATAGGATAGTTGTAGCTGATTCACGAGCACCAAGAGATGGGCGTTTTATTGAGAAAATAGGACAATATGATCCAATGTTACCAAAAGACAATAAAAATCGTGTTGTGGTGAAAGCTGATAGATTAAAACATTGGCTAAGTGTAGGCGCGCAGGCAACTGAAAGAGTACTGTGGTTTATCAAAAAAGGCATAGTAACTTTAGAAACAGAACCAAAGAAAACAGAAAAGAAGAAAGTAGAGAACGAGAAAGCACAAGGGCAAGAGGCATAAGTCTCTTAAAATGCTAAATACTGATTTAACAAACAGCGATAAATTAGACGATATTGTATCTTCTGATTTGTCAGCTATGAATGACTTTATCTTCAAAAATGTCAATGATGAAGATGCTAAGCTTGCTACTGATATTATATCTCATCTTGTTAGGTCAGGTGGAAAAAAAATAAGGCCTAAACTAGTTTTTATTATATGTAAAATGCTAAACTATTCTGGGGAGAATAGGATCAACGTTGCTGCATCGGTAGAGTTTATACATAATGCTACTTTACTTCATGATGATGTGCTCGATGAAAGTGAGGCACGCCATGGAGTTAAAACAGCGAATAAGATTTGGGGAAATAAATCAAGCATTTTAGTTGGTGATCTATTGTTGACTCTAGCATTTAGATGGCTTATAGAGTGTGGAAATTTAAATATTCTCTCTATTTTATCTAAAGCATCGCATTTACTTGTGAAGGGTGAAATAAAGCAGATGACAGCACGCTTTGACCCCCACACAGTCAGGGAAAATTATTTTGATATCATTGGAGAAAAGACAGCATCTTTATTTTCTGCATGCTGTGAAGCTGCATCAACAGTATCTGGTGCAACAAATGACGAAACAGAGAGGCTAAAGAATTTTGGTTTTAATTTTGGTATGGCATTTCAAATAGTTGATGATATGCTCGATTATACTGCTAATCAAGGCACTTCTGGAAAGCAAGTCGGAAAAGACTTTTTCGAAGGTAAAGTCACCTTACCTGCTATTATAGCATACGAAAAGGGCAGTCCAGCAGAGCAAAAATTCTGGGAAAAATGCTTTTCTTCAGCTAGACACAATTTTGACCAAGCATTACACTATATTAATCACCATAATGCCATTCAGCTTTCTATGGAAAAAGCTAGACACTACATTAATATGGCACAAAATGATATTAGTACTTTTTCTGATTCTTTTTATAAAACTACTTTAATTAACTTTTTAAATGCGAGCATAGAAAGACGAATGTAGCTGGCACTTGATATTTTCAGATTAATTGTTATATATTTATTAGATTCTTAAGGGTAATGATATGTCAGATAGCAGTAAGGAGAAAAAGAAGAAGTTTGCTGATATGGTAAGTATGCAGAAAGGTGACGACCAACAAAGTGATAACCATAAGCAAACTGATGATTTAAATGAAGATCTCAATACATTAAAAGAACGTGCAGTTCAGCTTGAAGATCATTTACGCCGTGCTGTTGCAGATAATGAAAACGTCAAACGTATAATGCAAAAGCAAATTAGCGATGCAAGTGACTACGCAGTCACAGAACTTGCACGTGATATGATCGACTCGTGCGACAATTTAAAAAGAGTAATGGAAATTTTGAAAGACGGTGATCCTGTTCACGAGGGGATTAAAGTAGCTTATCAAAAAATTACAAATGATCTAAAAAAACATGGAATAGAGGAAGTAGATCCACTTGGTGAGCTTTTTGATAGTAATTTACACCAAGCTGTTGTGGAAAGAGAAGACAATGAAAAAAAGCCTGGCACCATTGTAGAAGTGCTACAAACTGGTTATACTATCAAAAATAGGTTGCTCCGTCCTGCAATGGTTATTCTTTCTAAGAAATCTGCTGATTGTGGAAGCAATTAGCATGAGGTAAATGTATAATGACAAGTATTGTCTTTTCAGGTATCCAGCCAAGTGGCGTACTACATTTAGGTAATTATCTTGGTGCAATCAAACAGTGGATAGACTTACAGGATAAATACAAATCTCTTTTTTGTATTGTCGACCTACACGCAATCACAGCAAATAAGCTTCCCGCAAGTGAATTAAAAAGTAATATTTTCAAAACAGCAGCAGCTTATATTGCATGCGGAATAGATCCAGAAAAGTCCATTATTTTTAGTCAGTCCACAGTTAGTGGTCATGCAGAACTGGGCTGGATGCTTGGATGCTATACACCAATTGGTTGGCTTAATCGCATGACTCAATTTAAAGATAAAGCTGGCAGCGATAAACAAAAAGCCTCTCTTGGATTATATAGTTATCCAGTACTTATGGCTGCAGATATATTGTTGT
This sequence comes from Wolbachia endosymbiont (group A) of Icerya purchasi, assembly GCF_947251635.1. Lineage (NCBI taxonomy): Bacteria > Pseudomonadati > Pseudomonadota > Alphaproteobacteria > Rickettsiales > Anaplasmataceae > Wolbachia > Wolbachia endosymbiont (group A) of Icerya purchasi. The sequence continues at coordinate 1,148,244 of NZ_OX366357.1, read as the reverse complement.
ATCAAACTAAATACGTTCCTGTTGGTGATGATCAAAAACAGCATTTGGAGCTTGCACGTGATATTGCATCAGCTTTTAACAATCATTATAAGCTGGATTATTTCATCGTACCTGAAATCTTAACTTTGGATTGCACATCAAGGATAATGAGCTTAAGGGATGGCACAAGCAAGATGAGTAAATCTGATCCTTCAGAACATTCGTGCATTAACCTTGATGATACGGATGACTTAATTGTCAAAAAAATAGAAAAAGCAAAAACAGATTCAATTCTAGGCTTTGCTACTTTAAAGTGCCGACCAGAAATAAGCAATTTGATAAACATTTATTCAGTGCTTAGTAATGTAAATGCGGAAAAAGTATGTGAAGAAGTGAACAAACATGACATGAAGCACTTCAAAAAAGAGTTAGCTGATTTAATTATCAGTGTTATATCACCCATACGTGAGAAAATGAATGATCTTTTAAAAGACCAATTCCATTTACATGAAATATTAAAAAAAGGCACAAAGAAAGCAGCAGAAATTGCAACCCATAATATAAAAGAAATCAAGGATATTATTGGATTTGCTCAATATCTGTAAGGTTCCAAAGTGTGATGGTGCGAACCGTCATACCGCCGCGGTATCTCAGCCGCTAACACGTAGCGGGATGACGGTTTTTCAAATTGTCGGTAAATCTAAGTCAGTTTAGCTATAGGCAGCAATTTTCTGTATTTATTTTAAGTTGAAGAAAGCTCAAATGAAAAATCGTGTTTTGCTAAAAATCACAGAATGCAGTCTGGTTACAAAATTCTCTAATGGTCTTAAATAAAACTTCCAGTGAATGATTGTCAGACATATTGTGCTCTGCTGATTTTATTAAGTGTACTTCAACATCGGTTGACTTAATTTTTTCAGCTAAATTCAATGAAGTTTGATAAGGAACATCTTTATCATTAATGCTATGCAGCAAGCGCACAGGACAGTTTATATCTATTGTCTTTTTGTTTAAAAGAAGGTTCTTTCTGCCATCTTCGATCAAATTTTTAGTTATTTTGTATGTACAATGCTCTGAAGTAAAATCTATTACACCTTTAGAATCTAGTTCTTCTTTTTGCTTGCCTGACAATTGCTTGAATATCAAATCTTCAGTAAAATCGGGAGCAGACGATATACCAATTAGTGCTGCAATTTTTTCTGGAAATTGAAGGGCAGTGAGCAACATCAGCCATCCTCCCATACTTGAACCTATAATTATTTGTTTATCGCTAGTTAATTCACTCATTACTTTAGCACAATTTTTTTGCCAATCACTTATCGTGTAATCAATAAAATTACCACTTGAATGACCGTGACCAAAATAATCAAATAGCACAAGTGCTACGTCATTTTCTTGGCAAAATTTGTAAATAGCAGTTGCTTTAGTTCCATCCATATTGGATGCAAATCCACCGAAAAAAACTACAGAAGCTTTCTTTCCTTGTAGCTTTCGATATGCTATGTGACCATTATTTCCATCAAACAATTTACAATAATCCATACTACTTTGGCAAAGCAACCGGGCTATCACTCAATTGATGCAAATAACTAACTAGATCTGCAATTTCTTGTGGATTGGAAATACCTGCAAATGCCATACGTGTACCTTTTATATAGGCTTTTGGGTTCTTTAAAAAGGCAAATAGCTCTTCATACCCCCATTTTCCACCTCTTTCAAGCATTGCTTTTGAGTAATTGAATGAGTTACCAAGATGGGCCTTTTTATTTCCAACTATGTTCCATAAGTTTGGTCCTACTTTATTCATTCCACCTTTCTCAAAACTATGGCAGGCTATACATTTTTTTGCTGCTGATTTACCTTTCTCAAAGCTAGCATTCTGCATGAGCGCTCCAATATCAAGCGCCACTTGCTCGATTTTTTGCTGAAACTCATTGCTGCCAGCAGCTACTATCGTTTGGTGTTCAATCTTATATTCTTCTGGACTGTAAAGCATATCAACTACATTACTAACTATCATAATGATTAGCCCAGAAAGTAAAATCGATGCTGCAATCTTATTAAGCTCCATAGTTAATTTTTATTAAGTAATGTTACTTAAATTATGCGAATATTTTCGCAAATAGCAACCAATTACCTTGAAGCTCGCTAAAGATGAGAGTCTCTATAGCTGACCCAAGAAAGGTTTTCCTACGTCCATACCGCCGCGAACCGTCATACCGCGATTCATTCGCGGTATCTCAGCCGCTAACAAGGGATCCCGCTAACAAGTAGCGGGATGACGAGGTTCACTGCCATTAAGTTAAGGAAAGAATGGTTAAAAACTGAACTAAAAAGTCAGAAATAATTAAGGATTTATGACAAATGCTGAAACAGAATAGAGTAAACTTTAAAGCAGATAAACTCTGAAGTGTAAATTACTTAAGAAATAGTTTGTTTAGAAGTCATTTTACAGGAGCTATAGCAATAAGCTACCCAGTTATTATCAGAAGATATGAATACTACCTCTAGTCAAAATATGTGTTTTCTAACCCTTTTTTGGTAATTGAACGAACGAAGATAAGGTACCTTATGACGATCAACTTTCCTTCCCTTTCTTACCGCCAAAGTGTTCATCAAAAATAGCTTTGATAATTGATCCATAATGCAGTAAGTATCTGATTCCGTAGCAAAAATGTCGAAAGCCAAGTTTTTGATCGCGTTAAATGAGACAGATTTGTTAATGCTCCTCTTAAGCTTATCATCGGTTAAGTCCATATTCAACGCTTCTTCTACATCTTCTGTCATAACACTTTCTAGGTTGCTAATAAAGATAGCTGACCAAAAATCCTGTTTAACAGACTCAACACTTTTTCCTGTAAAATTTTCTAGACTTAGTCTTCCTTTGAGTTTTGCAAAAAATGTCTCAACTCCCCAGCGTAAAAAATATAACTCCTTAAATCCTCCAGTTTGAAACTTTTGTTCATCCATTAATGATGTAGCTAACACTTCAATTTCACCAGATGGCAGTACCACTTTGAAGCGTTATTCCACTATTTTCTTGTTTTATCTTACGCTGAGCACATATGGTAACCTCAACACTAGATACGCGAATTCTGGATTAAAGGAGAATAGAAAAGGCAGAAAACAGGGTAAACTCAGCAATTATAAAAAAATAGATGAGGTTACCCATGGAAGATATAACAAAACTGTTTTGTTTGGTCGATGATTTTTGCAGAGATATAGAGAAAAATTTTGCAGGCAAACTACTGCCAAATGGTAAAAAACCCACAAGAACAACGGAAATTGAGCACTCTGAAATCATGACAATAATCCTGCTATATCAACAATCTCCGTGTAAAAATTTCAAAACTTTCTATCTACATTACCTAACGTTGCTCTACAAATCAGAGTTTCCAAAGTTGCCTTCATATACCAGGTTTGTTGCTCTAAAGCCTAGGGTTTTGTGGCATTTAGCAATGTTGTTGCATTGGCTTTGTGGACAGTCAGAAAACACTGGAATTTCATATATAGACACAACTCCCATTGCAGTTTGTCATGCAAAAAGAATATCCAAAAACAAAGTTTTTGCTGGAATTGCAAAATTAAGCAAGAGTACTTACGGCTGGTTTTTTGGTTTCAAATTACATATGGTAATCAATGAAAATGGTGAAATTCATGCACTTACGCTAACAAAAGACAATGTTGATGATAGGATACCTGTGCCAAATTTGACGGAAAAATTAACCGGCCTTTTGTTTGGTGACAAAGGTTATATTGCAAAAGAGCTTTTTCAGAAGCTGTTTGACCGAGGTTTGAAACTTGTTACCAAGGTGAAAAAAGGTATGAAAAATACATTAATTTCGCTAAATGAGAAGATTTTACTGAGAAAAAGGTCTATCATTGAGACTGTTTTTGGTTACCTAAAAAATAGACTAGAAATTGAACACACTCGCCATAGATCCCCTGTTGATTTCTTGGTTCATATCTTTTCTACTCTCATCTCCTATTCCATCAAATCCAAAAAGCCTTCTATTTCCTATACTTCCTTCCTTAATCCAGAATTCGCGTTAGAAGAAGCATATAAGCTAACAAAGAAAAGTAATGGGGCACCAGGAATTGATGGGGTAACATTCAAATCGATAGAGGCAGAAGGCTTAGAAAAGTATCTTCAGCAAATAAGACACGAACTAATAACCAAAACCTATAGCCAAAATAGGAACCGGAGAAAGGAAATACCAAAAGTTGGGGAGAAACTCAGAACGTTGAACATACCCTGCATCCGGGATAGAATAGTGCAAAGTGCACTAAAGCTAATAATTGAACCAATATTTGAATCTGACTTTCAGGACGGATCATATGGGTACAGACCTAAGAAAAAAGCGCATGAAGCAATAAACAGAGTAGAGAAAGCAGCAATCAAAGGCAACACAAAATGTATTGACGTAGATCTGAAATCCTATTTTGATAACGTGCGACATCATATTCTTATGGAGAAAATTGCCAGAAGGATAAATGATAAAGAAATCATGCACTTGATCAAGCTAATCCTTAAAGTAGGAGGAAAACGAGGAATAGCACAAGGGTCGCCGATCTCGCCTTTACTAAGCAATATATACCTGAATGAGGTAGATAAAATGCTAGAAAAGGCTAAAGAGGTGACTAAAGAGGGGAAATACCGACATATAGAATACGCCAGGTGGGCAGATGATTTAGTGATACTGATAGATGGACACCAGAAATGGGAATGGCTTGAGAAATCAGTGCACAAAAGGTTACAAGAAGAATTAGCAAAACTAGAAGTAGAAGTAAGTCAAGAAAAGACAAAAGTCGTCAACCTAAAGAAGGGGGAAACATTCACTTCCTAGGATTTGATTTTCGAGAGAAAATTACAAAACAAGGAAAGTGGAAAGTACAGACAACACCAAAGATGAAAGCAAGGACAAGCTTACTTCAAAAATTGAAGGAAGTATTTCGTTGCCATAAATCACAGCCAATAAGGAAAGTGATACAAATCATTAACCCAATACTGAGAGGGTGGACAAACTACTTTAGGATAGGAAACTCAAGTCGAAGCTTCAATTATGTAAAACAATGGGTAGAGATGAAAATAAGACGCAACTTAATGAGAGCCAGAAAAGCAAGAAAAGGATTTGACTGGAAGAGATGGAGTAGGGGATGGATATACGAGAAACTAGGTCTATATAAAGACTATAGAATAAGGTACTATATCCCGAAAGTGTCACCAGTACAATATGTTATAAACTTTGGTAAAGAATCTACTAGGAAAGCGTAGTGCGGGAAAATCGCATGCTGCGTTTGACGAGGCGGGAACTGGAAACGTGAATATGGGAAACTGGATTGAGGCCCACCACGAAAGTGATGGATCAGCCACCAAACCCTCCTAACGCGAATTCTGGATTAAGGAAGGAAGTATAGGAAATAGAAGGCTTTTTGGATTTGATGGAATAGGAGATGAGAGTAGAAAAGATATGAACCAAGAAATCAACAGGGGATCTATGGCGAGTGTGTTCAATTTCTAGTCTATTTTTTAGGTAACCAAAAACAGTCTCAATGATAGACCTTTTTCTCAGTAAAATCTTCTCATTTAGCGAAATTAATGTATTTTTCATACCTTTTTTCACCTTGGTAACAAGTTTCAAACCTCGGTCAAACAGCTTCTGAAAAAGCTCTTTTGCAATATAACCTTTGTCACCAAACAAAAGGCCGGTTAATTTTTCCGTCAAATTTGGCACAGGTATCCTATCATCAACATTGCCTTTTGTTAGCGTAAGTGCATGAATTTCACCATTTTCATTGATTACCATATGTAATTTGAAACCAAAAAACCAGCCGTAAGTACTCTTGCTTAATTTTGCAATTCCAGCAAAAACTTTGTTTTTGGATATTCTTTTTGCATGACAAACTGCAATGGGAGTTGTGTCTATATATGAAATTCCAGTGTTTTCTGACTGTCCACAAAGCCAATGCAACAACATTGCTAAATGCCACAAAACCCTAGGCTTTAGAGCAACAAACCTGGTATATGAAGGCAACTTTGGAAACTCTGATTTGTAGAGCAACGTTAGGTAATGTAGATAGAAAGTTTTGAAATTTTTACACGGAGATTGTTGATATAGCAGGATTATTGTCATGATTTCAGAGTGCTCAATTTCCGTTGTTCTTGTGGGTTTTTTACCATTTGGCAGTAGTTTGCCTGCAAAATTTTTCTCTATATCTCTGCAAAAATCATCGACCAAACAAAACAGTTTTGTTATATCTTCCATGGGTAACCTCATCTATTTTTTTATAATTGCTGAGTTTACCCTGTTTTCTGCCTTTTCTATTCTCCTTTAATCCAGAATTCGCGTTACAAGTATAACAATTAAAGTCTGGATTCCAGTGTCAAGCACTGGAATGACATCATCCTTTTTTTGGGATTCCAGTGCAGCTACTTGCATCTGCCACCTGCAAACTGCAATGTTCGTACAGATGTAGGTGCCAAGTTTTACAAACACCACGTTGTGCTGAACCTATATCCACTTCTTTCAATTCAGTGGTAGGTTTTGGTTCAGCGATGGGTTTTGATATTGTGTATGTAACGCCACCAGCTATCAGTGCAGATACCACAGAAGCTGCAACTATTAATAGAGCAGACAATCCGGAAGCAATACTAAGAGCAGCACCTACTGCTAACATAGCTGCAAGGCTCGCATAGGCAACTTTTGGGGAAAATTGTCTTTTTCCTACTTTTTCTAGTGACACTTCATTTGTTTTAGTTTTGCCCAGTTCACCATCAAGTGGTGTGTTTTCATTCTCCAGACTTTTTATTTTTTGTTTTAGTGATTCATTCTCTTCATTGAGTTTCTCCAGTACTTCCAATTTAGTCTCATGTTCAGTGACACAATTTCTCAATTCTGTTAGTTCCTTTTGCGCTTTTTCTAATGGTACTTCGTTTTTTTTAGTTTTTGTTTTTTCTAATTCACTATTAAGCGTTGCTTTTTCACTTTCTAGATCTTGTATTTGTTGTTTTAGTGATTCATTTTCTTTCTGTTCATTCTTTAATTGAGCACGTAATTCTTTTGACTTAACTTTACGTTTTTTAACCCTTTCTGCTTCTTCTGGAGTTTCCGTTGCATTGTATGTTTCGGAATGGGAAGAAGTACTAGGTACGGCCTCAGATAGCTGACCACACATACTATTTAGTCTATCTATTAGGCCTTCATCCTTTATCAATGAGCGATCTGCTCCATATTTTATCAAAAGTTTTGCTAATTCTTTATTGTCATTTGTAACAGCAAAGTATAAAGGGATATGTTCATCTTGATCTTGTGCATTAACATTTGCTCCATTATCTATTAGATACTTTGCAATCTCTACATAACCATGCACAGCAGCATAATGTAAAGGGGTATGTTTATCTCTATTTCGTGCATCAACATCTGCTCCATGTTTTATCAAAAGTTTTGCTAATTCTTTATTGTTATCTTCAACAGCCCAATGTAAAGGGGTCACGCCATCTTTATCTTGTGCATCAATGTCTTCTCCATTTTCTAATATAGATTGGCCTAAAGCTTCAGATCTATCTCCATCAAAACATATTCCACTGTCGTCACTACTACTTTTATTTAAAAAGGTCTGTTCACCATTATGTATAGTATACTGCTCTAGATGTTGATCGTGCAAGTAATCTTGTTCTATGCGCTTCTGATTATTGGCAAGTCGTTGCTCTGCCTCTCGCAACTTTTGCAACATAGCATCTCTTTCTCTTATAGCCTGTTCTCTTTCTAATGTATCATCTACTTTGTTTATATTGTTTTCATTAGTGATTGAGTTTGAAGAAGTCTGTTCATCCTCATCTTGTACATAGATTTCTCTGCTGTTTGGTGTAGTTCCGTTGTTCTCTTTCTGATCTCTTGCATTCCATGCTTGCACTGCAGCAGTTATCCTATTTCCGCCCACAGCTGAATTTCCTGGAGTTTTATTATTAGACTGCAGTAAAGTGCCTTGTCTATAAGGTTGTCTTCTCGCAGCTCTTGCCTCAGCATAGCGTTGTTCTCCTTCCTCTAACGTTTTTATTATAGCCTTTTTACCTTCTACATTGCCAACAACATCCCTTGGAGTTTGGCCTTGACTATCTTTTAGTGAAGGATTTGCGTTATTGTTCAATAAAAGCTGAGCTATCTCTTGATGACCATGCAAAGCAGCAATGTGCAAAGCAGTTAATTGAGACTTAGCTCCATCAAGTTCATATATTGGTTCATTAACTTTTGCTTCCTTTGCTAGTAGGAGTTTTACTATTGGTACACTGTTACATTCCACAGCAAGATGTACCAACATATAATTTACAATTTTGTCTGAATCTAATATACTGAATATCTTATCTATCTTCAAATTGTTACAAGTGCTATATACTTTTGAGTCTGCATCTTTTAGCTTACTCCCTATTCTTTCAAGTAAATTATTCTCATTTAAACCTTCACTTTTGCTTACCTCATTTATTATTTCAAAAAACTTTTCCTTTTTTATTGCCATAACCTTTCCTCTCAATTTATTTATTATTGCTGAACAGTCTCACAAAAAAGTTAAGTTTGTCGAAATTCCATGTTTGATCTAAAAATTAGTCATAAACATTTTCTTCCAATTCGTTGCCATTCAAGTAGCCTCCCTCTCCTGTTATCCAAGTAGCCCCTTTCTTGTCATTCCAGTGCCCTCTTCTTGTCATCCCAGTGCTCCTTTTTTTTGTCATCCGAGTAGCTGACACTGGTTTACTTTATGATGATATCATGAAAGTAGCTGACACTGGGATCCAGAAGACTTAATTTCAACCAAGTGACTGCATAATAAAGGCTAGATCCCAGTGTCAAGCACTGGGATGACATCACAGGGGCACTGACCTCTCTTGGGCTCTTTTAGCCACAAACATTAAGAAATTTACCAAATAAAAAAAAGGCAAAAGAAGCCCCGTGGTGGTTAGCTATTCACTATGTACTAAAATATCGGCATTTTTTTATTCTAAAACGCTTGATTAAGAGCGATTTAGCTGCTTTTAACTTGCAACTAACCTACACCGCAAGTGTTTAAGAAATTTACCAAGCAGGAAAAAAGGCAAAGAAACCCTAGGGTAGCTAGTATTCAAATTCTCCCTTGTCAATTTGACGTTTTTTGCTGTCTTAAACGCTTTGTAAGCGCGTTTCGGCTTATATAGGTAAAAACCTAAAAATTTTTAAAGACATGCGATGCACGTAGTGCGAAAAATTAAACATGAGACGCCAAATACCCTAAGTTTTTTGTCATTAACCTGCACAGATTGCGAAGATAAATAAATAGCTTCAGTTTCATGATAAGGGGGCTGGCGGAGTTTGTCAAGGAAGTTTTTTTCGTTTCTGTGGGCTACCTGGGTTAATATTATATAGAAAGTCTGCTGCCAATAAAGCCTAAACTTACCAAATACATTTCTGTAGATTCAGATCTACTTGACTTTGGTTTAAAGTATTTTACTGTTTTAAACATTTTTTTTAGCTCGTTACAAAAATCTTTATCAGATTCTCCTTGGAAAATTTTTACTACAAACATGCCACCATGGCTCAAGAAATGCTTTGCAAAATTGAGCGCTGCTTCACATAAAAGCATAATTCTGATATGATCCAACGATTTTAAACCACAAGATTCGGGCGCCATGTCAGATAAAATTACATCAAATTTTTGATCCTTGAATTTTTCTCTTAAAATTTCAAACTCATTGATAATATCACATTGTATAAACTCTACTCCATTAATTGCGTTCATTGGTTTCATGTCAAGAGCAACTACATTTGCACCTTTCTGAGATGCAACTTGTGACCATCCACCAGGAGAAGCACCAAGATCAATAATTTTTTGCCCTTCTTGGAATAATTTAAATTTGTTATCCATTTCTACCAGCTTATATGCTGAGCGTGACCTATAACCATCCTTGCTAGTTTTTTGCACATACTGATCATTCAAATGACGATGTAGCCACCTTGTTGAAGATAGTTTTCTGCCTCTAGCCGTCTTTACTCTAGTTTTTATTGCTAATACCCTACTTATTATTGATTATATCTTTAAGCTCTTTTTCAACTACTTCTTTTACCAGTGCATGTAGATATTTATTCAACCATTCTGAGAGCTGAGGTTTTAAAAGAGATGTAACTAATTCTTCAACAGTAAGGTTCGCTTTTTTTTGTTGTTTATGCTGCAATTCGTTTTGCATTTTTCCAAGCAACGCTTTGATCTCTTCCATATTCTCTTTTAAAATTAGATGATCGTTATTTTGCGCTTGTAAGCCGCTATTACTCGCTTTGTTATTACTCATTTGGATATTATCGTACAAATAAATATCTTTTTTTTCTTCTGAATTGTAGCTATGGCCATTAAATTGGTTATTGTTGCAAGCCATTTCCTCACTTTGGTCATCATTATCAATGTCCTCTTTTTCATTATTTTCTTTTTTGCCATCTTCTTCTATTTCTTCTGGATACTCTTCCTCAAGGTATAGCACATCATCATTTTCATCCTTTATTTCTGCTTTATCGTTACTTGCGTTTTTACCCGATATAGCTTTTTTTATATCTTCTAGGATATCTTTTACAGATTGATTACCTTGTTCATCATACATAGTGCTAATACCATTAAATTTAGAGGTTTATACTATTTATCATAAAAAGCAAGTTGTAAACACTAATCACATAATTGCTTTTTGCTTCAACTAAGTCTGAACGTGCTTTAAATAATGCATCTTCAGTGTCCAAAAGGTCAGATGTACTCTTTAAATTTAAGTTTACTTCTTGCTCAACTCCTTCCAATGCTAGAGATGCTGCTTTTTCCGCTTCTTGACTTGCTTTGATAATGGCCTTTGCTGTCAGCACATTATTCCAAGCATTTACAACGTCTTGTTCTATCTTTTTTACCGTTTCATAATAATCGTAGGTAGATTTTTTTGCATCCATTTTAGCTTTACTGACACCAAAAGCATTAACTCTTCTTTTAAAGATTGGAACATCAAGAGTAAAAGCTACATGAACATTTTCTAATAGTTTGTCTACTTTCATACCATCCTCCCCAAAATTTTTGCTTGCGCTTAGATTTAAAGAAGGAAGCCACTTGGAGCTTTCAGCGATCACTTCCATTCCGGCTGCTCTTTTTTGATAAACCGCTGCTTTTAGAGATAAATTATTGGTTTTTGCTAATTGTAAACATTCATTTAGCTCTGGAACAGAAGGTAGTTTATCATTAGCTTCAGAAAGGTCATCAGCATCTTCGCCAATCAAATGATAATAAGCAATATTTGCCAACTTTAATTTACCTTCAGCATCAACTCTTTCGGATATAGAAGACGAGAATTTTGCTTTTGCTAACAAAACTTCAGCATTGGTTACCTCTCCAAGGGAAAAGCGTTTTTTCATAGCTGACAAATGTTCCAAAGAAACGCGTTCTTTATGTTCTCTGAGCTTTAATATTTCTGTCTTTTGTAAAACACTAACATATGCTTTCACAGCATTAAGTGCAAGCTCTTGTTTTGATTGCTGAAACCGCATTTTTTCTGCTTTGAGAAGATGACTTGATCGACTGAATGTGGCAAAGGTGCCGCCGCCATCGATTAATTTCTGGCGCAATGTAAGTTTTTTTTCAGATGTATCAAGATTAAAATTACTATCAAAATTGTACTGCAAACTAATGTCAGGTAAAAATCCAGCTAACCCAGAGGATTTATAGTATTTTTCTGCGCTTTTATATTGGTAAAATTGAGACTTTATTTTTGAGCTATTTTTGATGGCTTTGCTTATCACTTCTCCCACATCGGTTGCATAGCAACTTATAGTACTAAAAATGATCGCAAGTGTGATAATCAATCGAAACATTCTATTTCCTATGCATATTGGTTGCGCAGCTTAATTACTAACATAAATTACTTTAATAATCAATAACTAATATTGTTGACACTATTTAGAAATTAAGTATATCATAGCTTACTATTGTTGGATCAAATAATGAAGACTTTTTTCTTAAAAGAGAAACAAATCAATAAAAAGTGGTTTGTCATAGATGCAGAAGGATTAGTAGTAGGAAGGCTCGCAGCATTTGTAGCGACACTATTACGTGGAAAGCATAAACCTGAGTATACACCTCATATGGATTGTGGCGATAATATAATTGTTATCAACGCAGAAAAGGTGCATTTTACTGGGAAGAAGCTTAAAGATAAAATTTACTATAAGCATACAGGTTATTCTGGTGGTTTGAAGAAAACTACTCCAGATAATATTTTAAATGGTAAATTTCCTGAGCGTGTAATAGAAATGGCAGTGAAAAGGATGCTTGATGATGGGCCTATGGCACGTAGACGCTTTGAAAATTTGTATGTTTATTCTGGTTCAGAGCATAAGCACCAAGGACAGCAACCTGAAAAGATAGATTTTGCCTCTTTGAATCGTAAAAATAAAAAGTAATGGAGTAAAAATGAAGAGTTCTACAATAAATAACAATAATTGGTCAGAAAAGACAATTAAATCAGCAGTTGATTCGCTTGGTCGTTTATATGCTACAGGCCGAAGAAAAGAATCTGTAGCAAGAGTATGGATAAAGCCGGGGAGTGGAAAATTTAGTGTTAACAAAAAAGGCGATCTAATTTCTTATTTTAAAAGAGAGTCAGTGTGCCAAATAGTAAAAATGCCATTTGTTGCAACTTCCACATTGGATAAATACGATGTATTTGCAACTGTAAAAGGTGGAGGGCTATCTGGTCAAGCAGGTGCTCTAGCTCATGGAATAAGCAGAGCTTTAAGTAGTGTAAGCCAAGATTTGCATTCTATACTACGTAATGGTGAGTTCTTAACTAGAGATTCACGTGTTGTTGAACGTAAGAAATATGGTCAACATAAAGCTCGGAAAAAGTGTCAATTTTCTAAGAGATAGTTATTTTATAGGGGTGTTTTTTTGTAAGTATTATACAAATATTTGCAAAAGTGTATGATATCCTCTATTTTTGTAATGAATTTAGTTGACTATCGGTGTCAACATAATATGCTATTTATGTGATTTTTCAATATTAAGGTAATTTATGAGTAAAGAAGATATAATAAAACAATTAAAGGAAGATTGTTCTAGTCAGAATATAGATATAACAAAATCTGATTTGAGCAAGATTCATGATGCGTTTATTAAAATAATGAAGAATGAGCTGCATGGGAAAGGTGAAATACGTTTGCATGGAATAGGAACATTTTCTACTGCTATCAGTCAGGAAAAACAATGTCGTAACCCCCAAAGTGGTGAGATCATGACTGTTCCTAAAAAGACAAGGGTAAAATTTAAAGCAAGCCAAACTCTTTTAAGTATTTTAAATGAGAAGGAAAAAGCAGCAGTTAGTTAGACATTGTCATTTTCATTGTTTTTACTACGCTGTGTAAGCCGTAAAATACAGCTTCGCTAATTAAATAGTGGCCTATGTTAAGAGCTGAGATGTGAGGTATTCTTGTCATCTTCTTAGCGTGTTCATAAGTTATGCCATGTCCTGCATGGCATTCTATTCCTAATTTATTGACGTACTCTGCAGCATTAGTAATTAACTGTAACTTTTTTTCTGATGGATTATCACAGTAATCCCCTATGTGAATTTCTATTATGTCAGGTTTTGTCCCTAGCTTTTCAAGATATTTTAGTTGATCAATATTTGGATCGATAAACAGTGAGACTTTTATGCTAGAGCTATGCATTTCCTCTATTATACTAGAAAGTTTACTGTGCATATTCACGATATCCAGGCCACCTTCGGTTGTTAATTCTTCTCTTTTTTCTGGTACTATACTAATCGAATAGGGTTTTACCTTTTTTGCTATTTCAAGCATTTCTTCCGTGGCTGCAATTTCAAGATTTAGCTCAGTGCTAATGCTTTTTTTTAGGTTAAATACGTCTTCATCTCTAATATGCCTTCTATCTTCTCGTAAGTGTACAGTAATAAAGTCTGCTCCAGCGTCAATGGCTATTTCTGCTGCTTTCAATGGATCTGGATAAGAAGTTCCGCGTGCGTTACGGAGGGTTGCAACGTGATCGATATTAACACCTAGTTTCACAATCTACCTCAGAAATTATTTATAGATTATACATGTTATTAGGTTTTTTGCATAGTCATTGTTTGACCTTACCCAGAAAAAGTGGAGAGAAAGAAAAGAGTTTTTTTGGGTAAAATAAAATTTTGGAGGATTAGAAATGGTAAGAGAATATACAGCAGAATTCAAATTGGAAGCTGTTAAACTGGCAAATGAACAAAGAAAGGCAGGTCAAACAATTACAAAAACAGCAAAGGATTTGGGAATAAAGGGTGGTTTATTAGGAAAATGGATAAAGAAACACAACGAAAAAAGTCGGCAGCAGAAGCATTTCCAGGTAGAGGTAACATGGCTCCTTACGACAAAGAGAGGTTTGATTTACAAAGAGAGTTAGCAAGAGTAACAAGGGAAAGAGACATTTAAAAAAAAGCCCTGGCCAGTCAAAAAGAGTAAAATATTTTTTTATATAGTAACTGCTATAAAGTACAGGAATTATGTAGGATTTTCTGCTAGTGGCTACTATAAGTGGACCACAAGGAAAATAAGCAGTAGAGAATCAGCAAATAAAGAGCTACTCGCAGCTATTCAAAAAATATATCAAGTTTCTAAATGTAGATATGGAGCTCCTAAAATTCATGCTGAATTGAAGGCTTTGGGTAAAAGTTGCAATTTAAAAACGGTGCAAAGTATTATGCAGAAAAATGACATCAGGGCTATACTGAGAAGAAAGTTTAAAATTAAAAAACAACAAACAGATAATAGAGCTGTAGCTCCCAATATACTAGATCAAAACTTTATTGTTGATCAACCAAATAAAGTATGGGATTACTTACATCAAAACCAAGGAGGGATGGCTATATTTGGCAGCAATAATTCTCACGTATGGTAGTTAATGAGTAGTGCAATAAATAAACAATTGGTTATGAACTCTTTATTAATGGCCATTAATAGGCGTAAACCTGTTAAAAATCTACTGCTGCACAGTGACCAAGGTTCACAATATACTGCGCAAGGGTATCAATATCTCTTAGCTGTAAACAATATAGATGAGTAACAAAGGCTGTTGTTACGACAATTCTGTTGCAGAAAGCTTCTTTAGCTCATTGAAAAGAGAAATACTTATTGATACTTCACAACACTCTGCTCAACAAACTAGAACTGCAATATTTGAATAGGGAATGTTCAAAAAAGTGTGTCAAACCGAAAAAAAGTAATAAATTGATATAAAAAAATGGAGGTTTGACAATGAGTCAGAAAGTAGTAAACAGAACTACCGGATTGGTAGATTATAAAGAGTTGGAAACAAATATCCTGTCGTCTATACGAGAAGGAAGACCGTTGACAGGAAGGGACGGAGCATTAACACCATTTATAAAAAAGCTGCTGGAGGCAAGTTTGGAAGGTGAAATAGAAAACCACTTGTTGGCTGAAAGCGAAGAAAATAATCGAAGAAATGGGAGAAATGGAAAGACTTTACGGACAAGTGCAGGTTCATTTGAGCTTTTGACGCCAAGAGATAGGGAAGGAAGTTTTGAGCCGTAAATAGTCAAAAAAAGGCAAACAAACCAGAGCTTGAAACGAAGATTTTGAGCACATTTGCCAGTGGTATGAGCTATAGAGATATAGCGTCACACGTTGAGGAAATTTATGATCACAAAATATCGGTTGCAGAGATATCAAGTATTACCGACAAATTACTGCCTATAATAAATGAATGGCGTAGTCGTCCACTGCAATCAGTATACCCGATAGTATTTATGGATGGGATGTTCTTTAAGGTCAAAGAGGATGGACATTGCGTAAGTAAATGTATGTACAATATATTGGGCATAGACCAAAATGGCAGAAAAGAAGTCTTGGGCTTTTATTTTGCTGAAAGTGAAGGAGCTAACTTTTGGTTGGGAGTGCTAAATGACCTCAAAGAAAGAGGAGTAGAAGATATTCTGATTGCATGTGTAGATGGGCTAAAAAGCTTTCCTGCAGCTATAAATAGTGCGTTTCCTAAAGCAGAAGTACAGCTATGTATAGTGCATCAGATAAGGAATTCACTGAAATATGTATCAAGCAAAGATGTGAAAGTTTTCATGAATGATCTGAAAAAATATATCGTGCTGCAAGCAGAGAAATTGCCGAGAATTACTTACTTGAGCTAGAAGAAAAATGGGGAGAAAAGTACCCATTGGTTGTAAAATCGTGGCAGAATAATTGGATCCGGCTATTTTAAGTATTCTGGCCCAATCAGGAGGCTAATTTATACTACCAATCCTATTGAGGGGTTGCATAGACAGATTAGAAAATTCACTAAAACTAAGGGCTCATTTACTAGTACAAATGCCTTGTACAAACAGGTATATTGTGCTATAAAAAAGGTAGAGGAAAAGTGGACGATGCCTATATCTGATTGGGCATTAACTATCTCTCAACTTGATATTTTCTTTCCTGATAGATTGAAAATTGAGTTGAACTAAAAATGCGGTTTGACACACTTTTTTGAACATTCCCGAAATTCCACCAACTATCAGTGCAGATGCTACAGTAATTCCAATTATTGCTAGTGCAGGTAATGCAGTAGCGTAAACGAGTGCTAATGGAGTAACAATGGCAGCTAATATACCCACAGCAACTCCTGCTGTTATAGCTTTAGATCTATGAATAAATGATGGATCTGCACCATCATTTAGTAGAAGTTTTGCTAGCTTTGGGTATCCACGCTGAACAGCGTAGTGTAAAGGAGTTCTTCCTCCTCGATCTTGTATATTAACATCTGCTCCTTTTTTTAGTAAAACTTCTACTACTTGTGTGTGTCCATGCTTAGCAGCATTATGTAAAGGAGTTCTTCCAACTTTACTTTGCACATTAACATCTGCCTCTTTTTCTATAAGATGTTTTACTACCTCTATACGACCATGCTTAGCAGCATCATGTAAAGGAGTTCTTCCAACTTCACTTTGCACATTAACATTAGTGCTTCTTCCCAATAGATTTTCTAATACCTGTGTATGTCCATACTTAGCTGCATAATGTAGAGGAGTTTCCCCATACCTATTTTTCAGATCGATATCTGCTTCTTTTTTTGACAAAATTTCTACTATTCGTATGTGTCCATGTTTAGCAGCAACATGTAAAGGAGCTTCTTTGCAATATCCATTTTTTATACCGGTTTTCGCTCCATTGTCTAATAGATTTTCTACTATTTGTATGTGCCCATGTTCAGCAGCAACATATAAAAGAGTCCTTTCATGTTCTATAAAGAACCCTGTTAATTTTGTATCTTTAGCTATCATACGCAACATGATATCTGGTGAAAACAGGTGATCTATATCAAACTTGTTATCTTTCCACCCGTTGTATACGCGTGGGTCCTTTTCCTGCAGCTTATCCTTAATTTTATCAATTATATTATCTTTATTGAAGCCTTGATCATTAATTTCTTGTAATATTTCCTTTAGCATTTCTTCAAATTCTGATCCCACTATTTCCTACCAAGCTATAAAACTTTATTAAGGCATATGAAGTGGATTATGTCAATGAAGAACTAAGAAACTGGTTCTTCTTTTTTTCTATAGCTTTAGGTTTACCTACAATTTGAAAAACAACAAACTCGTCATTCCGCTACTCGTTAGCGCCTCGGCGGTATGATGTAGGGAAACCTTTCTTGGGTTAGCTATAAAGTTAAAATTCGACCAGGGCAGCCGCAATAAGGTAGCAAACGCCATCATGTCTTTAGGAGAGTTTGCTAATGAAGGCTCTTAAGTTGACGCCATTGCCTGAACGGATACGCCAATTTTTATGTTCATTTGTAACCGTTTATTATTTTACACCCCAGTCTTTTTCAAATATTGCTAGCCCTTGGTCAGTAAGTGGGTGATTAATTAATTGTCTAAGTACTTTTGCTGGCACAGTAATTGAATCAGCACCAAGCCTTGCAGCTTCTATTACATGCGCTGGGCTTCTCACTGATGCAACAAGAACTTTAGTATCAAAACCGTAATTAGAATATATAGTACATATATCTTCTATTAGCGATAAGCCATCATAGCTTATATCATCAAGGCGACCAACAAAGGGGGAAATAAAACAAGCACCGACCTTAGCGGCAAGCAGTGCTTGTCCAGGAGAAAAACATAATGTGATGTTAACAGGTATTTTATGCTCTGTCCATAACTTTTTACAAGAAATTAATCCTTCATGTATAAGAGGTAATTTGATCACAACATTATCAGCAATTTTTGCTAAATTCAGACCTTCTGTGATCATCTCTTCATGGCTATCTGCAACAACTTCAACACTAACAGGCCCTTTTATAATAGAGCATATTTCACGCACTAAATCCTCGTATTTATCTTTGCGCCCGGACTTTGCTATTAAAGAAGGATTAGTTGTTATGCCGTCAATGAACTCCTTTAGTTCTTTAATTTCATTTAAATCAACGCTATCAAGAAAAATTTCCATATTAATCTCCTATAAAAAAATACCCTTGCAAAATCTTGTCATCCTACCGCTTGACTTACAACCGTATGAACTTTCTGCGTTGTAAACATCAAACAGCAGATAACACAACTGTACAAATATTGAGACATAAGAGTAATTTGTACCAAGAAAAAAGATGTCATCCCAGTGCCCAGACCCCTTAGACAATGTACCATCTTTTGATTTTGTCCATTCTGGGCGGGGTTTTCAAGTTCTTTGATCTTAAATACTACATCTACTTTATCAAGATCAATGTTGACTTCTTTTACTAATGTCCTAATAAGACTACGTTTGGCTTGCCAATCTAGGTCCGATTTAACACTAGAATAAAAGCCCTTTATGCTATTTGTAATAAGATTCATTTTCTGCCGTGTTCCCTTTTACCTTTTTCTTCTCTCCTTTAATCTCTTTTAAACGTTCCTTCATTTTTTTTATTGCCTGCTTAAAGTCTTCCTTACTTATAGTTAGTGCATACTTTGTTGCCGTAAAAACTTCTGGTACCCAAACAATTGTAATAAGTATACACAATCTTTGTCAACTATTTTCGGCACTGGTATATAAATCCAATTCTCTTCATCTGTACTATAAACGCGAATTCTGGATTAAAGGAGAATAGAAAAGGCAGAAAACAGGGTAAACTCAGCAATTATAAAAAAATAGATGAGGTTACCCATGGAAGATATAACAAAACTGTTTTGTTTGGTCGATGATTTTTGCAGAGATATAGAGAAAAATTTTGCAGGCAAACTACTGCCAAATGGTAAAAAACCCACAAGAACAACGGAAATTGAGCACTCTGAAATCATGACAATAATCCTGCTATATCAACAATCTCCGTGTAAAAATTTCAAAACTTTCTATCTACATTACCTAACGTTGCTCTACAAATCAGAGTTTCCAAAGTTGCCTTCATATACCAGGTTTGTTGCTCTAAAGCCTAGGGTTTTGTGGCATTTAGCAATGTTGTTGCATTGGCTTTGTGGACAGTCAGAAAACACTGGAATTTCATATATAGACACAACTCCCATTGCAGTTTGTCATGCAAAAAGAATATCCAAAAACAAAGTTTTTGCTGGAATTGCAAAATTAAGCAAGAGTACTTACGGCTGGTTTTTTGGTTTCAAATTACATATGGTAATCAATGAAAATGGTGAAATTCATGCACTTACGCTAACAAAAGGCAATGTTGATGATAGGATACCTGTGCCAAATTTGACGGAAAAATTAACCGGCCTTTTGTTTGGTGACAAAGGTTATATTGCAAAAGAGCTTTTTCAGAAGCTGTTTGACCGAGGTTTGAAACTTGTTACCAAGGTGAAAAAAGGTATGAAAAATACATTAATTTCGCTAAATGAGAAGATTTTACTGAGAAAAAGGTCTATCATTGAGACTGTTTTTGGTTACCTAAAAAATAGACTAGAAATTGAACACACTCGCCATAGATCCCCTGTTGATTTCTTGGTTCATATCTTTTCTACTCTCATCTCCTATTCCATCAAATCCAAAAAGCCTTAATCCAGAATTCGCGTTCCTTTAGGCTGAACATTTATAGAATTAAGTTCTGATTCTGGTGAAATTTGATTCTGCTCAGCAAGAAATTTACCGTAAATTTTATCTATATCAATTGTTTCTTTGCCAGTATTACTACCCTTTTGCTTATCAGTTGACCCTACTGTTGGCATCTCTTTCCCGATGGTACCATTATTTAAATTCTGCAATTTTTCACATTGATTTCTTTTACCAGATAACCCTGTCTTTCCAAAAATCACTGGCGCCTTTTTCCCAGGTTGCTCCGGAACTTTCTGTGGACACACCTCTTCCCTCGACTGTTCCGCTTTTTTCTCTTCGTTCGCTTTTGGTTTTTGTACCTTACTATCCTCATTATTTATAACTTGTTTATATGAAAGGTCCGTAGGAATTTTTATAGATCCCGGTAAAAGATCAAGTTCTGGTTTGCTCAGAGGGACTGGCCTTACAAATCCGGGTGAAACGTCAAAAAGGGAAACTGGCACTTTAGGTTTTTCTCTTTCATCTACCTTGATTTCTACGTCTTTACGAACTTCTTTAATTGCTTCTTCCTTTAATGATGTTTTTTCTGCTTTTTTATCTTCTTTTTCTGTAGATGCCTCTACCGCAGCCGCCAACTCAACTCCAAACATCTCTGCGAACATTGTAACAATCCATCCGACAACGGCCATTTGTAACCTGAGTTTCAGGAACCCTAGGACAATGTTGCACATTTTGATTTTGCTTGCTCTGAGCAACAAATTCCTTTATTCGAAATACTATAGTTATATCATCAACGTTAACCTCTATCCTCTTAACTAATTTCCTTATTACACTACGCTTTTCTAACCAATCATATTGATCGATCTCTGACTCGATTCCGGAAGAAAACTTCTTTATGCTGCTTATGATCATTGCAAACTCTTGCTGTGTCTCTTTCTGATCTTTCATCCTTTCTTTTTCCTCTTCCACTTCTTTTAAGTGTCCTTTCATTTCTGTGATTCTTGACTCAAATTCCTCTTGATTTATGTACTCGTTAGTATAACTATCAATCAGCCTTGAAATGCCTCGTTTTAATTTGCTTTCTTGCCTCCCAAGATCTTGCTCCAATGGTGACTCTCTCCTTCCCTCCAGTCTTTGTTGGTATTCATTCATCATCCCTTCCGGCTCATTCAATATGCTTCTTACTTTTTCCCATATAGCCATCTCTAATACATCTGCATGGACCGGTTTACTGTTACATATTCCCCTAACACTACTGCTAAAAGCATATATGGTGCTACAACGATAATAGTAGTTAATCCCTCCTTTTTTTTACTCCCACCACGCACACCGCAATAGGCATATCTACAGTGTTGACACACGATTAAACCTTGTAGCAGGTACGCTGCTTTTCTTTTCTGTATCCTCGCTCTTTCTCTATTTTCAGCCAGTTGTTCTTCCACTGCATTAAATAATGCCTCATCTACTATCCTTGGTATTGGAATGTAAATCCAATTCTCTTTGCTTGGATAAGTAAGAGAACGCTTTTGCTGGCTGCCAGCATTTCTTTGTGGTCTTATTCTTGGTTTTGCTGGATTTGACTTTGTTTTACCAAATGCTGCTTGCCCTTTATACGCAGGATTTTTTAATATCTGCTGGATGGTGCTTCGGTTCCACATCTCTCTTCCTTTTTGTGTCTTTACCGACCTTTCTTTTAGCCTACGTATTGTTTCATTAATGCTTACTCTTTTTTCACCTATCCACATGAACAGTTTTTTTACTATTCTCGCCTCTTCTTCATTAATTTCAAATCTCCTTTCTTCACCTGTTGTGCCACTCTTTATGTATCGATAACCATAAGGCGCTACAGCCATTACACTTATACAGCCTTTTCTTGCCGCATGCAGTCTTCCTCGGCGATTCCTCTCCATAATCTTTGCTCGTTCATACTCTGCTATTGCTCCTTGCATTTGTAGTAGTAAATTAGATTCTGGACTATTACCAACCTGATGGTTTAAAAAGATCACCTCTGCTCCTGCTTTTTGAAATTCTTCCAGCAATATCATCTGATGTACGTAATTACGTGATAACCTATCTGGTGAGTGAATATACACTTTATCAATTTTTCCTTCTGCTACTTTATCTCTTAATTCATCTAAACCAGGACGCTCTAATTTTGATCCACTATACCCATTATCTATGAATTTATGCTCATTTAGTAGCTCTTGCTTATCCTCATTAATTCTACGCTCCAACTCAGCTACTTGACTTTCTATTGTTCCTTCTTGTACTTGCCTCTTCGATGAAACCCTTGCATATAAGCTCACTACTTTCATTTGCACCTTTCTTTCCCCCTTTAACTTCTCACACTAAACTCATAACAGCTTTTTACAGTTTGTTGTTCTTACAGTTAGTAGCTCTTCTGTGCAAAACTACCTATTCTCATTCTCTCTTACAATTTTTCCTACAAATTCACCTTTTGTTTTCCCCGTCTACTATATCAATTCTTTTTTATTGACCTCGCCTATTTCTATCATAAATTGCTTCACCTTACTCGCTTTCTGGTCGTGCAATTCTTTCTCTGATAGCTTGTATATCTTGATTTTGTTTATTTTTGGTAACAAATTCTTTTATTCGAAATACTATAGTTATATTATCAACGTTAATCTCTATTCTCTCAATTAACTTCCTTATTACACTACGTTTATCTAACCAATCCAATTGATCTAGCTCTAATTTTATCCCAGAATAAAACTCCTTTATGTTACCTATTATATTAGTCAACTCTTCCTGTACCTCTTTCTTATCTTTTATCCTTTTCTTTTAATCGCTGTTTCATTCCTTTGATTCTTAACTCGAATTCCTCTTGATTTATATACCCTCTTGCATAACTATCAATCAGCCCAGAAATACCTCGTTTTAATTTGCTTTCTTCCCTCTCAAGACCTTCCTCCAATAGCAACTCTTTACTTCCTAGCTGGTGCCGTTGATATTCATTTATCAACCTTTCTGGTTTCTTCAATATACCTTTCACTTTTTTTCATATAATTGTTTCTAATGCATCTGCTTGCACCGGTCTGTTGCCTCATGCTTCCTTATAACTTGGAGCAGTACAACAATAATAAGAATGATAGTAGGTTCCCCCCCCTATTTATAGTAGATGCACCGCAATAAGCATATCTACAGCGTTGACACACAGTTAAACCTTGTAGCAGGTACGCTACTTTCCTTTCCTGTCTTTTCACTCTTTTTCTATTTTCAGCCAGTTGCTCTTGTACTGCATTAAACAATTCTTCATCAACTATTCTTGGTACTGCAATATAAATCCAATTCTCTTTATCTTGGGAGTACCTAGAACAACTTTTCTGCCTACCAGCATTCCGTTGTGGCCTTATTTCTGGTTTTACTTGGCCTACCTTAGTCCTGCCATACACTGCTTGCCCTTTGTATACAGGATTTTAATATCTGACTGATGGTGCTTCTGTTCCACCTCTCTTCTCCTGTTTGTGTCCTTATTGACCTTTCTTTTAGTCTACATATTACCTCTATAGTTCTTATTCTTTCTTTCCCTACCCACATGAACAATTCTCTCACTACTTTTGCTTCCTCTTCATTAATTTCAAGTTTCCCTTCTTCACCTATTGTGCCCTTCTTTATGTATCGATAACCATAAGATGCTTTGCCTATTACACTGACACTGCCTCTTCTTGCCGCATGGAGTTTTCCCCGCCGATACCTTTCCATCATCTTCGCTCGTTCATACTCCGCTACTGCTCCCTGCATTTGCAATAGTAAGTTTGACTCCGGACTTTTATCCGTTTTATAGTTTAAAAAGATTACCTCTACTCCTGCTTTTTCAAATTCGTCGAGCAAGATCATTTGATATACAGTTTTTCGTGATAACCTATCTGGTGAATGAATATAAATTTTATCAATTTCTCCTTTTCCTACTTTATCGCGTAACCTATCTAAACCAGGACGCTCTAAATCTGATCCACTATACCCATTGTCTATGAATCTATACTCATTTAGTAACTTGTCCTCATCTTCACTAATTCTACGCTCCAACTCCGCTATTTGACTCTCTATTGTTCCCTTCTGTGCTTGCTTTTCTGATGATACTCTCGCATATAAACTCACTACTTTCATTTGTTTCTTTCTCTCTATTTTCTTTTTTTCTCTTTATTAATCTCTCTATCAGTTGCCCGTATACATCCGATAAGCGTTTATCTGCTAACTCATCAGGCTCATATCGACAGATCACAGTTAACGTTCTTTTTCTCATAGTTTCTCCTGTAAATGTTTTCATAGTTCAGGAGCCTTACTACTCCCTTTTTCCATAAATCCATTACTCTTGCGAAAAAGACGCAACTGTTAACCTTTGTTTTACTTTTATGCACAATTTTGGAAACACATAGCGCTATCTTTCATCTATTAAGCTCTCTTCCAAATAATCGTCCCTTTTCCCTCAACGGTTTTCTCTCTTTCCTTCCTTTTCTCACTTTTCTTCCATAACCTTCTGCTTCGCCACTAACTCTCTTATTATCTCCTTAGTCTTTGCCATATATGCCAGATCTATTGGTGTATATCCTTTATGATCTCTCGCATTTACATTACCTCCCGCTTCTAATATTGCTCTCACGTTCCCTATTTCCCTCATAAATACCGCACTATGCAATGGCGTTCTTCCTATGTAGTTCCCAGTATTAACATTTGACCCCGCTTTTATTAACTCCCTTACTGTCTTTTCACAACTCATTAAGCTCGCACTATGTAATGCCGTATATCCTCCATCGTCTATAGCATTTACATTTGCTCCTCCTTCTACCAGTACTTTTACATTTTCTACCTTTCCATAGAATGCTGCTAGGTGTAATGGTCTATCTCCGTTATTATTTTCTATATTTATTTCTGCTCCTTTTTCTATTAGTAACTTTATTACTTTTTCATCAGAAAGGTATGCTGCTAAATGCAACATAGTGTTGCCATCTTCTCCTCTCTCATCTATTTTTCTAAATGAATTCCCCTTTAATTTTTCCAGTCTTTTATTTAAATTGAACATTTTAGTTACCCCACTATAAAAACCACAAAATTTTAGTGCTTGGTAAATTTTTTTTGTTTACCTACCACTATTCTAGCTATGCCTATTTTACCATCAAAAGCAAGTTTTTTTTTACAAAATATACACATCTTTTTCGCATATTAATGTGATATATTAAGATGTAAATCTATATATTTAATCTATTAAATAATAGCAGACCTGCCTTACCTTTCATCAAGTTCTTTTATCATAGTGTTCATCTTGCCCACCACCCTGCTTATTACTTTGTTAAAATCTTCTATTATTAGCGACTCATCTCTTTTTCTGATTTCTTCTAAACTTACTACCTTCTCTTTTAACTTCGGTAAAAATTTTCTACTCCATACATCTACCATTTCTCCAACTGATTCCACTACTTCATCGCATATCTCTGGTCTATCTCTTACTACACCACCTTGTTTTTCCAGGAATTTTCTTGCCTCTTTATTCTTTTCATTGTCCATTAGCCAATACATCGGCGCATTACCAAATTTATCCGGCTGATTAACGGCAGCTCCTCCCTTTACCAGCTCTTTTATTATCCTTTCTGCCCATACCATACACGCGAGATGCAGTGGCGTATATTTGCTTATTCCTTCAGTAGCATTGACTTCGGCTCCTTCTTCCATCAGCACTTTTACGTTCTCTATCAACGCAAATTCTGGATTAAGGAAGGAAGTATAGGAAATAGAAGGCTTTTTGGATTTGATGGAATAGGAGATGAGAGTAGAAAAGATATGAACCAAGAAATCAACAGGGGATCTATGGCGAGTGTGTTCAATTTCTAGTCTATTTTTTAGGTAACCAAAAACAGTCTCAATGATAGACCTTTTTCTCAGTAAAATCTTCTCATTTAGCGAAATTAATGTATTTTTCATACCTTTTTTCACCTTGGTAACAAGTTTCAAACCTCGGTCAAACAGCTTCTGAAAAAGCTCTTTTGCAATATAACCTTTGTCACCAAACAAAAGGCCGGTTAATTTTTCCGTCAAATTTGGCACAGGTATCCTATCATCAACATTGCCTTTTGTTAGCGTAAGTGCATGAATTTCACCATTTTCATTGATTACCATATGTAATTTGAAACCAAAAAACCAGCCGTAAGTACTCTTGCTTAATTTTGCAATTCCAGCAAAAACTTTGTTTTTGGATATTCTTTTTGCATGACAAACTGCAATGGGAGTTGTGTCTATATATGAAATTCCAGTGTTTTCTGACTGTCCACAAAGCCAATGCAACAACATTGCTAAATGCCACAAAACCCTAGGCTTTAGAGCAACAAACCTGGTATATGAAGGCAACTTTGGAAACTCTGATTTGTAGAGCAACGTTAGGTAATGTAGATAGAAAGTTTTGAAATTTTTACACGGAGATTGTTGATATAGCAGGATTATTGTCATGATTTCAGAGTGCTCAATTTCCGTTGTTCTTGTGGGTTTTTTACCATTTGGCAGTAGTTTGCCTGCAAAATTTTTCTCTATATCTCTGCAAAAATCATCGACCAAACAAAACAGTTTTGTTATATCTTCCATGGGTAACCTCATCTATTTTTTTATAACTGCTGAGTTTACCCTGTTTTCTGCCTTTTCTATTCTCCTTTAATCCAGAATTCGCGTTAGGAGGGTGTCATCCCAGTGCTTGACACTGGGATCCAGCCTTTCTGCAATCTCATCGGAAACGTTGTAACCACTTTCTATGCTAGTTTGCTTGTGAGTAACCTGGATCCCAGTGTCAAGCACTGGGATGACATCATAGGGGGCTACTTGGCTGACAACCGTCATCCCGCTACGTGTTAGCGGGATCTAGAGATACCGCGGCGGTATGACGATAAGACACAAAGCCTAATGGAAAAAACTGCGAACGCCAGTGAAAAACATAGCAATTTTATTTTCATTTGCAGCTTTTATCACATCTTGATCTTTCAGCGAGCCGCCGGGCTGAATTATAGCTGTAATTCCATGTTTTGCACTTTCTACTATGCTATCTGGGAATGGAAAAAATGCATCTGAAGCAAGCACTGCACCTTTACATTTTTCACCTGCTTTTTTCACTGCAATGTTCACACTATCTATTCTGCTTGTTTGCCCTGCGCCGATGCCAATAGCACAACCATCTTTTGCTATAACTATTGCGTTGGATTTCACATGTTTACATATTTTCCAGGCAAAAATAAGATCTTCCTTTTCTTTTTCTGTTGTAGTGCACTTTGTTACTTGTTCTGCTTTTATTGTGTGGTCATTATTTTCTTGCACCAAAAACCCACCAACAACATTTTTAATTTGGTATTTCACATTTTGTTGGAAAGATTTATGAATAATCACTCTTAAATTTTTCTTTCTTTGTAAAATTTTTAGTGCCTCATTGTTTACCGATGGTGCTATCACTACTTCCAAAAATATCTCGTTTAATTTTTCTGCTAGCTTTAAATCTATCTCCCGATTTAAGGCAACTATGCCACCAAAACTGCTTACTTCATCACATGATAGAGCCTTTTCATATGCCTCCAAAGCATTATTACTAACAGCAGCGCCACATGGGTTATTGTGCTTTATTATCACTGCTGCAGGCTCTTCGAATTCAGAAGTTATGTTAAGTGCGGACTCTATATCTACTATATTATTATAACTCAACTCTTTTCCATGTATTTTTTCCAGCGGATATTTGGTGAATTGATTGCTATAAAATGCAGCTTTTTGATGAGGGTTTTCACCATACCTTAATTCTTGTGCTTTATGCCCATATAGTGCGAAAAACTCTGGCAACTCATTATTTTTACTCTGGGATAAAAACCAACTGTGAATATTAGAATCGTAGTGTGCAGTGAGAGCAAATGCTTTTGTTGCTAAATGTTTTCTATATTCCAATGTTGTTTCATTGTTATTTTTTATCATCTCAGCTTTTAGTGCTTCATAGTCTTGAATGCTAGAAATGACTGGAGTAAAATGAAAATTTTTTGCTGCAGCTCTAATTAACGCCACTCCGCCGATATCAATTTGTTCTATAATTTGCTCTTCATTTGAGCCGCTACTTACTGTCTCCCAAAATGGGTATAGGTTAGTTATAAGCAGGTCTATTGGCTCAATACCTAGATTTTGTATTTCCGTTTTGTGTTTTTCTCTATTGCAAAGTATTCCTCCATGAATTTTAGGGTGTAAAGTTTTTACTCTACCACCCAGTATCTCTGGAAATTGTGTGTAATCTGAGACCTCTTGTGTTTTTATTCCTGCACTAGATAGCGTTTTATAAGTATTTCCCGTTGAAAGAATTTCTATTTGTTGCTGCATTAAAAACGATGCAAGATCAATTATATTCGTTTTATCGTATACTGATATTAAAGCTCTTTTTATTTTCATTTTTATATGGAAGGTTTTTTAAAATTATATCTAAGAAAAAGGAATTTGTCTATATATAGCTACTACGTCATACCGCCACGGTATCCACAACTGTACGAACATTGTGATACAAGAGACCAAGAAAGATGTCATTCCAGTGCCCAGACACTGGGATCCAGAAAACTTCACTTTAAATGAGCACACCAGGTGGCTGTACAATAGAAACTGGATTCCAGTGTCAAGCACTGGAATGACACCATCTACTACTCAAATTACCTGCAAATTGCAATGTTCGTACACTAAAACGCGGTATCTTGTTGTAGATTCCGCTAACAAGCAGCGGAATACCAAATTGTAGAAGTTGCTTTAGCCCTCCTAACCTTTCCTTCAAA
The DNA here is from genome assembly GCF_947251635.1 of Wolbachia endosymbiont (group A) of Icerya purchasi. Taxonomy (NCBI): domain Bacteria; kingdom Pseudomonadati; phylum Pseudomonadota; class Alphaproteobacteria; order Rickettsiales; family Anaplasmataceae; genus Wolbachia; species Wolbachia endosymbiont (group A) of Icerya purchasi. The sequence continues at coordinate 1,119,455 of NZ_OX366357.1, read as the reverse complement.
GCAGTCTATTCTATAAATTTTTTTACCATGCTTGATTTCAAACCACGAATAAAATCTTCAATACTACAAGGATTTCTTCCTTCCATTTGTACAACTTTAGGAATTAAAATGCCACCTTTTAAACTTATGTGCATATTATCGTTAACAATCTCACCTTGTTCTGAAGCGAAAGCTTCAAAGTCAGCATCAAGTATCCTGATACGTTTATTCTCTATCTTGATAAACGCTTTTGGGTAAAACGCTTTAACCTTTCTATAAGCAACTTCACAGGCATCACTTGCATAAATTTTATAGTCTTCCACTTTGTCAGCGTAACATGCATCGTTATCGTTCTGTTTTAAGGGAAGCTGTTTTTCAATTTCGTTTAGCACTTTCAGCAGTAAATCACTGCCTAGCTTAGATAATTTATCATGCAATGTCTTGTAATTATCGTTCTTTTCGATAAGAAATTTTTCCTGTTTTAAAATAGGGCCGGAATCTAATCCTTCATCCAATTGCATAATGCTAACCCCGATTTCTTGATCTCCTGCTAAAATTGTGTGCTGTATCGGGGCTGCACCACGCCACCTTGGTAGTAATGAAGGATGAATATTAATACAACCATATTTTGGAATATTCAAAATTTCTCTTGGAAGTATCAATCCATACGCGGCAACAACCGCAACATCTGGCTTGAAATTTCTAAATTTTTCTTGCTCTGCCGAGAACTTTAGAGAGATAGGAGTACATACCTCTATGTTACTTTCTTCAGCGATAACATGTACTGGAGATTTCATTGGCTTCTGTCCACGCCCCGAAGGTTTTGGAGCCTTGGTGTATACTGCCACCACTTCGCTCTTTGATTTCAGTAACAAGCTCAGAGAATTAACAGCAAATCCTGGTGATCCCATGAAAATAATTCTCATGGTGTTTTTGCTTTAAGAATTCTCCGCTAATTTACCACTTACAGTTTCTACTAATTTGGCAAAATCATCCTTATAATTAACTACCATCTCAGCAAGAATTTTTCTATTTAAATCAATGCCGGCAAGTGTAAGACCATGCATAAACCTACCATAAGTAAGCCCATGCTCTCTTGCTGCTGCATTAATACGTATTATCCATAAGCTACGGAAATCACGTTTACGGGTTCTTCTGTCTCTATAAGCATATTGCAGTGCTTTTTCAACTCTTTGTAATGCAATTCTATAACAACTTTTTGCGCGCCCTCTATAACCCTTTGCCAGTTTCAATATTTTTTTATGACGAGCGTGAGTAGTGACTCCACGTTTTACCCGAGCCATTTTATTTTACCTCCATTTTGTTAAATACCGTAAGGCATATGAAGCTTAACTATACGCGAGTCAGATTTACCAAGAATCGTTGTACCGCGCTGATTACGAATATTAGATTTACTTCTCTTTACCATGCCATGCCTTTTGCCTGACTGAGTAGAAATAACTTTACCCTTAGCTGTAAGGTGAAAGCGCTTTTTCACAGAAGATTTGGTTTTTAATTTTATTTTCTTCATATTCCAAATAAATTTACAAGCACTACTATTGAGTTCTTTAATAGTAATTAAGCATTAGTATAAATAATTTTATTAAAGAATCAAATTAAAATTGTATATTAAAGGAGTTTAAAAGTAATTACGCCCAATATGTGTGTTATACCTTCTTTATTCCCAAGTGGCAACAATACTTGCCTCATTTTAACACTTTCACTTTCTTCCTCTTCATTGATCGGGCATTTACTCTCTATTACAGTATCAAGTTTATCAATAACTGCATCTATTTTATATAGTCGCAAAAATGGTGCATCAATTGCATACTTATTATCAATGCGCGTCTTTTTCTCAAAACCATAGAATTCAACAGCCTTTTCTCCTGCATTTTCACAAATATAACCTTGATCCTTGACTTCAATGACAAAACAATGCTGCCATGATTCCATTATTTCTGCAGTGTCTATTTCATGCCTTTCTGGCCAATCTCTGTCTGATCCTTTTATGTCATTCCAGTGTTGAGTCACCACATTTGCTATTCTTTTTTCTTTGCCTACATAAATTTCCATTCCAATTTCCACATATAAAACACAGATATGAGGTAAATTTATCGTGAATATATTGATTTTTTCTTACCACAAGGTGCATGTCACTAGAAGTTCTGAGATCTAGAGAGTGGTATTGATTTTATTTCCATTACAACTTATTATTTATAGATAACCTCAATAAAAACGATGAAGCTAAACGAAATCAGAGAAAGATTTATAAAATTTTTTGTAAATAATGACCACGAGCAGGTTTCTTCTTCTCCTTTGATTCCAGAACATGACCCAACGCTCATGTTCACAAATGCTGGTATGGTGCAGTTTAAAAATATTTTTACTGGTGCTCAAAAAACTGAAATGAAACGTGCTGTCTCAAGTCAAAAGTGCCTAAGAGCAGGCGGTAAACACAATGATCTGGAAAATGTTGGCTATACAACTCGGCATCACACATTTTTTGAAATGCTCGGAAATTTTAGCTTCGGTGATTACTTTAAGGAAACTGCGATAGAATTTGCGTGGGAATTTATCACTAAAGAGTTATCTCTTGATAAAAACAGACTATCCATAACCGTCTACCATACTGATGATGAGGCATACGAGATTTGGCGTAAGATAAGTGGCTTTTCAAGTGATAAAATCATAAGAATTACAACGGATGATAACTTTTGGAGTATGGGAAACACTGGTCCGTGCGGTCCATGTTCTGAAATTTTTTATGACCATGGGAGTCCTAATTTACAAGAGGGCGATAGAATTGTTGAAATCTGGAATCTGGTATTCATGGAATTTAACAAAGATGAAGAAGGTAATTTACACAAATTGCCAAAAAAATGCATCGATACTGGAATGGGCCTTGAAAGAATAGCGGCTGTTATGCAAAACGTCCATGATAACTATGATATTGATCTATTTTCTGCTCTGATAAGTAAATCACAAGAGTACTGTGGAAGAACGGAAAATAAAATAGCGCATAAGATCATAGCAGATCATCTTCGCGTGGCTGCATTTCTCATCGCAGAAGGAGTGCTTCCTGGAAATGAGGGCAGGAATTACGTATTACGCAGATTAATTAGGAGAGCCACACGTTATATTCACCTGCTTGGATATAATGATTCCCTACTCCATCGTATTTTTCCAGTGTTGATAGATAGCACGAGTTCGGCTTATATGGGAGCTGAATTAGTCAGAGCTAAAAGCTTAATAGAAACGACGTTAAAATCAGAGGAAGAAAACTTTAAAGACACTTTGATGAAAGGTATCAATCTCCTGGAGAAATTCACTACAGATTTAAAATCGGGCGATACTTTGCCTGGAGAATCAGCGTTTAAGCTATATGACACCTACGGATTTCCTTTGGATATTACACTTGATATTTTAAAAGAGAAAAAAATAAATTTTGACCAGAAGGGTTTTGATGATGCAATGGGAGAACAAAAAGAGAGAGCACGTGCTAAATGGGCTGGATCTGGTGAAAAATCTGTTGAGCAAGTATGGTTTGATTTGATCAATAAATTTGGCAAAACAAAATTTGTTGGTTATGAGTTCAATGAAGTAAGTGATGCGAAAATACTAGCTATAGTTTCCTCCAAAAATGAAGTAATTGATTCTACAAAGGAGGGAGAAAAGATAACCATTATACTTGATAAAACACCTTTTTATGGCGAGTCAGGTGGACAGGTGGGAGATACTGGCAGTCTGATCAAACCTGGTAGAAGTATTATTATAGTCGAGAATACCAATAAGGTTAATGACCTATATTTGCACAGATGCATAGTTAAATCTGGCTCAATGTGTAAAGGTGACACAGTTACAGCAAGCATAGATAAGGAAAGAAGGCAAACCTTAAGGAGAAATCATTCAGCTACACATCTTCTGCACTTTACACTCAGAAAAATTCTAGGTGATCATGTCACTCAAAAAGGTTCCCTAGTTGCACCGGATAAGTTACGATTTGACTTTAGTCATAACACTCAAGTTACTCAGGATCAGCTATTCTTAGTAGAAGATATGGTAAACTCTCTAATCAGAGAAAACCTTTCTACGTCTACAAAAATTCAGAGCATGAATCAGGCAATAGACGAAGGAGCTATGGCGTTATTCGGTGAAAAATATGGCAACCAAGTAAGAGTAGTGAAGATTGGAGATTCAAGGGAACTGTGTGGTGGCACACACGTTGAACATACTGGAGAAATTGGTTTGTTTAAGATAGTAACAGAGAGTTCTGTTGCTTTTGGAGTGAGGAGAATTGAAGCTTTAACTGGTCAGGAAGCAATCAATTATGTACGTGATAATGAAATTAACTTAAAAAAAGTTGCAGAATTCGTAAAAGCGCCAGTGAGTGAAATAACAAGCAGATTAAGTATTTTAAGTCAAGAACACAAAAAATCCGAAACCAAAATAAAAAACCTATATAAAAAGCTTGTGAGTGCAGAGAATATAAAAAGCACCGAAATAAATGGAATAAATTTTATAAGCCACACTTTCACTGATATTCCAGCAAATGTAATAAGAGAGTTTGTTTTGCAGCAACAAAAACCAAAAACGGTAATAGCTTTCACGGCAACAGAAAAAGATAAAACAGTCTTGATTATTAAAGTAAGTAAAGACTTAATCAATAAGATTAGCGCAAAAGAACTAATATCAATAGCAGTTGAAAAGAACTGTGGTGGAAATGCTGAACTTGCACAAACAGGCTGTGATAGCAATAAAATAGATGATGCCATTACAGCCATTTATAGCAAAATAACAGCTTCTAAGCACTCTACGTCATACCACCACGAACCGTCATACCGCCGCGGCGCTAACAAGCAGCGGGATACTTAACCATCGTCTACACCATCATACCGCGATTCATTCGCGGTATCTCTAGATCCCGCTAACAAGTAGTGGGATGACGGTTATCAGGCCAGCACCCCATAAACGCGAATTCTGGATTAAGGAAGGAAGTATAGGAAATAGAAGGCTTTTTGGATTTGATGGAATAGGAGATGAGAGTAGAAAAGATATGAACCAAGAAATCAACAGGGGATCTATGGCGAGTGTGTTCAATTTCTAGTCTATTTTTTAGGTAACCAAAAACAGTCTCAATGATAGACCTTTTTCTCAGTAAAATCTTCTCATTTAGCGAAATTAATGTATTTTTCATACCTTTTTTCACCTTGGTAACAAGTTTCAAACCTCGGTCAAACAGCTTCTGAAAAAGCTCTTTTGCAATATAACCTTTGTCACCAAACAAAAGGCCGGTTAATTTTTCCGTCAAATTTGGCACAGGTATCCTATCATCAACATTGCCTTTTGTTAGCGTAAGTGCATGAATTTCACCATTTTCATTGATTACCATATGTAATTTGAAACCAAAAAACCAGCCGTAAGTACTCTTGCTTAATTTTGCAATTCCAGCAAAAACTTTGTTTTTGGATATTCTTTTTGCATGACAAACTGCAATGGGAGTTGTGTCTATATATGAAATTCCAGTGTTTTCTGACTGTCCACAAAGCCAATGCAACAACATTGCTAAATGCCACAAAACCCTAGGCTTTAGAGCAACAAACCTGCTATATGAAGGCAACTTTGGAAACTCTGATTTGTAGAGCAACGTTAGGTAATGTAGATAGAAAGTTTTGAAATTTTTACACGGAGATTGTTGATATAGCAGGATTATTGTCATGATTTCAGAGTGCTCAATTTCCGTTGTTCTTGTGGGTTTTTTACCATTTGGCAGTAGTTTGCCTGCAAAATTTTTCTCTATATCTCTGCAAAAATCATCGACCAAACAAAACAGTTTTGTTATATCTTCCATGGGTAACCTCATCTATTTTTTTATAATTGCTGAGTTTACCCTGTTTTCTGCCTTTTCTATTCTCCTTTAATCCAGAATTCGCGTTTCTAGTAGAAAGAGATAATAAACTTTATTGTATACAGTGTCCAGAAGCAAGCATTGTGACTCCTGCAAAATTCCTGAGTAATCCAGGATTTCAAAGTTTAGATGGAGTATTAAAGATCGGGGAAGGAGATGATGTAATACGAATACAAGATGGAAAATATCATGATATAAAGGGCAGGTTACAGATGACTTTTCCAATAAGCAACAGTGAAAAGATTGTAATGACTCTATCTTCTAAAAAGGCTGACAAACCAGAAAATGCCTCAAGCTTTTGCAAAATAATAGTACATATGGATGATAAAAGTTGTGAAATCTTCTCAAAGTACCTAAAAGAGCTAGAAAAAGAACCACGTATAAGCAAGGTTGTTGAAGCTGCTAAAAGTTTTGTCGAAGAGAAAAACGGAAAACAAAGTGAGCCATCTAGTGTTCTGGAAGAAGTTAGTATGTCAAAGTGTTCTCATTTTAATCACCAACGTCAAGGTTAAAGTTTTAATAATTGTTATACACATACACTATTGCCACATGCAATAGTGTATGTGTATAGTAGTAGAGTTTGTAAACTTAATAAAGTCTACAACTAATTTGAAAACTACTTTATTGTATGCAAGACTTTGAAATACTAGAAAATCTAAAAACCAAAGCACTAGAAGCTGAAAAAGGAGGCGGTTCTAACAGAATCAATAAACAACATGAAAAAGGGAAATTAACTGCTAGAGAAAGGCTCAGTGTATTACTCGATGAAGGTTCGTTTGAGGAATACGATAAATTCGTGAAGCATCACGTAGCTGATTTTGGCATGCAAAATGCTAATTTTTTAGGTGATGGAGTAGTGATTGGTCATGGCACTATTTATGGCAGAAAAGTTTTCGTTTACTCGCAAGATTTTACTGTCTTTGGTGGATCACTTGGTGCGTCACATGCAAAAAAAATATGCAAAATTATGGATATGGCAATTAATGCTAGAGTTCCTGTCATTGGGCTAAATGACTCTGGTGGAGCCAGAATTCAGGAGGGAGTAAATTCTCTTGCTGGTTATGGAGAAATTTTTCAAAGAAACGTAAATGCATCGGGTGTTATACCACAAATCTCTTTAATCATGGGGCCATGTGCTGGTGGTGCAGTTTATTCCCCAGCATTAACTGACTTTACTTTCATGGTGAAAAACAGTTCATATATGTTTATAACCGGACCAGATGTAGTAAAAAAGGTTACCTACGAAGATGTAAGTTTCGAAGACCTTGGTGGAGCAAAAATTCATACAAGCAAAACAGGAGTAGCGGATTTTGCATTCAATAATGATGTTGAAATGCTGCTAAAAATGCGTGAATTCTTTACTTTCTTACCAGCAAATAATCAAGAATCACCGAAACCTAAATCAACCTGTGATTCAGTTGATGATATTGATGAATCTTTAAATACTCTGATTCCTAGCAATCCTAATACTCCTTATGATATGTATGAACTTATTGAAAAGGTGTGCGATGAGAAGAAATTCTTTGAACTAAAACCTGATTTTGCTCGTAATATTATAATTGGTTTTAGTAGGATTGGAGAAAACGCTGTTGGTATTGTCGCAAATCAACCTATGCACCTTGCAGGATGTTTGGATATTGATTCTTCAAGAAAAGCTGCAAGGTTTGTGAGGTTTTGTGACGCATTTAACATTCCTATCATCACACTTATTGATGTTCCAGGATTTCTGCCAGGTGCAAATCAAGAATACAATAATATAATACAACACGGAGCGAAACTGCTTTACGCTTACGCTGAAGCAACCGTGCCGAAAATTAGTTTGATCACCAGAAAAGCGTATGGTGGTGCGTACATTGTTATGAATTCAAAGCATCTAAAAGGTGACATAAATTATGCTTGGCCAACTGCTGAAATAGCTGTAATGGGCCCTGAAAGTGCAGTTGAAATTATATTTAGGCATGAAAAAGACCAGCAAACATTAATCAAAGAATATAAAGAGAAATTTGCTAATCCATTTTTTGCTGCATCACATGGATACATTGATGACATTATAGTGCCAAGTAAAACAAGGCATCACTTTCACAAAGCATTAGAGCTACTCAAAAACAAGAAAGTAGAAAGGATATGGAAAAAGCATGATAATCTTCCTTTGTAACTTTCTTTTAAGCCTTGCTTGCAAGTTATGCGATATTGTAAGAGTGTGCCGTTACCAAGATTCGAACTTGGGACCTCGTCATTACCAATGACGTACTCTACCACCTGAGCTACAACGGCAAGTTTATATATTATGATAATGAATAACACAAAAAGGAATAAGGAAAAAGAAGAAGAGAGAAAAAGATTGGCAAAAGCTTTAAAGCAAAATATTGTAAAAAGAAAAAAACAGCAACAGAGTAGACAAGATGCCAGAACTACCGGAAGTGGAAGTAATCTCTAACTTTTTGCTTGATAAAATCAAAAACAAGCAAATTAGCAATGTTACAGTCAATAATTGGAATTTACGTGTACCAATAACAAAAAATATTGATGATTTGCTAAAGGGCAAAGTTATAAACGATATCAAGCGTAGAGGTAAGTATATAATCTGGAATACAGATGATAGTATGGCTGTCATCATACATCTTGGCATGAGCGGAAAGCTTATATATGCTCAAGTGCAGAATAAGCACGATCACGTGGTATTTTTATTTTTCGATAATACTTCAATAATCTTTAATGATCCAAGAAGATTTGGACTAGTTATTATTTTAAGCAAAGAACAAGAAATAAATTTTTTTGACGGTTTCGGAATAGAGCCCCTCACGGATGAATTCAGTGGAGACTATTTACAGGAGTTACTGAAAAACAAAAAAGTGAATATCAAATCAGCATTAATGGATAATAAATTAATAGTTGGCGTAGGCAATATATATGCTTCTGAAAGTTTGTTTAGAGCCCGCATATCACCACTCAGGTCAGCAAAAGACTTGACCTATAGAGAGTGCGAAAAACTTGCTGCTGAAATAAAAAATACTCTGAGTGATGCAATTGCTGCAGGCGGTTCAACACTGAAAGATTATGCACAGCCATCTGGATCTGCTGGATACTTTCAAAATAACTTTTACGTATATGGTAAAGTTCAAAAACCTTGCAAGATCTGCAACAATATCATAACACTTATACGACAAAATGGCCGTAGCACTTATTTTTGCAATGCGTGCCAGAATTAAGATTTTATTTTTTGATATGATATTTTCACTTGAAAAAGATCCATTTGATTTGTTTTCAAAGTGGTGCAAAGCAGTACTTAATTCTCCGTGTGAACAACCAACTGCAATGACGCTAGCAACTTGTAGCAAAGACTGTATTCCATCTGCAAGAGTGGTATTACTAAAGGAATATAGCAAAGAAGGTTTTGTGTTTTTCACTAACGTAAACAGTAAAAAAGGGAAAGAATTGACTGAGAACCCCAAAGCTGCGTTAGTGTTTCATTGGATAGAATTTGCTAGGCAAGTGCGAATTGAAGGAGAGGTTAAACTTCTAAACGATGAAAGAACTGACAAATACTTCTCTTCTCGAGCGCTGGGTAGTCAAATTAGTGCATGGTGCTCAAAACAATCGAGCATTCTGAAAGATTGGCAGGATTTTGAGCAAGCTATAAAATTGAAGGAAAAAGAATTTCACAATACACAAGTTTCTCGTCCTGATTTTTGGGTGGGATTTTGCGTAATCCCAAAAGTAATTGAATTTTGGCAAGAAGGTGAATATAGGAAGCATATTAGATTTAGATACACCCTTGTTGAGGGAAGCGATTGGAAAGTGGAACAATTATATCCCTAGCTACGCAGATCCTTCTTAATTTACCATTGAGAATTGGATGACACCCTACTAATCCGAATTCTGGATTAAGGATAAAAAAGAGCAAAAATATCAATAACTTATAATTTTATAGCTAAAGTGACTTAGATTTACCGATAATTTGAAAAACAACAAATTCGTCATTCCGCTACTTGTTAGCGGAATCTATGCTGAGATACCGCGGCGGTATGACATAGGGAAACCTTTCTTGGGTTAGCTATAGAAGGTCAAGGACTGCAAATTTTTCATTAGACAGGCTTCTTATACTTTTGGTGAGGTTAAATTTTGAAGTGAAAATTTTAATAAACAGCAAATAAACAAGTTTATCAAAAAAAGAGTTAAATGTTAGGATTTTAAATAATACAGCATTCCGGACAATTTAAAATCAACCTGGGATGGAGGAAGTTAGTGGCGGTCACATACTCTTTCATCACAATGATAAAGGAGCTTACCTTTATCTCTGACGTATTTTAAAGGAATTTTGGGATTATTGATGTCTTTACTACCAGTATCATGCCATTTCTTTTCCCATGTAATATAATATGGTTCAAGGTCTTGCGGCGTTAATTTATATATTTCTTTTAGCTCTATTCCTTCATAAATAGCAAATACCCAATCCACCTTTCGGTATTTTGCAATTATTGTCGGATTCATATGATGATGAGTAGAAAAGCTTTTTGTAAGAAGAGCATTTACTAATTTAAGCTTATATTCATTACCATACTCATCAATGGCATCATTTCCCTCGCGTGCTGGAAGAATAGTGAGTCCAGTTAGTAATAAGACTTATAACGCGAATTCTGGATTAAGGAAGGAAGTATAGGAAATAGAAGGCTTTTTGGATTTGATGGAATAGGAGATGAGAGTAGAAAAGATATGAACCAAGAAATCAACAGGGGATCTATGGCGAGTGTGTTCAATTTCTAGTCTATTTTTTAGGTAACCAAAAACAGTCTCAATGATAGACCTTTTTCTCAGTAAAATCTTCTCATTTAGCGAAATTAATGTATTTTTCATACCTTTTTTCACCTTGGTAACAAGTTTCAAACCTCGGTCAAACAGCTTCTGAAAAAGCTCTTTTGCAATATAACCTTTGTCACCAAACAAAAGGCCGGTTAATTTTTCCGTCAAATTTGGCACAGGTATCCTATCATCAACATTGCCTTTTGTTAGCGTAAGTGCATGAATTTCACCATTTTCATTGATTACCATATGTAATTTGAAACCAAAAAACCAGCCGTAAGTACTCTTGCTTAATTTTGCAATTCCAGCAAAAACTTTGTTTTTGGATATTCTTTTTGCATGACAAACTGCAATGGGAGTTGTGTCTATATATGAAATTCCAGTGTTTTCTGACTGTCCACAAAGCCAATGCAACAACATTGCTAAATGCCACAAAACCCTAGGCTTTAGAGCAACAAACCTGGTATATGAAGGCAACTTTGGAAACTCTGATTTGTAGAGCAACGTTAGGTAATGTAGATAGAAAGTTTTGAAATTTTTACACGGAGATTGTTGATATAGCAGGATTATTGTCATGATTTCAGAGTGCTCAATTTCCGTTGTTCTTGTGGGTTTTTTACCATTTGGCAGTAGTTTGCCTGCAAAATTTTCTCTATATCTCTGCAAAAATCATCGACCAAACAAAACAGTTTTGTTATATCTTCCATGGGTAACCTCATCTATTTTTTTATAATTGCTGAGTTTACCCTGTTTTCTGCCTTTTCTATTCTCCTTTAATCCAGAATTCGCGTTATAAGGTTTAGTGTTACCTGCTTTTATCTCATGCTTGCATCCTAGAGGTTGCCACTCTCTAAAATGTGAGACATACATTACCCCCGATGTCTAGGGAAAATGGAATTTAACCATCACAAAATCACGACTTTCGGGTCGCACTAACTGTACGAACATTCATTTTTGAAGGTAAATTGCACAACAGATGATGTCATTCCAGTGCTTGACACTGGAATCCAGAAATTTTGCTTATAACTGAGCTGATGAGCTAAAGGTAGTTGTCTTACGCTAAAACAAACGTTTTTAATTAAGTTGCATAGAAACTGGATCCCAGTGGGCTTTGTTGCATCGCTAGCTATGATGGATTAAAGATAAAAAAGATAGGGAATATCAGTAGCTTATTATTCTGGTATTTATAACAAGAACAGTCAATGAATACCTAAATTTGAGTAAAAGAAATTTCACTACCATTTACCAATCCGGCTAAAATTCAAGAATTTCAATGCTTTAGCTATTTTCAATAGAATTAAATTTATTAATATAAATAACAAGTTACTATTCTTAAATTTGATCAGATTGATTGCAAAAAAACAAGATTTTCAATAGGTTGCTTATAATCCTAACTATAGTTAGCCTTTCATAAGTAGCGATGCAACAAAGCATCCCAGTGTCTGGGCACTGGGATGACACCCCACTAGTGGGAATTGCTCCCAAACTACAACGTTCGTACAGTTGTGTGTGTCTTCCCATGGAGATTGCTCTCAAATCATAATGCTCATGCAGTTGCATGCTCGACTAATTAACAGAAAAATCTATAATTCAGTTTACGTATTTTCTTATCTCAGCCAAAATCTTATCAGATTGACTTTCGTCTGAATTTAAATCAGCTGCAAAGTGTGTAACATATTTTCCTCCAGGGCCAATAAGGTACATTATTGAAGAATGGTTGATTTCTTCTTCTCCACCAACTTTGCTAGCATATACTTTATACTTTGCAATTACTTCGTCTATTTTTTCTCTTTCACCAGTTAACATTTGTATTCTGTGGTTAAATTGTTGCTGAAATTCTTTAAGTCTTTCCGTGCTGTCGCGCTCAGGATCAACTGTGATAAAAAATGTTTGTAGCTTGTTGTTAGTTTTCTCATCTAACCTTGCAAGTGTTTCTGAAATTATCCCAAGGTTCATAGGGCAAATTCTTTTGCATGAGGAAAACCCAAAGAAAATCATCATGTATTTATCTTTAAAATCACTACTGCGTACTATCTGCTCGTCTTGGTTAATCAAAGAAAAATCCCCACCTATCTTAACTTCTGCGTTGTGAATCGCTGCTGGGGCAAATATGCCTTTTTTAGTGAAATAACAATAACCTAAAAAAACGACTGCTAATGCTACTAGCATATTAGATAACAATCTTATAAACCTTACCATTAGGGTGCTCTCAGTAAAATTAAATTGTATCTTTGTTGGTTGATCTATTCAATATATTTATTCCAAAGTGTATTGTTAATTTTGTCTAACAGTTTCTTATGTTCATCAATTTCTTCACTATTTGGTGAATGTTCTCTGGGAGTTAGATTACGCACTTTATGCTGAACGAATGTAGAGTTACTGTCCTGATTGCATTCATTATCAAACAGAAAGGTTTGTAACCCTCCTGTAAGTTCAACATATACCTTTGCAAGCAATTGAGCATCAATTAGTGCTCCGTGCAATTCTCTATTCTCTAGCGATATATCAAAACGCTTACATAATGCATTCAAAGAAGCAGGTGATCCTGCGAATTTTTTCCTCGCAAGAGGTAATGTATCTAGCACTCTATCTGAGGAAATTAACCCAGCATTCAGCTTGCTTAACTCCATGTTAAGGAACTTAACATCGAATTCAGCGTTGTGGATTACCAAAATATCATTAGATATAAAGTCAAGAAATTCAAGTGCAACATCTGAAAATAATGGTTTATCTTCTAAAAATTCTTCACTAACACCGTGAATCTTAAACGAGTGATAAGGTATATCTCTTTCTGGGTTAAGGTACCGATGGAATACTTTACCTGTTGGAATGCGGTTAATTAATTCCACACACCCTATTTCAATAATTCGATGACCAGATTCAGTGTCAAGACCTGTCGTTTCAGTGTCAAGTACTATTTCGCGTAGCTTGCTTTCCATTTCAAATAAAACTCATCTTACTTATCATTTGTCTTATCGTTACTTGTCTTTTTATAGTGAATAGAAACAAGCAACCAGCTTGGGTCTGATGAATTAACATTTTTTTTGAATTGCCATACATCCTCAACTTTATTAATGGTGGATGTACTACCTGATATTATATTTTCTGAGCTATCTTTAATAAAGTTAATTTGCTCTGAAAGGAAATATACTGCAATAAACACTACATTTTTTACTAGCTTTATTTCTAAAATCTTTTGTGAAACGACAGAAACAATTATAGACTCGTGCACCTCTTTACGATGTTTAATCTTCTCTACGAAGTTGTTGTATAAATCTTTATCCAAGAGAGATTTTAACTGGGACAGATTTCCTTGATTGAAATACTTTATTATTAATTCAAAAGCTATGCTTGAACCTTCTATAAAGTGGGAAATGGAGAAGTTCTTGTTTTTTTGTAATATTTGTTCATAAGTAACTTTTATTGAACTTTTGTTGTTGCTATCAATGTAACCCTCAAAGTTTTCTACTACATCTTCTCTACTTCGGCTTACATCCAATACACTAGTTAGGTTTTTTAGGTTGAGGTTGGCTGACCTTCCTAAAGAATTATACAAACGTGAAAAAATGAACGCCGCTAATAAAGCATATATTACAAGCTCTATCATAGTAACTTAACTCCTTGGCATATAAAGTATCCGAACATTATTAATTATTAATGAAAATATGTTTTTCATATCAACTTATAATCAGGTTTGCTATTCGTTTGTAAATGAATATATTATATAAGAAAGTATTAAATATCTCAACTTAATTAAAGGAGACGTAAGAAATGCCACAACAAAAAATGAGAATTCACGGTCAATATGTTAAAGATCTATCGTTTGAGAATCCGAATTCGCCATTCCTTTCTTCTAGCAAAGCTCCAGATATTAATGTAATGGTTAATATCAATTCAGCAAAATTAGAAGGGACGAAAAACAAAGAAGAAGTGAATGAAGAAAAATCTTTCCATGAAATTACTTTGCATATAGAAGTCAAAGCAACGGTAAAAGATGAAGGCATAAAAGATGGCGTAGCTTTCATTTGTGAGACGAAATATTGTGGCATTTTTTCAATAGAAAATTTAAAAGAGTTGAGTGAGGAAGAGGTAAGACAAGCTTTGTTTATTGGCGGACCTACTTTTCTTTTCCCTTTTGCAAGAGAAATAATTGCAAGAGTTACAAGTAGTGGTGGATTTCCCCCACTGATGCTAGATCCTATAGATTTTGAAACTATGTATGAGCAGCAAGGTCAACAACAAAAAAGTAACGGTAGTAATTCCAATTTTAACTAATATATTGTAGTATAGCTAAAAAATAGCTGTACTACTTAGTTGGCAAAAGAAGAAATGTCTGAAATACGGAAGAATATGCGTAATAATTTTGAATGTGATCTATATATTCAGTTGTCATCCAAATGTACTTCATCCTTGTCATCCAGGTGCAAATTATTCTTGTCATCCCAGTGCGTGACACTGGGATCCAGGTATAGAAGTGTTTGCAAGTCATACAATTTGCAGGGGATCCTAGGAACATATGTCAAAAACAATGTCTATGATGAAATAGGCTGGATTCCAGTGTCACGCACTGGAATGACATCATTAGTTGATTTTTTACTTAAAAATGGTTACACAGGATGAATAATTCTTTAAACGCAAAAACGACTTTAAACATTGACGGGAAGTCATACAACTATTTTAGCCTAAGTAGTGCTAGTGAATTTTTAGGAATAGATGTGACTAAATTGCCCTGCTCACTTAAGGTGCTGCTTGAAAATTTATTGCGCAATGAAGATGGAGTAAACGTAAGGCTGGATGATATAAGAGTACTAGCAGGCTGCGTTAATAAACACACTAATCACGAAATTAGCTATAAACCAGCAAGGGTGTTGATGCAAGATTTTACAGGGGTTCCTGCTGTTGTTGATTTAGCTTCAATGCGGAGTTATGTCAAGAAAAATGGAGGTGATCCAAGTAGCATAAATCCGTCTGTGCCCGTTGATCTTGTGATCGACCATTCTGTTCAAGTAGATAGTTATGGAAGTGTTTCCGCATTCAGTAAGAATGTTGAGCTAGAAGTAAAAAGAAATTTGGAGAGATATCAATTTTTAAAGTGGGGGGAATCGTCCTTCACAAATTTTAGAGTAGTGCCGCCTGGCACAGGGATTTGCCACCAAGTAAACCTTGAGTATTTAGCGCAAGTTGTGTGTAATGATGATGGAGTCATATATCCTGACACTTTAGTTGGTACTGACAGTCATACTACAATGATTAACGGATTATCAGTCCTTGGTTGGGGTGTTGGAGGCATAGAAGCCGAGTCCGTGATGCTTGGTCAACCAATTAGTATGGTGATTCCAGAAGTAGTTGGATTTAAATTAACTGGCAGACTGCCGGAAGGAGTAACTGCAACTGATTTAGTGCTGACGGTTACCAATATCCTAAGAACAAAAGGCGTTGTTGGTAAGTTTGTAGAATTTTATGGTGATGGTTTAGATTATTTATCTTTGGCAGATAGAGCCACTATAGCAAACATGGCCCCGGAGTATGGCGCAACTTGTGGATTTTTTCCAATTGATCAGAAAACGCTAGATTATTTAAGCTTAACCGGAAGGTCAGAAAAGCTAGTTGAGGCTTATGCGAAAGAGCAAGGATTGTGGCGTGGCAATAATGAGTTAGCATTTTTTGACGCACTAGAACTTGATTTATCGAGCGTGGAACCAGTAATGGCTGGTCCCAAAAGACCACAAGATAAAGTTTTTCTTTCACAAGTGGCAGAGTCTTTTTCTAAATCATTTTCAGTTAATGAGTCAAAGGAAAACGATAAACTCCAAGATGGAAGTGTAGTTATTGCAGCAATAACAAGCTGCACTAATACCTCAAATCCAAGTGTGATGATTGCTGCAGGTCTTGTAGCTCGTAATGCAATTAAACTTGGATTAAAATCAAAGCCTTGGGTTAAAACTTCTCTTGCTCCAGGGTCACAAGTTGTAACAGAATATTTAGAAAAGTCTGGATTGCAGGTAGATCTAAATGCTTTGGGTTTTAATCTAGTTGGATATGGTTGCACAACTTGCATTGGGAATTCTGGTCCACTTAATAAAGATATAGAAGATGGCATTAAAAACAAAAATTTAACTGTTGCTGCAGTTTTATCTGGTAATCGTAACTTTGAAGGAAGAATTCATCCGTTAGTCAAAGATAATTACTTGGCATCTCCGCCGCTTGTTGTTGTTTATGCACTTGCAGGCACTGTACGAATTGACCTGACAAAAGATCCTATATGCAAAGATAAGAATGGAAGTGACGTATACCTCAAGGATATATGGCCAACAAACAATGAAATCGAAGATTGTGTTAAAAATGTGGTAACACGTGAGATGTTTATACAAAAGTATAAGGATGTTTTTTCTGGTGATATACATTGGCAAAAGATAAAGTGTGAAAAAAGTGAAATCTATAATTGGGATGCAAACAGCACTTACATACAAGATCCGCCCTATTTTGATAATTTATCACCTAAAAATAATAAAATCGATATAAAAGGTGCACAAATATTGGCAATGTTTGGCGATAGCGTAACCACTGATCACATTTCCCCTGCTGGAAATATTGCCTCAAGTAGTCCTGCAGGTATATATTTAAAAAATCTTGGAATTGAGCCACAGGACTTTAATTCGTATGGGTCTCGTCGTGGTAACCACAATGTAATGATGCGTGGGACTTTTGCTAACATTAGAATAAAAAATGAAATGGTAAGCATCGAAGGCGGCTATACAAAATATATTCCTTCTCAAGAAACTATGTCGATTTTTGATGCAGCAATGCGCTACAAAGAAAGTAATGTTCCTCTCATCATTGTGGCAGGAAAGGAGTATGGCACAGGTTCAAGTAGGGATTGGGCAGCAAAAGGTACTTTATTGTTGGGGATTAAAGTTGTAATTGCAGAAAGCTTTGAGCGTATACATAGGTCTAACTTAGTCGGTATGGGTGTTCTTCCACTTATATTCCAAAATGGAATAACCAGAAAGATATTTGATGGTAGTGAGATAATAAGCATAAAAGGTGAAATAGTGCCAAGCGGAAATTTAGAATGTATCATCAAAAGAAAGGATAGTTCTGAACAATCAATTCAACTCAAATGCTGTGTACAAACTGCAACTGAGGTTAAATACTTGATGGATGGTGGAGTGTTAAGCTACATACTTGTACAATCCTTTTAAAGTTATTGCAGTAAGAGTATAGCAGTATTGAAAGTTTATTGTCTGTAAGTTTTAAGTAAACACGCAATTTCGTGTTGATAATTTTTTAATCGTTATTTTTTTATTTGAAATCCTTCTCTGCTGTCAGGTTACTGTCTTTATTTCTGCAGAGATGAGTATAAAAAACTAACCAACTATTTGTTGGTTAGTTTTTTTTGCTTTCATACTTATAACCAAAACTATTATACTACCTAAACAAGCACAAATTGGAATGGTACTAAGAGCATATTGATAAGCATAAAGATCATACAACTTAACCCCATCTTCACTTAAAGTTCCAGACCAAGATAAGTCTAGGATTTTGCCTATCACGGTGTGAAAAAATGAACCACCTAACATATTTATACTGTTTAAAAATGCTACAGCGATTCCTAAATTCTTTGTTGCTACTAATTCGCTACTTACAGCAAACACCATAACTTGGTAACAGCACGTAATCCCTACAAAGAAAAAGAGACAGGATAGTGCAAGTGTGTTATATGTTTTGCTCATTAATAATAATGTAAAAGCCAATGCCATACCAAGTCCACACATTGCAATAACAGTATAGTTACCCAATTTTCTGCTGACCAAAGCTAATAATGGTCCACCAAAAAGCATACCGAAAAATATAAATGATATAATACCTGCTGCATCACCTTTGTTTAAGTTATAAGCGGTCGTTAAATATGCAACTCCCCAAACATCAGCAAATCCTTCCAATGAGCCTACCATCAGAAAATTAGAAAGGGCCAAATACCAGATCAGTCGAGAAGTAAGAATAGATTTCAAATTACCCATTTTACATTGCTCGTCTGAAGCAATAACTTTTGTGTTTTGTGGTGAACGCAAAGCAAGGTATACTATAAAGCCAATTATTATTGATACTACCCCAAGTGTTAAGGCAACACTTTGCCATTCATGATTTTCTATTAATAAACCTATAGGTTTGCCTCCATAAATTGCACCCATAAGTCCCAAGGTGAATGAAAAACCTATCATCCTTGTATATTGATCTTTAGGAAACCATTCTGAAACTACTTTAGAAACACCTAAAAATCCAGTTGCAGAGCATGCCCCTATCAAAAATCTACTTAATGCTGCTAAGTAGAAATTATCTGTATATGTAAACATTAGAGTAGCAATACCACAAAACATAGCAGACATAAAAACAATATATCGTGCACCAAATCTATCTAGTAAAATTGCAACTGGTATTTGCATTCCTGAATAACCATAATAATAAAATGCTGCAAGTATTCCAAAATGGCTAGCATCTATAGCAAACTGATCCATGATCTGATGCATCATTAGTCCAGGCCAAAGACGTAAGATAAACTGATATGCAAAAAAAGATAATGGAAAAAAACTACATAAAAAATGGCAAACATTTGTGTTTAAGAGCAAGCATAAGAACCTCACTTTATTGATTATTTAAAAATTTTAACAATGAAAATAATTATGAAGATGTGTATCGGCTTTAGCCGATGAGTATGAGAGAAGTAATAATAAAATTAGAATGCTTGTAGTACATCGAACGCAACAAACTTTAAGTTATAAATATAATTCTTATTTTATGCTACTAAGTTTTACCCTAAAGTCAACAACTTTATTTTCGTATATCGTGTATGGAAATTTTTATCAGAAAGGCAGGAATTTCAAGAAAGATTGAAGAGCGAAAGAAGGCTCACAAAACTGCACTTGCGGCTCATGTTTGGATTTTCCCTAGCCTTTTATAAATAATAATTTATTCTACGCGAAGTTATGATATAATTTTACCTTACATATAGCAAGGGTGTTTTATAGATAATTATGATTACCTCTATACAAGAACCTAACGAATTGAGAAAACGTTTACAAGGATTTTATCGTACTGATGAAAAGAGTTATATACGTTATCTTGTAGAAAAAGCAGAGCTTTCAGCCGATTCAAAAAGTAGAATTTATAATATTGCAAAACAAGTTATTGAAAAAATCAAACACAATAAATTAAGTATTGTAGATTCCTTTATGCAGCAATACTCGCTTTCCAATGATGAAGGAATAGCATTGATGTGCCTTACTGAATCGCTACTTAGAATACCAGATGATTATACAATAGACGAAATAATCAAAGATAAAATTGCCAATCAGGAATGGAATAAATATTTAGGGCACTCTTCTTCGTTATTTGTCAATGCTTCCACATGGAGCTTGATGATAGGTAGCAGTATATTGAGAGATAATGAAGGCGATTCGAAGTTCTATTACGCAATTTCTAAGTTACTTAAGAATTTAGGAGAACCGATCATTCGCAAAGCAGTAAAACAAGCAATGTCTATGCTTGGTAATCATTTTGTTGTTGGAGAAACCATAGAAGAAGCTTTAAGGTATGCAAAACTAGATGACAATAGTAAGTTTTTATACTCTTTTGATATGCTTGGCGAAGCTGCTCACACAGCTGAAGATGCAGAAGAGTATTTTAATTCATACATGTACTCAATAAAGGCTATAGGTGAATCCACTGAAATAAATGATTGTTTTAAATCGCATGGAATTTCAATCAAATTGTCTGCGTTACATCCACGTTATGAATTTGGTCAATTCGATAATATAGCTGAAGAGTTGAGAGCTAAACTGCTAGAGCTTTGTCATGAAGCAAAAAAATACAACATTTCATTATGCATAGATGCAGAAGAAACAGAAAGGCTTGAAATTTCCTTAATCTTGTTTGAACAATTACGGCTTGATGAATCACTTTCTGAGTGGGAAGGGCTCGGCTTGGCTGTACAAGCATATCAAAAACGTGCTTTGTCTGTTCTTGACTTTGTAGAGGATGTTGCTATTCGATCAAATCATAAAATTATGGTCAGACTTGTAAAAGGTGCATATTGGGATTCAGAAATCAAGCGTACGCAAGAATTGGGATTAAATGATTACTCAGTATTTACAAGAAAAAGCTATACTGACGTATCTTACCTCGCGTGCGCACAGAAACTTTTGAGTAAACCAAACAGCTTTTACCCATGCTTTGGAACTCATAACGCCTATACTTTTGCTTCTATCATGGAGCTTGCTGATAAAAATCATCCTGGATTTGAATTTCAACGTTTACATGACATGGCAAAAGACTTATATGATTATGCAATGTCAGAGCTTGCAACAAATGTTAGCTGTCGTGTCTACGCACCAGTTGGTAAACATAGTGACTTGTTGCCTTATCTTATAAGACGCCTTCTTGAAAATGGAGCTAATAGTTCGTTTGTTAATCAAATAAATGATTCTAACATTAAAATTGATGAGTTAATTTCAGATCCACTGGAAAAAGCTATAAGTTTCAATTATGAATCTCATCCAGGCATTCCATTACCACAAGATATTTTGGGACCAGAAAGAAAAAATTCTTTGGGAATGGATATTAGTGACTCGGTGATAGTCTCACAATTTGCAGATGATATAAAGAGCTTTAGTGAAAAAAAATGGCAAATTGGGCCAATAATTGACGGACAGTCACTTTTTGATGATGCCAAATTTACTGAAGTGGTGAATCCTGCACATTTAGAAAATGTAATTGGAGAAGTGTCAAATACAACAAGTGTTCAAGCTTTAAACGCTCTTGAAATAGCACATAATGCTTTTACTGAATGGCAGAATGTTTCAGCAGTAGAGCACGCTAAATACCTCGAAAAAGCTGCAGATTTGCTTGAGGAAAGGATGAAGGAGTTAATTTACATTCTGATTGTGGAAGCAGGAAAAATTTTATCCGATGCAATAGCAGAAGTAAGAGAGGCAGTGGATTTCTTACGTTACTACGCAACGATAGCAAAAAATGAACTGAGCGACTGGAAAAAATTGCCAGGTCCAACAGGTGAAGATAACTTCATCTTTTTTGAAGGTAGGGGAGTTTTCCTGTGTATATCACCGTGGAATTTTCCACTTGCTATCTTCATTGGGCAGGTTTCAGCTGCACTTGCAGCAGGTAATGCAGTGCTGGCAAAACCGGCAGAGCAAACGCCGATTATTGCCTATGAAGCTGTTAAGATACTACACGAAGCTGGGATACCAAAAAATGTGTTACACCTCATTCCTGGGGATGGTGGATATTTAGGCAAAATATTAGTTCCAGACAATAGAATTGCCGGAGTAGCTTTTACTGGCTCAACACAAACTGCTCAAATAATCAATAAAATGCTTGCAAATAGGGATGGTCCTATCGTACCACTTATTGCTGAAACAGGAGGGCTCAATGCTATGATAGTTGATAGCTCTGCTCTTTTAGAGCAAGTGGCTATGGATGTTGTACTTTCTGCGTTTCACAGCGCCGGCCAACGCTGTTCTGCACTTAGAGTGCTGTTTATTCAAGAGGACATAGCAGAGAAGCAGATAAAAATGATATGCGGTGCAGCGCAAGAACTCAAGATTGGTGACCCAATACAACTTAGTACTGATATTGGTCCAATAATTGACAAAGCATCTATCGATATGCTAACTCAACATACGCAAAAAATGTCAGAGGACGGAGATTCAAATCTGTTATTTAAAGTACCCATGGATACAAATTCTCATAATGGTTATTTCTTTCCTCCATATATTTATGAGATACAAAAAATTTCGCAATTAAAGCAAGAAGTATTTGGTCCTATTTTACATATCATACGTTTTAACAAGTCACAATTAAATGAAGTTATAAGTGATATAAACAATACAGGATATGGGCTTACATTTTCTTTGCAGAGCCGTATACAAAATCAGATCGATTTAATAAGCAAAAAAATATCAGTTGGAAATGTTTACATCAACCGTAACCAGATAGGTGCAGCAGTTGGAATACAACCATTTGGTGGTAGAGGACTATCTGGCACTGGGCCAAAAGCTGGTGGTCCTCATTATTTACAGCGTTTTTCTACAGAAAAAGTTGTAAGTGTTAACACTACAGCATTCGGTGGTAACACCACACTTATGTGTTTGGATTAATTTGCAGGCCCTAATTTTTCTTACCCCTAAACTAGACGTTCGTGCAGTTATGTACACAGCGCTAAAATCCGAAAAGGACCAGCTCATGCACTGAAATAAATCGTATCCGTTCAGCCAATGGCGTCAACTTAAGAACTTTCATTAGTAAACTCTCCTAAAGACATGATGGCGTTTAGGCTTATCTACTTTATTGCGGCTGTCCCGGTCGGATTTTAACTTTAGCGCGTATACTTAAAAAACGCGAATTCTGGATTAAAGGAGAATAGAAAAGGCAGAAAACAGGGTAAACTCAGCAATTATAAAAAAATAGATGAGGTTACCCATGGAAGACATAACAAAACTGTTTTGTTTGGTCGATGATTTTTGCAGAGATATAGAGAAAAATTTTGCAGGCAAACTACTGCCAAATGGTAAAAAACCCACAAGAACAACGGAAATTGAGCACTCTGAAATCATGACAATAATCCTGCTATATCAACAATCTCCGTGTAAAAATTTCAAAACTTTCTATCTACATTACCTAACGTTGCTCTACAAATCAGAGTTTCCAAAGTTGCCTTCATATACCAGGTTTGTTGCTCTAAAGCCTAGGGTTTTGTGGCATTTAGCAATGTTGTTGCATTGGCTTTGTGGACAGTCAGAAAACACTGGAATTTCATATATAGACACAACTCCCATTGCAGTTTGTCATGCAAAAAGAATATCCAAAAACAAAGTTTTTGCTGGAATTGCAAAATTAAGCAAGAGTACTTACGGCTGGTTTTTTGGTTTCAAATTACATATGGTAATCAATGAAAATGGTGAAATTCATGCACTTACGCTAACAAAAGGCAATGTTGATGATAGGATACCTGTGCCAAATTTGACGGAAAAATTAACCGGCCTTTTGTTTGGTGACAAAGGTTATATTGCAAAAGAGCTTTTTCAGAAGCTGTTTGACCGAGGTTTGAAACTTGTTACCAAGGTGAAAAAAGGTATGAAAAATACATTAATTTCGCTAAATGAGAAGATTTTACTGAGAAAAAGGTCTATCATTGAGACTGTTTTTGGTTACCTAAAAAATAGACTAGAAATTGAACACACTCGCCATAGATCCCCTGTTGATTTCTTGGTTCATATCTTTTCTACTCTCATCTCCTATTCCATCAAATCCAAAAAGCCTTCTATTTCCTATACTTCCTTCCTTAATCCAGAATTTGCGTAAGTAGGGTGTCATCCCAGTGCCCAGACACTGGGATCCAGGAATTTTATTAAGTTGGTAAGCATAAAAGTAGCCGTTTTATGTTAAAATACAACATTTTAATGATTATGAAAAGGCTGGATTCCAGCGTCACGCGCTGGAATGACATTGTAGGGTGTTATCCGAGTCCTTTTTCCGTCATCCGAGGACCGTATGACGTCATCCAAGTAGCGTGACTACTTGGATCTAGCGCTGGATTACCAAGTCCAATTAAGTGCAGCATCATCACTTGTTGGAATGTCAAAGGATGGTTGTGACATTTCCTCTTGCACAGCTCTTTTAAATTCTGGACTTTCTATGCTTATCTTTGTTACATACTCTTGTAAGGCTTTCTCAGCAGCTATTTCAGCAGCTGATGGACTTGTTCCATCTGCTCCTTTAAGACCAGTATCCCCTTTATCTCCTTTTAGCCCTTGAGCTCCATCTTTACCATCTGCTCCTTTAGGACCAGTATCCCCTTTATCTCCTTTTAGCCCTTTACCTACTAAGAACTCCTTTACTGTTTGGTTATTTTGACCATCATACTTTGCTTTATCTGGGCTATCAAGAAAGTTTCCTAATGTATCTACTAGAACTGATTCATTATTATCTTTTGTACTAAGTAAACTTCCCAGAGCTGTTGATAGACCAGTTATTTTGTGCTCTGTTATTTGACCACCATTTGGTGTATATCCCACTTTGAGATCATTTGTGGTTATATCCAAAGTATATTCATTACCCGTATTATCTGTCAAAGTTACAAGTTTGACTTCTGTCAGAGTTGCTGCTGCTGTTCCTGCAGCACTTTCAAATTTTAAACTAGCTGGCATATCACACTTCATTAATTACAAAAACCATAGCATGCATGAAAATAGTATAATTTTTGTTAATGCTAGATTTTACATAAGATTTCCTTGAAACTTGTTGTTTCAGAATTCTTCTCTTGTCATTCAAGTGTGTAGCAGATGATGTCATTCCAGTCTGGAATCCAGCCTTTATTATGCAGCCACTTATTTAAAGTTAAGTTTTCTGGATCCCAGTGTCTGGGCACTGGGATGACACCGAAGGGGCTACTCGGATGACAAACCCTGTCATTCCAGGGCGTGACGCTGGTTTCCATCCAAGACGGCAGTGCTTGACACTGGAATGACAAGAAGAGGGCACTGCCCTCCTTGTATGTATTAGATATAGGCCGAGTTGTGGTCGTGATAAATGTGATCGCTTGTGCAATCGAACATTTTCACAAAACCATTCTCTAGATAAAGATTATATTCGTGATGTTGATCTGATAATACAATATTATTTTGCTCCCCTAAATTGAAATGACTTGAATCTGACAGCAATTCGTAATTTGGATTATCTATTTTACTAATGCTGCTTATTACTTTGCCATTATCACTTGATATAGCTAAACTATAACTATCACCATCCTTCATTATCTTGATGGACACCTTATCTTCAGGTAACACTATAAGCTTTTTCGTATCACTATCGTGGATTACGAATTTGCCTTTTTCAAAATAGTATTTGTCTTCCGGCAAAGCACCAACCTTATAATCTGATGTGTGCAGTTTGTTCCAAAAATCTAACACAGATTGCTTTTCTGCTCCTTCCGCTCTATCATACAAGGCTTTCACATCATTATAATTTATCGTTACATTTGCCTTATGCTTCCCTTCTGAGTCCTGCTCGTAGCTCTTTTCTATTTTGAGAATTGTGTCTTTTAATACTACCTGTTCCTGCTCTTTCTCCTCCACTGAAGCTGACCTTTTTGCCCTTGTTGGAATTTGTGGCTGATCAGACTGCATTTCACTATTGTCGTTTGATGCAGTTTTCTCTTCAGCAGCTTGTGCAACAACATTAGTAGTACTATGAACTTCTGTCTTAGTTTCACTTACTTGCCCCTTTTGACTTTCGGTTTGTTTCTCTTTTGTAAATATTCTCTGATAGTCCGTGTAGCCTCTATTAGTATCACCGATATCGCCACTGCCTTGATCAAAAGTTATTTTTTTACTTCCATTTCCCATATCTTCAATTTCAACTTGAGGAGAAACAGATGCTAGGAAATCGTTATAACTGTAGTTGTAGTCAGCAGAAAAGAATATTTTCCCTTTGAAATTGTGAAAGTTATTAGACAACATTCCAATTTCTTCATCACCATCAAACAATTTTACTTTAGTGAAATATGTTTGATCTTTTATTCTAACTATTTCACTGCTGGAGTTTCTTTGTATGTGATAATCATTTGGGTCGTACTTTATAGCAAAAAGTTTGCCAGAGCCATATTTCTCTAAGTTTATAAGGCCCACATTTACATGTTTATGGGAATAATCTCTCTTTTCATATTCATGTGCAAATATTGGATCTATGTATCTATATTCATCTGATATATTTGGCATACCTATTGGATGTTCATTTCCATCTTTCGTCACCGGAACAAGCTTATATGTTCCTTCTTTTTCCACTAATTTTAGATGAGTAATACTTTGTGGTAGTTGAAACCTTACGTTTGCTCCATGGTCATGAATAAATAGATCACCTTTTTCGGTAATATAAAAGCCCATATTTTTGAATGTATGTAAATTTTCGCCTCCTTGTTTTACAACCGCTTCGTGTACATCGTCGTCTGTCCTGTCGGTTCCCTTATTATCCAGTAGTTTTCCTTTTTCTACAATTACTCCATTTGCCTTTTGCTCATCAGAATATTGGGCATGCTCTGAATCCTGATGATTCAAAATTTTGGTACCTCTAAGGAGCAGAGAATCTAAATCTTTTTGGATGTGTCCAGTGCTAGGATGCAACAATTCATTTTCATGTAAATGCGCCTCATCAAAGTATTCATCACGTTCAACTGTTCTGCCATCTATTAGGGAAGCTTTATAATGACCATTTTCTTTTGTAACTGCCATGTAAGCACCACCATCATATTGGGTATTTAAGTTGTGCAATATATCCTCAAAAATGAAAGTTTCTTTAGTTTGGCCTTCAACTTGCTTAAAAAATCCTGATTCGCTCAATAACTCTCCAAGCTTTGTATTTCCGTCATATATAGACAGTGCACCCATATCTCCTTGACCATGAGCTTGCATAGGAAGAATCTTACCTTCTTGTAGATCAATATGATTTGTACCTCTTATCAAGTTTGAATCGATATTGATCATCTCTTCTAACATCTTTTCTACATCGATGTTCTTAGTCGCTTTTACTTGTTCTAAGCCAGTGTTTATGGTTTTATCAAGTAAGGTACTTTTTAATTCCTGATATTTAGAAGGAATTGAGTGATGTTTGTCTAAATATTCTTTGTAAGAAATCTTTCCTTCGCGATATTCTCTACTTATCTTGGATATTCCATTTGCTTCTGCTCATCCAGATTTTTTAATCCCTCATTATAGGTTTTCTCTAAACTTTCATCATACTTTGATAGCATCCTCAAAGCTTGCATTTTATACTCTTGACTGTTTTGATATTCATTACCTTGTTGGTCAGAGTAAGTTAGTTTATCCTGTCCATCGGAAGTTTTTACTACCTTAAGGAAATGATATTCCTTTGATATATCAAGTGTATCATTTGTTGCTCTATTTATAGCACGAGCAACATCATAAAACGCAACGTGTTCTACAGGAGAAAAACTTCCAACGTTTTCTCCATCTATTTTTTCTATATTTGCTTTATAGTAGGATACATTTTTAATTTCTCCACCCACTATTTCTTGACCAGTTGCTATAAAATCTCCTTTTATAACTTGCAAAGCGTTAAGGTGTTCCATTGCAGTTTCTGTATCATTCTCAGCAAGCCAACTTTTGAAGTCAACATCATGCCCTTTTATGCCTTTCAAGAAACTTTCTGACTTATGTGAGTCACCTTGACGTAAAGCATCTAGGTAGTCTCTTAGTAAACTAGGGTCTTTTCCTGTAAGTACATTATCAACGCATGACCTGTTTTATAAACCAAGCTATTTGCTTCGCTGTCCTTTGAGTATTCTAAACTTAAAATTTTATCTAAATCCAAATTTGCAGCTTCAGTTTTGTCGATACTTGATCCTTGAGAATTGAATTTATGATCTGAATGATGCTCAAAGTAGTCTGCAATTCCTTCCATTAATACTGTAGGTAAAGATTTGCCTCCTGTAGCCAAGTAAGTTAAACCATGTGCAAATTCATGCTGAAGGTTATGAACGCCACCTTGCTGGTAGACGTACATTTCAGCAAAAACGTCAGCTTTCCCTTTGTAGTAACATTTACCACCTTCGTCTCCAAGGTAAGAACTGAAACGCTCGCTTCCGCCAAGGTGAGTGTAATCATCCTTGTCATCAAACATGTAAATTTTAAATGTTTGTTCTGAACTGCCAGGCTCCAACTTAAATGCATCTTTAAAATTAGTAGCTGTTTCTCTTATCTCACTTTCAATGTTAGCAACTTTACTTGCTCTTAAATTGTGAGAATAAACTTCTACTTTAATATTTAAATCTTCAACTTCTATAACATGTGGTGAATTAAACCCCTTGCCGTTATTGTTGAAGTATTCTTCTTTAGTTATATTTTTATTTATTTGTTGATTGATTGCCATGATTCTAACCTATAATTTATTAACTCTTCAAATATCAAGCATAAGGTGATCTCTACTAAAAAAGCGTGAATTTTCATGTTGATGCAATTTATATCTTAGTGAAAAAATATAAGTAATTAATTTGATATGTAAAATATAGGGTATAGCTGAAGTTCTATACAGCTATATTCCGGAATCACATTGGACAAGGACAAAAGCAAAGTGGTGTATTGACTTCCATTCCACTGAAGCACTATACTAAACGCGAATTCTGGATTAAGGAAGGAAGTATAGGAAATAGAAGGCTTTTTGGATTTGATGGAATAGGAGATGAGAGTAGAAAAGATATGAACCAAGAAATCAACAGGGGATCTATGGCGAGTGTGTTCAATTTCTAGTCTATTTTTTAGGTAACATAGACCTTTTTCTCAGTAAAATCTTCTCATTTAGCGAAATTAATGTATTTTTCATACCTTTTTTCACCTTGGTAACAAGTTTCAAACCTCGGTCAAACAGCTTCTGAAAAAGCTCTTTTGCAATATAACCTTTGTCACCAAACAAAAGGCCGGTTAATTTTTCCGTCAAATTTGGCACAGGTATCCTATCATCAACATTGTCTTTTGTTAGCGTAAGTGCATGAATTTCACCATTTTCATTGATTACCATATGTAATTTGAAACCAAAAAACCAGCCGTAAGTACTCTTGCTTAATTTTGCAATTCCAGCAAAAACTTTGTTTTTGGATATTCTTTTTGCATGACAAACTGCAATGGGAGTTGTGTCTATATATGAAATTCCAGTGTTTTCTGACTGTCCACAAAGCCAATGCAACAACATTGCTAAATGCCACAAAACCCTAGGCTTTAGAGCAACAAACCTGGTATATGAAGGCAACTTTGGAAACTCTGATTTGTAGAGCAACGTTAGGTAATGTAGATAGAAAGTTTTGAAATTTTTACACGGAGATTGTTGATATAGCAGGATTATTGTCATGATTTCAGAGTGCTCAATTTCCGTTGTTCTTGTGGGTTTTTTACCATTTGGCAGTAGTTTGCCTGCAAAATTTTTCTCTATATCTCTGCAAAAATCATCGACCAAACAAAACAGTTTTGTTATATCTTCCATGGGTAACCTCATCTATTTTTTTATAACTGCTGAGTTTACCCTGTTTTCTGCCTTTTCTATTCTCCTTTAATCCAGAATTCGCGTTATTAGCACTTAGCTCATTTAGCTTCACTTGCCAATCATTCACTTTATCTTGCACTAACCCATGGCAAGTTCCAGAATTAGCTTTTATGTCTTTTGCTTTTCTTTCTGCTCTTTTCTTGGACAAATCTACCCTAGCATAAATAGGTTCTGACGATTGTTCTGGCTCTTTCTGTTTTAGGCTAGTAGGCTTTTTTTGTTCTGAAAAATTATCTATAGTTTCATAGATAGGTTCTTCTGATATACTCAAATAACCACTATCTTCCAATGATAAATTTTCAGTGGATTTTTTATGTGAATCATATATTTCAGCGTAAATAGATTCTTCTGATACACTCAAATAACCATTCTCCCCTAATGAGTTACTAACCTTAGCATCATACACCTCAGCGTAAATTGGCTCTTTTGAAGGCAAAGCATCATAATTAGTGCTCTTTGGCTTATACTCAAAAGTTCTAGAAGGTTTTTGAGGTGGTATTACATTGTTGTTCACCTCAGCGTACATAGTTATTGGCTCATATTCAGAGGTTCTAGGAGGTTTTTGTTGTATAGCTTCAACACTCAAATCATCTGTAGAATAATACTCTGCGCCTTTTCCTAGTAAAAAGGAAACTGTGGGGTGAAGAATTATCTCTGCTGGTAAGTTTTTCTCACTATCCAATTTTAGATTTTTTGATTCTGCTAAACTCTCAATAACACGAATTATAACATTCTTTCCATTCTCATCTATTGAGTGGATATCAGCTCCACGATTAATCAGCAATTCCATTATTTTGTGATCTGTAGTACGTCCTAAAGCCTGATTTAAAGCTTGATTATTATTTATATCAAATGATCCTGTATTCTTGAAAGACATAGTTTTTGAAAAGAATTTTCTAAAACTATTTAGTATATCGTAGAGACTTAGAGCAAATTTAACATTTTTTATGTTATTGTTTTTGACAGATTTAATTAAAAAATTATCTATTATGCCCATGATTATACCCCCTATATAAAAGCTCACTATCATGGTACAATTTTAAACTATGATGATTTATTTTCTACTAATAGCAGCTCTCTATAACCACTTAACAAGTGGTGGCATTGACATCATAATTGCATCTGGATTGCCGTCAGTCATTAAACCAAACCTTGTGCCACGATCGTATAACAGATTGAATTCTACATATCTGCCACGTTTTATTAATTGATTTTCTCGTTGTTCTTTTGTCCAAGATTTTTGTATATGTTTACGTATGATGTGCAAATAAATTTCCAAAAAGGCTTCACCTACTGCTTTTGTGAACTCAAAATCGTTTTCCCAGTTGCCAGAACTCAGATTATCATAGAAAATACCACCAATGCCACGTGGCTCTTTTCTGTGTTGTAAGAAAAAATAATTGTCACATTGCTCTTTAAATTTTGGATAATATCCGGTATCAAATCTATCACATGTCATTTTGATTGATTCATGAATATACTTGCAATCTTCTTCATTTCTATATATCGGCGTAAAATCCATTCCTCCACCAAACCATTGTTTTGAAGTATATATCAGCCTTGTGTTCATATGTGCTGCAGGGATAAGGGGCGATTGCATATGAGACACTAAAGATATACCGCTTGCCCAAAACTCTCCGTTACTTTCACTTGCACCAGGAATCTCATTAATGGCTGAATCTGCAAATTTTCCGTGTACTTTTGAAACGTTTACTCCAACTTTTTCAAAAACATTACCAAAAATAATTGTAGATTCACCACCTCCACCACCTGGGCGATCCCACTTTCTCTTTTCGATCTTTGGCTCTGCGGATGATTGTTTTTCAATTAATAAGAAAGATTCTATAATCTTATCTCTTAGTGCACAGAACCATTTAAATGCTTGTGTTTTTTGTTTTTCCATAATATCCTCTTGCTAGCTTATTAACATTGTTATATCTGATATTTAAGGAACTTAATTAGATTTGGATGATAATTATCTATCAAAGACGTTAATAAATCTATAATAATTAAATCAATATAATAGAACATTTTCGTATGTACAACAATGCCAAGTAACAATAATGAATAAAAGATACATAGATAACAAAAAAGAGAACAGGGTTGATTTCATACTAAGAAATTATGGAATGTCAATTGTTGTGATGGCAGTTATTATGCTCTTACCTCCAGTAGCAATATCGATACTCTACTTTTTTGATATATATAGTCAGCATATTAATATAGAGATTAATTTATTAGTTAGCATTCTAACAACTCTCTTTATGATATATAATGTAAAACGCTACAGATACCTACTTAATACTATAGAATTTCAAAATGCAATATTTGCAAATGCACTAAATCATAATACAGAATTTTGCCTTATTTTACATAAAGATGAGGGTGTTATTTATGCTGATGCAAGGTTCTACGAAAGGTTTAAAGATCATATAGATGATGACATTACGTTAGACAAGATTCTTGAAATAGGAGATGTTTCAGAAGCAGACAAAAAAGTACTCTATCATGCACTAAAAAATAACTCTTCTGTACAGGTATGCATTTCCTTAAACAAGAAGAATAGAGTATCTAACTTTCTTTTGCTCTTTGAGCCGATACCAGATAATCCCCAAATTGCTATAAATAGTAATAAGATTTTAAATTTATCATTAGTGCCAATAGCAAGGCCAGATGGGTATTTTGTGTTAAAAGCAACACAGATAAACAAGGAGCAGATATATGAAGAGTTAATAGAAAAACACAGTATAGGAACTTACATTGCAAATGCCAAAGGGGTGATTTTATCTGTAAATAAAAGATTTTTAGACATATTTGAACTGAAAAAACTGGAAAAAGGTAGCTCAATCAGTGATTTTGTATCTCAATCTAAATATAACAATACAACAACCGATAATGAAATTTTGTTTTTTACTATAAGTGGTATTCCATTCAAGGCTTATATGAGCACTGCTATATTTTGTGATAAATACAACCATAGCTATATATATGGCTTTATAACACCAACCGAATCAAATATTGTTGATTATCAATTACACCCTTGTTTTGCAAATTCATCAATTGCTATTGCACAATGTGACATAAACGGCAACTTTGTAAAGAAAAATACGGCACTAATAAAGCTTGCAGGGTCAGATAATAATTCAATCTTTACGTTGATATTGGATAGTTATCATGTGAAAATACGTGAATATTTTTCGAGTAATAGAATAAATAATGCGTCTTTTGATGTACAGCTCAACGGCGGTAATAACATAAAAATATATTTCAATAAGTTTCTTCATAATAAAATGATCTTCATACTTTGTTATTTTATTGACAATACTGAACACAAAAACCTAGAGATAAAGCTTGAGCATTATCAAAAGATGCAAGCTATAGGGCAGTTAGCAGGTGGTATTGCGCATGATTTCAACAATATATTGACTGGGATAATAGGATTTTGCGATTTGCTTTTACTCCAGCATTCAGCTGGTGATCCATCTTTTGG
Source organism: Wolbachia endosymbiont (group A) of Icerya purchasi (assembly GCF_947251635.1). Classification (NCBI taxonomy): domain Bacteria; kingdom Pseudomonadati; phylum Pseudomonadota; class Alphaproteobacteria; order Rickettsiales; family Anaplasmataceae; genus Wolbachia; species Wolbachia endosymbiont (group A) of Icerya purchasi. Next base: position 1,086,159 of record NZ_OX366357.1, on the reverse strand, counting down.
AGATATAATACAGATACAGCAAAATGCAAAGCGTGGATCAAATTTAGTAAGACAATTGCTTGCTTTTTCAAGAAGACAGACCTTGCAGCCAAAAATTATTGATGTAAATAGAACTATAGCTAATCTTTATGAAATGATAAAAAGATTAATAGGTGAAAATATAAAATTTAACATTTATTATGGTAGAGACTTGGGTGCTGTTAGGGCTGATCAAGGACAATTAGAGCAAGTTATACTTAACTTAGCAGTCAATGCTAGTGCTGCTATGGAAAAGGGCGGGGAATTAACTATACGAACCTTTAATCAAAAGATTGACTCATTAAATTCTACATCTCAGGATATGTTTTCTCCAGACAAGGAAACGATCGAACATGGAAATTATGTTGTGATTGAAGTAATTGATACTGGATGTGGAATGACAAGTGATACAATTGGAAAGGTATTTGACCCATTTTTTTCTACCAAAGATATTACCTCTGGTACAGGTCTTGGCCTCTCTACTGTATATGGCATTATTAAACAAACTGAAGGATACATCTATGTTGCTAGCAAAGTAAATCATGGAACTAAATTTAGCATATTTTTGCCCATGGTTTACATATCAGATGAAAATCTGAGAGAGGAAGATAGTGAAGAAATAGAAAGACCGGTAGTAAGTGAAATTAAAGGTAATGGTATAATTTTATTGATTGAAGATGAAGATTCAGTAAGGGAATTCATTGCTAAAGCACTAAAAAGGAAAGGATTTGATGTAATAGAAGCAAGCATAGGCGGCGAGGCGCTAGAAATAATCAGTAAAAAAAGTCAACACATAGATCTTATAATCACTGATGTAATCATGCCAGAGGTGAGCGGCCCAGAAATAGTTAAAGAAGCATTGATCCATAGGCCAAATATCAACGTTATTTTTATTTCTGGGTATGCAGAAGATGCTTTTTTAAAGAGTGATGACATCAATATAGAAGATTTTCACTTTTTGCCAAAACCATTCACTCTGAATGAATTAGGAAACAAGGTTCAAAGTGTGTTACACAAAGCAAAAAAGACAGTCTAATTTTAGTGTGGTTAACAACAAAAAAATTTTCTAATGCAAAAGTTTCTTGCATATATACAATAGAATTATTTTATACATAAGATAAAAGGCGTGAGCAAGATTATTGCAATAGTAAATCAAAAGGGTGGAGTTGGCAAAACCACAACTAGTATAAATTTATCGACAGCCTTTGCTGCTGTGGGAAAAAGCACTTTATTGGTAGATCTTGATCCTCAAGGAAATGCTAGCACCGGGCTCGGGATTTCTTATCGTAGTAGGGAAGAAAAAAATATATACAAAATACTACTAAGCAGCGAAAATAAATTGATAGAATCGGCAATTTTCAATATAAAGGAAATTCCAAATTTATCACTAATTTCGTCAGTAGTTGATTTATCAGCTGCAGAAATTGAATTATCGCAACTTGAGCGAGGAAAATTTGTGCTAAAAAGCGCATTAGAGAAGATACGCGATAATTATGAGTATATAATCATCGATTGCCTCCATCACTTGGGCTTCTAACCATAAATGCTTTGACTGCTGCTAATTCTATTATTGTCCCTCTTCAGTGTGAATTTTTTGCTTTGGAGGGATTAAGCCATTTAGTTAAAACTGTAGAGCTGATAAAAAGAAATAACCTAAACCCTTTTTTGGCAATAGAAGGGATAGTGTTAACAATGTATGACAGGCGCAACAAACTCAGTGAACAGATTAAAAACGATATTTGCCAGTATTTAAATGATAAAGTATACAAAACTATCATCCCATTGTATGAGACTGTTATTCCACGTAACGTACGGTTATCAGAAGCGCCTTCTCATGGAAAACCCGCTATTGTGTATGATCTTAAGTGTCCTGGTGCACAAGCATATATAAGTTTGGCAAGGGAAATTTTAAAAAAGCACGCGAGCAGTTGTAAGGAGAAGAAACTAGTAAGCGAGGGCGTAGTATGAAGGATGATAGACGCCTAGGCAGAGGTCTTGCCGGCCTCATAGGCGATAATTATGATAATAAAGAAGATCGACAAGAGCATTTGCCTATTTCATTACTGCACCCAAGCAAATTTCAACCGAGGAAACATTTTGACGAGGAGTCATTAAGAGAACTTGCAAATTCGATAAAGAAAAGTGGCATTATACAGCCTATCGTGGTACGCAAAGATTCAAATGATGATGGTTATGAAATAATAGCTGGAGAACGTCGTTGGCGAGCAAGCAAGATTGCAAATCTTGATAGTGCACCGGTTATCATAAAAGATCTGAGCGACAAGGAATGCTTGGAAGTATCCATTATTGAAAACATACAAAGGCAAGATATTAATCCAATAGAGGAAGGTGAAGCTTACAGAAAACTGATAGATGAGTTTTTCTATACACATGAGGAATTAGCTTCAGCTATAGGCAAAAGCCGCAGCCACATAACCAATATGATTCGGATGTTGTTGCTCCCTGATAGGGTGAAAACAATGATCAATGAGAAAAAATTGTCTATGGGTCATGCAAGAGCGTTGATTAATGTTGAAAATGCGGAAAGTATTGCAGAAAAAATAGTTTCTCAGGGCTTAAGCGTTAGACAAACTGAAAAACTGATAAAGGACCTACATCAAAACAACAATCAAAAAGAGCAGAGATGTACTAGAAATCAAGATATGACAGTAATAGAAGGCGCTATATCTTCTCAACTTGGTTTAAAGATCAAAATTAATGACAACAATTCTAAGGGTAAAGTTATGATACGGTATGATAATCCAAATGAATTGGATTTGATATTGAAAATTTTGAATAGGAAACTTGAGGCATAGCTAGTAGTTGGCTAGCAAAGCAACAAACCAATATCAACTGTTGGTGTCATGAAAGTAGCTGACACTGGAATCCAGGAATTTTATTAAGTTGGTAAGCATAAAAGTATAACTTCTACGTCATACCGCCGCGTTATCCGCTAACAAGCAGCGGGATGACGATTGTCAGGGTAGCTGTCATCCCAGTGCCCTGACTACTTGGATCCAGGAAAAAGAATGGTGTCATCCCAGTGTCATGCACTGGGATGACACCCTATAAACGCAAATTCTGGATTAAGGAAGGAAGTATAGGAAATAGAAGGCTTTTTGGATTTGATGGAATAGGAGATGAGAGTAGAAAAGATATGAACCAAGAAATCAACAGGGGATCTATGGCGAGTGTGTTCAATTTCTAGTCTATTTTTTAGGTAACCAAAAACAGTCTCAATGATAGACCTTTTTCTCAGTAAAATCTTCTCATTTAGCGAAATTAATGTATTTTTCATACCTTTTTTCACCTTGGTAACAAGTTTCAAACCTCGGTCAAACAGCTTCTGAAAAAGCTCTTTTGCAATATAACCTTTGTCACCAAACAAAAGGCCGGTTAATTTTTCCGTCAAATTTGGCACAGGTATCCTATCATCAACATTGCCTTTTGTTAGCGTAAGTGCATGAATTTCACCATTTTCATTGATTACCATATGTAATTTGAAACCAAAAAACCAGCCGTAAGTACTCTTGCTTAATTTTGCAATTCCAGCAAAAACTTTGTTTTTGGATATTCTTTTTGCATGACAAACTGCAATGGGAGTTGTGTCTATATATGAAATTCCAGTGTTTTCTGACTGTCCACAAAGCCAATGCAACAACATTGCTAAATGCCACAAAACCCTAGGCTTTAGAGCAACAAACCTGGTATATGAAGGCAACTTTGGAAACTCTGATTTGTAGAGCAACGTTAGGTAATGTAGATAGAAAGTTTTGAAATTTTTACACGGAGATTGTTGATATAGCAGGATTATTGTCATGATTTCAGAGTGCTCAATTTCCGTTGTTCTTGTGGGTTTTTTACCATTTGGCAGTAGTTTGCCTGCAAAATTTTTCTCTATATCTCTGCAAAAATCATCGACCAAACAAAACAGTTTTGTTATATCTTCCATGGGTAACCTCATCTATTTTTTTATAACTGCTGAGTTTACCCTGTTTTCTGCCTTTTCTATTCTCCTTTAATCCAGAATTCGCGTTCATACCGCGATTCATTCGCGGTATCCCTTAGCCGCTAACAAGCAGCGGGATGACGGTTGTCGTTTAGCTACAAATGTTTAAGAAATTTACCAAGTGAAAAAAAGGCAAAAAAAGCTCCGTGGTGGTTGGCTATTTACTATGTGCTAAAATATCGGCGTTTTTTTATTCTAAAACGCTTGATTAAGAGCGATTTAGCTGCTTTTAACTTGCAACTAACCTACACCGCAAGTGTTTAAGAAATTTACTAAGCAGGAAAAAAGGCAAAGAAACCCCGTAGTAGCTAGCATTCAAATTCTCCCTTGTCAATTTGACGTTTTTTGCTGTCTTAAACGCTTTGTAAGAGCGTTTCGGCTTATATAGGTAAAAACCTAAAAATTTTTAAAGACATGCGATGCACGTAGTGCGAAAAATTAAACATGAGACGCCAAATACCCTAAGTTTTTTGTCATTAACCTGCACAGATTGCGAAGATAAATAAATAGCTTCAGTTTCATGATAAGGGGACTGGCGAAGGGTGTCAAGCAAGTTTTGACGAAATGATTTTGAAAGTAAAGAGCGGGAGAAGGGGTTCGAACCCTCGACCTCAACCTTGGCAAGGTTGCGCTCTACCAACTGAGCTACTCCCGCAATTAAATTAACCTAAATTTACTTAATTATAGGCATATACAGCGATTTGTAAACCCCGTGTACATAAAAAATGTGAGAGCCCATAAATTTGCGTGGTTCCTTCTATGATCTTTTCGTATACTTAAGGCTCATTTTTGATTATCATAAGTTTTTAATTATTCCACAAAGCTTTATGGGAATATTTTTATATAAAGACGACTTGCCAGCTAGTTCAATACCAGATGATGTAAGGTCTATAGCTGTTGATACCGAGGCAATGGGGCTACTTCATAGCAGAGATAGATTATGCCTTGTGCAGCTCTCTTTTAATGATGGCAACGCTCACTTAGTTCAACTCAAGAACGATTATACAGCGCCAAATTTGAGAAAAATATTAGAGGATAAAAATATAACTAAAATATTTCACTTCGCGCGATTTGATGTAAGCATAATACGTTATTACTTGGAAACTTGGGCACTTCCGTGCTATTGCACAAAAATAGCTTCACGTTTAGTTCGCACTTACACAGATAATCATAGCTTAAAAGAGTTATGCTTAGAGCTGCTTGATACCAAACTAAATAAGCAACAGCAATCTTCTGATTGGGGAAATGAAAATTTGACAGACAAACAAAAAAGTTATGCTGCATCTGATGTTTTGTATCTCCATAAGATAAAGGAAAAGCTAGATTTAATGTTGGAACGTGAAAGTAGAAAAGAATTGGCCCAAAAGTGTTTTGAATTTCTTCCTACTCGTATTGAGTTGGATTTAATGGGGTGGGAAAACGTGGATATCTTTAACCACCAGATGTAATAGTTTATGAGAAGTTTTTTGCTTGTGCAAAACACTTTGGGGCAATTTTTCAGGCTCTGCGGTAAGAATTTAGTTGATTAACTGCTAATAGATACGCTATATTTTACAAAAATTTAGGTATTTTATGAGTGATGATATTACATCGGTAAATGATCAAAATTTCAAATCTGAAGTCACTGACTATAAAGGGTTTGTTCTGATAGACTTTTGGGCAGAATGGTGTGGTCCATGTAAAAGTCTAATGCCACGTATCGAACAATTGGCTAAAGACAGAAAAGGCAAGATTAAGATCTGCAAATTCGATATAGATGGAGAAACTGAAGTGCCAAGTAAGTATGGGGTTCAATCTATACCTACTTTGATTATATTTCAAGATGGTAAGGAAATTGCACGCAAAATTGGTGCAACAAATGATCTGCTAAGTTGGGTTGATAGTGAAATAAGCTAATAGACAAATTTGCTTTTGTGTGTATTATAAATATTGATAAAAGGGATTGTAGCTCAGTCGGTTAGAGCAGTTCGCTCATAACGAATTGGCCGTAGGTTCGAGTCCTACCAATCCCACCATTGTGTTGATCTTAGCATGATCGTAACAATAAGAAAACTATAGTATATGAACTATATATTAATGTAATGGGGGAAATGATGGAATTTACTAAGTCTCTAAATAACAAGTTAGATGAATTGCACTTACTAAATCATCCATTCTACCAATCATGGAATACAGGAAGCTTAAGCTTGCAAGCTTTACAAACCTATGCTAAAGAATATTATCATCATGTTGCTGCGTTTCCTCGTTATATCAGTGGTATACATTTTTTGTGCCCAGATCTAAAAATGCGACAGGTTTTGCTTGGTAATTTGATAGAAGAAGAACAAGGTGATGAAAATCATCCAGAGTTATGGAAGCGTTTTGCTGAAGGACTTGGAATAACACGATCTGATCTTCTTGAAGATGCACAAGTTAAGGAGACACAAGAATTAGTTGAGGTTACTTTGATATTGTACGATCAGGTTTTGCAGCAGGTCTTGGAGCCTTGTACGCTTATGAACGTCAAACTCCAGAGGTTTCTAAGTCTAAAATTGAAGGTTTAAAAAAACACTATTCAATAAGTGATGAGCGTTCTCTTCAATTTTTTACGGTCCATATGCATGCTGATGAGTGGCATTCTGAGGAATGTGCAAATCTTATTGAAGATCTAGATGAAAAAGAGCAAGATAAAGTTATGCAGGGTGCTCAAAAGGGAGCAAGGCTCTTGTGGGGTTTTCTTGATGGAATGATGAATGCTAGCGTGTGTTAGTAGTTGTAAGTAGCTTAAACTCAGTGATGTTGGAATGCAATGTCTACATGTAATCTTCTTATATCTGACTTACGGTTTTGGGTTCACTTAGGGTGCAGTGCAGAAGAGAAGTCTCATTCCCAATTAGTTAGTATTGATGTTGATTTTATTTTTAAATCTCCTCCGTTAGGGCTTATGACTGACCGGCTTGAAGATACCGTCTGCTATCTAGAGATAGTACAAAATATTCAGTCTCTTGTTCAGAGCAAGCAATTTAATTTAATCGAACATTTAACTCATGATATATACAGGATCATTAATGATCTTTTGCTGCAAAAAAAGCATATTATTTCTTCTGTAAGAGTAACTACTCACAAAGTTGCACCACCCGTTCCTAATGTACATGGAGGCGTCTTTTTCACCTATTGTAATGCACTGCAAGAACAGGAAGATAACTAATGATCTATATTTCTATTGGCTCAAATATGGGGAATCGCTTTTCCCATTTACAAAAGGCTGCTCAGTTACTAAAGGAGCGCTATTTTAAAAATTTAAAATCTTCAATTGTTCTGGAGACTAAGGCTATTTTACCAAATGATGCTCCACCTGAATGGGACAAGCCATTTCTAAATATGGTTGTGTATGGAAGTTGTTCTTCTTCTCCCGAAGAGCTGTTAAAGGGCCTTAAACAAATTGAATGTGACATTGGCCGCCCGCAGGTCTATGAAAAATGGGCACCTCGCATTATTGATTTGGATATTTTGTTATGGGATAACCTGACACTTGATACATCCTACCTTAAGATTCCTCACCCAGAATTGATAAACAGACCATTTTTGCTTCACTTGATGACAATGCTGAACCCTATGGCAGTAGTTAACAAAACGTTTGGTACTGTTAACCCTAACATTAAGGATTGCTTTTTAAGGAGTTTTACGCTTTCACCAGAGCTTGTAGGTATTGTCAATATTACTCCTGATTCATTTTCAGATGGTGGTCTTTATTATGATGCAGATCAAGCAACCAAGCAGGCACTGCGGCTGTTATCAGATGGTGCAAGCATAGTTGATGGTGCTCAATCAACAAGACCTGGCTCTTCAATACAAACTCCAAAAGCAGAATATGCACGCTTAAAACCAGTGCTTGATGACCTTAATCAATATATGAAAGTTGGTGACATTAAAGTCAGCATTGATAGTTTCTGGCCAGATGTTATTTTGAATGTTTTGGAGCACTACAACATTGCCTGGGTAAACGATCAGAAGGGAGATCTAGATGATAATACCTTAAAAGCGATTGCTAGCAGTGGATGTAGTATCGTTATTATGCATTCACTCTCCATACCACCATATAGTGACAACATTATCCTAAGTGACATTGATCCAATTGATACCATAAATAATTGGGCAGAAAGGAACATTAATAGATTACTAGCTCTAGGTTTTGATCAAAGCTCGATCATTATTGATCCTGGTATTGGTTTTGGCAAATCTCTATATCAGAATATCTGGATTTTACGCAATATAGAAGCATTGCAAAGTTTTGGCTGCAAAGTTCTGGTTGGTCATTCTAGAAAGTCATTTATTCCTTCTTTTTCTACAGAACCTGTCTTTAAAGGAGATTTAGAAACAATTGCTTTATCATCTGCATTGCACAACAAGGTTGATTTCCTTCGAGTGCATAATGTGCGTGATCACATGCGATTTTTTGTAGCTCAAGCTGCTTTACAGGGATGATAGTTATCGGAATTATGGCTGTTGATTCCAAGGGGGTAATTGGAATAAATAATGGATTGCCCTGGCATTATCCAAGTGAGTTAGATCATTTTCGTCAGGTGACTGACAAACAAGTTATTGTTATGGGAAGAAAAACGTTTGAGATAATACCCCAAAACATATTGAAGGATCGTATCCCTGTTGTTTTTTCTCGTGACAAATTAAATTCTTGTTTTAACAGAGGAGTAAAATGCACTATTATTTCTTCTATGCAAGAGTTTTTGTCAATCCAAAGTAGTTCTAAAGTCTTCATGATTGGTGGAGCACAAATAGCGCACCTTTTTTTGGAGTATGATCTAATTTCAGAGTTTATCGTAACAGAAATTCACAAACCCTATTAACGCGAATTCTGGATTAAAGGAGAATAGAAAAGGCAGAAAACAGGGTAAACTCAGCAATTATAAAAAAATAGATGAGGTTACCCATGGAAGATATAACAAAACTGTTTTGTTTGGTCGATGATTTTTGCAGAGATATAGAGAAAAATTTTGCAGGCAAACTACTGCCAAATGGTAAAAAACCCACAAGAACAACGGAAATTGAGCACTCTGAAATCATGACAATAATCCTGCTATATCAACAATCTCCGTGTAAAAATTTCAAAACTTTCTATCTACATTACCTAACGTTGCTCTACAAATCAGAGTTTCCAAAGTTGCCTTCATATACCAGGTTTGTTGCTCTAAAGCCTAGGGTTTTGTGGCATTTAGCAATGTTGTTGCATTGGCTTTGTGGACAGTCAGAAAACACTGGAATTTCATATATAGACACAACTCCCATTGCAGTTTGTCATGCAAAAAGAATATCCAAAAACAAAGTTTTTGCTGGAATTGCAAAATTAAGCAAGAGTACTTACGGCTGGTTTTTTGGTTTCAAATTACATATGGTAATCAATGAAAATGGTGAAATTCATGCACTTACGCTAACAAAAGGCAATGTTGATGATAGGATACCTGTGCCAAATTTGACGGAAAAATTAACCGGCCTTTTGTTTGGTGACAAAGGTTATATTGCAAAAGAGCTTTTTCAGAAGCTGTTTGACCGAGGTTTGAAACTTGTTACCAAGGTGAAAAAAGGTATGAAAAATACATTAATTTCGCTAAATGAGAAGATTTTACTGAGAAAAAGGTCTATCATTGAGACTGTTTTTGGTTACCTAAAAAATAGACTAGAAATTGAACACACTCGCCATAGATCCCCTGTTGATTTCTTGGTTCATATCTTTTCTACTCTCATCTCCTATTCCATCAAATCCAAAAAGCCTTCTATTTCCTATACTTCCTTCCTTAATCCAGAATTTGCGTTAGTAGTAGAAGTGTTGTTCTGCATTACAAAGAATTCATTTCATTTTTCTTCATTATTAAGAGTGACGTATTTAGGTACATTCTCATCCAGTGTTGATTTAGGTACATTTTTAGTATCCGAAATTGGATTATTATCAGAAGGACTGATATTTAGATTAGAAGAAGTTCCAATCAAAGATACAGTTTCAGTGCTATTAGTTAACATATATGCCTCCATTATTCTTAATATATAAATGTTAACATATAGATGTCATGCCAATTAGTCAATATAAATTATGATGTTTAATGTTGAAAGCTCAAATACTCCTTTGCTTGGTCGGTTAGAACGCGTCCTCTTGGTGTGCGCTTTACAAAACTAATTTTGATTAAATAAGGTTCTACTGTTTCTTCAATATTGCCAACATCCTCAGATAGCGCAATAGATATAGTGTCAATTCCAACAGGTCCTGAGGTGTTGAATAAAAATCTTAGATAATGCACATCAAGTTTATTGAGTCCCATTTTATCTACACCCAATTTTAGCAATACAGAATCAGCGACTTCATAAGTGATTTTTTTATCATCTTTCACTTCAACAAAATCCCTTATCCTTCTGAGTAACCTCAAAGCAATTCTTGGAGTACCGCGCGCACGGCAGGCAATTTCCCGTGCAGCACCCTCTTCAATTTCAGCAGAAAGAACTCTTGCGCCTCTTTTTATAATATCGACTAGCTCCTCAAAAGAATAAAACTCAAGATGCAAAGGAATGCCAAAACGATCTCTGAGTGGCGCAGAAAGTAATCCAAGCCGTGTAGTTGCTCCAATTAGCGTAAATGGTGGTAGATCTATCCTTAAAGTGCGAGTAGATGGACCTTCACCTACTAATATGTCCAAGCAAAAATCTTCCATAGCAGTATATAAAACTTCTTCGATGCTGCGATTTAATCTATGGATTTCGTCGATAAATAGAACATCTTTTGCATTTAAAGTGGTAAGCACTGCAGCCAAGTCCCCAGCTTTACTAAGTAAAGGACCAGAAGTTGCGCGAAAGCTAACTCTTAATTCTTTAGAAACAATTTGTGCTAAAGTTGTTTTGCCAAGCCCTGGAGGACCGTACAATAAGACGTGATCTAAAGCTTCAGTTCTCGTCTGTGCAGCGTTTATAAACACTTTTAAATTTTGTATTAAGTCTTTTTGCCCGACAAAATCATCAAGTTGCTCAGGCCTGATGTTAATATTGCGCACATCTTCAGTATATTCTTTACCGCACGATATTGATTTCATAATGTTAAGAGCTCCTTAAGCGCCATGCGAATAATGTCCTTAGTGTCCAGGTTTGACGATTCGTCTTGTATTTTTTTTATCGTATCATAAGCTTTCATTTTTTCATACCCAAGATTGATCAATGCTGAAAGGGCATCTTCATTAATTGGATTAAAGTTATTGTTATTTATTTCTAGTTTACTTACTTTGCCACTCAATTCAGTGATGATTCGATTTATGAGTTTCAAGCCAAGTCCACTCATCTTGAGTGTTACTTTATCTTCATTCATAATTGCCAAAAATAGCTGTTCTGGAGTTAATTTACTCAAAATTGACATTGCAGTTTTATAGCTAACACCGCTTACTTTAACTAGCAACCTCAAGCACTGCTGTTCTTCTTTGCTTATGAAACCATATAGCTGAGTAGTGTTTTCTCTGTTATTTGCATAGGTTTCGATAAGTAATTTGATTCTACTTCCAATTGCACAAGCACTTAAAGTTTTGGCTGAAAGGTGCACTATATAGCCAACATCATTCACGTTCAGGATTATGTGATCGCTGCACACTTCATCAACTATTCCGCTTAGATTTCCTATCATTTTTAGTACTATATAGGGTTCAGTTTAAATACTCCTGGATCTTAGGTCAAGCAAACAAACATTATAACAGGGAAACGTGGCTAAAAAACCACTTGACAAGCCTTAACAGCCCCCTTATCATGAAACTGAAGCTATTTATTTATCTTCTCTGTACAGATTAAATGACAAAAAAACTCAAGGTATTTGGCGTCTCATGTTTAATTTTTTGCACTATGTGTACCTTATGTCTTCACAACATTTCTAGCTATATAAGCTAAAACGCGCTTATAAAGCGTTTAAGACAGTATAGAACGCCGATTTGCAGGGTTAGAGAGTGACAACTAGCTAACACGGGGTTTCTTTTGCCTTTTTTTCTGCTTAGTAAATTTCTTAAACATTTAAACTAAGGTGAGTTGCATTTAAAAGCAGCTAAATTGCAGTGTTTAAGACTTTAAAGAACGCCAATACTGAAAATAGATAGTAACCGGGGCTTCTTTTGCCTTTTTTTTCATTTGGTAAATTTCTTAAATATTTATAGCTAAAGTAACTTAGGTTCACCGACAATCGTCATCCCGCTACTCGTTAGCGGGATCTATGCTAAGAGATACCGCGGCGGTATGACGTCTTAGCCATAGATTACCTGATCTCACCATCTTTCCGGTTGTTTTATACATAATTCTCGGATTTTGAAAGTTCACTTTGAATAAATTGCTCATATTCTTTATCCTCTAGTTCTTCAAAAATCTCAGGATAATGTTTACTGGAACGAGTAATTATTGAAATTAGCTTGTATCTTGTAAAAAGCATTTAATGTTTTAAGCTTAAGCATTAGATGGAGAAGGGAAAAACTCTAGCATTTGGCTTAGATATAAAATCTGTGCAAGAGATAAGAGTTCCCTTCTCAAAAGTATAGGCTGGACGGTATCGTAGAAAAACCTAAATGGTTCTAATTCTGTATTCACAAGGTAAGCCTTACTTTTCATTTTTAATGGTAACGTATGGGGTTATATATGATCAACAACTTTTTAGGAATAGACATATCAAAAGATCGCTTTGATGTTTTTCTTTCATTCATAAGCAAAAAAGGAAAACGTGAAACTAGGAAAAGGAATTTTAAAAACGAGGATTCTGGGTTTCAAGGTTTGCAGGACTTTCTACAAAAACATAATGTAGAAGAAGTAAAAGCCTGTATGGAAGCTACTGGTTGTTATGGTGAAGCTTTGGCTGAATTTCTTCACAATGCTGGATATTTTGTTAGTGTTGTAAATCCTTATTGCATAAAATCTTATGCGAGGAGTAAGCTTGTACGACAAAAGAATGATCAGACCGATGCAGAAATTATTGCAGATTATTGCCAAAGGCAGGAACCAACTCGCTGGGCACCACCTTCTCCCGAAAAGAAAAAATTAAAACATCTTTATCGTTGCTCGGCTGCGTTAAAAGATGAATTGACATTAGTAAATAACCACTTAGAAAAAAAAGAGAGACTGCCTAAAGAAGTTGCAAATGCTTGGGAAGACCTTGCAATGAACATAGAGCAAAAAATAGAAACAATAAAAAACTCCATACGTGAATTATTAAAGCAACACAAAGAGTTGTTGGAAAATTTTCAACTTCTACTGACTATTCCAGGAATAGGAGAGGAATCAGCAATAGCTATTTTAGCGGAAATTCCTGACATAAAGGATTTTATAAATGCCAGGCAATTGGCAGCATATGCAGGAACTATATCACAAAATATAACGTCAGGTTCATCTGTACATGCCAAGCCCAGATTAAGTAAATCAGGTTCACGAACACTACGCAAGGCTCTGTTCTTTCCTGCCATAGTAGCTAAGAATCACAATCCTATCATTATGAGTTTTTGCCAAAGATTAAAGGAAAAGGGTAAGCATAATATGGCCATCGTTGGTGCTGCAATGCGTAAGTTACTCCATATCATTTTCGGTATTCTGACATCCAAAAGTGCTTTTGATCCAAATCATATCAAGAACTACAGAGCTAGGATGTTGACTGAAGGTTTAGTGCTTTAAAATCAAAAAATGCTTCCATTTTATCTTATGTAAAATATTATCTTATACAAATTTATTGAATGTAGTTGGTTAGTGTATATATTGATAAGTAAATTAGTTTTATACATACAAAACAACAGAAATTTACTTATCAATATATACATTAACTATACCGCTACACAGTTGGAAGTACTTTTTGATTTTACAATGCAGCTTAAGATTCAATTTTTATAATTTTCTTGTTGACTGGCGAGACGGTATCTCTTTGTCATAACGAGCAAGAGCAGTAGTTACTATATTTGCTTGTGGTGGTGGTGAATGTTCTATCAATACTCCATTTTCAATATTGTAAATTGGGTAAAATTCGCCATTTGTAGAGTTAACAGTAACACCTTCTACTCGGTATCCCCAAATGGTGGAAACTTTAAGCCTTGCAGCTCCTACTTCCTGATAGTTTCTTGTACCAACTGCAGGATCACGAAGATTTTCATCCTCAAGTTCTGTAATCGTAGATTCTACGTAATAAACACCGATACGAATTGTGGTACTCAGTGGAATAGTAAATTCTTTTGCTTCTACTTTTCTAACCGCTCCACGCAGATAGATTTTTCCTCCTTCAAGTGTAACTTTACCAGTTTCTGCATCTATAATACAATTGCTTCCTGTTATAACATCGCCATCACGAAATATTGCATCACCTATGCCTTTAAGCTTAGAAAGAGCATACTCCTGAGTCTCGTTTAATTCTGCTGATTGTAGACCTCTTCCTGCCAGGAACAAACTTTTTTCGTATTCTTTATCAGGATTAAAGCGGTTATAATAGGCGTTTAAAGTCATTTAATGCTAGAAAAATTCAAAAAGTTACAACAAAGGAAAAAGTTTCACGAGTGGCTGCTGTTCTGATTAGTGGTACTGTGTGCTCAAGTACTAACAAAATTCCAGGATTTTCCACGTCTTTTGGCTCAAAATATCTCTGTCCTGTAGGTAATCCTTCTTTTACTTTAGTACCAACCATAACCCCTAATTCCCGTATAACTTGATTTGCTGCGTCCGTAAAATCGAAAGTAAATTTAAGGTATAAATTATTGGTTGGTACATTTGAGGGCCTAAACCTTCCAGATGGAGTTATAAGTTCACCGTTTTCATCACCTGTGCAGAATAGCACTTCGTCTGCAGTGCGTCTGCCAAGTTCATTGAGCAGTTTTCAGACGTAATAGGCTCTGGTGGGGTGGTTTGAGTATATTCCAACTTCACTGCAGTATTTTCTGCAATAGAGCTGTTTTTTACTTTTTTAATCACACCAGTACTGCTATCAACTGTATAGTCAACACTTGGCTGATAAACTGTTTGCCCTGTAACAACCTTCACATCTTTAACAGGTTGATGATCAAGTTTTATTTTGCCATCAATGGTGAAAAATTTCTACTTTATTATTGCTTTCCCAGCCTGCATCACCTGTTCCCCAGGCAAGATGTATAACTTGCTCTTTTATGCTTGCTGCTATTGCTGCTCGACCCGATTGTGTGAGTATTGACATTTTTCCCCCTATATTATATATGTACGGTGAGTTCAAAATTCGTCCGCAAAAATCAAAATATTTTTTTATATCAGAAAAATTTTTTAGGAGAATAGCTCAGCTCCACAGCTAAACTTTCCAACGCCGCGAGCAAATGGTCCGCTAGGAATGTCAAGCCATTTATCTTCTTTTAAACCAGTAGCCATTCCCTTAACCAGCTTCCGTGTTTGTAACAGCTCTTGAACTATACGCTCCATTCTATCTCTTCCTATACTGTGAAACTCCTCAGGTAGTCTATGCCGCTGTTTATACACTCCTGTACTTCCTGTATGGGTAAATGGATGTCCAGAAATTGCTGCTCGTGTAATTGCAGTTATAAGATGCTGCTTTGAATCTTTTTCGTTCATATTTTTTATTCTTAATCTTTCAGTTATGTCCTCTAACAATCCTGTTTCTTCATTTCTTAAATAAGTGCGTAAAGTGCGATCAGCCAAACCGTTTGCTTTAACAATTGCTCCATAAAATAATGCGTTCTGTCTTACAGATTCTCCTATTGATTTAAAAATTGTCGGTTTAGCTGCATCTTCCACAGACCAAAAAGCGTATGAACACCTCACACCATTAACAAGAGCAGATGTACCTCTAATGGCATCACGTGCTTGCTCAATAGTCGATATAGGTTTTTCACTTTTTGGCTTTCTCATATGATGGGCAGTAATTATTGATGCTCCAGTGCTGCCTGCTAAATCAGATAATAAAGACATCAAATAATCGCCTACGGATGGGTCAGTATTTAAATCAGCATGCACAAATGATGCAAGTGGATCAAATACGATTAATTTTAAGTCTTTTATTTTATTAAGTTGTTTTGTTATCGATTCAAATTCAGGAGAAGTCTCTATAACTTTACCTGAAACACTCTTTATGATTGTAAGTGATCCACTAACATTTGGTAATGGTACAATAAAGAGCCTATCCTTATATTTTAATCTCTCGCATTGTGAGTCAAGACGCTCTAAACGGCGATGTATTTCACTCATATCATCTTCTGCTGAGAAAATTACCACAGATCCATGTTCAGTAACTAAAGGACCAAAACCACATGGCTGATCTTTTCTACTCGCAACTTTCAGTGCTAAATCAAGCAGAAGCATACCTTTACCAGTATCTCCCATTGCAGCTAGAATAGATGTCACTCCTAAAGGAAATAACCCTTCAACAAGAAACTTTTGCTCTGGTACTGGACCTATAAAACGTTCTACGCTCCATTCTTGAATATTAAGCAATTGCTTAACAATTACTTTTCTCGAGTTACTTTCAATGAATTCAGAAATGTCTATATTTGCTTCTGCTGCATCCCATCCCTTTGGTTTATTCTCCGGTATTTCAAGAAGAGTAAGTGATAAAACACCAAGAAAAGTAAGCTTTTTCACAACTTTCTCAGCATATTGTTTGCCTGGTTCATCATTGTCTGGCCAAATAATAACATGCTTACCCTTAAGTGGTGACCAGTCTGTTTTCTCTATTGGTGCATTTGCTCCTAACATTGCAGTTGTGGCAGTCATACCTTGTTCTATTAGAGCATCTGCACACTTTTCGCCTTCAACTAAAATCACCTTATCAGATTTCATAATACCTGAAATATTATATAAAGGCCTGATCTGTGGTGGAGTAAAACTAGACCTTTTTACATCAAAAGGAAGATATCTTTTTCCTGAATCAGTGTTATAACGATAAACTGTAGCAATCACTTGATCACTTTCATCGTAATAGTTCCATGATGCCGTTGGTTGACCTAGAGTGTTATTTTTTTCCGAATAACCAATCCACTTAGCAATATCTTCTATCGTGTCAGTAAATTGATTTTTTCCAGTAACAGCAGCCCAAAGATCAAAAATATCTCCTCCTTCTTCGGTAGAAAAATCATGCCATAATCCGTCTTTACTGCCAGTTAACTCCACTATCATACTTTGTCCTTTATTGCCTTGTAGATCACCTACATAGAACTTATCACCACGAAAAGTTCCTCTTGGCAGTAAATAAGAAAGACATGACCTTATATTTGATAGGAGTTGAGTTCTTAACTGTTCTTTCTTCCCTAATAATTTATAATGTCCATTTCTTTGTGAACAATAAATATCCATACCTACCTGAAGAATTTTTATGTTCTAGCTATAACGTTAGCAGTTTTCCAACATCCATTAATCTTATTGATGAATTTTGTTGGTATAGATCTACCGTTTCTAAGTTCATATACTACTTGTAAGATATTTGTACGTTTATTGGGTTGAAATATTAATATTCCAGATGTATAAAAACTTCTTAAAGCGTTAGCACCAACGAGAGCTTGAAATGGATTCTTTTCCAATGTAGAGATAGATACTTTTTTGGTGTGATTTGTGATGATTATTCCAGCCATAGGGTTAATCTTGGAACGTAGTTTTTCTATTGCATGCTGCAGACCATGGTTAACGGAATTATAAGGAGAATCAATCACAACTAAATCAAACTTTTCAGCTATCATATCTTTTATTTTCTCTATACCTTCTTCATTTAAGGTTAAATTCATCTTGTTCGTCACAACTAAGTTTTCTGTTGCTAAATGAGGAAGTTTATTGAGTTGTTGTATACGTTCTCTAATATAGTCATATTCCATTTCGTTTTGTAGATAGAATATTTTTAGCGGTCTTGTAGGCTTCATGCCAAGAAATGATCTTCCTGCTGCCAGATGTACTAATAGAGAAAGAAGAAAATGACTTTTGCCAATCTTTGGAGTACCACCTATGACCAAAAGACCACCTGGTGTCAAAATTCTTGGGCCTATTATATCTTGTGGCATTGGTGATTTGTCATTTAAGTAATGGTTTACAGAAAATGCTTTTCCTTCGTTTTGTTTTTCTTGTAATATGGAACTTCTTTCATCTTTACTGTTCAACCATGTTTCAGCAGAATCTATATTACCTTTAACTAAAGTCCAAAGGTCTATTATATTTCCTTTCTTTTCTTCGATCAGGTTGTACCAATTTCCTGCATTTTCTCCTTCCATTTCAACTATTATCTTATTTCCATTTCTACTGCCAATATAGAATTTATCTTGGTAAGATTTGCCTTCAGGTAACAAATAAGATAAACAATCTTTGATATTATTAATTAATAATGATTTTATTTTTAAAACATTTTTAGATGAAAAATCCATAAAATTCTCCTTGTTTATTCCAAATTTGTTCAACATATTTTTTAGACGTTTAAAGTCAAGATTAGCCAGCTCACAAACAGTTTCAAAAGATCGTGAGCGAATCCATTGATAAGCCTCTTTTTAAAGTTTAGGGTTTTTTCCTACTGCATCCTGAATAGCTCTAGTAATAACAGCAGCCCACAACTTTCCTTCGTCATACTTCAAAATGGCAACCAATCATCTTGAAAACTTTTTTGTAATTCTGGAGTAATAACTGTAGTAATCCTATTCTTATCTCCGTACGTATTATTAGTTTCAACGCCTACTTTTGCTGTAAACTCTAAATCGTTGAAATCAGCTATAGAGTTGATTTTTCTAGCAGTAACTGCTTTCTCTGAAGTGTCATTTGCATGAATATTTCTGGATGATTCCAAAATACTACGCAGCATAGAACGTCCAGATTCTCCCCAGATGTCTTCTTCACCTTCTGCTTTGCCATTTTTGATACCTATAATCTGAAAAATCTTGCGTTTTGCATATGGGCCTTCAGTGACGGTAAATTCTACATTTAAATAGATACTGCCAGTAGTGTAGTTTTTAGTGAACCAATTTTCATAACCTCCAGGCTTTATTGCCATTTTTACCTTGACTATTGTACCTTTCGGTATTAAACTGCTCTGCAGTTTCGCGTTATTAAAATCAGTTAAAAAATCTTGTAGCATACACTCTCCTATAAGTTGACTTTAAAGTGAAAATTAGCTATTCTATTAGCTGCCAATGACCATTTATCTTATCGACAAGTTTATTTTGCACGCGTTCACCATTGCGAAGCTCAAATACTATCTGGCGTGCACTGCTTTCTTCATCATGAGCAAACATCACCATACCAGTACTATAAAATCCACGTAAAGATCCAGCACCACTTAGGCCTTGAAATGGATCTTCTTCCAGCATCTTTTTGGACAGTTTTTTTTGTGTGGTGGGTGAGGATTATACCTGCATCTGGATTAATAATGTTCCTCAGTCTTTCAAGCGTTTTTTGCAAAAAGAATAGCATAGCGCTGTTGTCATTTTCATTACCATATTCACTTGAGTTAAAAATGTTACGAAGAGGATCAATCGCAATAATATCAGGTTTGAAACGCTCTTTAACAACATTTTTAATTTCATCTATTTCTTCACTACTAAATGATAATTGCACTCTTGGCGTGATAATTAAGTTATTGGCAGCTACATTCAAAAGTTCGTTATCCAGTTGAAGTTGTTGCAACCGTTCTTTCATATATTCATACTCAATTTCAGTTTGCATGTAGAAGATTTTCAAAGGTCTACTTGGTGTCATACCGAGAAATGATCTACCAGCAGCCATGTAAACAAGCCAAGAGATCAAAAAGTCACTTTTGCCGATTTTAGGTGGGCCACCCAGCACCAATAGACCTCTTTTTGTTAAAATCCTTGGTGAAATTATATCTTCTGGTATTGGCGATTGATCATTCAAGTATTCTTTCACACTGAAAAAGGGAATTTTTTGACCGATATTGAAAAAGCTTTGTTCCATAATAATTTCTCCAATTTTTAATTAAACAATGGGAGCCAAAGTTTTGGCTTTAATTTTCGCAAGTAATTTACCCAGATGCGGCTCTTCAACCATATTAAGGCAACCACTTCGATCTTTAGCAGGATATCCCCAAGAATTAATCGTCTGACAGACAAATGAACGAACCTCTGTACCATCATCTTTCTTGATTCCAACCATACTGATTACTTCGTCAACTATCCCAGGAATTTCACTTGCAGTTTTAGCTCCTTCACATTGAGGTAGCCAAGTTGAGCGATTGAAATCATCGAGGTATTGTCCAAGAGTTCCAACTGTAATGATGTCTTTATTTGGAATATGTTGAAACTGATTGAGCCAAGCCATCATCTCTTGAGCAAGTAACCCGTAAGCAGCTCTCATGTCTTGTTTTCCTGATCTTTCAGAAAAAGCTTCAGGTTGCATCCGTGCCCATAATAGACATAAACGCGAGGCTACTGTAATACTATCGATAAAAATACATCGATACTTGAGAAACTCTGAAGAAAGCTCTTTGTATTTATTGGATACATGTTCATAGTGTCTTTGGCTATATGCTGAGTCAGATTTTAACGCAGGATTAGGACCACCTATGAGACATGCAATATCTCTTGCCTCATTCCAAGTACGAATCTTACAGAATCCCCTTGCCAATCTTGAACAGCAAGTAAACCTGCCTCAAAATCAAGACAAAGTGTTGGTTCATTTATGGTCTTTAAGAGACTAGTTTTACCTATACCATAAGGACCAAAGATGACCATTTTTATACCTGTTTGAACTTTTAGCCGTTCATTGCTGTTCATTATTTTCATTTTTCTCCCAGTACCTAAATATATATGTACGATAACCTAGGCAATTCGTCCGCAATTTGCAAAAAAAAATTTTGAGCAAATATAATCGAGAGCTTATAATTTCTCTGAAACTGAGAATTTATCGCGTATTCGTTCTAGTGTGCGATAGATAGTTGTCTTTGGTATTTTGGTTATTACAGAAACTTCAGTAATAGTAAATACCTTAAGCAATTGACATAAATTACTATCTTTTTCAGACAAAGTTGAAATTATATTATTTATATCAGTGCGAATTATCGCTTCGATTTCCGAGTTCCTATGATCTGGAATATCGTCGTTTATATCATCAAAAGTTATATTACGTTTTAGACACAACTGATTGCGTAACATATTGCGAGCACAATAATTAGATAATCTAGCAACAAAAGTACTAAAACTACTCCTTTTCTCATCGTGCTGGTTAAGATATTGCCAAACCTGACAAAAAAGCTCTTGTTCTATATCTTCGAGACTTTCGTTAATAAAACAGCTTTTGGATTTAAGGCGCGAAGCTTGAAATCTCACATGTTTAACAATTGTAGAATCGATTCCTTGATAAGAATTCTTCATAAAAACTCCAAAAGTTTCATGAATAGAGATTTTTACCAAGACTTTGTATGACTAATTTATTATAAAAAAGTAGTAATAATTTTTTTATCCAAAAGAATAAAATATTTAAAAATTAAAATAAGATTTAAACGTTTTGATACACTACGGAAGCTACTTTTTCATAGGTAAAAAACTACCAATTTCATACCTAATTTCTGAATTACTAATTAGTATTTCAGAAAGCAGTAATCGTTAAATTATTGATAATATTGTCTTTTTTATGTTCTATTCCTAAAAGTCATTTCTAAAGTTAAGTGGCTGAAATCGGCCAGTAAAGAGGACTTACGGATTACTGAAGTCTTGTATATATTATATATATATTTAAATACAGGTAAAATATAATATATGATAATATAATAATATAAATATTGGCGTAATATAAGTTATGTAAAATAGTTATTAAGATAAGTAAAGATGAAAAAAACTCAAATGGCAGGATATGAATTTTTTTTAATTTTTTTTTCAAAATTGCGGACGAATTTGCGAGTCATCGTACATATATATTATACAGGGCATTGAACTTTAATTACACAAAGGAGTTTTTGTACGTCAATCTTAACGCTAGATCTCGGCAAGCAAACCGGCTGGGCAATTCTAACAGATGGAGTAATTGAAAGTGGAAGCAAAAGTTTTCATGGTAGTCGTTTCAGTGGAGGTGGTATGTGCTTCTTGAATTTTCGTAATTGGCTCAATTCTTTGAAAGACATTTCTGCAGTGTATTTTGAGGAAGTAAGAAGACACTTAGGAACTGATGCAGCGCATTGCTACGGCGGTTTTCTTGCCGTTCTCTCTGCCTGGTGTGAGGAGAACAGTATTCCCTACCAAGGTGTTAATGTTAAAACTATAAAACGCTTTATAGCAGGCAAAGGTAATGCAAGTAAGAGTGAAGTTATTGAAGCGATACGTGAAAAAAAAGTTTTTCACCTAGAGATGATAATCAAGCAGATGCTTTAGCTTTGATGTTCTATGTTATGGACCTTAGTAAAAATATTAATAAACTGAGAAATCGATAAAAAGTGGGTCCTTTCGGCCATACTGGCGGGTTTGGTGGTGCTGACCCCAGGCCTTCTTTAGCGTCAGAGATATTTTGAATATTAACTTTTTAATTATTAAGGATTTAAATTATATGAATTTAGCAATCCACTACTATCCTACTCGAAATCTAGTCGAATATGAGCGTAATCCACGTAAAAATGACGATGTAGTCAACAGAATGTGTGCTTCTATTCGGGAATTTGGCTTTCGTATACCAATAGTTGCAAAAAGCGATGGAACTGTGGTTGATGGTCATTTAAGACTTAAAGCAGCAAGAAAACTTGGTATGGAAAGTATTCCAGTGGTCTTAAGTGATAATCTAAATGAACCAGAAACCAAAGCTTTTCGGTTACTGGCAAATCAATCAGCTAACTGGGCAAAGTGGGACGATGAGCTTTTGAAAGTGGAAATTCAAGAATTAGAAGATTTACAGTTTGATCTTAAAATGACTGGATTTGAGCTAGAAACGCGAATTCTGGATTAAGGAAGGAAGTATAGGAAATAGAAGGCTTTTTGGATTTGATGGAATAGGAGATGAGAGTAGAAAAGATATGAACCAAGAAATCAACAGGGGATCTATGGCGAGTGTGTTCAATTTCTAGTCTATTTTTTAGGTAACCAAAAACAGTCTCAATGATAGACCTTTTTCTCAGTAAAATCTTCTCATTTAGCGAAATTAATGTATTTTTCATACCTTTTTTCACCTTGGTAACAAGTTTCAAACCTCGGTCAAACAGCTTCTGAAAAAGCTCTTTTGCAATATAACCTTTGTCACCAAACAAAAGGCCGGTTAATTTTTCCGTCAAATTTGGCACAGGTATCCTATCATCAACATTGCCTTTTGTTAGCGTAAGTGCATGAATTTCACCATTTTCATTGATTACCATATGTAATTTGAAACCAAAAAACCAGCCGTAAGTACTCTTGCTTAATTTTGCAATTCCAGCAAAAACTTTGTTTTTGGATATTCTTTTTGCATGACAAACTGCAATGGGAGTTGTGTCTATATATGAAATTCCAGTGTTTTCTGACTGTCCACAAAGCCAATGCAACAACATTGCTAAATGCCACAAAACCCTAGGCTTTAGAGCAACAAACCTGGTATATGAAGGCAACTTTGGAAACTCTGATTTGTAGAGCAACGTTAGGTAATGTAGATAGAAAGTTTTGAAATTTTTACACGGAGATTGTTGATATAGCAGGATTATTGTCATGATTTCAGAGTGCTCAATTTCCGTTGTTCTTGTGGGTTTTTTACCATTTGGCAGTAGTTTGCCTGCAAAATTTTTCTCTATATCTCTGCAAAAATCATCGACCAAACAAAACAGTTTTGTTATATCTTCCATGGGTAACCTCATCTATTTTTTTATAATTGCTGAGTTTACCCTGTTTTCTGCCTTTTCTATTCTCCTTTAATCCAGAATTCGCGTTAATAGACGTTATGTATGAAATTACAGCACCTTTGGGATTGCGTTGTAGCGAATCATGTAGCATTCCCAATTCCTCATCTCTTCCTGTAAATAGTCTGACTGGACCTCTTACATCAAACCATACCGCTCCTAAAATTTCCTCTCTTATTTTTTCAAAAAACTCATTTATTTCTTCATGTGATAGAAACTTTCCCTCTCTTGCTTTCATCCAATCCAGAACTTCTACCAGAAAGCGACCATAAACGTTCTTTTTATCGATATTATTAAATTCTTTGCCTAACTCATTCTCAATGATTTCCGCTAGTTTTATCTCGTTAGGTTGATTTACTGCAAATACTAATTTATCAAAAAATTCCCTTATATTCTCTTCTAACTTGCCTTCATTTGTCATTCGCTCAAACTCACGTTGCCATACCTGATTTCTTTCCAATTTTCTTTTTGAGTTTTGATCTGATTTACCTTGAAGTTCTTTTATCTCCTTTTCCAATTCTTCTATTGCTTCTTTTACAGCACTCTTAAATGCCGGTTGCACTATTGAAATCATGTTATCGTGAGTACAAGAGAACTTGTATCTCGTACCGCCGTATTTAAAAAAAATATCACTAGTGCTTATTACTTCAACTGCAATTTCTATTCCCTTGTTTGGTCCCGAAGTTTTTGCTTTCAACTTTTTTATTGTATTTTGTGTTGTACTTTGAGCTAGATCGAAACCGATATTAGTACAGATAGTAAAGTCCTTTAGGTCACCATCTGCAAAATCTGGATTAATTTTAATCTTTAGATAGGAAACAAAATATTTTGGAACGCTAAATTCACCACTTTTATTTTTTGAAAGCAATTTACCTACACCGATTTTTTCGCATTCATTTTGCTTGTGTTTGTTTTGTATAAACCTATGTACTATTTTTTCATTTTTCCTATCCTGAAAAACAATATCATCAAAACCCGTAGCTGATTCCATTTCTGTAGCTAAACGGAAAGAATATCCAACATCTACTGCACGTTTGAGAAGCAGCATTACCCACTTTAGTTGGTAGATATCACCATGAAGAGACCGCTTTCTTCCCCAAGCAGGATAAGTTTCAGGCATCCTCAACCTCACATAATTTTAAAAATAGTACCAACAAATGGTAAAAAAGTTATATGTCATAATATACAGATATCGTAACAAAGACCTTGGAATATCTACGAGATGTGCTGTTATGTAAATAAAAAAATGTGACTAATTACTTAATCTCTCACTCAAAATTGAATTCACAACATCAGGGCTGGCTTTTCCCTTGGTGAATTTCATGACTTCACCAACAAAGAAACCATATAATTTTGTTTTACCGCTTTTGTATTCTTGAACTTTATCTTGGTTGCTATTGATGATTGTGTCGATAACTTCTGATATTTGACCTCTATCGGTTATTTGCTTTAGGTCCTGCTCTTCTATGATGAGAGATGCAGGTTTGCCAGTTTCAAACATAATATCAAAAACTTGTTTACCAAGTTTAGCAGAGATTGTTCCATCAACGATAAAATCTAAGAGTTCGGACAAAGCATTTGCTTTGATTGGGGAGCTCACAATATCAATATTTGCTTTATTTAAACGACCGAAAAGCTCTACAGTTAACCAGGTGACCGCGAGCTTTGAATCATGTTTTTTTATCAATTCCTCAAAGTAATCAGCAATCGCCTTATCGGAAGTAATGACGTTTGCATCGTATTCGTTGATACCTAATTTTTCAATGTATCGCTGCTTTTTCTGCTCTGGCAACTCAGGCAAAGATGATTGAATTAAATCAATTTTCTCCTGGCTTACCTCAACAGGTAATAAATCAGGCTCAGGGAAGTATCTATAGTCGCTTGCATCTTCTTTGTTTCGCATCACTTTTGTTTTTCCCGAAGCAACGTCAAACAATAAGGTATCTTGACTTATTTCTTCCCCACCTTCTAAAATTTCAATTTGTCTTTGTATTTCATAGTCTATAGCTTGCACAATATAACGTATCGAGTTCAGATTTTTTATCTCACAACGAGTGCCAAATGTGCTACTGCCTTTTAGGCAGACAGAAACATTTGCATCACAACGAAGTGATCCCTTTTCCATATCACCATCACACGAACCAATGTAACGCAAAATCTGCCTCAATTTTTTCATGCATTCTGCAGCTTCCGCAGATGAACGGAGATCTGGTTCTGAAACAATTTCCATTAAAGCAACCCCTGCACGATTTAAATCTACATAAGTTTTGCTTTCCTCATGAACGCTCTTTCCTGCATCTTGCTCTAAATGAATTCTCGCAATTCTTATTTCTTTTTCATTGTCGTTGATAAATACTCTACCGTTTTTAACTATTGGCTCAAAAAACTGAGTTATCTGGTAACCTTGTGGTAAATCAGGATAAAAATAATTTTTCCGATCAAAGTAAGAACACTTATTAATTTCTGCAGAAAGTGCAAGACCGGTGCGTATTGCTTGCTCTATGCAGTAATAATTTAGTATTGGCAGCGTACCTGGCATTGCCGCATCAACTAGAGAAACTTGAGTGTTATGCTCAGCACCAAACTCCGTTGATGAGCTAGAAAATAGCTTCGTATTAGAAGAAACTTGAGCGTGTACCTCAAGCCCAATTACCGCTTCCCAATCCTCTTTCGTCATGTATTTTATTTAAATGATAATCTTAATATTCTGCAAAATTAGCACAAAAAGTCAAAACAAAACTCATGTTAGCTAAGTGGTATGCAACCCGTAGAAACAGGACGAAAAATTAAACGAAAAAATTACTTGACAAGCTCCGCTAGCCCCCTTATCATAAGTACTGAAGCTATTTATTTATCTTCTCTGTACAGATTAAATGACAAAAAAACTCACGTATCTGGCGTCTCATGTTTAATTTTTTGCACTATGTGCACCTTATGTCTTTATCAAACTTCTACCTACATAAGCTGAAACGCGCTTATAAAGCGTTTAAAACATAAAAAAACGCCAACTTAAAAAATGGATAGTGAATAACTAGCTACCCTAGGGTTTCTTTTGCCTTTTTTTTCTGTTCAGTAAATTTTTTAACGTTTCTAATTTAGATTAGTTGCGATTTAAAAGCAACTGAATCGCGGTTATTAAGTGTTTAGAATAAAAAAACGCCATACTTGAAAGTATAATGTAAGTAATTAGCCAACCACGGGGCTTCTTTTGCCTTTTTTTCACTTGGTAAATTTCTTAATGTTTGTAGCTAAAGATTGCACGAATACTGCAATTACAAAAGCGATCTCTACTAGGTAGGCCAGTGCTCCTTTTTTTGTCATCCGAGTAGCCCTCTTCTTGTCATCCCAGTGC
Source organism: Wolbachia endosymbiont (group A) of Icerya purchasi (assembly GCF_947251635.1). NCBI lineage: Bacteria > Pseudomonadati > Pseudomonadota > Alphaproteobacteria > Rickettsiales > Anaplasmataceae > Wolbachia > Wolbachia endosymbiont (group A) of Icerya purchasi. Next base: position 1,059,003 of record NZ_OX366357.1, on the reverse strand, counting down.
GTGACACTGGGATCTAATTTTTTATCAAAATTACTATATTTATATATTTGCAAATAGATACAATTTGAAATAATTTATACTATGAAGTTACGAAATGAGATCCCAGTGTCACGCACTGGGATGACAGGGGAGGTTGCACCATAAACGCAAATTCTGGATTAAGGAAGGAAGTATAGGAAATAGAAGGCTTTTTGGATTTGATGGAATAGGAGATGAGAGTAGAAAAGATATGAACCAAGAAATCAACAGGGGATCTATGGCGAGTGTGTTCAATTTCTAGTCTATTTTTTAGGTAACATAGACCTTTTTCTCAGTAAAATCTTCTCATTTAGCGAAATTAATGTATTTTTCATACCTTTTTTCACCTTGGTAACAAGTTTCAAACCTCGGTCAAACAGCTTCTGAAAAAGCTCTTTTGCAATATAACCTTTGTCACCAAACAAAAGGCCGGTTAATTTTTCCGTCAAATTTGGCACAGGTATCCTATCATCAACATTGCCTTTTGTTAGCGTAAGTGCATGAATTTCACCATTTTCATTGATTACCATATGTAATTTGAAACCAAAAAACCAGCCGTAAGTACTCTTGCTTAATTTTGCAATTCCAGCAAAAACTTTGTTTTTGGATATTCTTTTTGCATGACAAACTGCAATGGGAGTTGTGTCTATATATGAGATTCCAGTGTTTTCTGACTGTCCACAAAGCCAATGCAACAACATTGCTAAATGCCACAAAACCCTAGGCTTTAGAGCAACAAACCTGGTATATGAAGGCAACTTTGGAAACTCTGATTTGTAGAGCAACGTTAGGTAATGTAGATAGAAAGTTTTGAAATTTTTACACGGAGATTGTTGATATAGCAGGATTATTGTCATGATTTCAGAGTGCTCAATTTCCGTTGTTCTTGTGGGTTTTTTACCATTTGGCAGTAGTTTGCCTGCAAAATTTTTCTCTATATCTCTGCAAAAATCATCGACCAAACAAAACAGTTTTGTTATATCTTCCATGGGTAACCTCATCTATTTTTTTATAATTGCTGAGTTTACCCTGTTTTCTGCCTTTTCTATTCTCCTTTAATCCAGAATTCGCGTTTTTTAAGTATACGCGCTAAAGTTAAAATCCGACCGGGACAGCCGCAATAAAGTAGATAAGCCTAAACGCCATCATGTCTTTAGGAGAGTTTGCTAATGAAAGTTCTTAAGTTGACGCCATTGGCTGAACGGATACGGAATGACACTATCCTTTTTTCTGGATTCCAGACTGGAATGACACCTCTGGACACTTCCGTCGCAAAGGAACCAGTGTCAGCTACTCGGATGACACCTTTTTTCTACTTAGTTTGGGTTATGCAAGAAGTCTAATGAAGTGAAAATAAATTTATTTACCAAAATAGAGTTGCCTTGGTCTACAGATCTTAGTTTCTTTATCATTTATCATTTCATACCACTGAGTAACCCAACCAGTGGTTCTTGCAAGTGCAAAAATAGGCGTGAACATACTTGAAGGGATATCGATAGCATTCATTATTATACCTGAGTAAAAATCAACATTTGGATATAACTTACGCACGATAAAATATTCATCCTTTAAAGCTATTTCTTCAAGTTTTTTTGCAATCTTGAGCAGTTCATTGTTTTGTTCTATTTTACTTAGAACCTCATGGCAAGCGTCTTTTAATATGCGCGCGCGCGGATCATAATTTTTATAAACACGATGTCCAAATCCCATCAATTTAAATGGATCTTTATCATCTTTAGCTTTTTCGATGAATTTATCTATATCTCCACTTTGCTCTATCTCTTTTAGCATATTTATAACTGCCTCATTAGCTCCACCATGTGCTGGTCCCCAAAGTGTAGCAACCCCTGCAGAGAGGCTTGCAAACAGATTAGAACCAGCCGATCCTACCAGTCTGACAGCCGCCGTAGAAGCATTCTGTTCATGATCAGCATGGAGAGTAAATATTTTATCCAAAGCTTTTGCAAAAAGGGCGCTTTTATCATTATCAACAGCATCGCCAAATATCATCTTTAAGAAATTTTCACTGTAACTTAATTCATTGTTAGCATTTATGAATTCCTGATTGTTGATATGCCTATAAATCATTGCAACAATTGCAGGAACTTGCGCTATTGCAGAAATTCCAAAGTCTAGATCTTCACCATTGACATTGTTGCCATGCTTTTCATAGTAAGATGCTGACAAACTTGCAAAACATGCAACTAAGATTGACATAGGGTGAGCAGTTTTTGGAAATGCTTTAATTACATTTGTAACTTGCTCTGATACTTTGGATGATTCTTGTATTTTGAGAAGAAATTTTTTGTGTTGCTCTGAACTGGGTAGTTCACCATAGAGTAATAAATAAATCACAGCAGTAAAACTATTATTCTCTGCCAAATCAGCTATATCATGTCCCCTATATTTAAGTAGTCCTTCATCTCCATCAATAAATGTAATCGAAGAAGAACATGAAGCTGTGGAAACAAACCCTGGATCGTAAGTGAATAATCCTGTTGTCTTATATAAATCCTTGATATTTAGCACATCAGGACCTGTTGTTCCGCTTAATACAGGTAGCTCGATTTTTAATCCATTACTTAGTTCTAATAGCACTTTTTTATCCATCACTTAAGCTACTTAAATTTTATACAGAATATACAAACTGAGGAGTATATATTAATACAGTTAACTTTACATTAACCGTATTAAGCGGTCATCAATGCTTTTACTTTTGCATTTAAGCGACTTATTTTACGCGCAGCAGTATTTCTATGAATAACACCTTTATTCACACACTTGTGTAAATTAGATTCAGCATTCCGAAATGCCAAAACAACATTTTCTTTGTCGCCAGACTTGATTATATCAACCAAATTTCTAATAGCAGTGCGAGTTTTACTTTTCCGCATCTTATTTATTAAAGTGCGCTTTGCTATTACCTTTATCATTTTTTTAGCACTCTTATGATTTGCCATATATTAATACCTAAAATACTGTACTTTTCTTTTAATTATAAAGCTTTTTTGTTAATTTGCAATATCAGTTTTTTCTGTGGTTAATTTACTACTTCTCTCTTCAATAATTTTTTCTAAACTTTGCAAGAATTCATTTTTGTTTAATCCAGGATGTATTGGAGGCAATATTTCTATTACTGCCTTTCCGGGATTCTTTCTCAGAGAAAGTATGCTTTTTGGCCAAAATAAACCAGTGTTTAAAGCAACCGGTAACACAGGAACAGATAATATGCTATATAAAGCAGCAATACCTGGTTGATATTTTATATTTTGGTTTATAGTTGTTCTTGTACCTTCAGGAAATATTATTATGCCTCTATTTTCTTTTATACGCATTTTTGCTAATTTAATGATATGACGCATAGAACTGATACCATCTGAGCGGTTAATAAAAATCATTCTGAGCGCCATGAGATGCAAACCAATGAATGGGATCCATTTCAATTCACGTTTTAAAATAAAAACCGCTTCTCTAAATAGTAGTATAAAAATAAATGTTTCAAATGGAGATTGGTGTTTTGATGCAATTATAAAAGGTTGCTTAGGAATGTTTTCTATTCCCCTCACTTCATATTTAATGCCACATAATAAACGCAGCATGAATAATACAACTCTCACCGAACAGACGAGGAAAATAGTCATTATACGCACAGGGAAGAGAATTACAGGGAGAGTAATTAAAGTATAGAATACTTCCCATAATATAAGAAAGAAATTAAACAATAAACTTGAAATCACAAACTCACATAAATTTATTTAAATTTAACTTTATTACAAATTAAAAACAATAAATTTAATTATTGATCATCTGAGTAATAGGATGCGAATCAGCTAATTTGTCCTTTAACTTTTCGTTAGCAATATGAGTATATATTTGTGTTGTAGAAAGGTTAGTATGGCCAAGAACTTTCTGTATCAACACAATATTTGCTCCGCTATTTAGTAGATGGGTAGCAAAAGAATGCCTAATCACGTGTGGAGAGATTTTATTTTCATCAATATTGCATTTTCTTGCTAACTCCTTCATTAATTGACCGACCCTCTGCCTTGTAATTGGTTTATTAGGTTTATCACCTGGGAATAGCCAATCAGACTCCTTTCTGTTAGAGAGCAGATTGTCACGAACTGATAAATAATTTCTAAGGCTCTGCAATGCTTGTTCATTAAAAAGAATTTGCCTCTCTCTACCACTTTTTCCTTTTATTATTATATAGCATTCTTTGTTATTACTGTTTATTAAATGCGACACTTCACATAATTTCATACTAATTAGTTCAGAAACACGCATTCCAGAAGAGTAAAGGATATCTAAAATCGCACATAGCCTTTTACTGCTTATCTCTTTATTCGATTCGCTTGCTGATTTTCTCACTGTGTCCATTAGCAAAAATATTTCTTCGACACTTAAATACTTAGGCAAAGGACGAGAAACTTTTGGATTCTTTAATTCAGCATCATTAGCCGGCGCTGGATTAAAATCTATTATTCCGTCATTAAATAGACACTTGTAAAAATTTTTCATAGCGGATATTTTTCTTGATATAGAGCTACTTTTATATTTTTTTTGTGTACATAAAGATTTCACATAATCTTTAATATTGGTTTTGTTTACACCAACCAAGGTAGTGCCGCTTTCCAATAAAAATTCTTCAAACTGGTGTAAATCCGAACGATAACTTTCCAGAGTATTTTGTGTAGCGGACCTCTCTGAAGCTAAAGCATCTATGTAATATGTTATGTAAAGATTTTCTTTTTTATTTTGCGACTGTTTATTTTTCATTATCAGCTCCTATATTTATTTCTTTGGCTATAATTTGATTAGAAGTGTTTCCTGTGTTTCTTATGAGACAAATAAAGCATTTATCAATAGAGTGAACATCACAAACTTTTGCTTTAACCTTTTTCTTAAATTTAATCTTACTCTTATCATAGTTAAGTTATAACGTTAAATCTATAAAAAACACCTTATAACGCGAATTCTGGATTAAAGGAGAATAGAAAAGGCAGAAAACAGGGTAAACTCAGCAATTATAAAAAAATAGATGAGGTTACCCATGGAAGATATAACAAAACTGTTTTGTTTGGTCGATGATTTTTGCAGAGATATAGAGAAAAATTTTGCAGGCAAACTACTGCCAAATGGTAAAAAACCCACAAGAACAACGGAAATTGAGCACTCTGAAATCATGACAATAATCCTGCTATATCAACAATCTCCGTGTAAAAATTTCAAAACTTTCTATCTACATTACCTAACGTTGCTCTACAAATCAGAGTTTCCAAAGTTGCCTTCATATACCAGGTTTGTTGCTCTAAAGCCTAGGGTTTTGTGGCATTTAGCAATGTTGTTGCATTGGCTTTGTGGACAGTCAGAAAACACTGGAATTTCATATATAGACACAACTCCCATTGCAGTTTGTCATGCAAAAAGAATATCCAAAAACAAAGTTTTTGCTGGAATTGCAAAATTAAGCAAGAGTACTTACGGCTGGTTTTTTGGTTTCAAATTACATATGGTAATCAATGAAAATGGTGAAATTCATGCACTTACGCTAACAAAAGGCAATGTTGATGATAGGATACCTGTGCCAAATTTGACGGAAAAATTAACCGGCCTTTTGTTTGGTGACAAAGGTTATATTGCAAAAGAGCTTTTTCAGAAGCTGTTTGACCGAGGTTTGAAACTTGTTACCAAGGTGAAAAAAGGTATGAAAAATACATTAATTTCGCTAAATGAGAAGATTTTACTGAGAAAAAGGTCTATGTTACCTAAAAAATAGACTAGAAATTGAACACACTCGCCATAGATCCCCTGTTGATTTCTTGGTTCATATCTTTTCTACTCTCATCTCCTATTCCATCAAATCCAAAAAGCCTTCTATTTCCTATACTTCCTTCCTTAATCCAGAATTTGCGTTAATAGAAGCAGGAGCGGATGTTAATAAAAAAAATAAAGATGGAAAAACTCCTTTCGATTTAGCCGAGGATGACGGAATAAAAACTCTATTAAAAACCGCAGAAAAACCTGATATTAATCCAGTGGATGAATCATTGAAGGATAGTGAAGGGGTTCAAGAAGAAGAAGAGGAGGAAGATTCAAATCAATCACAGAGAGAGCAAGACATCAATGGAGAAAAAGGAACTGATGTAACAACCGGAAGTGCACAGCCTGTTGCTTCCACAGAACCTGCACAAACAGAAGAACAGCCGAGCTCTTTTTTTGGTAGTTTGTTTAGTATACTTATGAAGCCTTTTTCATTAGTTGCATCATTTTTTGGTGGTTTTTTTTCATGGTTGTTTGGGTCTGACGAAGAAAAGTCTGACACACAACCTTATGATGATTCTTCTTCACCTAGGGTCGATCAATCAGTTGAACAAAATAATGGTGATCATAATGACCAGAGCAATGTGATTTGATAGTGATCTTCTACCGGAAAAGGTGTCATCCCAGTGCTTGACACTGGGATCCAGGAAACTTAATTGCAAGTAATGCATTGGGTTTGGTGAGTATGGGTTTTGCGTTATAGAATGAAACACTTTTGGTGAATTTGTAAAGAAAACTGGATCCCAGTGTCAAGCACTGGAATGACATCATTGGATAACGTCACGCGCTGGAATGACAAAGAAGAGTGGGCTTTCATATGGTTATGCAAGAAGTCTACTGAATGTAAACCAGTTTCTCACACACACATTTTACCACATGATCAGCGTTGATATTAAAATGCTCATAAAGTGTTTTATAAGGTGCTGATTCTCCGAAGCTTTTCATGCCAATAAATATACCGTTTGAACCTATGTATTTATGCCAACCCATTTCACTTCCGGCTTCAATTGCAACTTTAATGCTGTCATTATTTAATATCGCCGCTTTATATTCACCGCTTTGCTCGTCGAAAAGCCTCCAGCATGGCATAGAAACAACCCTTGTACCTATGCCTTTTTCCTGCAATTTCTCCCTTGCTTCAACTGCAATTTCAACCTCGGACCCCGTAGCAAATATCGTCACTTTTAATTCTTTTGAACATTCACACAAAATATATGCACCAAACTTCGATAAATTAGCAGATTGATCGATATCAGAGTAGAACTTGCGCATGTAACTTACGTTTTGCCTTGAGAGCGCAAACAGTGCTGGAGATTCTTTCTTTTCGAGTGCAATGCTAACACACTCCAGAGTTTCAACTGCATCGGCTGGCCTAAAAACATATAGATTTGGTATAGCACGCAAAGAGGCTAAATGCTCTATTGGCTGATGAGTTGGACCATCTTCTCCCACTCCAATTGAGTCGTGAGTCATGACATACATAACCTGCTGCTTCATCAGAGCTGAAAGACGTATAGCAGGACGACAATAGTCGGAAAATACCAAAAAAGTGCCGCCATAAGGAAGAATCGCGCCGTGAAGTGCCATACCATTCATACATGCTGCCATAGCGTGCTCTCTCACTCCATAGTGGACATAAGAGCCACTATAATTATTGCTATTTATTACCTGCATGTGCTTATATTTAGTGCAATTTGACCCAGTAAGATCAGCAGAACCGCCGATTAATTCTGGCATAGACTCAGTTAAAAGTTCCATTACTCTGCCGAAAGAAGATCGAGTAGCTTCGTTTGGCATTGTCTCGTGTATTTGTTTCTTCAAGTTAGCCAAAACATTATCGATATTGTCTGGTAGACGTTTATCTAACCGTCTTTGAAGTTCTTTATTTTCACTGGATTCCAGTGTCAAGCACTGGAATGACACCGAATTGCTGTTATCTGGCAGACGCTCATCTAGTCGCCTTTGAAGTTCTGCATGATACCCTGTCATCCCAGTGCTTGACACTGGGATCCATTCTTTTTCTTCTTTCCTGGATTCCAGCGTCACGCGCTGGAATGACATCGTGTAGTTTTGTTTTGCTCTCTCAACAGTTTTCTTCCAGGCATTTTTCACATCTTCTGGTACATGGAATGGTTCATAATTCCAGTTTAATTTCTCTCTCATCTGTTTTATGTCTTCCTCCGAAAAAGCACCACTGTGAGCAGAGGATGTGCCAGCACGGCTTGAAAATTTTCCGATAATAGTTTTGCAGCAGATCATTGTAGGTTTATCAGACTTTTTTGCTTGCTCTATTGCAAGGGATATGGCATCAAAATCATGGCCATCAATTTTGTCAACATTCCATCCATACGCTAAGAAGCGTTTCTCTACATCATCAGAGCAGGAAAGGCAAGTAGCGCCATCTATAGAGATATCATTATCATCAAAAAGAGCTATGAGCTTATTCAATTTAAGATGCCCAGCAAGTGATGCTACCTCATGGCTTATTCCTTCCATAAGACAGCCATCCCCTAGCATCACGTAAGTGTAGTGATTGATTCTGAATTGCTTTTTAAGGATTGATTCAGCAAGTGCCATGCCAACAGCAGCGGCAAACCCCTGACCGAGCGGGCCTGTTGTTGCCTCTACCCCGGAAGTCAAGCCGAACTCTGGATGACCTGGGGTCTTGGATCCCATTTGCCTGAAGTTTTTTAGCTCATCTATGCTAATATAACCTGTCAAATATAATATTGAGTATAGTAACATTGACCCATGACCGTTTGATAAAACAAAGCGATCTCTATTGAACCATTTAGAATCATCAGGATTATGATTCAGATATTTAGCAAACAAAACAGTTGCAACATCTGCCATGCCAAGTGACATACCTGGGTGTCCAGAGTTTGCTTTTTGTACTGCATCAATTGATAAAAAACGGATGGCGTTTGCCATAGATTTTAAATGTGAATGATTCATGTGTTAATAGAAAAACTTAAAAATGAAGTATAAAAGATTATATCAGCAAAAACAAGTTGACACTGAGTGCTAAAATCCTTAATAATCTAAAGTTAAATCGTGAGAGTTTTTATATGACAACTGTTATCACTAGAAAGTATAGGATTAGCCGTAGACTTGGTGTAAATTTATGGAGTAGAGCTAAAGACCCAGTAAACAAAAGGAAATACCCTCCAGGTCAACATGGTATTCTTGGATTCAAGAAGTTATCCGACTTTGGTAAGCAGTTTGCTGCGCATAAGAAATTTAAGTTTTACTATGCGATTTCAAGTAAGCAGCTCAGACGTACATTTTTAGATGCTTATAACAGAAAGGGTTATATGGCTGATAATTTTATCGGTATCTTAGAATCGAGATTAAGTTCTGTTTTATACCACTCTGGTCTTGTTCCAACAATTTACTCAGCAAAGCAGCTCATATCTCATAAGCACGTTACAGTTAATGATAAGGTGGTTAACATATCGAGTTATCGAGTGAAGCCAGGTGATATAATAAAAATAAGAGAAAGGGCAGCAAAAATCCCTGTAGTAGTAGAGGCTGAACAAAAACAAGAGCGCAAGGCTCCGGATTATTTAGAAGCAGATAGTAAAGAGCATTCAGTGAAGTATTTGAGGTCACCTCAATATTCTGAGGTTCCTTATTCAGCAGACATGGAAGTCAATTTAGTAGTAGAGTTTTACTCTAGATAGATAAAAAAAGCCCGTGTGGCGGAATCGGTAGACGCAGCGGACTTAAAATCCGTGGGTTTTGCGACCTTGGGAGTTCAAGTCTCCCCATGGGCACCAATTTAACTTAGCAGACAAATACAAAAAAGTATGCAATGGCTTGATATAGAAGATATTGTAGAAGCTCTGGAGGAAAAATTTCCAGATGAGAATATAATTAATGTCAGATTCACTGAGCTTAAAAAAAAGGTCTTGAGTTTAGAGGAATTTGATGATGATGAAAAACGCTGTAACGAAAAAATACTCGAAGCTATTCAAGCAGCTTGGATTGAGGAAAGATTAACCGCATAGCAATAAACCATACGCAAACGTGATTTCTATTACAATTTGCATATTGATTATGCTATTTTTTGGATCTAGCCTGGCAAGTTAATAATAATTTAACCAATTACAATTAAAACAGCTATAAGGTTAATTATGAGGCAAAACAAAAATTTTTGAATGGAACGACTTACTTGACAAGTGCTACGTTGAGATAAATTTTACATAAAAATACTGCTTTTATGGTGTGAGGCTAGAGGTTTGTAAAGCAGTTAGAAGGTTGTCATCCCAGTGCTCAGACACATAGCTGTACGAACATTTATTTTTGTTAAACACAGCAAATGGTGTCATGCCAGTGCTTGACACTGGCATCCAGCTTTTGATCGAAAATGTTGTATAGTGCACAATCAATTTTTCTGGATCCCAGTGTCTGAGCACACAACTGTACGAACGTTGTAGTTTGGGAGCAATTCCCACCAGTGGGGTGTCATCCCAGTGCCCAGACACTCTGAGATCCAGCTTCTATTCAACTTAATTAAAAACGTTTATTTTAGCGTAAGACAACTACCTTTAGCTCATCAGCTCAGTTATAAGCAAAATTTCTGGATTCCAGACTGGAATGACACCATTTGCTGTGCAATTTACCTTCAAAAATGAATGTTCGTACAGCTATGTGTCTGAGCACTGGGATGACATCCTCCCTGGTGGACTCAAATTACAATGTTTGTGCAGTACGCACTGGAATGACAGGGCTTTAAGAAATCCAATGTAGTGGTAAACCTTACTTATTTAGTTATACTAGAAACAAAACAGAAAAATGCTCAAACACAGCGTTCCAAAAAAAATAAAGTCTATAATTGAAAACTATGCATTAAAATGCATGAAAAATAAGATTAGTAAAAATGAAATACGTCTGATTTTAAACTGGCGAAATATAGTAGGGAAAGAAATAGCAGAGTGTACAAAACCGAAAAAGATCTCATATGCACAGAATATAAATTCGGGTGTGTTGCATCTGGTAGTAACAAATGGCAGTAAAGCATTGGAAATTCAGCATATGATTTCTCTTATAATAGAAAAAATTACGATATTTTTTGGTTATAAAGCAGTATATGGTATAAAAATTAAGCAAGAGAGTATTGACTATTTGACTATATAAGGTAATCTAAGTACATAGAATAATTTGGTATATTGAAGTGAGTAGAGTTTGTGAATTAACAAATAGAAAAAAATCTTTTGGTAATAAGGTATCACATTCGAATCGTAAAACAAAGCGTACCTTTCTTTTAAATTTACATAAGGTTACGTTGACAAGTGATATATTGAATAAAAAGTTTAGATTTCGTGTGGCAACAAGAACTTTGAGAACTATAGATTACAAAGGTGATTTGGATGCTTTTTTGCTCAACACAAGAACGATTAAACTAAGTGAGAAAGCACAGAAGATAAAAAGAAGGTTGAAAAAAGTTTTAGTAAAGCAAGAGGTAGAGTTAGCCCTTTCAGATGCATAGTAAGCCTCCATGGCTCAGAGCAAAAGCTCCGACCGGTGAAGTATTCAATGAAACCTTAAACATCGTTAAACTGCATAACTTACATACGGTATGTGAAGAAGCTGCATGTCCAAATATTGGTGAATGTTGGAATAAACGTCACGCTACTGTGATGATTCTCGGTTCTGTTTGCACTCGTGCTTGTGCATTTTGCAACGTTGCAACTGGCATTCCTGATAAGTTAGACCCTCATGAGCCAGAAAATTCAGCAAAAGCGATAAAAAAGTTGAACTTGAAGCATGTTGTTATTACTTCTGTTGATCGTGATGATTTACCAGATGGTGGCGCAAATCAGTTTATACAGTGCATAGAAGAAATTAGAAAGATAACTTCAGAAACAACAATAGAGATTTTAACTCCTGATTTTTTAAATAAGAAAGGAGCATTTGAAGCAATTGCTGTTGCATCACCTGATGTCTATAACCACAATATTGAAACAGTGCCGAGATTGTATGCAAAAATAAGACCACGAGCTCGCTATTTTCATTCACTATATTTGCTGAAGATGGTAAAGCAGATTAATCCTAAAGTTTTCACAAAGTCGGGGCTTATGGTTGGTCTTGGAGAAACAAAAGAGGAAATACTTCAGGTTATGGACGATTTGCGCAGTGCTGAGGTTGATTTTATTACAATTGGTCAATATCTACAACCAACTCCAAAACATGCAAAACTTGATAGGTATGTTACCCCAGAAGAGTTTGAGCATTATAAATACATTGCTTACTCCAAAGGTTTCTTAGTGGTTGCATCAAGCCCACTAACTCGGTCATCATACCACGCTGAAGAAGATTTTAACAGGCTTAAGGCTTATCGTTGACATTTGTGTTAATTCAAATTAATTTTTACTAATTATAAAGGAGTTTTTACGTAATGTATACTATAAAAATCGAGAAGAAATCACAATTAGTTAAAGAGGTATTCGATTCCGTGGCAAGTCGCTACGACACCATGAATGATATAATGAGCCTCGGAATGCACAGATTGTGGAAAGATAAAATGGTAAATAGTGTGCATTTTACAAAAAACTCTAAGGTTTTAGATGTTGCTGGAGGAACTGGAGATATAGCAATAAGAATAGTAAGAAAAGAGCCAAGTGCTAAGGTTACAGTGTGCGATATAAATCAAAATATGCTAAGCAGAGGACGTGATAAAGCTATAAATTCAAACCAAATTAATTTTGATTGGGTATGTGCAAGTGCAGAAAGTTTACCATTTGAAGACTCCGAATTTGATTATTGCACAATAGCTTTTGGCATTCGAAATGTTTCTGACCGCAAGAAGGCTTTAAATGAGGCATACAGAGTACTAAAACCACATGGGAAATTTATCTGCTTAGAATTTGCCCCTATGCACTATCAAAATGAGATATTTACCAAACTTTATGACTTATATTCATTTAAAGTAATTCCTAAAATTGGCAGCATAGTTGCTAAAGACAAGAGTTCTTATGAATATTTAGTGAAGAGCATTAGAGAGTTTCCAACTCAGGCTGATTTTAAAATGGAAATTGAAGAGGTAGGCTTTAAGAATGTTGAGTTTTATAATATGAGCTATGGAATAGTGGCATTACACATTGGAACAAAATGAATATTAAACTCTGGTATAGAACGCTGGATTATTATCTCATCCTTCCAGTGTTTTTTTTGCTCACTATAAGCTTCATTCTTGTTTATTCAGCAAGCCCTGTAATTGCGCAGCGTCTTCCTCTACCACAGGATTATTTTATACGGCGCCATACAATTTATATAGTCCTGTCACTAATTACCTTGGTGACATTTTCTTTTCTCAACACAAGAACTATACTTAACCTCTCGTTCGCAGGTTTCATTTTATTTACTATTCTAGTAGCAATTGCGATAATACTTGGTATAGAGGTAAAAGGTGCGAAACGATGGTTACATATTGTCAAAATTTCTGTTCAACCATCTGAGTTCGTAAGGCCATTTTTTTCTGTTGTTATAGCTAGTATCTTGGCCAGCGAAATGAGGTTTAAAATGCGCATATCAATCATAATATTTCTGTTAGTTTTTGTGTTGTTACTTTTGCAACCTGATTTCAGTATGTCCATGCTTTTAACATATTCTTTTATTGGTCAAATGTTTATTGCATGTATACCATTTTTATACTTTCTATGCATAATAGGAATGGCCACAACTGGAACTACAATAGCTTACTTATGCCTCCCACATATAAAGCAAAGGATTTACAATTTTGTCTTTTTTACGCAGCGCGATAACTTTCAAGTCACAAAATCATTAGAAGCATTCAAAAGAGGTCAATTAACTGGAGTTGGACCTGGTGAAGGTAGCGTAAAAGCCTCTCTTCCTGATTGTCATACAGATTTTGTGTTTTCTGTTTTAGCAGAAGAATTTGGTTTGATTACGTGCTTAGCCACATTGATGTTATTTGGTATCATTTCCGCCCGCTTGCTTTACATTGCATACAGGGAAAATGAATTATTTAATCTGTTGGTGATTCTCGGTATCTCAATTCAATTCATCACACAATTCATAATAAACATAGGGGTAACATTGAGTGTTTTTCCAACCACCGGCATAACCCTGCCGTTACTTAGCTATGGTGGTTCTTCTCTTTTATCTTCGAGCATCGCACTTGGCATAATGCTGTCTTTCAGTAGAAACCAAGCTATCGCATTAAAGTTTCGTGAGCGTGTTATGCTTGGAAGACATGCTGTAGACTAATGCCATACCTTTCCCCTTTCCCCATAAGTGTTGAAAGTATCAAAAATAACGTGATATGAGATGATCAACGGCATGTAAATTACCTCCCGACAGTAAAACAATCGAACGTATAAAAGAGTCATTTAGATCCAATGTGAATTGCAGTAATGCTATTTTGAACCCATGTAGATTATTTTTGATTTTATAAACAAGAAATAACAAAGCCGTAATAATAATCATGTAAATATACACCTTCATGCCATTCATAGTATGGCTTAAAAAGTGCTTATATCCAAGATTTTGCTTTATAAATTTAAAGAACACTTCTATATCCATCTGCGCCTATATAGCTCTGTTACTTCATAAGCTGGCATTTCAAACAAGTTTGTCAAAAACCATATTTCATCTCCAATTTTATTTCTGATTTTTATTAGCCGTAGATCATGCTTTTCTGCCACTTTACCTCGTGCACGATAAAGATTAACTATTATATCTTCTAAAATCTCTGATCCATCCGATTTTTGTTCTCTTATAACTTTGTTCCTGCTTATAACATCATGTTTTCTTCCTACTTTAACTCTTGTGATAAATTTGTACTCCTTTTCATCAAATTCGGCAAAAGTTCCAACTTTTCTGATTCCTCTATCAAATAATAAAATATCCTCTTTTTCAACTTTAGCTTCATTAATTGCTCTCACTAATGCCATATCTTCACTACTTTCTTCTTGTCCTTTACAAAATCTTATACTTGTCGGCAATTGATCCTTTAATCCTACACTCACTTTAACTTGACTGTCGTTACTTTTACCGCCTATTTTTAGCCCATCTTTTATGAGATATCCCGATAAATTTATGATCGTCGAATCAAACTTATGTAAGTTATTTGATGTTTTTTGGGGTAATAGCTTTTTAATCTTGCTCATCAAATCAATATATACTCCCTTAAAATATTCTGGATTAAAGGAGAATAGAAAAGGCAGAAAACAGGGTAAACTCAGCAATTATAAAAAAATAGATGAGGTTACCCATGGAAGATATAACAAAACTGTTTTGTTTGGTCGATGATTTTTGCAGAGATATAGAGAAAAATTTTGCAGGCAAACTACTGCCAAATGGTAAAAAACCCACAAGAACAACGGAAATTGAGCACTCTGAAATCATGACAATAATCCTGCTATATCAACAATCTCCGTGTAAAAATTTCAAAACTTTCTATCTACATTACCTAACGTTGCTCTACAAATCAGAGTTTCCAAAGTTGCCTTCATATACCAGGTTTGTTGCTCTAAAGCCTAGGGTTTTGTGGCATTTAGCAATGTTGTTGCATTGGCTTTGTGGACAGTCAGAAAACACTGGAATTTCATATATAGACACAACTCCCATTGCAGTTTGTCATGCAAAAAGAATATCCAAAAACAAAGTTTTTGCTGGAATTGCAAAATTAAGCAAGAGTACTTACGGCTGGTTTTTTGGTTTCAAATTACATATGGTAATCAATGAAAATGGTGAAATTCATGCACTTACGCTAACAAAAGGCAATGTTGATGATAGGATACCTGTGCCAAATTTGACGGAAAAATTAACCGGCCTTTTGTTTGGTGACAAAGGTTATATTGCAAAAGAGCTTTTTCAGAAGCTGTTTGACCGAGGTTTGAAACTTGTTACCAAGGTGAAAAAAGGTATGAAAAATACATTAATTTCGCTAAATGAGAAGATTTTACTGAGAAAAAGGTCTATCATTGAGACTGTTTTTGGTTACCTAAAAAATAGACTAGAAATTGAACACACTCGCCATAGATCCCCTGTTGATTTCTTGGTTCATATCTTTTCTACTCTCATCTCCTATTCCATCAAATCCAAAAAGCCTTCTATTTCCTATACTTCCTTCCTTAATCCAGAATTCGCGTTTATAAAAGTTTCTTTTAGTGAGATCGCTATAATATTCCATGAGACTGCTCCTACTAATAAAAGTTTAAATTATTTTTGAAGAACTTATTCTACTGAATTCGTTACTTCGTGCTAAAATAATGGACTCCATCATTCAACAGCAATTACAGTATGTTTACCCTTTTTCTTGTTATTTTTATAATCTATAGTTAGCGTTCAAAACCGTATTCGAAAAGTATCTCATATATTTCCGGATTTTTTTAATGCTGTTTATTTCATCCTCAACATTGTCTCTACCTTTATGAACTAAGTAGCAGCATTAAAAATTATAACGTATTCCTACCTCCAGAGTTGCATCTGGTATTTGCAATTCTTTTATACCACTCAGTTGCCCGCCTGCAGTAACACCAACTGCACCAACTATCTGTGGAGTAATTTCATAATCAACACCTAACTTTAGTTTATAGGAAATAGAACTCAGTATTTTATCTACTACAGATGAACCAGCAGCTTCACCACCTGATTCTGGAGCACCTTGTGTTTCTTCTTCCTTTTCTTTTTCTTCTTGTGAACTATTGCCATCACCATCAACTGTATCACTAACACCAAAGCCAAAAGGTGTTATTTGGAGATATCCTCCTAAACCTCCGCTGACATATAGTTTAACGGGATCAATATCAAGGTCAGGATAGAAGCGGTAGTTTGCCAATAAGCTAGCTCCTATGCTCTTTAATGACTTAATATTACTGAGAACCTCAAGTTCAAATTTAGAGTTTTGGTCATAATGGTAACCAAGAACAACACCAGGTTTCATTTTAAAGCCACCACCCCAACCAGCACCAAAGTTTAAACCTGCATAGTACTTATCTTCTGACTTACTTGCACTATTACTAGCTGCACCTGCTAGAGATGAAGTAAGCAACACAGCCAAAACGCACAATCTCTTTATTTTCATATAACTCCTCATACAAAAAAATATATAATGCATAAGTATATATCCTTTATATTAAAAAAGATATAACTACATGTCAAAAAAAGTATAGCCATAAAATCAGATTATATAAAACGTACTACTCAGGTCTTTTATATAACTATATTTACTATCTTATTTGGTACAGCATATACAGTGCGAACTTTGCTTTGATCGATCTTACTGGACACAGAGTCTATCGCTATTTTCTTCAATTCTTCTTGAGGTAAGTTAATTGCCACCTTGATTGTTGTACGTAATTTTCCATTGATTTGCACTGCTATAGTTACCGTATCGTCAACTAATAATGATTCATCAGCTTTTGGCCAAGGTTGACCTCCTATTCCTTGCCATAGGCTTTCAGCTAGATGTGGTATGAATGGTTCGATTACTCTGATTAATATACATATACCTTCATCAATAAGAGATTTTCCAGTTTTTACGTCTATTTCAGCTATTAAATTCGTCATCTCACGAAATTTTGCCACTACACAGTTTAATCTGCAGTTTTCCAAGTCATCTGTAAGTCCGTGTAAGAGTTTATGAATTTTTTTTCTGTACTCTAGAAGTCCACCCGTAACACTTTCATTATCATAGTGTATATTTACAGGTCTTAGCTGCATGACCATACGCCACAATTTATTTACATAACGAGAACAACCTTCCACGCCATCATCGGACCATTCCATATCTTTCTCCGGAGGAGTGTCGGACAACACAAACAAGCGAGCAGTATCAGCACCATACTTTTCTATGATAAAATTTGGATCAACTGTGTTCTTTTTCGACTTGCTCATTTTCTCGACTTTTCCAATTTGAACCTTAGCTCCTTGTGCAATCAACTCTTTTGCTTCTTCGGGAAATAGCCACTTACCATTTTCGTCTTTATAAGTTGCATGGCAGACCATTCCTTGAGTGATTAAAGCAGAGAAAGGCTCTTTAATATCAAAATAGCCACATTTGGTTAAAGCACGGCAGAAAAATCGTGAGTAAAGCAAATGCAGAATTGCATGCTCTATCCCACCTATATAATAATCAACAGGCATAAAACGATTACATGCATCTTTGTCTATCAATTTATCTTCACTACAGAATGCAGCAAAATACCAAGAGGATTCAAAAAAGGTGTCAAACGTATCAGTTTCACGTTCTGCTTGCTTTCCGCACTTTGGACAATCAACAAATTTCCAAGTTGGGTGATTATCCAGCGGATTGCCACCACTTGTAAATTCTACATCTATTGGTAGAACTACAGGAAGGTCTTTTTCTGGCACTGGAACAGTTCCACAGTCTTTGCAATATATGATAGGTATAGGGCATCCCCAATAACGCTGCCTTGAAACTCCCCAATCGTGCAAACGATAGTTTATTGTTTTTTTGCCTATTTTTTTTTCTTCAAATTTTTTAACTATGGCTTCCTTTGCTTCACTAACCATTAATCCGTTTAAGAATTCGGAGTTAAACATTGTCCCGTCTCCAGTATACGCCTCCTTTGTCATCTGAGTAGCTTGACACTGGGATCCATTGTAAGAATTATGGTCACGCGCTGGAATGACACCCAAGTGGGCTGAAGAAATAACAGGAATTATCGGCAAATTATATTTCTGTGCAAATTCAAAGTCACGCTGATCATGTGCAGGGCAACCAAAAATCGCGCCTTCCCCATATTCCATCAACACAAAATTCGCTATGTAAAGCGGCAATTCCTTATCAAGAAATGGATGTTTGACGTTTAATCCGGTGTAAACTCCTATTTTTTCATCGTTCTCTCTTTTCGATTTTATTTCTTGGATCCCAGTGTCAAGCACTGGGATGACAACAGAAGAACCATTCTTTAAATCCTGCACAATAGGATGCTCTGCTGCCACTGCACAAAAAGAAGCCCCAAACAAAGTATGAGGATAAGTTGTAAAAACTTTTAATTTCTTATTCAGGCCAACTACTTCAAACTCTATAGTTGCTCCTTCAGATTTTCCTATCCAACGCTCCTGCATTGTTTTGACTTTTTCTGGCCAATTTTTCAAACTTTGCAGGCACTTGAGTAAATCTTCAACGAAATCAGTAATCTTTAAAAACCATTGGGACAACTTACGTTTTTCAACAACTGCACCTGATCGCCATCCTTTTCCATCAACCACCTGTTCATTTGCAAGCACTGTTTGGTCCACTGGATCCCAGTTAACCCATGATTCTTTTCGATAGGCAAGCCCATGCTTTAAAAAATCCAGGAAAAATTTTTGTTCGTGTTTGTAATAATCAGGCTCACATGTGGAGAGTTCACGCTCCCAATTATAAGAAAGACCTATAGATTTCAACTGTGTACGCATATTATCTATATTCTCTTTTGTCCATGTTTCGGGGCTAATATTGTTATCCCTTGCTGCATTCTCAGCTGGTAATCCAAACGCATCCCAGCCAATTGGATGCAAAACCTCAAATCCACGAGCTCTCTTGTAACGCGCTATCACATCCCCTATTGCATAGTTACGTAAGTGCCCCATATGAATTTTACCAGATGGATATGGAAACATCTCCAATACGTAACATTTCTCTTGTTTACTACTCTTGCTTACAGACAAATCCCATTTATTTTGATAAAATTTTTCAACATTTTTAAAATCATATTTCATATAAATCCAAATTTAATCACAGTTTGTGTGCGCCAAAGGATCAACCGCTTGGCCGTTATGTCGTATTGTGAAACACATCTGCGGATCTTTATCTTGTGTGCTCGATTTACCTGCAGATCCAATTACTTGACCTTGCTTTACTTTATCACCAATTTCAACATGTATGCTTTTTAAATAGGAGTACACAGTCATGTAATTATCTTTGTGTTCCACTATAATTAAATTTCCATACCATCTCAACCCTTTGCCTACATATATCACTTTGCCGGGTGCAGAGGCAACTACATTCGTTCCATTTTGAGCAGCAATTTTTATGCCATCCTTACACGTTTCATCAGAAGAGGTAGCTGAACCTTTAACTGGTATTACAAATTTACAATTTACCTCCATGTCTTGTGCATTATTGTTATCTCTGTATATCCTATTTATGATGGCTTTTCTACTTTCTTTTTGCACTGAAGGCTCCCTAATTAAATGGTACTCTCTTGTATATTCCAGATCTCTTTTTCCGTAAAATTCTTCGCCTTTAAGCAGCACAGGTGCAGGTTTTTGCAGGCCACAGCCTATTAATATTGCTAATAACATAAGAAATGAGGCTGTATGCCACATTTTAGATATATCGATTTTCACAAAACTCCAAAACTTTAGCGAGACGTAGTGTTTCACGTCTGCTTATTACTTTCCTCGTTATTTATTCTACTAGTTAAATAGTCTCTTAAATCGGTAAGTTCTTGCAACAAATTCTTTGTGACTTTTATATCATTACCAAATTCTTTTTGCACTCCTTTTATTGTATATCCTTTATCATATAGCATGTATTTTACTTTCTTTATGGCCTCTATACACTTACGATCATATAGCCTTCTTCCTTTACGCTTTGTAGGCTTAATTTGATGAAATTGACCTTCCCAAAATCTCAAAACATGCTGTTCCAAATGTAGCTCTTCAGCTACTTCCCCAATCGTATAAAATAATTTTTCCTTGTTCATTAATTATTGATTGATTTTTTTATAATTTTTGAAGGCCTAAAAGAAACTGAATTTCTTGCCTGAATCATCACTTTCTCCGATGTATTTGGTATATTTCCTGGCCTTTCCTTCTTTTTTTTGACCAAGAATGTTCCAAATGACGATATTTTCACTATTCCATCCTTTGCCAAGCTCGTCTTTATTTCGTCCAATATATCATCTATTATCGAAGCAGAGTCTTCCTTTGATAATCCTATTTCTTGGTTTATATTTTCAGCTATTGTTGCCTTAGTTACTGCTGTGTCTTTTGTTATAACATGATCCATAATTGAGTAAGTATTGCAATATGTAAACACAATATAGCAACTGACTTAAGGTTCAGCTACTTTATTTTTTAGGGTATGTCTCTTTTGTAGCATAATTTAAAATACTAGCAACTGCCAACATTGCAAATATCGCAAAAAGCGCCATTTTATGATCTGTAAAAAGTGCTAACATTGACACTACAATTCCGCTGACAACAAACATAAACCCATTGATAATGGATGATGATGTACTAATATATTTTCGTTTCACAATCTCGCTGCCAACAGTAAAATTAAGCATATGTCCTCCCGCAAAAAACCCGAACATTAACATACAAAAGTACACAACGTGGACTGTTAAATGGCTGCATAGTAAAATAATAATTGAGGCGCCTTGCAATAAAGCAAAAGCAGAAATTACATGCCTTCTATTTTTAAATAGGATTGAGATTCGATCTGCAATTGGAGCACCAACTGCAAGACCAAGCCATAGTATTGCAGTTGCTACACCTGACTCCATTGCATCGAGTTCTGAATTGCTCAGTAACCTTGGAGCCCACAAGGTATTAAGTGCTAAAAATGTTCCAAAAGTAATAGCACCTACCACTGAAGTTATCCAGATATCTCTTAATTTTAGCACTGTTAACGCGAATTCTGGATTAAGGAAGGAAGTATAGGAAATAGAAGGCTTTTTGGATTTGATGGAATAGGAGATGAGAGTAGAAAAGATATGAACCAAGAAATCAACAGGGGATCTATGGCGAGTGTGTTCAATTTCTAGTCTATTTTTTAGGTAACATAGACCTTTTTCTCAGTAAAATCTTCTCATTTAGCGAAATTAATGTATTTTTCATACCTTTTTTCACCTTGGTAACAAGTTTCAAACCTCGGTCAAACAGCTTCTGAAAAAGCTCTTTTGCAATATAACCTTTGTCACCAAACAAAAGGCCGGTTAATTTTTCCGTCAAATTTGGCACAGGTATCCTATCATCAACATTGTCTTTTGTTAGCGTAAGTGCATGAATTTCACCATTTTCATTGATTACCATATGTAATTTGAAACCAAAAAACCAGCCGTAAGTACTCTTGCTTAATTTTGCAATTCCAGCAAAAACTTTGTTTTTGGATATTCTTTTTGCATGACAAACTGCAATGGGAGTTGTGTCTATATATGAAATTCCAGTGTTTTCTGACTGTCCACAAAGCCAATGCAACAACATTGCTAAATGCCACAAAACCCTAGGCTTTAGAGCAACAAACCTGGTATATGAAGGCAACTTTGGAAACTCTGATTTGTAGAGCAACGTTAGGTAATGTAGATAGAAAGTTTTGAAATTTTTACACGGAGATTGTTGATATAGCAGGATTATTGTCATGATTTCAGAGTGCTCAATTTCCGTTGTTCTTGTGGGTTTTTTACCATTTGGCAGTAGTTTGCCTGCAAAATTTTTCTCTATATCTCTGCAAAAATCATCGACCAAACAAAACAGTTTTGTTATATCTTCCATGGGTAACCTCATCTATTTTTTTATAATTGCTGAGTTTACCCTGTTTTCTGCCTTTTCTATTCTCCTTTAATCCAGAATTCGCGTTACAAGTATAACAATTAAAGTCTGGATTCCAGTGTCAAGCACTGGAATGACACCGTCTTGGATGGAAACCAGTGTCGGCTACTTGGATGACATCATAGGGGTGCTGGAGTGACACCATGACAATCGTCATCCCGCTGCTTGTTAGCGGCTAAGGGATACCGCGAATGAATCGCGGTATGACGTAGGGATTGCATTAGCTATAATTCTTTAGTTTTCACTTTTCTTTTAACCTTGCAATGATATTTTCTTTGCCGATAAAAATTAATAGTTTAGCGAGCTCTGGTCCTGTTTCTGTTCCTGTTAAAGCTGAACGCAACTGCGTAAATAGGTTTTTTGCCTTTATATCCACTGTTTGTCGAATAGTTTTGACCCATTCTGACAACGTGTTTTCATTACAATCACCTTGGGGCAATGCATTGAACGCAATTTTTATAAGCTCCTTATCAAGAATCACAGGCTCTATATCAGATTTGCATATTTTCCACCACTTGGCCACCTCAGAAAACCTTTCTATATTGTTCCTTATAAAATACCAAAACTCTGAGGAGTCCACTCCAATTTGATTTAAACGGTCTTGCACCATTTCAAATGGCATTTGTTGCAGAACTTTGCTATTTAGCTTATATATTTCACTCAAGCTGAATTGTACAGATGCTGAGCTAAATTTTTTAATGTCAAATGAGTCAATTAAAGACTGTATGTCAACATAAGCTTCTATCGGATCAGATGTTCCGAGCTTCACTAAATAGCTAGTTAGCGCCATTGGTTCAATTTCATCTTCTCTTATGGACTTGATATCCAGCCCGCCTTTCCGTTTCGATATCTTGCTATCACCAAAATGTAGTAGAGAAAGGTGAGCAAATGTAGGGATTTTCGCTTTTAATGCTTTAATCATTTGGATCTGAACTGCGGTATTAGTTACATGATCTTCCCCGCGTACAATATGAGTTACATTAAAGTCAACATCATCGATAGCAGAAGGTAACATGTATGTGTAAATTCCATCTTCTCTTTTTACCACAGGGTCGCTGACGCTACTGGTTGCAATATTTATTTCACCTTTAACTTCATCATTCCATTTTACAACTTCATTTCTATCCAATTTAAATCTAAAATGTGGTCTTCGTCCTTCTTGCTCATAACGAATTTTCTCTTGCTCAGTTAGAAGTAATGCGCTTCTGTCATATACCGGGGGAAGTCCTTGTTTTAACTGCAATTTTCGTTTAATGTCTAACTCTTCTCTTGTTTCATAGCATGCATAAATATGCCCTTCTTTTATTAACTGCAAAAACACCTCATTGTAACGCTCAAAGCGCTCTGATTGCTTGAAACTTGCATCCCAATCTATGCCAATCCATTTTAGGTCTTCTATGATATTATTTATATATTTGACATCTGAACGCTGAAGG
The DNA here is from genome assembly GCF_947251635.1 of Wolbachia endosymbiont (group A) of Icerya purchasi. Classification (NCBI taxonomy): domain Bacteria; kingdom Pseudomonadati; phylum Pseudomonadota; class Alphaproteobacteria; order Rickettsiales; family Anaplasmataceae; genus Wolbachia; species Wolbachia endosymbiont (group A) of Icerya purchasi. Next base: position 1,035,190 of record NZ_OX366357.1, on the reverse strand, counting down.
TCAGTATCATCAAAACGGAGTAAAAATTTTCCATTTTGATTGCGTGTGTACATCCAACAAACCAAAGCAGTTCGTACGTTTCCTACGTGGAGGTAGCCAGTTGGGCTTGGAGCGAATCTTGTTAGCATTTAAATAGCAATATTGTTTACTCTAATTTATTTTAATTTTATATAAACATATGGCTAAAGCAAGTGAGATCTGCTAATACAATTGAGCAAGAGAAGAATAAGTATGGCTATAGCATTGTGGCACCTTTGATATTTGATGGATTAAGACCATATGATAAATTCAAGAAAATTCACAACTTGACGACAAAGGCTAATGTAGCATTATATTGGTATCATGACTAACTTAAAAAAGATGAGAGAAAAACTGCAAGATCAAATAAATTATCATAATGTTTTGTATCACCAAAAAAATAAGCCAGAAATAAGTGATGCTGAATATGATGAACTGAAGAAAAAGTTAGCTGAAATAGAGGCACAACTTCCAGAAGCTTATGCAACACAAGATAGTGTTGGTGCTTCACCTGATGAGAGGTTTTCTAAGGTGGAACATCAAGAACCTATGCTTTCCCTTGAGAATGCTTATGATGAACAAGGTGTAGAGAAATTTTTGTCTAAAATAAAGAGGTTTTTAATTGAGGACAAAATAGAGATATTATGTGAGCCAAAAATTGATGGGTTGTCGTTTTCTGCAATTTATGAGGATGGAAGATTTGTTAAAGCTGCAACTCGAGGCGACGGTTTTGTAGGAGAAGATGTCACTCACAATGTTGCAACAATAAAAGGCTTTCCTAAGTTTTTGCAAGGTGTGCAAGGAAGACTAGAAGTAAGAGGTGAAATATACATCAGTAACAGCGACTTTTTAAAGTTAAATGAAAACGATGAATTTGCCAATCCTCGAAATGCAGCTGCTGGTTCTCTGAAGCAATTGGATGCAAACATTACAGCAAGTAGACCACTTAGATATTTTGCTTATTCTTTGATTGGTGGAACAGAGAAAAGTCAAAGTGAAATACTAAATAAGCTTGAGGCACTTGGTTTTTGCGTAAATGAGCATCAGTCCTTAACGAGTAGTTTGGATGGAATGCTGAAGTTCTATAACGAGATTTATAATTGTCGCTATAACTTGGATTATGATATTGATGGAATAGTCTATAAAGTAAATGATTTGGTACTACAAAATCGTCTAGGGAATACTCACAAAGCACCGCGCTCAGCACTTGCATACAAGTTTTCTGCGGTTTATGCAAAAACAAAGTTAAATAAGATATTTATACAGGTGGGTAGAACAGGAGTTTTAACTCCAGTTGCAGATTTAGCGCCAGTCAATATTGGTGGGGTGCTAGTTAGTAGAGCAAGTCTGCATAACCAAGATGAGATAAAACGTAAAGACATAAGAGAGGGAGATATTGTAACAATCAAAAGGGCAGGAGATGTAATTCCCCAGATCATTGAAGTAAGCAGAGATTCTCGTCTTCCAAATACACCTGAATTTGTATTTCCTGAAGTATGCCCTGAATGTGGTAGTAAAGTACGTCAGGTTGAGGGAGAGGCGGCAGTAAGATGTCCTGAGGAATTTGCCTGTAAAGCTCAAATAATAGAAAAACTAAAGCATTTTGTATCGAAAGATGCATTTGACATTGTTGGCCTTGGTGATAAGCAGATAGAGTTTTTTTACGACCTTGGTCTGATAAAACAAATCCATGATATTTTTACTTTAGAAGAAAAATTGGATGAATTTAATCTGGAAGAACAGTCTGGTTGGGGCAAGAAATCAATAGCTAATTTGTTAAATTCTATACAAAGCAGAAGGGTAATAACTCTAGATAGGTTTATATTTTCTTTAGGTATTAGATTTATTGGCCAAGTTGCAGCAGAATTGCTTGCAGATTATTATGTTTCTTATGATAATTGGTATAATTCGATGATTGAACTGTCATCAGATAATACTGAGCTAGTCAGTATAGACGGCATAGGAAAAAAAGTGGCTGAATCTTTGGAATCATTTTTTTCTAAGGAACATAACATCAAAATGTTAAATGATCTTACTGCTTGTCTTCAAATTCTTCCTGCGAGCTCCAACTCTAGTGACTCTGTTTTAAATAATAAAATTATAGTGTTTACTGGTAAGCTACTTGCCATGAGTAGAGGGGAGGCAAAAGTAAGAGCCAAAACTCTGGGAGCAAAGGTCAGCTCACATCTTTCTGCTAAAACTGACTACCTAATTGCAGGAGAAAAACCAGGATCCAAATATAAAAAGGCAGTGGAATTAGGTGTAGAAATTTTAGATGAAGACCAGTGGCATAAAGTGATAAGTTTGGGAGTGTTCAAATGATACTTGGATGTATCCGTTCAGGATAGCGGCAAGACCATAGAGTAAAAGTGAGTTTACAACAAATGGTGTCATGCAAGTAGCTGACACTGGAATTCAAGCACTGGGATGACACCGTCATAAAGGAACCAGTGTCAAGCTACTTTCATGACATCGTTTACTATAGCTAAACTGACTTAGATTTACCGACAATTTGAAAAACGACAAATTCGTCATTCCGCTACTAGTTAGCGGAATCTATGCCGAGATACCGCGAATAAATCGCGGTATGACGTAGAAAAACCTTTCTTGGGTTAGCTATATGTGATATCGTACCATATTGCAGTGTTCGTACAGTTGTGGGTCAAGCCATAGGATGACAACAATGATTAACTTTCTCCAAATTTAGAATTATTTCGGTTGCTTTTTTTATCTCATCAACAGACGGCAAGTCTTCTGTGCTGAGCGGTAGGCGGACAGTTTGATGTTCTATAAGACCAATATCATGCAAAAGTGCTTTAGTAGGTATTGGGTTGCTGGCAGTAAATAACGCTTCGCAAGCCTGTTGCCAGATATCTGTTGAACTTTTCATGTCATTTCCTGTCATTTGAACAGGTTTCCTTCTGGATTCCAGCGTCACGCGCTGGAATGACAGTGAAGAGAGTTCGTCGTTCAGACATTGCTTAACGTATTCATGCGCTATGCGTGGCCAAACATTGGCAGCAACGGAAACCAGGCCAGCCGCACCATAAGCGGCCATATCAGATGTCATATTATCATCTCCGCAAAAGACCTCGATATTTGGTGCAACTTTCTTATACTGAGTTAAAGTATCAACAGTGCCACTTGAATCTTTGATAGCCCAAAATTTTTCGTGACTGGATAAGTTGCGTACAGTTTCAGCGTGAAGACTCACTCCTGCTCTCGATGGAATATTGTAAAACATAGCCGGCACATGTGCTTTTTTAAGTAGCTTTTCAAACCATAAAGTCTGCCCCATAATTCCGGGCTTTGCATAAATGGGAGTTGTCATTAGATAGCCGTGAATAGGCATACCCTTGCAAAAATCAAGCCATTCAAGAGTCTGATATAGATTCACTCCTGGTACGCCAATTATAATTTTCGTATTTAATTTTAGCTTACATACGAATTCAACTAATGTACGCTTTTCAGAATCAGTAAGCGATAGGCTCTCACCTGTGCTACCTAGCAACACTACGCCATTTTCAGCTTTAACTTGCATTGTCAGTAAACGCTGCAAACTGCTATAATCTATGCTATCCCCATTGCAATTAAAAGGAGTAACACAAGCAGTCCATAAAAATGTAGATTTCAATTTAAATTGTTAAAATGGTATTTCATCGTCGAGTAGTTCATCTTTTATATCGTTGTCAAAACTTTCGTGTTTATCTTTTTGTTCTGTTTCACCTTGTTTGTATTCACTTGGCTTGTAATCAGGATTTGGCGCACTATTTCGTGAATCCAAGAGAGTAAGAGCGCTATTAAAATTATATAGAACCACCTCTGTTGTGTATCTTTCACTACCGTTTTGGTCAGTCCATTTTCTAGTTCTCAAAGAACCTTCAACATAAACTTTACTGCCTTTACGTGCAAAATCTTTGACGATTTTTACTAATCCTTCACTAAAAATTACGATATTATGCCACTCTGTCTTTTCAGAGCGCATACCGGAAAGTTTGTCAGTCCAACTTTCAGATGTGGCTATTGAAAAACTTGCCATTTCTTTTCCATTTTGTGTAGTCCTAATTTCAGGATCTTTTCCTAAATTACCAACTAGTATGACTTTGTTTATGGTACCACCAGACATAATTATGTTCTAAATAAATCCCTTTATTATCTTATATGAAAGTACTATTGTCAAATTTAATTAAAAGTGCGCTTGGAGGGATTCGAACCCACGGCCTTTGCCTCCGGAGGGCAACGCTCTATCCAACTGAGCTACAAGCGCATATATATTTAAGTTATTTAATAGATAAGCCATCCAAGTCAAATTTTTGTTTTGGATAAAGCGTAAACATAATACTCCCATATCCAAAATATACATTTTGAGAATCATTCGCATGCTTTTTTATTGCTTTTTGATCTACGGTCCATACAAAAGTTACATAATTTTCAGTGACTGAGTGCACTTTTAAATCCTTAGTATTTATAAACAGTTTTCCATTTACCCATATTTTCCATGTATCGGGAGAAAGATATAAAATTGAGTCTAAACTCACTACCTTACAGTTGAAATTATCTGATACCTCCTCTTTTACAGCTCTTGAAGATCGTAAATTGAACTTTTCCATTTCATTGACCATTCTATTAACTGGCTCTTCATCAAAAAAAATGCTTTTTACGTTACTATATTGTGACAAAACGTCAAAGTCACTTTCCACTGCTTCTCTTATTATATCGTCCCGATCTGTATAGCTTAGTTTTTGATTGTTGATAAAGAAACACTCTTTTGCACGCAAATTTGCTATATCAATAAAATCGTCGATTTCTTGATTGCCAACTTTAAGAATACTTTCAAAATATCTTTTTTCTATCATCATTCCATACTGAGAATGATGACAAACCATTTCATCATTACCTTGTTTTTCTATATATACGCATAAATTTCCACTATTTAATCCTAATATTTTATGCTCAATAAAATCTTCATTGCCAATATATTGTCGGCAAGAATACTCCTTACAAATTTCTATGCTTTCTATGATATCTTCACAACTGCAATATGCATTAACATTGGAAATGAGTAGCGTAAAAATAAAAAACAGCTTTATGTTCATCACCTTATCTACTTAATATAGCATACCAATCAAAGACTATATTAGCTCTCACTATCTCTATCATATTACCATTCAAAATCTGATTCATAGTTGCAGCATCAATATTTCTCTGCTTATTTAAAATAAGAGATTTGATCATAACATAACCGGGCAGATTTGGAATAGACTGTAGAAATAAAAAAATATGCTTATCGCTGATTGAGCTTAAATTTAGGACCACTTCACTTTTTATTACTTTTGTGCGTTCACTTTTGTTGTGGAGCTCAACTTCTTCGGGTATAGAAATTGATATTTCAGGTTCTAATATATAGTACTTTTTATATAACTTGCTAAGCTCGAAATTTAAATTTGCAATGTATCTGCTACTGTGTAAATTTGAAGAAGAAATTTTTTTCCATAAATCTAGGTTTTTATTTAGAACAACTTCCTTTTTTTGAATTCCAGTAATCTGTAAATTAATAGAACGTATTTTATCAATCGCAATTTGGTTTTTATTATAAATCTTTTCGTTATAGATAACAACATATGTTAATAACCCTATTAATCCAACAGATAATAACAAATACGATATAAACTGAATTGTAGCTTTTCTTTTTAATTGAGAGATAGTCATTAATCTACATTGCCTCTCCTATTTCAACATCAATAGATAGATTTTGCTCTTTAGCAGCAGGTAAGCTAGAAATATTAATGTCATAGGTACGAAAATTATCGTTTAAATTTTTTCGTAGTTTCTCGTATTGATGAGAAATATTTTTACCGGATTGAAAATTAAACTTTAAAGTTGTGGTAATATAACTTTTTGCCTCATTATAATTCCATTCAAATGATCGAAGCTCTATACCTGGTATTTTTAACTTTTCTACATACTTAACTTGTGTAAGAGGAGAGTATTCTATTTTTGATAAAATATTATTGATATTAATAAAATCATAAATTTCATCTATTTTTTTTACATTATAGCTTTGGCTAAGTTTTGTTAATTGGTTATTTAAGGTGTTCTGCTTTGCTGATAAATTATCAGCGACATTGAAATTTGAATACAAATTTAGCAAACAAAGGGTATTTATTATAACTAAAACCAGGGCGAAGTATAGAAAAATTCGAGGAGAGTTTAAATAAAGGTAATTGAATAGATAAAATTCTTTAGTTTCCTTTGTATTAAAAATAGCTGCTAATTTATTCTTAAAGCTATGAAACAAAATTATGGTATCGCAAAAGTTATCTTTTTCACTTATAGCTAGTTCTGCTCCTAATAGTTTGCCTAACTCATATGGAGTTAATATGTTCACACTGTTCTCTGAAAAATTTATGACTGATAAACTAGCTTTAATATCTTCTGACACTATGATAAAAAGGTCGATAGGGTTATTTTTTTCAAACCCAAACTTAGTTAAGGATCGAATAGTATCTTGCACTTCCTGATATATTCCACCAGAGATAATTCCTGGTAAATTATCATTAGTAAATGATGTTAAACGCGTAAATACCATTTTATTCTCTTTAAGAACCACTTGTCTATAGCCTCCCGTTTTAGTTGCTGCAACTATAATTTTCCAATTATTAGGATCTTTATGTAGAATCTTTTTTGTTATATTACTTATTTCTATAGGAAACATTAATATTCCCTTAAAGTTGGAGCCTATCTCAATAAACACATTCAACCAATATTCTACTAAATGCTTTGCTTCTGATGAAACAAGAAGATAGCACCAGTTTTGATTGAATTTGTTTGGCTTCTCAACCAAAAAAACTGAACTTATGTCATTATTACGAGAAAAATGCTCCATCTTTGTTTTTGCTGATAGATAGGCACTAATCTTGTTTGCCCTTGTAATAAACTGTAGCGAGTAATTTTGATCTGCATGATTAAGCACCAGGTATAAAGGTGCTTTTTTATCTGACGAAAGACATGAAATTAAATCGGAAACTGCTTTATCGTTTTTGCCCTTAACAAAATACCTTTTATTTAAAGTATTATTTTTAAAATATAGTAACATTATGCCTTCTTCTCCAATAGAAAGCATAAACTTACTTTTGGATTTTGAACTAAACATATTAACAAAGCATATACTTATCTAGAATTAAAAAGGCAATTTATTGAAATTCATTAAACGTTAGAGGGAAATATTGTTATAAATTTTCGCAGCAACATTATTTATATTATAATTTTTTATAAAATTACCACTAATATTAAGTTATTTAGATAACAAATTAAGAAAATTCATTAAGAAGAGTTTGTTGTTTTTCAAATTGTAGGTAAACCTAACCCACTTTAGCTATATCTGCCGATTGACTTTAATTAATAAGAGTTATTAATCGATTTACTATTCTTGTAATATTATTTCTAATGGTAAAGAAATATATATTTTTCTGGAACAGTTGTTATTTCAGATACAGAATTTATTGTAAGTAAACTAACCGTTTGCTGAAGAGCGCTCATCTTCTGTGGTACTTGATGATGGAGCAACTAATTTGCTCAAAATCTCATCTTTTGGTCCCATAGCGTAAATGACACCATCTGACATGAGGATCACCTTATCAACTACGGACAATAACGGTAGCTTGTGAGTGATGATAACAGTAGTAGTATTTTGTTTTCTTGCAATGCCAATTGCATTAATTAAGCATGCCTCTCCATTGCTATCTAAGTTAGCGTTTGGTTCATCAAGTACTAAAAGTTTTGTGTGACCGTAAAAAGCTCTGGCAAGTCCAAGAAGCTGTTTTTGGCCGCCAGAGAGCGTTACCCCTCCAGGACCTCCTATTGTTGTATCATATCCATTTGGTAAGCTTAGTATTAGTTCATGTATCCCTGCAATTTTTGCTGCTTTGATTATTTCTTCAGGATTTGGATCTGGCCTCATGCGAGCAATATTAGCTTTGACACTAGTGTTAAATAACTCAATATCCTGAGGTAAGTAGCCAACATAATTACCAAAATTTTCTCGATTCCAAGTATATACATCAGCGCCATCTAGTCTAACTACACCAGATATTGGCTTCCATACACCAACAGTTAATTTTGCGATAGTGGATTTACCAGAAGCACTTGCACCAATCACACCAACTACGTCCCCTGGTTCTATTACAAATGATATTCCTTTTACTGTCGGCTTATTGCTTCCATAAGGAGTAAAAAATACTCTATCAAATTCCAATTTTCCTTCAGGTTCTGGTAGAGCCATCGTTTGCTCTCTTTTTGGCGATGTTAATATAAGTCTTTGTAGCCTTCCATATGACATTCTAGCATGATTTAAAAACTTCCAAGTATGAACCGCAGCATCAAATGGTGCTAATACTCTACCCATTAAAATTGAAGCAGCGATGATGCTACCGGCAGTCTTATGAGCTGTGGTTGCAAGTAATGCACCTGTTCCAATCACTGATATTTGCAGAGTTGAGCGCAAAAATTTAGTGATTCCAGTAATTACATTAGAGCGATTTTGTGCTTTAATTTGCATTGCTCGGTTCTGATCATTTCGTTTACACCAATCAGAGACTATGAATTCTGACATGCCCATAGCTTCAACCACTTCTGCATTTCTTGTTGCAACATCTATAGCATTGATATTCCGTATAGTTTCTTCGTTGGTTTCTTGTAATATTCGTTTAGTGGCAAGTTCATTCCATATTGCCATAGAGACTAATATGATGATTCCAGTAATAGCTATGAACCCCGTGGAGGTATGTATCATGAAAATCACAACAAGGTAAATTAACGACCATGGAGTATCAAACAGTGAGAATATGCCATTTCCTGTAATGAAATTTTTTATCACTCCGAGATCTCGTATTGCTTCACCACTTGAAGTTGAGCTCTGCACTGATGTTAATCTAATTGACCTTACTATCAAATCTGGTGTTGCAGTTTTATCGATCCAATCACCTATTTTCGCCATGGCTAAATATCGACAAGTTTCAAGCATTGCAGAACATGCAAATGCAGATAAAGTGATAATTGTCAGCATAGTTAGTGTTGATACACTTTCGCTCGATATCACCCGATCAAGCACTTGAGAGGTATAAAGTGGTAGGAATAACATTAATAAATTGATTCCCGCACTAAACCAAAAGATAAACCAAAATGCACTTTTGCATTTTTCTAGGCAAATATATAGAGTACTTTGCTTCAATTCTTTTTTTATTGATGGCGTAATTTCCACAATCTTCCTCTTAATTTGATTACATGCACCATATACAATTTTTATTACAAAAATATTAATAACGGTAGTTAGCTTACTTTAAGTGAGTAAAATATTAATATATGTGAATAGGAAATATAAACAATGGTAAAAAGAAGTATAGTTGATATTTCCTTCGTTGCCTATAGCGAAGCTACGTCATACCGCGATTCATTCTATAGCTGTACGAACATTCATTTTTGAAGGTAAACTGCACAGCAAATGGTGTCATGAAAGTAGCTGACACTGGGATGGCTTTGTTGCATCGCTACTTATGAAAGGCTAACTATAATTAGGATTATAAGCAACTTATTGAAAATCTTGTTTTTTTGCAATCAATCTGATCAAATTTAAGAATAGTAATTTGTTATTTATATTAATAAATTTAATTCTATTGAAAATAGCTAAAGCATTGAAATTCTTGAATTTTAGCCGGATTAGTGAGTGATAGTGAAATTTCTTTTACTCAAATTTAGGTATTCACTGACCGTTCTTGTTGTAAATACCAGAATAATAAGCTACTGATATTCTCCACCTTTTTTATCTTTAATCCATCATAGCTAGCGATGCAACAAAGCCCACCGATTCATTCTACTGCAACGCAGAAAATTCGTACAATTGTGCATAATGTGGGGCTTCTGGCTACATTTTTCTATTGAACTCACCTTTTCTCTATGTGACAGATTTCGTATTAAATTTTAAATTTAATGCGCCTAGATATACAAGCATTCCTAGCAAAACCATAGGTATAGAAAGCAACTGCCCCATAGTTAAATCAAGCCACAAATAGCCAATTTGATAGTCTGGTTCGCGAAAAAACTCAACGAAAAAACGTGCTATTCCATACCACATAACTGCAATACCAGTTAACGCACCGTGATACAGTCTTATTCTAGTTAAGAAAAACAGTGAATTTGCAACTGCAAAAAGTAGCAGTCCTTCAAAAAGTGCCTCATAAAGCTGGCTTGGATGACGCAGCAAATTATCACCACTCTCTGGAAATACCATACCCCATGGCATAGTTGTAACTCTGCCAAATAACTCTCCGTTTATAAAATTGCCTATGCGACCTAAAAATAAACCTATGGAAACTCCGCAAGAAACTAGGTCCAGTGCATAAAATATAGGAATGTTATGTCTTCTGCAGGAGATTATTACTGCAAGCAAAACTCCTATAGCACCGCCATGAAATGACATCCCTCCTTCCCAGGTCTTCAATATCTCGATAGGGTTGCTTATATAAAGAACTGGATCATATATCAATACGTAGCCAAGTCTACCTCCAAGGATAATACCTACAATAGTGGCTGTTAATAACGAATCGTAAAAATTCTTAGTAAATATTTTTTGGTCATCTAGCTTATGTAAATACCAATATGCAAACACTATACCTAAAACATATGCTAAAGAATACCAATATATAGAAACAGGACCGATGCTGAAAATTACTGGATTTAAAGACATATTTTGCTATAAATTATTTTTAGACAATCTACTTTTTTCACGATCCCACTCTCTCTGTTTTATAGTTGCTCTCTTATCGTAGAGTTTTTTTCCTTTTACAATGGCAATTTTAGTTTTTGCCAATCCTTTATCGTTAAAATAGACCGAAAGCGGCACAACAGTTATCCCAGCAGTCTTGATTTGACCAATTAGTTTATTTATCTCCTTTTTATGCAAGAGTAATTTACGTTCCCTTTTTGGTTTATGATTTTTTCGGTTCGCAGCTTTATATTCTGCAATATGCATATTGTGCAGCCATACTTCGCTATTCTTTTCAACAACGTAGGCGTCGGAAATATTTACTTTTCTTTCTCTTAGCGATTTAACTTCACTGCTTAATAAGACCATACCCGCTTCAAATTCTTCTAAAATGAAATATTCAAACCTTGCTTTCCTATTTTCTGCAATAACTTCCATATCTAAAGAGATCTTTAAGCTTCAATATATTACAGAGTTTTTGACTTAATTGATAATAAAACAGTTATCCCAATAAATATAAGGTGCCAGGCTAGTCTGATAGCAACAGGATAACAAAAATCAAGTAAGTGCTTTTTCTGTCTCTCTAGACACAAGTTCCTGCTTTACTTCTTTCATTTTAGTTTTAGGCTTTGACATTATATATTGACCAGCACCAACTATGAGCGCAGATCCTGCAGCTAGCCCAATTATTGCTGGTACAGATAGGGCAGTAGCAAATGCAAGTGCAACACCAACTATCACTGCAGTTACAAAACACACAACAACACCTTTTACAATTGCATTTTTTGCAGACTGTTCTTTTTCTTTCATAATTGCATTTTTTCCAATTTGTTTTTCTTCCTTTTTCTCTGGAAGCTGCATTACATCTTTATTTTCAGTAAGATCCTTTGGCGTTTTTTTATTCTCATTTTTTAACGTTTGCTTTTTTTCCGCTTCCTCTAAAAGCTGAATTATACCTTGATCTTTAGTGAGGTCTCTTGGCGTTTTTCCATCAACATCTTTTAATGAAGGGTCTGCTTCAGTGTGTAGCAGAACTTCCACCACTTTTATTTTGCCATTTTCAGCAGCAAGATGTAAAGGAGTACGTCTATCACCATTGTTTGCATTAACCTCTGCTCCTTTTCCAATTAGAGTGTTTACTACATTTTCGTGGTTCTTTTCAACAGCAAAATGTAAAGGAGTAATTTTATTATCATGTTCTGCATTAATATCTGCCCCTTTTTCAATCAGAGCTTTTGCTACATTTGCACAGTTCCAATAAGAAGCAAGATGTAACAATTTGACTTCCTGAGAATTTTGACCACGAGATATAGTAAATATGTAATTTATGCCAGACCCACTATCGTTGTCAGGTTTACTCTTTTCCCACTCTTGACATAAATCTGGATCTTCTTCTTGTAACTTAGCTTTTATTTTTTCAACTATATTGTCCTTGCTCAAATCTGAAAGGTCATTTATTTTTTTTAATATTTCCATAAATTTGTCATATTCCATAACTTCCTCACTCAAAATACATAACCTAATTGTTATATCTTTTAACATAGAAGTCAAGAACCTAAATATTCGTTATTATCTTTCCTTAAAGAGTCATTTAAGTTATATTACAGACTATGAAAAACCTCAACTTTAGGAAGGAAATCAAGTTTTTTTCTCTGTCGTTTATGACTTTATTTGTTCTATGGACTGTATTGTCTGGTTATTTTGAGCCGTTTTTTATTTTTTGTGGAGTGTTTTCCTCTATATTCACATTGTTTATCTTTAGAAGGTTGATAAACGCTGAAAGAGCTCTTAGCCAGATTTTAAATGGTACGAGTAGACTGTCGTTTTATAAGTTAGTAAGTTATATACCATGGTTAATGTACCAAATCATTTTATCAAGTGTTTATGTAACAAAAAAGGTGCTACAACTCAAATCTAAGCTTGAGCCAATCATTATCCTAAGAAAATGCAAAGGGCATAATGATGAAAGCATTGCGTTATTTGCCAATTCAGTCACAATCACTCCCGGAACTTTAACTATCAATGTTGAAAGTAAGCAGAAAACATATTTCTCTACCATGTATTTGATAGATAAAGATCTTGAAAGTGGCATTTCTGAAATAGAAAGTAAAATCTTAAAAATATTACGTTCAACTAAGTAATTGCTTTAAATAAGCTAACAGCATCCTTATATTCCCTTACAAGACTTTCAAGCATTTCTTTTGGAAGGCTATTGTTAACAATAGAACATAAATAGTTATACAAATCTTCTAACCTTAATATGTTATTTCTCTTCTTGCTGTTGAATTTATACGGAAAAATACCTTCCATAACTTCAATAGTAGTAGCCTTGTTTAAAAATACATTTTCACTTGTCACGCTTATTCTTGCTAAAACAGTGTTAATTTCAGGTTCGTCACTCGTATAAAAATCTGATAGCTGAGTTATTCTAATAACGTATAAAGTTACTATTTTTGACAAGCAATTATCAGCATATTCACAATTTTTTATTACCTTCCACTGAGTAACCTGAGATTTACCTATTTTTGCATTGTTCGGTAATTTACTCATTGAAATTTCTCCATTTAATTCAGTGTAATAAATTATACTAATACTTTGTTAAATAAATAATAACGCGATTACAAAAATATATACTTATAGTAGTATATTGTACAAAAATAGTACAATATCTAAACATTAAAGCTAGTGTAAGCTGGTGCATGGGCGTTATTTTTGTGTTGTCCAACAAAACCCAAAATTAGAGGCCAACTTATATAAAGAGTTTAGTCTGCCTTCTTTGATATAAAATACGTTTTCCTTTTGAGCTATTTTGTTAGTATTAACTAAATTTTAAATTAACTGTGCTACAATGAAAAAGATAAAGCTCGGAATACTAATTTCAGGTAGGGGGTCGAATATGCAGGCCTTAATAGAAGCATGTCAAGATCAGAATTTTTCCGCAGAAGTTGCATGTGTTATCACAAATAATAGCGAAGCTGCTGGTCTGAAAATAGCAGAGCAAGCAGGAATCTCAGCGTTTATTGTTAAAGATAAACCGCTTGATGCTGATAAAATTCACAAAATACTTGTTCAACAGAAGGTTGATTTAATTTGCCTTGCAGGATTTATGAGAATTCTCAAAGCTGATTTTCTGAGTAAATGGCATAACAAGGTTATAAATATTCATCCCTCTTTACTTCCGTCTTTTAAAGGCCTAAACGCTCAAGAGCAAGCTCTAAAAGCAGGTGTAAAAATTACAGGTTGTACTGTACATTATGTCACTCCTGAAGTTGATGCTGGAGCCATAATTGCTCAAGTTGCTGTGCCAGTGTTACTAGCTGATGATATTCAAAGCCTCTCAGAACGCATTCTAGCTGAGGAGCATAAGTGTTATGTAGAAGCAGTAAGATCAATAGCAGAAAATATTAATTATTGACCTTAAGTGTTTCTCCCAACTTCAACAAAAAATAAATTTTCAGGATCCAGTAAAGAACTTGCTAACTTGTTCACTTCTTCCAATTTAACATCATTAATATAGCTTACAAAATCATTCATATGGTTAATATCGCGGCTGTTTGTCTGAATATCATTTAGTTTTGCAACTATGCTGTTATTGTTAAACATAGAGAAAACATAGGAATTTACCATACTAATTTTTGTATCCCGAAACAACTGCTCATCAATTCCTTCTTTTCGAACCTTGCTCAGCGTATCTTTTATTGCTGATATTGATTGACTGGCAGTAGCACTATCAGTATTAATACTTCCAGCTATAACGTTCCCATGTTTATTGGGAATAATACTTGCATAAACACCATAAGTAATACCCAAGTTTTGCCTCAGTTCTTTCATTAATATTGAATTCAATCCCATGCCACCAAGTGCATTAATCAAGACACTAGCGTTATAATAATTAAGATCTTCATAAGCTATACCTTTTTGAGCAAAAAGTATCACACTTTGTGGTATATCCATAAAAATGTTTTTATTCTCTGCAGGGCCAAAATCATTTTTTACAGGTATTTTTCTAACTTTCGATCTTTTTGATGGCAATTTAGATAAATATTTATCTAATAGCGTAATAATTTCTTCTTTTTTTGCACAACCAGCAACACTGATAATTATGTTATCTTTAGCAAAATTACGCTTTATGTATGTTAAAACATCGTCTCTAGTAATATTTGTTATAGTATCAAGAGTTCCATATTCACTTTTTGAGTAAGGATGCTTTTTAAATAACAACGTTTCCAATTCTTTTCCAGCAACAAAAAAAGGATTTTTTTCAAGATTATTAAAATCAACTTTGGCTTTTTCGAAAACTCTATTCAACCCTTCAGAGTCAACTTTAGGACGCGTTATAGCGTCGCTAAGTAGTGAAACACCTTCTTCTAAATTCTCAGACAGAGTATCCAACGAAACTCCAAACGTTTCTAAACCAGCACTAAAACGTAGACTAATCCCTTTATCTTCAAGCTTTTTCGCAAAATCTTTGGCATCATTTTTCCCTGCCCCTTCTTGAACTATAAGAGAAGTAAACCAAGCAAGCCCTTGTTTTTCTACATTTTCATATGCATAACCTGCATCTTTAAACGATATATTTAGTGAAACTTTTGGTAAATCACAGTTTTCAACAAATAGAAACTTAAACCCTTTACTGGTGGTGATCTCCTCTATATTTAAGTTACCACTTGCTTGTAAATTAAAGCTTAGGCAGAAAAAAAATAGAAGTACAAATTTACTTATTCTCATTATCATCTCCTTTTGGTAATAAACGGCCAATTAACTTATTAGCAGAAAAAATAACACGGATTTTATTATTTACATCCTCTAGATTAACATCATTTACTTTGCTGTACGTAATATCTATTTCATCAAGTGGAATACCAAGTGCTAAGCGTGAGCCATAGAAAAATGCTATATTGTCTAAGCTAGATAGATTATCAAATTGTGCTGCCTTATACCTATATTTTGAGCTTTGCAACTCCTCATCCGTTATTCCTTTAGACATGAAGTTATTAATAGCATTATCTAACTCTCTTTCAACAATATCTAAATTAACGCCACTTTTTGGAATGACCTGAATATTAATGTAGCCATCACTAAAAGTTAAGCTGTCATACTCAGCAAATACAGACACCGCTACGTCTTTGTCTAGAACTAAATCTTTGTATAACTTGCTGGACTTGCCGCCACCTAAAATGTCAACCGCTAAATGAGCAGCAGAAGCTTCATTTATGTGCTCAAATAAGGGAACACGATAACGAAAATATAAAACTGGTTCTTTTACTTCAGTGCTCTCTAAGGTCACCGATAGACCTGCATTATGCACTGGATCCTGATTTGGGTAATTTCTCATTACAGGCTTAGCTTTAATTTCGCCATATTTTTCTTCTGCTAATTTCACTACTTCATCAAACTCCACATCACCCACAATCAGCAATATTGCATTACCAGGGTGATAATAACTATCGTGAAACCTCACTATGTCATCCTGATTGTAAGTTTTGATATCGCTCTCCCAGCCAATAACAGATCTACCATAGCCATTACGGTAAAATGCACTATCCATTTCTTCCCACAACAAGTTATGAGGTTGGTTATCAAATCTCATTTTTCTTTCTTCCAGTACAATGTTTTTTTCTCTATCTATTTTGTCTTGAGTAACATTAAAGTTTCCCATTCTATCTGCTTCAACTTCCATTGTAAGTGGTAAATCTTTTTTGGGAACCAACTCATAATAACAGGTATATTCTTTAGTGGTAAACGCGTTAAATTGAGCCCCAATGCTACTCATAGTGGCTTCTATATCTGTGAACTTTCCTGTAGTTTCAAACATTAAATGTTCAAAGTAGTGAGCCAATCCTGCTTTGCCGATTGGATCATCCATTCCCCCAACTTTGTATATTACTGCATGTAAAACGGCTGGAATCCGATGATTAGAAACAACATAAACATCTAGTCCGTTACTGAGTTTAGTATATTTTATGTTGTGCTCTATGTTTAAAGCATTCGAAGAAATTGGGTAAGTAAAAAAAAGTACAGGTAGTATAAGAAAACTAAAAAACTTATGAAGCATTATTTCGACCTAATATAAAAACAATTATTTTATTCCTCATTTTGTTTAGAAATAAGCATATCGTATATATACCACTTATATAACAATGTAAACATTCCACAAACTATAGATAAATCTGCTAAATTAAAGGCTGGCCAATACCAATCATCAATATGAAAATATATGAAATCATATACAGCTCCCCAATAGATCCTATCAACTACGTTTCCGATTGCTCCACCAATCATCAGAGAAAAACCAAGGTAAGTTGACTGATCGTCAGACTTGTATATCAAATATGCAAGTATACCAATTATTAGTATTGAAAATGCTGAAAAAAAGAAACCGCCATGTGGTAAAGCGCTACACATTCCAAAACTAATACCTAAATTCCAAACTTCAACTAGTTTTATAAAACTAGCGATCTCAATTGATTCTCCTTCATCAATCAATGAGTTTATGTACAATTTGCTCGTTTGGTCAATCAATACTATAATTAATATAACAACTAAGCATAACTTTTTCATAAATTTGCCTTTAACCTATAAACTTTAAGTATATCATAATTTATCTGTTTTGTTAACTCCTCAATACTATGGAATTTTTTTTCTGACCTTATGAATTTTAAAAGTTGTATATTGACTTTATGACTATATACGTCTTCATCAAAATCGAATATGTGCATTTCTATTATAGGCTTTTTCAGATCCTTAAATGTAGGTCTCATACCAATATTGACTACTCCATATAACCAATTTGGATTACTATCAGAAAAAGTCACTCTAGCGTAATATGTGCCAAACTTAGGTTTTATCATGCAATCTTCTATAGGAATATTTATGGTTGGAAATCCTATTTCTCTACCTCTACATGCACCTTTTGTCACAACACCAGAAGCTTGATAAGGCCTGCCGAGCAATTTATTAGCAATTTCTATTTCGCCCCTTTGTACATACTCCCTTATTGAAGAAGAAGAGCAAATTTTGCCGTCAATTATTAATGGCTCTAACTTAGTCAAAGAGTATCCATATGTTTCAGAATATTTCTCTAGAGTTAATATATTACCCAATCGTTTATAACCAAAAGTGCAATTTTTTCCGACAATTATGTGTTTAGCGCCATATTTATCTATTAAAATCTCACTGATAAAGTCATCGCAGCTAATCTCAGAAAAACCTCTACTAAAATTAATAATATATAAGTAATCTATACCATAGCTGCTGATTAGTTCCTTTTTTTGTTCTTGGTCTATTAACCTAAAATTGTTTCTACCAAATAAAACAGTTGATGGGTGAGGCTCAAAAGTTAAAACTGCAGAGGGTAATCCTCTTTCTTGTGCTACCTTCTTTAGAGTAGAAATTGCAAACTCGTGTCCTAAATGAATGCCATCGAAATTTCCGAAGGTTAGTGCTATATTATTTTCTATCCCTTGCTCACAATTATAAATAATTTTCATACAATTTGATGTTTTTACATGTTTCTTATATATAATAACTATATTTTAGTAAGCTACGGAGATAAATTGTGAAAAATGTTGTGATATATGTAAAGAAGGGCTGTCCATACTGCATAAGGGCAAAGGATTTACTAGATAAAAAAGGTGTGAAGTATGAAGAAATTGATGTGCTCAAAAACTCAGATCTATTTAACGACATAAAATCAAAGTATAACGTTAGAACAGTTCCACAGATTTTTATCAACGATAAGCACATTGGGGGGTGTGACAAATTGATGGATCTTGAAAAAGAAGGAAAGTTGGATGATATGCTAAATAATAATGACAATCACACTGATGTCACAACCTACACAAACAGCAATGATGAATGTGGAGAGTGTGTTATACCACATGATGATTTTATGTAACTTTTTATCTTGTTTTGTCGTGTAATACGTAAATGAAAACTAGTATGCTCACTTTAAACAATTCTTAATGAATTAAAAATACAATTCATTCAGTGAGTTTTTTTAGTGGGAAAAAATGACAAAAAATATTTCAATTATTAGCAGAAACTTAATTAGTATCGAATTAGTTAACAAACAAGATTTAGAGAATTTCATCAAGATTTTCACAGTGCTTGATAAACATATAGCAGCTAAAACACTTTTTACAGAAGAAGTGAGAATAGAGTATAAACAACACAACGGCATAGAAGTTGTTGAATTGCTAAAAGATACAGACTTTACATATCATGAGGTTGAAAATGTATTGAACCACCTGAGTAAACATGGAATGAAGGTGCCCAGCAGTGTTATAGCACACACCCTTTTTGCTGCATACAATCATGCACTTGAATTTAAGGATGTAGCATTTTCCTTTTCTGAAGGCTCTCCACAATTTAACATCAGAGTGAGTAAGAACACCTTCATAATAACTCCTATGAGTGAGGAGAATTTGGAATTGAATTCACAAAGTAGCAAGAAATTAATAGAGTCGTTACAGAGCGAAAAAAATATTTATGATTGTATAGTAGAAGAAAATACCATTAAAGTTATAGTGCATTCTGAAATACATCAAGCTATAAATTTGATTATAAAATCACTGATAAAGTCTCGCCTTTTAGCAAAAGAGGAAGAAGGAAAATTCAAAGAGAAATTGAGACAACTTGCTTTTAAGGATCAAGCTTTTGTTGAGTATTCCAGTATCAAAACCATCAGTAGGTATCCACATAATCATCCTCTGAGAAAGCATGAAAGTGTTACTAAGGATATAGAAAATATTTTATGTGATTTCATAGCAAATGAGAATAGCGAGTTCGCTATAGAGCGGTTAAATAGGCTGAGCTCAGCAGTTTCTCCGGATACTCCAAGAATCATCGCTAAAACTATAGATAAACTTGTTAAGTTTCACTAAGATATACGAGAGCCAATAGATTTCTTGTATTACCTTTTGTCATCCAAGTAGCCAAGGCTACTTGGTTCTTTTTTTGGGTTCCAGCGCTATGTACATAGCTGTATGAACATTGTAGCCGTTATTCAAGTAGCTATAGAAACGAAAAACTTCCTTGACAAACTCCGCTAGCCCCCTTATCATGAAACTGAAGCTATTTATTTATCTTCTCTGTACAGATCAAATGACAAAAAACTCACGTATCTGGCGTCCCATGTTTAATTTTTTGCACTATGTGCACCTTATGTCTTTATAAAATTCTAGGTTTTTACCTAATATAAGCTAAAATGCGCTTATAAAGCATTTAAAACATAAAAAAACGCCAACTTAAAAAATGGATAGTGAATAACTAGCTACCCTAGGGTTTCTTTTGCCTTTTTTTCTGTTTGGTAAATTTCTTAATGTTTATAATTTAGATTAGTTGCGGCTTAAAAGCAACTGAATCGCGGTTATTAAACGTTTAGAATAAAAAAACGCCATACTTGAAAGTATAATGTAAGTAATTAGCCAACCACGGGGCTTCTTTTGCCTTTTTTTCGTTTGGTAAATTTTTTAACATTTATAGCTAAACGACAACCGTCATCCCGCTACTTGTTAGCGGGATCTCTAGATACCGCGAATGAATCGCGGTATGACGGTTCGCGGTGGCATGACGTAGAATTTTATACTCACCAACTCAGTATTCCAACCTGGATTGTATCTTATCGGTAAAAAAGAAGAGCTATTTTAGGAAGTTTTTATAGGACTAAAACCAAAGAAAACTTGCATATAAGTTTATCAAGATGTAAAATTGAAGTTATTTTAAAAGAATAGGTTAATTATGAATCTTGTAACAAAATCTGCTATCGATTTTACTGCTTCATCTGTTCTCTCTGACGGAGAAATTGTTGATGATTTCTGTCTGAGTAAGCGCATAAAAAATAAGTATGCTGTCCTTTTTTTCTATCCACTTGATTTTACTTTTGTTTGCCCAACTGAATTGATATCGCTCAATAATAGAATAAATGAGTTTGCAAAGCGTGGTGTTGAAGTGATAGGAATAAGTGTAGATTCAAAATTTTCACATTATAAATGGCGAAACACTCCAGTTAATGATGGTGGTATTGGAGAGATTAGCTACACTTTAGTGTCTGATATCAAAAAGTCTATTTCAAGAGACTATGGGGTCTTATATGATGACTCAATTGCGCTGAGAGCAACTTTCGTTATTGATGATAAATTTATTGTACGTCATCAATCGATAAATGATTTGCCTTTAGGGCGTAATATCGATGAATTCGTTAGAATCGTTGATGCAATTAAACATAATGAGGAGCATGGTGAAGTATGTCCAGCAGGGTGGAAGAAAGGTAAGCCAGCAATGCAGGCAAGCGATGAAGGAGTAGCTGATTATCTAAACTCATACAGTGAAGAATTATAAATTTAGTACAAAAGTTCTTATTATTGGATCTGGGGCAGCGGGTTATGCTGCCGCTATATATGCAGCACGTGCAAACTTAGAGCCGATTGTAATAACGGGAATGCAGCCTGGTGGTCAGCTTACAATTACTACAGATGTTGAAAACTATCCTGGTTTTGTTTCAATACAGGGTCCAGAACTAATGGAGCAAATGAGGTTGCATGCACAAAAGGTTGGAGCAAAAATAATAGATGATGAGATAAAAAGCGTTGAACAACTTGAGGATTTTAATGAGTATAGATTTAGATCTTCTGGTAATACTAATGACTACTATTCAGATGCAATTATAATTGCATCTGGTGCGCAAGCAAAATGGCTTGGTTTGGAGAGTGAAAAGGAATTTCAAGGTTACGGAGTTTCAGCTTGTGCAACTTGTGATGGTGCATTTTTTAGGAATAAAGTTGTAGCTGTGGTTGGTGGTGGAAACACTGCTGTTGAAGAGGCGATATTTTTAACTCGATTTGCCAAAGAAGTGATATTAATACACAGGCGTGATAAATTGAGAGCGGAAAAAGTAATGCAAGATAGGCTCTTTAAAAATGATAAAATAAAAGTAATGTGGAACCATACCGTAGAGCAGATTCTTGGAGAAGAAAATCCGAAAAAGGTTACTGGTATTATAGTTAAATCAACGGAAGCTCAAGAATTAAAAGTGGATGGAGTGTTTATTGCAATCGGACACGCACCAAATACGGGTGTTTTTAAAGGCTTTGTTGAAATGGATGAACAGGGTTACATCATTACAAAACCTGGAACAACTTTAACTAGTAAAGCAGGAGTATTTGCTGCAGGTGATGTTCAAGATAAGGTATATCGTCAGGCAGTAGTTGCAGCAGGAACAGGATGCATGGCTGCGCTTGATGCAGAAAAGTTTTTGGAGTCGTAGTTAATTCTAGGATTTTAGATAAATTGCTTGCAATTTTCCTTTTCTTTTACATAATTATGTTAGTAAATTATTAGATGGGTTTAATATGCTTTATGGAGAGAATAGGACAAATACTAATGGTTACAGATATCAGAGAACTCTAGATACGCGAATTCTGGATTAAAGGAGAATAGAAAAGGCAGAAAACAGGGTAAACTCAGCAATTATAAAAAAATAGATGAGGTTACCCATGGAAGATATAACAAAACTGTTTTGTTTGGTCGATGATTTTTGCAGAGATATAGAGAAAAATTTTGCAGGCAAACTACTGCCAAATGGTAAAAAACCCACAAGAACAACGGAAATTGAGCACTCTGAAATCATGACAATAATCCTGCTATATCAACAATCTCCGTGTAAAAATTTCAAAACTTTCTATCTACACTACCTAACGTTGCTCTACAAATCAGAGTTTCCAAAGTTGCCTTCATATACCAGGTTTGTTGCTCTAAAGCCTAGGGTTTTGTGGCATTTAGCAATGTTGTTGCATTGGCTTTGTGGACAGTCAGAAAACACTGGAATTTCATATATAGACACAACTCCCATTGCAGTTTGTCATGCAAAAAGAATATCCAAAAACAAAGTTTTTGCTGGAATTGCAAAATTAAGCAAGAGTACTTACGGCTGGTTTTTTGGTTTCAAATTACATATGGTAATCAATGAAAATGGTGAAATTCATGCACTTACGCTAACAAAAGGCAATGTTGATGATAGGATACCTGTGCCAAATTTGACGGAAAAATTAACCGGCCTTTTGTTTGGTGACAAAGGTTATATTGCAAAAGAGCTTTTTCAGAAGCTGTTTGACCGAGGTTTGAAACTTGTTACCAAGGTGAAAAAAGGTATGAAAAATACATTAATTTCGCTAAATGAGAAGATTTTACTGAGAAAAAGGTCTATCATTGAGACTGTTTTTGGTTACCTAAAAAATAGACTAGAAATTGAACACACTCGCCATAGATCCCCTGTTGATTTCTTGGTTCATATCTTTTCTACTCTCATCTCCTATTCCATCAAATCCAAAAAGCCTTCTATTTCCTATACTTCCTTCCTTAATCCAGAATTTGCGTAAGTAGTGAAATAAATCAGAATGAAGTCTATTTTATTAACAAGGCCTTTATTGGACTCGTTCAATACAAGAAATATATTGAGAAAGTATGGATACAAAGTTTTTATAGAACCAGTATTCACAATAAAGTACTTAAATCCTGATATATCTGCGTACGAATTTGACGTTGTGATATCTACAAGTAAAAACAGTGTAAAGGCTTTTAGTCAAATATGCAAAGAGGATGACTTTCCGATTATTACAGTTGGTAATTCAACCATGCAGGCTGCAAAAAATTTGGGATTTTCTGATATAATCTCAGCAGACAGCAACGTTGATGGTCTGATATCATTCATAAAAGCTCATTATTCAAACGCAATAAAGTTCTTGTATATAAGGGGACAAGAAGTATCATGTGACCTAAAAAAGAGATTATCTGAAGAAGATTTTAACGTAAGAGAAGTTGTACTCTATAAAACAATTATAAAAAGGAATCTAACTAATAGGTGTAAAAATTTACTATTGGATGGTAAAATTGATAGTGTTGCTTTTTTTTCCTCACAGACAGCAAGGATATTTTGTTCATTAGTTCTAAAAAGTGGGCTATCTCATGTGATGAATAATGCAGTTGCATATACCATGAGTAAAAACATTGCTGATAGTTTAAAGTTAATCAAATGGAAAAAAATTATAACATCGAGGTTGCCTACTGGAGAGAGTTTAATTGATATAATTAATAAGGATTGTTGATGCTAAAGATTGCAACTTGGAATGTAAACTCCATACGTAAAAGAGTTAACCAACTTTGTAGTTTTATAGTTGATAGTCAGATAGATATAATTTTGCTGCAAGAGATAAAATGTATGGAAGAGCAATTTCCTTATGCAGAGATAGAGAAGCTGGGATATGAATGTGCTGTCTATGGACAAGTTGCAAGAAATGGCGTTTGTGTTTTATCTAAATATCCGATACTGGAGAAGTTTAAGATTGATATCGTAGAAGGTTATCAAGAAGCGCGTTATATAGAGTGCATAATAAAGCACAATAATCAGAAGGTAAGGGTGGGAAGTGTATACGTTCCAAACGGTCAAAGCCCGGACTCTCAAGCATTTGAATATAAACTCAAGTTTTTTGATAATCTATATGAAAGGATGAGCACTTTGTTAAAGAATGAAGAGTTAACTATTATAGCTGGCGATTATAATGTTGCACCTGATGAAATTGATGTCTTTGATTCAAACTTATTGAATGGCCAAGTGTGCTTTCATATAAGAGAACGTGAGAAATTAAGAGCGATCTTGAATCTTGGGTTTAAAGATGCGTTTAGAATATCTCACCCAAACTTGCAACAATTCACTTGGTGGCATTATCAAGGCAATTCACTCAGAAATAATCAAGGAATGCGAATAGATTATATGCTGTTATCACCACAAGCTGTAGATAAATTGGAAATATGCTACATAGATGATAGATTGCGTAAGCTAGAAAATCCGTCTGACCATACTCCTGTTGTATGTGCTATAGAATAATAGCAGATCTCTTACACAATTCACTTTTGGCAAACCTGAGTAGTCTTACCTTTGCTGCTCTGTGGTTTTTCCCTTCGTTTGTTTTCCTTTCCTGTCCAAGATTGATCGTGCTGCTCACTTTTTTCGTTTCCTACCTGGGAAATTTGCTCAGGAACAGGCTGTTGTTCACTCTTTTCTTTTCCTTGGGAAATTTGTTCAGAAACAGAGGTGCCTTTCTCAACTTCTGTAACTGGGGTTTTTAAAATATCATCAATGCCCTCGAGAATTTTTCCATTCAGTTTTTCTCTCTTTTCTGTATCATTTTTATCTTGTGAGTTAGGGTCATACAAAGTACCTTTTTTGTTATTTGAAAAAAGAACTCCCACTCCTCCTTTTATAGCAAATATTGCACCAATAGCAGCAACAACTACCGCAAGTGTAGTAGGACCAAAAATTGATATTGAAGCAATGGAAAAAAGAATAGGAAGAAAGATCTTACGTAAGAACGTTGTTACCATCTCTTCATCACTGAGTGGTGGTTCATCCTCTTCTTTTTCATCTTTACCTAAGAATGGTATTTTTTCTTTTACCCCATTCATAAAAGAGCTGGAAATATTTTTAGGATCTACCTTTATTCCAAACGGCCACCCGAGAAGCTTTATTAGTGAATCTTTAGCTTCTGTTTTACGTATATCAGCTATGCAATCATTTACTACTTGCTTTATTTTACCATTTTCTAAATTCTCTTCATTAGCTAAATTTTCTTTTTTAATTTTTTTAGATACGGAAACTAAAAACTGAAGAAAATTTTCTTCACTTAGTAACTTTATATCTTCTTGATTAATATTCTTGAATATACCTTCATGATTTTTTGATATAAAAGTAAAAATTTTCTTTTCATTTTCATCCTGTAATCGAGGTAACCGTTCCTTTAATGACTTCAGATCACTCTGTAATTTTTGTTTTTCTTTCAATTTCTGTTTCTTCTTTTCTATTTCCTGTTTCGTTTGCTCTTCTAGTTTTTCTGGATTTTTAAAAATATCTAGGAAAGTACGATAGATTAACTGATGTTTCTCTTTTTCAAATTTAAAAACTTTCTCATCTTTGTTAGTTACCTGAGTAGGTAACTTTGGAGGTTTTGAACTTTTTACTTGTGGGCCTGTCATGGCTGACCTATTTGCATTTGCTATGTTCTATTCTAACATATTTTCCGTATTAGTTCAAATGATTTATACTCCTAGAATTCACGATGTTTAAGTCATAATTAAGGGAATTTAGACCCCAGTTGTCGCCAACTTTTATTTCTACTTCAAGTGGTACAGAAATTTCTATTGCATTTTCCATTATATCTTTCATAAGTTTTGCTGTTTCTTGTACCTTTTCGTCCTCTACTTCAACCAGTAGTTCATCGTGAACCTGGAGGATTATTTTACCTACTTTCAATTGGTCAAAAAGCTGAATTGTCGCACGTTTTATTATATCAGCAGCGGTTCCTTGCAGTGGTGCGTTTATTGCTGCCCTTTCTGCAAATTGTCTTATATAAGGAATTGTATTGTTTATGTCTCTTACAAAGCATCTCCTGCCAAACAAAGTTTCTACATAACCATGCAATCTTGCGATAGACACTGCTTTTTCCATATAGGCCTTTATTTCTGGGTAACAGGAAAAATAGTAATTAATGTATTCAGCAGCTTCCGCAATGGTAATTCCAAGCCGCTTTGCAAGACCAAATGGGCTAATGCCATATATAATTCCAAAATTGATGGATTTTGCTTTGCGTCTTAATTGCTCATCTATTTCTTGCACTCCAAAAACTTGCCTTGCGGTGATCTCATGAATATCTTGTCCGTTTGCAAAAGCTTCTTTAAATGCTGCAACGTTTGCAACGTGTGCCAGGAGTCTTAATTCTATTTGCGAATAGTCAGCAGAAATTATCTTATGCCCTTTTGGCGCAATAAATGCTTGTCTGATAAGATTTCCCTCTTCGCTTCTGATAGGAATATTCTGTAAATTAGGATTGCTGGAGCTCAGCCTTCCAGTTGCAGTTGCAGTCGTTGAAAAGCTTGTGTGTATTCTACCATCAAGTGAATCAACTTGCTTTATTAATGCATCAGTGTAGGTGCCTTTTAATTTACTTAAATGTCGCCAATTTAAGATTTTACTTGCGATTTCTACCCCTTCTTCTTCGAGTGCCTCTAGAACTTCATAATTGGTGCTATACGATCCAGATTTTTTTGACCTTTTCTTTTTATTAAGCCCCATTTTGTTGAATAAAACATCACTTAATTGTTTTGGCGAAGCAATATTAAATCTTTCTCCTACCAAATTATATATCTCATCTTCAAGCACGGCAATTACCTGCTGAAATTTATCGGACAGCTCCTGTAATTTTTGTATGTTCAGTAATATCCCATTTTTCTCCATATCAAATATTACTTTCATAAGTGGCTTATCGAAGCGCTCGTAAATTGTGAACAATTTTTCCTGAAATAACCTTTGCTTTAGCTTTTCATGAATTGCTATTAAAGTTTTTGCCGAGAAAATTTCTGCATTTTCACTCAAATTATGCGCAACTATGTTTGGAATACTGTGATCGTGTTTTCCTGTATCCAAGCTATACGACATTATCATCAAATCATCAACTGAATCTAGCATCTTCTCTACTGTAGGGAAGATTTTCCTGATTTCTTTAATGTTATGTATTATTTTAAGCACTCCATTTGAGAGCAAAGTTAAGTTAATTATAATGAGTGCATCTTGTATGCTGTCTTGCTCTATATAAAAAATATTACTTTCGCTATAAGATAGACTTAATACATTGTTTTCAAGGTGGTAATGAATTGCAATTTTGCCTTCATATCTACAGTGCTCTAAAAATTTCTCTAACTCTTCACTACTATACTCTATTTTTTCTTCTGTGCTAGACCCACTATAGGAAAAAAGCTTTTCCACTTTCCCTATCAAGGAATTGAATTCATACTTCTTTAAAAAGGATAACAATTTCTCCATGTTTGGAGAATGGACTTCATATTTTGCAATATCATGTTGAAGGTCTACTTTTTCGCATAGTGATAAAAGTTCTCTTGAAATTAGTGCTTTTTCCTTATGTTCGGTAAGAATATTACGAATCCTCGTTTGCTCGATGTTATCAATGTTCTCTATAATATTATTCAATGAATCAAATTCATCTAATAATTTAGTGGCAGTTTTTGGGCCTATTCCTGGAACGCCTGGAATGTTATCAGATGCATCACCAGTTAGAGAAAATAAATCAAGAAGCTTGTGTGAGTTTACACCAAATTTTTCTACTACTCGTTTTTCATCTATGTATATATTTTTAATGGGGTCGAATATTAAAACATTGTGGTTCAAGAGTTGAAACAAATCTTTATCTGATGAAACGACTACCACTTTAAAGTCTTGGTGGTTGGCGTATTTTGCAGCTAGTGTTGCGATTATGTCATCTGCTTCATAACCTTCAATTTCTTCATAGCTGAAGTTAAAAGCTTCTACCGCTTCTCTCAATATTGCAAACTGTGAAGTGAGATCCTCAGGAGGCGTTACTCTGTTTGCTTTGTATTCAGAATATAAATTGTGCCTAAAATTCTTTTTCCCTGCATCAAGTGCTATAATTAAGTAGTCCGAATGGGCAATGTACTTAAGAATCATATTCAGAAAGCCATATACACCACCTATTGGCATTCCTGTTGTGGTAATTAAGTGAGGTAGTACATAGTAAGCTCTGAAAAGAAAACCATAGCCATCGATGATTGTGAAAGTTTTTTCTTTCATTGTAGATATTTATGCGTGCTTTTGATGGTCCACTATTTAGCTGAGAAAATCAAGTTTTTGTTTTTCTGCTTTTGAGCGTTGTAAGAGATTTTACCGAAAATAGCATTCATGATGGGGATGTACACATATGACCTTACCCAGAAAAAGTGGAGAGAAAGTTTGGAATGTTTTTTACAAAAAGAATGATGCATCAAATTGTTCTGGAATGCAATAGTTAATAGTGACGTTGTTTGTTATAAAAAATTTCTAAGTATTCAAATATTGCAGTTCTAGTTTGTTGAGCAGAGTGTTGTGAAGTATCAATAAGTATTTCTCTTTTCAATGAGCTAAAGAAGCTTTCTGCAACAGAATTGTCGTAACAACAGCCTTTGTTACTCATCTATATTGTTTACAGCTAAGAGATATTGATACCCTTGCGCAGTATATTGTGAACCTTGGTCACTGTGCAGCAGTAGATTTTTAACAGGTTTACGCCTATTAATGGCCATTAATAAAGAGTTCATAACCAATTGTTTATTTATTGCACTACTCATTAACTACCATACGTGAGAATTATTGCTGCCAAATATAGCCATCCCTCCTTGGTTTTGATGTAAGTAATCCCATACTTTATTTGGTTGATCAACAATAAAGTTTTGATCTAGTATATTGGGAGCTACAGCTCTATTATCTGTTTGTTGTTTTTTAATTTTAAACTTTCTTCTCAGTATAGCCCTGATGTCATTTTTCTGCATAATACTTTGCACCGTTTTTAAATTGCAACTTTTACCCAAAGCCTTCAATTCAGCATGAATTTTAGGAGCTCCATATCTACATTTAGAAACTTGATATATTTTTTGAATAGCTGCGAGTAGCTCTTTATTTGCTGATTCTCTACTGCTTATTTTCCTTGTGGTCCACTTATAGTAGCCACTAGCAGAAAATCCTACATAATTCCTGTACTTTATAGCAGTTACTATATAAAAAAATATTTTACTCTTTTTGACTGGCCAGGGCTTTTTTTTAAATGTCTCTTTCCCTTGTTACTCTTGCTAACTCTCTTTGTAAATCAAACCTCTCTTTGTCGTAAGGAGCCATGTTACCTCTACCTGGAAATGCTTCTGCTGCCGACTTTTTTCGTTGTGTTTCTTTATCCATTTTCCTAATAAACCACCCTTTATTCCCAAATCCTTTGCTGTTTTTGTAATTGTTTGACCTGCCTTTCTTTGTTCATTTGCCAGTTTAACAGCTTCCAATTTGAATTCTGCTGTATATTCTCTTACCATTTCTAATCCTCCAAAATTTTATTTTACCCAAAAAAACTCTTTTCTTTCTCTCCACTTTTTCTGGGTAAGGTCAGTTTATCTTGTCTACCTATTTTGCCACTCTGCTGAACAGATACACTCAACTAATGGTCAATACATCTTCTATTAAAAATTGTACAAATTCATTGCCATTCCAGTAATTCATAGAGATTTTACCCAAAATAGCTTTAACATTACCCTGCATGATAGCAGAGCCAAGATGAGTATTTGCAGAACGAAATGCAATAGCTCTTACCATAACATTATCATCAGCAATAAAACATTTTATATGGTCAACTCCTATAACTTCAGGCTTTCTTATCTTTGCTCCCTGAATGATAAACCTTGGTTCAGGATTTCCAACTCCAAATGGTCCTAAGCGTTGCAATTGATTCCATAAAGACAAGTTTATTGCTTTAGCAGTTACTATACTATCAGCTTTTAAAGTTTTCTCATTTATAGAATTTGAAAATCTTTCAGTAAAAAAATCATGCAAATCATTTATTTTGTCTTCTTTAATTGAAAATCCTGCCGCCATACTATGGCCACCACCTTCAATAATCAAATTTATAAACTTTGCGGAAAGGACTGCAGCACCGATATCAACTCCCAAAATTGATCTACAGCTTGCTTTTCCTATTCCATTATTTAAAGATATCACTACTGTTGGCAAGTGAAACTGCTCCTTTAGCCTTGATGCAATTATACCAATTACTCCCTGGTGCCAATTGCCACTTATCATTATAAAATTCGCACCTGATTGGGCAGACTTTTCCGCTTGTGCTGTAGCTTCCAAGAGAGCCTCATTTTCTAACACTTTTCTTGCATTATTCAAATCTATTAATTTTAGCGCGATTGAATGTGCCTCTTCATCATCATCGGTGGAAAGCAACCTTGCACCAAGCGATGCTTCTCCAATTCTTCCTCCAGCATTTATGCATGGCCCAATACTAAACCCTAATTGAGAAACACTTGGTTTTTCAAGGATTCCCAAAGCATCAAATAAAACACGCAAGCCAACGTTTTTTCTTGTTGACATAACTTTTAATCCTTGTGAGACAAGTGCTCTATTGAGGCCTGTGATCTGCATAACATCACAGACAGTTCCCAGGGCAACCAAATCCAATAGATCAAATAAATCTGGTTCTTTTTTGTTGGTAAAAAATCCTTGCTCACGTAGGCTTTTATTAAGAGCAACAATTAGCAGGAATGACACTCCAACTGCTGCTAGGTTATTATAAGGAGAGCTCTCATCAAGGCGATTTGGATTCACAACTGCTACGGCGCTTGGTAATTTTTCCGTACCAAGGTGATGGTCAACAACTATAATATCAAGACCAAAAGCCTTTGCATCTTCTATTGGTTGATATGCAAGCGTACCACAATCAACGGAAATACATAAATCAATTCCATTCTTTTTAAGTTGTAATAAAGCATCTGTGTTTAATCCATAGCCCTCATCAACACGATCTGGAATGTAGATTATAGAGTGTACATCGATTGCTCTCAGGTACCTGTTAATCAATGCTGACGACGTTGCACCATCAACATCATAGTCACCAAATATTGCAAGGTTTTCATCATTTTTTATTGCCCGTATTATACGAGAAACAGCTTTATCCATATCAAGAAGGTGAAAGGGATCTGGTAATAGCGATCTGATTAGTGGATATAAGAAGTCGCTTGCATTTTCTATGTTAACACCACGAGTAACCAATATTCTTGCTAATATTTCTGGTAACTCAAATCTCTGTGTAAGAGTTAAGATTTGCCTTTGATCTGCTTCTTGCAACTTCCACAATGCATTTGTTATGCTGCGCTTTTCAATTTCAAGTAGCATATTCTTTCTTTGTAAATAAAACTACTTTACCAGAATTTTTAAGCTTGTTCTATAATTGTATTAGACTTCTGCATAACCTAAACTAAGTAGAAAAAAGGTATCATCTAAGTAGCTGACACTGGTCTCCATCCAAGAGGGCAGTAGCCCCTTCGGTGTCATTCCAGCGCGTGACCAGGTCTTTTTAGCTATCATAGGATGACAGAAGCAGACACTCCACTTTGTCGTTCCAGTGCCTCCTTTTTCTGTCATTCCAGTGCCTCCTTTTTCTGTCATTCCAGTGCCTTGACTATTTGGATCCAGGAAAAAGAATGGTGTCATCCCAGTGCCCCATAAACGCGAATTCTGGATTAAGGAAGGAAGTATAGGAAATAGAAGGCTTTTTGGATTTGATGGAATAGGAGATGAGAGTAGAAAAGATATGAACCAAGAAATCAACAGGGGATCTATGGCGAGTGTGTTCAATTTCTAGTCTATTTTTTAGGTAACCAAAAACAGTCTCAATGATAGACCTTTTTCTCAGTAAAATCTTCTCATTTAGCGAAATTAATGTATTTTTCATACCTTTTTTCACCTTGGTAACAAGTTTCAAACCTCGGTCAAACAGCTTCTGAAAAAGCTCTTTTGCAATATAACCTTTGTCACCAAACAAAAGGCCGGTTAATTTTTCCGTCAAATTTGGCACAGGTATCCTATCATCAACATTGCCTTTTGTTAGCGTAAGTGCATGAATTTCACCATTTTCATTGATTACCATATGTAATTTGAAACCAAAAAACCAGCCGTAAGTACTCTTGCTTAATTTTGCAATTCCAGCAAAAACTTTGTTTTTGGATATTCTTTTTGCATGACAAACTGCAATGGGAGTTGTGTCTATATATGAAATTCCAGTGTTTTCTGACTGTCCACAAAGCCAATGCAACAACATTGCTAAATGCCACAAAACCCTAGGCTTTAGAGCAACAAACCTGGTATATGAAGGCAACTTTGGAAACTCTGATTTGTAGAGCAACGTTAGGTAATGTAGATAGAAAGTTTTGAAATTTTTACACGGAGATTGTTGATATAGCAGGATTATTGTCATGATTTCAGAGTGCTCAATTTCCGTTGTTCTTGTGGGTTTTTTACCATTTGGCAGTAGTTTGCCTGCAAAATTTTCTCTATATCTCTGCAAAAATCATCGACCAAACAAAACAGTTTTGTTATATCTTCCATGGGTAACCTCATCTATTTTTTTATAACTGCTGAGTTTACCCTGTTTTCTGCCTTTTCTATTCTCCTTTAATCCAGAATTCGCGTTATAAAGGTATTGGATCAAAGACGGCGAGCGTTCTACTGACAGAGGTGCCTGAGCTTGGTAGATTAGAGAATAGAGAAATTGCATGCTTGGTTGGAGTTGCACCTAAAACTAGTGAAAGTGGAAGAAAAGTTGGCAAAGCTCAAATCAAAGGAGGCAGGTTTTATGCAAGGAAAGCACTATACATGTCAGCTCTTGTTGCTATGCGCCACAACAGAAAAATGAAAGCGTTTTATCAGCGTTTGGTTGATTCTGGCAAAGCTGCTAAGGTTGCATTAGTTGCTGTCATGAGAAAAATTATCGTTTGTTTAAATGCCATGATAAAAAATAACAACTTTTATCTTGACTCTTAAGACGGTAGATGACAGACCATTGATTGTATGGGTTCCATCTGTTATATATAATCTTTTTGAATACGAAGAAAACTGATGAATGAGTATGATATTACGGTTATAGGTAGCGGTCCTGGTGGTTATATAGCGGCAATTAGGGCGGCACAGCTTGGGTTTAAAACTGCAATTGTGGAAAAAGAAAAAAATTTAGGCGGTATATGCTTAAATTGGGGATGTATACCAACAAAATCACTGCTTAGAGCATCTGAGGTTTATAGGCTAATAAAAAGATCAAAAGAGTTTGGTATAGAAGTAAAGGAAGCGAGTTTTGATATACAATCAATAGTGAAATATTCAAGAAACGTTGTTGATAAATTGTCAAGTGGTGTTGCATATTTGATGAAAAAAAATAATATCAAAGTTCATCAAGGTTTTGGTAAACTTGCAGGCAATAGTACTATAAAAGTCGTTAGCGATAAGGAAGAACAAGAAATTGTTTCCAAGCATATCATTTTAGCAACAGGCGTGAGGGCACGGAATCTGCCTGGAATAGAGGCAGATGGAGATTTAATATGGAATGCGCAGCACGCTATGACTCCAGAGAGATTACCAAAATCGCTACTAATTATAGGGTCTGGTGCAATTGGAATAGAATTTGCAAGTTTTTATAGTACTTTGGGGGTTGATGTAACAATCATAGAGATAAAGAGCACTATTTTGCCGCTGGAGGATAAGGATATTTCAGATTTAGCACAAGAAATATTCACAAAACAGGGGATAGAAATATATACAAGCAGTAGCGTAAAAGCTCTTACTAAAAGTAAAGACTCTGCTCAAGTGCTACTAAGTAGTGGTGAGAGCAAAGAATTTGAGAGGGTGATTGTTGCGGTTGGAATTCAAGCAAATATTGAAAATATAGGTTTAGAAAATACAAAAATTAAATTAAGCCTTTCTGGCTTTATTGAAACGAATGAATGGTATGAAACTAGTGAATCAAATGTGTATGCAATAGGTGATGTAGCTGGCCCACCATGTTTAGCACATAAAGCGAGCCATGAAGCCGTGATCTGCATTGAAAAGATTGCTGGTAAAAATGCTCATGCGTTAAAAAAAGAATGCATACCAAATTGCACTTATTCTCATCCACAAATAGCGAGCATCGGCCTCACTGAGGAACAGGCAATAAAAGGTGGGTATGATATAAAAATAGGAAAATTTCACTCTAACTTTAATGGTAAGTCTGTTGCACTCAGTGAAACTGAAGGGTTAGTGAAAACGATTATAGATAAAAAAACCGGAGAAATTCTGGGTGGCCACATGATAGGTGCAGAAGTAACGGAGTTAATTAGCAATTTTGCTCTTGCAAAGCAACTAGAAGGAACAGACTTCGACATAAAATCTACGATTTTTCCTCATCCAACCATTTCAGAGATGATACATGAATCAGTGCTTGCTGCAGATGTTAAATAGTTGAACTAACGTTCCATCGTTTTAGAGTTGTCAATGTCTTGGGTAGTAGTTTGATTAGGCACTTTAATTTCAATAGATTGATTACCAGCATCAGAATTCTGTAACTCTTCTTTCAATCCCTTAGCTGCTTCTTTGACTTCAAGCTTTGCCTTTGGATGAAGATCTTCTGGGCCTTTTCCTTTAGTATCCAAACCTTGTTGTAGATTAGTGCTTTTCATTTTATTATGCTGCTTGTGCTCAGGTAGGTCAACGACCGAATTGAAAAGAATTTTTATTATATTTTTTAGCAGTTCTAAAAAACCTCCGCTTCTGCCTTCTCTTTGTTCTTGAGGTTTATTTTTCTCATTAGGTTCTTTTTTACTATTACTTTTAGGCATTTTTAACTCAACTATCATAAGGCTTAATAAAATTCTACGTGCAAATTGTTAAATAACAGTTAACAATCTAGGATTTATTATTTACAGATGGATATTATTTTAGCAACAGGTGGCACAGGTGGGCATATCTTTCCGGCCATAGCTTTAGCAAAAGCACTAAAGACACAAGGATACAATTGCATATTATTCACTGATAAAAAAACAAATAAAAATACCGACATAGAAAGCTACACCTTACCATTACGTAGACCAAGCAGCAACAAATTTAAGTTTTTCCTTTTCTTGATATACAGCTCTATGTTAGCACTGTATCAAGTAAGAAAATTAAAACCAAAATCGGTCATTGGTTTTGGTAGCTATGCTTCTTTTCCAACTCTTCTTGCAGCAAGAGTTCTTTCTATACCTATAATTTTACATGAACAAAACACAGTTTTAGGGAGAGTAAATAGATTCTTTTTCAAGAGTGCAAAATTAATTGCAACCAGCTTTCCGGAGACTAAATATGCAGAGGGCAATAAATGTATTTTTACAGGAAATTTTGTTGATATAAAAGCACAGAGCCATTCTAGCACTGAGAAAATCCTAAATATATTGGTCATAGCAGGCAGCCAAGGTGCAAATTTTTTTGATGATGTAGTAAGCAGCGTAATTTGTGATTTACCTATTAAAATGAAAAAGAAAATTAGAGTGACGCAGCAATGTACGAAGAAAAATGTAAACAAGGTCAAGAGTCTATACAAAAGTGAAAAGATCCATTGTGAATTGAGTGAATTTTTTGATGATATGGAGAATAGACTGGCCAATGCTCACTTGGTAATTAGCAGAGCAGGAGCAACTTCAATAGCAGAGATCACTCTTGCTAGGCGTTCTGCTATATATATTCCTTACCCTTACTCAAAAGATAATCACCAATTTTATAACGCAAAATATATTGAAGACTCGAGAGCAGCTATAATAGTTGAGCAGAATAGTGAAGCAAAAAAAAATCTAACAGAGGTACTATTTGATCTATTAAATAATTCTCAAAAATTGCGTGATATGAACAATAGTACAGAAAAAACAGGGATAAAGAATGGGACTACTGAGTTTGTTAAGGTGATTGTTCACAGGTTTAGTTGATGGCTGCTTGCTTTTTCTTCAAACACGTCCCAAAGATCCTTTTCTAGCGATATATTATACAATTTATTGATATGAACTACTCCCGTGGGTGAAGTTGTGTTAATTTCGAGCAGGAAGTCATCTATAATATCAATGCCAACAAATATTAGCCCTCTTTTCTTTAATTCAGGACCAATTTTGTTACATATTTCATTGTTTCTATCGTTCATTTGAGCGGGCTCAAAACTTGCTCCAAGTCGCATGTTTGTTCTGATCTCTCCACTGATTTTTGGAATTCGTTTCATTACACCAATTGGTTGGCCATAAAGTAGCAATATTCTTTTATCTTTATCTATGTTTTTACAAAATGATTGTGCAATCACAGGGCATTCGTATTTTGCTATCATGAGATCCACTACTACATGAATACTATTCTCATCTTGTATTCTTATCACATCGTTTCCTCCATAACTATACAATGGCTTCAGAATAATATCTTGATAGTTGTAGTAGAAATCTCTAATCATTGATATATTTTCAGTAATCAAAGTTGGCGGAATTAGCTCTGGAAATAATGAAGTTATCAATTTTTCAGGACAATTTCTTATTTCTGTTGGATTGTTAATTACCAATGCGCTGGTTTTTTCTAAGATATATGTTGTTGTAATATAACGCATATCAAAGGGTGGATCCTGTCTGATAAATATGATGTCCATTTCATTCAAGTTGATTGCTACATCCTCTTTAGAGATAAAACTAAAATCATCAACGCTGACTTTCTGAGCCAGAGCAATTGGATGGTTTAGCTTTAGTGCTAAATTGTTAGGAGCATAGACAAAAACTTCGTGCTTCCTCCTTTGTGCTTCCTTTATTAGCACGAATGTAGTGTCAGTTTCAAAATTTATATTTTCATCCATCTGAAAGGCAACTTTCATTTATGTTCTCTACCTATTGTCACAATTGTACAAATGTTATAATTTGAAAGCGATTTTTGCCTAATGGCGTAACTTACTGTACCTATATCGTACATAACTTACAACTTGTTTTACTCCCTTTACTTTTCTTGCAATTGCTATTACAGCTTTTAATTCCGCTTTATTTTGGGCTATACCCATCAAATAAACAACTCTATCAACCGTATTAACGCTATAATTAATTGACTTAATATTTCTTTTTCCCAGGAGTCTTGTTCTTATTTCCGCTGTTATCATGCCATCTACAGTGGTGTCTAGCATGGAAGCCATTTGAATTGGTATTACTCTTATTTCATTTATCACTTCTTTAATTTCTTTTTGCTGCCAAGCTATTTTTTCTGCTGTAAGTTGTTTTTCAGGAGTGTCAACACTTCCAATGAGCAATACTCTTCCTTCACTTACTTTAACCTTTATGGATGAAAATAGCCCATGTTTTAAGAGCCCCTTATTAATTCTGATGACCATAGTCGTATCATCAATGATATTTCCCAAGGATTTGTCCTGCATTGTTATTGCTGTTGCTGTCGCTGTAGCCACCACACCACCTATTATAAGGGTTGTGCAACCACTTTGTGTAATCAAAAAAATTGCGAGTAAGAAGCTTGTTATTAATCTCATTATTGATTTTCAGGGTTTAGAGCTTTCATTAAGAAATGTTAATAAGCTTTTTTGATTGTGTAAATACCATAAATTAAGTAAGACTTTAAACCTTGAATATTTTTAATGGAATACCTATAATAGGGTACTGAAAATTTCTTGCGGATATGGCGGAATTGGTAGACGTGCCAGGTTTAGGTCCTGGTGAGCTTGCTCGTGGGGGTTCAAGTCCCTCTATCCGCACTTTAAAGTCATGTAACTTAGGTTTTAAGGGAAAATTTATAATCACTAAATACACTTTTGTTTGTATAAAAACCTGTTCTTAAGGATTGTGTTTAACTTAAATTCTGGTAAAATGACTCTATTAAGATATGAATTAAAATGTTAATAAATGAATTATGATGTCTAATAATATACCTCAAAATACAGTCGAAGTAAGTAGCGTATATACCTACAAAGAGCTTAGTATAGATAAACTAAAGTATGAGTATGAAATCACAGTTGGTAGTGATTATATAAAACAAAAGGTAAATTCCAGGTTGCAAGAGATAGCAGAAAATGCAAAATCACCTGGGTTTAGGGCTGGAAAGATGCCCTATGACCTTGTTGTTGCAAATTATAAAAACGAAGCTTTGGAATATGTGATAAATAATACAATTAATTATTGCTCAAGTGATTTGATGAAAAAAATTGAAGTCAAGTCTCACATTTATCCTAAGGTTGATGTTATATCATTACCAGATCTGGGCAAAGAAAATGAGGAGGGCAATTTTGTATACAAGCTATCTTTTGAGTCGATGCCTGAAGTACCGATGATAGATCTTGACAAAATAAACTTAAAGAAAATTGAAGCAAAGATTGAAGAGGAAGATATAAAAGAATTTATTGATTCTATTAAAACAAAGTTCCCCAATTTCGCCTCTGTTGATGATGCTTCTTATCAAGCGAAAGATGGGGATAAATTGATAATTGATTTTGAAGGGCGGATTAGGAATAAGCTCTTTCAAGGTGGAAGTAGCAAAAATTTTGCCGTTAATTTAGGGTCTGGCACATTTATTAATGGTTTTGAAGATCAATTAACTGGTATGAAAAAGGGAGAAACAAAGAACTTTAAGTTGAAATTTCCTGAAAATTACCAAGCCATTTCCCTTGCAGGACAGGAAGCTGATTTTTCTGTGCGAGTTAATGAGATTCAAATTGCCAAAGATTTTGAAAATGATGATGAAATAGCTAAGAGTATTGGGTTTAAAGATTATTCTTTGCTAATAAATCATGCAAAAAAAATGATTGGTGATCAGTGCACCGAAATGAGAAATCTCTTAATTAAAAAGGAGCTGTTTGATTATTTGGATGCTAATTATAGTTTTGATTTACCCACAGACATAGTAAAACAGGAGCAACAAAGAATGGAAGGAGAATTGGGTGCTCAAAATGATTCTCGTAAAGAAGCTGAAAAACGTGTAAAGCTTGCTATGTTATTTATGAAATTTAGTGCAGAACATAAAATATCATTAACTCAAAATGATGTTTTGAGTGTTATTGTAAATCAATATGTCAGTAAAGATGTGCAATTTGACAGAGTACTTAAGCATTTTGAATCAAATAAACAATTTCAAGAATTAGTTAGAGGGCAAGCGCTTGAGTATAAAGTGACAGATTATATAATAGAAAAAGTTAGTAAAGAAGAGCAGATTGTTTCTGTGAAAGAATCAAAGGAATTATTTGATAATATTTAATAGGAAAAGGTATGACTCTTATACCAATTGTAGTTGAACAAACTAGTCGCGGTGAGCGCGCTTATGACATATATTCAAGACTAGTGAAAGAAAGAATAATTTTTGTAACAGGTCCTATTGAAGACAATATGGCCAGTGTAATAGTAGCACAGCTTTTATTTTTAGAATCGGAAAATCCCGATAAAGACATTTGTATGTACATCAACTCACCAGGTGGTGTTGTAACTGCTGGTTTGTCGATCTACGATACAATGCAGTATATAAACCCAGACGTTTCAACTTTATGTATAGGTCAAGCTGCGTCTATGGGTTCTTTATTGCTTGCAGCTGGTACAAAAGGTAAGCGCTACTCTCTACCTCATTCAAGAATTATGATACATCAGCCATCTGGTGGTTATCATGGTCAAGCAACTGATATAGAAATACATGCTAATGAAATTTTGCGGGTTAAGAAAAAACTAAATCAAATTTATGAAAAACATACTGGAAATTCACTGAAGAAAATTGAAGGAATGATGGAAAGAGATAAATTCATGGATCCTGAAGAAGCAAGGAAAATTGGCTTAATTGACAGGGTGATAGCTGAGCGTACAGATATTGAAATTGAAAATATTAAAGTTAAACAAAAGGTGGTTTAATGGATAACAATAATGATTTACACTACTGTTCTTTTTGCAACAAGGCGCAAGATGAAGTAGATAAATTGATTACTAACTCTTCGGATGGTTTAAAGGTGTTTATTTGTAATGAGTGCATAGAATTATCCCATAAAGCAATAAGTCAAAAGAAAGATAGATCTTTTAATTCAGATCGTATATCTGATATGAAGCTATTACTAAAGAAACCTGAGGATATAAAAAACTTTCTCAGCAAGCATGTTGTAGGTCAAGAACACGCGCAACACGTTTTATCTGTAGCTATGTATAACCATTGTCAATCCATGGTACAATTTCATGCTATAAGTGATATTGAAATCGAGAAGTCAAATATAATGCTTATTGGTCCCACTGGTTCTGGTAAGACTTTGCTAGCCAAAACACTTGCTAAAGTTTCAGATGTGCCATTTGCTATGGCTGATGCGACAACTTTAACTGAGGCAGGTTATGTGGGTGATGATGTAGAAAGCGTGTTGTCGCGTTTATTACAAGCTGCAAATTATGACATTGCAAAAGCACAGCGTGGTATAGTGTTTATAGATGAAATAGACAAGATCACAAGAAAATCTGAAAGCACTTCAATAACCCGTGACGTTTCAGGTGAAGGGGTCCAGCAAGCTCTGCTTAAGATTATGGAGGGTACAGTTGCTTATGTTCCCCCACAAGGAGGGCGAAAACACCCACAACAAGAGTTTATACAAGTAGATACTAGTAATATACTGTTTATTTGTGGAGGAGCTTTTGAAGGCCTCAATAAAATTATTGAAGCGAGAAAAAAGGGAACGTCAGTTGGCTTTGGAGCAGATATAAGTCAGTCTAAAGAGCAAAAGAAAAAAAATGCTTTACATGATGTTCAACCTGAAGATTTAATCAAATTCGGTTTAATACCCGAATTTGTAGGGCGGGTTCCAATAACTGCTGTTTTAGATGAGCTGGATCATGAAGATTTAATACATGTTTTGACAGAACCAAGAAATGCGCTAATAAAACAATACAAAGCATTGCTTGCGTTTAGCAAAGTAAACCTTGAGTTTTCAGATGAAGCGATATCAGCTATTGCTAAAAAGGCTATAAGCTATAAAACAGGCGCAAGAATGTTACGTGCTATTTTAGAGTCACTTTTGCTTGACATTATGTATACAGCCGGAAATGGAGGCTTTGAAGGTAGCACTATAGTAATCACTAAGAAAATGGTAGAGTTAGGAAAAGCAACGGTTAATCATAATAATAATGGCAATGTTATAACGGTTAATGATTAATTTGAGGCATATATTGTGAACATTGAATGTACTGTGAGCTCTGGTTTTGCTGCATTGTCAGTATTACCTTTAAGAGATGTAGTAATTTTTCCAAATATAATGGTGCCTTTATTCATAGGCAGAGAAAAATCTGTTAATGCACTAGAGTATGCAATAAGTAGTAGTAATCACCAAAATGAGATTTTTCTTGTAGCACAGAAAGATGGCTCTGTTGATAATCCAGAGCCTGAAGATCTTTATGAAGTAGGTGTGTTAGCAAGCATTGTACAACCGTTA
Organism: Wolbachia endosymbiont (group A) of Icerya purchasi; assembly: GCF_947251635.1. Classification (NCBI taxonomy): domain Bacteria; kingdom Pseudomonadati; phylum Pseudomonadota; class Alphaproteobacteria; order Rickettsiales; family Anaplasmataceae; genus Wolbachia; species Wolbachia endosymbiont (group A) of Icerya purchasi. The sequence continues at coordinate 993,568 of NZ_OX366357.1, read as the reverse complement.
ATAAAATTACCTGACAATGCAGTAAAAGTTATAATCCGGGGGATAAGAAGGGGAAGGGTTGTAGAATATATTAGCTCTCATACTTTATTACAAGCCAGGGTAGAGTTAGACAGTCATTATGAATATGAAGAAGATGAAGGCAATATTGATTTAGAGGCTTTAAGGCGGTCTGTTGTAGACGCGTTCGATAGCTGGTGTAAGCTAAACAAGAAAAATCAGCCCGAGGTTGCCATTAACTCCATTGATCAAATCAAAGAAGTTGATCAACTTGTAGACACGGTAGCTTCACATTTAAATATAAAAGTATCAGATAAACAAAGTATACTTGAGGCTTATGACCCAGAAGAGCGTTTAAAAAAAGCTTTTGCTTTTATTGAGAGAGAAATGAGTATTTTGAACGCACAAAACCGTTTATATAAGACAATTAAATCGCAAGTTGAAAGCACTCAGAAAGTTTACTACCTTAACGAGCAATTGAAAGCTATACAGAAAGAATTAGGTGAATTTGAGAATGGTGATGAAGGGAATATACTCAATGAATTTAAAAAAAAGATAAATGAAACAAAGCTTTCTCAGGAAGCAAGAGAGAAAGCTATAACTGATTTGAAGAGATACAAGAAAATGAATCCCATTTCTCCTGAGGCTACAGTTATATCTAGTTACTTGCATTGGTTACTTGATTTGCCGTGGGGAAAGTACAAAGATGCAAAAATTAACTTAAATGCAGCTAAAAAAATCTTAGATGAAAATCATTATGGCATAGAGAAAGTAAAAGATAGAATAATAGAATTTTTAGCGGTATTAAAAAGAGTAAAAGAGATAAAAGGTCCTATACTTTGCTTAGTTGGACCGCCAGGTGTTGGTAAAACTTCTTTAGCTAAGTCTATGGCAAGAGCAGTAGGAAGAGATTTTGTTCGCATAGCTCTTGGTGGTGTGCGTGATGAGTCTGAGATACGAGGGCATAGGAAAACTTATATTGGCTCAATGCCTGGTAAAATCATTCAACACATGAAAAAAGTTAATTCATGCAACCCGCTTTTTCTGCTTGATGAAATAGATAAGATGGGTTCTGATTCGCGTGGCGATCCTGCATCTGCATTACTTGAGGTTTTAGATACTGAGCACAATAAACACTTTACGGATCATTACTTGGAAGTTGAGTTTGATCTTTCAAGTGTAATGTTTGTAGCTACGGCAAACAGCTTAAATTTACCACATCCTTTGCGTGATAGGATGGAAATTATACAATTGTCCGGGTATACTGAAAATGAAAAAATCAGTATTGCTACACACCACCTTATTCCGAAGTTAAAGAAGGAGCATGGTTTGTATCAGAAGGAATGGGACATAACTAATGAGGCGTTATACGAGTTGATACGTTTATATACACGTGAAAGTGGTGTGCGGAGTATGGAAAGGGAGCTTGCAAAGCTCATGAGAAAGGCAGTTAAAGAAATATTGACCGATAAAAATAAGAAAATATCCGTAGGAGTTGACAATTTACAAGATTATTTAGGGGTACGTAAATATACCTTTGGCATTGCGGAAAATGAGAGTTTAGTAGGAATAGTAACTGGGCTCGCCTATACTGAAACAGGTGGTGATATTTTGATGATAGAATCAGTCCTAATTCCGGGCAAGGGAGAAATAAAATACACAGGAAAGCTTGGAGAGGTTATGCAAGAATCTATAAAAGCTGCGTATAGTTATATTCGATCAAATTGTTTGTTTTTTGGTATAAAGCCCGAAAAATTCCAAAATAATGATATACATTTGCATGTACCTGAGGGTGCGGTACCAAAAGATGGCCCTTCTGCTGGCGGCGCGGTATGTACGTCTATTGTTTCTCTTATGACGAATATACCAGTTAACAAAAATGTTGCTATGACAGGCGAAGTGACATTGCGTGGTAGAGTTTTAGCTATTGGGGGCTTAAGAGAAAAATTGCTTGCAGCGCTCAGAGGATCAATCAAAACTGTGATTATACCAAGTGAAAATGAGAAAGATATGCAAGAGATTCCGGCAAGCATCAAAGAGGGGATCAACGTAGTTTTTGCTAAGAATATTGATGAAGTTATGAAAGTTGCTTTAATGCACCCTACTACTCCAATTGATGGTGATGATAATCAAAATAGTGTGCCTTCCTCTATAGAAAGTAAAGATGATACTTTTCCTATGTCGGAAACATTGAAGCATTAGATTAAAAAAATATTATCAATCTCCATTTCTCTTTTATCCGGCAAAAATCCACCAATTTGTGCATTCCATAAGGATATAACCTGCTTTGTTGTTATGTCATTCATATTTTTTACTTATTCTATCTCCCAGTTTTATTCAAGTGGATGATATATTATAATAGTCCTTTTCATGAAAACCTTTTCTGGTAGATTGCTTTCTAGAAAAACATTGGTCAAGGTGCTAACTGTGGTTTATAATAATATAAATTATATCATAGTTGATTTGCGTTTATCAGAGCTGAGGTACGTTTTATCTTGCAAATTTTTTGCCTATTTTACTGTTCTTATTTCTTTTTGTAGGAAGTGGTATATATTTTACTATTCTTGGCGTGTCAAATGCTTTTTATCAGTTATCTCCACTGGTAGCCATTGTTCCTGCCATAGCTCTGGGTTGGGTTTTATACAAGGGCAATACTGAAGAAAAAATGTATGCCTTTCTAGATGGGGTAAGAGATCGTAATATTATCACTATGTGCATAATTTTTTTACTTGCAGGTGCATTCAGTGAAGTAACTAAAGCAATCGGTAGTGCTGATGCCACAGTTAATTTGGCTCTTTCATTTATATCAACACGATTTTTACTCATAGGATTATTTTTTGTAGCAGCTTTCATCTCCACTGCTATTGGTACATCAATGGGCACCATTGCAACAATTGCTCCTATTACAGTTGAACTGACACAAGCTGGGATTTCTCCTTCCTTAGGAGTGGCAACCGTTGTAGGAGGAGCAATGTTTGGTGACAATTTATCTATTATCTCTGATACTACAATTGCATCTGTGATGTCTCAAAAGGCTGATATAAAGAAAAAATTAAAACTGAATGCAAAAGTGGCACTAATTGCTTCTATATTCACAATAATTATATTATTTTATAGCTCAAACAATAGTGCTGCTATTGCAGTTAAGGAGTACTCTTTATTGCTTGTGACTCCTTACATCATACTTATATTGCTTGCAAACTTTGGAATCAATGTATTTACGGCATTGGTTTTAAGCGTAACTTTTGCTGGAATCATTGGATTTATAAATAACAACAATTATGGTTTATTGTTTTTAAGCCAAAACATCACTAAGGGGTTTATGAGTATGCATGAAATTATGCTACTGTCATTGATGGTTGGCGGGCTTTCAGGACTGGTAGGTAAAAATTCTAAGGAGTTTGCAGATAAACTTTCATCTTGGGTTATGATACAACGTGGTGGACAAAAAACAGCGCAGTTATTTATTGCAAAAATAGTCAGTATATTTGATATTTTACTTGCAAATAATACCATCGCTATAATTTTTAGTGGTGAAATTGCTAGAGATATTGCTAAGAAATATGAAATACCGCCTCACTATAGTGCAGCATGGCTAAGCATATTTTCTTGTGTATTTCAGGGATTAATACCGTATGGCGCTCAATTGCTTTTGGCTAGCACTATTGCTGGAGTTTCACCTTTGGCAGTCGTACCACACGTATACTATTGCTATGTTTTAGGTATTATTGCAGTGTTATATATTGTATTGAACAAAATTGAGAAAAAAGATTGTGCTTAACATACAAGACAATACTTCACTTTGTAAAAGATGGATATTCTTAGCAGTATGTGCCCTTGCTTGCTCTGGATTGTTGTCGATAATTGTTATTTTTCTACGATTGCCTTTTATCTCCTCTCTTGTTCCTTTTGCACAATATATTTTTGATAATGCGCTGGTGATACACGTAAATTTGTCAATTTTGGTGTGGATGTGCTCTATAATATCTCTGCTCTTTATCATAAACCTACAAAATACTAATAACGCGAATTCTGGATTAAAGGAGAATAGAAAAGGCAGAAAACAGGGTAAACTCAGCAATTATAAAAAAATAGATGAGGTTACCCATGGAAGACATAACAAAACTGTTTTGTTTGGTCGATGATTTTTGCAGAGATATAGAGAAAAATTTTGCAGGCAAACTACTGCCAAATGGTAAAAAACCCACAAGAACAACGGAAATTGAGCACTCTGAAATCATGACAATAATCCTGCTATATCAACAATCTCCGTGTAAAAATTTCAAAACTTTCTATCTACATTACCTAACGTTGCTCTACAAATCAGAGTTTCCAAAGTTGCCTTCATATACCAGGTTTGTTGCTCTAAAGCCTAGGGTTTTGTGGCATTTAGCAATGTTGTTGCATTGGCTTTGTGGACAGTCAGAAAACACTGGAATTTCATATATAGACACAACTCCCATTGCAGTTTGTCATGCAAAAAGAATATCCAAAAACAAAGTTTTTGCTGGAATTGCAAAATTAAGCAAGAGTACTTACGGCTGGTTTTTTGGTTTCAAATTACATATGGTAATCAATGAAAATGGTGAAATTCATGCACTTACGCTAACAAAAGGCAATGTTGATGATAGGATACCTGTGCCAAATTTGACGGAAAAATTAACCGGCCTTTTGTTTGGTGACAAAGGTTATATTGCAAAAGAGCTTTTTCAGAAGCTGTTTGACCGAGGTTTGAAACTTGTTACCAAGGTGAAAAAAGGTATGAAAAATACATTAATTTCGCTAAATGAGAAGATTTTACTGAGAAAAAGGTCTATCATTGAGACTGTTTTTGGTTACCTAAAAAATAGACTAGAAATTGAACACACTCGCCATAGATCCCCTGTTGATTTCTTGGTTCATATCTTTTCTACTCTCATCTCCTATTCCATCAAATCCAAAAAGCCTTCTATTTCCTATACTTCCTTCCTTAATCCAGAATTTGCGTTTGAAATGTTTTCTTTGTAAAAATTTGGCTTATCTTTATATCATCTCATTCAAACAGCATTAACATAACTTATGCCTTTTTTGGATGTAGAAATTTTCTAGGAATTGTCTTTTTGAATTCTATGGTGTTTTGTTTAACATTGAAACAAGAGGCCAGTGTCACGCACTGGCATGACACCCATTTGTTCCTATAGTTGTCTTTTCTCGTCTACCTTATTTTGCCACTCTGCTGAACAGATACATAAAGAAAGTGGAAAATTGGACATTCTCAACTCGGCTCCTGCAGATTAAAAATTAAGTTGAATAAAAATTGGATTTGACGCAGTTTTTTCCCACAGTTTAAGAAATTAAAAATTTAACAATTAGAATTATAATTACAGACCACAGCAAAAAATAGACTTTTCCATTTGATTTATTTTTAATTTGGATGTTTTCTAATTTTTTATCAGCTATTAGGTTCAATTTTTCTATAAGGCTAAATATTCCTTGGATTGTTTTTATGGGATAAGAACTTCTAATTTTTTCCCTATACCCTATTTTATTTTCATGTTGACTGCTTATCCACGCTTCAACTACTTTCCACATATTGATTTCTGAGTAGATCTTTCTACATGTCCCTTCCAGTAAAATCATAGTTTTCTGCAGCAATAACAATTGTGTTTGAACTTTCATATCAAAATCACCAGTTATTTTTAATAGCTGAGCAAGTAAACTAGCAAATGAAATCTTCTGTATAGGCTGCCCAATAATGGGTTCACCTATTGCCCTGCAAGCTGTGACAAAATTTCTATGCTGTGATGAAACATAACCAGCCCTAAAATGCATTTTTGCAACGTGATCATAATCCCGATTTAAAAAGCCTTTGAGTATCTCTATAACGTAATAGCATGTCTCACGATCTATTCTACCCATGATTCCACAATCCAGGGCAATAATATTGTTATTACTATCAACCATTAGATTTCCAGGATGCATATCAGCATGAAAAAAACAATCCCTGTATACCTGATTACAAAACGATTCTATAAGGTTGATAGCTATTTGCTTATGATTATTCAGTTTTTCAATTTCGTATATTGGCGTTGCTTCTATCCATTCTAATGTTAAAACCTTTTTCGAAGTTCTATTCCAATCTACTTCAGGTACGTAAAAACCTCTGTCATTTTTTGTGTTTTCCTTTAGTTCCGAAGAGTGAGCAGCTTCAAAACGTAGATCTAACTCTAATCGGCAAATTTCAGCAAAAGTTTTGACTAATTCAATCGGCTTCAGCCTTTTTGATTGTTCGCTAAATTTTTCTGCAATTTCCGCAAGCCAAGAAAGCATCTTTATATCCCTTGAGAATGTTTTCTCAATATTTGGCCTTAAAACCTTCACAGCAACTTCTTTACCCTCAGTTGTAACCGCTCTATGCACCTGAGAAATCGATGCTGCTGCAATTGGCTTTTCAGAAAAGCTTGAAAAAATGTCGCTCAATTTACAATTAAACTCACTTTCTATAGTTTTAACTGCTATTTTATGTGAAAACGATGGCAATCTATCACATATCAATAACAAGTTATTTGTTATATCCTCATTTAAAACATCAGTACGTGATGAGATAGACTGCCCAAACTTAATGAACACCGGACCTAATTTTTCAAGAGCACGCTTTAGTTTATGGCCTTGTATCTTATTTATTGATTTCTTTGATGGTGGAAGTAAATAAGGTAATATATTGTAACGCGTCAGCACTGTAGTTATGTGCAGAAGACGCAAAATATTTTGAATCATTTCGCTGCGTAACTGCTAAATATTTCATTTAGGGTTTTATCCTTCATAATCTCACCAGGCTTACCTTGGCAGTAGACAGTATTATTTATACAAATTATGTAATCTGAGCATGGTAGAGCAGAGTTAAGATCATGAGAAGTCATAAGAATCGACACTAATCGGTTTTTTGCTATTTTGCTTATAATATCATAGAACTTAGCCCGTGCATTAATATCCATTGCACTAACTGGCTCATCTAGAATGATCAAGTCAGGCTCTGCAATTAAACAACGTGCAAGCAGTAATAATTGTGTTTGCCCTGCAGAAATTTCTAATACTTGATTTTTCAAAATGTTACCGATACCAGCCAACTCTATCGTTTCTGTAATAATGGATTGATTTTTCTTTAGTCTTTTCAAGGAGCTATTTAAAAGAAAATATTCAACTGTTATTGGCATCAAATTACTAATACTAAAATTTTGCGGCATATAGCCAATTTTTATGTTGTCAGCAAATACGATATTACCGGTACAGCTTTTATTTATGCCAGCAATTGCTTTCACTAAAGAGGTTTTACCTCCACCATTTGGACCAAGTATTGTAATTATGTCTCCTCTTTCTATGAACATATTGATATTGTCAAGGATTCTTTTACCATCATATGTGAGAGCAAGATTTTCTATTTTTAGAACACGATTATTGACATTATTCAATTTATTGACAAAATTTAACTTCTTCTCAACGTTTATATGAGACATTTACTGACTTTTTTTCTATTACTTTCATTTACACTATACTATAATATCGCCTTTTCATCCAATTTAAAAGTTGTAGCTACAATCAAACCTATCCACTCACTTGTAGCTTCTATTACAGAAGGGATTTTAGAACCGGAATTGCTTGGCTATGCAACATCTGCGCATAATTATATATTAAAGCCATCTGATGCGAGTAATTTAGAATCAAGTGACGTTATATTTTATGTTGACGATAACTTAGAGACGTTTGTTCAAATTTTCGCCAAAAATAATAAAGAACTAGTGCAATTGTCAAAGGCAATCAACCTACTTCCTACTCGGCCACATTCATTTTCTAGAAAAATTACTCACATTAAAGATGAAAAAGATTTACACATTTGGCTGAGTCCCGAAAATGCAAAGAGCATGATACTTTCTGTAAGTGCAACATTGTCTAACATAGATAAAGAAAATTCCCATCGATACAACTCTAATGCAACAAAAGCTATAAAAAAAATAGACCGAGAAGTAAAAGAAATCATGAAAGAACTGAATGATTTTAAAAATCAAAAATATATCGTCACTCACGATGCTTATCAATATTTTGAAAAATATTTTGGTTTAAATCACCCAAGTGCCATTCTTTCTCTAGAAGAGGATTCTTACATAGGTATGAAGAGTTTAATGAAGCTAAAAAAGATAATGAAGGAAGAAAACGTTAAATGTATATTTGCTCATTCACAGGAAGATAGCATAAAGCCTAACGCCCTTTCTAATGACGCAAAAATGGTAGTTCTTGATCCTATTGGATCAGACATAGAGCCTGGAAAAGATGCATATCTAGCTATAATCAATAGCATTGCACAAAATTTTAAGTCTTGTTTTGTTGAGTAATAAGTTCCCTTTTAGCTTACTGTTTTATTGTTCTGCAAATCAAGAAGAAGTGAGTTTACAACAAATGGTGTCATTCCAGTCTGGAATCCAGCTTTTTCATAATTATCAAAACGTTGTATTTTAACATAAAACGGCTACTTTTATGCTTGCTAACTTAATAAACTTCCTGGATCCCAGTGTCAAGCACTGGGATGACATTGTAGGGGTGCTGGGCATAAGTGTTGAAAGTATCAAAAATAACGTGATATGAGATGATCAACGGCATGTAAATTACCTCCCGACAGTAAAACAATCGAACGTATAAAAGAGTCATTTAGATCCAATGTGAATTGCAGTAATGCTATTTTGAACCCATGTAGATTATTTTTGATTTTATAAACAAGAAATAACAAAGCCGTAATAATAATCATGTAAATATACACCTTCATGCCATTCATAGTATGGCTTAAAAAGTGCTTATATCCAAGATTTTGCTTTATAAATTTAAAGAACACTTCTATATCCATCTGCGCCTATATAGCTCTGTTACTTCATAAGCTGGCATTTCAAACAAGTTTGTCAAAAACCATATTTCATCTCCAATTTTATTTCTGATTTTTATTAGCCGTAGATCATGCTTTTCTGCCACTTTACCTCGTGCACGATAAAGATTAACTATTATATCTTCTAAAATCTCTGATCCATCCGATTTTTGTTCTCTTATAACTTTGTTCCTGCTTATAACATCATGTTTTCTTCCTACTTTAACTCTTGTGATAAATTTGTACTCCTTTTCATCAAATTCGGCAAAAGTTCCAACTTTTCTGATTCCTCTATCAAATAATAAAATATCCTCTTTTTCAACTTTAGCTTCATTAATTGCTCTCACTAATGCCATATCTTCACTACTTTCTTCTTGTCCTTTACAAAATCTTATACTTGTCGGCAATTGATCCTTTAATCCTACACTCACTTTAACTTGACTGTCGTTACTTTTACCGCCTATTTTTAGCCCATCTTTTATGAGATATCCCGATAAATTTATGATCGTCGAATCAAACTTATGTAAGTTATTTGATGTTTTTTGGGGTAATAGCTTTTTAATCTTGCTCATCAAATCAATATATACTCCCTTAAAATATTCTGGATTTATAACTTTTAACCTTTTTGACAAATCACTGTATGTTACTGTACTTTTATCGCTATTCTTATCCATTATACACCTGTCTATTACCATTTCTAGCGCTCTTAGGCTTGTTTTTTGCCCCATTAATATTAACTTCATTAGACCTTTAAATATAATCTTGCCCAACAATTTAGTATTACATTTATCTACTTCACTTAATTTTCCTAGCCTTTCTAAATCCTCATCTTTTATTAAATTTAGTACTCTTTCTATTTGATCCATTATTGCCTCCATTTTCTTGCAATAATAGTTCTTTATGTCTTTTTTGTGTTACTTTCAACACTTATGGGGTGCTGGCCTACTTAACCGTCATACCGTCGCGGTATCTCAGCCGCTAACAAGTAGCGGAATGACGATTTATCAAACGCTGCCTAATTTTCCGTGACAGTTGAAAAAATCAATATATCACTATAAATTCACGTATTTTGAGGCTATAATGGTTAATACGCTATATGGTATAATATGGACGATTTTATCAGAGTTAAGGGCGCAAGGGAACATAATCTGCAAGGTGTAGACGTCAATATACCGAAAAATAAGCTAGTTGTTATAACTGGGCTAAGTGGTTCTGGCAAGTCTAGCCTCGCATTTGATACGATTTATGCAGAAGGCCAACGCCGGTACGTTGAAAGCCTGTCAGCTTACGCGCGTCAATTTCTCAACATTCAGGATAAACCAGATGTTGAGTCGATTACAGGTCTCTCTCCTGCAATATCTATCAACCAGAAATCGATCTCAAAAAATCCAAGGTCAACAGTTGGAACTGTTACCGAAATTTACGATTACTTGCGCTTAGTATATGCACGAATAGGAGTTCCTTATTCACCTGCAACTGGATTACCAATAACAAAACAAACGGTGTCTCAAATTGCAGATACTATAATTGCGTTACCTTTAGAAACTAAGATATATATACTTGCCCCTGTTGTGCGTGGTAGAAAGGGAGAACATCTTAAAGAGATATTGGAAATTAAAAGACAAGGTTACGTAAGGTTCAAAATAGATGGTGAAGTGTACAATGTAGATGACTTGCCTAAACTCGATAAGAACAAGAAACACGACGTTTTTGTGGTTGCAGATAGAATATCAATATTGGGCGATATAGGAAATCGACTGCCAAGTAGTATAGAATCCGCACTAAAACTTGGTAATGGTCTAATGTATGTAGAAATAGCAAACCTACCTGACAACCATAATTCCGAGTATAAAAATGGTCAAATTCTGACTTTTTCAGAGAATTTTGCATGCCCCGAGTCTGGTTTCACTCTTGAGGAAATAGAACCAAGATTATTTTCTTTTAACAGCCCTTACGGTGCATGTGGTTCGTGTAATGGGCTTGGTAAAAAACTAAGTGTTGATATAAAGCTAATAGTACCGGATGAAACTCTTTCAATATCTGAGGGTGCTTTAAAGCCAGTGGGATCAATGTTCCGTCAAGTGCACACAGGTTATGGATTTCTAAAAAGTGCAATTCTATCACTGGCTGAAAACTACAAATTTAACCTTGATATTCCGTGGAAGAACATAGATCAAGAAGTAAAAGATATGATACTCTTTGGCTCTAATAAATTTCAAGGTTTGATCAGTATCTTGGAGAACCAGATGGATTATGATGAAACACTTGTTGAGCGATGTTGCTCTGTCACTCACTGCAGAGAATGTACTGGCTATAGATTGAAAAAAGAAGCGCTTACAGTAAAAATTGATAGCAAACATATAGGTGAAATATCAGGGCTCAGCATCGATAAATCCCTTAAATGGTTTGAAAATTTGCCAGACAAGCTCACAGAACAACAGAAGCAAATCTCAAGTAAAATATTAAATGAAATAATCAAGAGACTAGCATTTTTAAAGAATGTAGGGTTGAATTACCTAACGCTCGATCGAGAATCTAGCACTCTCTCTGGCGGTGAGAGCCAGAGGATCAGACTTGCTTCGCAAATTGGCTCTGGTTTAACAGGAGTGCTGTATGTGCTTGATGAACCCTCGATCGGCCTTCATCAATGCGATAATGATCGGTTAATTGCTACACTGAAAAACTTGAGAGACATGGGTAACACTGTAATCGTTGTTGAGCATGATGAAGATACAATAATGGCTGCTGATTATGCGATTGATATTGGTCCTGGAGCTGGCGTAAATGGTGGAAAAGCTGTTGCAGAAGGAACACCAGACCAGGTGCAAAGAAATTCAGAGAGCATAACAGGGCAATATTTGAGTGGAGAGAAAAAAATTTTAATTCCAAGGAGAAGAAAGCAAGCAACTCAGTTCATAAAAGTAATAAATGCATGTGAAAATAACTTAAAAAATGTGAACGTTAAATTTCCTATAGGGAATCTTATTTGTGTTACTGGAATATCAGGAGGGGGAAAATCAAGTTTAGTCATAGAAACGTTATATAAATATTCAGCACATAAGATACATCATTCGTCTGCAAGGTATGGTCAATGCGATAAGATAGAAGGTCTTGAATACGTAGATAAAATTATAGAAGTTGATCAGTCGCCAATTGGTAGAACTCCAGCATCAAATCCAGCAACATATGTTGGTATGTTCACTCATATAAGAAATTGGTTTGCAGGTCTTTCGGAGTCAAAAGCAAGGGGATATAATATAGGCCGGTTTTCATTCAATACCAGAGGGGGAAGGTGTGAGGCTTGTAAAGGTGATGGGCACTTAAAGATAGAGATGCATTTTCTACCGGACGTTTATGTGAAGTGTGAGCAATGTAAAGGGCGAAGGTATAATCGGGAAACATTGGAAGTTACTTATAAAGAAAAATCAATCTCTGATGTCCTTGATATGACGATAGATCAAGCTTGTGATTTTTTTGAAAACCTTCCAATGGTAAAAGAAAAGTTGATTTCTTTGCAGGAAGTGGGGCTTGGCTATATAAAACTCGGACAGTCGTCAACAACGTTGTCTGGGGGTGAAGCACAACGAATAAAGCTGTCCAAGGAGCTATCAAAACGATTTACCGGAAGAACATTGTATATTCTTGATGAGCCAACAACTGGATTACACTTTGAAGATATAAATAACTTACTAAAAATACTCCATAGATTAGTCGATCTGGGAAACACTGTTATAGTTATCGAGCACAATTTGCACGTTATAAAAACTGCAGATTATATAATAGACATCGGACCAGAGGGCGGAATAAAAGGCGGAGAAGTGATTGCTACTGGAACTCCAGAAGAAGTGGTGAAAATTCCAGAAAGTGTTACAGGCAGGTATCTTAAAACATATTTATTATAAACTATTTCTTAATCATTATTGACTATGTTGCATATTTATGATTTGGAGAGGGTAATGTCAGTATATCGATACTTTAGAAGGTACGTTGAATATGGAATCGTACCTGCTAAGAGAGCAAAAAATTACACACTAGTTCCAGAAGATAGTTTCTATAAATCTGTGCATTATGTTGATAATGTATTAGGGCCTGTAAAAGATGTAATTTGTGAAGTTGAGAGTAAAGACGATTATAACAAGTATTATCAAGATAATGATAAATGTGAATACGTGGGCCACATTGCAACCTTTATCTTTGATAGTGGCATGTTTGTCATACTTTCCAGTCAAGTTATTGTCAAAAATAACAGGGGACTATTGTTTTAAAACGGATACAAAATCATTCGTTAATTATTCAAACATATTTTTAGAAATGGGGCAAGATTGTGCTAGTGCAGTAGCTAGAGTATTTGATAAGATGTAAGTTATGCTTGCGCTGCTATCATTTGGACTGCCGCGTCAATCATAACGCCACTTGCGTGGGCTTGTGACAAAGTGCAAAGTAAGTTGAGTGAAGTACAGAAGCCAGAAAAACATCAATTTTTATCTAAGGATAATTCAAAGACTACTTCAGTCAATGGTATACCACAAACTGAGTTATAAGTTCTGCTTTTCAGCAGCATGAACTATATTGAAATGGAATAAAAAGTGAAAGAGTGTAAGCTTAAGTTACTTTAGCTATACTATATAAATTATTTTATAATATATTTAATGAGTTGTGAACCTTCTCTTACTAAAAAAAGCTACAAATCTCATATTTCCAAGCGTATGCGTAAGTTGCGAATGTATCATTGATGAAAATCTTAATCTGTGTAGTGAATGCAACAAAAAAATCAATTTTCTAACTAAGCATTACTGCAATGTTTGTGGCGTAGTAATCTCAGACAATATTTATACGTGTGGTAAGTGCATCATCAATCCTCCACCGTTTAAAGTATTAAGATCAGTTTTTGCTTATGATCAACATAGTAGAAACATGATTATAAATTTCAAATTTTTTGATAATTTGAATTACGTAAAAATCTATGCAAAGTGGATACACCAAGCTAATCAGGACACATTTCAGAACGCAGAGGTCATAATTCCTATACCGTTACATAAAATGCGCTTGTTTAAACGTAAATATAATCAAGCAGCACTGCTTGCAAAAGAATTGAGTAAGTTGTCCAATTTATCCTATACGCCATTTGCAATAAAACGCCTTCGCCATACTGCGCCTCAAGCTGGTCTTTCACTTAAACAGCGTGAAAAAAACTTAAAGAAGGCTTTTAAAACAAGCAACAAGAAAATTATCAAAAATAAAATCGTGATATTAGTTGATGATGTGGTAACAACCGGAGCAACTGTAAGATCTTGCTCTCAGGAAATTTTAAACTCCGGTGCAAAAGAAGTGAGAGTGCTATCACTTGCAAGAACGGTAAATGATTGGACCTCTTGCATAAAAAAATTAGCAGTCAGTGTCATCCAAGTAGCTTGACTACTTGGATCTATTTTTTTCTAGATTCCAACGCCAGCGTCACGCACATAGCTGTACGAACATTGTTTGCCAAGGAGGGTGTCATCCCAGTGTCAAGCACTGGGATGACATCACTTTTGCTTCAATATTCGCACATTAGCGGAGGTAAGCCCATTGCGAAAATCAGCAGGTTAAAACGTGATTTTTAATAACTTCAACATCACTAAATTCAAAAGTTTAGTTGCCTATAATTTGAAATTTCTCATTTCCCTTTCCTGCAACTAGCAGAATCATACCCTCGTTATAGGCAATATCTACGCCTTTCTCTATAGCTTCTCTCCTACCTCCTATCTCCAGTGCATCAGGGCAATGTAGCAAAATATCGTGGCGAATTTTTGCCGGATCTTCATCACGCGGATTATCATCTGTAATTATTACTTTATCTGCATACATTTGTGCTATTTTGCCCATTTCTGAACGTTTCGTTTGATCACGATTTCCACCACAACCAAAAACTAGAATTATTTTTTTATTGAAGTGCCATTTTAAAGATAATAGGGCTTGTTTAAGCGCACTTGGAGTGTGTGCGTAATCCACAAATGCAAAAGGTTTCACTTTTTCCATTCTTCCTGGTGGAGAAACGAGTTTTTCTACGCATATTTCTCTGTAATTTAATCCAGATATACCAATTGCACATAGCAGATTATATGCTTGAAATTTTCCTAAAACTGGGAAAAATGTATTGTAAATTTGGTTATCAATTTTTACTGTAAGATGTTGACCATTAGGGGTTGATGTTTGCTCTAATAAAGTAATATCAGAGCCTTTTTTTCCATAAGTCACAACTTTATTGCTGCGTTTTTCAGCTATTTTAAGCAATGCGCCGTATTCATCTATATCCGAATTTAAAATCGCTGTTTTTCCTTCTGGTAATACCTCGTAAAACAGCCTTTTTTTAGTTTCTAAATATTCACCAAGATTTTTATGGTAATCTAAATGATCTTGCGAGAAATTAGTAAAAGCTGCAGCACTCAACTTTAATCCATGGATTCTGTATTGATCAATCCCATGACTTGATGATTCCAACACTAAGTGTTCTACACTTATACCACGCAATGTTGCGTAAAGGTCTTCTGCACCTGGAGTGGTAAGGCTGTTGCTATTACCTTGTCTGCCATTATTGATGCATGTTCCAAGTGTTCCAATAGACGCAGCATTATAGCCAGAGTTTTGCCAGATCTGGCGGCAAAATTCTACTACTGAAGTTTTACCATTTGTACCAGTTACAGCAGCAACATATTTGGGCTGTTTGAATTGATAAAACCTGCTGACTATTTCGCTGTATATTTCTTGAGGGTTTGGGTGTTCAAGCACTGCAAAGCTCGAAGTATCTGTCATTCCAGTGCGTGACACTGGAATCCAGTTTTTATTATACAATTGCTTAGTGTGTTCATTTACAATTAAATTTTCTGGATCCAAGTAGTCAAGCACTGGGATGACATCTTTCTTGGTTCCTTGTATCACAACGTCTACACAGTCGTGTGCGTGATGCTGGGATCCAATAGGAAAAATCTGGATACATGCTGGTTTTCTAGATTCCAGCGTCACGCGCTGGAATGACACCGAAAGGTAATCAGACATACAAACGAAAAGATAACCTTCCTTGACTCTCTTGGGATTACATGTAACGCCCTTGATTTCAATATCAAAGTTAACATCAATAATGTTATGCAGTAATTCTCTCAGTTTCATCTGCCAGCTTTGATATTCAAACATGGCAGTCTTGCTAGTGCAGCATTTAAATCAGAGATCAAATCCTCAGAATCTTCTAGTCCACAAAATATCCGCATGAAACTTCCACCATAATCTGAATTCATTACAGATCTTGACATAGATCTACGATCTATTGGTAATATCAAACTGTCGCACCCTCCCCAAGAAGCACCAATACTAAAAATTTTCATATGATCAACCATGCAGCTTAGTTCTTCACATGAATATTCTCTATCCAGTATTATACTGAATACGCTACTTGCTCCTTTGAAGTAACTTTTCCATAATTCGTGTTGAGGATGGGAGGGAAGTGCTGGGTACAAAACTTTTTTGATTTTTAAATGTTTTTCTAGCCACTTTGCCACTTCCATTGCTGTATTTTGGTGCCTTTTCATACGTGTGTGCAGTGTTCTTAGTCCCCTATGTGCAAGATAGCAGTCGTGCGATTGAATGGTTACCCCATAATTTTTATGGCTCTCATAAAGCAATTTAAAAGTTTCACCTTCAGCAACCATAGCTCCCATCACTAAATCTGAGTGACCGGCTAGATACTTTGTCACCGCATATAGTGCAACATCAACTCCATGATCAAGCGGCTTAAATAACAAAGGAGTGGCCCATGAATTGTCACAAACGGTCACAATTTTATGTTCCTTAGCAACTTTTACTATATGCTCTATATTTGAAATCTCAAACGTTACAGAACCAGGAGTCTCGATCATTATCAATGAAGTATTACTCTGAATTAAATCAGTTATATCCTGTGTTGGATCATAAAAAGTTACTTCTGTTCCTCTTTTTGGTAGCTCATTTTCTGCAAACCTCCTAAGCCTATAATAACTATTATCTTGAATTAAAACGTGCGAGCCTGCTTTAGCGAAAGTTAGAATAGCAAAAGTAAGTGCAAATAGTCCGGAAGGATAAATAAGCGCTTGTCCACTCCCTTCAATTTCAGCCAGTGCATTTGAAAGATAATGAACAGTAGGAGTACCAACATTACTGTAGCTATAATCCCTTGCAACACCATCGTTGATTACATCGTATATACTTTCTCCATTTGCTGCATTTAAGTAGTCCTTGTAAGTAGGAAATAATATGGTAGAAGAATGATAAACTGGCGGGTTCATGGAACCTTTATAGTCATTAAATTTTCTTCCTGCTTTAACTAATATAGACTCTTCCTTCACATTTTTATTATTTATTTTTTAAATTGTACTCATCTTGCGTGTACAAGTGAAGAGAAATTGCATGTATTAGCTCTATCTCACCCTTCAATAACTCATAAATCAACTTGTGTCTTTTTAGAACGCTCATTCCAATAAAGCCGTCAGATATTAATATTAATTTAATGTGCGAAGGTAATGTTGAAGATGAAGCAAAATAATGATCAGCATGCTTTGCTGATTCATCGATAATGTTGATATCAATTACATCTATCGAATCGCGTATCTTTTCTTCTATTGTTTTAATAATATCCATAATGGTTTCTTTAAGCAACAATATGCTCATCTTGTCATCCCAGTATCAGCTACTTGGATGACAATCGCAATTACTTATTCTCTTCTTTATTATCTATGTCTTGATAATCAGAATCTACTACTTTTTCCTCTTTATCATTTGGATTTCCTTCTGATGAAAAGCCATTTTCAGCACTATTTTGTTGAGATGTTTGATACATAGCTTCTCCAAGTTTCATAGATAATTGAGAAAGATTAGTGACTTTCTGCTGTATTGAATCAGCGTCATCAATGTTATCAGATTTACTAACTTCTTTTAATTCGTTAACTGCATTTTCAATAGGAGATCTATCTTCTGGTGAAACTTTATCACCATACTCTGTCAGAGACTTTTCTGTAGAATGGACTAAGCTATCCGCTTGATTCTTCACTTCAATAAACTTTTTGCGCTTTTCATCTTCTTGTGCTTTTTCTTCAGCTTCTTTTACCATGCGATTTATTTCATCATCAGATAAACCACCTGAAGATTGAATGCGTATTTTTTGCTCTTTTCCAGTAGCTTTATCTTTTGCAGAAACGTGTGCTATTCCATTTGCATCTATATCAAATGTCACTTCAATTTGTGGCCTTCCGCGCGGAGCAGGAGGTATCCCTTCCAAAGTAAACTGACCGAGTAGCTTATTATCAACTGCCAGTTTTCTTTCACCCTGATGCACCTTAATTGTAACAGCTGTTTGGTTATCTTCTGCAGTTGAAAACACCTGAGATTTTTTAGTAGGAATTGTAGTATTACGCTCAATAAGTGGAGTGAATAATCCTCCTAGAGTTTCAATACCAAGAGAAAGTGGGGTCACATCAAGTAGTAACACATCTCTTACATCACCTTGAATGATCCCCGCCTGTATTGCAGCTCCAATTGCTACAACTTCATCAGGGTTAACTCCTCTATGTGGATCTTTGCTAAAGAATTCTTTAACTTTCTCTATGACTTTTGGCATACGAGTCATGCCACCAACAAGAACCACTTCGCCAATTTGACTAGCAGATAAACCAGCATCCTCAAGAGCTTTTTTACAAGGAGCCATAGTTCTTTCGATTAAATCATTCACTAAGCTTTCAAGTTTTGCTCTCGTTAATTTCATATTTAAGTGTTTTGGACCACTTGCATCAGCTGTAATAAACGGTAGATTTATTTCCGTTTCCATTGCACTTGATAATTCAATTTTCGCTTTTTCAGCAGCTTCTTTGATTCTTTGCATAGCCATTGGATCATTTTTCAAATCAATGCCATTACTTTTCTTGAATTTATCTAGTAAATAACTCATTACTCCATTATCAAAGTCTTCACCTCCAAGATGAGTGTCACCATTTGTAGCCTTTACTTCAAAAACCCCTTCACCTATTTCAAGTATTGAAACATCAAATGTACCACCACCAAGATCATACACCACTATTGTGTGTCCATGTTTTTTATCAAGACCATAAGCAAGCGCTGCGGCAGTCGGTTCATTTACTATTCTGAGTACATTTAATCCGGCGATTTTTCCTGCATCTTTTGTTGCTTGACGTTGAGAGTCGTTGAAGTATGCTGGCACTGTTATCACAGCATCTTTTACTTCCTCTCCAAGATAAGCTTCTGCTGCTTCTTTCATGTTTTGTAATATAAATGCACCAATTTGACTAGGAGAGTATTCTTTATTATCAGTGGTTTTAACCCATGCATCACCATTTTTTGCTGCAAACACTTTATACGGCACGTTTAGATTTTTCATTTCAGAATCACCGTATTGACGGCCTATTAATCTCTTAGTAGCAAAAAAGGTATTACTTGCATTGGTGGTTGCTTGCCTTTTTGCTGGAGCACCAATCAATTTTTCTCCTGACGAAGTGAATGCGACTATAGACGGAGTAGTTCTTGCTCCTTCTTTATTCTCTATTACCTTTGTGTCTTTGCCCTGCATTATTGCAACACAAGAATTTGTTGTTCCGAGATCTATACCTATTGCTCTTCCCATAATGAGTACCCCATTGTAAATATTATCTGATATAAGAATATATAAGTATAGGACTCATTAATTACAAGCCCAACTTAGGATTTCTAGTTAGTTATTAGAACTTAAAAGGCGCGAAAGCCACTTAGTCAACCAAAAATTGCCTCGTAGTTTATTTGAATTATCAGCTTCTTCATTGCTGCTATCCCCAATTTGGTATCCAGAGTTCTGCAATGGCTTATAATCGTTTAAATTAACATCATCTCCTTGTTTTAAAACAAATGTATTTACATCTAAACTGTTATCAATACTAACGTTCAATGTAATATTAAACTCTTTTTCGATTGTAGAAACTGTATTGCGTTTGTTATTAAAAATGTGCGCTATAACTGCACTGCGCGCTACTAAATCAAAAGAGTTATTTCGATTCTTATTAGCAATATGTTGTAAGTCCCTTAGTATCGATGCAACAATTACTTCGTTTGATTTTACTCTTCCAGTACCTTTGCAGTGTAAACACTCTGTAGTATTAATTTCTTGTATGTTTGGTTTAATTCTTTGTCTTGAAAATACCATTAAACCAAAGTCATTTATGTAGCTAAATTGAACCTTAGCTTTATCATCTTTAAACGCTTGCCTTATAGCAGACTCAACAGCTCTGCAATACTGATATTTCAACATATCAATAAAATCGACTACTATTAATCCTGATAGGCCTCTAAGATTCACCTGTCTTGATATTTCAGGTACTGCTTCCATGTTGGTTCTATAAGCTGTTTCTTCTATACTATCTTCTCCTGTCATCTTTCCTGAATTTACGTCTATTGAAACAAACGCCTCAGTTAAAGTGATTATCAAAGACCCACCAGATGGCAACTCTACTCTATTGCTATATAACTCAGAAATCTGATCTTCGATCCCGTAGTAAGTAAAGATCGGAACATAACCTCTATACAATCTATAGCGCAACTTACTACCTTTTAGTGCATTATTAGCATATTGCTTAACTGCTTCAAAAGCTTCCTTTCCAGACACTATAACTTCTATACCATCGCTACAAAAATCACGAACAGATCTCATAATTACATCTGCTTCGTTGTAAATTAATGATGGAGCATTTACAGAGAAGGCATTTTTTTGAATGCTCTGCCATAATGAGGATAAGTAATTGTAATCTTGCTCAATTTCTTTCTTACTTTTTCCTGAACCAACAGTTCTTACTATTAAACCTGATCTTTTTGGCAAGTTTATTAAATTTAGTATATCCTTTAACTGCTTTCTGACATTAGCATCTTCAATTCTGCGAGACACTCCACCTTTACTCATGGAATTTGGCATGAAAACACAGTATCTACCCACTAAAGTTATGTATGTTGTAAATGAAGCTCCTTTATTGCCTCGTTCCTCTTTAGTTAGCTGAACCAATACTTTTTGATTTACTGAAATAACATCTTGTAATTTGTATTTTTTATATAAAGGTACCTCTCTTACAAAACCACTACCTGATTCGTTGACATTCTTACTAGCTGCAGAATCTGAAGAGACATTTGCTATGGTATCGTTCCCTTTTTCTGTGTAATCGTCATTTGAGTAGCTCTCAAAGATAGTTTCCTTTTCTTTTTCTGGAATATTGAAGTAATCTAGAGATATCTCGGAAAAAGACAAAAAACCTTGCTTATTTTTTCCATATTCGATAAATACGGCTTGCAAAGAAGGCTCTATACGCTTTATATAAGCAACGTATATATTACCTCTTAATTGTTTTTTTTCCTTAAATTCTTGTTCAAATTCTACAACCTTATTATTAACTGACAAGGCAACTCTTACCTCATTAGAACAGGTGGAATTTTCTATCAATAATAACCTTTTACCATTATTTGCCACTTATTTACCGTTTGCTTTTCATTCTGAAGTTAACTTCATGCTACTTAATGCACTGTTGATTGTCAAGAATTTTACGATCTGCATTATTCGGTTGACTTTTAGTGTTTTGCGTAATAAACTCGCATAGAATTTATTATATCATTATAAGTATGGCGAAAAAAAATGCTTCTTTGCTCGTTAAGTTAGTTAGCACTGCAATCAAGACAACAAAAACTGGTGAAGAAAAATCAACAGGTTATTTTTATGTAAAAAAGCGTAATCCAAAAAAGCTCACCAAAAAACTGGAGTTTAGGAAGTATGACCCTGTAGTCAGAAGGCATGTGTTATTTAAAGAAGAAAAACTAAAGTAATTTTTTTATAAGGGATTTTATTATTATGCAAAATTTACAATTAAGTTATCCTATAATAGTAGAGTTGGGAGATGTAAAAGATACAAAACTGAAATTAATAAAGATCATTGCACAATTAATAAGTAAGAAGTACACAACACAGAAAAAAGCAGCAAACGCTCTAAAGATTGATCAACCTAAAGTATCTCAAATCAATAGGTCAAAAATCGAAGGGTTCTCCTTAGAATACTTGCTTAACTTATTGATTGTATTGGGCCAAGACATAAACGTAAGAATAAAGCATAATTCTAAACCTGCATAATATGGTATCCGTTCAGCGGAGTGGCAAAATAAGGTAGACAAGATAAATCAATCCCGGTGTCAAGCACTGGGATGACAAGGTATAAACCTTATCGTCATGCCCGTCATACCGCGATTCATTCGCGGTATCTCTAGATCCCGCTAACAAGTAGTGGGATGACGGTTAAGTAGGCCAGCACCCCATAAGTGTTGAAAGTAACACAAAAAAGACATAAAGAACTATTATTGCAAGAAAATGGAGGCAATAATGGATCAAATAGAAAGAGTACTAAATTTAATAAAAGATGAGGATTTAGAAAGGCTAGGAAAATTAAGTGAAGTAGATAAATGTAATACTAAATTGTTGGGCAAGATTATATTTAAAGGTCTAATGAAGTTAATATTAATGGGGCAAAAAACAAGCCTAAGAGCGCTAGAAATGGTAATAGACAGGTGTATAATGGATAAGAATAGCGATAAAAGTACAGTAACATACAGTGATTTGTCAAAAAGGTTAAAAGTTATAAATCCAGAATATTTTAAGGGAGTATATATTGATTTGATGAGCAAGATTAAAAAGCTATTACCCCAAAAAACATCAAATAACTTACATAAGTTTGATTCGACGATCATAAATTTATCGGGATATCTCATAAAAGATGGGCTAAAAATAGGCGGTAAAAGTAACGACAGTCAAGTTAAAGTGAGTGTAGGATTAAAGGATCAATTGCCGACAAGTATAAGATTTTGTAAAGGACAAGAAGAAAGTAGTGAAGATATGGCATTAGTGAGAGCAATTAATGAAGCTAAAGTTGAAAAAGAGGATATTTTATTATTTGATAGAGGAATCAGAAAAGTTGGAACTTTTGCCGAATTTGATGAAAAGGAGTACAAATTTATCACAAGAGTTAAAGTAGGAAGAAAACATGATGTTATAAGCAGGAACAAAGTTATAAGAGAACAAAAATCGGATGGATCAGAGATTTTAGAAGATATAATAGTTAATCTTTATCGTGCACGAGGTAAAGTGGCAGAAAAGCATGATCTACGGCTAATAAAAATCAGAAATAAAATTGGAGATGAAATATGGTTTTTGACAAACTTGTTTGAAATGCCAGCTTATGAAGTAACAGAGCTATATAGGCGCAGATGGATATAGAAGTGTTCTTTAAATTTATAAAGCAAAATCTTGGATATAAGCACTTTTTAAGCCATACTATGAATGGCATGAAGGTGTATATTTACATGATTATTATTACGGCTTTGTTATTTCTTGTTTATAAAATCAAAAATAATCTACATGGGTTCAAAATAGCATTACTGCAATTCACATTGGATCTAAATGACTCTTTTATACGTTCGATTGTTTTACTGTCGGGAGGTAATTTACATGCCGTTGATCATCTCATATCACGTTATTTTTGATACTTTCAACACTTATGCCCAGCACCCCTATGATGTCATCCCAGTGTCAAGCACATAGCTGTACGAACGTTGTAGTTTAGGAGCAATTCCCACCAGTGGGCCAGTGCCCAACACTGGTTCTATGCAACTTAATTAAAAACGTTTGTTTTAGCGTAAGACAACTACCTTTAGCTCATCAGCTCAGTTATAAGCAAAGTTTCTGGATTCCAGACTGGAATGACACCCCCATGATAGGCTCAAATCATAATGTTTGTACAGTTGTGGGTTTAGGCTACCTATAAATTCTAAACTGTTGTTACGCACCAAATACACCCCTAGGACCCAAAGTCAGTTTAGCTATATCAGAAAACAGGTTATGTGGAAATCTTAAAATACTTCTTGTTTGCCAAGCAAAATAAATACATTCCTACAAACAAACAGATGCTCAATACTGACGCATAAGAAAACTTAAAAATTAAGTCTCTAGTATATATTGATAGGCATGCAGAAAATTTGTATAGTAATCCAACACATACAACGGCACTATCAACCACTGATGCTATAATTAAAGTAATGAAATTTGCCATATGAAAATTCAACTTGGACTTCAATTTTTCAAAAATAATTATGCTTGAGAGAAGAGAGACTAAAATTGCAGTATATGAAATCAATATCATCAAACTAAAACTTTGCAATTTAAAAACACAACATAGCACTGTACACACTATTAAACTGTACGTAGCTTTACTTTTGCCATAAAATTCAACTATTGAATTTACAACTAAAGCAGCTCCCACAAATAAGGCAGCACATATCATCAATTTATTTGAAGTGTTGAGTAAAGAAAGACTGATAAACAGGAGTATCGATAAAATAGACATAATTACCTACCCAAAATTAATAACATACATTCATTCTAAATAAACATTACATATAGTAAAAGAGTTATTTAGCATAATAAGAAAAATATTTTATATTAGCATGCCACATCTTTCAGATCTACTTTTAAAACATCCTTTATGTTTAGCACCTTTTTCTCTGTTACTTTGCCAATACATGAATAAACTGCACCTTCAAACAATTCTTCAAACCTCTTCTGATTGTGTGGTGCAATAGTAACCAAAATTCTACTTTGCGATTCAGAAAACATTATTATCTTGTTTATTATGTCTGTATTTTGTATTTTTCCTATTGGCACTAGTGAAAGATCGATTTCAGCACCGAGATCTCCTGCAATTAGCGATTTTGCCAGAGCAATAACTAATCCGCCTAAGTTTGGTGCAATTGCAGAGGCAATTATGCCATCTTTTATTGCCTGGTTGTAACGCTCATACAACTTCCTAGCGCTCTTTGCATCAACTTTTGGTACGTTGTTATTACCTATTCCACTATATAACTGATATTCAGATCTACCAAGTTCATCAAGTGTTTCTCCAAGCACGTATATTAAGTCTCCTGGCATTTTTACATCAAGCGATACCGCATTTTCAATATCTTCTATAATTCCAATTGCTGAGATGAATAATGAAGGTGGTGCAGATATCATCACTTTCTCGCCATTTTCATCATATCCCTTAAAGTCGTTAAACATACTATCTTTTCCGGATATGAATGGTGTTTTAAATGCAGTTGCAAAGTCGTAACAAGCCTCTGTAGCTCTCTTTAGTTGCCACAACCTTTCTGGATTATAAGCATCACACCAACAAAAATTGTCGAGCAACGCTAGATGATTTATATTTCCTCCTGCAGCTACGTAGTTGCGTATGGCAGTGTCAATCGCACATGCTGCCATATGGTAAGTGTCAATTTCTCCATAACTTGAGCCAAACCCCTGTGATTTCACAACACCTTTATTTGAAGAAAGGATTGGCCTTGAAACAATAGCTTCGCTGCACACTCTTCCCTTGCCCTGCAATGGTTTTAGCACTGATGACCCTTGAACTTCATGATCATATTGCACCACTATGAACTCTTTGCTGCATATGTTTGGTCTGCTCAGCATTTCTTTTAGTTCGACTTCTTGGCTTGATGTCATGCAAGTAGCTGACACTGGAATCCACTCTCCAGTCCACGGCTTTGTCTGTAAATGCATTTTAGGATTACCATCATGCAGAAATTCAGTTCCGATATCCATTATTACTTTCCCTTTAGGACATTTAACAACAGCTTTACCACTTTCGTTAAACTCTCCAATCACACAAACCTCCACATCATGTTTTTTCATGATTTGCTTAAACATAGGGAGATTTTCTTCTGGCACTGCTAAGGTCATTCTCTCTTGTGATTCTGATATCCATATTTCCCACGGAGCCATACCATCGTTTTTAAGGAGAACCCTGCTCAAATCAACTTCAAATCCATCTTTTCCCATTTCACCAATAGACGATGATAGACCGCCTGCTCCGTTATCCGTTATTGCATTATAAAGACCAAGATCTCTTGCTTCCAAGGCGGCATTGGATAATTTTTTTTGTGTTATAGGGTCACCAATTTGCACAATTGTTGAAGGGCTGTTTCCCGACAAAGCCTCTGAGGAAAACGTTGCACCGTGAATTCCGTCCCTTCCAACTCTTCCACCAATAATTACGATTTTATCGCTGTTTTTAGGCCCTTTGATGTATGAAGGTACATTATTTATACTGCGCGGAATAATTCCGACACTGCCAACAAAGACTAACGGCTTTCCACAAAATCTATCATCAAAATATACCGATCCAAGTTGTGTTGGAATACCAGAGCAATTACCAGCAACATTAACACCGTGAATCACTTCTTTCATTATATATTTTGGCGGTAAGATCTCATCAGTGCGCTCTTTATCCCTATAAAATTTGCCTTTTGCTTCTTTGGCAAAGCAAAAGTAATAGGTATTCATTATAGGCTCTGCGCCTTTCCCGAAACCCACTATATCACGATTAACTCCAAGCACTCCGGTCATTGCTCCACCAAATGGATCAAGAGCTGAAGGGCTATTGTGAGTTTCAACTTTATCTACGATTAAGTAATCGTCATTAAAAATTATTCCTCCGGCATTGTCGGAGAAAACTGACACGCATATGTCAGAATTTATCTCACGCGTTGCACGCTTAATATAATGTGCGTATAGGCCATCTTTTATTTCATCAATGGGAGAGCAAAAGATATTGTGCTTACAATGTTCAGACCAAGTTTGTGCTAGGGACTCAAGTTCAATATCATATGGATTTCTATTAAGTTTTTTAAAGTAATCCTTTATAGCTTTCATTGCTGCCAGAGAGAGCCCTAAAGTGCCATTACCATCGATTCCATCTCTGCTGATTTTCTCAAGTTCTTGGTCACTTACATTTAAATCAACAGATTTAGCTCCATTACTACTTGATATCACTCCAGTGCTCTCTTCTGTCATCCCAGTGCTTGACACTGGAATCCATTCTTTTTTTTCCTGGTCACGCGCTGGAATGACACCGGAGTGGGTATTTAATGACTTATATTTACCATAATATTTCCAGCTATAGTTATTATTTTCTTTATAGATAAGTGTGCAATACTCAGTGATAGGGTTGAATTCTTGCTTTATATAATCTTCGGTTGGCATGCTTCCTTTACCCAAAATCAATTTTGAACTTCTTGCCTTAATCTCAATTGGTGTCATTCCAGCGCGTGACGCTGGAATCTGCGTTTTCTCTTTCTGGATCCCAGTGTCAAGCACTGGGATGACAAAAGAAGGGGCTGGGATGACAGACTGGTCGATATAGCCTTTGTTTATTAAATATTCTCTAACAATTTGTTTCGCTGTGTTGCCTACATTATCGGTCATGCCAGGTAAAAAGCTTATTTCCAAGCCCCACTTTGCTTGTGGTTCTATGAAGTCATATTGAATTTCTTCAAGGTTTTCGTTGTAGGAATAATAACGGCAGTCTTGTATGACTTTATTATAAAATAGCCCACAAATTTCTTCATATAATTTTGGTGGTAATTCTTTGTGTATATAAATCGAGTAAACGTTGACTAACCATCTGCAGCCAACTTGCTCACATTTATTTAAAACTTCTATTCTGATGTTTGTCATGTAATGTTATAAAAGATTTTAATATATAATAGCATATAAGCACGTTTATATTTTGAATAATTTCTATACAATAAAAGTATTGTATTAATTGTTACTGTTAGTGGGAAGAGTTTTTACCGTTAATGTGGATGAATCCCTTTTCGATGTGCTGGTTCAGCATATATTTTCTGAATATGAAAGAGAAAAAATCCCTGAAGTAAAGATCATACTTCCTTGCAAGAGGGATGTGATAGCGCTGCTGAGTGCATTCAAGAATTATAACGCTAAAAAATGCATAATTTTGCCAGAGATAGTTTCGCTAGAGAACATCGATGAGGAGGATTTAATATTAAATCTTGATAGAGTCAAAGTTATCAAGCCAACAAAAAGGACGCTGCTACTCATTCAATTCATATTGGAGTGGAATAGAAAAAATAATGATAATTTTCCAATTGATTTAGCTTATAGCCTGCCATCATTGCTTGATAAAATTCAGTATACCCAAATGGCAGAGTTTGATGAACATTCAAAAAAAATAGAAAGTTTCATAAATTTACTTATTGAAACATGGAGTGAAATTTTAAAAGATTTAGGAGTAGTGGATATATTAGAACATAAGAGTGATTACATAAACAATATGATAACCTCTTTACAAAAAGACCAACATATAATCTTTGTTGGAATTGGAAAGGATAAGTCGTTAATTAAGGCTATATATGATCTGCCATTTGGAAAAATAATTTTGCCTAACCTGAATTTGAAAATTAAAGAGAAAGACTGGAAATTGCTTGATAAAAAACACTATCAATATTGTCTGAAAGATCTGCTCGATTATTTAAAAGTGGATAGAAGGGATGTTAGCTGCTTGAACACTATAGAGAATGAAATAACTGACTATGTCTTTGATACAACTGCCGATCTAAGCAAAGTTAGTAGTGGACATGTTGGCAATATTGAAGTCATCACTTGTGATTCCAGAGAGGAAGAAGCACAAGTGACATCATTAATTATAGAAAATGAAGGTTATGAAAATGTTTCTTTGGTCGTCTTTGATAAATTACTTGCAACTCGTATAGCATGTTTATCAAGGCAACACAGTGCCATGCCGGAAAATTACCCTTATATAACGCTTCTGCTTTATAGTATCGAAGTTTTGACCTCAAATTGGAGCAGTGTGTCATTACTTTCGCTCCTTAAGCATAGGCTAGTGACTTTTGGTTACACTCAAGAAGAGTACACTCGGATTTTATCTGAATTTGAAATAGAGGTATTACGCAACTTTAGTACAAATGGCCTGAGCGATATTATAAATGCTATCAATGCCCATAAAAAGCTAAAATACAAAGAAGATATATTACTTATTATCAGTAAGTTAGAGGTTATATTTAATCCTTTACTTCGTTCTATAAATTGCTCTATTTTCGATGTGGTAGCAACTCATTTGCAGTGTATTAATATATTATCTGGTATAAATTTTTCAGAGCTAAATAGTGAAATAGGTAATTTTACCTGTAATTTCTCAAATGCATGTGAGGGTGTAGGAATTAAATGCTCCTTAGAGTTATATAGCCAAATTCTGACCTTATTTTTAGAGAAAGAGTTTTTCTCTGTAGCAAGTGACTTGAATAAATTCAGCTTATATCACAACAAAGTTGTAATACTTGCTGGATTTAATGAAGCGCCAAGCTTTCAAAGTCCGCTTTTGAATGCATTTACGAGAGAAAAATTTAATCTTCCTTCCGTGCAAGAAGAGCAGGGGTATTTTTTTTATACTTTACACAATTTGTTTTGTGCAAGTAAGGTTTATATTACAAGATCGCTAAGCCATAGAAAACCAATTCTATTGCAGCGTTTGGAAATTCTGCTCAAGGAGGGGAAGCAGCCGTATCGTGATTGGCTAAGGATATTAAATACGCCTGAATGTACTGTTCCATGTACTCAGCCTATGCCAAAACCTCAAACCGAAGTTAGAAAAGAAAAAATGCAGGTGATGTCTTGCAGTGCAATAGAAAAGCTAATTCGTAATCCTTATTCATTTTACGTTGAATATATACTGGGCCTTAAACAATTAAGAGACTTGAATTTTAAGCCATCGATATTGGAATTTGGCACTATGGTACACAACATTCTTGCAAGATATTCACGCAACAAAAAGTCGCTGATGAGCATTGCACGAGAAGCATTTTCGACTAGTCAGTTTAATTTTTCAAATATGTGGTGGGTAAGACTACAAAAGATAATTCAATCTTTTATCGAATTTGATGAGACTCGAAGCAACCATATTGAGCTAGAAAAGAGTTTTACCTGTCCGATATTTCATATTCCAGCGCGTGACACTGGTTCTTGTGATCAGTATGAAACTGCTTGGATGACAAATAGGCCACAAGAAATTTCACTGATAGCAAGATGTGATAGAGTTGAGTATCTACCAAGTGGGCAAGTAGTAATTATAGACTATAAACTTGGTTCACCACCTTCCAATGAAGAAGTGATGTCGGGATTTTTTCCGCAATTAATTTTACAAGCCTTAGCGGTAGAACATATAACAAAAAGAGAAGTCTCAGAACTTGCTTATTGGAAACTTGATTATGATAAAATAAAAGTTATTTCTATACAAAATTATAGATACAAAATGCAAGAATTAAAAAATGATCTGCCTGGTTTTTTATCTAATTATTTAAGTAATTCCACACCCTTTATTGCCTCTCCATATTTTGATAAATTCCTGAGATTTAACAGCTATAAACAGCTAGAAAGGGTAGGAGAGTGGTTGTAAATGGTGTCATGTAAGTAGCTGACACTGGTTCACTCTATAATGGTGTCATCCCAGTGCTCAGACTACTTGGATCCAGATTCACTTTATGATGGTGTCATTCCAGTGCCCAGACACTGGAATCCAGCCTTTTCATAATCATCAAAATGTTGTATTTTAACATAAAACGGCTACTTTTATGCTTACCAACTTAATAAAATTCCTGGATCCCAGTGCCCTCTTCTTGTCATCCCAGTGCGTGACACTCGGATCTAGCAAGCTTTGCTTGCAAACAAGTCTAATACGCGTCGCGTTTTATGCCAAAACACAATTGGAGTTACATGCAAAATAGATCCCAGACTGGGATGACAAAAAAAGGAGCACTGGAATGACAGCAGTCCTACGTCATAACGCGAATTCTGGATTAAGGAAGGAAGTATAGGAAATAGAAGGCTTTTTGGATTTGATGGAATAGGAGATGAGAGTAGAAAAGATATGAACCAAGAAATCAACAGGGGATCTATGGCGAGTGTGTTCAATTTCTAGTCTATTTTTTAGGTAACCAAAAACAGTCTCAATGATAGACCTTTTTCTCACGCGAATTCTGGATTAAAGGAGAATAGAAAAGGCAGAAAACAGGGTAAACTCAGCAATTATAAAAAAATAGATGAGGTTACCCATGGAAGACATAACAAAACTGTTTTGTTTGGTCGATGATTTTTGCAGAGATATAGAGAAAAATTTTGCAGGCAAACTACTGCCAAATGGTAAAAAACCCACAAGAACAACGGAAATTGAGCACTCTGAAATCATGACAATAATCCTGCTATATCAACAATCTCCGTGTAAAAATTTCAAAACTTTCTATCTACATTACCTAACGTTGCTCTACAAATCAGAGTTTCCAAAGTTGCCTTCATATACCAGGTTTGTTGCTCTAAAGCCTAGGGTTTTGTGGCATTTAGCAATGTTGTTGCATTGGCTTTGTGGACAGTCAGAAAACACTGGAATTTCATATATAGACACAACTCCCATTGCAGTTTGTCATGCAAAAAGAATATCCAAAAACAAAGTTTTTGCTGGAATTGCAAAATTAAGCAAGAGTACTTACGGCTGGTTTTTTGGTTTCAAATTACATATGGTAATCAATGAAAATGGTGAAATTCATGCACTTACGCTAACAAAAGGCAATGTTGATGATAGGATACCTGTGCCAAATTTGACGGAAAAATTAACCGGCCTTTTGTTTGGTGACAAAGGTTATATTGCAAAAGAGCTTTTTCAGAAGCTGTTTGACCGAGGTTTGAAACTTGTTACCAAGGTGAAAAAAGGTATGAAAAATACATTAATTTCGCTAAATGAGAAGATTTTACTGAGAAAAAGGTCTATCATTGAGACTGTTTTTGGTTACCTAAAAAATAGACTAGAAATTGAACACACTCGCCATAGATCCCCTGTTGATTTCTTGGTTCATATCTTTTCTACTCTCATCTCCTATTCCATCAAATCCAAAAAGCCTTCTATTTCCTATACTTCCTTCCTTAATCCAGAATTCGCGTTTCAAGTATTCTGGTCCAGTTAGAAGGCTAATTTATACTACCAATCCTATTGAGGGACTGCATAGACAGATTAGAAAATTTACTAAAACTAAGGGCTCATTTACCAGCTTGTATAAACAGGTGTATTGTGCTATAAAAAGGTAGAGCAAAAATGGACTATGGCTTTGCCTAATTGGGCATTAACTATGTCTAAGCTCGACATTTTCTTTCCTAATAGATTGAAAATTGAGTTGAACTAAAAATGCGGTTTGACACACTTTTTTGAACATTCCCCAATTTATATTGAAATACCTTTATTAGTATCTTTTTTTTGTTGTGACTCAGCAACCTGTTTAGCCCAATCTAGTGGTCTTTTATTTCTGTTAGCTAATGCAATTCTATTGCGATCATAACCATCAGTGTGTTCTGTTAAAGTATCTCCTCTTTCTTCTTCTATTACTCCAGCTTTCAGTTGTGCTTCATCTTTCTCTAGTAATTTATATAGTTCGCTATTTTTATCTACAGTTGGATTAGTGTCATTATTTTCTCGTTCTGCCACTGTTTTTTCTAACCACTTACGTATAGGGTCATATTGTTTACCTTCTCCTATCTTTTCTAAAATGTTTTCTGAGAATGAATCTTTAGGAATATTTTCTTTAGTAGCCTGTTGTGCCGGTTCTCTTAACCCTTTATCCGGGTTTCCCAATGCTCCTTTTAACTCACTCGTATCTCCGATTTCTTTTGGTTCAATGTTTTCTAAGCTCTTCTTTAACTGTTCAGGATTTACTTGAGATTGTTCATGATTGGCATGAGTTGGAGATGAATAGCCCGAATCGTTTGTTTTTACATCTGTTGAGCTGTCTTTTAGCAACCCAACTTCTCTCAAGCGTTTTTTAGTTTCTTCGCTAATCTGACTCTGATCAGACGGTTTTAACCCGAGATTTTCTTGACCTAATGTATTTTTAAGTTCTTCAAATGGAGTTAGATTAATATGTTCTTCTAATTTCCTTCCTACCTGTTTTAAATCTGTTTGAGATTTACTATCACCATTAGTTGGAGATATATAGCCTGAATCACTTATACTATTTGGTATTGAAGCAGAGACACTAACAGTTGGACCTTCTACTGTTTTTACATCTGCTAAATCGTCTTTTTGCAATTCAGACTGAATTTTCTCTGGTGTATTAAAACTAGTCTCTTTAACATCTTCGTTAATTCCGTATTTCTTTAGCCGTTTTTCCTTCCAACTTCCTAATGCTTCACGTACGTTTTGGTAATTTAACCTTTCTTCTTCAGGCTCCTGTCCACTCCTGCGAGAGCTTTTCTGTGATCGAGTGTCACTACCTTGTTCAACATCTATCAAACTCTCCTTATTTCTCTCAGTGCTAACTGGAGATAGAGGTTTGCCGTCATCGTTCTCTCTTTTTTCTATAATATTACCTTTACCATATTTTTTAGATAGTTTTCCCTCTAGTGCATCCAGATTTTGATTATCTTCTTTACCTTCAATTTTACCCTTTAACCATTTGTATATTGGTTTGTCTTCTTTTATTTTTTCTAAAACGTCCTCTAAGAATCTTTTTTGTGCTACATCAGCTGTGTTAGAGCTTAATTCACTTTTTCCGTCAGCTTCAGGTTCACTAGACAATTCACCTTTTTTGTAATTTAACTTCCCTCCTTTAGGCTCCTGTTCACTCTTTCCTTCTTGTTGCGGGATTTCAGGTTGTTGCTGATTATTAGGTATTTGCTCACTTCTATCTGGTTTTTGGCTTCCAGGTACAGCATGTCCAAATGTAGGATTGTCATACCGTTCATCTTCTTGCCTATTATCTTGGCTTACAGACTTGGTGAAAGTAGAACTATCTGAAGAATCAGAAGTTGCACCTTTTTGCTGATTATTAGGTGTTTGCTCATTTTCGCGCAAATCATCTGGTTTTTGGCTTCCAGATTTGGCTCCCCCTTGCTCATCGAAAACACCTTTTTCAGGTGGTAGTGAACTAGTTCTAGGTGGAAGTGGCGGAGGAGTTTTTTTGTTCTGAGGATTCTCCTCAAAAAGCGATTGTAGGTTATAAACTTGACCTCCCGAATTTGCTTCTCGTGCTGCTTGTCTAAGCTCACGCTTTTCTTTAGCCTCCTGAGAATTAATTTTATCGTCAAAATCTTTTCCAATTCCGCTATCGTAAGACTGCCTTCTGCTGTTAGATTGTAGTCCAAAATGTGAATGGTGGTCTTCTTTTTTTTGAGTTATATCAGTAGCTTGAACGCTAACACCTCTATTAACATCAATTCTTGTTGTAGTTTCAGATGATAGCTCGTTACTGTCTTTATTATGTTGCATCTCATTCGCTTTTCCTTGTCCTTTCTCCCTGAATTGTATTTCATGCAAGAATAAACCACCTATTTTTACATCTCTGTTTACTTCTAACCGTTCTAGAGAAAAATCATCACCTTTAACAAGGTCTACACCGTTAGCATCAATCTTAATTTTGATCTTACATTCCTTCCCCTCCGCATACCACTTTAAAGTCATTTCATATGAACCATCAGTTACGACATAATGTCTTATTTTTTTCCCTTCTTCCTCGGCAACAAAACCATGCATTCCGCTCTTTCCATCACTATGCAATGTTGAAAATCCCGAGATTTCATTCTTCTCACAAAAATCACTATTTAAAAATTCGCTGATTTTAAACTCTTTTTTGTTATCTCCCAGCGTAATACTTGCGTGATTACCGTATATTGAAACTCCTGCAACATCATCAACATACTCTTTCAACCTTTCTTTAACTTCACTTTCAAGCTCTTGTCCAGCTTTCTTTGTCTTGTCGCATTTCTGAAGAATAACTCCATATGCTTTATCTTTGTTTTCTTCTTCGTCCCAATTCCAGTTGGCGTGTTTTGTTAAAAACTTTACTGTGTTAAAATCAACTCTAGCATTATAAATTGGGTCGTCTTCCTTTTTTATTTTATCAAATAAAGGAAAAATTTCTTGAATGCGCTCATTATAAATGTGTTCTTGTTGTGTATCGTTAGTGTTCATATACCCCTCACTAATAACCCTCTGCCTTTAGTTCTAGCTAATACTAGCTAATATAATTATCACAAGCATTGGTTGAATTTTTATTAAGGAAGGTTGTGTTACTAATGTGATGACACAAGCTATTTTATGGTAACATCAAACGATTTAAGTTGTCATTCCAGTCTGGAATCCAGCCTTTCACGAACCCCATCAAAAATGTTGTGTTTTAACATAAGATTAGCTACTTTTATGCTCACTAACTTAGTGCCAATCAAGATTCCTGGATCCCAGTGTCTGGGCACTGGGATGACATCCTTCTTGGCGGAAATCACTCTTATATCACAACAGCTGCATAGCCTAAATTGCTTTAGCTATAGCTCTGTTTTTGCAACTTCAAATATCTGCTACTCATAGTAAACACTTCTGGATCTTGAGAGGTTAGCTTGAGTATAGCGAGTATGTTGATAAACAACAAAGCAGCAATCGAGATATCAGCAATATCCCATAGCAACCGGACTTTACCTATCGCACCAAGCGGAATGATCATGGTAAAAATTACAATCCAGATTTTAGTGTATTTATTATCCATAGACACATAGCGTATTGTCTGTTTTGAGCAAAAAAACCAAGTAAAAATAGTAGTAAAAGCAAAACAAAACATTATGGCCATAATTAAATAGTCAATATAAGGCCAATTCATTGCCTTTCTAAAAGCAAATATGCACATGTTAGTGCTCTCTAAATCAGTGACCCAAGAATCTGTGACAAGCAGTACCATTGTTGTAATAAACACTATAGACGCAACTATAAAAGGCGATATTATCGTAATTAGACTCTGCTCAATAATAAATTTATTATTATTTTTCTTAGGAACAATTGAAGAATGTACGATTCCTTCAAGGCCAAGCCCTATATCTGTTGCAAAAATACCTCGCAAAGTTCCGACTTGAATAATAGTCAACATTTCTAAAATTAAACCTAAAGATAAACCAGAGTTAAAGCTACTAGCTGTCAAAAAATTGCTTGTTATTAACTTTAGAGAAGGAAGGATATTTTCACTAAATTTAAATAATATGATACCGCAAAGTATGAGGTAACTTACCGTCATTATCGGTATCATAGCCGATATAAAAATTTTAATTTTTTTTAAGCTGAGAGTTGCAACAACAAAAAATATTATGGCCATTACAATGCCACCAACAACTACAGGTACATCTATCATATTAAGTGGTATTGATAGAGAATTTACCTGAACAAGGTTACCAACTGTTATTGAAACCATCATCATGATCACTAGAAAGACAATTGTGGCCTTTCTAGAGTTAAACGCATCAGTCATGTAGGCTACAGGGCCACCTATAAACCGTTCGTTCTTTTCCTTTCTAGTTTTTATACTTAGATAACAAGTGACATATTTTATCACAGAAGTGATAACAATAATTATTGCCATCCATAAAATAGAGCCCGGTCCTCCGGTTTTTAGAGCAACAGCAGTTCCTGAAATATTTCCTACTCCTAAATTTCCCCCTAAAATTGTAAACAGAGCGGCTATAGAAGAAAATTTATTTTCTCCTTTTTTAGCTCCAAGGAGTGAAAAGGCGTATGGTAATCTAAATATCTGTAGCCATTTTAGTTTAACCGATAGGTAAACACCAGCAATTAGCATGAGTAATATTGTTGGCAGTAATAAAACAAACTTTACTGTATCCATCTGTAAAAGTGAGATCTTTATTTAAGTATACAACAAAAACTGAAAATACCTAACCTATTTTCTATGTATAACTTCGTTTCTGTCATCCAAGCACTCCTTTCTGTCATCCAAGTAGCCCTCTTCTTGTCATCCCAGTGCGTGACACTTGTATCTAAATTTTTTATGTGAAACCATTATACTTGTAGGCTCAAGTTCCTCATATAGTGAACAAAAAAGTAAACGAGATTCCAGACTCATGCGTCAATGTTAAACAAAATACCATGGAATTCAAGAAGACAATTTCCAGAAAATCTCTATATCCTAAAAAAGGGAAATATTCTCTTTAAGCTACTATAACTTAATCAATAAACTCTCCTACGGAAAGATTAGTTTATTGATTGATATTATGTCTTGTAAAGGTAAATTCATAATCAAGAATAGCCTTTTTACGCTCTACTCCCCAGCGGTACTTATGAATTTTTCCAGATTTACAAATAACACGATGGCAAGGTATGAGGAGAGAAATCGGATTATTTGCAATTGCATTTGCAGTAGCACGTATAGCTTTTGGTTTGCTAATAATGTGAGCAATATTGGCATAGCTTATCGTTGTACCTGTTGGGATTGAAATCAATGCTTGCCAAACTTTAATTTGAAAATCTGTTCCTCTAACAAGTAAAGAGAATGGCTTCTCAGGAAGTTGTGTGTCAAAGATATTGTGTACAATTTTCTCTGTTGTGAGCCTATCCTCTTTTAAGCAGGCTTGTGGCCATTCTTTTTTTAATTACCTCAATAGCTGAAGTTTTGGTGTCGCAAAAAGAAATATGACAGATGCTTTGTGCAGTCACTCCAATAAGCACTTTTCCAAAGATAGTAGAGTGGTACCCGTATAAAACATCGATAGATTCTTTATTTTCTCTAGGTGTTATAATCTGATATTTAGCCATACTTAAGAAATGAGTACTGATATAGTTTAAATTGATTTATACTAAAATAAAGAGTTCAAATGCTATGCGATAACAATGGATCCCAAAGAAAAAACTTCTCACGTCTCTTGATTTTGAGAGCTAGAAATAACTATATTGTTTAGATTTTTAGTAATATACTCTAATGAGTTAATAATTAATCTGCTTAAAAATACAGAAGACAAAGTAGAGTGAACCTACAGTAAAAAGAGAATAAAAAAAACTCTGACAAAAAATTATACAAACTTTCTAAGTTGAACTTGAGCTTAAGAAAACATAAATCAAATTTTCTTGCTAAAAGACCTTACTTTCTCTCCAACCTTACTCAAACGCACTCTAGCTTAATGCATAATTTTACCCATAAACAACCTTATCTTTGGTACATTTATTAGTTACAAGTCATCTAGAAAACCCAGATGCTCTACGAAGCCCACCAATCAATATCAGATTCTGCTCTTGTCCTACAGCATTTAATATAGCGTATAACAAAACCATCGCATCTCCCCCAGTAATACGCTTACATCCTCCACAAAATTCGTATTCACTTAACTGTCGATTTGCTTCCACCATTTTTCGCTCAACTTGTTCTGCGGTGTTAGCATACTTCAACTCTATTCCAATTGGATGAGTATCATCATTTTCCGCAGATTTTGATAATACTAGGTCTATTTTCCTTCCTCTCTGTAGCTGGAACTCAATAATTACCTTGGCAGGATTATCGCAACTTTGAAATATCCCACGCAACAAAGCCTGAAATTTAGCTTCATTGTTCACGAGTAGACGGTTTCCATTTAATAACGGAGACAACAGACGAGAAATCTCATTAAATAAAACTTCATACCTAGCCCTGTACTCACCATTCACATTACCATCATTACCAAAATTAGGCTCAGCACTCATCAATTGATCTGCAAATTGATGTAAGTTCCTAACATTACCAATTTGTTCTGAGAACCTACCCTCAAAATAATCTTCTCTATGAGAACGTGAGTAAGCACGTAGTGATTCGAATTTCTTTGCAGAAAGCACTTGCAGATGACTCTGGACATTTATCTCACAAAGTACTTCACGCACCTTAGCATTATCTTCTGCTTGAGGTAATAATGACAGGTCTAATGCTTTATCTGGTAAAGTCTGCGACCTTAAATAACGAAAAATGTGAAGAACAACAAACCCAATATTTGACACAAACAGAGCTAAAGTTAACGCATGCCTTACAATGTTTGCTGCATCTCCCCTACCACTTATACGTTTCATTTTCTCTTCCTCAGAGTGGTTAAATAGATACTTGGTAACCCTTACTTCTCGCCCATTATCTGCTTCTAAGTCCCTCCTTGTAGATAAAACATTTCCAAAGGCAAACGATGACATGCAGGAAAAAGTGTCACAATGAGCTGATTGAGTGAACTCTGAGGCTATGGGTTGTAAAAAACGTATTACATTTCCCCTAACTCCATTTCCATGAGGATGTAGTAAACCAGGTATTAAGGAAAGACCACCTTCTGAAAAGGGGTGCACAGAAGTTCGGAGACCTGCACCTCCACGCAATTGAAAATTTAACGCTACACAAACAGCACTTGGTGATGAGGTATGAATAGGCAAAGACGACACAGAACAACTTTTAGCATAATCTTTAGCTTGCTCTAACCCTTCCTCATCACCAACCTTCAACTCAATTATAATTGGAACCGAATCATTTGCCTGATCAACACCACGAACAAGCAAAACAACATCTGCATAACCTTTTCCTATAAGTAGCTCTGGGTAGAAATCAGCCACAGCTCGGTATCTAAAATTTACTAAAAAACCACACGGAAAACCGTGGTAATCAGACTCTGCACGAAACACTAAGCTATCTTCATGTTCATCATGGATATCAATAACATATTCCAAAATTCTTTTAACATTAGTACGCACTTCTCCTGCATCATCATTTGCCAACTCATTCATCAGGTCTAACAATTCACCTTGTTCTCTAACTGGGTTAATTTCATGAAAATTGGAGCTCCAGGTTCATCACGTTGAGGAAATCTATCTATTTCATGAATAAACCTACATTCTTCTCCAAACCGAAATATTTTATACTCTTCCCATTCTAGATCCTGTAAGTTTTGTAGCTGATTCTCTGCTACCCACCGCTTCTCTTCTTCGCTAAACCTTGATCCAGGGCTGTTCTCATTATCAGCAATAATATAACACCTTACTATTCTTCTATCTTCTTCATTAGTAAGAACTGCAACTTTCAGATTTCCACAACCGTCAAAACGAAAATAAATTCTTTCATCATTTGGATCTGCAATACTAGAATCATGTGCAGTAGCAAACATGCCAAAGAAGAATGCAGGAAAAAAGCCGTGCTTATTGGCAGAATGCAAAAAAGATGGACAATTGTTTAAAAAATCCCAAACTTCCTACTGAATTCAGTACAATTTCCAATTAATAAATCTCTAACTAATTCATGATCTTCACCATT
The DNA here is from genome assembly GCF_947251635.1 of Wolbachia endosymbiont (group A) of Icerya purchasi. NCBI lineage: Bacteria > Pseudomonadati > Pseudomonadota > Alphaproteobacteria > Rickettsiales > Anaplasmataceae > Wolbachia > Wolbachia endosymbiont (group A) of Icerya purchasi. The sequence goes on along the minus strand of NZ_OX366357.1, from coordinate 953,688 downwards.
ACCATGCATAAACACTCCTATTTGTTAACGACTGCAGCAGGAGAAATACTAGCACTAGTACCCACTAACGTAGATTGAGGACCTTCAGAACTAGCAGAGGATAAACTCAAGCTTTTTGCCGATTTGCACAACTCTTCTATTAAATTAGAGGAGCTAGTTGCACCTATTATCTTAGAATCCCTTGTTTTGTCTAAACTATTTGCTATCCTCTTTTTTAATGATTCAAAGCTTTTGTCTGAACAACAATCTTTAGCAAGCTTTAAAATGCTCAAGACCAAATCAACTTTTTCACCATCGCCAGCACTTTGAGTATCCTTACTGTTCTCCTGATCTACAATCAAATTTGAAATTGCATTTTCCATTGCAACAAAAGTAATCCTATCTTTAAAAGGATCGACAACATTTATTTTATTTTGGTTAAATACACTAGATTCCCAAAGACTGCTAATAGCTGACCTTGCTTCATTCCTGTTATCCAAGTCATAATCTTTAGAAACTACAACAAATGAAAGCGATGAGAGAAGATGTGCATATCCTCTAGGTGAAAGCATTTTCTCTACTTCAGATCTTGAACATCCCTCGCTCAAGTACTGGATAACATACTTAGTTGTGTAAAGAAAATCGTGCTCTACTAAGCAACTAAGAGGACGATAGATCACACCCCTATCTTTCTTATTCGGTAGCCCGAGTAGTGACTTATGATCTACTTTTGCGCTTATGACTTTACCTAGAATGGAATTTAAGGTAGCAGCAAGTTTATAGCTAGATTGCAATGGAGATAATTTTGCAATAGCAGAAACTAGCAATTTTTCTCGCCCTTCTTTCACTAATTTTTCTTCAGAACACAGGCGATTATAGAAGTGTTCCACTCCCTTACTCCACTTGAAATCTACAGCCTTATTAAATCCATCTTCTGCGTCTATATTTTCTCTAAGGTTACCTGATTCTTGATCAATCCAGAAATTGAAAACAGGATCACGTCTTCCCATGGAACTTAACAATTCAACTCTTGCAAGCTCATCACTGCAAGCTAAATTCCTATCTTCCTCACATGCGCCTTTATGAGATAAGTCAGATCTAAAAGACTCTAACGCCTTGTCAAATAATTGCTTAATTTCACTCTCTACACACTCAATACATGCTATTTTATATATAGCAAATGGATTCAACACACCTGATTTAGCTAATTCTCCTACAAATTTAGCAACATCTAGTGTCGCACCTGACCAACAAGATTCATCACGAAACGCATTACATAAGAGGTCCGATTGCTCAACGGTTAGACCCTCTACTGTTACAGGGTGAGCCTTGACCCATTCCTCAATAGCTGAAGTTCTATCACCTTTAACAACATCCTTCAGCTTACTTATTACTTTGCTAGAGATAATCTCTTTATTTTTTTTAGGATCAGAACTGAGACGAGATCTTTTGCTTGGGCCTGCATTACCCTTCAAATCTTCCGTTCCACGTTTAGTTTTACTTTTCGGCATCTAATTACCTCAAAATCAAATATTCAATGAAGGTATTATACAAGCATTAGAATAATATATAAATCGAAAAATTAGTGTGCACCTAAATTTAAGCAGTAAGTATAGACTTGCTGCAAAAGAGGAGATATTAAAGAGAGATGTAGCAAGAGGGAATGAGCTTAAATTATCAAATCAACGTTATTCTACTTTACCTCACTAGCATTTTCCTTACCTTGAGCCTTACTATTACTCACAAATATAAACGTTCGTTACATAGCTCTTAATATGTCTAAAGAGACGAAATTTCCCGAATTATTTATAATTAACCCTCACGATCACATTCTGGGACCATACATCAGAAAACTTTTATATTATTAGTTTTGTAGTAAAATTATATGAGTACATCGTATCTATTAAATCAGAAGCTTTATGGATTATAGACTGAGAGCTTATTTGTTTGGGGTTATCTGGTTTATACTTAGCTTATTTAGTAGTGTAGCTAATGATACTATATCAAAATATCTAAGTTTACATCTTCAGAGTTTTGAAATAATTTTTTTCCGCTTTCTGTTTACCACTATTACCCTTGTACCTTTTATGTTTTACTATGGAATAGAAACTTTTAAAACAAGTCAAATATCTACTCAAATAACCAGGGGTGGATTGTTGTTTTGTGGAATGACCTTATGGACTTACGGGTTGACTGTTTTCCCCATAGTAACTGCAACGATTATAAGTTTTTCTATACCATTATTTGTTATACTTCTTGCAATACCTTTACTAAACGAAAATATAATTTGGCAAAGATGGATAGTAACTGTTATTGGCTTTGTTGGTATTTCTATTACTACCAAAGCTCATAGTGAAGACTTTAATCCTAAAATCTTATTTTCATTGTATCTGCATTGATCTTTGCTATATTAGACATACTTAATAAGAAACTTGTAATAAAAGAGTCAGTAATAAGTATGTTATTTTATTCAGCTCTAACAACAACTATTTTTTCTACTCCACCTTTGTTATTTTGTTGGCATGTGCCTTCCTTGTTGGAATTAGTATTACTGCTGATTTTGGGAATTAATTCAAATCTAATTTTGCTCTTTATGTTAAAAGCTTTTACTCTTACTGATGCTACTGCACTTGCACCTTATAGATACATAGAGCTAATAATTTCTACAATAGTAACATACGTTATATTTAATGAATTACCTGATAAAAGTGCTTTATATGGTACTTTGATATTAATACCTTCAACCTTATTTATAATTTATTCGGAAGGTAAGGCAATTAAGCAAAATAATGTAACAACAAAAGTTTATAATTGTTAATGGTATTTATTTTAGATGCTAAGCTATATTTTTAAGGTGATAATAAAATGCACATAACTATTATAGGGGTAGGGTATGTAGGCTTAGTATCTGGTACAATGTTATCGGAGCAGGGCCATAAAGTTGATTGCATTGACATAAATACTGAGAAGATTGAACTTTTGAAATCAGGGAAAGTTCCTCTATATGAAGCTGGATTAGCAGATTATTTAGAGAATAATATAAAGTCACAAAGGATAAGATTTTTCGATTCGTATTCTCAAATAAATCCCAATACAGAAGTAGTATTTGTAACTGTAGATACTCCATCAGACTCTCTAGGAAATGCAAATTTAAAGAATGTATATAATGCAGTAAGTGAAGTTTCTGACAGAGTTAATCAAGATTGCTTAATAGTGATAAAGTCAACTGTTCCTCCTGGTACTGCAGAAAATATATATAATTATTTATCTAATAAGGGCTATAACTTTGATTTGGGGGTTAATCCAGAGTTTCTCAAGCAAGGCTATGCAGTATCAGATTTTTTATACCCAGATAGGATAATAATAGGAGTAAAAACTAAGCTAGCTAGGGCAAAACTAGAAGTTATATATAGATCATTTATAGATAAGAATATTCCGTTAATAGTCACTGATACAGTTACTGCTGAAATGATTAAATATGCTTCTAATGCTTTTCTAGCAACAAAGGTTGCTTTTATCAATGAGATGGCAGGTTTATGTGAGCTATTAGGAGCAGACATTGACCTTTTAGCTAACAGTATGGGAATGGACCATAGAATAGGTAAGGAATTTCTCAAAGCTGGTCCAGGATTTGGAGGATCATGTTTTCCTAAAGATTTATCGGCCTTAATAAGGCTTGCTGAAGATCATAATGTCAAGCTACAAATTTTAAATTCAGTTAAGGAATCTAACTATAATCATATAACAAACATTGCTAAAAAGGTAGAATATTTATTAAATGGAGTCCAAAATAAAAAAATAGCGATATGGGGGCTAACTTTTAAGTCTGGTACTGATGATGTCAGAAATAGCCCAGCTATAGATATTGCACAATTGTTAGTGAATAATAAGGCTAAAATCACTGCATATGACCCAATGGGGATGGATAATGCTAGGCAAGTTCTAAAGGATATAGAATACGTGGACAATGCTATAGGGGCTGCAAGGGACGCGGAAGCCTTGTTATTGTTAACGGAGTGGAAAGAATTTAAAAATCAAGATTTTGCAAGTTTAAAGAGTATTATGGCCGCACCTAATGTTTTTGATTTCCGTAATTTATTAGATAGCGAGCTATTGCTAAGATATGGTTACCATGTTTATTCCTTGGGTAAAAAATCTATCTACAAAGTTTAACTGTTGAGAAATTTTTTTTTACACCGCTTTACTTAGTTTTTTAAGATCTTTGCTTGATAGTATGGAAAAGCAAACGAGTGCAACAACAGAGCAAATGGAAAAAAATGAAAACATAATACTGTTACCACAGTGCTTAACAAGTACTCCTAAGAGCACGCATGAAAATATTGAACTTGCAATATACCCAAATAATCCTGTTAAGCTTACAATTGCACATACATTATTTTGTGAAGCAATTTCTACAGCTATAACACCTGTCAGTACTTGTACTCCAAATATAAAAAATCCTGATAAGATTGCACCAAGGTTCATAAGAATTATATTTTGACCAAAGTTCATTGCAATAAAAGTGAGTGCTATACCCAACATATAAAGTGATGCCAGCAAGCTTCTATTTTGAAAGAAGTACATATCACTAATTCTTCCTGTGATTAGAGTTCCAAGGATTCCACCTAAATCATATACGCCTGTTATTAGTGAGGATTGCACAAGAGAAATTTGTAACTTATCCTTTAAAATTATAGGAAACCAAAAGAAGATTCCCATTTTTATAATATAAGCACAAAAAGTAGCACAACATAGAAACCATATAGAACTTTTCACTTTGATACCTATCTGAGATTTCTGCACCTTATAATAGGTAGTAAAGTTGGCACTTTCTTTGTAATATGCTTTTAATATTATATAAGTTCCAAAAAGTAAGCATAAGAGACCAGAGTACAAAAATGCACTTTTTGCATCATAAATTTTAATTATGCTTGGTAATATAATCAAAGTAACACAAGAACCAAGTTGCTGAGATGCACTCATGACTCCCCATGATGATGCAATTGAAGAGATGCTAGAGTTTATAACCATAAACTTGGTAATGGCTGGCCAACCTAACCCTTGCATCCAAGCTAATAATATTAATGTTAACAGTAATAAAGTTAGATTATTATATGATAAAGTTATGCCAATGGTTAATAATCCAGTTGCAATATTGCATAGCCCAAACATAAATAGTGGATTATTTTTGGAGTCCATGACTATTCCATTAACGAATTTTGATACTCCATAAAAAAAAGAAAAGCAGGCAAAAAAATAGCTTAATTTTATATGGTAAGTATCTATTAACAGTGGTAGAGCAATTGGTATACTTTGTCTTGATAAATAAAGCAGCATATATCCACAGAAGAATAGTAAATATTGAAAGAAGACAAAGTTCACACCTATTCCCAAATAGCTCTATGCAGATGCTAGCATAATACTATATTGGTATAATATTGTTTGACAAGAAGTTTGCAAACAATTAGTGCAGAAAATTACTTACTTAGTATCTTTCTTATAGCAGATACAGTAGTATTAATATCTTCATAGCTTATATCTCTATGTGTTATAGCTCTGATTTTACCTTTGATGTTAGCCATTCTAATTCCATAATTTGTAACTAGTACGTTTATTAACTCTTGAGTAGATATACAATTATTACGTAATGAGAAATACGCTATATTAGTTTTGTATAGGTTGATATCAATTATAACTTGATCTATAGAGCCTAAGCCTTCTATAAGGTGCTGCATTTTTTTATGATCTTCTTCTAAAGAATTTATATTATTATGTAAAGCATATAAACATGCAGCTGAAATAATGCCAGCTTGGTGCATACCTCCGCCAATTTGAAACTTATAGTACCAAGCTTTTTCAATAAACTCTTCACTTCCAAGCAATATTGCGCCCATTGGAGCACCTAATCCTTTACTAAAATCAATAAATACCGAATCAAAATAACTTGCATACTCTTTTGGAGATATTTTAGTATAAGCACAAGCGTTGAACAGTCTTGCTCCATCTAAATGAGTGAATACGTCATTCTCTTTGCAGAGACTTGAGATCTCTTGAATATATTCTAAAGGCCACACAGCTCCACCACCAAAATTTGTCGTTTGTTCGATAGAAACAAGCCCAACTCTCGGAATATTTCTTAAACTAGGACGAGTAATAAACTCAACAATTTGTTCTCCAGTAAATATTCCTCTTGTACCTTTGATGGGCAAAGGAGTGGCATGTGCCTGGGCTGCGATCAAGCCAGATTGTACTATGAGAGGATGTGAAGTTTCATCAAGCAGCAAGTAATCACCAGGTCTTTGAATGTGTACTTTATAAGCAATTACATTGGACATCGTTCCTGAAATCAAAAAGATTCCTGCAGGTTTACCTAATATTTTACATGCGGTTGCCACTAATTCGTTCACAGTTGGATCTTCACATGCAGCTTCGTTTCCAACTTTTGCTTTAGCCATTGCTTCCCTCATTTTAGCTGAAGGGTCAGTGTTTGAATCGCTAAAGAAATCTATTTTTATTCTCATATTAAATTTAACACAACCTCCTTCATAATTTCAGCAGCTTTCATGATGTCTGTTTCCTTTGTGCCAAGGTGGGTAACTGCTCTTATATGAGACTCTAGCCAAGGAAAAAGCAATAAACCACAAGCTTGGCACTTACTCAAGAAAACCTCATTAGTTACATTTAGTGCTTTTATACTAAAGCTTACTATATTAGTTTCTGGATAAGGTAGTACCAGTTTTATGTGTGGAATTTCCTTAATCTTGTCTGCAAACAGTTTGGCGAGTTTATTGTCTTCTTTAAGCCTAGAAATATTGTTCTGTAGTACATACTTTGCTGCATTAGCACAATACCCTATCTGATGATAACCACTACCTAGCCAAACCTGTAGCTTTTTAGCCCTTTCAATTATCTCTCTTTTACCCATAAGCATTGAACCAAAAGGAGCGCCAAGTCCTTTAGTAAAAGAAAAGCTCATTGTATCCACATATTTAGCATAATCTGCTAAAGCAATATTTGTTTCGATATGGGCATTAAATATTCTTGCACCGTCTAAATGAAGATTTATATTGTGAGCTTTTAAAAAGTGATATAACTCGACTTGTTTTTCAAAAGGATAAATTTTACCATTAAACCCATTTATACTATTTTCTATAGAAATAAGACTCACCTGAGCAAAAATTTTATACCTCGGCTTAGAATTAATAGCATATTCTACTTCATCAACATCTAAGATTCCGCTATTATTTCTAATACAATTAAATACGATATTATTTACTTTTGCATTGCCTGCGCTATCGAAAAAATTAACGTGATAACTATAATGAGTTATTAGTTCATCACCAGGACTTGTTTGACTGGCAATGGCTAATCTATTTGCAAGCATACCGCTGGTTACAAATAATGCTTCTTCTACTTTGAATAATTGTTTGCAATATTCTGATAAGTCATTACAGCTTTTGTCTTCACCATAAGCAAAATCTCCAACAGTTGCATTACTTATTGCATGTATAACGTTGGAGCTCTGCAGAGTTGTAGTGTCACTTCTCAGATCGATAATTTTTTCCATCTTATTTTTTGCCATTCAAACAACCAATTTGAGCATTCCAAAGTTCTTTATAAAGACCGTGTTTAGAAACTAGTTCAGCATGTTTACCATCTTGGACAATTTTTCCTTTGTTAAATACTAGAATTCGGTCCATGTGTAAAAGTGTGGAAATACGGTGTGCTATAGTAATCGTAGTTTTATTTTGCATCAGTTTAAATAAACTCATTTGAATTGTTTTTTCTGTTATAGAATCTAACTGACTAGTTGGTTCATCAAGAAATAATATTGGAGCGTTTTTTAAAAATGCCCTTGCTATTATTATCCTTTGTCTTTCTCCTCCAGATAGCTTGATGCCTTTTTCTCCAACTGTAGTTCCATATTGATCTGGTAGAGTCATAATAAAATCGTGAATACCAGCCAGCTTTGCAGCTCTCATTATTTCTTCTATAGTAGATTGAAGTTTACCATATATGATGTTTGCTAAAATAGTATCATGAAATAACAATGGGTCTTGAGGTATTACAGATATTTGTTGCCTCAAAGAACTCTGTGTAACTTCTGATACTATTTGATTATCAATCTGTATATTACCTTTTTTAACATCAAATAGCCTTAGAATTAAGTTTATAAAAGTAGATTTACCACCTCCAGAATAACCAACTAGACCTACCTTTTCGCAAGGATTAATGGTAACTGAGAAATCTTGAAATAATGGCTCCTGACCTTCATAAGAAAAAGAAACATTATTAAACGTTATTCTTCCACTTAATAAATTTAATTCTTTAGCATTTTTCTTATCTTGAATTTCTGGTACAGTAGTCAAGATTGGCAATGCATCTGAAACTTTGCCGAAATGAGTAGAAAATTGGGTAAGATTCCTAGTTAGATGGTTAAGAAACTCTATAATCGATATATTAATTCCAAGTACAAGAGCAATATCTCCTATTGCAATTTTGTTCAATTGATAATCATAAATTAAAAAGTACAAGTTTACTGCTTGGAGTACATCAAATGAATAGCCATATATAAACCAAAGACAAAAGTATGCCCATTGTAATTTTCTCTCTGCAATAGTTCTTTTCTTGCATATTTGAAAAAATTTGTGTCTCTCATGTGCTTGCTGAGAAAATAGCCTTACTGATATAACATTTAAAATACTATCTGCTATACTAGCTATTACTTGTGAATTTTGTTTAGAGTAATTATCAGCTAGTTCAGTAAGTACACGAAAGCTGAAAATCGATACTAAAATAAAAATGCTTACCCAAGTGAATGTAGCGATTGCAAATTTTATGTTTACTAATGATAAGGTATAAATAGCTAAGACTAATGCTATGCTGTAACCGAAAAAACAATCTATAAGCAATCTTATTAACTCTATCACACTATCCATTAAGTTACTGGCCTTATGTACTAAACTTCCGGATAAATTGTTCTGATAATAGGAATGGTCTTATTGGAGTAGCCTACAAAAAGACATATCAGCTATTTTTTGACGCATTAAGGTAAACATTCGAATGTCAACAAAATAGCCATAGAATCTAAAAGCAGTAGTGATAAGTAATGCCATACCAAGATAAGCGCTTACAGGTAATAAAAGATTTTCAATTACATTACCTTCCTGATATTTTACAGCTGTATCTAGAATATTTTTTACTAAATACTTTCTAAAAGACAAATCAACAGCTACCACCAGGGCAACTAAAGACATTATAAGTACATTAAGTTTGAATTTAGATACTATATTCAGGATGAACATCAATACACATTTGAAGCTATCAACTCTACTTCTGTTCATTTACAATGCTAGCTCCACTACGTTGACTTTTTTATTGAGAAATACAAGTAGTGAAAACCATAAATTTTTGTATATTTTTCCTGAGATGTCTCCAGCATCATGTAGTGCTGATGCTTGATTCAGAATAAGTAGCTTATATAAATCTCGCTTAGCCTCAGTAGTGTCGATCTCAGAAATATTTGTAGTTGTGTCTGTAATAAAGGCTAACCAGCTCTTGATAAGTTCTTCCATGTTTTTTACTTTTATATTTTCCTGGTAGCAAAATAATGACAAGCATTCTCTCAGTATAGATTCTGTTAACTCACCACAATTGAGTATACCAAAAACTGAAGGCTGAGGTTTTGGCACATAGGGAAGATCTTGATCTTTTACAATCCACCTTGTTACATAAGCAAATCTATCTTTAGCATCTGTATTCTTATCACTACCATGCCATAACCGTGAATCAAAAACTATCGCATCTCCTGCTGAAATAGGTAGTGACTTAATTTTGTAATTTTCCCGATTATTTGAGTACTGATCAAAAAAATATGGGTACCAAAAATCAACTAAAGGCTGTATTTCCCATTTATGACTGTTTTCTATAATTTGCAGTGCACCTGAAGTTTCACTTACATTATTCAAAGCTAACCAAACAGAAAAGTGGTAAGGATCATTGAAACTATAGGAGATGTCTTGATGGAAGGGAACTGCATCTATTAAATCAGCAGTTTTACATATAACATTTGATTTTTTCTGCAGTATCTGACACTGAAGTGACTTTTCAAGGTAATTTTTAATAATTTCATCTAATGCTTGAGAGATAATTCTAGTTACTTGAGATGACGTGCCCCATCTGCCGGTACAGTTTAAGTAGTCAGAAGTTGAAACACTTAGTTCTTGGGATAGCTCTGATATCTTATTTGTTATATCACTTAAAGACTGAGTTATTAGCTTTAAAGGAACCAGATTTTTGATAATAAAAAAACCATTTTCTTGTAGTATTTCCATATGATTAATACCTGACATCAATGACTGATAAGTAATCTGTTAAAGGCACAACAGCAAAAATTTTGAATCCTTTTACTTGTTTGAGTATTTGTTCCCAATCGCTTAATGTTCTTAGTTTACCTCCTGTTTCAACCATTACATTAATATCTACAGAGCCTCCAGTTGGAGAGCGGTAATCTAAAATAGTTTCTATCAATAAAATACGAGATATTCCTTTGACCAATTTTAAATAAGATAATACTTTATCATCATCATAATGCTGCAGAAAGCGGCAAAAGACACCTAATTCATAATTTGTAGCTGATAGTTCTTTCTGAGTTATAAGTTTGACTTTTAAATTTTCTACTAACTGTCTTGGCACTTTATGTTCGTTATATAGGCCTATGGAACCTTTATTGTGTATACCAGAATAAGCAAGAAATAAAGAATGTACACCAAATAGCAATATATTCTTAGCATCATCTATATTAATTCTAGAATTAAACTCTTTAGTATCAAACCTAGAATATCCTAGCAATGCTTGGTAAAACGCTATTTTCTTATCTTCTGATGCTTCTCTTTCCTTAAAAGATTCAAATGAAGAGATTGACTTCTGTTTTAGTATATCGGCAATCTTTAACCAATTCTTTTCAGCTGCAACTCTCACCCACATTGTTGCAGCTTTAGACAAAAACGGTATTTCCTTAAAGCACTTACCTTTTGATGATAGTTGCCATAAGTCCTTGTCCTTATCGTAATCAATAAACCCTATTTCCCATAACGCCCTTAACAGCCTTTCTAGATTTGGTACGATAATGTTTAACTTTTTAGATAAAACCGGCATAGTTGCAGGTAAAATATTTAACAAATCAAGTTCAATAGCAACGTTTGTTAGGTACGTTTTCCAAAAGGCTGAAAGTTCTGCAGAAATCCTATGCACTTGAGATTCTTTACCTAAATCAAAAATATTAAACTTTACATTTCCGGTAATATCGATTTGTCCTAACACACCTTCAAAAGTTTCAACTTTTGCCATCCCATTATAGAATGCTTCTACCATTTTAAATCTCTGCTGGTAAACAGGATCACCATTAATATCTATATGAAACCAACCATGTTGATCTTCTGCAATAGAATACCCTTTATGAAAAACATTAAGTTTTTTATACCATTTATTATGTACTAACTTTCCATGATGATTAATATGTGTAGCTTTGCCATCCTTATAGACTACAGCGATACCATCCTTAAAATCTCCAACATAATCATATTCCTCCTGATAAATCCTGTTGCCATTTAAATTAATATGAAAACATTTATCATGTCTTCTAACTACACAAGCATCTTCCTGATAATTTCCAATCCATTGATACGACTGTTTGTATACTCTACATCCAGATGAATCAATATGGTAACACCCTGTATCATCTTCTACGGCCGCTCTATTAAAGTAGAATCCAAAAGTTTTTAGAAATCTATGATGATAAACTGCTTCTCCTCTCACATTGATATGATAAGCACCTGTCTGATCATAAACCGGTGCAAGACCGGGCTCATGAAATTTACCAACCTTTATAAACCTACTTTCATACAAAGGATTTCCTAGTAATTCGTGAAAACTCTCACACGGTGAAATTTTAATAGATTTAAGATTATCTTTGATTAATTGATCAAAGGTTTTCTCATGTTGCATGTTTTGCATAATTTGTAATTTAAATAATTCTTTTGTAAGCTTAGGTACTCACTACTCTGCCATATTTCCTCGAGTTTAACCTCATTAACATTACCAAAATTTCCTAATGTCTTACGGAGTTCATCTGGAGCACAGCAAGGACTAAACTTTCCTTCATTGTTTATCCATGCTTCTTTACCTAAAAATGGGCATTGACCACCTGGAGCCAAATCCTTAATACCTTCTTGAGAAAGGATTGTGAAATTTTCTAATTTTATCTTTTTACCATTTGGCAATAGCATATTATCTCTAAGTTCGTATAACCTTCTCACCTCCGTGTTCCATCTACTAATTGCTAACTCATCTCTTCTCATAGATAGATCCTTAATTTCCTCAAAATGTGCCCAAAGATGATGTCCTTTAACTCTATCTATGCCGTTTTTTATGGCCATCTTAACTATGTCATAGAGTTCATGTAAATTACTTTCCAAAAATGTTAATTGTAAAGTAACGGTACACCTTTCACCTGTATCGCTAAAGTATTTATCTCTAACTTCAAGGAAAGTTTTTAAGTTTTCTGTCACTACTTCCCATTTTGAACCTTTCATGATTCTTTCATGAGTTTCTTTAGTTGCCCCATTCCAGGAAATCTTAACATCAGATAAAATTGGTACCAATAGTTCAGCCCATTTTCTAGCTCCTTTAATAGGAAAAGAACCATTGGTTGTGAGGTTAAGCTTAAGGCTGAACTCATGGCACAAATTGATTATTTCATCAAAGCTTTTGTACATTAAAGGTTCACCCATAGTAGAAGGAATGATTTCCCTTAAAGGTGTGCCAGCTGCTTCCTTAATTACTTTTCTGATAGTTTCTATCGACAGTATCTTAGGTTTTATTCCTTTAGCTTTCTTTTCTTCTTTAACTTTGCTGTATGGTGAAAAACATTCACACATTATACAAGCAAAATTGCAGTAATCTGGATTAGTATCAAAAGTAATTCTCCAAGGACCAGGTTTCAAAGCTACTGACTTGCCTTTCTTTTTAATAGCATTACGGTAAATCTTGTTAAGTTTTTCAGTATGCTCACTTATAGAAGGTATATTTCCATTTTCAGTATAAGGATAGCCTTTTTGGGTAAGTTTATTGTATAACTCCTGATTTGTAGATAGGACTTGCATTTTTTCTGATAAACTACTTGCATCTCTGTGCTTAAACAATAGTCCATCTCTTACATATTCTGCCATGCCACCATAATCGGCTGTTATAACTGGTATTCTAAGTTGCTGTGCTTCATGTATTACTAACGGTGAATTTTCACCCCAAATTGAAGGAACGACTATTGCATCAACTTTATTAAATACGTCAGTAACTATATTCTTATTATCATAACTTCCCATCCACTCTATTCTTTCTTTAACAACAGGTGAAAACTGATTGGCAATCGCTTTTAAAGCTTTAGTTTCTTCTCTTGCTGCTCCCCAAATTCTAAGTTTTACTTTAGATGATAAGTGAGAAAAAGCTTTCAATAATAGATCAACACCTTTTTCGGGAGTATGAGTACCAATATAACCGAAAATAAACTCTTTTTCTTGTGCTCTATTTCTATTCTTAAGACGATTGAGATCAAAACCATAATCAAGATAAGAAATTTTGTTTATCGGAACATTAAAATCCTGAGTAAATTTATCCATCAAGAATTTCGATGGGGAAATAAAGTAATCTATATAGTCTATTATTTTCCTTGTGTGCTTCATTCTAGTTGCAACCCATTGTTCCCAATAATTTATGTCTAAATTCAGGAATTCTTTATCTCCTGTAAAATATCCCTTGTAACATTGAGTTGCACATTTTTGATCCTTTTGTCCATCACAAAGCCGTAACAAATCTTCAGAATTGCGTTGAATAAACCTTCCTCTTGGACACATTAACCAAAAGTCATGTAGCGTAAAAATTGTAGGTATATTTTCTTTAAAAGCAATTTCTGGTAAAGTAATTGATAGATGATTAAGATGACCAAAATGTATAAGATCTGGCTGAAAGTTATCTATTACTCTTTTAAATTGTATATCTACTTCTTCATTGATAAATTTGTAACGATATTTAGCTGTGGGTATATTAATTAAATGCAGTAAGATTCGAGAATCACTACGATCTAGGACTGTAGTGTAATAAAAATCAGGTAAAAAGCTATTTTCATACCTAGTAAATACTTGTACCTCATTGTTATTTGCTAGTTCATGAGCAAGAGTTTGGCTGTAAACCTCTGAACCAGCACTATAATAAGGAGGGTAACCATGAATAACTTTTAATATTTTCATATATTACCATATCTATATTGTTAGGATACTCTTGTATATTGTTTTGTAGACTTTTTATAAAATTGCTTAATCCTACTTCTAATGAATGCTTTGGAGACCAACCAAGCAGCTCTTTAGCCCTAGTAAAATCACCATGGAACTTAGTTACATCAAAATTTCTTGGAGGATAAAAATCAATTCTAGAATCACTTTTTGTGACTTTTAATATTGTTTTTGCTAAGTTTTCTAAAGTACATGGGCTATTAGTAGTAAGATGAATAGCAGGAAGAGAAGATTTTTCACTTTGTAAATATTTAACAGTTAAGCATATACCCTCTATAACATCATCCAAGTAGGTAAAATCAAAAACGCATTCTTTACCTTCTATTTTAATTGGATCACCTCTTAATGCATTAATACAGAGTGCGGGAATTACTCTACTGTTATGATCTAGTAAACCACCGTATACATTTGAAAAGCGTAATATTGCTACATTAAAATCTTTTAAACTTGTTATTTGCTTCTCAATAAATGCTTTACCTTTGGCATAATTATTTATTGGATTGATACTAGCAGATTCTGTAACCGGCAGTTCCTTCTGCTCTCCATAGACTTCCCTACTACTTGCATATATAAACCACGGTTTATTTGGAAGTGAATTACATAACCCTAAAAACTGCATTGTACCATCAACATTAATTTTTTGACACAGTTGAGGATAAAGTTCACCATGTATAACTCGAGAAATTGCAGCCAGATGAATAATTCCTGTACACTTAGCAAGTAGTGGTACTACATCTTCTAAAAAAAAACTGAGTGGATTATCGCGAAACCTAATATCGCAGCTTATTACTTCATGACCTTGGTTTTCTAACTTTTTCACCAAGGTCGACCCTATCAAACCTGCAGCACCTGTTATTAATATCCCCATGTATACCCTCTACTACAATTAGGAAAATTTGTCGTACCAATTATCTTACAAGTAAGAATCAAAAGGTATTATAAAACCAGTATAAAACAAATGTCAACTTAAATTAATGAATAAAAAAATGTAGTTATGAAATAAAAGTTGGCTGCCTTCTTTCTTGAAAATAGTGTTCGGCTTTAATCAAATCCTCTTTATTATTTACTCCCATTGCTTCTCTTTCATCAGAAACTACATAACCTACACTCAAGTTATTGGTTGCTGCAATGGGCACTATATCATTAAGACAATATTCATTAGTCGAATTATTAAATTTTATTTCTTTTACTAAGGTAAAGAGATCTTTAGCATATAAAGCCATTATTCCAGAGTTTGCAAGAAGCATTTTATCTCCATTTTTTAGGATTTTTTGAACATTTCCGTAATTATCAATTACTAATCTTCCATATTGTTCATCTTGACTATTGAATCCAAGAAGAACTAAATTATTATACTTTAAACAATCAGTCATTTTCATAACTGTATCGCTAGATATAAAAGGAGTGTCTCCATACTGTATTAAAACTATGTCTTGATCAGATAACTCCTCCAGATTTTCTAGAGCAATTTTAACTGCAGTGCCAGTACCTGTAATATCTTCTTGCATTATTAGTTTTATATTGTATTGATCGATTATACTTTTTAGGGTATCAAAGTTTTCTAAATCTTTTAGAAGGGAGTTGTTAACAACAATTGATAAGCTTTTTAGACTCAGCGATTTTGCATTAGAAATTATATGTTCTAAAAGAGTAAGATTTCCCACTTGGTGCAACGCTTTTGAATATTCAGAATTCATTCTACTGCTCTTTCCTGCTGCTAATATTATCAAAATGTTACTCATACATAACTCAGGAATTGATTAGGTAGTAAGTTAATTCATAATTAGTAAGATGTAAAGCCCACTGTAATTTTTGTATATTTTCTAGATCTTGGCACCCTCATTAGAGTTTCATTTAAGAGAGCTATAACTTTAAACTCTTTACTCGATTTTCTACGCTGACATCTTGTAAACTCTGATCTGGACTTTTTAATATTTCTAATAATCTACTCGCAAGGTTTGAGTGTTTATTGATTACTGCAACCTGGACTAATGACTTGTCTTGATCATTACGAGCATTTGTTACAGCTATGCGCTCATCAGGTTTTATTGCTTTCAGCTTACTGATAATTTCAACATTACCATTTTTTGCATTCTCAAACAGCTCTTCTACTAATTTCAATAGGTTAGTAATATTCTGGTCTCGAGAAAGATCAAGTGGTATTTTACCTTCCTTATTCTTGATGTTATAAATTGCACCATGTTTCAACAAAGACTTTACAGCTTCAAAAAAGCTATTTTCAGTAGCAACATGCAACGATGCAGTGCCTTTAACTATTGTTTTAGCATTAATAAAATCACTCAATTTATTGTGGCTTACACGTTGTAACAAAGCTTCAATAATTTCTTTATGACCTTTGGAAGCAGCAGTGTGTAATAAAGTACTGGGTAATACTGCAATATGAGAAAGGGAACCGTAAAATTCCAATTAAGAAGTTATATGCCATAGCAGAAGCATTATCAGTAAATGTTAAAGGTCTAGTTTGTGGAGAGACACTACCAAATGAAAAAAGATATTTTGAAGATGAAGAAATATTAAATTTAGTAAAGGGGTATAAGGATAAAGAATTACGTGAGATATTTTATTTATTAACCAAATTTATTCGTTTGAGCGAGGAAAGAAGCAGAAAAGCGGTAAAAATAGAAGTAGCAAGGGGTTTGATGAAAGTAGGAGTTTCTGCTCATGTTATCTCTCGAACAACTAACTTATCTATTGGTGAGTATGAGGAGAACAAAATTCCGGTTCCATACAAAGTAGGGCAAAGGATAAAAGAGTGGAGATTGATACGAGGATATACACAAAAAGATTTAGCGAATAAAGTTGGCATAACAAATCAAGGAATATACGAATATGAACAAGGGCGAGCTGCTGTCTCACTTGAAATGTTAGATGAAATAGCAAAGGTATTATCAATCAGTATCATAGATCTACTTCCCGAATCAGATGAGGATAGTGAAGCGGAAGAAAAGCTATCAAACTTGATAGAAGAATACAAAAAGATTGAGAGTCGGGAATTACGCGATATGCTAATCAAGTCTTTATTTGAAGGTATACATGTTTGTAGAGAAAAGGTCAGAGAGGAAAAGAAGATTGAAGTTGCAAGGAATTTAGTGAAAGAAGGAATTTCTGTTGATATTATCTTGCAAACGACAGGCTTATCAAATTATATGATTGAGAAATTTTTGTGATTTCATAAAAACTTAGCCAATAGTGGATTTTTTTTGTGATAGAATATATGTTTGCTTCTGTAGGAAAAACAGCTTTTAGAGGATTTATCTATGATAATTCAGAGCATATTGGCTCAGTAAGCTACGAGCTAGGGAAAAAAATAGAAGGTTGTAGGATAGTACAAGGGTATACTCAGGCAAAATTAGCAAGAAAAATTGGTTTAACACATAAGGAAATACATAACTTTGAACTAGGGTGCAAGGTTATTACAATCAAAGAATCGTATATAATAGCAGGAGCATTGTCAGTTAATGTTATAGATCTACTTCCAGGACCAACAGTACTAAGAGAAAACAGTTGGTATGAAGATGAGGATAAAGAAATAGTCTATCTAACAAAAATACATAGAGAAATTAAGGATCAGGAGTTACGCAAGAAGCTGTATCCATTAGTAAGGTTCGTATATATTAGCGAGAAAATTAGCCAAGAAGAAGCGAAAATAGAAGTAGCAAAGAATCTAGTGCAAGAAGGAGTTTCAGTTGACATAATTTCCCAAGCAACCGGCTTATCTATTTACGAGTATGATAATACAGAGAAAGAAGTCTGCACTGATTCTATATACTACAGAGTAGGGCAAAGAATAAGAGAATGGAGATTGATAAAAAGGTATACTCAGAAAGATTTAGCAAACAAAGTTGGTTTAACACTCAAGGAAATATACGAGTATGAAATAGGATACACTGCCATATCATTTGACAAATTATATCAAATAGCAGAAGGATTATCAGTGAATATTAAAGTTCTGCTGCCTAAAACAAGAGAAAGCAAAGAAGAAAATAGGCTATTGAGTTTAATAGACGAGTACAGAGAACAAGAATCATTAGATGCGTTAGTTAAATCTCTATCTGAAGATATGAAAAGCGGCAAGGAAAAAGTTAAAAAAGCAGAGAAAATAAAGATTGCAAAAGATCTAGTTAAGGCAGGTATTGCTATTGATATTATTGTGCGAGCAAGTGGCCTAACTGCTGATGAGTGTGAAAATTGAATGTGTTTAAGATATAAGTAAAGTTAGTTAATGATTTAACCAGTAGAATTTGCTAACCAACTTTTTTGGCTCAGTTGAATTTTGCTTGGTATAAATTAAGATATGAAATCGCAAAGTTTATCTATTAATTTCTGGTTGTCCTCTATCATTTCATTTGGCTTGTATCTTGTAAAAAGCATTTAATGTTTTAAGCTTAAGCATTAGATGGAGAAGGGAAAAACTCTAGCATTTGGCTTAGATATAAAATCTGTGCAAGAGATAAGAGTTCCCTTCTCAAAAGTATAGGCTGGACGGTATCGTAGAAAAACCTAAATGGTTCTAATTCTGTATTCACAAGGTAAGCCTTACTTTTCATTTTTAATGGTAACGTATGGGGTTATATATGATCAACAACTTTTTAGGAATAGACATATCAAAAGATCGCTTTGATGTTTTTCTTTCATTCATAAGCAAAAAAGGAAAACGTGAAACTAGGAAAAGGAATTTTAAAAACGAGGATTCTGGGTTTCAAGGTTTGCAGGACTTTCTACAAAAACATAATGTAGAAGAAGTAAAAGCCTGTATGGAAGCTACTGGTTGTTATGGTGAAGCTTTGGCTGAATTTCTTCACAATGCTGGATATTTTGTTAGTGTTGTAAATCCTTATTGCATAAAATCTTATGCGAGGAGTAAGCTTGTACGACAAAAGAATGATCAGACCGATGCAGAAATTATTGCAGATTATTGCCAAAGGCAGGAACCAACTCGCTGGGCACCACCTTCTCCCGAAAAGAAAAAATTAAAACATCTTTATCGTTGCTCGGCTGCGTTAAAAGATGAATTGACATTAGTAAATAACCACTTAGAAAAAAAAGAGAGACTGCCTAAAGAAGTTGCAAATGCTTGGGAAGACCTTGCAATGAACATAGAGCAAAAAATAGAAACAATAAAAAACTCCATACGTGAATTATTAAAGCAACACAAAGAGTTGTTGGAAAATTTTCAACTTCTACTGACTATTCCAGGAATAGGAGAGGAATCAGCAATAGCTATTTTAGCGGAAATTCCTGACATAAAGGATTTTATAAATGCCAGGCAATTGGCAGCATATGCAGGAACTATATCACAAAATATAACGTCAGGTTCATCTGTACATGCCAAGCCCAGATTAAGTAAATCAGGTTCACGAACACTACGCAAGGCTCTGTTCTTTCCTGCCATAGTAGCTAAGAATCACAATCCTATCATTATGAGTTTTTGCCAAAGATTAAAGGAAAAGGGTAAGCATAATATGGCCATCGTTGGTGCTGCAATGCGTAAGTTACTCCATATCATTTTCGGTATTCTGACATCCAAAAGTGCTTTTGATCCAAATCATATCAAGAACTACAGAGCTAGGATGTTGACTGAAGGTTTAGTGCTTTAAAATCAAAAAATGCTTCCATTTTATCTTATGTAAAATATTATCTTATACAAATTTATTGAATGTAGTTGGTTAGTGTATATATTGATAAGTAAATTAGTTTTATACATACAAAACAACAGAAATTTACTTATCAATATATACATTAACTATACCGCTACACAGTTGGAAGTACTTTTTGATTTTACAATGCAGCTTAAGATTCAATTTTTATAATTTTCTTGTTGACTGGCGAGACGGTATCTCTTGCCGTTAGTATAGAAGGTTTGGTACTAACGCGAATTCTGGATTAAAGGAGAATAGAAAAGGCAGAAAACAGGGTAAACTCAGCAGTTATAAAAAAATAGATGAGGTTACCCATGGAAGATATAACAAAACTGTTTTGTTTGGTCGATGATTTTTGCAGAGATATAGAGAAAATTTTGCAGGCAAACTACTGCCAAATGGTAAAAAACCCACAAGAACAACGGAAATTGAGCACTCTGAAATCATGACAATAATCCTGCTATATCAACAATCTCCGTGTAAAAATTTCAAAACTTTCTATCTACATTACCTAACGTTGCTCTACAAATCAGAGTTTCCAAAGTTGCCTTCATATACCAGGTTTGTTGCTCTAAAGCCTAGGGTTTTGTGGCATTTAGCAATGTTGTTGCATTGGCTTTGTGGACAGTCAGAAAACACTGGAATTTCATATATAGACACAACTCCCATTGCAGTTTGTCATGCAAAAAGAATATCCAAAAACAAAGTTTTTGCTGGAATTGCAAAATTAAGCAAGAGTACTTACGGCTGGTTTTTTGGTTTCAAATTACATATGGTAATCAATGAAAATGGTGAAATTCATGCACTTACGCTAACAAAAGGCAATGTTGATGATAGGATACCTGTGCCAAATTTGACGGAAAAATTAACCGGCCTTTTGTTTGGTGACAAAGGTTATATTGCAAAAGAGCTTTTTCAGAAGCTGTTTGACCGAGGTTTGAAACTTGTTACCAAGGTGAAAAAAGGTATGAAAAATACATTAATTTCGCTAAATGAGAAGATTTTACTGAGAAAAAGGTCTATGTTACCTAAAAAATAGACTAGAAATTGAACACACTCGCCATAGATCCCCTGTTGATTTCTTGGTTCATATCTTTTCTACTCTCATCTCCTATTCCATCAAATCCAAAAAGCCTTCTATTTCCTATACTTCCTTCCTTAATCCAGAATTTGCGTTAATAAGTCGATAAGTCAGCAACAGACTAATGATCAAAAAATTAAGACCAAGGCTGGCTTTAGTGTAGAAGAAATAAGGCAGAAATATGAGCGTAGAGATTCTGGCTACGATTCTGGCTATGATTCCGATACAAAAGTTGAACAACAATTAGAATTAGCTCCTAAATCTGAGATGGGTTCAGTGAGTATTGAGCATGGAGTAATAGGAGGCTGTCGATATAAGATTACTGATATATCCCTCTAATTATGTGATTCAAAATAATTGAATTGACTTTATATATGTAATCGATATAACCTAGTTAGATTCAAGTTGACTCTTTCGTCTAGTGGTTAGGACACCACCCTTTCACGGTGGTAACACGGGTTCAAATCCCGTAAGAGTCACTCAAGTAGAATATAATTAAAGTTTTGAATGGGAAAAATTAGGCTCTATGTTGAAGAAGCTTTATCACAAGGCGTGAGTTTAGCACTTAATCCACAACAAAGTCACTATATTTGCAATGTAATGCAGCTTAAGAAGTATGATAATCTCTCTCTTTTTAATGGAAAAGATGGAGAATGGTTAGGAGAAGTAGTTAATATACCGCGTAAATTGACAGAAGTTACACCCAAAGAATGCACTAAACAACAGCAATATGAGGAAAATTTATACCTGTATTGTGCCATGGTAAAAAGTGCTGCTTTGAACAACATAGTAAGACAGGCAACTGAAATGGGAGTAACCTGCATTCAATTTATTTCAACGGAACGTACAGTGGTAAAAAATATTAACCTAAGTAGAGCAAAATTACAGGCAATCGAAGCTGCGGAACAATCCGGTAGGATAAGTATACCAGAGATTTTGCCTCCTATTAACTTTTGTGAGTTACCTGATTCCCAGAGTAAAAATTTTGTTTTATGTGATGAAACAGGTAAAGCTGATAAAGTGCTGAAAGGTAAGAAAAATGTTGCTATTATTGTTGGCCCTGAAGGTGGTTTTTCATCTTATGAACTTGATCTTGCCGATAAGTTTTGTCAAAAATTGAGTCTAGGAAAAAGAATTTTAAGGGTCGATACCGCTGTGGTTGCTGCACTCACTTTCACCAATTGGTGTAGCTAGATTTTTAAATATGGCTAAGATAAAGAAATCTGGTTCAGTGTTGCGCGCACAAAAACTCTGTAGACTTTCTACGAAGCAGTCTGTTGTTAAAGAGGAGCTAATAAAAAACATATTCTAATATAATATTAAATCTCATATTATATTTTTTCTAAAGTAAACAAATGAACCTTGCATTTTGCCTGAGTTATTGATACTCTGAATAAAGAAGTCGGGGCGTAGCGCAGCCTGGTAGCGCATTTGGTTTGGGACCAAAGGGTCGGGAGTTCAAATCTCTCCGCCCCGATGTTAGTATAATTGTAAGAACGCTGTAACATAAGAGCAATCTCCATCAGTAAGCAAGTAGCTGACACTGGAATGACATTATTTACTATATAAATTATGGCATGTTACATTTTAACGCTCAAGTTTATAAAATAATTGACAATGTTAATTTTCTAATTTATAAATAGATTTTGAAATGATTACCGAAGGAGGTATAGAGTTTGATAGAAGTATCAGTCCATTATGGTGATGTAGACAGAGCTCTTCCAGTATTGAAAAAAACAACTCAAAAGGAAGGAAGAGGGTTGAAAATGAAAAAACAATATCATGAAAAAAAATCAGAAAAAAGAGCTAAAAAGAAAGCTGAAGCTAAAAAAAAGAGATACCAACAAGAGTGCAGAAGGCAGCGTTATGGTTGGTAGTTTGTACTCAAGTTAATAGTTTATCATTGGTTATTTTATGAATATTCACGAATATCAAGCGAAAGAAGTTTTGCATAAATTTAATGTCCCAGTGCCAAAAGGTTTTGTTGCTACATCCGCGGAAGAAGTAAAGACTCAAGTAAGTCAATTAAAATCTGAAGTGTTTGTAGTTAAAGCTCAAATTCATGCAGGTGGTAGGGGTAAAGCCGGTGGCGTAAAGCTAGCAAAGTCAGCTGAAGAAGCTCAACAGTTTGTAAAGGACATGATTGGTATGACTTTAGTTACTCATCAAACAGGTCCAAGCGGGCAGCAAGTAAGAAAAGTGTACGTTGAAGAAGGCTCAAGCATTAAGAAAGAGTATTATTTAAGCCTGGTAATCGACCCGAAGCTCAGTAGGCCAATATTCATATTTTCCTCAGAAGGTGGAATGGACATCGAAGAAGTGGCAAAAAATTCTCCTGCAAAAATTGTGAAATTTGATATTGATTCTGCTACAAGTTTTGATAGCAGCAAGTTAAGCAGCAGTTTTCATTTGAGTCCAGAACAAATAGAAAAGATATCGAACATTGCAAAGAAAATATATGATGCGTTTATTGCAACTGACGCGAGCCAAATTGAAATTAATCCACTGGTTGAAACAAATTCTGGAGATTTTACTGCGCTCGATGCGAAAATTAATTTCGATGATAATGCTTTATATCGTCACCCAGAAATTATGGAACTTCGTGATTATGATGAAGAAGTGAAAGAAGAGATAGAGGCTTCAAAGTATGGGCTCAGTTACATCAAAATGGATGGCAGTATTGGTTGCATGGTAAATGGTGCAGGTCTTGCTATGGCAACAATGGATATAATAAAATACTACGGAGCAGAGCCTGCTAACTTTTTGGATGTTGGTGGTGGAGCGAGTAAAGAAACTGTAACTGAAGCATTTAAAATCATATTGTCTGATAGCAACGTAAGAGGAATTTTGGTTAATATATTTGGTGGTATAATGCGTTGCGATATTATCGCAAGTGGAATTGTTGCGGCTGCAAAAGAAATGAGTATTAAAGTTCCTTTAGTGGTTAGGTTATCAGGTACTAATTTTGAGGAAGGAAAAAAAATCTTAGAAGAGTCAGGATTAAATATTATTGCTGCAGATGAACTGGGTGATGCTGCGCAAAAGATAGTAAAAGAGGTAAAATAAAGCATGTCCGTTTTAGTAAATAAAGATACAAGATTAATATGCCAGGGTTTTACTGGTGCACAAGGTACGTTTCATTCAGAGCAAGCTATTGACTACGGGACGAAAATGGTTGGCGGTGTAACTCCTGGAAAGGGTGGTAGCACTCACCTTAGTTTACCAGTTTTTAATACTGTGGCAGAAGCCAAAGAAAAAACCGGTGCAAATGCTACAGTTATATATGTACCTGCTAAATTTGCTGCTGCTGCAATACTTGAAGCAATAGATGCAAAAATAGAATTGATAGTTTGTATTACAGAGGGCATTCCTATACTTGATATGGTGAAAGTTAAGCGCGCGCTTGTTGATTCAAAAAGTCGATTGATTGGTCCCAACTGTCCGGGAATTATTACACCTGAAGAATGCAAAATAGGAATTATGCCTGGCCATATTCATAAGCGTGGACACATAGGAATTATGTCTCGCTCTGGAACTTTAACTTACGAAGCAGTAGCACAAACAACTGCTGTTGGTCTTGGTCAATGCACGTGTATCGGAATTGGGGGAGATCCAGTTCATGGTATGACATTTGTCGACTGTATGGAGCTCTTTTTAAAAGATAACGATACTCATGGTATTGTAGTTATTGGTGAAATAGGTGGAAATGAAGAAGAAGATGTATCACATTTTGTGAAAACAGAAAAAACTAAAAAGCCAATCATTGGTTTTGTAGCAGGCCAAACGGCACCTTCAGGAAGACGTATGGGACACGCTGGAGCAATCATCTCTTCCAGCGGTGGAAGTGCTGGTGCAAAACTAGAAGTTATGCGAAGCGCTGGAATTACAATTGCAGAGACTCCTGCGGTGATTGGTAAAAAAGTTTTGGAAGTAATGCATCACTAGAATTAGGGTTACAAAAACCCTATATCACCGGTCATGAATACGTTATTTGCCCATTCGATTAATAACTTTCCTCCTGGTAAATTTACTGAAGTCTGTTGGGTAGCCAGATATCCACGTAGTGTGGATGCAACAAGCGTTGCACAAGCTGCACTACCGCATGATGCAGTAATGCCTGTACCTCTTTCCCAAACTCTTAAAGCTATTTCTCCAGACTTTTCAACTTGTGCAATACTAATATTAATTTTCTGAGGAAATAATTCGTGATTTTCCAGCTTTGGTCCTAAACTTTGCAATGGTATTTCATTTACGTTATCAACAAAAAAAACTATGTGAGGATTACCAATATTTACTGCAACTGGCTCTTTCAGCATTTCAAGCTCTATAGGTAGATAAAGGGGATCGCATTCACAAGAAAGAGGAATTTCATGCCATTTAAGCAGTGGTTTACCCATATTGACCTTTATTGATTTATCACCCACTTTAAAACACTCTAAAATGCGTTTGTTTACCAGCTCAATAGTGATATACTCAGTACCTTTTTTTGACATTAGCAAATATCCAACGCAACGTGCTGCATTTCCGCACATTTCAGCTTTGCTACCATCAGCATTATAGATATGCATAAAGCAGTCTGCAGCATTAGACATTGTTATAATTATCACTTGATCACAACTGCTTTGATCAGCAATTTGTCTATGGTTCCAGTCTAAATTGTTTGTTGAACGTGAGTCTATGATAACGAAGTTGTTACCAGTGCCGTGCATTTTGATAAAATTTTCAGGACCTTGGCCACTCATCATAAAAAAATATTTCTTCTATTGGTCTCCTTTTTTTCTTACTTGTTTCAGCGCCCTCTTCTTCGTAACCAACCGCTATCACTGACATTACATTAAAATCATCGGATATGTTGAATCTTTCTACTATTTTATCTCTATCAAATCCACCCATTTGATGGGCCATTAAGTTCATAGCTGCAGCTTGTAACATAAGTCCATAATTCGCTGCACCAGTGTCGTGATTAGCCCAAAGATTTTCTCCTTTACCAGATTTGCGGAAATTTTTAGCACTGAAAGATATGATTAACACTTGTGCATCTTTTGCCCATTTTTGATTAGATTCATCAAGACAATTTAGCAGCTTTTCCCATGCGCTTTGATTGTTCTGTTTGTTGCATATTACGTATCTCCAGGGTTCATCACCAAAACATGAGGGAGTTAGCCTTACAGCTTCCATTAAAATATCCATGTCTTCCTGAGATATTGCTCTTGTAGGATCGTATGAACGTCCGCTGTGTCTTGCTTTCATCAACGATAATAGATCTTGTTTACTCATCATTTTTAATTTAATAGTGCATAAATAATTCATTGTAGCACAATATAAGCAAAATTTAAATTGCAAAACCTCTTATACACATATATTACATTCAATAAGTTATTTTTATTGGGAAGGTATGTTTATAACACAATCTAGCAGTAGATCAACACTGGCTGAAATATTGTCTTGCGTTTTACTTTTATTCTTGATGGCTCAAATAAACGCAAATTCTGGATTAAGGAAGGAAGTATAGGAAATAGAAGGCTTTTTGGATTTGATGGAATAGGAGATGAGAGTAGAAAAGATATGAACCAAGAAATCAACAGGGGATCTATGGCGAGTGTGTTCAATTTCTAGTCTATTTTTTAGGTAACCAAAAACAGTCTCAATGATAGACCTTTTTCTCAGTAAAATCTTCTCATTTAGCGAAATTAATGTATTTTTCATACCTTTTTTCACCTTGGTAACAAGTTTCAAACCTCGGTCAAACAGCTTCTGAAAAAGCTCTTTTGCAATATAACCTTTGTCACCAAACAAAAGGCCGGTTAATTTTTCCGTCAAATTTGGCACAGGTATCCTATCATCAACATTGCCTTTTGTTAGCGTAAGTGCATGAATTTCACCATTTTCATTGATTACCATATG
Organism: Wolbachia endosymbiont (group A) of Icerya purchasi; assembly: GCF_947251635.1. NCBI lineage: Bacteria > Pseudomonadati > Pseudomonadota > Alphaproteobacteria > Rickettsiales > Anaplasmataceae > Wolbachia > Wolbachia endosymbiont (group A) of Icerya purchasi. The sequence goes on along the minus strand of NZ_OX366357.1, from coordinate 926,719 downwards.
TAATTTGAAACCAAAAAACCAGCCGTAAGTACTCTTGCTTAATTTTGCAATTCCAGCAAAAACTTTGTTTTTGGATATTCTTTTTGCATGACAAACTGCAATGGGAGTTGTGTCTATATATGAAATTCCAGTGTTTTCTGACTGTCCACAAAGCCAATGCAACAACATTGCTAAATGCCACAAAACCCTAGGCTTTAGAGCAACAAACCTGGTATATGAAGGCAACTTTGGAAACTCTGATTTGTAGAGCAACGTTAGGTAATGTAGATAGAAAGTTTTGAAATTTTTACACGGAGATTGTTGATATAGCAGGATTATTGTCATGATTTCAGAGTGCTCAATTTCCGTTGTTCTTGTGGGTTTTTTACCATTTGGCAGTAGTTTGCCTGCAAAATTTTCTCTATATCTCTGCAAAAATCATCGACCAAACAAAACAGTTTTGTTATGTCTTCCATGGGTAACCTCATCTATTTTTTTATAATTGCTGAGTTTACCCTGTTTTCTGCCTTTTCTATTCTCCTTTAATCCAGAATTCGCGTTTATAGGGTGCTGGCCTGACAATCGTCATCCCGCTACGTGTTAGCGGCTAAAAGATACCGCGAATGAATCGCGGTATGACAGTTAAGTATCCTGCTGCTTGTTAGCTGGATCTAAAGATACCGTGACGGTATGACGTAGAGCTTGCGTTAGCTATACTTTTATACTCACCAAATCAGTTTGCTTGTAAGCAAGTAAACTTTTCTGGATCCAAGTAGTCTGGGCACTAGGATGACACCCTTTTGGATGGAGACCAGTGTTGGCTCCTTACTTCCCATTTATTTACCAAGCCTTGTTCTTCTTCCACTTCATCCATTTCAGTACTAGGTTTTAACATCATATATGTGATACCACCAACTGCTAGTGCTGCTATTGCGACTGTGGCTACCGCTATCACTATAGGTATTAACTCAATTGCAACTGTTCCGGTTGCAAAAAGTGCTACTGCTGCAGTGCCTAATAATGCGGTTGCACTACCGGCGTAAATACCTTTTTGGGTTGCTGATGTATTCTTTCAGAAGCTTTTTTATTCTATCATCTATAGCTAAGTCTTTTGGAGTCTTGCCATCTTTATTCTTTAATAAAAAATTTGCACCCTTATCTAATAGAGCCTTTACTAAATTTACATTGCCATCCTTAACAGCTATATGCAAAGGAGTATCTCCCAATTTATTCACTGCATTAACCTTTGCACCCTTGTCTAATAGAGCATTTATTACATCTATCTCGCCAATAGCCACATGCAAAGGAGTATTTTTATGATTTTGACTCACTGCATTAACATCTGCACCTTGTTTATTAGAGCTTTGATTATCTTGATACGGCCTGTGTGAGCAGCTAAATGTAATAACGTGTGTTTATCTTCTTCGTTACCTTGACAAAGAATAGATTGAAATAAGAAGTCCACATGAAAATTGGCTGCTTGCCACTCCTCATAGTCACTTTGGCGTGATTTAAACTGCCCTTTTATTCTTTTAATTATGTTATTTCCATTTAAATCTGTCTGTTCCGCAACTTCAGTAAATACAGTTGAATACTCCCTAAAACTGATCGTCATAACTTTACCCTACTTTGAATAATATTTTGATCATTACATATTGTAACAAAAAAAAATCAACTCATTTCTTCTAACGGCTCTACATTAAAGATAGAAAGTCCAGAAGCAATGACGTGTGCTAAGGCTTGGACGAGTTACAGCGGTGAGATCTTTCTTATATTTTTAATTGTGTAATCTTCTGTGTTTGTAAATGTTTTTTCTATACCCCACTGCAGTAATAAGCACTTTACGTTCTGAATGATTTATGATGTAAATTATACGGTAGTTGCTAACCCTTATCCTATATTGCCCTCTAAAGCTATGACATAAAGGCTTTCCTAGATTAAAAGGATCAACTGTCAGGCGTTTCTTTATGGCCTCCTGAACCATTAATTTAATCTTTGCCGGAAGAGCTGGAATTTCTTTTTCAATAACATTTTTTAAGAATTTTATAGTGTAAGTTTTATTTCCAGATGTTTTCATCATCCTCTACTTCTTCTTCACCTTCAGAGAGGCGATCGTCAGCTATTTTGGATAGCTCTACATCTTCTTCGAACTCTTCTTCCACTAAATCTACTAAAACTTCAGGAATAGTTTTATTTTGAGTCTCTGCCATTTCTGTAAGATACTGAGCCAATTTACTGTCAAAACTTACATTAACATTGAGCTTTTTTTGACTGTGAGCCATATATTAACCAGAAAATACTACTATAAACTATAACATTTTTACTTAATTTTGTCAACTTCTCTATTCGTTGAAAAAACAATCTTGCATAAAAAAATCAACTCATCTCTTCCAAAGGCTCTATATTGAAGATAGAAAGTCCAGAAGCGATGACGTGTGCTAAGGCCTGCACGAGAAACATTCTTGCAGCGGTGAGGTTTAAGTTGTCTTCCAGTATGAAACGCATGTTTAAATCACTCTTGCCATACCCCCACAAAACGTGAAACGCTTCTGCAACTTCAAGTAAGTAGAAAGTAATTCTGTGTGGCTCACAAAGCCTTGCTGCAATTTCTACCACATCTGGCCACTTTGCTAAGGTTTTTATGAGGAAGAGCTCCCCACCTGTCCTTAAAAGTGAAGGATCTGCTGTTGGGAGCTCTTTTGGAGCATTACGCATTAACGAATGAGCACGAGCATGCGCATATTGCACATAAAAAATAGGATTATCTTTTGACTGTTCTTTAACTTTAGCAAAATCAAAGTCCAAGACCATATCATTCTTGCGTGTTAGCATTATAAAACGAGTTATGTCCCTGCCAACTTCTTCCACTACATCTCTTGCTGTTAGGAAGTTTCCTGATCTTTTGGACATCTTAACAGGTTTGCCGTTCTCGAAAAAATTCACAATATTATGCAGTTTTACCTCTATTTTTGCTTGATCATCACTGAGCGCAGAGACGACTGCTTTGAGTCTTTTGACATAACCGCCGTGGTCACTACCAAGCTCTACGATCATATTGTTAAAACCACGCGATATCTTATCAAAATGGTAAGCGATATCCGAGGCAAAATAAGTCCAACTGCCGTCCTCTTTCTTCAATGCACGGTCAACGTCATCACCAAATTTTGTAGAGCGAAATAGCATCTCTTTTCTGGAAGTCCAATTTTCGCTTTCTTTGCCTTTTGGTTTCTCCAGGTACCCTTCATACACTAGACCCTTGTCAGACAATATCTTTATACTCTCTTCAATTTTGCCACTTTTTTGTAGCTCATACTCTGAAGTAAAAACATCATGATTTACTCCAAGCAAGTTCATGTCTTCCTTTATGAGTTCTAAGATAAAACTTAAAGTATATTCCCTAATTATTTGATTATCTTGCTTTTTTAGAAATTCCTTGCCATATTTTTTAGCTAGCCCCTCCCCTATTGGTTTTAAATATTCACCTGGGTATAAACCTTTTTCTATACTGATTTTTTCTCCCAGAGCTTCCTTATACCGCAAATATACTGACTTTATTAGTATATCTATCTGCGCTCCAGCATCATTAATATAGTATTCCTTAGTAACTTTATAACCAACTTTTTTCAATAAATTTGCCAGAACGTCACCAAATACTGCCCCTCTTGCATGACCAATATGCAGTGGACCGGTTGGATTTGCGGATACAAACTCAACATTGATCGCCTGATTGTTTCCTATATCTAGGGTGCCAAACTCTGTTTTTAGCTCATTTATTTGTTTTAAAATTCCATGCCACACTTCTATTTTTAAGTGCATGTTGATGAAACCAGGGCCTGCTATTTCCACTTTTGCAACTTCATCAAAAAGTTCAAATTCTTTGGCTAAAACCTCTGCAATTTCAATGGGATTCTTCTTTTCATGCTTTGCAAGCACCATGGCAACGTTTGTGTAAATGTCTCCATGTGCTCTGTTACTTGGGGGTTCTACGATAAAGTTTGTTGTATTTGTATTTATAATACCCCTTTGCTTCAACTCGTTTAATTTGCTGGAAATTAGAGAGGAAACCTGCTTGAAAATGTTCATCAACTAGAAAAACTATGAAAACCTCCAACAATATAGCGAATAAGTGGGACTAGTTGAAGGTTTATCTTAACTATTTTATCTTCCTAGATCAGAGTTTATATTAAGTCGTTGCCGTAACCATGGTAAGAGAAAGCAATACCTTCGCTGTAACCATCATTACCAGCATCAAGCTCTTCAACATCATCGGGCTCTTTCTCTTTCTTTAGTTCATTCTTAATATTTTCTTCTAATTCATTCTTAGTCTCATCATCAATCTCACACTTAAGATCTTTCTTTAGTTCATTCTTAATATTTTCTTTCAGTTCATTCTTAGTCTTATCATCAATTTCACACTTAAGACCTTTCTCCAGTTCATTCTTAATATTTTCTTTTAGTTCATTCATAGTCTTATCATCAATCTTACACTTAAGATCTTTACCACATTTATCATAAATCAACTTACTCTTATTGACTTTACAATCATCCAACTTTGTGAACAAATTAATTTTCAACATATCACTGACATAGCACGCATCAAGTGGCAATATACGTACATGATTTGCATTTTTTTGATTCGGACAAGAAAAAGTATTCGTTGGCATAAAATATCTCCATTAGTAAATAAAATTATTAAAAAATTAGCCATAAGATGGAAGTGTGTACTAACAATGTACACACTGTATTACTTTTATATAATATGAACAGTGCCTTCTAACACTGACATATTGTGGGTAGAAAAAAAGGCTTCAGCACTTTTTGCATCTAATATAGAAGAGTTTATTACTTCTACACATTTATCACATACAGAATTGTTTTCACAACTGCCCACAAGTTTACCATCTATAACCTGAAGGTTGTTTTTAGCATTCTGAATAATTTCTGCACATTCTTTAAACTTGTAGCCTGTTGGCTTTTGGGTCTCAATATCAATAATATCATCAGTTATTGGATTGACCGTTATTACAAGCTTTGAAAGATCAACGATTGTTTTAGATTCAGGTTCAGGCTTAACTTGTGGACAAGGGGGACAAGCAGGAGCAGGGGGACAAACAGTATCAGGACAAGCAGGACAAGGTGGTATATTTAAATCGAATTCGGGGAGCTGTATATTTAATTCGAGTCCATCATGCCGCGAGTCAAAGCGGTTATGGCAACGTGGGTCAAAGTTATGATGGTACCGTGGGTCAGTTATGCAAGCTGTGCGCACAGGAGTACATGAATCCATACGTGGATACGAAGAAAAATTGTAAGTCATAAAAATCCTTTATAACGCGAATTCTGGATTAAAGGAGAATAGAAAAGGCAGAAAACAGGGTAAACTCAGCAATTATAAAAAAATAGATGAGGTTACCCATGGAAGATATAACAAAACTGTTTTGTTTGGTCGATGATTTTTGCAGAGATATAGAGAAAAATTTTGCAGGCAAACTACTGCCAAATGGTAAAAAACCCACAAGAACAACGGAAATTGAGCACTCTGAAATCATGACAATAATCCTGCTATATCAACAATCTCCGTGTAAAAATTTCAAAACTTTCTATCTACACTACCTAACGTTGCTCTACAAATCAGAGTTTCCAAAGTTGCCTTCATATACCAGGTTTGTTGCTCTAAAGCCTAGGGTTTTGTGGCATTTAGCAATGTTGTTGCATTGGCTTTGTGGACAGTCAGAAAACACTGGAATTTCATATATAGACACAACTCCCATTGCAGTTTGTCATGCAAAAAGAATATCCAAAAACAAAGTTTTTGCTGGAATTGCAAAATTAAGCAAGAGTACTTACGGCTGGTTTTTTGGTTTCAAATTACATATGGTAATCAATGAAAATGGTGAAATTCATGCACTTACGCTAACAAAAGGCAATGTTGATGATAGGATACCTGTGCCAAATTTGACGGAAAAATTAACCGGCCTTTTGTTTGGTGACAAAGGTTATATTGCAAAAGAGCTTTTTCAGAAGCTGTTTGACCGAGGTTTGAAACTTGTTACCAAGGTGAAAAAAGGTATGAAAAATACATTAATTTCGCTAAATGAGAAGATTTTACTGAGAAAAAGGTCTATCATTGAGACTGTTTTTGGTTACCTAAAAAATAGACTAGAAATTGAACACACTCGCCATAGATCCCCTGTTGATTTCTTGGTTCATATCTTTTCTACTCTCATCTCCTATTCCATCAAATCCAAAAAGCCTTCTATTTCCTATACTTCCTTCCTTAATCCAGAATTTGCGTTTATAGGGAGTATTACCTACAGGAAAAGATCAGATTCGCTAAGTGGGAAAATGGAAGAGAAGCACCAGGTTGGATAGTAGGAAATCCTGCTACACATTTTTTCCACATCTTTTCTTGATAAGGACACAAGGTTTACGATATCCAAGGGCTAGCAGCAGTAATACGCACACGTGCAAGATTATTGGTAACCGTTCACGGAGATAAGGTGGTTCACAAAGTAAATATAAAAGTGTAAAGAAATAGGAAGCTAAATATGGAATGGGTAAATGACAACTGTGCTGCAAAAGGAGATTGTAGCAGAAAACGATAATCTCAAGGAAGAAATAAAAGCGCTGATTACAGAAAATGATAGCCTGAAAGCAAAAATAATTGAATTAGAAGACAAATTGGGCTTAAATTCACAAAATTCATCGCTGCCACCATCACGAGATATATATCGTAAGAAAGGAAAAAAGAAGAGTGATAAAAACCCAGGAGGTCAGCCAGGACATAAGGCGCATAAGCGTGAATTAATGGCTGCAGACGAGGTAGTGAGCTGCACAATTGGTAAGATTTGTATGTGAGGAAGTAAGGTTGTTTTAGAAGATGAAATTGTTCATCAAAAGGTAGAATTACCAGAAATTAAGCCAATTGTAACTGAGTACAGGTTGCAAAGGGGACGTTGTAGAGTATGTAATAAAAGAATTACAGCAAATTTACCTGAAGGTGTTACAAGAGATCTATTGGGAGCAAATGCCAAAGCAATCATAAGCAGCCTTAGTGGCTTTTTTATTAACTCAAAAAGAGAAGTACAACAGATTTTAAGCAGTATATTTAACCTCACTTGGTTTAGTCTCAAATACTGAACGCAGGGTATCGAAGAAGTGTGCATCTGAATATGAGAAAATGAAGGAAGAGTTGCAAGAAAGCAAGTATTTGCATATAGATGAAACAGATCAAGGGAAAAGAGGCTGGGGTTGAGTAATAACAAATAAAACGTTGACACTTTTGAAGCTTCGTGGTAAGAAGGTATTAAAAGGGTTATTGCCAGAATATGATGGCATAGTTGTAAGCGATAGATACGATGCATACAATTACTTTAATCGTGAAAGTAGACAGATATGTTGGGCACATTTGGCAAGAGATTGGGAATGTTCAAAAAAGTGTGTCAAACCGCATTTTTAGTTCAACTCAATTTTCAATCTATCAGGAAAGAAAATATCAAGTTGAGAGATAGTTAATGCCCAATCAGATATAGGCATCGTCCACTTTTCCTCTACCTTTTTTATAGCACAATATACCTGTTTGTACAAGGCATTTGTACTAGTAAATGAGCCCTTAGTTTTAGTGAATTTTCTAATCTGTCTATGCAACCCCTCAATAGGATTGGTAGTATAAATTAGCCTCCTGATTGGGCCAGAATACTTAAAATAGCCGGATCCAATTATTCTGCCACGATTTTACAACCAATGGGTACTTTTCTCCCCATTTTTCTTCTAGCTCAAGTAAGTAATTCTCGGCAATTTCTCTGCTTGCAGCACGATATATTTTTTCAGATCATTCATGAAAACTTTCACATCTTTGCTTGATACATATTTCAGTGAATTCCTTATCTGATGCACTATACATAGCTGTACTTCTGCTTTAGGAAACGCACTATTTATAGCTGCAGGAAAGCTTTTTAGCCCATCTACACATGCAATCAGAATATCTTCTACTCCTCTTTCTTTGAGGTCATTTAGCACTCCCAACCAAAAGTTAGCTCCTTCACTTTCAGCAAAATAAAAGCCCAAGACTTCTTTTCTGCCATTTTGGTCTATGCCCAATATATTGTACATACATTTACTTACGCAATGTCCATCCTCTTTGACCTTAAAGAACATCCCATCCATAAATACTATCGGGTATACTGATTGCAGTGGACGACTACGCCATTCATTTATTATAGGCAGTAATTTGTCGGTAATACTTGATATCTCTGCAACCGATATTTTGTGATCATAAATTTCCTCAACGTGTGACGCTATATCTCTATAGCTCATACCACTGGCAAATGTGCTCAAAATCTTCGTTTCAAGCTCTGGTTTGTTTGCCTTTTTTTGACTATTTACGGCTCAAAACTTCCTTCCCTATCTCTTGGCGTCAAAAGCTCAAATGAACCTGCACTTGTCCGTAAAGTCTTTCCATTTCTCCCATTTCTTCGATTATTTTCTTCGCTTTCAGCCAACAAGTGGTTTTCTATTTCACCTTCCAAACTTGCCTCCAGCAGCTTTTTTATAAATGGTGTTAATGCTCCGTCCCTTCCTGTCAACGGTCTTCCTTCTCGTATAGACGACAGGATATTTGTTTCCAACTCTTTATAATCTACCAATCCGGTAGTTCTGTTTACTACTTTCTGACTCATTGTCAAACCTCCATTTTTTTATATCAATTTATTACTTTTTTTCGGTTTGACACACTTTTTTGAACATTCCCATAAATTGAAGTTAAAATAATTGCTTAGCAAACAATAGGTTTCATGTAATGGTAACCCTATAACGGAAGAGTAGGAGCCGCGTAAGAACAATACGAACACTCCAGCTAGGCCTTGTATATTGCATCCCCCCGCCCTATTTTTCCACTCTTCTGATGCTAAATAATACTTAATTTCTTGTTCACTGAGACGTTTAAATTTCACTATTGTAACCACAGTCCTGATATGTTGTTTAGATTGATCGAGAGTTAATAGACATACACTGGTGTATACTCTATGCCTTCTTCCTGATAACAAGCGGATACATTTTTCTGCTTGCTCAACGTTTTCAGCTTTGAGCAATATCCTTCTACCACAAGCAACAACTGTATCAACACCAAGCACAAAGTAATTTGGATTTGAGCTTTGTATTTTCTCCGCTTTACTTTTTGCCATACGGATTGAGTAATCCTTCGGAAGTTCCTTTTTTAAAGGGGCTTCATCTATATCTGCTGGCAAAATTAAACCTGGCTCAATGTTTATTTGTTTTAGTAAAGCTATACGCCTTTTCGATGATGAAGCAAGAATAAGATTATTTAGAGATCGTTCTGTCACTTGTACCTTTAAGCCTTCTAATGATCCTACCCTTTCTCGCATTCCTATCGTAAATGCTCATCTCAACTAACACCCTATCCCCTATAATGATGCGTATTTTACTTCTTCTCACTTTCCCTGATACATGACAGATAATCTCATGTTCATTGTCCAGTTTCACTCTAAATTCTGCTGCAGGTAGTAAAGCAGTTACTGCCCCTTCCACTTCAAAAATTGTTTTCGATTTCTCGTCTTTTATCATATGTTATATTATAATTTAATAATCTTTTTTAGTCTACTATAGATTTTAAATTATTATCAACACAAAAGACCTTTTGCGCCCCACTTAAGTTGCAACTTAACCCCAACCATCTTCACAATGATACCCTACCTACGTTTCTACTCTCTGCCACCTTCTCAATAGAACTTAAAACGCGAATTCTGGATTAAAGGAGAATAGAAAAGGCAGAAAACAGGGTAAACTCAGCAGTTATAAAAAAATAGATGAGGTTACCCATGGAAGATATAACAAAACTGTTTTGTTTGGTCGATGATTTTTGCAGAGATATAGAGAAAATTTTGCAGGCAAACTACTGCCAAATGGTAAAAAACCCACAAGAACAACGGAAATTGAGCACTCTGAAATCATGACAATAATCCTGCTATATCAACAATCTCCGTGTAAAAATTTCAAAACTTTCTATCTACATTACCTAACGTTGCTCTACAAATCAGAGTTTCCAAAGTTGCCTTCATATACCAGGTTTGTTGCTCTAAAGCCTAGGGTTTTGTGGCATTTAGCAATGTTGTTGCATTGGCTTTGTGGACAGTCAGAAAACACTGGAATTTCATATATAGACACAACTCCCATTGCAGTTTGTCATGCAAAAAGAATATCCAAAAACAAAGTTTTTGCTGGAATTGCAAAATTAAGCAAGAGTACTTACGGCTGGTTTTTTGGTTTCAAATTACATATGGTAATCAATGAAAATGGTGAAATTCATGCACTTACGCTAACAAAAGGCAATGTTGATGATAGGATACCTGTGCCAAATTTGACGGAAAAATTAACCGGCCTTTTGTTTGGTGACAAAGGTTATATTGCAAAAGAGCTTTTTCAGAAGCTGTTTGACCGAGGTTTGAAACTTGTTACCAAGGTGAAAAAAGGTATGAAAAATACATTAATTTCGCTAAATGAGAAGATTTTACTGAGAAAAAGGTCTATCATTGAGACTGTTTTTGGTTACCTAAAAAATAGACTAGAAATTGAACACACTCGCCATAGATCCCCTGTTGATTTCTTGGTTCATATCTTTTCTACTCTCATCTCCTATTCCATCAAATCCAAAAAGCCTTCTATTTCCTATACTTCCTTCCTTAATCCAGAATTCGCGTTTTTTATACTCTGTGCATCAATTATGCAGAAGCTTTTCCAACCATTGTTTTGTCGCAATTATTTTTTTTTTAATACCAGCTCCAGAACACTTTCTTTATTTACATCTGGTTTTTCACTCCACTTCTTAAAATAGTCGTAACAATTGCGCCATTTTGGGAACTCTTTTGATACCATTCTCCACTGGCAACCACTTTTTAACACGTATAACACTCCACAAAATACATCATGTAAATCAAGTGTTCTTGGTTTTGTCTTCTTTCTGCAAGATTCCAGATCTGCTACAATAATCTCAAACTTTTCTCGACTTATGTCACTTGGTTATAAACTTCGCATATCCTACTTTATATACTTTATCCTCTCACTTTATCTCTTTTTTAAGATTACGTACAGGCTCTAAGATATAAAGACGTTTTCAGAAATCTTTAAGCTTAATAACATCCTCTCTCTTTGGACTAGTTGAAATTAGATGAATTGGTACACCTATTAATTTTTCTAACCTGTCTATATATTTTATTAAATTGATAGGCAATGTTTCAATCGACCTTTTACCTTGAGTGTTCTCTTTCCAGCCAGAAAACTCTTCATATATTGGCTCTAATTCCTCTTGTATTGAATGCGATGCGGGTAAATAATCATATATTTTTCCACTATACTTGTAACCAGTGCATATTTTAATTGTATCAAAAGAATCAAGCACATCTAATTTGGTTAATACAATGCTTGAAACTCCAGAGAGTTGTACGGCCTGGCGCACTAAAACTGCATCGAACCATCCGCAACGCCTTCTCCTATTGCTCACTGTTCCAAGTTCCTTGCCTATAGTAAACAAGCTATCTCCTACTTCATTTTTCTGCTCAGTAGGAAATGGGCCATTGCCCACTCTTGTTGTATAAGCTTTTACCACACCAATAATGTAAGCATTGGAGGATAACCCTGAGCCTGTTATTGCTTGCGATGCTACAGTATTACTTGAAGTAACAAAAGGGTAAGTTCCGTGGTCGATATCTAAAAATGCGCCTTGGGCACCTTCAAATATTATTTTCTTACCTTCTTTCATCAAGTCATTTAATATCTTCCACACAGGTTTTTTATATGAAAGAATTTTTTCTGAAATCTCTTGAATTTCCTTTAATATTTCTTCTTTTTTAACTACCTGGTAGTTAAGGCCTTTCCTGATAGCATTGTGGTAATTCAAAAGAGTATCCAATCTTTTATTGAGCTCATCTGCGTTTTCTAAGTCACAAAAGCGTATAGCTCTCCTCCCAACTTTATCTTCATAACATGGTCCTATCCCTTTATTTGTTGTACCAATTTTGTGATTTCCATTTAAATCTTCAAATAGCTTTTCCTTGTCCTTATGTACGCTAAGTATTAATGGACAGCTCTCAGATACCATCAAGTTGTTATAGTTTACGTCTACTCCTTTAACTTTCAATGACTCTATTTCTGAGATTAGAGCGTGTGAATCAAGAGCAACGCCATTTCCTATGATAGATATTTTGCCTGGCCTCAAAACAGCAGAGGGCAGTAAATTTAATTTATAAACCTCATCATCTACTACTATAGTGTGCCCTGCATTATTTCCTCCCTGAAATCTCACAACTACATCTGCATTCTCAGAAAGATAATCTACTATTTTACCCTTGCCTTCGTCACCCCATTGCAGACCAACAATTACAATGTTATTCATCATTATTTTCTAGATTAATACATAAATATTAATGCAGTACGCTACAAATGGAAAGAGAAATCTACGCCTTTTCTACACCTCTTAAATAAAGAAATATACTGTCGATTTTCTTAATATATTACCAAATTATTCATCATTATATGATACAACTTACAACATATTTACAGTAAGGTGTTATTTATGAAAGAGGCAAAAGAAAAAAATAATAAGAGTCCAGTAGTTAGATTAAAGGCCACAGCTAAAGAGTTCAATTTTAGTAAATTAAAAGCAGGTCAAGATAATAAATTAGCAAATTCTGGTGAAACAATGTTCTTAGATTTTCAAAGGATGAATTTTATTATTAACGGAAAAGAAATAGATAAAAATCTTCTTGTTACACTGAGAGAAGGAGCTCAGGATTACAAAAGCGAGCTTTTCAGTAAAAAAGACGACATCTATAATCCTGAGAGCGAAAAAAAGAGAGAAATAGATACAGATCAGGGCAGAGCCTTTGTTGACTCAGTGTTGAAAGAGCTTAATCAGAATAGATTACCTGAAATTTGGGAAAAACACTGCAATAATCCTGACATTGCTGATCATCAAAAAACTGATACATACAAAAAAGAATTTGAGAGATTTTACAATGTAGGAAAGGAACATAATTACTTACTACTAAAGAAGGGAGAAAAAAATTATCGTCCATTTGCAAAGGAAGTTTTTAAAGAAATGTTTAAATATGCTGAAGCAGAAGTTCCAAGTGATGCTATTTTAGAAGAGCTGGTCACCAATTGTAATCAAGCAGGGTATGGAGCTGGTATATTTAATGAATCTCATGCAGCACTCAGTAGTTGTAGTTTAACTCCACATAGTCCTAAAAAAGCGCTAAACATTTACTGCACTGACCACAATCGAATAAAAGTGAAATCTGATATGGCAATGCCTATAACCACGTTTGACAATCCGGAAGAGAAAATATGTGACCTATCCAGCTCATTAGAATTCACACTTGAATCTCAAGATGGCAAAGATGGTATAATATATAAAGAAGGTAAATTATCACTCACTATTCCTGAAGAGTTAAAAAATTATAAAGATAATGGCAAGAGCTTGTTTGACATTATTAAAGAATATTTTCAGAAATTCTGTACAAAATTAGGATTTAAACCTGAGACAAGAATACAAATAGAGCGTAACTTCGGTGCTCAAAGTAATTATTTAGATGGTACAATATCAACCACAGGATCGGATGCAAATGAAAGGTTTATCAATCTTTTAAGCGAAAATCTCAGAAACAGATTGTTGAGATCAGGTTCTGCTATAGAAGATGTTGATGATTTTGTTGCAACCAAGATACCTACCGTTATGGATCTATTGAGTGATTATGCTAAACTGGAAGATAATAAAGAAAACAGAGAGTTATTAATAAGTAAAGTAGCAGATAATTTAGGACTTTCCACTCAAGATAAAACAGCACCAGAAGTATTGATGGAATTAGGCTCTTTACCTTCTTTGATAAAAAGTCAGGTTAATCATAATCAAGTGCAGTCTGTTGTAAATACTTTTATTAAGTTGATTATTGAAGGGAAAAGCGAAGTATACAAAAAAGGAGGTGCAATTGATGCAATTCATAAGGAGATAGATAAGGCAATTGTTGAGCAAGAAAAAAAAGCAACCAACAAACAAGATATAGAAAATGATAAATGGACAGATAGAATCAAAAAACAGAATTATTCTGCGGAATCACATGAACATTTACCTTAAAACGCGAATTCTGGATTAAAGGAGAATAGAAAAGGCAGAAAACAGGGTAAACTCAGCAATTATAAAAAAATAGATGAGGTTACCCATGGAAGATATAACAAAACTGTTTTGTTTGGTCGATGATTTTTGCAGAGATATAGAGAAAAATTTTGCAGGCAAACTACTGCCAAATGGTAAAAAACCCACAAGAACAACGGAAATTGAGCACTCTGAAATCATGACAATAATCCTGCTATATCAACAATCTCCGTGTAAAAATTTCAAAACTTTCTATCTACATTACCTAACGTTGCTCTACAAATCAGAGTTTCCAAAGTTGCCTTCATATACCAGGTTTGTTGCTCTAAAGCCTAGGGTTTTGTGGCATTTAGCAATGTTGTTGCATTGGCTTTGTGGACAGTCAGAAAACACTGGAATTTCATATATAGACACAACTCCCATTGCAGTTTGTCATGCAAAAAGAATATCCAAAAACAAAGTTTTTGCTGGAATTGCAAAATTAAGCAAGAGTACTTACGGCTGGTTTTTTGGTTTCAAATTACATATGGTAATCAATGAAAATGGTGAAATTCATGCACTTACGCTAACAAAAGGCAATGTTGATGATAGGATACCTGTGCCAAATTTGACGGAAAAATTAACCGGCCTTTTGTTTGGTGACAAAGGTTATATTGCAAAAGAGCTTTTTCAGAAGCTGTTTGACCGAGGTTTGAAACTTGTTACCAAGGTGAAAAAAGGTATGAAAAATACATTAATTTCGCTAAATGAGAAGATTTTACTGAGAAAAAGGTCTATCATTGAGACTGTTTTTGGTTACCTAAAAAATAGACTAGAAATTGAACACACTCGCCATAGATCCCCTGTTGATTTCTTGGTTCATATCTTTTCTACTCTCATCTCCTATTCCATCAAATCCAAAAAGCCTTCTATTTCCTATACTTCCTTCCTTAATCCAGAATTTGCGTTAGAAGTAAAATTTGCCCACCTGTGAAACCAGAGCTATGCTTTTGATCATCTTTGCAAAAATCCCCTAAAAATTCGATTACTCTTCCTTTATCTTCATCACTAAATTGAAGATAATTAAGTTCATATAAATCATTTATATATTTAATAAATTGCTTAAATTCTCTATCATTAATAACGTCTTCAGATACTTGTTTACTATACTTATCTTTTAATTTATCAATATTTTTAATGATATCATCATTTAATTGGTGAGGGAGTAAATGTTCATAAGCATTATCGAGCTTATTAACGCTAGCTCGTACATTTTCTTTTACGCCTTCTAAGAAAAAACTTATAACGCGAATTCTGGATTAAGGAAGGAAGTATAGGAAATAGAAGGCTTTTTGGATTTGATGGAATAGGAGATGAGAGTAGAAAAGATATGAACCAAGAAATCAACAGGGGATCTATGGCGAGTGTGTTCAATTTCTAGTCTATTTTTTAGGTAACCAAAAACAGTCTCAATGATAGACCTTTTTCTCAGTAAAATCTTCTCATTTAGCGAAATTAATGTATTTTTCATACCTTTTTTCACCTTGGTAACAAGTTTCAAACCTCGGTCAAACAGCTTCTGAAAAAGCTCTTTTGCAATATAACCTTTGTCACCAAACAAAAGGCCGGTTAATTTTTCCGTCAAATTTGGCACAGGTATCCTATCATCAACATTGCCTTTTGTTAGCGTAAGTGCATGAATTTCACCATTTTCATTGATTACCATATGTAATTTGAAACCAAAAAACCAGCCGTAAGTACTCTTGCTTAATTTTGCAATTCCAGCAAAAACTTTGTTTTTGGATATTCTTTTTGCATGACAAACTGCAATGGGAGTTGTGTCTATATATGAAATTCCAGTGTTTTCTGACTGTCCACAAAGCCAATGCAACAACATTGCTAAATGCCACAAAACCCTAGGCTTTAGAGCAACAAACCTGGTATATGAAGGCAACTTTGGAAACTCTGATTTGTAGAGCAACGTTAGGTAGTGTAGATAGAAAGTTTTGAAATTTTTACACGGAGATTGTTGATATAGCAGGATTATTGTCATGATTTCAGAGTGCTCAATTTCCGTTGTTCTTGTGGGTTTTTTACCATTTGGCAGTAGTTTGCCTGCAAAATTTTTCTCTATATCTCTGCAAAAATCATCGACCAAACAAAACAGTTTTGTTATATCTTCCATGGGTAACCTCATCTATTTTTTTATAACTGCTGAGTTTACCCTGTTTTCTGCCTTTTCTATTCTCCTTTAATCCAGAATTCGCGTATAAAAGTACTTATCCACAGCTACATCAATTTTTCTATTGACTTTTAACACAACTGCTGAACAGATACATTCGTCATCCCGCTACGTGTTAGCGGCCAAGATACCGCGGCGGTATGCCGTGGGAAACCTGACTTGCATTAGCTATAAAATAGTGATTTATATAAATCCCATGGCATGCCGAATGAAGCGTTTTTTGAGGAAATTTGAATTTTCAACTGCAATCAAGCCAAGATTTCTTAGTGCTTTAGCGCAGAATATTCTGTTGGAAAACATCCTATTTAATCCATCAGTTGCAAGCGCCATTGTAAAATTATCAAAGTATCTGTTACGTGAAATTTTCTTTAATAAATAACTACTGCCAACATCAGTACCAGCCGCTTTTGCAGCAACTACGTGCTTTATAACACTTTCTACATCTCTAATTCCAAGATTAAGCCCTTGACCTGCAACTGGATGAATTGAATGTGCTGCATCGCCGATAAGCAAAACTCTACCCTTATATAACTTTTTTGCGAAAGCAAAACTTAAAGGATAAAGTTTTCTTTTACCCTCTAATTTTATCTCTCCTAAATAAGAACCAAATCTTTTTTTAAGCTCTATAATAAATTCTTCTTCAGACAGATCCATTAGCATTTTTGAAATTTCAGATTTTTCTGTCCAAACTATCGAAGAAGTATAGCCACCCTTCATCGGTAGAATTGCAAATGGACCGCCAGGGAAAAAACGCTCTACAGCTAAGTTTTGGTGATGCAGTTCATGCTTTACATTAAATACTATGCTACTTTGTTTATAGTCAAATTTCACTGTCGGTATAGAAAATAACTCTGGTAATTTAGAGTTTTTGCCTTCAGCGCAGATAAGTAGCGATGATATTAATTCCTGGTTATTATCAAGAATCACTTCCACATATCCTGAATCACAAGCAATTGTTTTATAGGAATGTGGAGAGTATATATTCAGTTTATTTAGAAAATTATTGTTGATTGCATTCCATATAGTAGCATTGTTGATAACATAACCCATTGGCTCTTCGCTAACCATTTTATGATTGTAATGCACAGTAACCGCATCTAATATGCATATATCAAGTATTGGCTCAGCTTCACTTTCCACAAACTGCCAAATCCCTAACTTTTCCAATATTTTTTTCGAGCCTTGAGAAATAGCAAATGCTCGATTGTCATCTACTACACGTGGTAGACTATTTTTTTCAATCACAGCTACAGACACAGAGTCACAACTGAGGCCAATGGCAATAATAAGACCAAGTAACCCACCACCTGAAATGATTACATTATAATTCATTTTATTTACGCTAATTGTAAAATTATATTTTATCTGTTTTGAAAATAGTTTAAACAAACTTTATATATAAATTAAATTTTTTAGATCCCAGCGTCAGCTACTTGGATGACATCTAAAGACACTTCACCTTGTCATTCCAGCACGTAACGAACAACTGTACGAACATTTTGCGAAGGCAGTGTGTTAAATGCTATGGCCGGTTTTGCCTCAAACATAAAGGTGTCATCCCAGTGCTTGACACTGGGATCCATTCTTCTTTTTTTCTGGATTCCAGCGTCACGCGCTGGAATGACAAAAGCTGCTAATTTTTCATGTAAATAATGGTTATGCAAGCAGTCTATTTTGTAACTAACAAAAGAGGACTTTGATTCGCATGTTTCTCACGCTTATTCTATTGTTTAACTATACTTTGAGCAATGTCTTCATAAATCTCTGCCAAATCCTCACTTAACATTAAAGGATTTCCGCAATCAGAAGCATGGCATATTTGTGGATCTAGAGGAACTCTGCCTAGAAGTTTGATGCCCAGCTCCTCAGACATTTTTTTTGCACCGTCTTTTCCAAATATGTATATTTTTGAGCCGCTTTGAATGAAATAACTCATATTTTCTACAATGCCAATAACCGGTACGCTGAGCTTTGTAAACATATCATAAATTTTGCGAGCATCGATTAAAGAGAGCTCCTGTGGAGTTGAAACTATTATCGCCCCAGTTAAGTTAAAATTTTCCATAAGACTTAAATGCACATCGCCAGTTCCAGGTGGTGTATCAACTATCAAATACTCTATATCGGACCATTTTGTTCCCATTAGCAGATTATAAAGTGCTTTTGTAATCATAGGTCCGCGCCATATTGCTGCACGATCTTTATCGATAAAATAGCCAATTGAAATAGTATGCAGTCCATACTTTTCTATAGGCATTGCTTTACTATCCTGTATTTTTGGCTTTAATTTTTCAGCGCCAAGCATTTTAGGAATTGAAGGACCATATATATCTGCATCAACCAGCGCAACTTTGTGTTTTAACTTTGCTAATGAGAGAGCAAGATTTAGCGCAACTGTGGACTTGCCCACACCGCCTTTACCAGAGGCGACAACGATTATATTTTTCACTCCTTCGATATGTAATTTAGCTTTTTGTTGCCCAGTTTGTTTTTGACAAGTAGCAACCACGGTCACTTTTGTCACCCCCGGTATAGCTTTAACAGCTTGCTCACAATTTCTTCTTAATTCTTCATTTGCTTGCGTGTTACCGGCAACTTCAAGCGCAAAACCAACGTCCCCACCTTTAATAATGATTGAGGATATTATACCAAGAGTTTTACCACTTTCTTGTTCTACGACTTTTTTTAAGCTCTCTCTTACAATTTTTTCGTTGATCATTAGCCTTTTAGGTGATTTCTTCCTGAAGTCGTTTAATCTCAGCTTGAGGAAGGCCGGTTGTCTGAGAGATAATATCAATAGAGATGTCAACCTTAAGTAGGTTTTTTGCTACTTCAATCTTTCCTTCATCAAGTTTTTGAGCGAGGATGCCTTCTTCTTTCCGCAGATCCATTATTCTTTCTTCGTAAGCTACTAAATCTTTCTCATTCCAGCAAAACTTGTCTAACTCATCATACGCTAGCTTTACTATTGGTGATTTTTCTGCTATATTCCTTAGGTCTTCATCTGTAGTTTCATCTACATACTGTTGTCTAAGTGAAGAAGGTCGCCCCTCCTCACTCGACTTCAAAACCGTACGTGAGACTTTGCGCCTCATACGGCTTCTCTCCAATTTGGTGCTTTTCATGCACACCTCCTGTGTAATTCATCGTGACAATGTCCATGTAACAAAGATAAGTTTTTGATCATATTGTTTCGTCTATTCCGGTCCTTGTGATGTATTTCTATTGTATCATCACTTTTAAACCATAGTCTACAATTATCACATTTACTTTGTTGTAACTTCAATAGTTTTATTACTCTTAATGGCTTATCTGGTATCTTTCTCAGACGTTTACCCCAATAAACCCAATCACCATCATATGGAGATCTGGTTTTTTGCACTTTGATATGTCGTTTAATAACATGATCGCTGTGTATAATAAACGCGAATTCTGGATTAAGGAAGGAAGTATAGGAAATAGAAGGCTTTTTGGATTTGATGGAATAGGAGATGAGAGTAGAAAAGATATGAACCAAGAAATCAACAGGGGATCTATGGCGAGTGTGTTCAATTTCTAGTCTATTTTTTAGGTAACCAAAAACAGTCTCAATGATAGACCTTTTTCTCAGTAAAATCTTCTCATTTAGCGAAATTAATGTATTTTTCATACCTTTTTTCACCTTGGTAACAAGTTTCAAACCTCGGTCAAACAGCTTCTGAAAAAGCTCTTTTGCAATATAACCTTTGTCACCAAACAAAAGGCCGGTTAATTTTTCCGTCAAATTTGGCACAGGTATCCTATCATCAACATTGCCTTTTGTTAGCGTAAGTGCATGAATTTCACCATTTTCATTGATTACCATATGTAATTTGAAACCAAAAAACCAGCCGTAAGTACTCTTGCTTAATTTTGCAATTCCAGCAAAAACTTTGTTTTTGGATATTCTTTTTGCATGACAAACTGCAATGGGAGTTGTGTCTATATATGAAATTCCAGTGTTTTCTGACTGTCCACAAAGCCAATGCAACAACATTGCTAAATGCCACAAAACCCTAGGCTTTAGAGCAACAAACCTGGTATATGAAGGCAACTTTGGAAACTCTGATTTGTAGAGCAACGTTAGGTAATGTAGATAGAAAGTTTTGAAATTTTTACACGGAGATTGTTGATATAGCAGGATTATTGTCATGATTTCAGAGTGCTCAATTTCCGTTGTTCTTGTGGGTTTTTTACCATTTGGCAGTAGTTTGCCTGCAAAATTTTTCTCTATATCTCTGCAAAAATCATCGACCAAACAAAACAGTTTTGTTATGTCTTCCATGGGTAACCTCATCTATTTTTTTATAATTGCTGAGTTTACCCTGTTTTCTGCCTTTTCTATTCTCCTTTAATCCAGAATTCGCGTTTCCTAGGTTGAAGCTATATGCATTTGCAGGAGTCATAAAGAATAAAATAATAAACGAAAGCAATAGCAGCTCAAAACATCAAACAATTGATCAAGCTTGTTCTTCCAGTGTTGATGAGCAAGTTTCTCAGCCTGTAAGTGAAACAACCGGCACTATTGAACACATAAGTGCAAGTGATAGTGAGCATGGTAAAGTTTCTGAAGGTGGCAGTACTAAAATACTAGTTTCAGATCAAGAAAATGACATCCAGAACAATAATATACAACCAAGTCCACAAAATGAAAAGAGGAGAAAACTGCCTATTGTAACTGCCTCTGTACTGGCAGTGGCTGGAGTTGCTTTAGGAGTAGCTATTGCAGTTCACTTAGAAATGTTAGCGGTGGGAATAGTGGTTGGAGCTTGTTGTCTGGTTGCTGCTGCGATCATATACTATTGTAATCAGCCTTCAAAGTCACTTGAAAATAGCAACGTCCAAGGGTTTTCTGGAAACCTTGAACAACCTACTTTGTAAAATTCACAAGACCTATTAAAATATTTTTTTACTTTTCATCGTATATTTCTCAACATATTATCTTTAAGTACTAAAATAATTAACAATATGGCATTATTAATAGTTGAATCACCTGCGAAAGCAAAGACAATAGGTAAATATTTGGGTAAAGAGTTCAAAGTAGCTGCATCCTTTGGACATGTGAGGGATCTTCCAGCAAAAAACGGCTCCGTCGATCCGGATAATGATTTTGCTATAAAGTATGAGACCATTGAAAAAGCAGAAAAGTATATAAAAGAGTTAGTAAAAGCCGCAAGCAAAACATCAGATATATATCTTGCAACAGACCCAGACAGAGAAGGGGAAGCAATGGCTTGGCATGTGATAGAGACATTAAAAGAAAAGAAAGCAATCAGTAATGAAAACAACATTTATAGAGTAGTCTTTAATGAGATAACAAAAAGAGCAGTACAAGAAGCAATAAAAAATCCACGTGAAATTAATATGGATTTAGTGCGTGCACAACAAGCACGTAGAGCTTTGGATTATCTAGTTGGATTTAGTTTGTCACCACTGCTGTGGACAAAATTGTCGGGAAGCAAGTCTGCAGGGCGAGTGCAGTCTGTTGCATTAAAGATTATATGCGAACGAGAAGATGAAATTAGTAAATTTATAACACAGGAGTATTGGAGCATAAAAGCAGAAATGCAAAATAGCAAAGATGAGGCTTTTTTTGCTATGCTAAGCCACTATGACAATAAAAAGCTAGAAAAATTTGATATTAAGAATGAAGAAGAAGCAAAGAACTTAGTCAGGGAGATTGAATCAAGGCAATATGCTGTAAGCACAGTAGAACGCAAGCAAGTTAAGAGAAACCCGCTTCCTCCGTTTATTACTTCAAGTCTTCAGCAAGATGCAGTGAATAAACTGTATTTTAATGTGAAAAGTGTTATGCGCATAGCGCAAAATTTATATGAAGGTATCGATATTGGTGGTGAAACTGTAGGGTTGATAACTTACATGCGTACAGATGGGTTTCATATTGCAGATGAGGCTATAAACTCAATTAGAGGGTCAATTAAGTCATTATATGGTGATAAATATTTACCGCAGTCTCCTCGTAAATATGTAAAAAAGGTCAAAAATGCTCAAGAAGCACATGAAGCAATTCGTCCAACTGATATCAATAGAACGCCGGGTAGTATTAAGGATTACTTAACGCCAGAGCAATTTAAATTGTATGATTTAATCTGGAAAAGGACCATTGCAAGTCAAATGGAGTCGGCGATTCTTGATCAAGTGGTAGTTGAAATTAGTTCTACTGATCAGAAAGTGATTCTGCGAGCAAGTGGGTCGAGTATATTCTTTGATGGTTTTTATAGAGTCTACCAAGATAACATGGAAGCCGAAAATGAAGGCCTGCTACCTGCCATGAAGGAAGGGGAAGCATGCAAGCTGATTTCAGTTGAGCCAAAACAACATTTCACTCAACCGCCACCTCGTTATAGTGAAGCAAGTATCGTAAAAAAAATGGAAGAAATCGGTATAGGTCGACCATCAACTTATGCAACAATTATTTCGGTATTACAAGATCGTGAGTACGTTTCATTGGATAGCAAAAGGTTTATTCCAAGCAGTCGTGGTAAAATCGTTACTATATTTTTAGAAACTTTTTTTCAGCGTTGTGTAGAGTATGATTTCACAGCACAAATGGAAGAAAAGCTTGATTTAATTTCAAATGGACATGCAGATTGGAAAAAAGAATTAGGCCACTTTTGGGTGCCATTTTTTGGTCATGTAAACTCTGTTAAGCAAATGACGCATGATGAAGTTTTCAGCGGCATTCACGATTTGGTAATCGATTGGTTTTGTTCAGAAGAAGGAAGAAAAGAGGTGAATACGAAATGCCCTGCTTGCTTAGGTGGCATATTGAAATTGAACTTTGGAAAAGCCGGGGTGTTCCTTGGATGTTCTAACTATCCTGAATGCAACCATACAAAAGAAATTACGGGCAGTGACGACAATTCAGAATATCCAAAAAGTTTAGGTATAGATGATATAACAGGACAAGAGGTAGTAATTAAAAAAGGTCCTTTTGGGCTTTACCTGCAGTTTAATAATGAGTCAGAAAAGAAAAAGGCGGTTTCTATACCAAAAGATATAAATGTTAATGATATTGATCTGAGCACCGCTACTCAGTTACTTTCCTTGCCGAAAGTAATCGGAGAACACCCTGAAACCGGAAAGGAAGTAAAAATAGGCCTTGGACGATTTGGATACTATATTTTCTATGATGGTAGATACTTTTCTCTTAAGAAAAGCTCCAAAGAGGTGCTGAATACAGAATTGAGCGAAGCTGTACAAATTATTGCAAACAGTCCACGCAAAGAGTTAAAATCTCTCGGGCTTAATGAAAAAGGAAAAGAAGTTTTTATCTGCAACGGTAGGTACGGATTCTATATAAAGTGCGGTAAAACAAACGTTGCTTTGGGCAAGAGTGCAGATATTGAAAGCATAGATTTGAAGAAGGCTTTAGAGTTGATTAAGGGTAAGAAGTAGACTTCTTGCATAACCATTATCTACGTTAAAAATCAGCTTTTTTGTCATTCCAGCGTGTGACGCTGGAATCTAGAAAAAAAGAACCTGGATGCCAGTGTCTGGGCACTGGCATGACACCCTTTCTGGTAGAGGTTGCTCTCAAATCACAACATGCATACAACTGCAGCAGTATGATGTTTTATTTATTATATCTATAACACTGAAGTTTACAATCAGAACAAACCACCTGGCCACGTGGAACTGATTTCAGTTTATCAGTTGAAACTTGATTTGAGCAGAATATGCATTTTATTGTGTTGCTTGGAGTAAGTGAGTTATCAACAGCAACTCTATCATCAAAAACAAAACACTCACCTTCCCAATTACCATTTTTATTATAAGTTTTTTCAAGGTAAGAAAGAATGCCGCCTTTCAGGTGGTACACATCGTTAAACCCAAGATTTTTCATGTACGCTGTAGATTTTTCGCATCTAATCCCACCAGTGCAGTACATAGCCACTTTCAGGTCTTTACTCTCAGAAAATGACTCCGCCCACTGAGGAAAGTCACGAAAACGCTGAGTATGGGGGTTGATTGCATTTTTAAACTTGCCTAACTTCACTTCATACTCATTTCGTGTGTCTATTACTAAAACGTCAGGTTGAGAAGTAAAATCATCCCAATGCTCTGGATCAACATATTTACCCTTAAGGGAAATATCAAGATTGCTTACACCAAGATTCACAATCTCTCTTTTTAATTTTACCTTCATCTTGCTAAATGGTTGATATTCTGCTGCACTCTCTTTCCATGTAAGATCCCTTAGCCTATAATCAGAACGTAGAAAATCGAATATTTTATCAATTGCGTTTCTTTCACCAGATATTGTTGCATTAACACCCTCTTCTGCAAGGAGTATAGTGCCCTTTAACTCAACGTTGTTGCATGTAGCTTTTATTTCGTCTTTCATGTCATAATAATTAGAAAGTTCTACAAAATGATAGAAAGTTGCAATGACGAAGCTCATGATTATTCACTTATCAACTAAAAACATGATATACAAAATTATAAAGATATTCAATAGTACGGCTGTTATAGCTAAAGTGGCTCTACAATTTGAAAAACCGTCATTCCGCTACTCGTTAGCGGAATCTATACCGCAAATGAATCCATAGCTGTACGAACATTGTGATTTGAGAGCAATTTCCACAAGGGAGGATGTCATCCCAGTGCTCCTTTTTTTGTCATCCAAGTAGCTGACACTGGGATCCAGCTTTTTTGTAATTTTATTGAAAATGTTGTATAGTCGTTTGTTTACAATCAATTTTTCTGGATCCAAGTAGTCTGGGCACTGCCTTTGTGTTTGAGGCAAAACCTGCTATAACATTTAACATACTGCTTTCACAAACGAATGTTCGTACAGTTGTGGGCGGTATGACGTAGGGAAACCTTTCTTGGGTTAGCTATAATTACTGGATATCTTCAGTTTTTACATATAACATTTTAATATAAAATATAGATTCAAATTAATGTTTTTAAGAGTATTTAAAAATATATTCTTATTTTTAGTAAGCATATTATTCGTCTGCCCAATATTATCATTAATATCAATCTTATTTACAGATACAGCAAATTCCGGATGGGTAATCAGCACACTTTTCCCTGAATATATACTGAATACGTTAATTTTGATGATAGGAGTGGGGGGAATATCCTTCATATTTGGAGTAATTCCAGCTTGGCTCACTACATTTTTTTCATTTCCTGGAAGTAAAATTTTTGAGATTGCTTTGTTCTTTCCGATATCGATTCCTGGATATATAGTAGCGTTCGTCTATGTAAATACGCTAGAGTTTTCAGGTCCGGTGCAGAGCTTATTAAGAGACATTTTAGATTGGAGCAAAGGTGACTATTGGTTTCCTGAAATAAAATCTCTAGGTGGTGGAATATTAGTAATGGGATTCAGCCTATATCCATACGTTTATATGTTAGTCCGCTCAAGTCTAAAGAATGTTAGTAACTCAGTCACTATTGCGTCAACGCTTGGGTTCTCCTCATTGAAGAGCCTGTTTTCTGTCATCATACCCTCCATACGTCCATCAATTATAGCAGGGTTGTCCTTGGTACTAATGGAAGTAATTACGGATTTCGGCACACCACAGTTTCTTGCTATTGATACTTTCACGACAGGAATATATCGCACCTGGTTTTTACTGCATGACAAATATTCAACTACTGTTTTAGCAGTTGCAGAATTGATTTTCGTTGTAACACTAATAGCTATCGAAAAAAAACTACAAAAAAAAGGAATATCCTACTCTTCAATCAATACCAATTCAGATTATCACAATAAACGGAGTGTGAGTGGTGCTATACCGTTAATTTGCACTTATATTATGTGTGCATTACCAATATTGATAGGTTTTGCTTTGCCAGTGATCCCACTTATATATTGGAGCATAGAGAAGGGGTTGTTCATATACGAAGCAAGATTCTATAACATAATAGCAAATAGCATTAGTTTATCAGTTATTACCGCACTAATCTCAATTAGCATTGCAATAATGATTGGATATACGGCGCGTAAAAATAAGGTAATCAATAATGTAGCACGTCTCATTTCTTTAGGCTACGCAATTCCAAATGCAATTATCGCAATTAGCATAATAATATTTTTAAGCAGAATATCCTCTTTCATTACTCAATATATTGTGGAAATTAGCTTGGTAGGAACTATTGGCGCATTAGTTTACTCATATTTATTTCGTTTTTTTGCTATATCTTTCAAGGCGGTAGAGTCAGGGCTCAAAAAAACACCAAATGAAATTGAGTGGACTGCATATACTATGGGTCATGGACCTATTTCCACATGTTTGAATGTTCATATCCCTCTCATCAAGAAGAGTATATTATCGGGATTTTTGCTCGTATTTATGGATACTATCAAAGAGCTCACAGCAACACTTATTATAAGACCATTTAATTTTGAAACTATATCAACTAGAATATATGAACTTGTAAGTGATGAGCGCTATAGAGAAGCTGCCCCATTTTCGTTAATAATAGTTATAATAGGCTTAGTCTCTACAATAACCTTATTTACACTTGATGATAAGGATAAAAAATAAACTTAACCGTTCACAGATTTCCACTTAATTCTTCAATCTCACTAATAGAAAGGCCAGTAAACTTAACAATAGTGTTGACATCAACATTATTAGCCAGCATTGCTTTTGCGACTTCAATTTTCCCTTTCTCTATACCTTTTTGTATACCTTTCTCTTCAGCAAGATCAAGTCTGTATTCAAGAATAGCTTCTTCTTTGCGTAGATCCATTATCCTTTCTTCATAGGCTACTAAATCTTTTTCGTTCCAACGAAACTTGTCTAATTCATCATATGCTAGCTTTATTATTGGCGCTTTTTCTGCTATCTCTTTTAAGTCCTCTTCTGTTGTTTCTTCTGCGTATTTAAAAAAGAAACACCACCTTTCTACTATACTTTCTAACTGCTCTACTTTATTTTTTGCGAATTTAGGCAACTCAATAAAGACAAACTGAAAATCTTTTAAGTAATGGCCGTTAGTTTTTATATCACGCATATTGTGAGTAGAAATATAATCAACTTCTTCAGGAAGTAAGTTACAATTTGATATAGCAATAAAGAAGACTTTCTTTAAATCAATGTAGTTGCCAGATTTATCTAATTGTCTTGAGTAGGCTTTAGCGGCATATAATTGAGCGCGTTTTTCGAAGCCCTTGTCTCTAGCGAGCTGCATTTCTGCTATATATCTATTTCCGTGAGAATCCTTGCAGAGAACATCAACAATACTTTGTTTATCAGAGGCAACTTCGGGATCCATAATAGTGCTAAGAAACTCAACTTCTTGTATTGCATTTATCTCAGTAAACCCTAAAATATCGTTCAAAAAGTGGATCAGGATATTCTTATTTTTTTCCGTTCCAAAGATTTTTTTGAAACACAAATCATTGCGAGGATCGAGAAATTTTGAAAGAGCCATGGCAAAAATGCTTGAAAATATTAATAATTATACACTATTATTAACAATTATTCAACCATATTTTTGAAGATAGCTAGTTTCTGTATTTATTTTAAATTGAAGAAAGCTCAAATGAAAGATCGTGCTTTGCTAAAAATCACAGAATGCAGTCTGGTTGCAAATAAACTATTTTGACAGTTAATGGGGTCTAGTTTTGATGTATGGACTATCCAAAGAAAAGGGTGGTATCATAACTTCAAAAACTTTTATGCTTTCTTCATTCAGAAATTCATACTTACCCTGCATTATTCCTGACGGTACATTTAAGTATGTTCCACTTGTGTATTTAAATACCTCTCCAGATTTTATCACAGGCTGTTCTCCGATAACACCAACTCCGGCAATTTCATTTACTTTGCCCTTATAATCTATTATTTGCCAATGACGACTTAACAATTGAATAGTTGATTGGCTTTTGTTTTTTATCTTAACGTTATACATCCATACATAGCAATTTTCATAAGGAATGGATTGCTCTTCAATGTAAATTGGTAAAACTGTAACTTCAACAAAGTTGGTAGTCAATGTGTATTCTAGAATCATTATAGAATATTCATGATAAAAAGATAATATTCTAATTATATACTTTTTTCATAGATTTTTCAAGTATACTTTAATTAGGAAATATCAATTTATAGTA
Source organism: Wolbachia endosymbiont (group A) of Icerya purchasi (assembly GCF_947251635.1). Lineage (NCBI taxonomy): Bacteria > Pseudomonadati > Pseudomonadota > Alphaproteobacteria > Rickettsiales > Anaplasmataceae > Wolbachia > Wolbachia endosymbiont (group A) of Icerya purchasi. The sequence continues at coordinate 898,240 of NZ_OX366357.1, read as the reverse complement.
TGAACGAACCAGATGCGCTTAGCAAAAAAGTAATAGGAATAATAGGTGGTGGACAATTAGGTAAAATGACTGCTATCGTTGCAACAAAACTTGGACAAAAAACACATGTTTTTACCAGTGCTAAAGACGATCCGGCTTGCTCTGTTGCTGATGATTTCACAATAGCAGATTTCTCTGATAAGAAAGCGCTTGAATCTTTTGCACAGAGTGTGGATTTGGTCACTATTGAGTCTGAAAATATTCCATGTAGTGCAATTGATATCGATGTAAATTTTTATCCGGGTAAAAAAGCGTTACACATTGCGCAAAATAGGCTTAGAGAGAAAGATTTCATTAGAAGCTTGAGTATAAAAACTGCTGAATACAAAAGTATACAAAATTATAATGAGCTACTGAAAAACAGTAGAGCTTTTGGCTATCCAACAAGGCTGAAAACAACAGAAATGGGTTATGATGGAAAAGGGCAATATGTGCTTGAGAATGATTCTGAAGTGAAGCAATTTGCTTCCTTTGATTGGAATACAGAGTACATTCTTGAAGCAAGTGTTGATTTACTGAAAGAGGTTTCAATAGTCGTTGCAAGAGATAAAAACGGTAAAGTAGCTTTTTTCCCTATAGCAGAAAATTACCACGTTGATGGAATACTTGATACTTCAACAGTGCCAGCTAAAATAGATAGTAAATTAACTCAAGAGGTACAACGAGCTGCAAAGAAAATAGCAAATGCGCTCGATGTAATAGGAATTCTGGCTATTGAATTTTTTGTTACTAAAGATAACGAATTGTTAGTTAATGAACTAGCTCCCAGACCTCACAATTCTTGCCACTGGAGCTTGGATGCATGTAACGTTAGTCAATTTGAACAGCTAGTTAGGATAATATGCGGGCTACCTATGCAGGAAGTAGTATTACGCTTTCCTTGTATGACGAAAAATATAATAGGTAATGATATATATGATTCTCATAAGTATTTGAGCAACGAAAAAGCTAGTTTAACCATATATGGGAAAAAAGAGGTTAGGGATAAGCGTAAAATGGGACATGTCAATATAGATTTAAGTTAACAGTTTTTCTACGTCATACCGCCACAACTGTACGAACATTGTGATTTGAGAATAATCTCCGCCAGGAAGGGTGTCATCCCAGTGCCCAGACACTGGGATCCAGTTTTCCATATAATCTCATCGAAAACGTTGTAACCACTTTCTATGCTAGTTTGCTTGCTTACAAGCAAACTTTTCTGGATCCCAGTGTCTGGGCACTGGGATGACACCCTCTTGGATGGAAACCAGCGTCAGCTACTTGAATGACAGCAGTTCTACGTCATGCCGCCGCGGTATCTCTAGATCCCGCTAACAAGTAGCGGGATGACGATTGTCGTTTAGCCATAAATATTAAGAAATTTACCAAACGAAAAAAAGGCAAAAGAAGCCCCGTGGTGGTTGGCTATTTACCATGTACTAAAATATCGGCGTTTTTTTTATTCTAAAACGCTTGATTAAGAGCGATTTAGCTGCTTTTAACTTGCAACTAACCTACACCGCAAGTGTTTAAGAAATTTACTAAGCAGGAAAAAAGGCAAAGAAACCCCGTAGTAGCTAGCATTCAAATTCTCTCTTGTCAATTTGACGTTTTTTGCTGTCTTAAACGCTTTGTAAGCGCGTTTCGGCTTATATAGGTAAAAACCTAAAAATTTTTAAAGACATGCGATGCACGTAGTGCGAAAAATTAAACATGAGACGCCAAATACCCTAAGTTTTTTGTCATTAACCTGCACAGATTGCGAAGATAAATAAATAGCTTCAGTTTCATGATAAGGGGACTGGCGAAGGGTGTCAAGTAAGTTTTTTCGTTTCTATTCCCAATAAAAGTTTGTATGCAATAACACAGAAGCATGCACTGCTATTCCTTCATTTCTTCCAATATAACCTAATTTCTCTGCAGTGGTTGCTTTGATATTTACAAATTCATCATCAATTTCTAATGCTTTTGATATGAATTTCTTCATTTCTACTTTGTAAGGCGATATTTTAGGCTCTTCACAAACTATAGTAATATCTAAATTAGACACGCTGTACCCTTTTTCCTTTGCTTTTTTAGCAGCAAAGTCAAGAAAGTGAGATGAATTGCAATCTTTCCATTCAGAGGAACTAGGAGGAAAGTGCTCTCCTATGTCGCCACATCCCAGTGCTCCGAGTATTGCATCAACGATTGCATGTATTGCAACATCACCATCTGAATGTGCTTCTATTGCCATGTTGTGCTCAATTTTCACACCGCAAATTTTTATAAAGCTTTCAGCACCATTTTGAACTTTAATGAACTTATGTATGTCATAACCGGCTCCGACACGAAATTTTGGCTCTTCAAAAAGAAGCTTTGCCATATTGATATCCTCTTTTGTGGTTAACTTAAAATTGCTTTTCTCACCTTTAATAATCGCAACATGTTTTTTGTGCTCTACCATTAGTGATGAATCGTCAGTAAATTCTTTGACTGATTGATGGCATGATAATAATTCTTTGAAATTAAAAATTTGAGGGGTTTGTATGGCTCTGAGCTTTCCTCTTGAAATCGTAGATTCAATAAAACTATTACTCACCAATGACATAGTGTCTTCAACTTCTATTGCTGGAACTACTCCTGTATATTGATCATTAATCATAGATTCAACCAAGTTATCTATCAGAACATCTGACACAAAAGGCCTACAAGCATCGTGTATAACTACAAAATCTGGGTTAACTTTTTGTAAGCTTTCAAGCCCTAGTTTAACTGAACTTTGCCTGTTTTCTCCTCCGTATACAGGGCTTAGTAATTTAGTGTCTGTAATTAGTGATATAGCTTTCTCATAGAAACTTTCATGGTCTCTATTAATTGCTATTCTTACGTAATCTATATATTGGTTAGCCAGAAATCTTTTAATTGTATGAAATAAAACAGATTTACCTGCCAGTTTTATATATTGCTTAGGAATCGTAGAATTGCATCTACTGCCTACTCCCGCTGCAACTATTAATGCTGCTATTTTGTATTTCTTAGCGCACATATTTCTTTTTGTAGAAGCTTTCCTCTCTATCCAAGATTCTTTCCGAAAAATAAAATTTCTGACATCATATAAAAGTTACTTCCCCTATTAACTAGCATAATTATAATAGCAAAAGAGATATTTAGAGAGCTCAAAATCTATCTTTGCCTGCGGATTAAACAACTAAATTTTAGTAAAAAACGATAGTATTACAAATCGTAAAATACTTTCAACATAGGAAAAATAAATTGCATATTTTTCAGTAAATTAGCTATGCTAAACACATGCAAAAACGTCATATAACTATTTGTTTCATACTGCTTTTTATAATAGGGATGTTATTCCTGATGCGTCCTATGATTTTTCCATGTTTAATATCTATTATTATTGCATATTTGTTTAATCCGCTAGTAGTCAAGTTTGAAAAGTATAGAATACCACGTTCATGTTCTGTAATTTTTATAATACTTGTTTTATTAATAGCTTTTATACTAGTCATAACATTTGTTTTACCTATTATATATGTTCAAATTACTTCAATATTAAATTTCTTAGTGAGTAAAGTGCCTTCATTAAAGCTTAAAGTAATCCCCTCTGTATTAGAATTTCTTAATATAAAAATCGAGGATAGCTTATTTGATCACTTATCTAAAAATCTAGCAGAAAATTACAGCAACTATGTATCTTATTTCATGAATGCTCTTGATATTGCTAGTAACTTTATAATCCAAGTGTTAAGTTCAAGCTTTAACACGGTATCATTAATGGTGATTACTCCTGTAGTGTTTTTCTATATATTACGTGATTGGCCTTTAATTATAGAAAAAGCTAATAAATTAATCCCTATTCCTTACAGGGGAAAAATTGCAGATTATTTTTTCAAAGTGGATTTCATTATATCTAATTATCTAAAGGGGCAGGTAAATGTATGTATTGTCATGATGATCTTTTACTCTGTAAGCCTGAGCATAATCGGATTGAAACACTCTATTGTTATTGGAATTTTATCAGGAATGTTAACGTTCATACCTTACGTAGGGCCATTATTATATACCATTATTGGGTTTTTGAGTGCTATCACTCAATTTAGTGGATGGTTTGAAAGTGCTGCTGTTTTGCTATTATTTGGTGTTGGACAATTAATAGATTCAAACATATTAGTTCCTTTATTAATAGGAAAAAAAGTTCATATACATCCAGCTGTAATTATTCTGGGAATTACTATATGCGCTTCATATTTTGGATTTACAGGTATATTACTTTTTATTCCAATAATAGCAATGTTCAATGTATCAGTAGAATATGCAATCAATAAATATTTTAAAAGTGAGCTTTATAAAAACGGCTAACAGACCTTTTGCATAATCAATTTATGGTAAGAGGAGAAATGAATCCAGAATACCTGACACATTTGAGGAGTGTAAGTAAATTTTTGTGCAAAAATTACTACCAGAAAGAGGTTACGTAAGAGGTTTAATGTGCAATTAAATTTATTTAACAACAATCAAGCTGATTATAGTCGGCAAAATTACATCATCTTAGATGAAAATAAGCACATATATAATTCAGTAATTGATGATTTATCTTGGAAATGTCTGATTCTTTTTGGACCTAAAAGCTCCGGTAAAACTCATCTTGCTCATATTTGGCAATCAATAAACGATGCAATTTTTATCAATGTGAATAACTTCGTAAGCGAGATTAGATATAGCGATACTTTTATTTTAGAAGACGTGCAAAACATTAAAGATGAAGCAATGTTATTACATTGTTACAATTACATGAAAGAAAGTGACAAGAGGCTGCTAATCACTTCTTCAATTTCACCAAAAAAGCTTAACTTCAAATTAAGAGATTTAAGTTCTCGAATATTATCAACTATCAGCGTAAAAATTTTGCCTGCAAGCGAGGAATTATTAAGAATTATGCTAATAAAACGATTTTCAGATAAACAGTTAAAAATTGATTTAAAAGTGATTAATTATATTTTAGCAAGAATAGAACGTTCTTTCTATAGCATTGATAAAATTATAGAGAAGATAGATAATGAATCTATAGGGTCGAATGTGACCGTTCCTTTTATTAGCACTTTATTAAAAAAAGATGCCATTTGATTTCTTCTTTTGTAAAGGTGTATATTAAAAATTTATTAACACCCATAACACTAACGTAATTGAAATCTCTATCTGTCTATGTTAGAATTATAATCAATGTTATGTTATAATAAATATAGATAGATACAGCTAAGAAGTATTCTATATTTATAACGCGAATTCTGGATTAAGGAAGGAAGTATAGGAAATAGAAGGCTTTTTGGATTTGATGGAATAGGAGATGAGAGTAGAAAAGATATGAACCAAGAAATCAACAGGGGATCTATGGCGAGTGTGTTCAATTTCTAGTCTATTTTTTAGGTAACCAAAAACAGTCTCAATGATAGACCTTTTTCTCAGTAAAATCTTCTCATTTAGCGAAATTAATGTATTTTTCATACCTTTTTTCACCTTGGTAACAAGTTTCAAACCTCGGTCAAACAGCTTCTGAAAAAGCTCTTTTGCAATATAACCTTTGTCACCAAACAAAAGGCCGGTTAATTTTTCCGTCAAATTTGGCACAGGTATCCTATCATCAACATTGCCTTTTGTTAGCGTAAGTGCATGAATTTCACCATTTTCATTGATTACCATATGTAATTTGAAACCAAAAAACCAGCCGTAAGTACTCTTGCTTAATTTTGCAATTCCAGCAAAAACTTTGTTTTTGGATATTCTTTTTGCATGACAAACTGCAATGGGAGTTGTGTCTATATATGAAATTCCAGTGTTTTCTGACTGTCCACAAAGCCAATGCAACAACATTGCTAAATGCCACAAAACCCTAGGCTTTAGAGCAACAAACCTGGTATATGAAGGCAACTTTGGAAACTCTGATTTGTAGAGCAACGTTAGGTAGTGTAGATAGAAAGTTTTGAAATTTTTACACGGAGATTGTTGATATAGCAGGATTATTGTCATGATTTCAGAGTGCTCAATTTCCGTTGTTCTTGTGGGTTTTTTACCATTTGGCAGTAGTTTGCCTGCAAAATTTTTCTCTATATCTCTGCAAAAATCATCGACCAAACAAAACAGTTTTGTTATATCTTCCATGGGTAACCTCATCTATTTTTTTATAATTGCTGAGTTTACCCTGTTTTCTGCCTTTTCTATTCTCCTTTAATCCAGAATTCGCGTCTTATAAGTATCGTTGATGAGAAAGGAAAAATTGTTAAGGAAGAAGTTGTTGCAAGAGAAAGTAAGGCAATAGCAGATTAGCCAAGGCAAAAAATACGAATCCATAGGAATAGAAAGTGGACAGTTGTCAATATCAATGTGCAAAGAGTTAAGGAGTTTTGGATTACCAGTAATTTGTGTAGATGCAAGGCATATGGCAGCAGCGTTGTCTGAAAGAATCAATAAGAATGATAAAAACGATGCGAGGGGTATAGTGCAGATGATGAGAAGTGTTAGTAAAATCAGTTGTCAAATTAAAATAGCGCTTGGAAGCAGAAGACAGCTAATGTGTAGCAAACAGCAGGTTATTGGAACAATAAGAGGGTTGTTGAAGATACATGGTCGATAAAGGATCAAAATTTGAAACTTTCGCTTTAAGAATACAAGAGGCAATAAATAATTTGGATGAAATCAGTAGGAGTTCAATTGAAGCGTTAGTTTGTAGTTTGGAAGCAATAGAAAAGTCATTAAGAAAGCTTGACAAAATGCTTTCAGAACAAGGTGAAAAAGACGATGATTGTAAATTGTTAACTACTGTTCCAGGAGTGGGGATTATAGTAGCAATGATGTATAAAGCTGCAATTGATAACCCACATAGGTTTGAGAAATCTGATACAGTTGGAGCATATATATGGTTGACACCAAGGCAATATTCTTCTGGAGAAGTTGATCGGCATGGCAGCATATCAAAGATGGGACCAGCGGAATGTAGAAGTATGTTATATGAAGCTGCACAAACAATGCTTACAGTTACCAAGAGGACATTTAAATTAAAAAACTGGAGTTGCGAAGAAAAAAGGAATGAAAAAAGCAATTGTAGCAGTAGCAAGAAAATTAGCTGTAATTATGCATAGGATGTTGGTTGATAAAACAGAATTTTATTATCAATAAACATCAAAAGAGCATAGGACGATAATTTTATTGAAAATAAAGATAGCAATGCCGATGGAAGGGACAAGCAAGAACTTAGTTAGACTTCGTGGTAAACATGTTGCCGTCCACTTCCGCCTAACAAGTATAATGCGGCTTGACAAATTTATTGTCATCTCAGACCGCGGAGAGAACCATATGCTACTTTTAACTTACGTGGAATTACCAAGGATTATGGAGAAGATATGCTGTTTTGATTTGTGTGAAAATTATTGTTGACTTATGTGCAATTAGAGAACCTAAGTCACTTTAGCTATAATTCAGAATTGAGAGCTTTTAATAACTCTCTAACTCCCACTTAGGTCTTGGTGCAAAATTGAGAGAATCTATATAGCTTTTCTGTAACATTTCAATTCCTGCCCATCCAACCATTATTGCATTATCTGTACATAGGTTGTTGGGAGGAAAAAATATGTTTAAGTTTATGTGTTGTTTTAATTTTTCTCTCAAGAAATTATTTGCTGCAACTCCTCCGGTAATCACAAAGTCATTGATTTTGATATTTAAAGATTCGGCCATAATAATCGCATTACTAACCCTGTCCAGCAGTATGTCACTAATACACTCTTGAAACGAAGCACATACATCACACACATCTTGCTCGCTCATTTTAAGTTCTTGCACTAAGTTTTTTACTGCTGTTTTAATTCCAGAAAACGAAAAGTTACATCCAGAACGTTTTATCATTGCCCTTGGCAATTTAAATCTTGCACCATTGCCTTTTTTAGCTAACTTTTCAATTAGTGGCCCTCCGGGATAGCTTAAACCCAGCATCTTAGCAACTTTATCAAATGCTTCTCCTAGTGAATCATCGAGCGTTTCTCCAAGTTTAATGTATTTACCTACATCCTGTGCAATTAAAAATTGACAGTGACCACCTGATATTAGTAGGACTAAAAATGGAAATTTTACCTCATGCAGTAACCTAATAACCAATGTATGCGCTTCTAAGTGATTCACTGCAATGAACGGTTTTTGTGCTACATGCGCAATTGCTTTAGCCATCATTGTACCAACTATTAATCCACCTATGAGTCCTGGTCCTGACGTTGCTGCAATTGCATTGAGGTCACAAAAGTTAAGGTTAGATTTTTCCACTACGCTTTTTATTAGACCACTTAAATGCTTCATATGAGCACGTGAAGCTATTTCAGGGATCACCCCACCACGTTTTTTGTGTTCTGCTTGGGAGAGAATTTCGTGAGCAAGGACTTGCTTGTCACTATTTACAATCGCTACTGCAGTTTCGTCGCAGCTTGTTTCAACAGCTAAAATGGTTTTCATGTATATTCGAGCACTTTATTATCAAAACTATATCTTGAAACGCTGTAGAAGTTAACTGCAAAGTTAACTTCTACAGCTAAAAGATTTACCGACAACCGTCATCCCGCTGCTTGTTAGCGGGATCTATACCGCGAATGAATCCACAACTGTACGAACGTTGTGATTTGAGAGCAATTTCCACTAGGAAGGTGTCATTCCAGTGCCTCTATGATGTCATCCCAGTCCTTGACACTGGGATCCAGCTTTTTCATAATCATCAAAATGTTGTATTTTTACATAAAATGGCTACTTTTATGCTTACCAACTTAATAAAATTCCTGGATCCCAGTGTCTGGGCACTGGGATGACACCCCACTGGTGGGAATTGCTCTCAAATCACAACGTTCGTACAGTTGTGGAATGAATCGCGGTATGACGGTTCGCGGCGGTATGACGTCTGGCCTGCACTATAAACGCGAATTCTGGATTAAGGAAGGAAGTATAGGAAATAGAAGGCTTTTTGGATTTGATGGAATAGGAGATGAGAGTAGAAAAGATATGAACCAAGAAATCAACAGGGGATCTATGGCGAGTGTGTTCAATTTCTAGTCTATTTTTTAGGTAACCAAAAACAGTCTCAATGATAGACCTTTTTCTCAGTAAAATCTTCTCATTTAGCGAAATTAATGTATTTTTCATACCTTTTTTCACCTTGGTAACAAGTTTCAAACCTCGGTCAAACAGCTTCTGAAAAAGCTCTTTTGCAATATAACCTTTGTCACCAAACAAAAGGCCGGTTAATTTTTCCGTCAAATTTGGCACAGGTATCCTATCATCAACATTGCCTTTTGTTAGCGTAAGTGCATGAATTTCACCATTTTCATTGATTACCATATGTAATTTGAAACCAAAAAACCAGCCGTAAGTACTCTTGCTTAATTTTGCAATTCCAGCAAAAACTTTGTTTTTGGATATTCTTTTTGCATGACAAACTGCAATGGGAGTTGTGTCTATATATGAAATTCCAGTGTTTTCTGACTGTCCACAAAGCCAATGCAACAACATTGCTAAATGCCACAAAACCCTAGGCTTTAGAGCAACAAACCTGGTATATGAAGGCAACTTTGGAAACTCTGATTTGTAGAGCAACGTTAGGTAATGTAGATAGAAAGTTTTGAAATTTTTACACGGAGATTGTTGATATAGCAGGATTATTGTCATGATTTCAGAGTGCTCAATTTCCGTTGTTCTTGTGGGTTTTTTACCATTTGGCAGTAGTTTGCCTGCAAAATTTTCTCTATATCTCTGCAAAAATCATCGACCAAACAAAACAGTTTTGTTATATCTTCCATGGGTAACCTCATCTATTTTTTTATAACTGCTGAGTTTACCCTGTTTTCTGCCTTTTCTATTCTCCTTTAATCCAGAATTCGCGTTTACGGCTGGTTTTTTGGTTTCAAATTACATATGGTAATCAATGAAAATGGTGAAATTCATGCACTTACGCTAACAAAAGGCAATGTTGATGATAGGATACCTGTGCCAAATTTGACGGAAAAATTAACCGGCCTTTTGTTTGGTGACAAAGGTTATATTGCAAAAGAGCTTTTTCAGAAGCTGTTTGACCGAGGTTTGAAACTTGTTACCAAGGTGAAAAAAGGTATGAAAAATACATTAATTTCGCTAAATGAGAAGATTTTACTGAGAAAAAGGTCTATCATTGAGACTGTTTTTGGTTACCTAAAAAATAGACTAGAAATTGAACACACTCGCCATAGATCCCCTGTTGATTTCTTGGTTCATATCTTTTCTACTCTCATCTCCTATTCCATCAAATCCAAAAAGCCTTCTATTTCCTATACTTCCTTCCTTAATCCAGAATTCGCGTTTCAAGTAATACCATGTACGTTTTCGCAATTTTCTGGCACGTCTGGCAAATCTAAAAACATCTATTTCATTTTTTAGCAAAGCCTTTTTTTGACCTTACCCAGAAAAAGTGGAGAGAAAGTTTGGAATGTTTTTTACAAAAAGAATGATGCATCAAATTGTTCTGGAATGCAATAGTTAATAGTGACGTTGTTTGTTATAAAAAATTTCTAATACCAATTCTCATTGTTGTCCAGTCAAATAGGAAACATTGCAGAGTTGTTTAATTGTGGAGCTGGCAAGAGAAGTAATAAATTTGCACAAAGCACCCTCAAGTAGAGCAATTGTATCGTATATTTTATTGCGCAAAATGTTCTGTTTTATATATAACCAAAGTCTCTCAACAGGATTTAGCTCAGGTGAGTACGGAGGTAGGTATATAATATCGATATTTTTAGGTACCTTTAAATTTTTTCCAACTAGCACAATCCATAACGAGAAAAGCCTCTCGTGTTTCTAGATATTGCGAAATTTGCTCAAGAAATATGTTCATGCAATCAGTGTTGACATTTGAGCTAGAACTCTCTCCATTTCTAGGATTAACTGCACTATAGAGATAGAAATTTTGCCTACCTAATTTTGTTTTAACCTGTGTTCTAATCCCCTTTTTAAACCACCCATGTCCAACTTTTGAATGTGTGCCAAACTGTGATTCATCAAAGAAAAATAGCTCTTTTCTGGATACTTGCTAATAGCTCCATTGAGATTTTTTTTTGAATTCCTCTTGTTTGCTTTTATCTTGTCCATTATGAACTGGTCTTGGTGTAATATATGAGAATTTCATCTTTTGCATATGGCGGTGTACTGTAGATTTGCTGATATTTAATCCGAACTTTTCCTGGATTCTTATTCTCATTTCTTTAATGGTGATATTAGGATTTTCTTCTATCCACTCTTCAATTTGCTGTAGTTGAGCCTGATTTAATTTAGTTTTTCTACGACGTTGTGAAGGAGCAAACAGTTTTTCTTCTCTGCCAATTTTCAAGAGTTTTACCCACGAAGTTAGTGCGCTTCTTGAAATGCAATATATTTTTGCTACAGCCGTTATACTGTGCTTTTTTGCTGCAATTACAGCATTTAGTTTTTTTTGAAACATATGCATTATTCCTTACTTTCTTCAGCATTTCTTTTGCTGATTCTACTACTTTTTCATCCAATAATTTTGATCTTAATGCCATTTAAACCTCGCTATTTTACTTGCTTCAGTATGGCTTTTCTTCCATCATTGTCCATCTGTTTGCCCTGTAATGGGAATTGGTATAAGGAGCCATGTTACCTCTACCTGGAAATGCTTCTGCTGCCGACTTTTTTCGTTGTGTTTCTTTATCCATTTTCCTAATAAACCACCCTTTATTCCCAAATCCTTTGCTGTTTTTGTAATTGTTTGACCTGCCTTTCTTTGTTCATTTGCCAGTTTAACAGCTTCCAATTTGAATTCTGCTGTATATTCTCTTACCATTTCTAATCCTCCAAAATTTTATTTTACCCAAAAAAACTCTTTTCTTTCTCTCCACTTTTTCTGGGTAAGGTCAGTTCTTTGCAGGGATGAAAATGGGGTGCAAGTAATAGTCGAAATGCAAGTTGCCAAAACTAAAGGCTTTGAAAAACGCGCTCAATATTACGCTGCTAAAGCTTATTCAAGGCAAGATGATAAAGGTGATCAATATCAGGATCTTAAAGAAATCATTTTTATAGCTATTGCTGATTGTATTCTCTTTCCTAATAAATCTGAGTACAAATCAAAGCATAATATTCGAGATGAAGACACTAATGAGCATGATCTAAAAGATTTCTATTTTACATTTATTGAGTTACCAAAATTTCCTAAAACTAAAGAAGACCAATTGGAGAGTATAGTTGAAAAATGGATCTATTATTTTAAATATGCAGATGAAACTAGCGAAGAAGAATTGGAAAAGATAATAGGTAGTGATGTAATAATTAAAAAGGCATATGAAGAACTAAATAGATTCAACTGGTCAGAGAAAGAATTTATTGCCTACGAACAGGAAATAAAACGTATTCGTGATGAACGGGCTGTTCTTGAACAAAAACTTGATGATGCTAAAAAGGAAGGAAAAATTGAAGTTGCAAAAACAATGCTGGCTAATAATGTTGATGTCACCACTATTGTTAAGTTTACTGGCCTCTCCATGAGTGAGATCAAAGAATTGCAGAATTAAGTGGACCCGCAAACGGTTACACGAAATAATGCTGCAGCCTGACCAGGTGATAAGTACATTTAGCCTATTTATCTTTATACTTTCATGTCAATTTTATAAATCAAATTTATTTCTGTGAGTAGCTACAATTTAAAGACCTTGCTTCATCAATGTAATGGAACAAAACCTTTTTAGTAAGTTCAAAACCCTCTAAAGTCTCTCCTTCGCATCTTGCTGTAATGCAGTTTTGCGTATTTGATACCCTAAGAAGCCACCAACCTTTATTATCGGTTACCTTAACACCATCAAGATCTGAAAATACAATGTTTTGCTTCTCCAGTGTTTTCTTTATTGATTCAATTATTTGAAATTTTTTCTCATCTTTCACTACAATCTTTACTTCATGAGTGATATATAACTTCGGTAAATCCTCAATCACCTGAGATAGGCTTTGGTTTTTCTTAAGCAAAATGTCAACTGCTTTAACAGCAGAATATAGCCCATCATCAAAACTTAGCTCAGAAAAGAAGAAGTGCCCGCTTAATTCACCAGCAAACTTTGCCTCTTCCTCTACCATCTTCTTCTTAACTAGTGAATGTCCAGTAGCGCAGGTAATAACTTGCCCTCCTAACTTGCTAACAAAATCATGCACTTTCATACTCATTTTTACGTTAGCAATAACTTTGCTTTCTGGATATTCCTCCAACACTTCACGTGCAAAAATTATAAATAAATGGTCATTGGAAACAACGTTGCCTTTATTATCAATTAAGCGCACCCTATCGCTATCGCCATCTAGCGCAATGCCAAGATCACATCCATACTCCTTCACAACGTCAATTAATTGAGCGAGATTTTTTTCCTCTATGGGATCTGGATCATGCAGTGGAAATGTCCCATCTATAGAATTATTGGTTACGATGTGCGTATGACCAGGCAAGATCTTTTCAATATACCTTATGATTCCACTTGCTGGACTATTTCCACAATCCCAGGCTATTTTTAATTTCTGTGTAGTATTATTCTTCACTGCACTTTTTAATATGCGAATGTACTCACTATATATATTTATGTTAATTAAGCTTCCAATTCTTGTGCTGTTTTTAATTGGACTGCTTATAATTTCCTTTATCTCTTGATCTGAGAAGACTTTTTTATTACTAAAAAATTTAAAGCCATTATATTCGCTGGGGTTATGAGAGGCAGTTATTATGATACCAAGATCCGCCTGTGTGATTTGTGTTGCAGCGTAAAGCATAGGTGAAGAGCATAGTCCAACGCGTATAACATTTGCACCGGATAAAGTTAAGCCCCTAATTAATTCTCTTTCTATACCTGGTGAATCTATTCTACTATCGCAGCCAACACAAACATTAGCTACGGTTTGGCCAAACTTTCTGCCTATTTCGTACCCATCATTAATCTGCAAATCTTTGCCTATTATACCTCTAATATCGTATTTTCTTATAATGGTATTGTCCATACTGTACTTCTTGAAGTGACTACTATATAACATTTTGGCCAAATGCACAAGTTTATTTATCAAACAATTAGTTGACTTTTTAAAGAAATTTGTTAATATTATAGTATACTTTCTAAAAATGTAAAATTATGCCGTGGAAAACGAAAATGTATTTATAGCTGAAAGTCAAAGCTTAGATGTGGATGAACAGAAGAAAAATGATATTTTAAGTGTCATTGAATCTTGCAACGATCTTCAGGATTTTATAAAAAAACCAAAGGAAGAAAATCTCATCTGGTACTTTATTGGTCCTTTACGCAAAAATGAGAACATTACAGGACAGATAAATTTAAAGTGGGAAAAGGAGTTCCAAAAATTTGAGCAATCAATAGACGCAATGCATAAAGAACTTAAGTCGTCTCTGCCTGGTCAAAATTTCTTAGTGTATCCAACAAAGGATAATGACTTCAAAATTAGATTTGAAAATGAAGAAAAACCAATAGAAATTAGCAATATTTTAAGGACCAGCAGTGAAGGTAAGGTTTATAATATATCTTTAGGGAAAGATAGTCAAATAACCGCAAGCAAGAAAAATGGCAATGAGAGGCACTATGATTTTACTGGTTCAAGCTCATGTGAAATGACCATTAATTGGCAGGCTAAGGATTCTGAAGGTAACAGCATAGACTGTAGCATGACCGTAAAATTGGATTCTGGTGGTATACAGAGTGTTATTGGTGAGCCAAAATTTGGAGGAATAACGAGTTCAGAAGAAGTATTAAAGTTAGTTGGACAAAATAAAGAAGTTTTTATCAACAGAAAAACTCTGTATCAAGCTTTTACTGATATAGGTCAAGATATGGACAGTCTCGAGCCCACACAAGATCTATCATCGCAATTGCCTACACCAAGCAGCAGTGGGTATTCCTCTCCTAACGCAAATTCTGGATTAAGGAAGGAAGTATAGGAAATAGAAGGCTTTTTGGATTTGATGGAATAGGAGATGAGAGTAGAAAAGATATGAACCAAGAAATCAACAGGGGATCTATGGCGAGTGTGTTCAATTTCTAGTCTATTTTTTAGGTAACCAAAAACAGTCTCAATGATAGACCTTTTTCTCAGTAAAATCTTCTCATTTAGCGAAATTAATGTATTTTTCATACCTTTTTTCACCTTGGTAACAAGTTTCAAACCTCGGTCAAACAGCTTCTGAAAAAGCTCTTTTGCAATATAACCTTTGTCACCAAACAAAAGGCCGGTTAATTTTTCCGTCAAATTTGGCACAGGTATCCTATCATCAACATTGTCTTTTGTTAGCGTAAGTGCATGAATTTCACCATTTTCATTGATTACCATATGTAATTTGAAACCAAAAAACCAGCCGTAAGTACTCTTGCTTAATTTTGCAATTCCAGCAAAAACTTTGTTTTTGGATATTCTTTTTGCATGACAAACTGCAATGGGAGTTGTGTCTATATATGAAATTCCAGTGTTTTCTGACTGTCCACAAAGCCAATGCAACAACATTGCTAAATGCCACAAAACCCTAGGCTTTAGAGCAACAAACCTGGTATATGAAGGCAACTTTGGAAACTCTGATTTGTAGAGCAACGTTAGGTAATGTAGATAGAAAGTTTTGAAATTTTTACACGGAGATTGTTGATATAGCAGGATTATTGTCATGATTTCAGAGTGCTCAATTTCCGTTGTTCTTGTGGGTTTTTTACCATTTGGCAGTAGTTTGCCTGCAAAATTTTTCTCTATATCTCTGCAAAAATCATCGACCAAACAAAACAGTTTTGTTATATCTTCCATGGGTAACCTCATCTATTTTTTTATAATTGCTGAGTTTACCCTGTTTTCTGCCTTTTCTATTCTCCTTTAATCCAGAATTCGCGTTTACGGCTGGTTTTTTGGTTTCAAATTACATATGGTAATCAATGAAAATGGTGAAATTCATGCACTTACGCTAACAAAAGGCAATGTTGATGATAGGATACCTGTGCCAAATTTGACGGAAAAATTAACCGGCCTTTTGTTTGGTGACAAAGGTTATATTGCAAAAGAGCTTTTTCAGAAGCTGTTTGACCGAGGTTTGAAACTTGTTACCAAGGTGAAAAAAGGTATGAAAAATACATTAATTTCGCTAAATGAGAAGATTTTACTGAGAAAAAGGTCTATCATTGAGACTGTTTTTGGTTACCTAAAAAATAGACTAGAAATTGAACACACTCGCCATAGATCCCCTGTTGATTTCTTGGTTCATATCTTTTCTACTCTCATCTCCTATTCCATCAAATCCAAAAAGCCTTCTATTTCCTATACTTCCTTCCTTAATCCAGAATTTGCGTTAATAGGATATAGATTTAACATAAATTTGCTACTGAAATGTTGACATTAAGTTTCAAGATCTTTATCATGTAAAGGTGTGGGAGGTTAATGAACCTGTCCTCACGATGTTAGGTAAATCGTAATTGAGCTTTTGGGCTCGTATTTTTATTAGGAGGTTAACCTCTCACACCAAAAATAAGTGTTTTTAAAGCTCTTTATAGCTCCTAAATCCATGAATTCATTTGCTGGGCTTATAAGGCGCTTTACAGAAGAGGTTGTAAAAGATGTACCAAATGGACGTCTAAAGCAGAGGGTGCTATTCTTGGGCCATCTGCGACAGTCGTTTTTTTCTCTAACATACCCAAAGTTTAAAAAAATAAGATTTAAACACAAAAGAGTTGAATATTTCTTCAGAATTGTGTATAATTATCAATGCTTTTTAGGTTGATTTCTTATGGCTTTTTCTAAATTTCTCGATCCTAAATATGATTTGCCCTTCAAACGAGTGTTCGGCACTGAAAAAAATAAGAATATTCTTATTCACTTTTTAAATGACATCTTAGGGTTTACTGGTGTTAACACAATTCAAGATGTTAAGTTTCTTAGCACTATTATGGATCCTGAGATTGCTTCTGATAAACAGAGTATTGTTGATGTCCTCTGTAAGGATTCTTTCGGGAATAGATATATTGCGGAGATGCAGCTCGCTAGAGACAAGTGCTTTGAAAAACGTGCCCAACTTTATGCTGCCAAAGCCTACTCAAGACAATCAGGCAATTACATTGATTTTAAGAAAGTATTCTTTATTGCTATTTCCAATAGTACGCTATTTCCTACAGAGGTTGAGTATATTTCTACTCACAATATACGTGATATAAAGACTAACGGACATTACTTAAAAGATTTTCAATTTGTCTTTATTGAGTTGCCTAAATTTGCAAAAAATAAAGTAGAGCAGCTAGAGAGTACAATAGAGCGCTGGTGCTTTTTTTTCAAGTACGCAGAAGATACTACAGATGAAGACCTAAAAGATATTGCAGAAAAATCACCAATAATAAAGCTAGCATATGATGAATTAGACAAGTTTAGTTGGGAAGAAGAGGATCTAGCAGCATACGAAGAAAGAGTTTTGAGTGTACAGAAAGAAGCTGCTATTTGGGAACAACGTCTTGATGATGCTAGAGATAAAGGTAGACAAGAAGGCAGAGAAGAGGGCGAAAAACAGGCTAAAATAGCAGTGGCAAAGGAAATGCTTGCTGATAAAATGGACACTACCACTATTGCTAGATTAACAGGATTACCCATCAGCGAAGTTGAAAAATTGAAAAAGTAATTCAAGTATCTTAATCAATAGTTAGTCTGTTAATGTTATCCTTTATCCTTAATTTATAAGGGTTAGAGGTAAAGGTATGGCTAAAGGAAATAATGCTCTATTAATATTTGACTTCGATCAAACTATTACTAATGCGCACATGCATAATACTTTTCGCTGGTTAGGAAAAGTTGACTTTAATCCTACTCAAAGTAATGCAGTGACTGATGCCGACATAAGAAAATTTATAGAGGATAAAGGCGGGATAAAAAATGAAAAGGAGCTAAAACCTGTATTACAATTTGCAATTTCAAAAGGAATAGAAGTGAATATTGCATCATACACAGGATATCCAAATGCTGTGAGAAGGGTTATAAAGAATCATTTGGGCTTATCTGAAAAACAAGCAGAGAATATTTCTGTGTTTTGTGGATTTCCACAAGATTATGATACTCGGTTGCAAGGGTCAGTTGAAAAACAAAAAAGTGAGGTTGGAAAGAATTTGCATATTTGTAAGGCAATTGTGGAATATAAAGACAAGCATGGTCAGTTACCAAAAACTGTGATGTTGGTTGATGATGATATAACAAATATTAAAAAGATTAAGGAGTTTGTTGTATCAATGAGCAAAAGAGAGGGATGGCTTAAAGAAAATGGTCTTAATATAAAAGATATAAATAATATTGAATTTGAAGGTGTGAAAGTACCTAAAGAAAAAAATAGCAAAATAGTAGAAGGTGTTGATTATCTAAAAAAAGTACAAGAATTTATTAGTCCTAATTTAGTACAAGAACCAATTTATGAAAATTCGAAGAAAGAAGAACCTATATACCAAAATCTTCAAGATATTAAGAGATCATCATTTCAAGAAAAGCCACTACAATTACCTCCTAAAAAAAGGAAGTTAAACAAAGTACATACTGATAGTGGTGTAGCTGTCAATGGTAAAAATGAAGAACAAATATATACTCAAAACATCTCCGTACCCGTAGTAAAGGAAACCGAAGTACATTTTCCTTACTGTAGCAAACTATATCTAGAAACTCCTATGCAAAGACTGCGCGACTCTCTTCAAAAAGATCATTTTTCCAAAGAAGCAATAGATGTTATTTGTAGTTTATTTAAAGAGAAAGTAATTAGTGCAATAAGAGAACAAGGCGATAGGGTAATTGAAAAAAGTGAAGTTTTTTATACTGAATCACGTCATCATTACAATAATGATAGCAAAATAACCGATGACTCTTTCACTCACATTATGGCTCAGGTTGAGGAAAAAAAGAAAGAAATTAAAGATTTTGCTAGTGAAGATCCCCAGCTAAGGAAAAAAAATATCAGAGTTATTAAATGTTAATCTGCAAAAGACGGATATAAACTCAAATTACGTAACCATAAACCAGTCTGAAGGTCAACAAGCAGCAGCATCTCCTATAAACGCGATTCTGGATTAAAGGAGAATAGAAAAGGCAGAAAACAGGGTAAACTCAGCAATTATAAAAAAATAGATGAGGTTACCCATGGAAGATATAACAAAACTGTTTTGTTTGGTCGATGATTTTTGCAGAGATATAGAGAAAAATTTTGCAGGCAAACTACTGCCAAATGGTAAAAAACCCACAAGAACAACGGAAATTGAGCACTCTGAAATCATGACAATAATCCTGCTATATCAACAATCTCCGTGTAAAAATTTCAAAACTTTCTATCTACATTACCTAACGTTGCTCTACAAATCAGAGTTTCCAAAGTTGCCTTCATATACCAGGTTTGTTGCTCTAAAGCCTAGGGTTTTGTGGCATTTAGCAATGTTGTTGCATTGGCTTTGTGGACAGTCAGAAAACACTGGAATCTCATATATAGACACAACTCCCATTGCAGTTTGTCATGCAAAAAGAATATCCAAAAACAAAGTTTTTGCTGGAATTGCAAAATTAAGCAAGAGTACTTACGGCTGGTTTTTTGGTTTCAAATTACATATGGTAATCAATGAAAATGGTGAAATTCATGCACTTACGCTAACAAAAGGCAATGTTGATGATAGGATACCTGTGCCAAATTTGACGGAAAAATTAACCGGCCTTTTGTTTGGTGACAAAGGTTATATTGCAAAAGAGCTTTTTCAGAAGCTGTTTGACCGAGGTTTGAAACTTGTTACCAAGGTGAAAAAAGGTATGAAAAATACATTAATTTCGCTAAATGAGAAGATTTTACTGAGAAAAAGGTCTATCATTGAGACTGTTTTTGGTTACCTAAAAAATAGACTAGAAATTGAACACACTCGCCATAGATCCCCTGTTGATTTCTTGGTTCATATCTTTTCTACTCTCATCTCCTATTCCATCAAATCCAAAAAGCCTTCTATTTCCTATACTTCCTTCCTTAATCCAGAATTTGCGTAAGTAGCCCCTTTCTCGTCATGCCGCTGCGAATCGTCATACCGCCGCGGCGCTAACACGTAGCGGGATGATGAGGCTTATCGTCATGCCACCGCGAACCGTCATACCGTCACGGTATCTCTTAGCCGCTAACAAGTAGCGGGATGACGGTTGTCAGGTTAGCTGTTATCCCAGTTTTTGACACTGGGATGACAACGAAGGGCTACTTGGATGACAGGGAAGGATGCTGGAATGAAGGTTTTTCAAATTGTCGATAAACCTAAATCTATAATAACTATTTGCCTTTTTTCTAGGTTATGCAAGAAGTCTACTGAATAACAGTAAGATTTTTCAATCCTGTTCCACAGCAAATTTTAGTGCCATGTGAGTAGTTATGGTGCTGTTAACAATCAAAATAACAAAAACTAAGAAGGTGATTAGTAGTGTATAAATATTCAAGGATAAATTTTCAAATTGAGTTAGCATTTTAAAATATACAAAGGTTGGCATTATCATTGGCAAAACAAGAACTTGCGATACTCCTGATGCTAAGTTGTTTTGACCAATCATCAATGCATTTCCAGTAGCTGAAATATTAATGATTATCAGCGTATTAAATAATAAAGACACTCCAACTGCTATTGAGTGTTCAATACTATTGCCTAGAATTGCAAAGCTGAATATGGAAGAAATTACTGAAATCGGTAACCCAAATAATAACCAGTGAGCGAAAATTTTATAAGCAACTATAAGCCTAGAAGAGAGTGGCTGTACAAAGATTTGCTCTAATATTCCATCATGATAATCAGATGTAAACAAATTATTTGTAGAAATCTGCAAAACAAATGTAGCACATATCCATGTTAATATTAACATAACTTCTTGTTTATTGTTGTTTTCAAGTGTAAATGAAGATAAACTTAACATTATGATAAAAATACATACTATATAGGTAAAGTTCTTATCATCTATTACTAATTTTTTTACTGAGTCGATCATACTAGGCTTTTAAATGTTTATTATAAATTATAGTGTTTACTTTGAGGTAGTATAATTTTTTGTTCATAAATTATATAGGTTTTATTATTTTTTTGATAATGCAATTATGGAAAAGTTACCAAAAATAAAGTCACCAGAAGATTACACTCCTTCAGAAGATGAAGAATATATGAGCGTAAAACAACTGGAATACTTCAGCTTAAAGTTACAGTCAATACTCGCTGAGCTGGAGAAACAAGAACTAGAAGAGAATAGTATTGATACATACTATTCTGATGGAGATAGTGGAAACGAGGAATTAATCAAGCGTCGAAAAGATAGAAAAGAAAAAATTAAGGAGGCGTTAGAAAAAATAAAATTAGGCACTTATGGTTACTGCGATGGAACAGGAGAAGAAATAGGAGTCGAAAGACTTAAAGCTAATCCGCTTGCTATATATTGTATTGAAGAGCAAGAGAGAGTAGAAAAAGAAAAGAACGTGTACAACATTAACGATTAATTTACACATAAGTGGTGAGCCCATTGGACTTCAAGAGGAGCAAGAGGCGCTGAAGTATGTTATGCTATAAAGAAAGTGGAAAATTGGACATTCTCAACTTGACTCCTGCAGATTAAAAATTAAGTTGTATCCGTTCAGGCAATGGTGTCAACTTAAGGAAAAATATCAGCGATAGTGTATAAAATTTCTCTCTAAATTTTTTATCATTAAATTATCCAAAGAGTGCAAGGGACAGCACTTTTGTTTCTATTTTATTGCAACAAAAAAGTTTAAAATGTGTCTTTTTTAGGTGAGGCATGCAAAAAGGAAAAGATCTTATCTTACAAATTAAAAATGCAATATACTCGAAAACTTTTCAGAAAATCCATTGTGTTGAGTTTTACACGAACAAGAAAACTTCCTTTTTCGACAGTATTTTCTATGATTTTAAAGTTAGTTAAAAAAAGTTTGGGAATAGAATGTGAACTTATGGAGCCATTGACATGTACCCTCAAAGCAAGCTTTTTCTAAAGCTAAAAAATAAAATGAAAGGACAGAAAGTAAGAGTTATAGTGCTGACATTAGCCAACTGAGAAACAGAGTTTTTGACCGAGACTTTGGAGCAAAGCTTATGTGTTAAGGTGGCACATAGAGGAAACGACTCAAAGTAGGGGCAGAGTTAGAGAATTTTTCTGGAGAGGCTGTATTACAAGAATTTTGGGCAAACTTGGTCATGTGCAATATATTATCGCTTCATATGTGTGATGCACAAGGGCCTTGGAACCCAGATCAAATTACTGAGTATCGTTTAAATTTTTCAGTTTTATTTGGTGTAATGAGGCAGAAACTCTATCAGGTACTTATTGCGCCAAAAAACTTTCAAGCCCTTTTTAAACGCGAATTCTGGATTAAGGAAGGAAGTATAGGAAATAGAAGGCTTTTTGGATTTGATGGAATAGGAGATGAGAGTAGAAAAGATATGAACCAAGAAATCAACAGGGGATCTATGGCGAGTGTGTTCAATTTCTAGTCTATTTTTTAGGTAACCAAAAACAGTCTCAATGATAGACCTTTTTCTCAGTAAAATCTTCTCATTTAGCGAAATTAATGTATTTTTCATACCTTTTTTCACCTTGGTAACAAGTTTCAAACCTCGGTCAAACAGCTTCTGAAAAAGCTCTTTTGCAATATAACCTTTGTCACCAAACAAAAGGCCGGTTAATTTTTCCGTCAAATTTGGCACAGGTATCCTATCATCAACATTGTCTTTTGTTAGCGTAAGTGCATGAATTTCACCATTTTCATTGATTACCATATGTAATTTGAAACCAAAAAACCAGCCGTAAGTACTCTTGCTTAATTTTGCAATTCCAGCAAAAACTTTGTTTTTGGATATTCTTTTTGCATGACAAACTGCAATGGGAGTTGTGTCTATATATGAAATTCCAGTGTTTTCTGACTGTCCACAAAGCCAATGCAACAACATTGCTAAATGCCACAAAACCCTAGGCTTTAGAGCAACAAACCTGGTATATGAAGGCAACTTTGGAAACTCTGATTTGTAGAGCAACGTTAGGTAGTGTAGATAGAAAGTTTTGAAATTTTTACACGGAGATTGTTGATATAGCAGGATTATTGTCATGATTTCAGAGTGCTCAATTTCCGTTGTTCTTGTGGGTTTTTTACCATTTGGCAGTAGTTTGCCTGCAAAATTTTTCTCTATATCTCTGCAAAAATCATCGACCAAACAAAACAGTTTTGTTATATCTTCCATGGGTAACCTCATCTATTTTTTTATAATTGCTGAGTTTACCCTGTTTTCTGCCTTTTCTATTCTCCTTTAATCCAGAATTCGCGTTATAAAGAAAAATTTGCATGGTATGACTACAAGCTAGTGCTTATGCCACTTGTTCTTCCTATTGTCAAAATGTATTTTGGAGATTTAATCCAAGAAAAGCCACGACAGCACACCACCAATCCTAACGTTACACCTTTAAATATAGGTATGGCTGCAGGAGAAAGAATGTAAAAAGATCTTTGCTTCAACTGTGGTTTTTGCTATACTTTAAATGAACTTCATAGCGTTAATGAGTAAAGAAATAAGACAAATCTTAAACCACTACGAAAGTGAAAACCCCGGGGTAAAAGCAAATCTTACTCGTATTCTCATGCATGGAAAGCTTGGCGGCACTGGCAAATTAGTAATTCTCCCTGTAGACCAAGGGTTTGAACACGGGCCAATAAAAAGTTTTGAAGTTAACCCTGATGCTTATGACCCACATTATCATTTTCAGCTTGCAGTTGATTCGGGAGTAAGTGCATATGCTGCTCCACTTGGTATGATTGAAGCTGGTGCTTCAACTTATGCTGGAATGCTCCCACTTATTTTGAAACTTAATAGTTCCAACTCCTTACATTCGAAGAATCTGACTTCTGATCAAGCAATAACCTCTTCTGTGAAAGATGCACTGCGTTTGGGCTGCTTGGCTGTTGGATTTACTATATATCCTGGTTCTGCTAAGTGTTTCGATATGATGGAAGAAGCCCGTGAAATCGTAGCTGAAGCCAAATCTTATGGGCTTGCAGTAGTGCTATGGTCTTATCCACGCGGTGAAGGAATTTCCAAAGAAGGTGAAACAGCGGTTGATGTTATTGCCTATGCTGCACACATGGCAGCTTTGCTTGGCGCTAATATAATAAAAGTAAAACTTCCAACTAAATATTTGGAAAGGGAGAAAATAGAAACAGAAAATATTGAATCATTATCTAAAAGAATTGAATATGTTAAAAGATCTTGTTTTGCAGGAAAAAGAATAGTAGTTTTTTCTGGTGGCGAGTCGAAATCAGTGAATGACATATGCAATGAAGCGAAAGAAATTAAGCAGGGTGGTGGTAATGGTTCAATCATTGGACGTAACACTTTCCAACGCAAAAGGGAGGAAGCTTTATCTATGCTAAAAGATATAATGGATATCTACACATAAAAAACGGCTGGGTGGCAGAATGGCTTATGCAGAGGACTGCAAATCCTTTTATACCGGTTCAATTCCGGTCCCGGCCTCTTTCATTTTCTATATCTTGTAAAAGTTGCTCAATTCAACAGTAGCTTTAAGTGTGTAACCTATAGAGAAAATTATTCATAAGTAAAATCAATTTCTTTTCAAGTTATGGTTATACTCTTATAGCGTTTCATGGTAAAAAATAAACTAAAAATAAGCAAAGTGTTTTACAAAATGATATTACGTGATTTATTGTTTTTACTGCCGCCCGAAGTTGCTCACTCTTTGGCAATTATGGCATTAAAGAAAATACCTTATAAGAATCCTATAGAGCTACCAGAATCTTTGAGTGTGAATTTTTTTGGTAATAAGCTCAGAAGCACCGTGGGTCTGGCTGCAGGTTTTGACAAGAATGCAGAAGTTATAAGGCCTATGCTTTCATTTGGTTTTGGATTTATTGAAACTGGTACTGTAACTCGTAATCCACAATATGGAAACAAAAAACCAAGAATTTTTCGGTTAATTAAAGATCAAGGGGTAATTAACAGATTGGGATTTAACAATAAAGGAATAGACTACTTTCTTAAACAAATAGATAAAACCAAGCTTGATGACTGCATTTTTGGCATCAATATAGGAAAAAACAGTACATCAAAGGACCAAATCAGCGATTATGTTGACCTAATAAAGATAGTATATGGAAAGAGCAATTATATAGTGCTGAACATCTCATCCCCAAACACGCCTAATTTACGCAATCTGCACAATAAGCAAGAATTATCGGAATTGTTGAAATCCATCCGGAAATCAATTGATAATTCTAAATCCATACCAATAATATTAAAAATTTCTCCAGATATAGATCAGCAAACGAAAGAAAATATCGCTGAGCTTGCATTGGAATATAAAATTGACGGTTTAACAGTAAGCAACACTACGGTAAGTAGAGATAATCTGCATTCCCACCACAACGAGAGTGGCGGGTTGAGTGGCAAACCACTGTTCAAACTTTCAACCGAGTTATTGGGCGATATGTACAAATTTACTAAGGGCAAAATATTGTTGATAGGGTGCGGAGGAATCTCAAGTGGTGCTGATGCATATAAAAAAATAAAGGCAGGAGCTTCTTTGGTGCAGTTGTACACTGCTCTCATATACCACGGACCTCAAGTTGTAAACAAAATTAATCTAGAACTTGCAGAACTAATAAGGAGAGATGGATTTAGTAACATTAGTGAGGTGGTGGGTTGTATACATTAAACATCTTCTCTGTCACCTAAGTAGCCGACACTGGAATAACATCGATGAATCATTACTCAAATAATGGCTATGCAAGAGCTCTATTAAACTGTATATTTTGGAAGTTATTGGTATTATTTTAATAAAACAAAACTAATTCTTTGGTATAAAGGTGTGGTAGGAAGTGTTTTTCTTTTAAATAATGGGTATGAAGAGTTTGAATGATGCAATATCTAAGATCATTGATTATAAATTTACAAATTATGCAATATTAGAAGAGGCGCTAACTCACCCAAGCGTAAATAAAAGGAATAGCAAAAACCAGATTGTAAGCTACGAAAGACTAGAGTTTTTGGGCGATAGTGTTTTGAATATGGTCGTATCTGCCACACTGTTTAAACTATTTCCTGAAGAAAAAGAAGGAGCATTGGCAAAAAGAAAGACGGATTTAGTTTGTGGCAACACCATTGCTAATGTTGCTAAAGAAATAAAATTAGGCAGCTTTATCATCATGAATAATAGTGAACGCTGCAATGGAGGGAGATGTAACTTAAAAAATTTAGAAAACTCGCTTGAAGCACTAATAGGTGCAATTTATATTGATGGCGGGCTTGAAAATGTTGAAAAATTTATTATCCAATATTGGGAAAAGTTAGCTAAAGGCATGCTTGACCCCCCTCAAGATCCTAAAACCTCACTGCAAGAGTGGACTCAGAAAAACAAATTGCCTTTACCAGAGTATGAGCTTGTAAAACAAACTGGACCAGCGCACAATCCTGAATTTACTATATCAGTTTGCATAGAAGATTATGGTAAAGTTTCTGCATGCGCTTCTAGTAAAAAGATTGCTGAACAAAAAGCTGCTGAGTTGATGCTAGAAAAAATTGGAAAAGACGCTTCAGTTTAGGCAAAATAGGCATTAATGTAAGTTTTAAGGAAGCTAATAGCGTTTAGGGGAAATGGTCAACTTAAGGAGAAGCATAGTATTATTCATAAAAAAGTTGATCTACCAAAAATCAAGCCTTATGTAGTGGAATATCAATGGCCGTTGTCGGAGATGCGGGGAAAAAAGAAGTAGCAAGTTACCAAAAGGTGTTATGCCAGATACATTTGGTCCAAGAGTTGTTTTGTGAAGTTGACAGAGTCAAGGAGAATGAAAGTTTTAAAAAATAGCATATTTTTTAATTATAAAAATTTGATATTAACTGTTGTTGGTTGATTGAGTAAAAACCAGTGAATGGTCACGTTAAAACATGTTTTTAAATTTTTGCCAAAATCCTGATTTATTATCATTAACCTTTGTAAATGTTATATTTAAACTGTATTTCGGATCATTTGGCACGTCGTATTTTATGCTAAATGTTGAAACTTTATCGTTATTGTAAATATGCACATCATCATATGATAGCTTCGTTGTGTAACACTTTACATGCTGTTGCTTATCATACACTAAATTGCCTGACTCCCTTTCTAGTTCCACAAATTTCGTTTTTTTCTGACATTCCTTTATTTTTATTAAATCCTTATCTAGTGATATTGAAACTGGCAGCGTACTTCCATCATATTCTTTAGCTAAAAGTTCACTTCGAGGATACATTTTTATTTCCCTTCCAAAATGTGAGTCTATAAAATTATTACTCCAAAATTTATCGCCAGAATGCACGTACTCATCAGTAGCATACGGTACCCCACCATAACTGCATTGAACTTTGTAATCTCCAACACCATTGTTTTGAAAAAAATCATGAACGGCAGTGTAGCTACCGGCAGCATCATTTGTATAATCCATTACTTTATTCCTTAAACTTTTGGTTTATTATATCATAATCATTATGCCAGTCAATCAAAAAAGCTCTCTCTCTTGCTGTTTTTAGAACTGATTTTAAGCAAGTACTTTTGATTAGTTGGGAGCATATTTATAAGACTGTGACATTCGTGCCTCCCAGTTTTTCACATACTGCTGAATCAATTCAGGATAATCTGTAATAATTAATAAATTTTCAGCATTTCCTTTTTTAGCTGTCTTACTCAGGTTAAACGACCCTGTGATAACTTTTTGATTATCAACAATCATTATCTTATTATGAGCAATTTTTGGCTTATCATCGATCCAAACTGGTACTCCACCTGAAAATAATTCATTTATAACACTATATTTTGAGTAGAGTTGCGATTGATCTAAGATGACTTTAACATCAACGCCACGTTCTTTAGCATTGATCAAAGATTTTGCAATTGTTTCAAGAGTAAATGTATATTCTTGAACTAGGATAGATTTTTTAGACTGATCTATTACGCTGATTATCGGCACAGCACAATCTTCTCCAGGTGAAAAGCAAACCGTAGCTTTTGGGCAGGGCGAAAATATAAAACCCGCATAGTAATACAGAGAAAAACACATTAATAAGAATAAAAAGTGAAAAAGCCTCACAATAACCCACCCCAGGATATATGGCGATAGGCTACATTATAGTTTAATCACTTGTCAATAGACTTTTTGCATAGCTTTTGGCAGCACGTTAACAGCTGTCAGAAACGAAAAACTTACTTGACACCCTTCGCCAGCCCCCTTATCATGAAACTGAAGCTATTGTATTTGCTTTCGCCAATCTGCAGATTAAAAGGTAAGGATTACTTAATGTATCGGCGTCTTATGTTCAATTTTTTGCAGTATATAGATACTGTATGTCTTTACAAAACTTCATCTACATCTAGATTTTTATCTAAATAAGCTGAACGCGCTTATAAAGCGTTACAAGACATCAAAAAATGCCAATACTCGACAGAGATAGTAAAAGACTAGCTAACTCGGGGATTCTTTGTCTTTTTTTCTGCTTAGTAAACTTCTTAAACATTTGCAGCGTAGGTTAGTTGCAATTAAAAGCAGCTGAATTCCGCTTGTCAAGCGTTTAAAACATAAAAAACGCCAATATTTTAAAGCGGATAATAACCCCAGGGCTTCTTTTGCCTTTTTTTTCATTTGGTAAATTTCTTAACGTTTGTAGCTAAAAGAGCCCAAGAGAGGTCAGTGCTCCTTTTTTTGTCATCCAAGTAGCCTCCTATGGTGTCATCCCAGTGCCCAGACACTGGGATCCAGTTGAGCTATTTCAACAAAAATACTGCATTTTGAGATGAACGTTTATTTTCACCAGATTATTTACAAGTATAACAATTAAAGTCTGGATTCCAGTGTCAAGCACTGGAATGACACCGTCTTGGATGGAAACCAGTGTTGGCTACTCGGATGACATCATAGGGGTGCTGGGCATAAGTGTTGAAAGTATCAAAAATAACGTGATATGAGATGATCAACGGCATGTAAATTACCTCCCGACAGTAAAACAATCGAACGTATAAAAGAGTCATTTAGATCCAATGTGAATTGCAGTAATGCTATTTTGAACCCATGTAGATTATTTTTGATTTTATAAACAAGAAATAACAAAGCCGTAATAATAATCATGTAAATATACACCTTCATGCCATTCATAGTATGGCTTAAAAAGTGCTTATATCCAAGATTTTGCTTTATAAATTTAAAGAACACTTCTATATCCATCTGCGCCTATATAGCTCTGTTACTTCATAAGCTGGCATTTCAAACAAGTTTGTCAAAAACCATATTTCATCTCCAATTTTATTTCTGATTTTTATTAGCCGTAGATCATGCTTTTCTGCCACTTTACCTCGTGCACGATAAAGATTAACTATTATATCTTCTAAAATCTCTGATCCATCCGATTTTTGTTCTCTTATAACTTTGTTCCTGCTTATAACATCATGTTTTCTTCCTACTTTAACTCTTGTGATAAATTTGTACTCCTTTTCATCAAATTCGGCAAAAGTTCCAACTTTTCTGATTCCTCTATCAAATAATAAAATATCCTCTTTTTCAACTTTAGCTTCATTAATTGCTCTCACTAATGCCATATCTTCACTACTTTCTTCTTGTCCTTTACAAAATCTTATACTTGTCGGCAATTGATCCTTTAATCCTACACTCACTTTAACTTGACTGTCGTTACTTTTACCGCCTATTTTTAGCCCATCTTTTATGAGATATCCCGATAAATTTATGATCGTCGAATCAAACTTATGTAAGTTATTTGATGTTTTTTGGGGTAATAGCTTTTTAATCTTGCTCATCAAATCAATATATACTCCCTTAAAATATTCTGGATTTATAACTTTTAACCTTTTTGACAAATCACTGTATGTTACTGTACTTTTATCGCTATTCTTATCCATTATACACCTGTCTATTACCATTTCTAGCGCTCTTAGGCTTGTTTTTTGCCCCATTAATATTAACTTCATTAGACCTTTAAATATAATCTTGCCCAACAATTTAGTATTACATTTATCTACTTCACTTAATTTTCCTAGCCTTTCTAAATCCTCATCTTTTATTAAATTTAGTACTCTTTCTATTTGATCCATTATTGCCTCCATTTTCTTGCAATAATAGTTCTTTATGTCTTTTTTGTGTTACTTTCAACACTTATGGGGCGCTGGGATGACACCCTCCTGCTAGACAATGTTCGTACAGTTGTACATCTACCATGCAAGTTACCTGAAAATTGCAATGTTCGTACACTTGACTACTTGGATCTAGTATGATTTAATTAACTAAGAAGTAGGCATGAAAAAATTATGTAGTGAACCAGTTTGCATAACACCAGGAGGAAAATATGGATAGAAAGACGAGAATAGAATCAGACAGCTTAGGGGAAGTAAAAGTACCAAGTGAACATTACTGGGGAGCGCAGACTCAGCGTTCTTTAGAAAATTTTAAGATTGGCACAGAAAAAATGCCAGAGCCTCTGATTAAAGCATTAGCAATAGTAAAACTTGCAGCAGCGCGTGTTAATATGAAACATGGTGTTATAGATGATAGGGTAGGGGACGCAATTTGCACAGCCGCGAGGGAAGTAATAGATGGCAAATTTAATAATGAATTTCCGCTTGTTGTTTGGCAAACCGGATCCGGAACGCAGACTAATATGAATATGAATGAAGTGATCAGCAATCGTGCAATAGAGATTTTAGGTGGTAATTTGGGTAGTAAATCTCCAATACATCCAAATGATCATGTGAATTATGGTCAGTCGTCAAATGACACCTTTCCAACAGCAATGCATATAGCAGCAGCAGAGCAAATAAACTGCTTGCTTATTCCAAATCTTGAAAAATTGCATAAGGTGCTGGATAATAAGGTTCAGGAATTTAAAGATATAATAAAAGTAGGACGTACTCATCTGCAAGATGCAACGCCCCTAACACTAGGACAGGAGTTCTCTGGCTATGCAGTCCAGATTAAAAAGGGGATAGAGAGAGTAAAATCAACTTTAAGTGATATATATGAGCTTGCACAAGGTGGCACTGCAGTTGGCACGGGACTCAATACTAAAAAGGGTTTTGCTGAAGATTTTTCAAGCCAAGTTGCAGAAATTACTAACCTTCCATTTACTTCAGCAGGCAATAAATTTGAAGCGCTAGCAGCAAATGATGCTTTAGTTGAGCTCAGTGGAACACTCAATACAGTAGCAGTCAGTTTAATGAAAATTGCAAATGATATAAGGTTGCTTGGTTCTGGTCCAAGATGCGGAATTGGGGAAATAATGTTACCGGAAAATGAGCCTGGTTCTTCAATTATGCCAGGTAAAGTGAATCCAACTCAGTGTGAAGCGGTGACTATGGTATGCACTCAAGTTATGGGAAATCATGTTGCTGTAACCATTAGTGGTTCAAACGGTCATTTTGAATTGAATGTGTTTAAGCCAGTGATAATTTACAATGTTTTGCAGTCTATAAGACTTTTAGCTGACGCAAGTTTAAATTTTACAGAAAAATGTGTAGTTGGTATTAAAGCAAATGAAGAGAGGATAAAAGATTTACTGAATCAGTCGTTGATGTTGGTCACTATATTAAATACGCATATAGGGTACGACAATGCAGCAAAAATAGCGAAGCTTGCTTATAAAGAAAATATCACTCTAAAAGAAGCAGCAGCAAAACTTCAACTGCTCACTGAGGAAGAGTTTGAAAGGATAGTGAAACCAGAAGAAATGGTAAATTATTTGTAACCGCTCACACTTAATTCTTCAATCTCACTAATAGAAAGGCCAGTAAACTTGACAATAGTGTTAACATCAACATTATTATCTTGCTTTGTCTACCTTATTTTGCCGCTCCCCTGAACGGATACGGTTTAAGACATAAGATCCTTTTTCATAGCTATACTACGTTATCCAGCGTCTGGGCACTGGTTTCTTGGTACTTATTCCGCAATAATTTTTTTCCTTCAATAAACTTTGCAGTTCGCCTTTTTCGTACATCTCGCGAGTGATGTCGCAACCACCAATAAACTCTTCCTTTATATATAATTGTGGAATTGTTGGCCAATCAGAAAACTTTTTTATAGATTCACGTATTTCATCATTCTCCAACACGTTAATATACTTAAACTTCACGTTCAATTTTTTTAGGATTGACACGACGAGTCCAGAGAATCCGCATTGAGGAAAATCAGAAGTGCCTTTCATATACAATACCACATCATTTTCTGTTATATCTTTTTTTATTTGTTCAAAATTGCTCATAAATTCACCTTATTTTTAAGTATTAGTTTCCAGTTGCAAGGCGTGTATAGACTGACCTTCCAGAGCTTTATATACCATTTTATGCTGTTCTATTTTTGTCTTTCCAAGAAAACACTTGGAGTTTATTTTTAAATGATAATGGTCATCATCTCCAGCAAGATCATGAATCTTTATATCAGCGTCGGGGAACGATTGTTTGATGATCCTCTCTAATTCGTGAATTGCAATAGTCATTGATTTGCTTTAAATTACAATACTTTCATTATAAATCTAAAACGATTGAGCGCAATAAAAAGTTGCTATCATAAAAAATAGAAGCATACTATAATAATGGAATGACAAATTATGCAGGGAGGCTTTGTGGTGGGCGAAAGATTTAAATTCACATATCTATTGGTTTTGCTAACTTTTTCATTTGGGTGCTTATCTTACGATGATAAAATAAATAACTTAGAGAATGTTTACATCAAAGCTAACTATTTTGGAGCATTCTTCAATGCAATAGGTTCTCTAGAAGGAAAAGAAGATGCAGGTGATAATATAACAGAGGGGTTTTTAGTTTTAATAAGAAGGAGCGAATTGAAGCTGGATACAGTCCTAAATATGTTCCAGGGTTTGCCGGTAGTGCTGCAATAGGGTATTTATTCAAAAATATGAGAGTTGAGTTTGAAGGCTTATATTCTCAGACTAACTTATATGATGAAGATTATTCAGATAAGAAAAAAGCAAGATATATTGAACTTCGTCGTCACAATGATGCGTCTACTGGAGCGGAATGCAATTCACCTTGAAGAAGTGGAAAGGTTGATATTCACATTCAAGAAAATTGTAGTGTTGAGGCAGAGTTCAGAGCTGCATTTAAGATGAAAAATGAAGGTTTTAATAACTTAGCTGGAATGGTCAATGTATATCGTGATTTTAATATAGCAAAAATGCCATTCACCCCATATGTTGGTATTGGTGCAGGTGTAACTAGGGTTAAATTTCTAGGAAAAACCAGATATGCCTTGGCTTACCAAGCAAAACTTGGTATCAATCACCAACTTACAGCACAAACTCAAGCATTTGCTGGTTTACGCTATTTTGGTATCCTTGATAACCAATTTAAAGATATTGTACCAGGAATAAAGATACTAGCTGGTGAAGGATATATTCCTGCCGGTGGAGGAAGTAAAGTTGATGAAACTGCACGTGTTGAATCAACAACTGCAACCATTACCAATAGGTTT
This sequence comes from Wolbachia endosymbiont (group A) of Icerya purchasi, assembly GCF_947251635.1. Classification (NCBI taxonomy): domain Bacteria; kingdom Pseudomonadati; phylum Pseudomonadota; class Alphaproteobacteria; order Rickettsiales; family Anaplasmataceae; genus Wolbachia; species Wolbachia endosymbiont (group A) of Icerya purchasi. Next base: position 864,639 of record NZ_OX366357.1, on the reverse strand, counting down.
GGCATATATGGCTTAGAGTTTGGATTGGTTTATCACTTTTAACTTTATCCAATAAATTACATATGTGAAGATAGTAAATTCAGCGTGCTGAGAACATTAGAAAGACGAGATTTTAATTGATTTTCATATTTACTCCAATCTTGTATTGCCTTTCTTGCAACACCTGAATCAACTGCGGCTTTTGCAACAGCAGGAGCTACTATAGAAATTAATCTTGGGTCAAATGGAGTAGGTATTATATATTCACGTCCATAGCCCATTTTACGACCGCCATAGACTGCAGATATCTCACCTGGTACTGGCTCACGGGCAAGCTTTGCTATTGCATCTGCAGCTGCAATTTTCATTTCATCATTTATTGTTGTTGCATGTACATCAAGTGCCCCTCTAAATATATAAGGAAAACCCATTACGTTGTTGACTTGGTTGTTGTAATCTGACCTACCAGTTGCAATTATTGCATCTGGCCTCACAGATTTTGCAAACTCAGGCCTTACTTCTGGATCGGGATTGGCAAGAGCAAAAATAATTGGGTCTTTGCCCATACTCTTTAACATCTCTTCATTTAACACATCTTTTGCAGATAGTCCGATGAATACATCAGCGCCTTTTATTGTATCAAGTAGAGAACGTTCGGAAGTATCAATTGCATACTTTTCCTTCCACTCATTCATATCCTCGTTTCTACCTTTGTATAGTACTCCTTGCTTATCACACAGCACTATATTTTTAGCGCCCATGGACTTTAGTATTTCTAAACATGCAATACCGGCTGCTCCAGCACCATTCATAATGATCTTAACGTCCTCTAATTTCTTTTCAACAATATCAAGAGCATTTTCTATGCCAGCTGCAACAACCACCGCAGTTCCATGCTGGTCATCATGGAACACTGGAATATCCATCAGTTCATTCAGGCGTTTCTCTATTATAAAACAATCGGGAGATCTTATATCTTCTAAATTTACCCCCCCCCAACTTGGCCCAAGATACCTTACTGCATTGATGAAATCTTCTATATTTTCTGTACCAACTTCTATATCAACTGCATCAATATCAGCAAAACGCTTAAATAAAACAGCTTTGCCTTCCATGACAGGTTTTGCAGCAAGAGGACCGATATTACCAAGTCCAAGCACTGCAGTGCCATTTGAAATGACAGCAACACAGTTGCTTTTTGCCGTATAATCATAAACAGCTTCAGGATTTTTAGCTATTTCAAGACACGGAGCTGCAACGCCAGGGGAATAAGCAAGTGACAAATCATACTGGGTAGATAAAGGTTTTGTTGGCATGATTGAAATTTTACCAGGGTTACCACCTCTACTGTGATACTTAAGTGCCTCTTGTTTTATGGTACTATCTAAATCATCGTTCATCATTACATCCTTATATTTTAAGCTTGTATTTTTTAAGTATATGGAGTTTTTATGAATGTTCAATTGTAAACTATTAGCTTGTGAACTCTGTTGTACTTCTGTATAAGTTTACCTATTACGTAAGATGATATTACATGCTTAAGAAAAACGTGCCTAATTTGCTTACAATTTCTCGTGCACTTGCAATACCAGCAATAATATTAAGTTTTTATATAGAAAATAAATATGCAGGCCTGATAACAATATCAATCTTTATGTTTGCGTGCATTACGGATTTTTTTGATGGTTACCTGGCGCGTGCGTGGAAAGTCCAATCAAAGTTTGGCAAGCTATTTGATCCAATTGCTGATAAATTAATAGTGGTTTCAACAATAATTATGCTAATTTATAAGCAAAAGATAAATGATTTTACAATAGTACCGTCGATTATCATCATCTGTCGGGAGATATTAGTTTCAGGTTTACGGGAGTTTCTGATAGCTACAAATGTTAGTCTGCCTGTAAGCAAAGCTGGAAAAATTAAAACATTTTTGCAGATGGTTGCTGTAGTAGCGCTAATAATGAACGATTATTATATGATTCAATATATAGGTGCGATTTGTTTATGGGTTGCAGCTATTATAACTGTGTGGTCGGGCTATAATTATATCCTAGCCGGCATCAAACAGATTGATTAAATCTCCTAGGAAATAGTTAATAGACAAGAGTAGTTAATAGACAAGAGTAGTTAATACTTTCATAATATTGACTGAATAGTTAAAATCCTGTATAATATATTAGTTAATAGGGTTTATATGACTGATAACTTTAAGACTACGTTTTCTCCTGAGGAGTTTTTTTGGGGATTTTTGGCCAACGGTTGATGAAGAAGTCAAAAAAGAAAGGCTAGAACAAGAGTTATTAACACTAAAAGAAGAAGCAGAAAAAAAGAAGAAGCTTGAGCAAGAGTTATTAACGTTAAAAAAAAGAGAACTATATAGACAATGTGCATCATTGGTAACAATGGTTCCATTTGCATTATTTATGGCTATTGAACTGGAAAAAATATGTAGCGATCAGGTATTGCTTGGCGTGATAAGTGGCGCGCTAAGCCACACTATATTACCTTTCATGGTCCTATCTCTTATTTGTACGCTATATTTAATTTACAATAATAGGAAAATAGCACAAAAAGAACGAGAGTTGGAGAATATTAAAAATGGAGAGGAAGTAAAGGAAAAAGAGCACAATATTTCTGATATAGGTCAGTGTTTGATCTATATTGAGGCTATAACAACTGCACTGGTTATTGTAGGTATGATAATGGGTGAAACATCTTCACTTGAAGCAGCAGAGGATGCAATTTTATTTCTTGCCAATGCAATTGCTTTTCTTGCAACTCTTGTTTCTTATATTGATAAGCATAAAAAAAAATAAGAAAAAGGAAACAGAAAAGTCTGATCTTGATGAGAAATCTAGCAAGAAAACTAGCAATATATCTGTAGCCGGATTGGCGCTTGCTGGTTCTTCTGTGTTTTTAATAAGAAGGATAATGTTAATGGCATTAGCATCGTCCTTAAATCCTGCTGTTGGACCTACTTTAGGCTTGATAGGTATTGCAATTTTTATGGCTGTACAGGTCTTAACTATACATTCCTACAGTAAGACGCTGAAAGATCCAAAAGTGAAAGGACGAGGTGAATCAAGAAATGCAGGTAGTTCTGACCGTAGTTATAAAGAAGAAGGACCGGCTATTGCCTAAGAAATTTATTTATTTAAGTAATATTTAGGTCTATACTTTATTTTGATCGAAAAAAATCTTATGTATAAGACTTTAATCACGTGCTTTATTTTCCTAATTTGCTCCTTTACACAATCGTATGCGAATGATCTTGAAAAAACTAAAACTGAAACTGAACTATATGAAGAAGCAGTTGAACTTTTTGACCAGAAAAAATATAAACAAGCTATTAGGGCATTTCAAAAGATAGAGGATTTGTACCCTTTCTCTTATTGGGCAAGGAAAGCAAAATTATTATCTGGGGTTTCTCACTATAATATGGGTAGCTATAGAAATGCTGCAAGTGATATGGATGATTATATATATGTTTATTCAAATGGTGAAGATTTACCATATGTATACTACTTAAGAGTATTATCTTATTACATGCAAATTAATAAAGTGCAACTTGGACAGCAAACTGCATATAAAACTTTAGAGCTAGCCACTGAGTACATTAATCTCTTTCCAGGCAGCGAATATGTAGACGAGATGAAGGAAAAAGCAAAGCTGATCACAGAGCATATATCAACAAAAGAGTACTCTATCGGTAAATTTTACCTGAGGCGTGGTGAATATTTAGCAGCAATTAAGCGTTTCCAGAATATGGCAAGCTATAAAGATTCTAAATATTTTTCTAAGTCTATTAACTATTTAGTAGCAGCACATTTAGCTCTTGGCCTTGACTTAGAAGCTGAGCAGTATGAAAGTATGTTATTAGCAGAAAATCTGCAAGATGCCAAGCCAGAGGCTTGAAAATTTGCTTTAGCTTTTTCTATGCTTTGATATATAATTAGGTTTTTAACTATTTGAATATGGCTGGTCATTCACAATTTTCAAATATAAAATATCGGAAAGGCACTCAGGATGCAAAGCGCTCTCAAAAATTTACGAAGCTGATTAGAGAAATAACAGTTGCTGCAAAGCAAGGGCTACCCGATCCAGAACTCAACCCGCGCCTTCGCTCTGCTATATTTGCTGCACGCAAGGAAAATCTACCAAAAGATAAAAGAGAAACAGCAATAAAAAATGCAACTGGTAACGTTGCTGGAGAAAATTACGAGGAAATACAATATGAAGGTCATGGGCCTTTTGGCACTGCACTCATTGTCCATGCCTTGACTAATAACCGCAACCGTACTGCTTCTGAGGTGCGTTATATTTTTTCTCGCAAAGGTGGAAATTTAGGAGAAACAGGAAGCGTTAGTTATCTTTTTGATCATGTAGGTTTAATTGTCTATAAAGCAGAGGGTGTGAATTTTGACGATTTATTCAGTCATGGAATCGAATTAGAAGTATTGAATGTTGAGGAAAATGACAAAAAAGGATTACACGTTATAACTTGTGAAATAAAAGATTTTGGTAAAGTACGCGATGCCTTTTATGCAAAATTCGGAGAACCAGAACTTGCTCGTCTTTCGTGGCAACCAAAGGATCTAGTTGAAATTAGCGATAAAGAGTTAATTGATAAATTATCTGCATTGGTTGAAGAACTAGAAGATAGCGACGATGTACAGTATGTGGAAGGTAATTTTACTTTTGTTGATGCTGTTTAAATGATGAAGCTGATTATATTTATGCTGCTCTTTATCTTACCGTTATATACCGCTGAAACATCAACAGATCTTGCGCAGTATGCAGCCAGTGCCTCTTTTTCTTGTCATCCCAGTGCCCAGACACTGGGATCCAGCAAAATTGATTATAAACAGCACACTATACAACATTTTCGATTTAAAAACTGGATTCCAGTGTCAAGCACTGGAATGACAGAAAGCAACCTGACCCACTCTCCAGTGTCACTTCAGCAAGGAATCAAGAAAAAAAAAGATATTACTTTGATGGAGGGAAGCAACGTAGGAAACTTAGTACATGATGGAAAGTTGTTATTCATATCCAGTACCATAAAATCTTCCTTTTTTGCCACGGGAATTGAGCAAGGGTTGGCGCCAAATACAGTGGTGAAATTGATCAACATATATAAAGATTTCGGTGTTGATTTTAAAAAAGACATTGTGCCGAAGAGTAAATCGGAGGTTCTTTTTGAGAGATTGCCTAATAATCAGAAGACTGAAGAAAAAATTTTATATGCTTCACTGACAATAAACAAGAAAGCTATTAGTTTATATCATTATAAATCGCAAGACGGCAAAGAAAGGTATTTTAATAATGAAGGAATAAGCTTAAAAAATGGCGAAATTTTTGCAAATCCTTTAAATGGAGATTATCGCATATCCTCAAAATTTGGCAATAGAAAGCATCCTGTTCGCGGTAAAATTGCTTTTCACAAAGGAGTGGATTATGCAGCTAAACTTGGCACTCCCATATACGCTGCTGCAGAGGGTGTGATAGAATATATAGGAAAGAATGGTGGCTATGGAAATTACATCAAAATAAAACACAAAAATGAATATTCAACCTGTTACGCGCATATAAGTAGATTTAGTGGCGATATAAAGTTAGGCTCTAAAGTAAAGCAGGGGCAGGTTATCGCCTATGTTGGTAGCACTGGTGTTGCAACAGGACCCCATTTACATTACGAAGTTATATATAACGGCAAACACATCGATCCGCTTACGATAGCACATAAAACTGAAGTAAAATTGCCTGATCATGAATTAAGAGAGTTTAAACTATTTGTAAATAAGATAAACAAAACGATCAACAGAGAGGGTTCAAGTGAAAAAGAAGTTTAAAGACAGTATGGATAAGAATACGATAAACGATAGAAATTTGAGTCAAATTCGGGCTTTTCCTGTACTAATAGCGCTAGGATTAATTTTATCGCTGCTTTTTTTGGCATATGACAGCACAATTGCACTTGGAGTTGCTGCCGTTTCAATTTTGACTTTTCTTCAAGGATTTTTTATTAATGACCCTAATGAAGCAAGAGTGATAGAATTTTTTGGTCATTATATTGGAACTTATTTTAAGTCTGGAATATGTGTAACGCTTCCCTTTTCAAGCAAATATATAGTTTCCCTAAAATTTCAGAATATTAACACAGAAAAAATAAAAGTTAATGATGCAAATGGAAGTCCAATAGAGATTTCTGCAGTAATTGTTTGGAGAGTGAGCAGTCCTGCAAAGGCGTATTATAATGTTAATAACTATCACGAATTTGTTTTTGTACAAAGTGACTCGGTAATTAGAGAATTGGCGAGCAATTATCCGTATGATAGCGAAAGCGATGAGGAATCTTTACGTAAAAATTCTGATAAAATTTCAGATGAATTGCGGTCAATGTTACAACAAAGATTAGATATTGCAGGAATTGAGATTACAGAAGCAAGAATATCGCATTTGGCGTATTCGTCCGAGATTGCACAAGCAATGTTAAGGCGTCAACAAGCACATGCTATCACTTCGGCAAGAAGGCATATAGTGCAAAATGCAATAGGAATTGTCGAGGAAGTAATAGCTCATTTTGAAAAAAACAAAAGCTTACAATTAGATGGCAAGCAAAAGGTTCAATTGATAAATAATTTGTTGGTTGCCCTAATCTCTGAGCAAGATGCACAACCGACGATTAGTTTAGATAATAATTAGCATAGAAGCCGATTGGGTTTCATAAATGCAAGTCACTATTAATTTCTTGATTAATAGACTAAATGATGTTATAAATTACACGCATTAGGGGTGCTCTAGAAAAGCTGAGAGTACATAAAGTACAACCCTTTGAACCTGATATTGTTAAAGCAAGCGTAGGAAAATGTATGTATATAAATATTGAAGAATGCTTCGGCTTCATTGCGTTAATTGCATCTCTAATTGGATTATCACCTCAAGTATATAAAGCATATATCACTAAAGTTACTCGTGATGTATCGATGTTAATGTTAGTAAACTATCTTATTTGTTCATTGTCTTGGATTGGCTATGGTCTTTACCAGAGCTCAATTTTTGTGGTGCTTAGCAATATTGCTGGATTAGTGATTAGCATAATATCAATTATTCAAAAATGTTACTACGATGCAAAACCTGCACCATGATCATGTGCTGCACTGCAGTACACAACAACAATATCGTTCTATTGTAGTGCTAAATGGAAAAATACCGAGCTCATCGTTTTTTAAACGAGATATACCTATTATTGCTGTAGATGGAGGAGCAAACAAGCTTCTATCAATTGGCGTAAAACCTGATCTTGTAGTAGGAGATTTGGATAGCGTAAATCTGGATTTACGTGCTAATTTGAATACGATATATCTACCTGATCAAGATTATTGCGACTTTTCTAAAGCAATGGCTCACTTAAAAACAGTAAAGTTATTGCCATCAATAGTAACGGGTATTACTGGAGGAGCAATTGATCACATACTACAGAATATTAACATTTTTCTAAGTACGGGCAGTATCTTTTACACACCTTCACCTCCCATGGTAGGTTACACTTTACAAAAAGGTATTACCCATTTTTTCTTTGCCAAAAAATACTAAAATATCTTTACTTGGTATACCGAGAGCTCAAATATCAACTAAAGGATTAAAATGGGAACTGCACCTTAGTAATCTTGCTTTTCCGCGAAAAAATTCTTGCTTTAATCGAAGTTTAGGCAATAAGGTATCCGTAGAAGTACACAGTGGTATATGTCTAGCAATGATTTATTTAGAGACAGTAGATGATGCTGCAAGACATCATGTGCGTCAAGTTAAGAAGTAAATAGACTTCTTGCATAACCCAAACTAAGTAGAAAAAAGGTATCATCCAAGTAGCTGACACTGGTTCCTTTATGAAGTGTCATTCCAGTTTCAGCTACTTGAATGACAGCAGTTCTACGTCATACCGCCGCGGTATCTCTTTAGCTGCTTTTAAATGCAACTAACCTTAGCTTTAATATTTAAGAAATTTACTAAGCAGAAAAAAAAGGCAAAAGAAACCCCGTGTTAGCTAGTTGTCACTCTCTAATCCTGCAAATTGGCGTACTATACTGTCTTAAACGACTTATAAGCGCGTTTCAGCTTATATAGGTAAAAACCCAGAAATGTTGTGAAGACATAAGGTGCACATAGTGCAAAAAATTAAAAATAAGACGCCAACTACGTTGTTTTCTTGCTGTTTAATCTGCACAGATGAAGATAACTGAATACCTTCAGTACCATGATAAGGGGGCTGGCAGAGTTTGTCAAGTAAGTTTTTTCGTTTCTACTGAATGACAGTTGTGGCTTGGGAGGTAGTGCAAGAAGTCTATTGTATTACTGAATTATTAATAATTCAGTAATAGTGCCTGCTATGTAGCTAAAATTTTCCTTTAACTTAAGCTATATGTAGCTAAAATAACTTGGGTTTACCGACGATTTGACAAACCGTCATCCCGCTGCTTGTTAGCGGGATCTAGAGATACCGCGGCGGTATGACCCTGACTTGCATTAGCCATGTATAATAAAGGAAATCTATGACAAAAGAATCATTGGTAAAAACTGATATAGTGAAAGTTGAAGACAAAAAAGCGGTAAGAAGCTTTTTTAAAATACTAGGTGGAGTGGCAGATGCTGTAAGATCGTGGATTGGTAACATCAGTCCTGATTTAAGCAACAGTCGCGATATCGATAGTTTAGTCTTGAAGATGAACGAGTGCTTAAATCCAAAGGGAGGAGAGGTTTCAGCACGTAAGAACGCTGTATCTCTTGGTAATCTGTACTTGAGCTTATCAGAGAAAGGTAAAATAAAATTTCTACAAACCCTGGCAGAAAAATTTAATCCGAATAAAGTGGAAATAGATGAGAAAATTAAAGAGTATAAGAAAAATCAAGATCCCGAGTTAAACTATAAATTTGAACAGGATTTAATAAAAATTCTTGAATCACCGCGTTCTAAAATATTAAAGCAATTTATTTCTTTACCAGAAGGCCTTAAGTTTATTGTTGATATGCGTTCTGACGTGCTTAAGCTAAAGAACCAATATAGAAGCTTGAATCCACTAGAGAACGAATTAAAAAATATACTCTATACTTGGGTTGATGTTGATCTACTTGATCTTCGTCAAATCACCTGGGATTCACCTGCATCATTGCTAGAAAAACTTATAAAATATGAAGCTGTGCATAAAATTTCCTCTTGGGGAGACCTAAAAAACAGACTAGACTCTGATCGTCTCTGTTTTGCTTTTTTTCATTACAAGATACCAAACGAACCTCTAATTTTTGTAGAGGTTGCATTGGTGGATAAGATTGCAGATAGCATTCAACACCTTTTAGATGAGTCGGTACCTTCAAATGATCCAAGTAGTGCGAGCACTGCTATATTCTATTCAATATCAAATACTCAAGCAGGGTTATCTGGAATCAGCCTTGGTAATTTTTTGATCAAAAGGGTTGTAGAAAAGCTATCACAGGAGTTTAAAAGTATAAAAACATATGCAACTCTTTCTCCAATACCTGGCTTTACGAAATGGCTAAAAAACAATCTAAACCAAGATGTCACTTTATTGGGCAAACTAAACATAAAACAATCTAGTGCAGAAATTTTAGAAAGTATAGAGCAATTAAAAACTAACGTTGAATGTACAAATGAAACTAAACAATGCATGCTTAAACTATGTGCATATTATTTACTAAAAGTTAAGAACAATAGTGGCGGTGCTTATGACCCGGTGGCGCATTTTCATTTAAGCAATGGTGCATCGATAAAACAATTAAACTGGATGGCGGATACTTCTGAAAAGGGTATTAGTCAGTCAGCCGGGATGATGGTAAATTATCTATATGAGTTGCCTAAAATAGATAATAATCATGAAAACTATATGGTTAATAAAGTGATTTCCTGCTCGAAAAAAGTGTCGTCTATGTTGAAGGAGTAAATAGTCTCTTAATAAAGGATTGCCCTCACAACACTTAAAATGTAAAATGGTTCTACTTAAGTAAAATAGCCATAAATGAACAACATAAGAAATTTTGCAATAATAGCGCATATAGACCACGGTAAGTCAACGCTTGCTGACCGTTTAATAGAGGAATGTAACGGCCTTGAAGCAAGAGAAATGATCAATCAAATACTCGATTCAATGGATATAGAGCGTGAACGTGGCATTACAATTAAAGCACAGACGGTAAAACTTAATTATACGGCAAACGACGGTAATCAATATTGCCTAAATCTCATGGACACCCCAGGTCACGTTGACTTTTCTTACGAGGTAAGTCGAAGCTTAGCAGCGTGCGAAGGTTCACTTTTAGTGGTGGATAGTAGCCAGGGCGTTGAAGCACAAACCCTTGCAAATGTATATAAAGCTATTGACAACAATCATGAAATAATAGTTGTGCTCAATAAAGTTGATCTTCCTGCTGCAGATCCAGAAGGGGTAAAACTCCAGGTTGAGGAAATAATCGGTATTGACGCAAGTGAGTCAGTTTTAATATCAGCAAAAACTGGACTTGGAATAAAAGATGTACTTGAAGCAATAGTGGCAAAACTTCCAGCTCCTCAAGGTGATGTAAATGCTCCACTGCAAGCAATTTTAGTTGATAGTTGGTATGACACTTACTTAGGAGTGGTAATTTTAGTGCGAGTTAAAAATGGAGTGCTAAAAAAATGCATGAGAATTGTTATGATGTCTAATAATGCTGCATACCAGATAGATAATATCGGTATTTTCACCCCTAAAAAAGTGATGACGGGTGAACTTTCAGCGGGTGAAGTTGGTTTTATAACTGCTTCAATGAAGGAAGTAGCAGACTGCAAGGTAGGGGACACTATCACTGAGGAAAAGAGACCTTGTAGTGAAGCACTTCCTGGATTTAAAGAAGTGCATCCTGTGGTATTTTGTAGCATTTTCCCTCACAAAACGGATGATTTTAAATATCTAAGGGAAGCTCTAGAGAAGTTACATTTAAATGATGCAAGTTTTACCTTCGAAGCTGAAACTTCAAATGCACTAGGCTATGGATTTCGTTGTGGTTTTTTGGGAATGTTGCATCTTGAAGTTATTCAAGAAAGGCTCGAGAGAGAATTTGATTTAGACCTAACAGCAACTGCACCGAGTGTTATATATAGGGTTACAACACGAAGTGGTGAAATTTTGAATATTCATAACCCAAGTGATATGCCAGATCCAACGAAAATTGAAATTGTGGAAGAACCATGGATTACCGCAACCATAATGGTCCCTGACCAATACTTGGGAGAGATTCTATCTCTATGTGAAGAAAGGAGGGGAGAACAGGAGGATTTATCTTACATTGGTAACACAACAACAGCATTGTTAAGATATAAATTACCACTGTCTGAAGTTGTTTTTGACTTTTATGATCGATTAAAATCAATTTCCAAAGGATATGCAAGTTTGGATTGGGAAATTTCCAGCTATCTGGTAAGCCAAATAGATAAATTAAGCTTTTTAATTAATGGAGAGCCCGTAGATGCACTGGCTTGTATCGCTCACAAAAGCAGAGCAGAAAAAAGGGGGCGTGAAATATGCGCACGCTTGAAGGATTTAATACCACGTCAGCAATATAAAATCGCGATTCAAGCGGCAGTGGGCGGAAAAATTATTGCCAGAGAAACGATTAACCCATACAGAAAAGATGTAACAGCTAAACTCTATGGTGGAGATGTAACGCGAAGAATGAAACTACTTGAAAAGCAAAAGAAGGGTAAAAAAAGGTTACATTCTATAGGGAACGTAAATATTCCACAGAATGCTTTTATTCAAGCCTTGAAGATAAGTGATTGATCTTAAAAGACTTCTTGTATAGTTTTTGGCAACAACCGTTAGAAACGAAAAAAACTTACTTGACAAACTCCGCCAACCCCCTTATCATGAAACTGAAGCTATTTATTTATCTTCTCTGTACAGATTAAATGACAAAAAAACTCACGCATCTGGCGTCTCATGTTTAATTTTTTGCACTATGTGCACCTTATGTCTTTATCAAATTTCTAGCTACACAAGCTGAAATACGCTATTTAAAACATTAAAAAACGCCAACTTAAAAAATGGATAGTGAATAACTAGCTACCCTAGGGTCTCTTTTGCCTTTTTTTCGTTTGGTAAATTTCTTAATGTTTATGGCTAAACGACAACCGTCATCCCGCTACTTGTTAGCTGATGAGATACCGCGAATAAATCGCGGTATGACGTAGGACTGCTGTCATCCCAGTGCTTGACACTGGGATCCAGTTGAGCTATTTCAACAAAAATACTGCATTTGAGATGAACGTTTATTCTTACCAAACTTATTTACAAATATAACAATTAAAGTCTGGATTCCAGCGTCAAGCACTGGAATAATATCGTTTACTATGTCTATATTACAATATTTGTGCAGTTGTGTGTCAACTACTTTTGTGGCACCGTTTGTTATTCAATCTTTATGCTAGTTTTACTAAAAATTATAATATTTTAGGTATAATTGCAATATCTAAATTTAAGGTATAGAGATGAACCCTAGGAAAGTTTTTAATATTCTTTTTATAGTATTATTTATTTCTTTTTCTCATGTTGGGAGTGCTGCCGCTGACACTAATACTGATACAACTGCTCAAGTAATATGTAACATTATTGGCTACGTTTGGGGAATAGGCGGACCGCTTATGACCGTAGTGATAATAGGTGCAGCTTTGCTTGCGATATTTGGTAGAATGCCATGGCCAGCTCTTTTTGCACTCGGTATATTTTGTGCTGTATTTTTCGGTGCTAAAACTATCGTCATAAAAGTAATAGGTGGTATAGGCGGCACTGGAAATACTTCTTTGATGGACCAATGCGGAACAGGAGACACAAAAAAGAACTATTTTTTTCTAAAACAGACCTGATGCACGGCTTCAATTATATCTTCCACTTGCGGTAATGCTTTTTTTTCTAGATTTGCAGCGTAAGGTAAGGGGATGTCCTTGCCAGTTACACGTACAACTGGAGCATCAAGGTAGTCAAATCCTTGTTCCATAACAACGGCTGACAGCTCTGCTCCTATTCCTGCAAATGGCCATCCTTCTTCTACACTAACTAACCTATTAGTCTTCTGAATAGAGTTAATAACAGTTTGAGTGTCAAGTGGTCTTAAGGTTCTGAGGTCAATAACTTCAGCTTCTATACCTTCACTCGAAAGTAAATCTGCTGCATTTAAGGCATCCATTAATTTTAATGAAAAAGCAGTGATAGTTACATCCTTTCCTTCCCGTATAACAGCAGCTTTGCCTATCTCAAGTAGATAATCTTTGTTTGATAGCTCAGAGTCAGAAACTTCATGCTCATGTCCATAAGCTATTTCGTTTTCTAGAAATATTACCGGATTAGGGTCACGAATTGCAGCTTTAAGCAGACCTCTGCAATCGGAGGCAAAATAGGGTGCTATTACTTTTAACCCCGGTATATGCGAATACCAAGCTGCAAAGCATTGAGAATGTTGTGCAGCAACTCTTGCTGCAGCGCCATTTGGTCCACGAAATACTATAGGGCATCCAAGTTGTCCGCCTGACATATAATTTGTTTTTGCTGCGGAATTCACAATTTGGTCAATAGCTTGCATAGAAAAATTAAAAGTCATAAACTCGACTATTGGCTTTAATCCAGCAAATGCCGCTCCAACAGCAAGGCCAGCAAATCCATGTTCGGTAATAGGCGTATCAACTACTCTGTTTTCTCCAAACTCTTTCAGTAATCCTTTCGTTACTTTATAAGCACCATCATACTCTGCAACTTCTTCACCCATGATAAGCACATCAGAGTCGTTTTGCATTTCTTCTCTAATTGCTGTGCATAAAGCTTCTCTTACACTTGAGGTTGCCATTTATAAACTTTTATAGACTTTAACTAAAGTAACTATATCAGAATTACTGGGGGTAAGTAAAGTGTACAAATTAAGTTTTACAAACATCATGACCAACTCATTCCAAAAAAAAATCTTCTTACGCTTGCTGGTTCTGGTTGCTAAAAATGATTGTATTGCTTGTGTTTTTAATAATATATACTGCTAAGTTAATAATAATTCACTTGGGAATAACAGAAAAATACATGATAATTTTATATTTCAAATAGAATAAAATCCTTTTTATTGATACTGTCTTTTTTTGTAAAAAACATTCCTAACTTTTCCACCACTTTTTCTGGCTAAGGTCAGTATAACTTTTGCTTGAAATAACTGTTTATATGGTGCAATTTACAGCTTTTAGTTGCTAAAATTATAACTCTTAATTTAATAATTTTAATCCAATAAGCTTTCAGGTTAATAAAATTAAATTATTTGAGTAAATGCAATACCATGTCTTTATTTGTGGGTAATAATAAGAATAACGAAGGTTGGCTCAGCTACACTTCTATAATTTCAATTTTTATGTTTACCGTATAAAAGAAGTTTCTTCTGTCTGTGTCTCCCTGTTTGAAACCAACCTTATTCTCTCTCTTTCTTGTTCTGAACTTAACCCGCGAAGCGCGTGATCGAAATCTTTCTCACTAATCTTAGACCGTCTTTCCTCAACAGCACACATTTTTGCCTCATTTACTAATTGCTCTAACTTAGCCCCAGAATAGTCTTCAGTCTTTTCTGCAATGTTTCTAAGGTTTAACTCTTTATCGGCTTTTGTACCTCGCATATAAAGTTCCAATATCCTTTGTCTCACTTCTATGTTTGGATTAGGGACATAAACCTTCTGACCTAAACGTCCAGGTCTAATAAGTGCTGGATCTATATCATCGATACGGTTAGTTGCACCAATTACTATTATATCTTTTCTGCTCTTAAATCCATCTATTTCAGTTAATAACTGTGTTAAACTCTCTCGACAATGGTCAGCTGAGGTATTAGCGGTACTTCTTTTTTGAGCAACTACATCTATTTCATCTATAAAGACTATACAAGGAGCATGTTTTTTTGCTACTTTAAAAAGCTCGCGTACAGCATGTGCACCATGACCAACATATACTCCAATAAGATCAGGGCCTGAGATGCTTATGAAATTCATATTTGATTCACCTGCAATTGCACGAGCGATAAGTGTTTTACCATTTCCAGGAGGGCCATGTAATATGTAACCTCTTAGTGAATTAATACTTTTATTTCCAAACAGCTTGTGCATTTCTTCTGTCATTTGGTCACGGCAAATCATCTGCAACCTTTGTTTTAAGGGGTCATCAATTATAGCATCAGCAAATGTTGTTCTTTTATCATCTGAATTAGCTAATTCTATTGATATAGGCAGCTCTACTTCCTTTAGTTTGCTGAATATTTGATCATATATAAACCAAGCAATAAAAAAGAAAACGACAAGTAACACACAAGGCATAGCTTCACTAACATAATGTGCAGCTAACTCATACCCTTTACTGAGCAACATTGTATGCATATAGGCAAACAAAAAAGCGATAGAGACAATAGTTGCCACGCATAGTAAACAGATTGCAATTCTTTTTAGTAATTCTGAAATTTCAATTTTTTTCATCTTAATACCCTATACCAACTTCAAACTAAGAATAATTTTATCTAGCTTACCTATTTTAGCTTGATTAGAGCGTTCAGAAAAATTATCAAGTACGTACTTTAACTTATTAAATACTAGAAACAATATATCCCCATATTGTCACATACATCTTTAAAGTTTACCAAATTCATTTTCAAAAAACAAGATTTTATTATTAACCCGAATTCTGGATTAGATTTTAGGTAAATTATTGAAAGTCTTGAATTTTACTAAATTAGTAACTAATCTTAAAATGCTTACTGCTTTATCGTAAATGCTAAAACAATAAGCTATTGATATTCTTGTTTTTTTAATCTCCAATCCAGAATTCGGGTTAAAAACGCTAACTTGTATCTTCAAGAAGTAAGACATAATAGCTCTAAAATGTCTTGCAAGGAAAGGTAAAGCTGAACGCTAACTTATGCCAGAAAGATACCGTCTTGTTTGCCTTTTTGAGTAGTATCATCTTATTTTTCCTGTAAATTTTGTTTATAACGCCTAAGATTTACGATATTTTAATCCCGGTAGAATATCTTATAAAATCAGATTATATGTTATACCTATGGAAATAGATAACTTTCAGCAATATTACAACCAAGAAGAAATGAAGACAGTAACATTAGCTCAAATTTATAAAGACTTGGTAATAAAGATATCCGATATAGTCGAACAAAATGGTGGAGCTATGACATGGGCAAAAGTTCCAGATACTAAAAATATTTTCATAGAAATAAAAATTGACACTTTAGGGCAAGGTAAAATTCAATTTTCAAAATTAACCCAAGAAAATCAAGCAGTATCCGTGCAGAATGATAAAAATATAGCAACAATTCAGTTTAATTATACAATTGATCCAGAATATACTTATTCTAGTTGCTATGGTAATAGATGTGAAAAATACCATTATGCTCAACAATTGTATTATGACTTTTTAATGATACAAGCTTCAGTAAAATATGATCAGTTAATTGACTGCTATAAATTAAAATTTGATAAAAAAAAGATATTTACTTGATGAGAGGAATAACAGTGTAAATCATATTAACGTGGAGACTAAAATAAGATTTCAAAATCAAGATGGTTCATATCTATAAACGCAAATTCTGGATTAAGGAAGGAAGTATAGGAAATAGAAGGCTTTTTGGATTTGATGGAATAGGAGATGAGAGTAGAAAAGATATGAACCAAGAAATCAACAGGGGATCTATGGCGAGTGTGTTCAATTTCTAGTCTATTTTTTAGGTAACATAGACCTTTTTCTCAGTAAAATCTTCTCATTTAGCGAAATTAATGTATTTTTCATACCTTTTTTCACCTTGGTAACAAGTTTCAAACCTCGGTCAAACAGCTTCTGAAAAAGCTCTTTTGCAATATAACCTTTGTCACCAAACAAAAGGCCGGTTAATTTTTCCGTCAAATTTGGCACAGGTATCCTATCATCAACATTGCCTTTTGTTAGCGTAAGTGCATGAATTTCACCATTTTCATTGATTACCATATGTAATTTGAAACCAAAAAACCAGCCGTAAGTACTCTTGCTTAATTTTGCAATTCCAGCAAAAACTTTGTTTTTGGATATTCTTTTTGCATGACAAACTGCAATGGGAGTTGTGTCTATATATGAGATTCCAGTGTTTTCTGACTGTCCACAAAGCCAATGCAACAACATTGCTAAATGCCACAAAACCCTAGGCTTTAGAGCAACAAACCTGCTATATGAAGGCAACTTTGGAAACTCTGATTTGTAGAGCAACGTTAGGTAATGTAGATAGAAAGTTTTGAAATTTTTACACGGAGATTGTTGATATAGCAGGATTATTGTCATGATTTCAGAGTGCTCAATTTCCGTTGTTCTTGTGGGTTTTTTACCATTTGGCAGTAGTTTGCCTGCAAAATTTTTCTCTATATCTCTGCAAAAATCATCGACCAAACAAAACAGTTTTGTTATATCTTCCATGGGTAACCTCATCTATTTTTTTATAATTGCTGAGTTTACCCTGTTTTCTGCCTTTTCTATTCTCCTTTAATCCAGAATTCGCGTTAATAGGGCTTTTACTACATCTTTGCCACCGTAAGTAGCCAAATGTAAAGGATTCTCTCCTTTATCATTTTGTGCATTAATATCTGCCCCTTTCTCTAATAGATCTTTTACTGCTTCCAAGTTGCCAAGCCTAGCAGCCAGATGTAGAGAAACCTTACAATGCTCAGCTTCTACTTTTTCGTATTTACTTAACACGTGGCGTTCTCGAGAAGAGTCATAAGCAATAAAAGTTGCTCCATTATCTAATAGAACTTTTGCTATATCAGAATGATCATTTTTAACAGCCCAATATAGAGAATTACCTTGAGATCCATCATATGCATTAACATCAGCTCCTTCACTTATTAGACGTCTTACTTCATTAATATCACCTTTTTTAGCAGCCTGAATTAAATCATTACCTATATCTTCATTTACATTACTCATCCCACACCTCCTGTAAAACTATATTGTTATGATAAAGTCGTTAATAATCTATGAGCTCTCACCCCCTGTAAAATTATATTATCATGATAAAGTCATTAATAACCCATGAGCTCTGGATCACGCAAATAATGGTTATTCCCTGTGTTTTTCAGTACATTTGAGCTGGCTGTACATAAGAATTGCAATTGTAGAGCATGCTATTGTTAATAGTAAATTTGGTAAAATACCATAGCGAAAAAATTTTCCTACTATATATATTCCAATAGCCCCAAATATCATATTGCAGAATGAGAGGACTGCACTACCAAGCCCTATACCTTTGATCGTTTCTAAAGCAGAAGTTACGTTATTGCTTATTATTAATGCAAGTCCGATATTGGCTGGAATCCAAACAGTTTGAAGAATTAATATATTTAACTTGTCCGCGAAATAAAAATATACCAATAAACTATCGGATATTATCGGTAACACCAAACCTATTATTAGCATTTTGCTAACCCCTACTTTTGGTACATACCTTCTATTAATTAAAGTTCCAATTATGTAAAATATGACTATGATCGATATGAGGTAGCCAAAATACTGTACTTCAATGCCCATCGATTCAAATATGAACGGGTAGTTAGCAATGTATGCCCAAAGCCACATGAAAGTTAATCCATGAATGGCTGAAAACCCAAGGAAACGATAATTTCTAAATATTGATATATATTGCTTGAAGATATTAGTAGTTATGTTAGTTATACCGGTTTCATTTTTATTTACAGTGAGTGTTTCTTGTAACTTAAAGTAGATAAAAATAAGTATAGCAATTGCTGCGAGTGACATAATAAAAAACAAAAATTTCCAATGATAACCATGTGAAATTATATAACTGCCCACCACTGGAGCTATTCCAGGTGAGAGCGCCACAACCATATTTAATTTTGAAATTACTCTCGAGTATTCACTACCCGAGTACATATCCCTTATTGCTGCATACCCAACAACACCTGCAACACCAGCCCCTGCCCCTTGTATGAAGCGAATTAGTATCAAGAGCGCAATATTGTCGGCTATATAACACATGACACTTGCCAAAGTAAAAATTGTCATACCAATCAGCATCATTGGGCGCCTACCATAATGGTCCGATAATGGACCATAAATTAATCCAGATACCGCAAATCCAACTAGATTTAAGCTAATTGTAAGCTGCACTACACTGCCTTCTACTTTAAAATAATTGGCAATGCTTGGTAGTGCAACTGAGTATAGGTCAGTTGCCATATCGACAATTGCTACAGACAATATCATAATAAGAGAGATGATATTTTGCGAAAGAGCTGTTTTCACTTAATGATTTATTGGTAAATATGCTTAATTATAATGTATTTTTTTTTATTAGTATATTAATTTAACTACTGAAATTAAGAGTAGCTATTCGAGAAAAAGCCTGTGAAGGCTCTATCCAGTAGGGTGTCATCCCAGTGCCCAGACACTGGGATGACAGGAGAAGGAGGCTACTTAGATGACACCCTCCTAACGCGAATTCTGGATTAAGGAAGGAAGTATAGGAAATAGAAGGCTTTTTGGATTTGATGGAATAGGAGATGAGAGTAGAAAAGATATGAACCAAGAAATCAACAGGGGATCTATGGCGAGTGTGTTCAATTTCTAGTCTATTTTTTAGGTAACCAAAAACAGTCTCAATGATAGACCTTTTTCTCAGTAAAATCTTCTCATTTAGCGAAATTAATGTATTTTTCATACCTTTTTTCACCTTGGTAACAAGTTTCAAACCTCGGTCAAACAGCTTCTGAAAAAGCTCTTTTGCAATATAACCTTTGTCACCAAACAAAAGGCCGGTTAATTTTTCCGTCAAATTTGGCACAGGTATCCTATCATCAACATTGCCTTTTGTTA
The DNA here is from genome assembly GCF_947251635.1 of Wolbachia endosymbiont (group A) of Icerya purchasi. Taxonomy (NCBI): domain Bacteria; kingdom Pseudomonadati; phylum Pseudomonadota; class Alphaproteobacteria; order Rickettsiales; family Anaplasmataceae; genus Wolbachia; species Wolbachia endosymbiont (group A) of Icerya purchasi. The sequence goes on along the minus strand of NZ_OX366357.1, from coordinate 844,738 downwards.
GCGTAAGTGCATGAATTTCACCATTTTCATTGATTACCATATGTAATTTGAAACCAAAAAACCAGCCGTAAGTACTCTTGCTTAATTTTGCAATTCCAGCAAAAACTTTGTTTTTGGATATTCTTTTTGCATGACAAACTGCAATGGGAGTTGTGTCTATATATGAAATTCCAGTGTTTTCTGACTGTCCACAAAGCCAATGCAACAACATTGCTAAATGCCACAAAACCCTAGGCTTTAGAGCAACAAACCTGGTATATGAAGGCAACTTTGGAAACTCTGATTTGTAGAGCAACGTTAGGTAATGTAGATAGAAAGTTTTGAAATTTTTACACGGAGATTGTTGATATAGCAGGATTATTGTCATGATTTCAGAGTGCTCAATTTCCGTTGTTCTTGTGGGTTTTTTACCATTTGGCAGTAGTTTGCCTGCAAAATTTTCTCTATATCTCTGCAAAAATCATCGACCAAACAAAACAGTTTTGTTATATCTTCCATGGGTAACCTCATCTATTTTTTTATAATTGCTGAGTTTACCCTGTTTTCTGCCTTTTCTATTCTCCTTTAATCCAGAATTCGCGTGAGAAAAAGGTCTATCATTGAGACTGTTTTTGGTTACCTAAAAAATAGACTAGAAATTGAACACACTCGCCATAGATCCCCTGTTGATTTCTTGGTTCATATCTTTTCTACTCTCATCTCCTATTCCATCAAATCCAAAAAGCCTTCTATTTCCTATACTTCCTTCCTTAATCCAGAATTTGCGTTAAAAGGGTATAGAAGAATAATGGTTAGTGATTATCGAATTATTTATACGTAAATATTGCAAAACATAAGGTGTTTGTTGCTACAGCAGGACATAGAGACACCATTTATGAGAAGGCTACTTGATAAACATTAAATATATTTTTATACAGCCCTCCTTCCTTTCTTTATTGAAAAATTAAAAAAAATGTTGTAAAATAGCTATAGTAGTAGACTTTGGTAAAACTTATGGTAAATTCAAAAGTTAGTGTAACTTTCAACCCAGAAACTTCGCAGCATCTTGTTGAACTAGCTAGAGCCACCAAGCAGTCTGTTCAAAAATTAACAGAAAAGCTAGTCAAGGAAGCAATCGAACTTGAAGCGGAAGATATTGCATTTTCCAAAATTATTAGGGAGTTAAATTCTGATGATGCAGAAGAAGTAGAGGATAGTGAAGACATCTGGAAATAAGCAATACACCATTAAATATCTAAAGCATGTTCTTAAAAGAAATTTGTCTTCCTTGCCGGAAGATGTAAAGCCAAGTATTAAAGATGCAATAAAAGAGTATCTTGAGACTGATCCTATTGGTAACGGTGTGTTGCTACGCAAGAGATTAAAGGAGCATAGAAGAATAAAAGTTGCTGATGATTATCGTATTGTCTACCGTGTAAATACTGCAAAACGTATAGTAATTATTGTTTCAATAGGACACAGGGACAATATTTACAAGCAGGCAATATTGGACCTACTGAAACATTAAATATATTTTTATACACCACTCCTTTCTTTATTGAAAAATTAAAAAAAATGTTGTATAATTATTAGTAGACTTTGGTAAAACATATGGCAAATTCAAGCATTAACATAGCTCTTAGCGAAGAAACTTTAAAGCATCTTGCTGAATTATCTGAATTTACTAAACAGCCCGTTCAAGAATTAGCAGGAAAACTATTTAGAGAAGCAGTTGAGCTTGAAATGGAGGATTTTTTAGTATCTAAAATTTCTGATGAGCGTGATGTTGAAGGTGCAGAAACAGTTGATTTTGAAGATATTAAGTGGGATTAGAGCGTTACAAGGTTAAGTCTCTAAAGAGTGTTGTTGAAAAAGATTTACCAAACCTTCCAAAGACAATAAGGCTAAGAGTTCAAAAGGCTATAAAAGAACGTCTTACAGTTGACCCAATAAATTTTGGTGAACCACTACATCATAACTTAAAAGGACCTAGAAGGCTAAGAGTTGGTGACTATCGTGTAATTTACAGAGTAAATCAATTAGATCATATAGTAACTATCACAGAGATAGGACATAGAGATGATATTTATAAGAAATAAATATCAACATTAATATATATTATACACCCCTCCTTCCTTGTCCATTCTCTACTTTAGGTGGCTTTGCGCAGCTCAAAAAATGAAGTTTTTTTTTGGTTCAGCAAAAACAACATTTTGAGTTTGAAAAGGCTAAATACTTGTCTTTTATATAACTTTCGTGTAATAGATATGTATGCATCCAATCATATATCTACTCAATACGTTACTTGATCTTTATAGCTTCATTCTAATATGTTGGGTTGTCCTAAACTGGCTGGTTAAACTTAATATGGTGAACATATATAATGAAACTGTCAGTAGCATAATGCACATCTTGAACCAATTGACATATCCACCACTAAAGATTATTAGAAGATATATACCACCGTTCAACGGATTAGATTTATCTATAATGATATTGCTAATAACAATTCACTTTGTAAAATATACAGTAGCTTACTACTTTAGGTAGATGTTAAAAAAATATCTAAAATCAGCAATATATCTATCCCTTTTAATATATATATATATATCAGTTTTTAGCTATAACTATAAAGATCCTTCCTTAAACACGGCTACAAATGAGGAAGTGACAAATTTAGGTGGAATAGTAGGTTCATATTTAGCTGATATATTGGTTCAATTTCTTGGATTAACTAGTGTTACAATAGCTACAACCATAGTTTACTTGTTGATCTTCAGGCCAGCAAAAACACTGCTGAAAATTCTCTATTTAATATTAATCAATTTAGGGGTATGTGCTATATTACCACAACTTTCGCTAGGCATCACAGCAAGGTACAGACACAGTGGAATAATAGGGAATGCACTCGTTAACAACTGCCCGTTTTATATATTTGTGATAGTAACATCAATAGGTCTTGTAGGATCTGTTGGTTGGAAGAGAACAACTTACTCTATATTTTTCCTATTCAAAAAAATAGCTTGCTTATTTGTAAATGTTCCATTCTTCAGATCACATAAAACTACTGAGTATTCAATTGCACCATTAGTAGTAGAAGAAAAACATAGAACTAAAATCACTACTAAACAACAACCAAAAGAAAGACAGAAAAAAGCCACCGAAGAAATTTTCAGTGAGTTCGAATTTCCAAGCATTCATTTACTTTCCAAAGCAGAGGAGTCTTTGCAGAGAAAACAGCTGAATGAAATGGAGAGCAATAAAAATTTATCTCTGCTGGAACAAGTCCTGAGTGATTTTGGCGTGCAAGGAAAAATTATCAGTGTATGCTATGGGCCGGTTGTGACTTTATACAAACTTGAACCACAAGCTGGTACGAAATCTGCAAGAGTAATTGGGCTTGCAGATGACATTGCACGTTCGATGAGTGCACTCTCTGCACGTATTTCAATAATTCGTGGGCAAAATGCTATGGGAATAGAGTTGCCGAACAAGGAACGGGAAATTGTAATGCTGCGTGATTTGCTTGAATCACCAGAATACCAAAATGCAAACTTAAATCTTCCAATTGCGCTTGGCAAAGAAATAAGTGGAAAACCAGTTATTGCAGATCTAACTAAAATGCCTCACTTGCTCGTTGCTGGAACCACAGGGTCTGGTAAATCAGTTGCGATTAACACTATGATTCTGTCGCTCGTTTATCGATTAAGTCCTGATGAATGCAAGATGATAATGATCGACCCAAAAATGCTTGAGCTTTCAATATATGATGCAATACCACATCTAATAACACCAGTGGTAACAGAGCCAAAAAAGGCTGTAATTGCTCTTAAGTGGATAGTGAAAGAAATGGAAAACCGCTATCGCATGATGTCGTATTTGAATGTACGCAATGTTATAAACTATAATCAAAAAATCACAGAAGCGATGAATAGTGGAATAGAATTGGAGCGCGTTGTGCAGATTGGCTTTAACTCAACAACAGGCAAACCTCTGTTTGAAAAAATACCAATCAAAATGGAGACATTTCCGTATATTGTAGTGATTGTAGATGAAATGGCAGATTTGATGCTTGTTGCCGGCAAAGAAATAGAGTGCTCTATTCAGCGTTTGGCGCAAATGGCCAGAGCTGCAGGAATACACATCATAATGGCAACACAACGGCCATCTGTGGATGTGATAACAGGTGTGATAAAGGCGAACTTTCCAACAAGAATCAGTTTTGCTGTTACTTCTAAGATAGATAGCCGCACAATACTTGGTGAACAAGGGGCTGAACAATTGCTTGGTATGGGTGATATGCTCTATATGGCCTCTGGTGGTAAGATTATTCGAATTCACGGCCCATTTGTGAGCGATGATGAGGTACAAGATATAGTTGATCATCTGAAAATGCAAGGTGAGCCAAACTACATGGAGGAAATCACCAAAGAAGATGAAAATTCTTCTACGGAATTGGGTGATGAAACAGAGGATGAAGAAAATGACCTTTACAACCAAGCAGTAGCCATCATTCAAAGAGATCAAAAAGTTTCAACCAGTTACATTCAGCGACAACTTAGAATAGGCTATAACAGAGCTGCAAACATTGTTGAAAGAATGGAAAAGGAAGGTATTGTCAGTGCTCCAAATTATTCAGGAAAGAGAGAGATATTGGTGGAATAACAGGGCTTCTGAGAACGTTCATGCGCGTTAAGTTAGGCCATAGATGGGTATCTTAAAATTTGCTGCAAATGCAACTTTCTTGGCTATCTTTTACAAAGTTAAAAGTTGTCTTCCTTAAAAATATGATTGAATAATTGTTAATAATAGTGTATAATTATTAACGTTTCCTAACTGTACTTATTATGGCTTTTTCAAAATTTCTCGATCCAAAGTTAGATTTAACATTTAAGAAAATCTTTGGTACTGAAAAAAATAAGAATATTCTTATCCATTTTTTAAATGATATTTTAGGATGTACTGAAGTCAATACTATACAAGAAGTAGAATTCTTAAGCACTATTATGGACCCTGAAATTGCCTCTGATAGACAAAGTATAGTTGATGTTCTTTGCAGGGATTCTAGTGGGTCAAGATATATAATTGAGATGCAGCTCGCTCGCGACAAGGGCTTTGAAAAGCGCGCACAACTCTATGCTGCTAAGGCTTACTCAAGGCAGGCTGATAAAAATTACATTAATTTAAAGAAGGTTTTCTTCATTGCTATTTCCAATGGTATGCTATTCCCTGAAGAGGTTGAGTATATTTCTACTCACAATATACGTGATATAAAAACCAACGGCCATTACTTAAAAGATTTTCAATTTGTCTTTATAGAATTACCTAAATTTTCAAAAAGCAGAGTGGAGGAACTAGAAAGCACAATAGAAAGGTGGTGCTTCTTTTTTAAGCATGCAGAAGAAACGACAGATGAAGATCTAAAGAAAATTGCAGAGGAATCACCAATAATAAAGCTAGCATACGATGAATTAGACAAGTTTCACTGGAGTGAAAAAGATCTCCTAGCTTATGAAGAAAGAGTGATGGATCTACAGAAAGAAGAAGCCATCCTTGAATACAGACTTGATCTTGCTGAAGAGAAAGGTGTACGGAAAGGAAAAATTGAAGTCATAAAAGCAATGCTAGCTAATAATGTTGATGTCAACACTATTGTTAAGTTTACTGGCCTCTCCATGAGTGAGATCAAAGAATTGCAGAATTAAGTGTGAATGGTTACAAAAATACAATAAGCATTTTTCTTCATGTATTTCGTAAGTACCTTAATTTAAGTTTTCGCACTTTCAAAAAGCAAGTCAAACAAAATTATTAAAAGATCAATACATAATGACAGTTAATTTAATAATAATTTAAACATTTGGAATGTAAAATTATAATATATTAATTAACTAGGGGGTTAAAATGGTAAAAGAATTTTTTCGTGATTGGTTCGGTGTAACAAAGAATGAAGCGGACATCGCAAATAACGCAGCAATTGATGCAGCACAGGCAACGGACATTGCAAATAACACGGCAATCAATGTAGCGCAGTCAGCAGACATTGCAAATAACACGGCAACCAATGTAGTGCAGTCAGCGGACATTGCAAATCTGACAGCAGAAAATGCATCGCAGGCAGAGAAAATTACAAATCTGTCAGAGGCAGTAGCAGATCAAGAAAAAACACTACTAATTTGTGCCATAGTCAGTGCTGTTGCCGCAATAGCGATAACTTCTTTTGTTGCATTCTGTATCTATCAGGGAGTTAAGTGTGAAAGGGAGAAAGAAAAGAACTTGTCTAAAGATACACCAGACGCAAAACTTAATAATGTAGATACTACCGATGGTACTGAAAAACTACAGAATAACTTAAAAGTTGCAAACATATAGCTGCATAACACTTTTCTTGAAAAGGTGTTACGCAACTTGTAACACCTTCCTCTTCTCTTAGCCTATGTAGGTTTTTTTGATAGCAAACATATCACTTTTTAGAAAAATATTTGTATTGTAAAGTTAGTAAAGATTCTGGTTTACTTAAAGTTTGTTAATTGCTATCTTTTAAAACACGATATTTACTATAGCACCATATGCTTAGGGTTTTTTCTAAAGTTTTGTTTATATTAATGTTTTTGGTTTCTAGCTTTTTTACTGTGCATAGTGCTGAAGCTAAGTCTAAGGTAAAGCTCAGTAAGAAATACATACCTCCTGGTAACCCTGGTGGTGCAAACTTTCATACAGATGAGGATTTTGCTGAGTCATATAAACTGTATGAGAAGCGTAGGGAATTGCTCAAGAAAAAAAAGTTACAAGATCGAGCTATAAATAAAGAAGATCTAATCAAAAAATTAAAAGAGAAGAAAATTGCTAGTCTTGATAATGAGCCAAATGACATGGAAGCTTGCATAGTCGACGATGAAGAGAGCGCTATGATAAATCAGCATGGTATTAATATCGCACGTTTAAGGGGTGCTGTATTTATAGATCAAGAGCCAGTTTTCCAGTATGAAAATAAGCAGCATGAAAGTGAACAACAAGAAGAGAAGAAAGTTACTTCAACACGAGAAAAAAAAGTTTCTCCTATAAATGTCACTATAAAAGAAACTCCATCAAGAAGAACGTGCTCACATGATTCTATTGCTAATTTGGATAACGTAGATGCTTATAGTTTGAATGGTTCAAGTTCATTTGGCAGTGTAGCTGACACAGTAAAATAGTATCACAATATTGGCCATTAATAATATGCTAGATAAAGACCTGATATTGAATGATGATGCATATGAATTATTGCCGATTTCCAGGCACAAAACTCATGTTGTAGAAGTTGGAAAAGTAAAGATAGGTGGAAATAATCCTATAGTTGTACAATCTATGACGCTTGGCGTGCATATAGATTCTGATAATATAAAAAGTAGCGCAAAACATTATGCAAAAGAGATAACAGAACTAGCGCGTACAGGTTCAGAATTGGTGCGAATTGCCTTGAATTCAGAGGAAGTAGCAAGGGCAATACCTTATATAGTAGAAGAGATAAATAAAGAAGGTTTTGACGGTAAAATATTGGTAGGCTGTGGTCAGTATGAGCTAGATAAATTAGTTCAAGATTATCCAGACAACATCAAAATGCTGGGTAAAATTAGGATAAACCCAGGCAATATAGGCTTTGGCGACAAACGTGATGAGAAGTTTGAAAGGGTTATAGAGTATGCAATAATGCACAATCTTCCGGTTAGAATTGGAGTAAATTGGGGTAGTCTTGATAAATACCTTTTGCAAAAATTGATGGATGAAAACTCTTCGCTTAGTAATTCAAGGCCTTCTGACGTTATACTGCGCAAAGCACTTGTAATGTCTGCTCTTGATAGTGCAAAAAAAGCTGAAGAAATTGGTCTAAATTCAAACAAAATAATCATTTCATGTAAAGTTAGCAAAGTACAAGATTTAATTTTAGTTTATATGGCACTTGCAAAATCTTCCAATTATGCACTACATTTGGGTTTAACTGAGGCTGGTATGGGCAATAAAGGTGTGGTAAATACCGCAGCAGGGCTTACTTATTTATTGCAAAATGGCATTGGAGATACAATACGGGCTTCTTTGACTCAACGTCCTGGTGAATCGCGTACTAATGAAGTGGTGGTGTGTCAGGAAATATTGCAGTCTATAGGCTTGCGACACTTTAACCCTCAGGTTAATTCATGTCCTGGTTGTGGGCGCACGAGTAGCGATCGTTTTCGTATATTAACTGAAGAGGTGAATGGCTATATAAAAACTCATATGCCGATGTGGAAGAAAAAAAATCCAGGTGTAGAGCATATGAGCATTGCTGTTATGGGATGCATAGTAAATGGTCCTGGAGAAAGCAAACACGCAAATTTGGGAATCAGCTTGCCTGGATATGGAGAAAAACCTGTTTCAGCAGTCTACAAAGACGGCAAATATTTCAAAACTTTACAAGGTGATAATGTCTCTGAAGAATTTAAGGTAATTATTGATAATTATGTGAAGGAGCATTACACGTAACCTTTCACGGTTAATTAATAGATAAATCGCAAATAAAAAAGAAAATTAAACCTTGTTTTTCTTTTTTCGTTGGGAATGTTCAAAAAAGTGTGTCAAACCGAAAAAAAGTAATAAATTGATATAAAAAATGGAGGTTTGACAATGAGTCAGAAAGTAGTAAACAGAACTACCGGATTGGTAGATTATAAAGAGTTGGAAACAAATATCCTGTCGTCTATACGAGAAGGAAGACCGTTGACAGGAAGGGACGGAGCATTAACACCATTTATAAAAAAGCTGCTGGAGGCAAGTTTGGAAGGTGAAATAGAAAACCACTTGTTGGCTGAAAGCGAAGAAAATAATCGAAGAAATGGGAGAAATGGAAAGACTTTACGGACAAGTGCAGGTTCATTTGAGCTTTTGACGCCAAGAGATAGGGAAGGAAGTTTTGAGCCGTAAATAGTCAAAAAAAGGCAAACAAACCAGAGCTTGAAACGAAGATTTTGAGCACATTTGCCAGTGGTATGAGCTATAGAGATATAGCGTCACACGTTGAGGAAATTTATGATCACAAAATATCGGTTGCAGAGATATCAAGTATTACCGACAAATTACTGCCTATAATAAATGAATGGCGTAGTCGTCCACTGCAATCAGTATACCCGATAGTATTTATGGATGGGATGTTCTTTAAGGTCAAAGAGGATGGACATTGCGTAAGTAAATGTATGTACAATATATTGGGCATAGACCAAAATGGCAGAAAAGAAGTCTTGGGCTTTTATTTTGCTGAAAGTGAAGGAGCTAACTTTTGGTTGGGAGTGCTAAATGACCTCAAAGAAAGAGGAGTAGAAGATATTCTGATTGCATGTGTAGATGGGCTAAAAAGCTTTCCTGCAGCTATAAATAGTGCGTTTCCTAAAGCAGAAGTACAGCTATGTATAGTGCATCAGATAAGGAATTCACTGAAATATGTATCAAGCAAAGATGTGAAAGTTTTCATGAATGATCTGAAAAAATATATCGTGCTGCAAGCAGAGAAATTGCCGAGAATTACTTACTTGAGCTAGAAGAAAAATGGGGAGAAAAGTACCCATTGGTTGTAAAATCGTGGCAGAATAATTGGATCCGACTATTTCAAGTATTCTGGTCCAGTTAGAAGGCTAATTTATACTACCAATCCTATTGAGGGACTGCATAGACAGATTAGAAAATTTACTAAAACTAAGGGCTCATTTACCAGCTTGTATAAACAGGTATATTGTGCTATAAAAAAGGCAGAGCAAAATTGGACTATCCTTATCACGCGAATTCTGGATTAAGGAAGGAAGTATAGGAAATAGAAGGCTTTTTGGATTTGATGGAATAGGAGATGAGAGTAGAAAAGATATGAACCAAGAAATCAACAGGGGATCTATGGCGAGTGTGTTCAATTTCTAGTCTATTTTTTAGGTAACATAGACCTTTTTCTCAGTAAAATCTTCTCATTTAGCGAAATTAATGTATTTTTCATACCTTTTTTCACCTTGGTAACAAGTTTCAAACCTCGGTCAAACAGCTTCTGAAAAAGCTCTTTTGCAATATAACCTTTGTCACCAAACAAAAGGCCGGTTAATTTTTCCGTCAAATTTGGCACAGGTATCCTATCATCAACATTGCCTTTTGTTAGCGTAAGTGCATGAATTTCACCATTTTCATTGATTACCATATGTAATTTGAAACCAAAAAACCAGCCGTAAGTACTCTTGCTTAATTTTGCAATTCCAGCAAAAACTTTGTTTTTGGATATTCTTTTTGCATGACAAACTGCAATGGGAGTTGTGTCTATATATGAGATTCCAGTGTTTTCTGACTGTCCACAAAGCCAATGCAACAACATTGCTAAATGCCACAAAACCCTAGGCTTTAGAGCAACAAACCTGCTATATGAAGGCAACTTTGGAAACTCTGATTTGTAGAGCAACGTTAGGTAATGTAGATAGAAAGTTTTGAAATTTTTACACGGAGATTGTTGATATAGCAGGATTATTGTCATGATTTCAGAGTGCTCAATTTCCGTTGTTCTTGTGGGTTTTTTACCATTTGGCAGTAGTTTGCCTGCAAAATTTTTCTCTATATCTCTGCAAAAATCATCGACCAAACAAAACAGTTTTGTTATATCTTCCATGGGTAACCTCATCTATTTTTTTATAATTGCTGAGTTTACCCTGTTTTCTGCCTTTTCTATTCTCCTTTAATCCAGAATTCGCGTTCTTAGTGCATCCTTCAATCTAATGAAATTCCTATCCTCTTTCCAACTTTTGAAGAAAAACGGATAATTGTTATGAATATCGTAACTTGCAATCAACACCTTACTTAAAGTGTTTTTAAGAATATCCTCACCAAAATACTTCTCCAGTACTGATTCAATGTTTTCGTATGGGTATTGTGCACAGTTAAACCACGATAGTATTGATTGCCTAAAAAATGAAGACTTGAAAATATATGCTCCATACTCCTGGTAAAGCTCAACTAAATCATTTGCAGAGTACTGAGGGTTTCCTTGATCATCTTTCTTGCACAACCCAGCTACAACAATTCCGCCTGTTGAAGTACCAGCCATTAGATCAAAGATTTGAGAAATAGGCTTCCTTGCTCTCTTTTCTATTTCTGCTAGTATTAGCGCTGGTATGATGCCTCTTATGCCTCCGCCGTCAACGGACAAGATATATTTAGTCATTGTGAGATGAAAATTTAGATAAAGATGTTAAGATTTAATTTTTCCGCTTAAGACTTGTAATTTAAACTCATCAAGTTCCTCAGAAAGATTTTTTACCCGTTCTTCCAGACGATATACCGTAACGGTCAATCCGTTGTTCTGCTCTATAAATTTATCATGCATGTGAACCCGTAAATCTAGCTTGGCAAGCCACCATATCGCCGCTACCGTCTGTATTAACATCGTTATAATTACTGCGATTGGGATCTTTTGATTTTGCATAATGTAATGAGATATTAATTTATTGTAGATAATTGTTGAAAATTTGTACTGTGTGTTGTATGTACAGTTTATTGCTCTGGCTTATACTGTTTTTCCGCCTGATTAAGCAGATCTATTATTTCTTCGTATTCGTAACGCCCCTTATTTACAGGATAAAATGACTCCTTTATTGCTACAGTTTTTGCAGTTCTCCCTTTCCAGCCTCTAACGTGAGGATTGGCACCTCTCTCCAGCAAAAGTTTTACAACCTCCAATTGACCACCGTCAGCGGCACCAAGTAGTGCTAAACTAGTATTTATATCTACTCCTTTATCTAACAGAAATGTGACAATTTCTAAGCATCCTTTCTTTGCAGCATGATATAATGCTTTTTTACTAATGATTTCACAGTTTCCAAGTCACAGTTCTTAGTTGCAGTTTGTAACGTGGTATAAATATCATCATTAATATCCTTTTTATCAAACAAGAAGGAATATATAGCAACAACACACACTATCAATATTATCAGAAAAATTAATCCATCTGTTGAGCTTGCTCGAAGAGCTCTTCTCAAATTTCTGTTCATGGCACACCTTATTGTTCCTGCTTGGCATTAGACCACCACTTGCTTAAATTTTCTTTAATCAATTCTGCTTATTACTGCTTCTATCATAGTTTGGTACCCTCTATTATTTAGAGTGTGCTCTGCCCTTTCTATTACCCATTCCCCATCTATCTCTTGACAAAACCCTGATAAATTTATTTTAGCTTCTGCAAACAACTCTGGATTTCCTGGTATTGTTACGTTTAATTTTGCTTCACCGCGTTTTAGTCGTCTTAACTTAGCACTTGCTGCACTGATCGCTGATTCTGCAGTAGGATAAAGTTTATATATCGGATAACTTGGTCTTTCATTGCCTACTTTTTCTTCTATGGTTTCTCCTCTTTCATAGCTGTACCATTTTGCTATAACTGATCCATATTTACTACGTACATTAAAATTTACTTTCCAATTTATCACATCTTTGGGTGTCAGTAACGTTGTGCCTAAAACCTTCCCTGTTGCTGACTTTCCTTCTCCTCTTGGAATAAAAATTATATATCCTCCCACAGATTTTACCGTTGCTTCATGCTCATCTCCTATCCTTTTCAAAAAATTCATATCACTTTCATCTGTTTGAGTGATATGCGGTATAAATATGTCTTCAAATTTTTGTGCAATTTTTGCTTCGTACCCGTGCTTTTCTGCTATCTCTCTTACCAAATTGCCTAAAGTAATTTCTTTCCATTCTTTTGATGTTTTTTCTTTCAGCGACCCTCTTAACTTTGCCGCTTGGCATTTAACTCTTAAAATCTGTGGTGGGCTTTGTATCGTAATCTCACTTGCTACATACACTCCCATAGGCAATAACCCTGTCTCTTTATACCCAAGAAAAACTTCCAACTCACTCTTGAGCTCTAAAGCATTATTTCCATGCTCAAAACATATTTCAGCTTCATCGCTCATTGTCCCAGATTCATCAGTAATACGCAGAGATATTAAACTACTTCTCAAGATGGAGTTATTCTCCGCTATTAGATTAAAATCTGGTCTCATTAATCTAAAATTTTTACAACAGACTTTTGTGATGCTCTTTGAATCTCAGGCAACTTAATTTTTAGTCCTCCTGGCAAGAAGCTACCATACTCTGCAAGTCCAGGATTTTCTTCTAAGACTGCTTCCACTGATCCAGAGCTATATCCATAATGTTTCCAACAAATATAATCCAACATCTCATTTTCTTTGGTAAAATAATAAATCACTTATTATAGCTTTTTAACTTTATTTGAAACTCAACCTTTCTTGGCAATCCACAAGGAAAGTATGATGTTTGTTTTTCTTCTACATTAGTAACGACAAAATTTCCTAACACCTTTCCTGAACCATCGACCAAAACATTTGGCTCACGCATATTCCTTAGTTGTTCTAAACTGCCATTTTGACGATGCGGATAAATCACTCCTGTTAAATCAATATTCTCAATACCTGAGCCGATATTCTGCAGTGATGTTTTTTCAATACATTCAACTGTATGCCACCTCTGCTCTTTACTGTACCTGATGCTCACTGGATCAAATTTAAATTGCCCAAGTAACACTTAATATACCTCTTCCACCGTATCAAAGAGAGCGCCTCTTGCTTGTTCTCTGAATCTTTCTATTACTGCATCAGCAATGCTACGGGCGTCTTGGTTGGGCTCTGCTTTAACAATTATATTAAATGTTTGATTAAATGTCTGGTTGTGTATTTTCGACTCCTTTTTTTCAAATCTGTTTTTTTCAAATATTTCATTAACTTGATTACCTTCTATAGACTTCTTTTCCTCAATAAGGCTTTTGTTTCTCTTGGAGATTTCTTTAATTGCATTATTATTCGACGGATTACTAGAAATGCTACTTTTAAGGGGAGTATGTATTTCAGCAACAATACTTTTTCTTTTTTCAAATTCTTTCAGTGGGCTATTTTCGGCAACTTTTCCAAATATACTACCAACGGTACTTCCCATCCATGAAAACATCTCTCCAATGGGTTTTATTATCGATTTCCAGATGCTAGAGAAAAAGTTCTTTACCTTTTGCCAGTTAGTTATAATAAGTGTTGCACCAGTTGCAATTGCAGCAATAACTGCTCCTATAGGATTACTTATCATTACTGCTGTTAAGATCCTAAATCCTCCTACTACTGCAGAAAGAGCTAATGATAGCAGAGGAAAAGCTTTTGTTGCTAAGCTCAAAGTCGTAGCTTTTAAAACACTCAGTCCAGTAATTACCACTGGAATAGCATAAGTCGATAGAAAGGAAAATGTTGCTATTGCTTTTGCTGCTAAACTCCAAACTGTTCCCATGAAAAGACTAAGTATATAACCACCACCTACTAATAGAACTTTAAGACTTATTAGTGCTGCTATGGTACCCATGATTGCTGTAGTTACAGTGGGATATTTTTCTGCAAATGAAGCTATATGTTCACTTACCCATTTTAACCTTTCAGCTATAGGTTTTAAAATAGGTAACATCACTGAACCCAGATTCATACCAACTTCTGCTATTGAGTTTTTCAGCAATCGCAATTGGTTAGCTGTTGTACTCACACGATCATTAAATTCTTCCTGCAATGAATTTGCACGTTTCCCTTCATCAGCTAATAAATCCAGCACCTTTTCATATACTTTTGAGTTTTCAAGTAGTAGTGCTATATCATCTTCGGCTCCCTGTCCAAAGAGTTTTAACAGAATGCCAGCCCGATCATGTTTATCTATTTTTTTTAAAATTTCAAAAAAATCTAGTAGTGCTTTTTGAGGGTTTTTCTTGATATTCTCTTCGAGTTCTTCTATATCTATCCCGATTTCTTCTAGTGTTTCTCTAAATTCATCTCCTTGCTTCCCTGACGTTTGAAGTTTTACCAGCACACCATTTATCATTTCTGCCGCTTTCTTTGGTTGTTTTCCTAACATAACGAAAGCATTGACTAAGCCAGCTATCTGCTCAATCTTCAAACCAAATTGTCTTGCTGCACCACTGGCTATATTTATTCCTGCCATTAAATCTTTTGCTTCAACAGAAGTATTGCTTGCAAGGTGGTTTACTAGATCTCCCAAGTTTCTTAGATCTTCTAGGCTCATTTTATAAATGTTATAAAGTTTACTAACATCACTTCCTACTTCTTCTACATTCATACCAAAATTTACTGCCATTTTCGACACTATTTCTGTAAATTCTAAAAGATCTTTTTTTTCTTTAATACCAAGTCGAGCACCACTTGTAGTTATTTGTGCCAACTCTGCAGCAGATAGTGGTATTGTTCGGGATAGCCCTTTTAACATTTTACCAAGTTCTATAAATTCTCTATCATTATCTTCCTTGTCATCAGAAAGTTTTATCACTGCCTTAATATTAGCCATAGCACTTTCAAAGTCAATTGCAACTTTAATTGGAGCTGCAAGTGTTAATGCTAGTGCTGCTGTTTCTAGTAATTGTGATTTAAAATGTGCCCTTTTTGCTGAGAATCTCTGGTTTGCTTTGGTAGCAAAGTTTAACTTACTATATTGACTTCTCAGCCTGTTTGCAGAAGCACCAAGTTTATCTTGATCTCTTATCAAAGACTGTATATTCTTTCCACTTTTCTTTAATTCTTCACTAAATGTATGTAGAGTATTTCTCTTCTGTAGATACTCTGTTTTGGCCTTTATTGCTGATTCCTTAGCCTTATCAAACTGAGCCTTTAAATCTTTACTTGGCTTTGCTGTTGCTTTGATTTGCTGAGCCAAGGACTTTACTTGCACTTCTAAACCTTTCCAGGATCTCTTGGCAACTAACGTATTGCGACTTAATTCCTTAAACTTGGATACAGATTTTATCGACGTATCAAGTTGCCTTATTGTACCACCAAGACGGGAAAGTTGAGCGCTACTTCCTGCCATTGCGCTATTAAAGCTACCATCTAGTATGGCTCCTATTTTTACTGATAATGTTGACATTTAGACTCCTCTGCTGCTTTTGCCCATAAAATAAATTCACTCATTTCCATATCAAGTACCTGCTCAATTCTGCCACCTACAACGGAACAGAGCATTAGTACATTTAGCCTTAAGTCCTTTGTGTAACAGGTGGAAAAAAATCTTTCAACGCTTCCTGTATTTTTACGTAGTCTGCAAAATATAACTCCCAAATTGTTTCTTTTGTCACAGATGCTAGGTTTGCTATTAATCCAACTTCTTTTTCAAAATCACTACTACCACCACGTTCCATTGCAAGACAGTCCCTCACTTTGACTGGTCTAAAGGTTAATTCCGAAACCGGAGTTCCATCTGCTGTTATTGGATTATCAAGTTTTACTGTTGTCATTCCCCCCTAAAAGTTAATTAAATAAAAGTCTGTTTGGCTTTTACATAACTAATTTTTTTATTATGATTATGGTGCTATAAATAGGATTAGCTTTGATAAGAATCCTTTCTGTGTTCTATGGAGGTAATAACTACTGTATGTTCTGGTACATCTATGTAATAAAGTATACGATAGGTACTTACGCGTAGACTACGTTGCCCACTTAAGTTGTGCTTTAATGGCTTTCCAAGTCCAATTGGATCAACTGTTAAACGCTCGAGTATCGCCTTTTTGACCATTGACTTCACTTTGACTGGAAGTGCTGGAATGTCTTTTTTATGACAGATTCTGAATATTCTATATTATACCCAGAAGGCATCTTGATGTTTAACCCTCTTTTCTTTGTAGCGTTCGTCAGCAATCTTAGATAATTCCATATCTTCAATTTCTTCTTCCATTAACTCAGCTAATAGCTTTAAAACGGATTTGTTTTGGGATTGAGCTACACTAGTGAGTAAACTAGTTAACTGATCTTCAGAATTTACATGAGCTTTAGAATCCATAGCAGCCATATACCTACAACTTATTACATTTTAACATTTTTATGTAATTTTGTCAACTATATCAGATCCCTAAAATCGTTTGCAGCAAGGCCATCTGATCAACACCATTAATCTTGCGAATCATATTTTCAGCATCGATCTCTATTAATTCATTGCTACCTATAGTAAGTTTATAGTAATGGGCAGCTACGGTACACTTCAGCGTTGCTTTTTCAGCAGGTTTCCAGCTACCAAAATCAAATTCTTTGAATATGCCCCTTAAATTGATTATTACTCCTTCAATATCATTACTTCCACTTCCATGCATTCCTCCACGGAGCGTCAAAGCTACTGAATTTCCATTTATCAACCCAAATAGCCGAAAGAGCTCTGTATCGTATTCAGAAAAAGTGAAATCTGCTTCAAGTTTCTCCATTCCCATATCAATATTTATTGGAATATCCATACCACCAGCACGATACTCCTCTGTTTTTATGGTAAGCTTTGGTAGGGTAATTTCATCTATTTTTCCTGCATAACCACGACCATCTACGAATACGTTAAAATTTCTCAGTATTTTGGGTAACATTTGTTTTTCTCCTTTTCTTACAATACTTCACTATTGATCAAGTGTGACCTAAAAGTAATCTGCTCAGCCGGATATGGTGGTGTAAACTCAAAGTCAAAATATACTTTTCCACTTGCAATATTCGCCGGTGTATTGAGTTCGGGTGTTGCATAACATTTTCCGCTGATAATAGCTCCTTGGGCTTTTAAATTTGCAAGATAAGAATTCACCCCCTCAATCACATCATCTATGTAAGTTTTGGTAATATTTCGATCAACTGCCCATAATTGAGCCCTAAGTAGACTATCATTGATTAAATCTGCAGTACGTCTAACAGGCAGAAAAGCCCATTTTGGGTCATTTGAACATGTTCTATTTCCCCAAAGCCTGTAGCCATTTTGATGAATTATCGTTGTTACTTCATTTTCATTTAAGTGGTTTGCTCTACAATTTACATCACCAAGGGTAAAATCAATAGGCCTGTTTGTTCCAACAATACCATTTATCTCTTTATTTGAAGGCGAATGCCAAAAGCCTTGTTCACTATCTACTTTCGCTATTAAACCGGCTACAAATGGGCTAGACGGCAAAGTTTCTTCTTTTCCATCAATAAATACCTTTACCCAAGGATCAACTACGTAAACTCTGCTACTACCTACACTTTTTCTCCACTTTATTGCTTCTTCATCATTGGTATTTGGTCCATCTGCTACTATTATGCTTCTCAGCTTTTCTGCTATAGGAATTAAAGCGCTAACCACTGGATTTCCAGCATCTCCGGGCAATTGATGAGTAAACTGAGGAGCAATTAGTATTCTTGGCGCAACATGAACTATGCTTTCACTGCTTAAGAACGCTTGAATGCCTTGATACTCTCCGGTTTCCTCATCAACTCCTCCAATGACATTTACAGTTATTTCTTCTTCTTGATCAGCATTTTCAACTCTAATCACTACTACTGTTGCACCAACTTGTGTAAAGATAGAGCTTACTGCTTGTGGAAGGGTACCTGTTTTACCAAGCTTCGCAGCCTCTTTTAAGCTTCCCGCTATTAATACTGGTTTATTTAGTGGAAATTTTTGCTCGTCAGCATCAGGTGCAGTACCAATTACGCCAATTACCGATGATTTAGCTGTTCGTACCGTCCTCGCTCCTGAGGTAACCTCTATAACATTTACACCATGTAGAAACTGTTCTGTCATTTCTTTTTGCCCCTTTTCAACTTTCTTGCATTTTTTGTTTACAATCATCTAGCAAAGTTTGCAGCTCTTCCTTATTCTTGGCTCCCTCAATTTTCTTCTTGGCTAAATCTTCAAGCTCTTCGCATTTGATTATTGCTTTTACTGCTCTTTTTGCTTTTTCCTGAATTATTCTTGCCATTTCTACTACTGAAATTCCCCGAACTTTTGCTAATGGCTCTATAATTTCTGCATCTTTTTCATCTATTGATTCTGGTGCTGCTAGAATGTTCTCTACGGCTTTTGCTTGTATTTCGTACGACTTAGACTTCTGATGAGAATATCCTGTGTATTCGTGGGTATAGTTATCATAATAAGCACGAAGACTAGAAAGTGCAGAAAATTTCGCGTTTTGCAGTAATTCCAGCTCAATATCTTCTTTGCTCCTTTCAACAATTTTCCCTCCTTCTGTTAAACAATAACTTTTTTGCCAGCTAAAATCTTCAGGTGCTTCATGCCATCCTTCAGGTTTCTCTTCAAGCGTTGTAGTTTCAACTTGTTTATGATTTTCAAAACGAATATAAATAGGCATTTTTCCTCCAGTTTTTACTGCCAAATTTGATGGGTTTGTTCTAATCCTGGACATTGCCAAGCCCTTAGTGTTCTCTCTACATCCACCTCAAGCCCTGTGGTCAGAAAATTGCTACGTATGTTATATATTCCCCACTGGATAAATTGACCATAGGTGTGTACATCACCTAAAAACGCACCTTCACTAACTTTTGTTTTGGAATGTAGATAAGATGATGTATAAAGTAACATTGCAACTGTTTTTCCTGCTGGAATTTCTACATTACCAGATGCGGAAAATTTGTTATTAGAACTCGTGTATTGGTAAACATTTTTCCATATTATTTTCGAAATTCTTGATTTACTAGCATTGGTATTATCAGGGGTTCCTACAAATGCTCCTGCTCCTTCATATCCTGAGCTCCAATAAGATGTACCAACAAAGTTTAATGTTCTTGTTATATCCCTACTTGTGGTATTTTTTACAAACATTACTCCAAGTGCAGCACACGGGTAGTAATATATCTGATAATTACTACTCGAAAAACTGTTTGTATATAACTCTCCGTAAATAAATGTACCTTTACTTCCCTCTATAAAACTGAGTTGTCTTGGCCGATAAAAACTAACGTAATCTGTATCGTATGTATGGCTACCCGCAAGTAATTGCAACATGTAATCGGTTTTTGTTATATCACCGCTCCATTGACCTAACTCAGTTGTGAAAATTCCGTGACCATAGTAATTATTTCCTCTACCTAGCACACCAAACAAGAAAGGTAATGACCCTGGTTCAACCATATTTCTCTTTTTCACTTCTTTCATAATTGATGAACTGCTAGGCACATCATTGATGGAGTTGAATTTAGTTGTCAGTGTATTTAGTTTATCTTCTCCGGTTTTTACCTCCTTCATAATTGATGAACCGCTTGGCAAATCATTGATGGAGTTAAATTTGGTTGTCAGTGTTTTTAGCTGGTCTTCTCCGGTTTTTATTTCCTTCATGATCGATGAACCATCTGGCACATCATTTACAGCACGAAAATCTTCTACTAAACCTTTAAGACCATCTTTATGACTGTTACTAATGCTATTTATTGCTGCAATATTTGCATTCTTTCTCGTGTCAAGTAACGATATATGTGAATCTGATGATGCTTTTAAAGTGTTTAAGGAATTATCCCTAAGCTTGTTGATTTCATTGACAGAATCTGTTTTTGCTGCAGTTATGGACGATATAGAGGTTGCTTTATTGCTATTTATGTCACTTAAGTGTTTTTTTGCACTATCAAGAAGTTCTTTTAGCTTAACATCTGTCATCTGCACAATTTCAGACACTGCACTCTTATCTACTATTGATTCCAATGCTTTAGCAAGATATGCTAGTTGATCTGGTGTACTATTTGCTGCTAAATCCTTAAGTCTTTTTTGTAATGCATCGATTATTTCTTTTATTGTGGTCATTTGCACAACGTTAACGTTGAAGATCGCTTTTTTATCTGCTATCAATTCCAGCGATTTTGCAAGATATGCCAATTGATCAGGTGTGCTATTTGCTGCTAAATCCTTTATCCTCTGGTGTAATGCTTCTATTGCTTCTTTCATTCCCAAAAATTCAAAAAAGTTTCAAATCCAAATCGTTCAAAATTATTTTTAAGTTCACCTTCTCTTTCACTCATATCTTCATCTATCTTTTCTATTGCTCTGCGAATACGTACTACATCTTCTACTGCAATGTTTTCTGGATGCGGCAAAGGATATCCTCTGCTTGTTTTATCATCTGACATTCTGCTAAGTGATAATGATTCGTAGATTTTTGACTTTTGGCCGATAGACAACCGTTCCACTCAAAACTAATTTTATCCTTGTTTCATTGGCATTAAAATTTGATAGCACGTGAGTTCTTTCCACCCAATTTTCTCCGATTGGTTTTCCTGCTGTTAAATCTACTAATTGCCATCCTTTAGCGCTTTGTTCCACATATGATTTTACATCTGCAGTACCAGGTATTAATGCATCATACGTTATGGTAATTTTAGTGTTAGCCCCTGCGGTAATGCTCCTCGTGACATAATCTCCTTCTTCCCCTATATTTCCCATAACTAGCTGTAGCCCAGGGTAGAGAACTGGACTTTTTCCCCCGATCCTTTGAGCGCTACTTTTACCGTTAATTCCCCACTTATTCTTGCGCGCAAAGCTAATGGCAAATTATCAGATAGAAAATTTTCTTTTCCCTCTTCATCTATTAAGATAAATTCTACATTGGTATCGAATGCTACTTTTTCGACGTTCGTCAAAACTATTAAATCTGATACATTGTTTGCAGTAACTTTGCCCAGATCAACAACGTGAGAATTTTCGCTAAATTTTGCAGCTAATAGCCGAAACGTTAAATCTAAATTTTGATGTGGAGTGCACGTACTTGCATTGCTTGATGAAAGTAATACTCCTACTTGATATGGTTGACTGGTTACCCACCTACTATTTACTGCATCATATTTGCCAAGTTCTGCTACTTTGAACGCATTTTCCCCGTCATCGGTAAGTAAAACTATCGCATATTCCTGCCCAGCATGACAAAACACTGGTGACCAAGTTATACGTGTTGCTGTGCCATTAGTATTGATCTTGGTTGGCTCGATGGAATTTTCAGCGATAACTGTTTGCGAGGGCACTCCAACTGTTGTTTCTCTAATCTGCACAACAACACGTTTTTTGCCTTTATTTACAAACCATAGCTCCACACCTCCTATGTGCCTACTTTCATTTAGTGTAAATGTCTGGGCTAAAGGATCAACACGTTTGCTGGAAAAAACTCTTCTTCGCTCTTCTATGGTAATAGTTTTTTTACCAGTATACGTTGCTTCCCCATAACTTCCCTTATCCCCATAAAATTGCACTAATTTTGTACCTGCTGGAATATTTGCCGGTACTTTCACCGTTCCCTTTATTTGTCCCTTATTGTTAGCTTCCACTTTTTTTTCCTCTATGCCATAGGTGTAATAGAAATGCCATCAAATTTTACTTCCTTAAGCCTTTCACGCGGCTCAAAACCTTCGATCTCAAAATCTTGTACTGCTTCTCTCATAAACTCAGTTTCATACGTACTACTTGACAAAAGCTCTGTTGTTTCTCTAGTATTAAATTCTCTTGTCACTGGACTTGACCAATTTGTTTTTACCTCCGTCCAGTGATCGATGTTTTTGTTCATGGTGACTTTTGCCGGTACTGGATCAAATGCCTGATATGGATTGACCTTTACCTCACCAGTCTGTAAAAGCTGCTCCAATACTGGCTCAAGTTCATACGGCAATAAATAAGGTTTTTTTTCCTTCTCAACATCAATAATTTCCACGTTTATCGGCAATATCAGTTCCTTATTTACTATTGCTGCAGACTGCGAAATACCCTGATCACGCGAATTCTGGATTAAAGGAGAATAGAAAAGGCAGAAAACAGGGTAAACTCAGCAATTATAAAAAAATAGATGAGGTTACCCATGGAAGATATAACAAAACTGTTTTGTTTGGTCGATGATTTTTGCAGAGATATAGAGAAAAATTTTGCAGGCAAACTACTGCCAAATGGTAAAAAACCCACAAGAACAACGGAAATTGAGCACTCTGAAATCATGACAATAATCCTGCTATATCAACAATCTCCGTGTAAAAATTTCAAAACTTTCTATCTACATTACCTAACGTTGCTCTACAAATCAGAGTTTCCAAAGTTGCCTTCATATAGCAGGTTTGTTGCTCTAAAGCCTAGGGTTTTGTGGCATTTAGCAATGTTGTTGCATTGGCTTTGTGGACAGTCAGAAAACACTGGAATTTCATATATAGACACAACTCCCATTGCAGTTTGTCATGCAAAAAGAATATCCAAAAACAAAGTTTTTGCTGGAATTGCAAAATTAAGCAAGAGTACTTACGGCTGGTTTTTTGGTTTCAAATTACATATGGTAATCAATGAAAATGGTGAAATTCATGCACTTACGCTAACAAAAGGCAATGTTGATGATAGGATACCTGTGCCAAATTTGACGGAAAAATTAACCGGCCTTTTGTTTGGTGACAAAGGTTATATTGCAAAAGAGCTTTTTCAGAAGCTGTTTGACCGAGGTTTGAAACTTGTTACCAAGGTGAAAAAAGGTATGAAAAATACATTAATTTCGCTAAATGAGAAGATTTTACTGAGAAAAAGGTCTATCATTGAGACTGTTTTTGGTTACCTAAAAAATAGACTAGAAATTGAACACACTCGCCATAGATCCCCTGTTGATTTCTTGGTTCATATCTTTTCTACTCTCATCTCCTATTCCATCAAATCCAAAAAGCCTTCTATTTCCTATACTTCCTTCCTTAATCCAGAATTTGCGTTAGAAGGTGCGATGCAACAAAGCCATTCCAGTGTCAGCTACTTGAATGACACCTCTTAGATGGGTCAGCTACTCAGATCTGCCATGAAAACTGCGACCCTAAATGTTGGAGCACTGTCGTACACTAAGCGCTGTAATGACAATTTTAGTCGCTTCATACACTTATCATGCTAGTCATAACAGAAATAATTTTTACCAAAGATATTTATGAAAATAATTGGCATGGTTTGGAAATATGTATATTATAGAACATTAATAGTTAGTTAATTTGTAGGTGTTATATGGGCTATAAGCTAAGAACAAGAGAGTATGATTATAATGAAAGTTTATTTAAAGAGCTAGGCATTGAAACGCAAGAAGTAGAGGGGCGTAACTTTTTAGAGATATCTAATATAATAACAAAAAAGTATAGAGAGTTAGCAAGAAAATCTCACTCAGATAAAACAGGAGGAAGCGATGAAAAAATGCAAGCCATTAATGAATATAAGGCAGGACTTTTAAAATATACTAAGCCATTAAGCAATGGGAAAAATTTAATAATTGTTGAGGAAGAGCAAAGATATGTGCAATTAGCTTCACAAGGCCAGAATGATAAGCGCATAAAATGTTTCATTATTTTTGGATTAGTAAACCTATTACTACTCATTTCATCATTAGTGTCGTATCTCTACTTAGGATTTAGGTTATTTAAGGCTGCTAATTTTACCAATGCACCTGGTATTTTGTTTAGTGCTAGTCTAATAACAGCTGTTACAACTTTTTTCTTAACAACTTATCTTACTTTTTCTTTAGTTAAAAAAATTGTAGACCTGCAGAATACTCAACAAGAACAAGGCGAAAACTTAGATCAAGAAGAGCTAAAAGAGGAAATGTTTAAAAGTAGAAAATATAAATTTTTGACTTTCACTTCTCAATATTTATTTTATCTTTCTTGTATTTTGTTGAGTGCTGGTTTGACATTACAATATCAATCTAGTTGTGTAGACAGTAAAATACTCATTGGGTTTGCTGCGGTATTAGGGTGCATTTTATTATTACAGTTAGCAACTGAGATCTACGAGAGAAAGGTTGTAGATCTTGTGAAAACTGAAGGAAGGGGTGCTGAACAAAGAGCACCTGTAGGAATGTTAACCGAAAAGCCAAGCAGTACTATAGATCCTGATGGTGCTTTTAACACCTCAGCTCATGAAGTGGGTTGATTATTCTCCATACTCAAATCTCTAGCTAGGAACAATGAGCCACAGATTAGTATGGTTTTGACGTTTTGGGTAGAGGCTTTTAATATGTGATTTGATATTGCATCGCCAATTGATTCACATTCAACTGCTTTTATTCCTATGTTATTGGCTTTTTCCCTAATCAAATTTGTATTTGTTGCTTTAGGTTCAGACTTAACACAAACCGCACATAGTAGCTTGATATATGGCTTTAAGTGCTCTAAGAACTCTTCCACATTTCTGTTACGAGTAACACCAAAAACCATATAAATACCTTCAGCAAAATTATCTTTTACCCACTGAGATAGTACTCTAGCACCATCATTATTGTGCGCACCATCTAAAAATAATTGCCAATCTTTCGGTAGTAGGAAAATTAAATTACCTTCTTTTATAGACTCTAGCCGTGCAGGCCAATAAGTGCACTGTAAACCTGAAGTGATATCCTCTTCTCCAATATCAAATTCATACTTTCCACTTAAAATACTACATGCTGCAATAGCATTGCCTGCATTAATCACCTGATGATCACCCTTTAATCCAGAATTCGCGTTTAAAGATGGCAAAGGAAATTCTATTGATTGAATAGCTGATTGAAAAACCATTTTGTTGTTCTTTTTTTTGCAATTCCATTCAAGGCCTCCTCTATACAGAGGAGATTTCTTATTTATTGCATGGAATTCTAGTGTATTCATTATAGACTTTTTTTGTGGTGCTATTACACAAGGAATATTAGGTTTCATTATTCCAGCTTTTTCACCTGCTATGGTTTCTACAGTAGGGCCAAGATATTCTGTATGATCAAGTGCAATGGAAGTAATGATTGTTAAAATCGGATTATCTATAACATTTGTTGCATCAAGCCTTCCACCCATACCCACTTCAACTAAAGTTATATCGGCTTTATGACGAGAAAAAGCTAAAAAAGCTGCAATAGTTGCAGCTTCAAACAGAGTGATAGGTTGTTCTGCAATTACGGCACGGCATTCTTCTAACAAGCTATATAATTCATTATCGTCGATATAACTGCCTGCAATAACTATTCTTTCATTAAAATTCACCAAATGTGGAGAAGTGTATGCGTGTACCTTATACCCTGCTGCTTGCATTATATATCTTATAAATGCTAGTGTTGAGCCTTTCCCATTAGTTCCAGCTATATGAATTGCGGGAGGCATTTTTTTCTCGGGGTTATCTAGTTTGCTAAGAAAGCCTTTTATGCGATCAAGAGAAAAATCATTCGGCCTGCTACCAAGTGGCTTAGGCCAATGAGGCATATATATCATAGATTATTGTTACATTTTAATTCACCTATCACACTTGCTATGCCATGCGTGTCGATTTTTTCACTAAATTGAGAACGTTGATTAATAGCAATACTTATTCCACTCATTACAACATCACTTATCAAGAAAGAACTGTTATTTTTAGTAACTTTAAAATCAATATTTGTAAATTCTTCATCACCGTAAGAAAATCTTGTGCCAATTAAGCAAGTTTCATCGTCAACTGCTTTTGTACTCATTATGATCATTTCACTATTACTCATGTATTTAGATAAAATTTTAACGCACAAACGTGTAAGATACACTTCATACTCTCTTAAGAAATCTTCCCTTTCCTTCTTGGTAGTCAAAACCCAATATTTTCCCATGACAAATCGAGGTATTTCTTTGAGGTTAACATTATTCTGAATGACCTCCTGAAGCTTTTCGTGTACATGCTCTAGGTTTTTTCTATTTCCTTTTGTAGATATCCTGTCTACTTGTTGTTTCATAGTATGCACAAAAATTTTGTGATCTGTACAATTAGTGTAAGCACTTGAAGAAATTACAATAAAAACAATGATAGTTAAAACTTTAGTAATGTTCATAAGATATATTTATTAGCTATGATACTTAGAATGCAAAGTTTAATAAAGATTAAATAATAATCGCTAGCTTTAATATATCTATAGACACACCTTGTATAAATCATCTATAATTAATTAAGGGTCTGTTCTATGCGTTATGAGTTAAGTTAAATTTCCCGAGCGATAATTTCTAGTCAAGGGAATTGCCTCTGCTGGTTTCGTGGAAACTAATATGCGATGCCCACCTTAACTTCAGGTCTCAGGAATCTACTAAGGCTGACGGTAGATACGGATCCTTTTTTGATTGGTACTAAATTTATGCTTCATCAATACAGAGAACAAGGTACCTTCCTATGTTCGCCTAATGAAGTATTCAAAATTGTAATTGATGTTGAAAGGTATCCTGATTTTGTTCCTTGGTGCAAAGCCGTTTATATAAAAGAAAAAATTAACAACCAAATGGTTGTGGATCTCCTCGCAGCTTTTCATGGAATTAAAGGAAGGTACACATCAGAAGTTACTTCTCTTTCTCCAAGTGGAACAAATGAAAGTTGGATAAAAGCTGTATCATCAAATGGAATATTTAAATATCTATACAATGAATGGCAATTCATTCCCATAGATGAAAATAAAACCATGGTAAAGTTTTATATAGAGTTTAAGTTTAAGTCCAACTCATTTTCAACTCTATTAAACTCAGTATATAAATATACACAAAGTAAAATAATTGCTGCATTTAAAGATAGGGCTGAAAGCCTTGCTAAACAAAAGTTACCTTGACATTATTTATATAAATATATATTTTTTTTAGTAAGTTAAGTATTTATATTGTAATGATTTTTAGACTGTTACTTTTATTAATTTTTATAAGTGTTAATTCTTATGCAGTTGTTAACCAACATATTCAAAAAGAAACTAATGAAATAACATCAAAGGAATTACTATCACTATTACCCGATGATAAATTATTAGGAGATCCAAAAGCACCAATTCTAATGATAGAATATGCTTCATTAACTTGCTATCACTGCTCTCTTTTTCATAAGAATGTTTTTCCTAAAATTAAAGAGAAATATATAGATACAGGTAAGATGTTATATATATTTCGTCATTTTCCTTTGGATTACAGAGGGCTAAAGGCTGCAATGCTAAGTCATTGCTACGAAAAACAAGAAGACTACTTTAATTTTAACAAAGCTGTTTTTAACTCAATAGATTCGTGGAATTACTCCAATTTGAGTGATTTGACTTTACTACAAAGAATTGCTGCACTAAGCAACTTAAAGCAAGATGCATTTAACCAATGCATTAATGATAAGAAAATAATGGATAAAATCGTAAATGATAAATCACTGGCAATTAATAAACTTGGTATCACAGCCACTCCAATATTTTTCATCAAGCTTAACGATGATAAATCATATATAGAGCATAATAAAGTTAAACATGGAGGGTATAAAGAGCTGAAATACTTCACTAATGTGATAGATAAATTATATGGAAAAGCTATAGTGAAGTAATACCACTGTAGCTTACCATATAAAAGACTCTATGCTGAGTCATTGTTTTTCACTGCTGTTTGTTGTTTTTTACGCTCAAACTCTCTTTTTTTACTATGCCAAGTGTAGTAATACATAGCGATTTTATTCTCTATTAATACTATTGTCCCATCATAAAACTGAACCATATCCATAACTTTTCTCTGAGCTTCATCAAAACGTTCTTTATACTTTTCACGATAAGCTGGATTATGTAGTAACATAACCCCTTCATTCTTGTTAGATTTTTTGTTTAACGTTTCAACTTCACCAGCAATAGTATAAGACATATAACCCCCTCTAATTGATTATAAAAATTATATTTTAAAAAGAGAAATGCGCATAAACAATCCCTTTAATTCTAGCATAATAATCGACTGTTTATTATACTAGTTAACTATAGTACGATATATAATAATTTTTGTCACTTAAAATTTTATACTATGAAATAATAACTTAAAATAAATGTTTTTATTATTTTAAACTATATTATTATATTTATAAATTGTGTATGAATTAAGTCTCCCTAATTTATAATATATGCGTAATAATTTTAGTATAAAATTGTCATACATAAGAAATCTATTTGCAAAAGAATATAAAAAAATAGAAGAATATTGTATTCTTGAAAAAAAGCAACATATTCAAATTGGCCCTGAAGAAGGAAAGCTATTAAGTTTATTTATAAAAATCCAAAAAATCAAAAGTATTGTTGAGATTGGCACGTTATACGGTTACTCGTCGATTTGCATGGCAAAAGCTCTACTAAAAGACGGTCATATATATACAATAGAAAATAATCCTCAACACTCAAGAATAGCAAAAAAAAATTTTAGTGCTTTTAATCTAAGTGATAAAATTACTCTAATAGAAGGCGATGCACTGGAAAAAATTAATGAATTATCAGCAAAAGCACCATTTGACATGATATTTATTGATGCTGACAAAAGTAGTTATCCTAAGTATTTAGATTGGGCAGAGTCATACATTAAACAAGATGGGCTAATCGTTGCAGATAACACTCTACTGTTTAACACAGTATTTTTAGAATCGCCTCCAAAAGAAGTATCAGAAAAATCATGGCATGCCATGAGGGAGTTCAATAATAGATTATCAGATGAAAAAAAATATTTCTCTATATTGATTCCAACTGATGAAGGAATGACTATAGCTTTAAAGCTAACATAAGTTAAAAATCAAGGTCAGCATAATGTTTAGGAGGGATTAAACCAGAAATCCTCTCTAATAATATCTCACGAAAACAAGGCTTTGATTTAACAATGGAGTACCATTCTTTTAAAATTTTACTTTTTTCCCATGGAAAACTACTTACATAATCCATTACGGAAATATGCGATGCTAAAGTAATATCAGCTAAAGTGAACTTATCAGTTGCAAGCCAAACGTTCTTGTTAATTAAGTGTTCGATGTATTCCATATGGCAAGGCAGGTTATGCTGAGCTGCATGAAGAAATCTAGAGTCAGGGCTGCGGTTAGTAATTACTTTTTCATTCATAATATACTTAGTAACTTCATTGTAAAATTTGTTATCGAACCAATTGATTAGAGCGCGTATTTTAGACTTAATAATAGTGGATGAACCAAGTAATTTGACGTCGCTATTGTAAGTCTCTTCTATATATTCACAAATGGCATTACTATCCGCTATTACAAAGTTATTATCTATTAACACTGGTACTTGCCCGGTTGGATTGATCTCCATAAATTCATTCCGCTTTTCCCACGGATTTTCATACACTAGATCACAGCCTAATTTTTTTTCTTTTAGAAAAGCTCTAACTTTTCGTGAAAATGGACAAAGAGGAAAATGATATAAAATCATAATGTTCCTCTTTTGTTATACCAATATCCTTTTTTTGTTACTCTATGGCTTGACCTACAACTGTACGAACTTTCTTTGTAGTCCACAGAAGTTTGCGTAGCAGGTAGTGTCATGCAAGTAGCTGACACTGGAACCAGTTCTTGTTATACAATTGCCTAGTGCGCTCATTTACAGTTAAGTTTTCTGGATCCAAGTAGTCAAGCACTGGGATGACATCCTTTTCGGTAAAAATTGCTCTTATATCACAACATTCATACAGCTGTATGCCTAGGCACTGGGATGACATAAATAAGCGCTGAAATGACATAAATAAACATTGGAGTGACAATCTTGTAGTGACTTGCATGACAACTAACTTTTTGTTTACTTCAAAATAGCACTGTAAAAAATTTAACATATCAAATTATAGAGCTAATATAGGATATACCTTGCTAAATAAAAAAAAAAGTATAATATTTTATAAGGTATGCAGGCAAAAACTCTGTAATTTGGTCAGATCAGAAATGAAGCAGCCATATCAGAACCTTTTTGGGTTGCATACCTATTTCATTATTTGTTTTATCCGAGGCTATGAACATAGCATTAAAACATCGTCCTAGTAGCTTCAAAGATCTAGTAGGTCAAGATATATTAGTGCGTGTATTAGAAAATGCTTTTATTTTAAACAAAATCCCACAATCTATACTGCTCTCTGGTAGTAGTGGAGTTGGTAAAACCACCACTGCAAGGATAATAGCTTTATGTTTGAATTGTTCCCTGGGGCCAATTTTTGAACCTTGCGGATCATGTGAAAATTGTCTAGCAATAAAAAATTCAAGCCATCCAGATGTAATTGAAATCGATGCGGCAAGTCACACTAGCATTGACGATATTAAAGTAATCCTGGGAGATATTTGCTATTCACCTATAAGCTCTAAATTCAAAGTCTACATTATAGATGAAGTACATATGTTATCCAGCAGCGCATTTAACGCATTACTTAAAACCCTAGAAGAGCCACCATCTAGTGTAAAGTTCATTTTAGCAACTACGGAAATAAAAAAGATACCAATAACTATTATTGCACGTTGTCAAAGATTTGATTTACACAACATTCCTGTAGCTAAAATAGTGGAACGTTTAAATAATGTTGCACAAAAAGAGAGTTATTCCATTGGAAAGGGAGCATTAGAATTAATTGCACGACATTCTGGAAATTCAATGCGTAACGCCTTGTTTTTGATGAATCAAGCAGTGCTATATAGCAAAGATGGTGCAATATCCACTAAAAATGTGACAGACATACTTGGCCTAGTGGATAAAGATATTATATTCGATCTATTAGGGGCAATATTAGAAGGTGATTTACAGAAAGCTCTATCAGTGTTTGACAAGGCGATAAAAACAGCAAACCCACTTAGTATTTTTGAAGGTCTATTGCAAACAATTCAGTTAGTATGCCGTTTTTTGATTACAAAAGAGATTGATAATGCAGTTACAGAGCATGAAAAGAATAGGATAAAAGATTTAAGTATAAAGAGATCTTTAATATTTTTTTCGAGATTGTGGAAGATGTTGCTTAAAGGTATTCAAGATATAAAAACTTCAACATGCAACGATGTTGCTGCTGAAATGATGTTAATTAGCCTCTGTTATCTTTCTGATCTGCCTTCTCCGGAACAGGTGGTCAAAAAAATTCTTTCGCAGAATACACAGCCGGAAAATACGCGTAATGTAAGAAATGAACAGCAACAAAATTATGATTTTGACAAAGTTTTGCAACTATTAAGGCGGAGTAACCAAATTTATCTTTACAAACAACTGTGTAATAATCTACAATTAATAGATTGTAAACCTGGATATTTAAAATTAAAAGCTGTATCTAAGTTGGATAGTAATTTTTGCAATGATTTAAAAAATTACTTAAACCAGGTGACTCAGCAAGAGTGGGTTATTACAGTTGATACGGGTTATATAAACAGGGAAGTGAGTAATTTAAATTATGCACCTGCAGTCAAGGATATACTTGACACGTTTAAAGGTGCAAAAGTAGTTAATATAGAAAATAAGGAGTAAGTTGTGGATTTTAGTCAAATAATGAAACAAGCGCAAGAGATGCAAAAAAAGCTTGCAGAAGCTCAAGAAAAATATGTTGGGAAAGAGTTTCAAGGTATTTCTGGTGGTGGCAAAATTTCTGTATTAGTGGAAGTCATAAAAATAGGTAGCTATAAAGCTAAAAAGGTGAACATAGACTTAGAACTTATGAGAAATGAGGAAAAAGATATAGTAGAGGATTTAGTAACAGCAGCGTTTAATGATGCCGTTAAAAAAGCAGAAGAAGATATGGCAAATGCAACTTCTGATCTTGCAGGTATGATGGGTTTACCACCTGGGTTTAAACTTCCTTTTTGAATTTACTACTGAAGTTTCTTTTAGTGTAAGTATTTTTTTTCTAATATTTCCAACACTAGTACTTCTTCATATAATGCACCTATAGCTAACACAGCCCTATGTTATATCGCCGCGGTATCTCATCCGCTAACAAGCAGCGGAATGACGAAGTCTTTCGATAGTAAATCTTATCTGTGTTAGCTATACCAAAAAATCAAGAGTAAAAAAGTCGTATTTATTCATTAATAAAATCTTTGTCTTCTCCTAAAAATTAGTTAAAATGTAGGATATTTTGTGTTATTAAGTTAGCACTTGACTTAACTTTAGTTGTTACTTAGACTGCTAAAGTGGAATTTTAATTTTTTTTTACGAGGACAATTATGCATTATAAAAAGTTTTTTTCAGCAGCCGCTTTAGCAACGTTGCTAAGTTTATCAAACTCTGCTTTTTCAGATCCTGTTGGTCCAATAAGTGATGAAGAAACTAGCTACTACGTTCGTTTGCAATACAACGGTGAAATTTTACCTCTTTTCACAAAAGTTGATGGTGTTACAGGTCTTAAAAAGAAAGCTGCAGATACAACCGACACTACTGATCTGTACACAGCTTCTTTTATGGCTGGTGGTGGTGCATTTGGTTACAAAATGGACGATATCAGAGTTGATGTTGAAGGGATTTATTCACAGCTAAATCAAGATACTACGGTAACTGGAACTTCTGTCCCAGCAGGAGGAATTGCAAAGAACTTAACAGCAATTTCAGGGCTAGTTAATGTTTATTACGATATAGCAATTGAAGATATGCCTATCACTCCATATGTTGGTGTTGGTGTTGGTGCAGCATATGTAAGCAATCCTTTAGCAACAAAAGTTACTGATGATAAAGCCTCTGGATTTGGTGTTGCTTATCAAGCAAAAGCTGGTGTTAGTTATGATGTAACTCCAGAAGTCAAATTTTATGCTGGAGCTCGTTATTTCGGTTCTTATGGTGCTAACTTTGGTAAGACAGCTAAAAACGATGCCGGAATCAAAGTTCTTTACAGCACTGTTGGTGCAGAAGCTGGAGTAGCGTTTAATTTCTAGTCTATCTCAGTCTTGTTATCCCAGTGAGTTTTTTCTTGCCATCTAAGTGGCATGACACTGGGATCTAGAAAAAGGAAATGTGGATTCCAGTGTCAAGGCACTGGAATAACACCACTTACTATGTATTTAAACTATAATGTTCATCATTACATGCTGGCAGGATGTCAATGTTATGCTGATGTTGGGACTTATCGTCTTTAAGATCCCAATTAGATAGAAGGTTTGTACTTTTTTTCAAATCAAAGCTTGAATTTTTGCTGGAAAATCAATATATTATATATATGAAGTTTTAATTTAAGTTGTTATGTTGACCCCAATGGCAAGCTTATGTGTTGATAACAGAACCAATCTCATGCAATATATTGCTAGAGTGCAAAAATTTCCTATGCTGTCTCAAGAGGAAGAGGTACGATTAGCAAAAAATTGGAACCAATATAAGGATATTTCTTCTGCTCATAAATTAATTACCAGCCATTTGAATTTGGTAGTAAAAATTGCAATGAAATTCAAAAATTATGGACTATTGTTAATGGATCTGGTCATGGAAGGGAATCTGGGTTTAATGCATGCAGTGAAGAAGTTTAATCCTGATTTAGGGTTTCGTTTTTCAACTTATGCAGTGTGGTGGATTGAAGCTTCAATAAAAGACTTTATATTGAAATCTTGGTCATTTGTGAAGATAGGCACAACGCAAGCACAAAGAAGATTATTTTTTAGTTTACGTAAAATAAAAAAAAGAATTTTACAGTATACAAACAGGGAAACTTTAAGTCATGAAGAAATAAAAGCAATATCTAATGAGCTTTCTGTATCCGAAGGAGATGTTGTACAAATGAATTACCGTTTGGCTTGTAAGGATCAGTCGCTAAACGATTGCATAAAAATAGGTGATGACTCTAAAAGGGAGTTGCAAGATATGATCCCATGTAACTTGGTCAGTCAAGAAGTAACCTATCAGAATCATGAAGAAAAAGAATTAAAAGAAACAATTTTAAACAATGCACTAGC
Source organism: Wolbachia endosymbiont (group A) of Icerya purchasi (assembly GCF_947251635.1). Taxonomy (NCBI): domain Bacteria; kingdom Pseudomonadati; phylum Pseudomonadota; class Alphaproteobacteria; order Rickettsiales; family Anaplasmataceae; genus Wolbachia; species Wolbachia endosymbiont (group A) of Icerya purchasi. Next base: position 810,313 of record NZ_OX366357.1, on the reverse strand, counting down.
GAGCCTCAACGAAAGGGCAAGAGACATTTTTATCAGTAGATATTTGTCTGAAAACACTCAAACTCTAGATGAACTTAGTAAAAAATATTGTGTTTCAAGAGAAAGAATAAGGCAGTTGGCTGAGCAGGCGATGGCTAAGGTAAAACAATATATACAATCAGAAAGTTTGAAATTTGGTTTGCATGCGTAGTTTTTTTATATTTCTAATATTTTTTTCAATAGGCGCTTTTGCATCGGTTAGTGATGTGCAATTGAAGAAAAAATATAAAGATTGGCTTGTATATACTGCATCAGAAGATGGAGAGAAAGTATGTTATATTGTATCCTATCCTAAAAAAAAAGCGAACATTATACAACCAACCGCAAGCCGTACGTAATGGTTAGTTATGTTGATAAAAAAGCAGATGAGGTAAGCGTTACCTCTGGTTTTCAGTATGATAAGGAGCCTGTAGCTCTCAATATCGACAAAGAAATTAAATATACACTGCCTATAATACAGGGAAGTTTTGCGTGGGCAGAGCATACAAAAATAGATCAAGATCTCATTCTAAAAATGAAGCAGGGATTATCAATGGTAGTGAATGGAAAAGCAAAAACAGTGACCATTGATGATACTTATTCCCTACTTGGTTTTCAAAAAGCGTATCAAAAAATGCATGATTTATGCCATACAAGGTAAATTATTGTAACAGAATACCCAGCTATAGTATAAACTAGACTACTCTTTCAATGGAAATATAAATAGCACTTTACTTTATATGGGATGTGGATATCATTTAAAATATATTTTTGAGAGTTAGCAATGTCAGAGGTTGCAGGTGTAGATACAGAAATCAAAAAGCAAAATTCTGTGTGCGAGCAGATGCGTTTTAGCGTGAGCCGCACAAGTCTTTTAAATACATTATCCAGAGTAAGTGGAGTGGTTGAAAGGCGTAATGCAATAGATGTTTTGGCGTGTATAAATATCAAAGCACAACACGGCAGCATAAAATTAATGGCAACTGATCTTGACATTTCAATGTTTGCCTCACTTGCTGCAACTGTATTAACAGAAGGAGAAGTAAAAATTTCAGCGCATACTTTACATGACATAGTGAAGAAGTTACCCGCTGATTTGGATGTCAATTTTGAAGTAAACAACCAAGGAAAATTATTGATGTCTTGCGGAAATGCAAACTTTTCTTTACCGAATGTAGTTTCAAGCAGCTTTCCTGCTCTTGAAGAAGACAATTATAAACATGATTTTACTCTACTAAATACAGACCTGATAGACTTATTAACTAAAACAAAATTTGCTGTATCACTAGATGATACAAGGTATAATTTAAATGGAATATATCTACATACAGATGAGCAATTTCTGTACTGCGTTGCAACTGATGGCCATCGTTTATCATGTATAAAGAGGCCAAAGCCTGGGAACATCAATGGCGAATTTGGTGTGATCATTCCACGTAAAACTGTTATGGAGCTGTTAAAAATATTGGACGATTGTAATGAAATTAAAGTAGAACCCTCAGACAGAAAAATCAAGTTTACATGCGGTGAATATATTCTAATATCAAAATTAATAGATGGAACTTTTCCAAATTATAAAGCAGTTATTCCAGCATCTCAAGATAAGCATATGATTATTGAAAGTAAAAAACTTTCAGACGTTATAGATCGAGTTTCCGTTGTTGTATCTGATAAAGTAAAATCTATTAAATTCTCACTACAAGAAAAGCTGCTAACTCTGCATTCAAACTCCCAAGAGTGCAGTGATGCAACTGAATCCATAGAAGTGGACTACAATGAAGCCCCTATAGAAATAGGGTTCAACTCGCGTTATTTACTTGATGTTCTATCCTGCATAAAAAATAAATGTAAGTTTAGCTTAGCCGATGGTAATAGTGCTACAATTATCACTGATGAAGACGATTCAAGTGCATTATATGTAGTAATGCCAATGAGAACTTAAACTCGTCATCTCGCTGCTTGTTAGCGGAATCTGGAGATACCGTGGCGGTATGGCACTTATTTCACTAGCTTTTATTAAATTAGTAATCTATCTTTACCAAATATAAGCCAAAAGGTGGTGCAGTAACTCCAGCGGCACTTCTTTTGCATTGGTTTAATATATTTAGCATTTCTTGCGGATTGGTTCTATTTTTTCCAAATTCAACTAAAGTACCCACAATAATCCTCACTTGGTTATGTAAAAAGGAAATAGCAGATATTTTGATGTGTATATGATTCCCATTTTGTATTATATCGATATCATCAATTGTTCTTATCGGATTTGCGGCTTGACAATCTTTTGAACGGAAACTTGAAAGGTCATGTTTTCCAAGTAGATGTTTAGCAGCTTCACGCATAATATTTACATCAAGTGGGCTAAACACTTGCCATACATAACCCGTCTCCAGAGCGGCAGGAGCATAGCGATTAACTATTCTATATTCGTAATATCTTTTTTTTGCTGAAAACCGTGCGTGAAACGCATCATCTACAACTTCTGCATTAAGCACGACTATAGGAATTGATTTTAAATGATAGTTTATTGCATTCCTTATTCTATAAAGCTCAAATTCCTTTTCCATATCAAAATGAGCAACTTGTCCTAAAGCATGAACTCCTGCATCAGTCCTGCCACCACAGTACAAAGTAACTTTCTCACCACTAAAATTAAATATAGCATTTTCTATCTTCTCCTGGATTGAGTTAGCAGAGTGTTGCTGTTTTTGCCAACCAGAGAAATTACTACCATTATATTCTACCGTTATTTTGTATCGCACTGCATTACATCAAGCTCTATCTAAAATAGTCATTTCTATCTTAACATAATTTATGGTCAAGCCTACAGTGCTGCCACTCCCATAAAGTAGTTCGTCCAATCTTAAATCTTGCTGCCACTGCTTCTCTGCTTTCTCCTTCGTCTAGCGCCTCCATTGCTTTTTTTCTTAAATCAATAACTATATGCTGCTGGCATTCAACCTCCTTATCATTATCTATCCTTATCACATCCGGACTTCTATGAAAAGAGCTATAAATCGTGAAAAAGAACTGCTCATTAAGTGCTATTTGCTTAATAAATTTACTGACATTGGTATGGCTAAATTCGAAATGGCTACATGAATTTATCGTAAATTATTACCGTATAAGGTACGATGCGACAAAGCCATCCCAGTGTCAGCTACTCGGATGACACTGTCATAAAGGAACCAGTGTTAGCTACTTGGATGACAACCATTGTGCTTGAGGCAAAATTGACTATCACTTCTTTTTATAGAGCTTGCTCCAAACTTTGTTGTTAGTTAATACAAAAAACACTGTTAAAATTATAAAATACGCCACTACTTTTAATCCAAGTTTATGCCGGCGCTCTAATTCTGGCTCTGCTGCCCATTGTAAAAAATTTATCACATCATACGCCATATTTTCAACTGTGGCTTGCCTTGCACCATCATATTCCACCATTCCTTCAGAAAGTGGTGGCGCCATAGCTAATCTGCCTATTGGAAAATACGAATTAAAATATAAATCATTTTCATCGTGTTCGCCGTTTTGATAGCCTGTTAACAATGAATAGACATAATTTGCACCATCATGCCTTGCTTTAATAATTAATGATAAGTCTGGTGGAACTGCACCATTGTTGCTTGCTGCAGCTGCTTCTTTTGTATCAAAAGGTGCAATAAAATAATCCGAAGGTATTCCAGGTCTATCGAACATTTCACCCAAATCATTTGGGCCATCTTTAACTTGATAAGAAGCTGCAATCTGTTTTACATCTTCTTCAGAAAAACCAACATCTTGCAAATTACGAAATGCTACCCTATTCATTGAATGACAAGCAGCACAGACTTCTTTATACACTTTATAGCCACGCTGAATTGACTCTCTATCGAAAGATCCGACAATTCCATCAAATTTCCAGTCTATTTTCTTATTTGGTGATGATTTAAATTCTTCTGCAGATATAAGACTAGATAGAAATAACATGCAGAAGATTGCAAATACATTAGATCCCATGCATAACCACTGTTTTAGTAAATTTCGAATTGATGTCATGCAAGTAGCTGACACTGGAATCCAGCTTATTTCATCACTGACATTATGGTTATCATGCACTCCTAGAATCTGTTGTCCATTGTATGATTTGTAAGTATTTTTATATCTGGATCCCAGTGTCAAGCACTGGGATGACAACGGAAGATAGTGGAATGACACTGTGTGTTGTATACAACGTTCATACAGTTGTGTACATGATGCTGGAATCCATTTATTTTTTTTCTGGATCCCAGTGTCAAGCACTGGGATGACAAAAGAGGGCTCTGGGATGACAGAAGAGAGTTCTGGGATGACAGAGAATTTTGTAAGAGATCTGCTTTGAATTGACATCACCTCATCTCCGGCACAGAATCACTTAAGGTTTTTGGTGGTTCTTTTGGCTTTTCATACTTACTAAGCAGTGGTAAAACTATCACAAAGTATGCAAAGTAATAAAGAGTAGATAGCCTACTCATAGTGATGTAAGGCTCTTTCACCTCTTGTCCTCCAAGCCAGGCAAGAAGTGCAAAATTTATTGCAAAAACCCAAAAAAATTTCTTGAATACCGGGCGATAAGCACCACTTTTAACTTTTGATCTATCAAGCCAAGGTAACAAAAACCACACTAAAATAGATGCAAACATGGTAAGCACACCAGTAAGTTTATCTGGAATTGAACGTAGCATTGCATAAAAAGGTAAAAAATACCACTCTGGCACTATATGTACCGGAGTGACCATAGAGTCAGCTTCTATATAATTGTCTGGATGTCCAAGATAATTAGGAGCATAGAAAACAAATGCGAACAAAACTACAAAAAATAGACCAAAAGTTATGCAATCCTTGACTATATAATAAGGATAGAGAGGAATGGTATCCTTATCTGATTTTACCTCCACTCCACTTGGGTTACCAGAGCCAAACCTATGCAGAGCTATCACATGAAGCATAGCTAAAGCAATAATAACAAAAGGCAGAAGATAATGCAGAGCAAAAAAACGGTTAAGAGTTGGATTATCAACGGAAAAACCACCCCATAACCATATAACTATTTTATTGCCAACTAAAGGTATAGCAGAAAATAAGTTGGTTATAACTGTTGCACCCCAGAAACTCATTTGTCCCCAGGGAAGAACATATCCCATAAAGGCAGTTGCCATCATTGCAAAAAATATAAATATACCAACAAACCACACCATCTCTCGTGGTCTCTTGTAAGATCCGTAATATAATCCACGCATTATATGAATATAAACTACCATAAAGAAAAGTGATGCTCCAACAGCGTGAGTGTAGCGTATTAACCACCCGTAATTCACATCCCGCATTATGCGCTCTACACTATTAAACGCATAATCAACATGCGGAGTGTAGTGCATAGCAAGAAATATACCTGTTATTATTTGTAAAATTAGCGCTATACCAGCCAAAGAGCCAAAGTTCCAAGCATAATTTAAGTTTTTTGGTACTTGATAAGAAGCGGTGTGTTTTAGAAAAGAAAATATAGGCAGTCTATATTCTATCCACCCTAATATGCCTTTTTCTTCTTTTATTACTTCTTTTTTGTTATCTTCCTGCATAACTTAAACCTTTCTGAACACATGTCCATTGCTACTTTTATCTTATTTTTTTATTGTAGCAACTTATCCTTTACGCACAAATAAAAACTTTAAAGCAATATTAATTACCTCTTCAGCAACCTGTCACGTGCTGCGTTTAACTTTTGTGCAAAATATTCCGAGCCTCCCTTATCTGGGTGAACTAATTTCATTAAATTTTGATATGCTTTATTGATTTCATTTTGACTTACCTCAGGATTTAATCCACAACTGTACGAACATTCATTCTTGAAGGTAAACTGCACAGCAAATGGTGTCATTCCAGTCTGGAACCCAGCCTTGCCGTAATCTCATCAAGAACGTTGTGTTTTAACATAAGATCAGCCACTTTTATGCTTACCAACTTAGTGCCCAATCAAAATTCCTGGATCCCAGTGTCTGGGCACTGGGATGACATCCTTCTGGTAGGCTCAAATTGTAATGTTCTTACAGTTGTGGATTTAATCCCAGTATTTTAAATGCTTTATCTTTGGACATGTTACTATTACTGGACTAGTATGATTTTGTCTTGTAAATTTATTCAACAACACTACTCTAAACGCGAATTCTGGATTAAGGAAGGAAGTATAGGAAATAGAAGGCTTTTTGGATTTGATGGAATAGGAGATGAGAGTAGAAAAGATATGAACCAAGAAATCAACAGGGGATCTATGGCGAGTGTGTTCAATTTCTAGTCTATTTTTTAGGTAACCAAAAACAGTCTCAATGATAGACCTTTTTCTCAGTAAAATCTTCTCATTTAGCGAAATTAATGTATTTTTCATACCTTTTTTCACCTTGGTAACAAGTTTCAAACCTCGGTCAAACAGCTTCTGAAAAAGCTCTTTTGCAATATAACCTTTGTCACCAAACAAAAGGCCGGTTAATTTTTCCGTCAAATTTGGCACAGGTATCCTATCATCAACATTGCCTTTTGTTAGCGTAAGTGCATGAATTTCACCATTTTCATTGATTACCATATGTAATTTGAAACCAAAAAACCAGCCGTAAGTACTCTTGCTTAATTTTGCAATTCCAGCAAAAACTTTGTTTTTGGATATTCTTTTTGCATGACAAACTGCAATGGGAGTTGTGTCTATATATGAGATTCCAGTGTTTTCTGACTGTCCACAAAGCCAATGCAACAACATTGCTAAATGCCACAAAACCCTAGGCTTTAGAGCAACAAACCTGGTATATGAAGGCAACTTTGGAAACTCTGATTTGTAGAGCAACGTTAGGTAATGTAGATAGAAAGTTTTGAAATTTTTACACGGAGATTGTTGATATAGCAGGATTATTGTCATGATTTCAGAGTGCTCAATTTCCGTTGTTCTTGTGGGTTTTTTACCATTTGGCAGTAGTTTGCCTGCAAAATTTTTCTCTATATCTCTGCAAAAATCATCGACCAAACAAAACAGTTTTGTTATATCTTCCATGGGTAACCTCATCTATTTTTTTATAATTGCTGAGTTTACCCTGTTTTCTGCCTTTTCTATTCTCCTTTAATCCAGAATTCGCGTTTATGGGGTGTCATCCCAGTGCTTGACACTGGGATCCAGTTTTCCATATAATCTCATCGAAAACATTGTATTTTAACGTAAAACATCTATTTTTATGCTTACCAACTTAATAAAATTCCTGGATCCCAGTGTCTGGGCACTGGGATGACACCATTCTTTTTTCTGGATTCCAGACTGGAATGACACCGTCTTGGATGGAAACCAGTGTTTAGGCACTAGAATCCAGTAAGCTTATTTATGCATATAAAAGGTTATTATTTTGTAAAGTCAAAGTTGCTTTTGGTTTTAAGTTAAAGTACAATAAATGCAAAGGTTTATATAATGAATTAAACTGGATCCAAGTAGTCAGCTACTTGAATGACATCAGACAAACAATCGTACACATGCTAGTCAAAATAGGTACCAGAGGAAGCAAGCTTGCAGTTGCCCAGGCTTTGGAAGCAAAACAAAAGTTGCTGGATTCTTTTCCTAACTTATCTATTGAAATTGTTAAAATAAAAACTTCTGGAGATAAGTATGCAAACGCAAATCTTGCTGAAATAGGAGGCAAAGGATTATTCATTAAAGAAATTGAGACTGAATTGCTCGAAAATAATATAGACATGGCAGTTCATTCGCTAAAAGATATGCCTGCGTTTTTCTCAGGGGGTTTAACAATTCCTTGTGTTTTAGAAAGGCTAAGTTCATGCGATGCGTTTATTTCTCATAAACACAATAGCCTTGAGTCTTTGCCACAGCAGGCTACTATTGCCACTTCTTCAATAAGAAGAAAAGTTCAGTTGTTAAATGTTAGACCAGATTTAAATATAGTACCGCTACGTGGAAATGTAACAACCAGATTGCAAAATCAAAGTTTTGATGGAATAATTCTAGCTGAAGCAGGACTCATAAGATTAGAAAAACATCACTTGATTACAGAGGTATTGCCACCAAAAGTTATGTTAAGTGCAGTGGGGCAGGGGGCGGTTTGTATTCAATGTAGAAGGAATGATGTAAAAATTATCGATCTTTTAGAGAAAATTAATAATAATATGTCTTTTATAAGAGTGAAATCAGAGCGCAGTTTTATGAAAACAGTGAATGGTTCGTGTTTCACACCACTTGCAGCTTTGGCTGAATATGTGAGCGAAAATATGCTACATCTTCGTTGTATGTTAGCAAATGAAAAAGATATATACTTTACTGAGCGCACTTCATTTATAGAAGATGCAGAAGAAATGGGTATGGATGCAGGATTAGAGTTGAAATCAAAATGCTTATAGCCTTACCTAAAGTACGTGGAATCTATCGTTATGACGTCTTAATGTCTAAAGCGACGTGGTTAAACGTCGGTGGACGAGCTGATATATTATTTAAACCACGTGATATTGAAGATTTAACATGCTTGATTAAAAACACTGAGTTGCCAATTAACGTTATCGGTGCAACATCCAACATAATAGTGCGAGATAGTGGCATTCGAGGAATAACAGTAAAATTGGGTAAGGAATTTTCATATATAAAAAGTAAAGGTAACAACTCTATTGTTGCAGGTGGTGCTGCGCTGCTCAGGAACCTTGCTTACTTTGCAGGAGAGCAACAAATTAGTGGACTCGAGTTTCTAGTTGGAATTCCAGGAACAGTTGGTGGCGGAATAGAAATGAATGCAGGTGCGTATGGTAGTGACATCGCAAGCGTTGTACAATCCATAAAAGCAGTGAATCTAGAGGATGGAAACCTATATGAGTTCTCCAGCGAAGAAATGGGGTATTTTTACCGTGGACATAGCCTAAAAGGAAATTGGATTTTTGTTGAAGCTGAGTTTAAAGGAGTAAACTCAGAGTATGAGCTTATACTGCAAAGGTTAAAGGAAATTGTTGAGAGAAAAAATAAAAGCCAGCCAACAAGAGGAAAAACTGCTGGGTGCATATTCAAAAATCCAAAAAACTACCGAGCATGGGAGTTAATTGATAAATCTGGCTGCCTAGGGTTAAATATTGGTGGAGCTAGAATCTCTAAGAAACATTGTAACTTCTTACTCAATTACGATAATGCAACTGCATCTGACTTGGAAAACCTTGGCAACAGAGTAAAAGATGCAGTAAAGGATAAATTTAATGTTGAACTTGAGTGGGAAATAAGGGTTTTGGGTAGCTATTAGATAGTTTTTATAGCTTCTGTATATTCGTTCAGGAGAACGGCAAATAAGGTAAACAAGTAATCTAAAAAAATAATCATAGAGAAACCGTGAGGTAATGTGGTTAATCTTGTAGAACTTTGCAAGAATCTAGAGAGAAAAATAGCAAAGTTATACCAATTCTCATTATTAGTGAATCAAATAAGCGATATTGTAGAGTTATTTAATTGTGGAGTGAGAAAGAAAGGCAATAGTATGGCTTTTTTTTCCATTATTGCCTATCCGTTTGTTGTGCAGTGGGAATTGGTATTAGCTGAACGGACACTATTGTTATACTATATCTTATATACAATTGTGCAATATGGATAATGGCAACAAATTTACTAAGGAAATTCAGTGACTTATGATTGATAATTAAAGTTCTTAATTAGTAACCGTTCACACTTAATTCTTCAATCTCACTAATAGAAAGGCCAGTAAACTTGACAATAGTGTTGACATCAACATTGTTAGCCAGCATTGCTTTTGCGACTTCGATTTTTCCTTCGATTTTCCCTTCCTCTTTACCGATTTTGATGCCTCTTTCTTCGCCAATTTGGATGCCCTTTTCAGTAGCAAGGTCAAGTCTGTATTCAAGAATGGCTTCTTCTTTCCGTAGATCCATTATTCTTTCTTCATAAGCTACTAAATCTTTTTCATTCCAGCTAAACCTGTCTAATTCATCGTAGGCTAACTTTATTACTGGTGCTTTTTCTGCTATTTTCCTTAAGTCTTCTTCCGTAGTTTCATCTGCATATTTGAAGAAAAATAACCAACGATCCACTATGCTTTCTAGCTGTTCTTCCTTATTCTTAGGAAATTTAGGTAGTTCAATAAATACAAATTGAAAATCTTTTAAGTCATGCTCATTGGTTTTCTCATCTCTTATAGTGTGGCTGGATATATAATCAAGCTTATCAGGAAATAAATTACAATTAGAGATAGCAATAAAGAAAACCTTCTTTAAATCAATGTACTTACCAGATTTATCAGCTTGCCTTGAGTAAGCCTTAGCAGCATATAATTGAGCTCGTTTTTCGAAGCCTTTATCGCGAGTAAGCTGCATTTCAATCACATACCTGGCCCCACTAGAATCCCTGCAAAGAACATCAACTATACTTTGTTTATCAGATGCAATTTCAGGATCCATTATAGTACTGAGGAATTCCACTTCTTGTATAGTATTTATCTCAGTAAACCCTAAAATATCATTCAAAAAATGTATGAGAATATTCTTATTTTTTTCAGTGCCAAATATTTTTTTGAAGGTTAAATCCAGCTTAGGGTCGAGAAACTTAGATAAAGCCATAGCCAAAGTGCTTAAAAATATTAATAATTATACACTATTATTAACAATTATTCAACCATATTTTTGAAGATAGCTATGCCGCCGCGGCGCTAACAGGTAGCGGTATGACGAATTACTTAACCGTCATACCGCGATTCATTCGCGGTATCTCGGCATAGATTCCGCTAATTAGTAGCGGAATGACGATTGTGTATCGTGTTTTGCTAAAAATTACAGAATGCAGTCTGGTTACCTTATTAGAAGTTTAGCTTTAACTTTAAATGGACTACTCAACCGTGACAGACTTAGCTAAATTTCTTGGAAAATCTGCATCTAACCCTTTTTTTGCTGCAGTAAAGTAAGCAAGGAATTGTATAGCAACACTGTAGATGATTGGAGAGATAAAATTATCAGTGTCTGGAAGTTGCACCACATCTGCGCAAACTCCCCTTAGGAATGGCGCTCCTTGTTTATCACTGAAGGCAATTACTTTGCCTTTTCTTGCAATAATCTCTTGTATATTAGATAGCGTTTTAAAGAATAAATCATCATAAGGGATAATTGCTATAACAAGCACAGTAGAGTCTATTAAAGCAATAGAACCATGCTTCATTTCTCCCGCTGCAATACCAGTTGTATTGATATATGAAAGCTCTTTTATTTTCAATGCGCCTTCCATTGCAACTCCGTATGAACTTCCTCTGCCGATTAAAATAACGTTATTGTGTTCTAATATACTGCCCGATATATGTTGTATTTTCATCACATTCAAAACGTGCTCAACATACTCGGGAATAGAATTGATAGCACTGCTTAGCTGTTTTATTCTCTCTCCACCCAGTATACCTTTTATTTTTCCAAGCTCCACGGCAAAGCATGCTAAAGTTGCAAGTTGCGCAGAAAAGGTTTTTGTTGAAGCAACACCAATTTCTGGCCCAGCAAGAGTATGTAACACAATATCTGAGATCTTTTCAATGCTGCTGCTAAATGTATTAGTTATACTAATGATTGTTTGCTTCTGTGATTTTGCATAACGCAGCGCTTCTATGGTATCTGCAGTTTCACCAGATTGAGAGATGAATAACCCAATACTGTCTTCTTCCAGCTTGACGTTGCTATACCTAAATTCTGATGAGATTTCTAGATATACTCGAACTTGAGCAATACTTTCCAGCCAATACTTTGCTATTAGTCCAGCAAAATAAGATGACCCGCATCCAACTATAGTAATGTAACTCAGCTCAGAAAACAATTTTTTGTTAGCAAATATTACCTCTTTATATTGCTTGTAAAATTGATTTATTGTTTTGTTTAATGCACGCGGTTGCTCAAAAATCTCTTTTAACATGAAGCTAGGGTAACCATTTTTGCTAATTAGAAAATCACTTGGACTACTATTTTCTATACTGCGTTTAACTTGTGTACCATTGTTGTATATACTAACTCCACTAGATTTTATCACTGCAATGTCATCATCTTCCAAATGCGATATTTTTTCCACAAATGCACTTAAAGCATTAGAGTCAGATGCAGCAAACACTGTGTTACAGTTATAGCCTATTGCTAAAGGCAAATTTCTCTTCGCAACAAATAAGGCGTCTGGATATTCTGCAAATAATAAGACCAAGGCAAATGAGCCATGTAAGTTGTTTAAACACTTAAATAGAGAATCAATTGGCGACAATCCTTCATCAAGATATAAGGTTAGCATGTTTGGTATGATCTCTGTGTCAGTGTCAGTATGGAATGACATACCCCTTTCTTCTAGACCCTTTTTTAGCAGATTGTAATTCTCAATTATGCCGTTATGAGCAACAACAACATTATTTGTACGAATGGGGTGAGCATTTTTAAGGCCTGGGACTCCATGTGTAGCCCAGCGAGTATGTGCTATACCAACTGTACTGTGAGACATCTTGCTATCATCAACAACTTCACATAACCTTTCGACTTTACCTTCTGATTTTTTGACTTCTATCTTACCTTCGTTATTTATGATTGCTATACCTGAAGAGTCATATCCCCTATATTCCAATTTTTGCAACCCAGTTAGTAAAGTTGGTACTACTGAATCACCGCTACTTACTACACCAAATATTCCGCACACAAATGGATCACCAAACAAACTTTTTTCTAAACATGTTAAGCATTTTTGCCTTTATTACTGGTTGATTTATATTCTTTTTATCATTCTTTCGATTTTACCTTTTTAATTGGTTTAGCTGCTACTTTTTGAGTTTCTTTGCTTAAAACCTCAGATATAGCGGACCTTAGGACTTTTATCTCAACTTTTGGTGCTATTTCTATTATAAATTGTGCATTTACTTCATCAACTTTATTAACTTCACCTATTATTCCACCAGAAGTAATGACTGTATCACCACGTTTTATTTGATCTATCATCCTTCTATGTTCTTTTAGTTTTTTTTGTTGTGGGCGAATAATGAGAAAATAAAATACCACAAGTATTAAAATCAATGGAATAAAACTAGTAAAAGATGCATTGATATTCAATGTATTGCTAGTTGCATCTGCTGCAAAAACTTCAGAAATGAACATATTTAATCCTAATTGTTAACGATAAAAATAAACCTATTTAAGTATTAATTGCAATACCATAGCATGTCAAGTTTGGTGAAAGCATTTCTCAATACCGGTTGCGAATTCTAAGTTATGCTAAAACTAATATGGCGGGAGTGATGAGACTTGAACTCACGACCTCATGCGTGACAGGCATGCGCTCTAACCAACTGAGCTACACCCCCCTAATTTCTTTTTAGCGTTTTCGGGCTTCAACTTTAAAGCTAATAAACATGTTGCCCTTTGTCAATATTTTTTGTTTGCGCTTTGCTGTCTTTTCTATTACTATGTAAATAATTTAATTTCACACATGGCTTGTACAAGTAGTCCCATTAGGGTTATGCCATGGAAGATAAACTATTTGGAGGAATGATATATGACAAATTTGCCTAAAGTCACTGTGCGTGATTTAGCTGAATCTGGTGTACATTTTGGTCACAAAATTAGTCGCTGGAACGCAAAAATGGCTCCATACATATATGGAGTGCATCAAGAAAATCGTATACATATAATTGATTTGCGAAAAACACTACCATTGCTACAGGTGGCCATGAAGGCTTTATATGACGTTGCATTTCAAGGTGGTCGCATTCTATTTGTTGGTACAAAGTTTCAAGCTTTTGATATTATTGCAAGTGAAGCGATTCGTTGTGGTCAATATTATGTGAATCATCGTTGGCTTGGTGGTATGCTTACTAATTGGGGCACTGTTTCTTCTTCGATAAAAACCTTGATGCAATATGAGAAAATATTAAATGACGAGGATAGCATTTTAACAAAGAAAGAATTGGGAAACATTGAAAAGAAAAAGCAAAAGCTTGATAAGGCGCTTGGCGGTATTAGAGAAATGGGAGCAATTCCTGATATCTTATTCATCATTGATACTAATAAAGAGCATATAGCGGTTAAGGAGGCTAAGAAGTTAGGAATTCCAATAGTTGCAATACTTGATACTAATTCTGATCCAGATGGTATTACTTATCTAATACCTGGAAATGATGACTCAAGAAAATCAATAGAGCTCTATTGTAAATTAGCTACCGACTCTATATTAGCTGGAATAGAGTCTAGTCTAGCAAAATCTGGAGTTAAGATTGATGATATAAGGGGTGATGAGTTTATTCAAGAAAAAGAAGATGGTATTGTGCAAACTAAAAGGAGACGTAGTAAAGTTTACAAAGAAGAAGAAAGGGAGGTAGTAACAAATGAAGATGAATCCAGATGATATAAGAGAATTACGTGATAGAACAGGGCTTGGCTTAAGTGACTGTAAAAAAGCATTGGAAGAATGTGATGGTGACATCAAGAAAGCCGTTGATAAGTTACGTACAATAGGTCTTGCTAAAGCTGACAAAAAATCTGATAGAATAGCTTCAGATGGGCTCGTTGCTATGTGTTTGACTGAAAATTATGGTGCATTGGTTGAACTCAATTGCGAAACAGATTTTGTTGCAAGGAATGAGAAATTTATAGAGTTAGTTTCAAATTTAGCATCAATTGCTCATCAAGAACGCTGTACTAGCGTTGATGAGTTAAAAAATGCCAAGTATGAAAGCATTGGCACAGTGCAGGAAGCTATTATGAATGGTACATCAGTTCTTGGTGAGAAGCTAGAGTTAAGCAAGCTTTGTTACTTAGAAGCTAAGGATGGAGTTATTGCTGGCTACGTACATGGTGATGTGTGTGGCTTAGGTAAGATTGGTGCTTTAATTGCATTGCAATCATCTGGTGATAAGGCGAAGCTACAAGAAATTGGAAAACAAATAGCTATGCACGTAGTTGCTATGAAGCCTGAAGCTTTGTCTATAGATGATTTAGATCAAATGAAGTTGAAAAATGAACGTTCTATAATTGAAGAGCAAGTGAGGAGCTTAAATAAACCTGAAGAAGTAGCAAAAAAAATAGTAGATGGACGAATGGTTAAGTACTATGAAGAAGTTGTTTTACTGGAGCAAAAATTTATAAAGGATGATAAGATGAAGATTTCTGATTTTATAAAATCAAGCGAGTTGAGTGCTGTTAAACTCTCTAATTACAAGTTACTTGTTTTGGGTGGTGCAAACTAAATGGTAAAAAATGTTTCCCTCAACAAATGAAAAAAGCGAAATAAAATATTCCAGAGTGTTATTTAAAATCTCTGGTGAGGCTTTGATGAGATCAAAGCAATTTGGTCACGATATGGAGACTATAGGTGAGTTATCTAAAGGCATAGTTGAAGTTTGTAATCTTGGAGTTCAGGTATGTATTGTTGTTGGTGGTGGTAATATCTTTCGTGGCACATCTGCGTCTTTAAGTGGTTGTGAAAGAGCAAGCAGTGATTATATTGGAATGCTTGCAACTATAATCAATGCTTTAATTTTACAAAACTTTTTAGAAAAAAATTTAGTAGCTTCGAGGGTATTATCTGCAATACCCATGGCCACTGTATGTGAGCCTTACATAAGAAGGAAAGCTATTCGTCATTTAGAAAAAGGTAGAGTGGTAATTTTTGCAGCAGGCACAGGCAACCCATTTTTTACTACAGATACAGCTGCGGCTTTACGTGCTGTTGAAATGAATTGTGATGTTATTCTAAAGGGTACGCAAGTAAGTGGTATATACTCCGCTGATCCGAAAAAAAATGAGGATGCTGTAATGTATGATAAGCTTTCTTACACGGATTTGTTGACTCGTGATTTAAAAGTTATGGATGCATCAGCAATTTCACTTGCTCGTGAGAATTCTATTCCCATTATAGTTTTTTCTTTGAAGGGAGAAAAAATAGTCAATATTATTAAGGGTCAAGGTACTTATACTATAGTTTCAGATTGTAAACATTAGGTAATTTATGTTAAATGAAATAAAAACTAAAACAAAGGACAGGATGCTAAAAACTATTCAGTCCTTTCATGATGATATTAAAGGTGTACGCACTGGTAGAGCTAGCGCATCGTTGCTTGATGGTATAGTTGTAAATATCTATGGTGGACATCAAAAGTTAAATCAGGTTGCAGGCGTTTCAGTTATAGATAACAAAACTCTATCAATTAAAGTTTGGGATATCGGTGTTATAGGTGAAGTAAAAAATGCTATATTAAATGCCA
This sequence comes from Wolbachia endosymbiont (group A) of Icerya purchasi, assembly GCF_947251635.1. NCBI lineage: Bacteria > Pseudomonadati > Pseudomonadota > Alphaproteobacteria > Rickettsiales > Anaplasmataceae > Wolbachia > Wolbachia endosymbiont (group A) of Icerya purchasi. The sequence continues at coordinate 794,054 of NZ_OX366357.1, read as the reverse complement.
ACTTGAATTTAAATCCTGTTGTTGAGGGCAATACCATACGTATAGCTCTTCCAGACTTAACACAAGAAACCCGTGAAAAATTAGTGAAATTGTTGCATCAGTTTGCTGAAAATGCACGGATTGCCATTAGAAATATACGTAGAGATATTATAGAAGAAATAGAAAAAATGAAGGAAAATAAAGAAATCTCAGAAGATGATTTTCATGGCACTAAAAAGGAAATACAAAATATTACTGATGATAACATAAAAAAGATTGATGGTGAATTGTCCATCAAAGAAAAGGATATACTGAATCACTAAATGATATGGAGAAAGCTTACATAGCAAATGATGTCATTCCAGTGTTTGACACTGGAATCCAGTCTTTACTATACAACTATCTGATGCACTTGTTTGAAATCAAATTTCCTGGATCCCAGTGTCGGAGCACTGGGATGACACCAATTTTGCATTCAAGTATCAACTATTGGTGTCACTACAGTAACTCTCTTCCTGTCATGCAAGTAGCTGACACCTTCCAGGTGTCCATTGAAATCCAAAAAATTTCACTCAAGTCAAAATTAGGTTAAATTTAAATGTTGAATCAAGAATCTTTACCGAAACATTTAGCAATTATTATGGATGGTAATGGTAGATGGGCGAACAATCAAGGAAAGGTAAAAATTGATGGTTATAAAAAGGGCAGTGAAGTTGCATACGATATTGCCAAGTATTGTACGGGCCTAACCATACCCTACTTAACTTTGTATGCATTCTCTATGGAGAATTGGCTTAGACCCAAAAACGAAACTGACTGTCTATTTGATTTATTTTACTCCGTTTTAACTAATGAAGATAAAGTCAATTTCATTTGCAACTGTAACATTAAGTTGAATTTTATTGGCAATTTAAGTCTGTTATCCAGTAAAATATTGGATCAAATTAAAAAAGCAGAAGAAATGACACATAAGAACGATGGTTTATTACTCACTGTGGCAGTCAGTTACGGAGCAAAGCAAGAAATTACACAAGCTATAAGCAATATTATAAAAGAAAATATTGCTTATGTATCAGAAGAGGAATTTGAAAAATTTCTGTATACTAAAGATTTGCCAAAATTGGATTTATTAATTCGCACTGGCGGCGAAAAAAGGTTAAGCAACTTTTTATTATGGCAAGCAGCTTATGCTGAATTGTATTTCTGTGATACTTTATGGCCTGATTTTTCTTGTCAAGATTTGAGTAAAGCATTAGAAGATTATACAAAAAGAGAGAAAAAATATGGTAGATAATGATTTTATAATTAGAATGTTGTCCTCAATAGTAATATTATTCATATTTTCCTTTGCTACATATTTCAGTGATTTATCGTTTTACCTATTGATTTTTTCAATAGCAGTTTTATCTTCTTTTGAATGGTATAATCTAACCCAAGGAAATAAAATTTTATACGTTTTTGCATTATTATTGATTGCACTACCAAGCGCCTCATTAATATATTTATATAATCTACCACAGGGAAAATACGCATTAGTATGGTTCGTTTTAACCATTTGGGGAATTGACGTTACTGCCTACCTATTTGGTAAGAATTTTGGTGGAGCTAAAATTTGCCCAATTCTTAGCCCTGGAAAAACTTGGACAGGACTTCTTGGTGCGATTTTAGCTGGAGTAGTGTGCACAATTTTTGGATCAATATTTTTTGGTCTATTTTCAATTTTTTATTCTCCAATCATTGGCCTTGCAATTGCTATTCTAGCGCAACTTGGCGATTTCACTGAGTCGCTTGTTAAAAGAGCTTACGGTGTTAAAGATAGTGGAAATATGATACCTGGCCATGGGGGAGTGCTCGACCGTATGGACAGTTTCATTTTTACTGCCCCTCTTATTGCTATTTACATAAGCTAAGTCTGCAGAAGTGCCATTAGAGATCATCCCTAGTCAGCTCCCCAACCGCTTCCACAGTACAGTCATGGACAAACGTCTTTTCACAATAAGGGCAGGCTGTTTCCTCTTCTTCTCCCATATCTAAATATATTAATGGATGGCCGGAACCCTCATCATTTTCATCACCATGACAACAAACTTTTCTATTATTAACCCTAACTTTTGACATGCTGCTCCTTTAGCTTATAACATTTTATATATTGAATATACCCATTCAGAAATAAAAAACAACAAGCACTATTCTCCATTTTTTATCCTATTCAGGTTAATCAATTCGTTTTGAACGCCTTTTGATACAAATTTGCTAACATCTTCTCCTAATCTTGCTATTTCCTTTACAAAACTTGATGAAATAAATTGAGTATCTTCAGAAGCGGGAAGAAATATAGTTTCGACTTCAGGAAGAAGTTTATAATTTACCCAACTCATTTGAAACTCGTAATCAAAATCCGATACTGCTCTTAATCCTCTAATAATAACAGAAGCATTCTGCTCTTTGGCAAACTTCACTAGCAACCCATTAAAGGATATAACATCTGCATCAATTCCTAGTCCTTTAATTTCATTTTCAGCCATGCTTGTGCGTAGCTTTGTGTCAAAGGCAGTATGCTTATTAACGTTTTCTGCAACTCCTATTATTAATTTATCGACTAGTTTACACGCTCTTTTGATTATGTCAAGATGCCCAAAAGTTATAGGGTCAAATGTGCCAGGGTAGATTCCTGTTCTGTTATTAATGTTCATCCTTTATTTTTATATAAACTACTTTAAAAACTTTTGATAGACATAATAACATTTTTTATCTAAAAATAAAAGTATACAGTTGGCCTGATAGCTCAGTTGGTAGAGCAAAGGACTGAAAATCCTTGTGTCGCTGGTTCGATTCCTGCTCAGGCCACTTTCCTTTCTTACTAAATTTACCTTTTTGTTGTAAAACGTTCTATAATATGTTATGATATTGATATAAGTGTTGAGAGGGTAAATTATATGTATAAATATTATAGCAGAATATTTAATATCCTATTAATTATAGTTCTATTATTAAGCAATATTACTTATGCTGGCGTTAGTGAAAAACCGGCATCTCAACATGTAACCAGAAAAGAAGAACCAGCGTCAACTGTCTTGACGGCAGAAAATACAGTAAATAATGACATAGTTGTTGGTTTATTGAAAAAGGAAGGAGCATTTGGGCGTGAGGTATCTCAAATTTATGAGATATTCAATAATTTTGAAGTTAAAACCGTACTCATTGATTACAATAAAATAATCAACCTAACAGGAATCCAAGAAAAGTTGCTTATCTTTGCAAAACAAGATGAAGTGTTGGCGCTAGCACTAGACCGAATAAAAATTGAAGTTGCACGATTCATTAAAGAGCAAAAGATAAATAGAATATTTATTCTAAATGATCTTCATCAGCCAAAAACTCGCATTGCTGATTTTTACAACGATCTTGCTACTAAAGCAATTGTAAAAATAGTAGATGACAATCCTGCAATTCATTTACTTGGCATATGTGGTGGATTACAAGACATTATGCGTGCAAAAGGAATTGAAGTAGCGGGTTATGAAAGACAGCAAAAGACCCATTTAATGTCAGCGCTTAATCCAAAGCAGGAAGATGTGCCTTTACAACAGATAAAGATTGTTCCAAATAGTCGTTTAGCAGAAGTAGTAGCCAAATTCCTAATACCTGATGAAAATGGTTGGTTTTCAACATATTTTCCAGATGCTCATTCAGGAGCAGTAAGTAATACACCAGAAAATAGAAGAAAATTGGAGTCACTTGGATATAAAGTTGCAGCATTTTCCAGTGAGGGGGTAATAGAGGCTATTGAAGATAAGCATGGTAATGTTCACTTTCAAAGTCATCCAGAAGCCCTTGTTGTGAAGTCAAATAAAAACCTCTATTTATCAAATCACAAGGAACGTCAAGTGTCTACACTAGTTGCTATAGCGATTATGAATGATTTTCTTTATCGTGCTTAATGGCTATAGCTTTAGGCTTACCGACGATTTGATAAACGACAGATTTGTCATGTATCCGTTCAGGCAATGGCGTCAACTTAAGGAAAAATATCAGCGATAGTGTATAAAATTTCTCTCTAAATTTTTTATCATTAAATTATCCAAAGAGTGCAAGGGACAGCACTTTTGTTTCTATTTTATTGCAACAAAAAAGTTTAAAATGTGTCTTTTTTAGGTGAAACATGCAAAAAGGAAAAAACCTTATTCTACAAATTAAAAATGCAATATACTCGAAAACTTTTCAGAAAATCCATTGTGTTGAGTTTTACACGAACAAGCTTTTTCGACAGTATTTTCTATGATTTTAAAGTTAGTTAAAAAAAGTTTGGGAATAGAATGTGAACTTATGGAGCCATTGACATGTACCCTCAAAACGCGAATTCTGGATTAAGGAAGGAAGTATAGGAAATAGAAGGCTTTTTGGATTTGATGGAATAGGAGATGAGAGTAGAAAAGATATGAACCAAGAAATCAACAGGGGATCTATGGCGAGTGTGTTCAATTTCTAGTCTATTTTTTAGGTAACCAAAAACAGTCTCAATGATAGACCTTTTTCTCAGTAAAATCTTCTCATTTAGCGAAATTAATGTATTTTTCATACCTTTTTTCACCTTGGTAACAAGTTTCAAACCTCGGTCAAACAGCTTCTGAAAAAGCTCTTTTGCAATATAACCTTTGTCACCAAACAAAAGGCCGGTTAATTTTTCCGTCAAATTTGGCACAGGTATCCTATCATCAACATTGCCTTTTGTTAGCGTAAGTGCATGAATTTCACCATTTTCATTGATTACCATATGTAATTTGAAACCAAAAAACCAGCCGTAAGTACTCTTGCTTAATTTTGCAATTCCAGCAAAAACTTTGTTTTTGGATATTCTTTTTGCATGACAAACTGCAATGGGAGTTGTGTCTATATATGAGATTCCAGTGTTTTCTGACTGTCCACAAAGCCAATGCAACAACATTGCTAAATGCCACAAAACCCTAGGCTTTAGAGCAACAAACCTGCTATATGAAGGCAACTTTGGAAACTCTGATTTGTAGAGCAACGTTAGGTAATGTAGATAGAAAGTTTTGAAATTTTTACACGGAGATTGTTGATATAGCAGGATTATTGTCATGATTTCAAAGTGCTCAATTTCCGTTGTTCTTGTGGGTTTTTTACCATTTGGCAGTAGTTTGCCTGCAAAATTTTTCTCTATATCTCTGCAAAAATCATCGACCAAACAAAACAGTTTTGTTATATCTTCCATGGGTAACCTCATCTATTTTTTTATAATTGCTGAGTTTACCCTGTTTTCTGCCTTTTCTATTCTCCTTTAATCCAGAATTCGCGTGTTATACTGTACTTTTTTGCTGCAATTACAGCATTTAGTTTTTTTGAAACATATGCATTATTCCTTACTTTCTTCAGCATTTCTTTTGCTGATTCTACTACTTTTTCATCCAATAATTTTGATCTTAATGCCATTTAAACCTCGCTATTTTACTTGCTTCAGTATGGCTTTTCTTCCATCATTGTCCATCTGTTTGCCCTGTAATGGGAATTGGTATAAACAGAATTAACACGATTTGGCTTTTTGTAGATGAGTAATTCTCTAGGGATTATCCTATTCAATTCTATGATATTATTTTTTGTAACATTGTTATACACGTCATGATAAGGGGGTTGGCGAAGGGTGTCAAGTAATTCCGTTCCTTGTGGGTAAAAAAAGAGAAACTCTAAGTTGCAGCCGCACAACGTTTCTCTTTTCTGCTGTTGATGATTATTTCGCCTATTGTAACTGCCGCTAGAATAAAGCAATAATATACCTGTGTTAATAAGAAATAGGTGATACAGAGGCGATGCTACCTGCTAGCAATAGTTGGGAACCATAAGGTAAGATACCTTTTGTAGCACAAGCAAAAACATCTAATAAGTATGCGCTGCGATGTGGCGCAATACTGTGTTTTTGTGCAAGCCTTTTTGCAATGCCACCACTTAGTAAAATAGCAATGGTATTATTGGCAACTAAGGTAGTAAACATAGACGCAATTCCTGCTATCACAAATTCAGCTTTAGTTTTTGTGATATTGCTTTCATCGATGAGTTTATGCAACGCTTTTTGGCCTTGCTTGTACATTATATGGCTCAATCCACCGATAAATAGAGCAAATATCACTATTTCGTTTACTTTTTTGAAACCGTCATACACGTCATGAGGAAATTGAATGATAGCATAGTCAAAAAAAGTTATTCCTAGCACACCAGCAATAATTATGTTTATAGTTATTGTTACTAAAGTGGCGACTTCAAGCAGCCCCATGATTATTAAAGAAATGTAAGGAATAATTTTTATTATAGAATAATAATCTAAATTTGATATAGAAATAATTTTTGTACTATTTGAGGCAATTGCTAGGTAGATGAGTGTTATAATGCTGGCAATAAGTGCAACTTTAGAGTTCATTTTAAGTTTATCTTTTGCTGAAGCTTCCTGTGAAGAAACAGATGCAATGGTGGTATCAGATATCATCGAAAGGTTATCGCCAAACACGGCACCACCTACTACAGTTGCAGTTCCTATTTCGAGACCAAAAGCTCCACTTTTTGCCAGATTAACAGCTATAGGTACCATCAGCGCAACAACTCCCATAGATGTGCCAATTGCAGTTGAAATAAAAGCAGAAGCCAAAAATACTCCAGGCAGCAGTAATCTTGCTGGAAGGAAATTAAGAATTAAATTAGCAACAGTGTCTGCGCTACCGATTGATTGAGTCACCGCAGAAAATGCTCCAGAAAATAAAAAATTAAACACATAGTAAGGGTGTTTTTGTCACCCATGCCCTTGATAACAGTATCGATGTTATGCTGAATTTTATTTGTACCACGTGAGACAGCAAAAAATAGTGCTGGCAATAAGCAGATTACTGGTGAAACCTGATGAAGTGGATTATCAGTTCCGATAAAAGAAAAATAAGCACCACTTCCAAGATACAAGATTAAAAAAATAATCAAGGGGACAAAAGCTGTCATTTTACTGTACCTAAACTTATAACTATAACTAATTAAGTGGTTTTAAGCAAGTTTGGTTTTCACTAGTTCTACAGGAAGTCAATAGCAGAGTTTTAAACTTCATATTTAATCTACTAAATAAATAGCACATGTAGCTTATTGCTTGACAATAGGATCTAATTGTTGTCTAGATTCCAGCATCACGCGCACAACTGTACGAACATTTGTTTGCGAAGAAATGTTATAGCTGGTTTTGCCTCAAACACAAAGATGTCATCCGAGTAGCTGACTACTTGGATCCAGATTGGATACTGAGTTGGTGAGTATAAAAGTATAGCTAACGCGAGCTCTACGTCATACCGCGATTCATTCGCAGTATCCCTTAGCCGCTAACAAGCAGCGGGATGACGAGCTTATCGTCATGCCGTTGCGAACCTTCATACCACGATTCATTCGCGGTATCTCTAGATCCCGCTAACAAGTAGCGGGATGACGGTTGTCGTTTAGCCATAAATACTTAAGAAATTTACCAAATGAAAAAAAGGCAAAGAAAACCCGTGCTAGTTATCCACTCTCTATTTTAAAATTTGACGTTGGGTGATGTCTTGAACAGCGCGTTTCAGCTTGTATAGGTAAAAACCTAGAAGTTTTATAAAGACATAAGGTGCACATAGTGCAAAAAATTAAACATGACACGCCAGATATACTAAGTTTTTTTTGTCGTTTTATCTGCACAGACTGAAGATAAATAAATAGCTTCAGTTTCATGATAAGGGGGCTGGCGAAGGATGTCATGTAAATTTTTCGTTTCTAACGGTTGTTAACGTGTTGCCAAAAACTATGCAAGAAGTCTATTGAAATCGCGTATATCGATCGTTGTAAAATCACACAATTGCTCTGTAGAGCTATGCCCTGTAATAATTACTATACCATTTTGCTCAGAGCGTATTGAGATTAGGTTCAGCACTAATTCACACGTTGCACTATCAAGATTACAAAATGGTTCATCTATCAGCCAAACGTTTGCATTAGAAATCAAGAGGCGAGCAAGCGCAACTCTCCTTTTCCAGCCTGCAGAAAGTTCGCCATATCTAATATTAAGTACAGGTTGCAACTGCAAGCAATAAATAGCTGCCACAATCAATTCTCTAGTATTTCGTATTCCTGCCCAGAATTCTACGTTTTGAGCAACAGTTAAGCTATCTTTACAGGCATTCTTATGGCCTATATAGACCATAGAAGGTATATAGGATTTTGGATCATCATATATATCTTTTCCGCAGTGCCTTATATTGCCTGATACCGGCGGTAAAAGTCCAGATAAACTTCTAATTAAGCTGGTTTTACCACTACCATTTGGACCAGTGATTAGAATCTTTGATTTTAGCTCAGCTTTAAAACTGAGATTTTTAAATAATACTTTGTTATTACGAGCGCAGGATAAATTTTCACATTCAAGCATGGATTATCTGCCTTTCCCCTTATGTTTACCTTGAGTTGAAGCCTGAGCTTTTACAAACAGCTCCCAAAATCCTTTCTGTCCGCCTTCTCTATGTATCAATTGTGCAAAACGCTGCATTAAACCATTACCCATCATAACCATCTTTGTCCATTTACCTACCGGTTTTGCTATGTCAACTATTTCTGGATCTTCTTTATAAATTTGCACATCTTTTTGTTTCTCGCGTAGCGTTTCTTGTTGTTTCAGCAACTCTTTTTGCTTGTTTTTTTGATACAATTCATTGAATTTTCTGTCTTCTTCCCACTCTTCTTTAAAAACTTTTCTAGGAAATATGATTTTTCTAATGTGATTTTTGTATATTTTTCTCAAAAAGAGAAATACTGCAGCGACAGCAAGTAACGTTATGCTATATATTATGATCTGTGTAAGTGGCATTTCCTGTATCTAATTCATTAAAAATACCCTTACTATTATACCATAATTATAGAAATTGTGCAATTTTTGTGTGAGTAAAGACAGTATAAAAGTAATACTGCTCTATTTCGTAAATTGCACAAATATCCGACGAATGGGCTTGTATGTAGTAAGGTTTATTTCTATACTTTTTAAAGAATTTAGAAGTGAAACAAACATGAACTGCTACAAGACTCACACGTGTGAAGAATTAAGGAAGAACGACGTAGAAAAGGAAGTTACCCTTTCTGGATGGTTATACCGTAAGCGTGATCACGGCAACCTAATCTTTGTTGATTTAAGAGACTTCTATGGAATCACTCAACTAGTATTTAATAATGACAAAGACTTTTTTGATGAGATATCAAATTTAAAATTGGAAAGTGTAATTACTGTTACAGGAATAGTTGAAGCTAGAACTGAAGATACGGTAAACACCTCTATCGCAACCGGGGGAATTGAGGTTGTAGTTAGCAATTTGCACGTTGAATCGGAAGTCGAGTTCCACCGTGATGAAGAAATAGCGAAAGAAGAAAGAAGTATATTAGCGAGCATTGCTGGCGAACAAGAATATCCGGAAAATATGAGATTTAAATATCGTTTTCTTGATTTAAGGCGTGAAAAAGCCCGCAACAATATTATTCTGCGCTCACAAATTATTGCAGAACTCCGCAAGCTCATGATAGAGCAAGGGTTGTTGGAAATTCAAACTCCAATACTTACTGCTTCGTCCCCTGAAGGTGCACGTGATTATTTGGTGCCAAGCAGACTAAATCCTGGTAAATTCTATGCATTGCCGCAAGCTCCACAGATTTTTAAGCAATTGCTCATGGTTTCAGGGTTTGATAAATATTTTCAAATTGCACCGTGTTTCCGTGACGAAGACGCAAGGGCTGACCGTTCTCCGGGAGAGTTTTATCAGCTAGATCTTGAAATGTCTTTTATAACTCAAGAAGACATCTTTCAGATTATTGAGTCTACCTTATATAAAGTGTTTGCTAAATTTTCTCGTAAGTCTGTTGATAAAGATTTTCCACGTATTACATATAAAGAGGCAATGCTCAAATATGGTTCTGATAAGCCAGATCTGCGTAATCCATTATTAATCAGCGATGTTACAGAAATTTTCCGTGATTCAGAGTTCAATATTTTCAAGAGCAATATCGAGCGTGGTATGGTAGTCAGAGCGATCCCTGCACCTAAAACAGCAGAGGAACCACGCAGCTTCTTTGATAAAAGGATAGAACATGCGCAAAGAGAATTCGGTGCTAAGGGTCTTGGATATATAACGTTTGATAAAGATGGTACTGCGAAAGGCCCGATTGCTAAATTCCTCGATGACAATAGGCTAAACTACATAAGAGAAGTAACGAATGTAGGGCCTGGAGATAGTGTGTTTTTTGCTTCTGACAAAGAGAATGAGGCAGCAACAATTGCAGGGAAAGTGCGCACTCTTTTAGGGTCAGAACTCAGTCTTATAGATGACAATATCTTCAAGTTTTGTTGGATCATTGATTTTCCCTATTTTGTATATGACGATAAAAGTAAAAAAATCGATTTCTTTCATAACCCATTCTCCATGCCACATGGCGGCTTGAAAGATTTAGAGGAAAAGAATCCACTGGATATCCTTGCTTACCAATATGATCTCGTTTGCAATGGAATAGAACTGTCAAGCGGGGCGATTCGTAATAACAAACTGGATATCATGTATAAGGCCTTTGCCATTGCAGGTTATAGCCGGGGAGAAGTTGATACAAGATTCGGTGCACTTGTACGTGCATTCAGATTTGGTGTTCCTCCTCATGGTGGAATAGCACCAGGAGTTGATAGAATAGTTATGCTGCTTGCTGATGAGCCAAATATTCGTGAAGTAATCTGTTTTCCTATGAACCAGCAAGGTGAAGATGTTCTAATGGGTGCTCCTTCCAAGGTGGAGGATAAGCATTTACGTGAGTTGTCTTTGCAGATCATTGAGTGAAAAATCTTATAGCAAGGAGCACCGGTTAATGATATATTAGGTTATGTTAAATCGAAAGATTATGACTAATATCCAAAAGGCAATACTATCGGGCATAATCTGCAACATGATTATATGGTATGAATTAACTCTATTTGGAGTTTTAACACATATAATAAGCAATGTTTTTTTTCCTTCAGAAAGCGATTATTTAAGCACAATCAAATTTCTTGGTAGTTTTGCAATTGGATTTGGATTTAGACCACTTGGTGCATTTATTTTTGGTTACATTGGAGATAAATACGGCAGAAGGAAAATTTTGCTGACTTCCGTAATATTAGCTTCGATATCATCTACTGCAATTGCGATTATACCAAGCTTTAAAGAAATAGGAATATTTTCTCCTATACTGCTTCTGCTTTGTAGAATAACACAAGGAATGGCAGCAGGTGGAGAAACAAGTATCAATTCAGCTTTTTTAATAGAGCATTCAAGCGATAAAAAAAATCTAGGCTTTTTAGGTAGCATGAAAGCTTTTAGTGGTGCTCTTGGTTCTATTACATGCTTTGTAATGATAGCTGTTTGCAAAAAGTTTACAGGTGAAAATTATGAAATTTGGGGCTGGAGGTTGCCCTTCTATTTCTGCTTCATTATGGGCATAATAGGCTTTTTAACAAGATATATAATGGAAGAGAGCTTAGCATATAAAGTGCACGATCAAAATAAAAGCTTATCTAATTCTCCATTTTTAGAGTTAATCAGGGACTATAAAAAAGCATTTGTGATAGCAATTGGACTTGGTATTGCTCAAAATGCAATCGTTTATTCAGCAATCATGTTTTACAACATATCTGTAAAAGAATTTACCCTGTCAGGCATCGATATTAAAAATGTAGTAAGAATTATAAGCGAAATTATATTTGGAACATCTGCAGTGTTGTTCGCAACGTTATCTGATAAAGTTGGGAAGAAAAACGTGATGGTTCCTGTGCTAATAGTATTAGCTTGCGCTAGCTTAGCGGCATTTTCGCTACTGTCCTATGATAACCACTATGTTATAACGCCCACTTATTGGCTAATAACCATACCAATAAGTGCATCTTTTGGAATATATAATTCTCTTGCTTGCGAGTTATTTCCAACGAAAGTTAGGTGCACGGGCTTTAGCCTCGCACATAACATATCTGCAGGAATATTTGGTGGCCTTTCTCCATCCATATGCATGTGGCTTATAGAAAAAACCGAAACAAAACTTGCAGCAGGCATTTATCTTACTGCCTGCGCATTAATTAGCCTAATATCTGTGCTTCAAATTAAAGCCAAAGACAGAAAAGTTGATTGGTGAAATCGTTTCAGTCGAAAAATAGCGCTTCAATGGATTTTTCGATGTGTTTAGTGATAGGAGCGGTGATAGTGATTTCTTTATTGTTTGGCAGTTTTAAAGATAAAGAATGCGAATGAAGGTGAATTTTATTTGCTATCCCATCAATAAAAGCTTTTTTACCACCATATTTACCGTCACCAAGAATAGGGCAATTTATATGAGCTAAATGTGCACGTAACTGATGGGTTCTGCCGGTAATTGGTTGTAATTTTAAATAAGCAACATTGTGTTTGGATTTTGCTATAATTGAAAAATGCGTAGTGGCATTCTGAGGTGAATTTTCATCAACGACCACTTTTTCTTGACCTGAAACATATTTTTTCACCAATGGATAGTCTATTGTTCCACTATCCTTGCTCGGTATGCCAGAAGTTAATGCTAAATAAGTTTTTTTTACTCTTCGTCCTTTAAATTCTTCCATAAGGTATCTGGCAACATTAGCGTTGCGTGCGAATATTATCACTCCACTCGTATCTCTATCTAGCCTATGGACAATTTTAAATGTTTCTCCCTCTCTTATTTGGTCAAGCAAATCACTCATGCTAATCTTTACTTTTACGCCACCTTGAACGATGACCCCTGCGGGTTTGTTTATAGCTAGTATATATTCGTCTTCATATAATATGTTCTCTCTTAGTAGATTCACTAACTTTTCATTATATTTGCGATCAGAATTAGCGTTTTCAATATAATTCAAGTGCTTCAGCGTTATAGTTTGCCCAGAATTTACTCTATCACTGGACTTTGCTTTGCAATCATCAACTTTGATTAATCCTTTCCTTAAAGATTTTTCAATTACAGATTGCTTTAAATCAGGAAAGATTCTTCTGATGTACCTATCCAGCCTAACGTTATCGTCTTCTATTAATATGGTTTTTATACTTTGTAGCATTCCATTATTTATAATGAATATCTAGTGAAATGTCAATTATTGGTGTCATTCCAGTGTCAAGCACTGGAATGACACCGAAGGGGCTACTGCCGTCATAAAGGAACCAGTGTCAGCTACTCGGATGACAGGAGAAGGAGACTACTGAGATGACAGCTAGCCTGACAACCGTCATCCCGCTGCTTGTTAGCGGGATCTAGAGATACCGCGAATGAATCGCGGTATGACGGTTCGCGGCGGCATGACGTAGAGCTTGCGTTAGCTATACTTTTATACTCACCAACTCAGCTGGATCCAAGTAGTCAGAGCACTGGGATGACAAAAAAAGGAGGGCACTTGGATGACGGGAGAAGGAGCTATTTGGATGACATCGTTTACTATACAATGTTTGTACAGTTCTGGATAAAAAAATTAGCTAACAAATTTATAAACATCAGTATACAGCTCATCAACGCTTGGTTCTTTACTATTTTTGGCAAAATCTTCCGACTTTTTTACTAAATCACGTATTTCCTTATCAATTACTTTGCACTCTTCTTCTGAAGCCATTTTATTATCTGTCATGTATTTCTTTAAAGTGCTTATAGGGTCATGATTTTGCTTCATATCTTCAACTTCTTCTTTTAAGCGATAAGTAGCAGGATCTGACATTGAGTGACCGCGATATCGATATGTCTTCATTTCAAGCAGGATAGGCCCTTTTCCGCTGCGTGTGTGTTCCGCTGCTTCGCTTGTAGCCTCATAAACAGAGAAAAAATCCATTCCATCAACTTGTTTTCCAGGAATACCAAAACTTTCTCCTCTTTTATATAACTCTGTTACTAAAGTTGATCTTTGCACGGAGGTTCCCATTGCGTATTCATTATTTTCTATGATGTAAACCACAGGTAACTCCCACAAAGATGCCATATTAAACGATTCATATACTTGTCCTTGATTTGCAGCACCGTCGCCAAAATATGTAAATACCACATTATCTTTTTTCTTATATTTATTAGCAAATGCTATTCCTGTGCCAATTGGAACTTGTGCTCCCACTATTCCATGCCCGCCGAAGAATTTTTTTTCAACGTCAAATACGTGCATCGAACCACCTTTACCTTTCGAGCATCCTGTTTCTTTGCCGGTAAGCTCTGCCATTACAACATTTGGATCAGAATCACATGCGAGCATTAAGCCATGGTCTCTATAACTTGTGATAAAAGCGTCACCTAATTTTGATGCAGCTTGAGTTCCAACTGCAACTGCTTCTTGTCCTATTGATAGGTGACAGAACCCGCCTATTAATCCCATCCTATATAATTGTCCTGCTTTTTCCTCAAATCTGCGTATGAGTAGCATTTTCCTGTAGAATCCAATTATCTGTTCTTTAGTGAAATTTTCTGCTTTCATATCGATTTCTTTTTCATTAAACTAACACAATACCAGGAATTTTAAATTTTTGCTAATGAACTATTACCACTGGCTTGAGGCTTTTCACGTTATCTCTGTTATCATGTGGATGGCAGGTATGCTTTATTTACCCAGGCTTTATGTCTACCATGCAACTGTAAAACCGGGATCGGAAAATGATAGCTTGCTTCAAACAATGGAAAAGAGGCTACTTAGATATATCATAAACCCTGCAATGCTTTTCTCACTTGGTCTTGGAATTACACTAATGGTTATTAAGGAAGCATATCGTGAAGGGTGGTTTCATGTAAAAGCATTTGCAATACTTTTGATGTTAATTATTCATATGCTACTTGCAAAATATAGGAAAAATTTTGCAATGGGTTCGAATAAGAAGTTACATATTTATTTTCGCGTTTTAAATGAAGCAGTTACAGTATTGATAATAGTTATAGTTATTATGGTTGTTGTAAAACCTTTTTGACTGACCTTACCAAAAAAAAGCAGAAAGCTCGTATCTGTTCAGATGCATGGCTAATGTACAATACTGAAATAAAAATTCCAGTGCTCCCTTTCTTGTCATCCCAGTGCTTGACACTGGGATCCAGCTTTCTTTACAAATTCACCAAAAGTGCTTCATTCTATAACGCAAAACCCATACTCACCAAACTCAATGCATTACTTGCAATTAAGTTTCCTGGATGCCAGTGTCAAGCACTGGGATGACAAGAAGAGGGCACTGCCATCTTGGATGGAAGCCAGTGTTAGCTACTTGCATGACACCCTGACAACCGTCATCCCGCTACTTGTTAGCGGGATCTAGAGATACCGTGATGGTATGACGTAGGGGTTGCCGAGAACTTGTCATCCCAGTGCTTGACACTGGGATCCAGTTTTTCGTATAATTTTGTCAAAATCTATTGTGCTAGCAAGTTCACTAGCGTCACGCGCTGGTCTGTTAGACATTTACGTGTAGGGTGAAGAAATTTTGAAAAAGACATACCAAATATGAAAGGCCTATATATTAAAACTTACGGCTGTCAGATGAACGTTTATGACTCCGTTTTAATGGAAAATATAATTAAACCTTTGGGGTTCAACGTTGTGAGTGATGCAGGAAAAGCTGATTTGGTGATACTGAACACTTGCCATATTAGAGAGAAGGCAGCAGAAAAACTTTACTCAGAGCTTGGGAAGATTCATTCGTTACGAAAAGAAATGACTATAGTGGTGGCTGGGTGTGTAGCGCAAGCAGAGGGAGAAGAAGTATTCAGAAGGGCTCCATTTGTGGATATTGTTGTTGGTCCGCAGAGTATCGCTACTTTACCGGAGCTGATAGTCAAAGCAAGCAGAAGTAAAGGTCACATAATAAACACTGATTTTCCTGAAGTTGCAAAGTTTGATAAATTGCCAGATGAATGCTATGGCAATAGCCAGGGGTCCTCTGCGTTTCTTGCCATACAAGAAGGTTGTGATAAATTTTGTACGTTTTGTGTGGTGCCCTATACTCGTGGAGCTGAGTATTCACGGCCAGTGAATGAAGTATTTCGTGAAGCATTGAAATTAGTTGCAAATGGGGCAAATGAGATCAATTTGCTTGGTCAGAACGTCAATGCTTACCATGGAGAATGCGAAGGGGAAGTGTGGGATTTAGGAAAATTAATTAGTCATATTGCTAAAATTGAAAAGCTAGAGAGGATTCGTTATACAACTTCTCATCCAAGAGATATGCATGAATCTCTCTACTTGGTACATGCGGAAGAGCCAAAACTCATGCCGTTTGTTCACCTGCCTGTGCAGTCTGGTTCGAATAAAATATTGCGCGTGATGAACAGGAAACACACTGCAGAGGAGTATTTGGAAATAATAGACAGATTTCGCAAATTGAAACCTGAAATCGAATTTTCTTCTGATTTCATCGTTGGTTTTCCTGGAGAAACCGAAAAAGATTTTGAAGAAACTATGAAATTAGTAGAAAAAGTTAGATATGCTCAGGCTTATAGTTTTAAATACAGCCCAAGACCAGGCACACCGGGAGCGGAAAGAAAAGATCAAGTACCAGAAGAGGTTAAAATAGAACGCCTTCTTCGTTTACAGAAATTAATTAGTAAGCAACAACTTGAGTTTAACCAGAGTATGGTAGGCAAAACTATACCTGTTCTATTTAGCGATAAAAAAGGTAAACACCAAGACCAAATTATTGGTAAAAGCCCATATATGCAATCAGTGTGCATTGATGATCCTGAAGATAAATACAGGGACAAAATAGTAAACGTGAAAGTGTTGGAAGCTCGGCAAAATAGCCTATTGGGTGTGCCTTTCACTGATTTTAAGCAGCATATTTAATCTAAGTATAGTCTTGGTTTAGTATCAAAGACCAAGCAAAGAGTATTGAAAAAATGCACATCATAATCCTTTTCAAAAGTTATAAAGTTTAGTTGCTACTTCTGCTTAATACAGTGAAAGTCCGTGAACGATTACAGAATTTAGACTTATGAATAGTAGTAAATCTACCTTAAGCTTACCTATATCAATTTTTTGTACAAGATGAGTTAGTAATAACTTTATGTATAAAATTGAAGAAGAATAAAAATACAATAACGAGCATTAAATTAAATATCCCCACCTTTAAAAAACCCTCTTTATATATTTCTAAAGATTCTAAATAATTTATTTTACCGTTTACTGAAGGAACTGACATAAATTTTGATATTGCAACTCCGGCTAGGTTAGAAAATGCTAACGACATCGTTGTTATACCCATTACTACTCCTTTAAAATTTGGGGGAGCTAGTGCAGTTGATTGTTCTAAAACTAAGGGAGCAATGCATAATTCTCCCAGTCCCATAAAGGAGATAGCAATTATTAAATATAAGTATTCTACTTTACCTTCGCTGTTAGAGTTTAAACATCCTATGTACAGTGTGAAAAAACACATAGCCATTGTCAGAAGGCCAAGGGTAAACATGGAAGTTGCATATTTTTGCTTAAACTTCATGTATGTTCCAAAAAGAAAGCCAAGTATTATAATTGACAAAGGATTTATGGCTTGAGAAACTGAAGCTGGAATTGTTATACCTAATACATTGTTAATAACGTTTCTTTCGGTGAATAAGTTAACCAAAGAGCCAAGCTGCATTTCTAAAGCAAAAAAACACAAGAAAAATACCACAAGAATAGATAATGCCACTAATTTTCGTCTTTGTTCTGCTGATAATTTAGATATTATATAAATAAATATGCCTAGAGCTGTTATTCCAACAAATATGAGCATATTAGTAAAAAATTCACTATGTATAAGCATTTTAGCAATTATTGATGATGACAGAAAGCTTCCTATCAATACTATACCAAAGATTTTAATCCCTAATATGCGCTTATTCATAAGCTCTGGATAAGGAGAAAGGACGCTATCTCCTAAAAGACTCTGAAATTTGAGAAAAAAGATTAGCCCTATAGACATCCCAATGCCAGCTAAACCAAAGCCGTAGTGCCAACCAAATAAGTGGGCTACATAACCACATGAAATAGAAGCCAATATTGCTCCAAGGTTTATACCTACATAAAATAAAGTAAAGCCTCTGCTACGTTCAGGATCGTCTTTGCCATAGCATGAACCAAGTAAGTTAGTTACGTTTCCTTTAAACATACCAGTACCTACGGCTATTAGAGATAAACCTAAATATAATAAACCTGGTTCAAACTCAACCAATGACATGCAGGCATGACCTGCTATCATCACTATCCCTCCAAGCAATACCATGTTGCGGAATCCCATCAACTTATCAGCTAAAAAACCTCCAAGTATTGGTATAGCATAACCTGTTGCAGCAAATAATGAGTAAATAGTAAAGGCCCTCTCATCAGTGAAACCTAAGTGAGAAGTCAAAAATAGGACCAAAAGTGCCCTCATTCCATAGTAAGAGAAACGTTCCCACATTTCAACAAAGCACAACATTTTTAAAAATTGTGGAAACTTATCTGTCTTCTGATCCATAAAATACCCCTAAAGCTTGGGTTAATGTTAAGTAAAACAATAAAAACTGCAAGTAAAACTTAAAAAAAGGTATTGGGAGCTCGGCAGAATAGTTTGTTGGGGTGTGAGCTACGGAAATATTTTTGAATTTGTGATTTTTCAGAAAGCCCTATATTCTTTAGTTTTACATAGCGAACATGAAGTCAAAGCATTATCCTGATACAGTAAGTAGTCCTGATTTTTCATCGTTAGAAAAGGAAATCATAAAATTTTGGCAGGAAAACAAAGTTTTTGAGCGGTCAGTTGAAGAACGTTCCAAGGATAATTGTTTTGTCTTTTACGATGGGCCTCCGTTTGCAAATGGACTTCCGCATTATGGACATTTACTCACTGGTTTCATCAAAGACGCATTTGCAAGATATCAAACTATGCTGCAAAAAAGGGTTGAACGTAGATTTGGCTGGGATTGCCATGGATTGCCGGCTGAGATGGGTGCAGAAAAAGAACTTGGAATATCTGGTAGAACTGAGATAGAGAAGTTTGGTATAGATAAATTTAACGATCATTGCCGTACTTCTGTGATGAAATTTTCATCAGAGTGGGAAAAATATGTCAATAGACAAGCAAGATGGGTAGATTTTCACAATGACTATAAGACCATGGATAAATCATTCATGGAGTCGGTCATGTGGGCATTCAAGCAGCTTTATGATAAGGGTCTGGTGTATGAATCAGTGCGCGTTGTACCATATAGCTGGGCATGCGAAACTCCATTATCCAATTTTGAAACAAGGCTTGATAACGCGTATAGAGAAAAAGTTAGCAAAGCTGTAACTGTTGCATTTGAGCTTTTAGAAAACCCACAGCAATTTAAAAGTGTTAAACGAAAGTGTAAATTACTTGCTTGGACTACAACTCCCTGGACTCTTCCTAGCAATCTGGCATTGGCAATAGGAAAGGATATTGAGTATTGTGCAGTGTCAGTCCACTCTTTGGTGTCATTCCAGCGCGTGACGCTGGAATCTATTTCTGGATCCCAGTGTCTGGGCACTGGGATGACAGGAAGTAGTGAAGGAAGTTCAATGAATGGTGAAATATACATTTTTGCTGAAAGCTACTTAGAGAAATTTATCAGCTACTCTGAACAAAACAATATTCCATATGAAAACTGCAATATAAAACTTAAAGCGAATGATCTTGCAGGTCTTTCTTACAAACCACTGTTTGACTATTTTAAAGACACAAAAAATGCATTTCGCGTTTTTATTGCTGATTATGTGACGGAAGAAGATGGTACTGGCGTTGTGCATACTGCTCCTGGATTTGGTGAGGAAGATTTTTACCTTTGCCAAAGCCATGATATTCCAGTTATTTGTCCAATTGATAACAGTGGAAAATTTACTGCTGAAGTTTCAGATTTGGCAGGGGTCCATGTTTTTGATACCAATGATACAGTAATAAAAAAATTAAAAGAGCAAGGGAATTGGTTTAAAACTGAGCAATATATTCACAATTATCCACACTGCTGGAGAACTGACACTCCTTTGATCTATCGCACTATGCCTTCTTGGTATGTTGCTGTTACAAAATTCAAAAGCAGAATGGTAGAGCTAAATAAGAGAGTTAATTGGATACCAAACCACATTAGAGATGGTCAATTTGGAAAATGGCTTGAAGGGGCACACGACTGGTCAATTTCACGCAATCGATTCTGGGGTACGCCAATCCCTGTATGGAAATCAGATGATGCGAGATATCCAAGAGTAGATGTATATGGTTCAATAGAAGAACTGGAAAGAGATTTTAATGTTAAAATAGACGACTTGCACAGACCATTTATCGATACTTTAACAAGACCAAATCCTGATGACCCAATAGGAAAATCAGTTATGCGCCGTGTACCTGACGTGTTTGACTGCTGGTTTGAATCTGGCTCGATGCCATTTGCGCAAATCCACTATCCGTTTGAAAATAAGGAGTGGTTTGAATCTGCGGATTTTATCACTGAATACATAGCGCAAACCAGGGGGTGGTTTTATACGCTCTTTGTATTGTCCACTGCTTTGTTTGATAGGGAACCATTTAAGAACTGCATATGCCACGGTGTTGTTTTGGATGTAAAAGGGCAAAAATTGTCCAAACGTTTGAATAACTATGCAGATCCAATGGAGGTTTTTGATAGATACGGTTCTGATGCACTGCGTTTTCTTATGCTTTCTGGATCTATTGTTTGTGGTGGTAATTTGCTACTCGATAAAGAAGGAAACTCAATACGAGATGTTCTGAAAAACGTAATAAAACCTATTTGGAACAGTTATCACTTTTTTACTATGTATGCAAATGCAGATAGAATTAAAGCTGAAGTTTGTAAGGATTATCAAAGTACTATTGATCGCTACATGATTTCCAAATGTTTTGAAGCTGTAGAAAGTATCCAAGCTTCTATGAACAGCTATAGCTCCCAAGAGGCTTGCAAAATTCTGATAGATTTTTTTGAAGTGCTGAATAACTGGTATATTCGTCGCAGTCGCGAGCGTTTTTGGAAAGGTGATTTGGATCAGGATAAAACTGATGCTTATAATGTTCTATATACAGTTTTTTATTACATACTAAGAGCTGCAGCTCCTTTGTTGCCACTTATAACAGAGAATATATGGCAAGGGCTTAAGTATGAAGAAACATCTGTTCATTTGGCTAATTTTCCACAATTAGAGAAGTTTGATAGTCAGCTCATTGCCAAGATGGATTTAGTGAGAGAGATATGCAACTCTGCGCTCTCTATTAGAAACACTTTTAACATACGTATCAGACAACCACTTAGTAGTATGACGATTTATCATCAGTCTTCCTGTAGTTTTCTTGAAGGTGAACCGCTTTCTGTCATCTCAGAGTTCTCTCCTGTTATCCAAGTAGCTGACACTGGGATCCAGTGTGCTGCAGATTCAAATGAGTACCAGGAGATGATAAAAGATGAGGTGAATGTAAAAAGCTTGGAATTAGTAAACAGACTTGAAGGTATTGCATCACTAGAGTTAAAGCTAAATTTCCCACTGCTTGGGAAAAGAATTCCAGACAAAATCAAGAAGCTAGTTCAATATGTCAAGGAGGGAAAATGGAAGCAAGTTGAGAATGAGCAGATATTTCTAGGAGACGAATCAGAGAACTATATTATAGAAAAAGGCGAATATGAACTATTGTTAAAAGCAAACAGTGAATATTCCTCTGTATTTGATAACAATAAAGGGATTGTCATTCTAAATACTGAACTAAATGATGAATTAATTCTAGAAGGGCTAGCGAGAGATGCCGTGAGGCTTATTCAAGAAACCAGAAAACAAGCTGATTTTCATGTATCAAATAGAATCAGAGTAATAATCAAAACAGAAGATGAGAAAATTAAGGAAGCAATAAATACGTGGAGTGAATATATAAAAGAGCAAACTCTAGCCTTATCTTTAGAGGTTAATATAGAAATTGGAATCAACTTTTACTCTAAAGAATACCAAGATTCAATTGTTGGTATTAAGTTAGATTGTTGATAGTTGCAAATTGTTAGCATTTGTGCTATACTTAGGGTAATTGGGCATAAGTGTTGAAAGTAACACAAAAAAGACATAAAGAACTATTATTGCAAGAAAATGGAGGCAATAATGGATCAAATAGAAAGAGTACTAAATTTAATAAAAGATGAGGATTTAGAAAGGCTAGGAAAATTAAGTGAAGTAGATAAATGTAATACTAAATTGTTGGGCAAGATTATATTTAAAGGTCTAATGAAGTTAATATTAATGGGGCAAAAAACAAGCCTAAGAGCGCTAGAAATGGTAATAGACAGGTGTATAATGGATAAGAATAGCGATAAAAGTACAGTAACATACAGTGGTTTGTCAAAAAGGTTAAAAGTTATAAATCCAGAATATTTTAAGGGAGTATATATTGATTTGATGAGCAAGATTAAAAAGCTATTACCCCAAAAAACATCAAATAACTTACATAAGTTTGATTCGACGATCATAAATTTATCGGGATATCTCATAAAAGATGGGCTAAAAATAGGCGGTAAAAGTAACGACAGTCAAGTTAAAGTGAGTGTAGGATTAAAGGATCAATTGCCGACAAGTATAAGATTTTGTAAAGGACAAGAAGAAAGTAGTGAAGATATGGCATTAGTGAGAGCAATTAATGAAGCTAAAGTTGAAAAAGAGGATATTTTATTATTTGATAGAGGAATCAGAAAAGTTGGAACTTTTGCCGAATTTGATGAAAAGGAGTACAAATTTATCACAAGAGTTAAAGTAGGAAGAAAACATGATGTTATAAGCAGGAACAAAGTTATAAGAGAACAAAAATCGGATGGATCAGAGATTTTAGAAGATATAATAGTTAATCTTTATCGTGCACGAGGTAAAGTGGCAGAAAAGCATGATCTACGGCTAATAAAAATCAGAAATAAAATTGGAGATGAAATATGGTTTTTGACAAACTTGTTTGAAATGCCAGCTTATGAAGTAACAGAGCTATATAGGCGCAGATGGATATAGAAGTGTTCTTTAAATTTATAAAGCAAAATCTTGGATATAAGCACTTTTTAAGCCATACTATGAATGGCATGAAGGTGTATATTTACATGATTATTATTACGGCTTTGTTATTTCTTGTTTATAAAATCAAAAATAATCTACATGGGTTCAAAATAGCATTACTGCAATTCACAGAGGTAATTTACATGCCGTTGATCATCTCATATCACGTTATTTTTGATACTTTCAACACTTATGGGTAATTGGGGTAAGGTTGTGGTATGTATGCTGTTGTAGATTGTGAGGAAGTTGTTAATTTGAATAACAACAGTGATGATTTAGGTAAAGTAGAATTTATTTCCAATGTTACTTTGGAAGAGGAAGAGTCTTTTGATGCTATGGAAGCTGTTTCTAATGTAGAAGAAGGGAATGATTTAGGTCTTGCTACTTCAGAAGAGGAAGAAGAATTTTTTGATGCTGTGGAAGAACAAGAGCCGTTAGCTAATTTTAACGTTCCACTCAGTATATTTCATTATAAAGATTATAACTCTGATTTTTTTACTTCTTGGTATAATATATCAAGTAGAATATTTAAAGAGGTAAATCGAGCTTGCCCGGAGAAGAAAGTATTAAATTTAGCTCTATCAGTTTTAATGTTTCCTTATATAGTTTTCACTGCGTTAGGATTAGCCGTATATAATAAATTAAAAACAAATGATAAGACACAAATCAGTTCAGAGGAGAATAAAACAAAAGAAAGTGAAGTAAGTGAAAGTACAGCAAAAAGATTGGTATATGGTGTTCTTGCTGCAATAGTGATTCTTGTTAATATCGCTGTGCTTGCAGCATTACTTATTCCTGCAACACTCGCTTTGGCTACTTTTTATCTTTTAAATAAAAAATTATCTCATTTTTTGATTGCTGCTATTAAAATAAGTAATGGGTTATGTCAAAATGAACACCAAAATATTGAGGTGTCTTTTCATAAGATAGAGGCTATTGAAGCAGACATTAAGTGGAATATGGAAGTTAAGTTTCCACCGCAATTTAAACAACTACTTAGAGATTTATGCGAAGATAAAGATGGTAGTTGGTTTAATGTTGCACGTGATTCAGAACATAATACCATACTGAAATTATCAGCTAATATCCACTTAAAAAATGGTCTTAAGCCTTTACGTAATGAGATCAAGAATGTGCTTGCAACTTCTATTCAAGAATTTGCGAAGACTATGGAAGAACTGATAAAGCTAGAAAAGAAAGAGATTACATATGATAAATTGAAGGAATTGTTGGACGAATTCAGGTTAAAAGTGGTAAGTAGCATAGATTTTAAGTTGACAACTCACTTAATATACAACGCCTATCAAGTTGCCTTTATACAAGCAATTAGGTTTCAGCTGGATAGACGGAAAGAAGGTTTTTCACTGGAAGATGAGATAAAAAATTCTTTAGTGAGACAGGAATTAGAGAGTCAAGGTAAGGAATTACCAGGTGAGAAAAAAGTGATAATAAGAGATCTGAAAAAAGCAGGAGCAAAAGTACCGGATGTTTTAGATGATAGTGAGCTTCCTATATTTAAAGCAGAATGGAAGCGGCTTAAAGAAGAAGGGAAGATAGCTAAGAGAACAATTATTGATGTTTATAAATATATACATAGTAGAGAAACAGAGACAGCTCTAGGTAATGCTAAAGAAGAGATTAATCTTTTAAAAAAAGAAGGACAAAAAAAATATATTAGGATACATGAAAAATTGAAAGAAATATATGGAGATGTAAAAAAGAATAATTTAGCAGGTGATGTTTTAAGAAGAAGGTTAGAAGGTCTTTTTAAGTTCGAGTATGATGATCAAGAAGTTGAGCAAAGGCTAGTAAAATCAGTAATGAAAAAAGCCAAGGGTGAGTTAGGCCTATTAGGCATGCTCAGCTTAATAGACCAGTTTTGGGATTTAGAAAAGGAGATAAAAGGTTCTTTGAGTGAGAACTTAAAAGAAGCTTCAGATAAAGTAAATGCTTTTGTAGCAAAGATATATTTAGAAATAACGAAATGCAAAATACAAAATGTACTCAAAGGCCAAGCAAAGGGTATAGAGGATTCATGTAAGCTGTTAGAGGAAAAGGAGCCGGATTTAGTACAGAGGATTAATGCGCACCGAGCGGAAATTGCAGAATGCTTAGAGCAACCTATATCGTTAAGGAAAGTAATAGAAGAAAATGAGGATTTAAACAAATATTTAGAAGGTGAGCGAAATAGGAAAGGAGAACAGCATCCAAGTACAAAATTAATAGAGAAGCATTTGAAAAATAACCAAGAAATTCTCAAAGCATTAAAACAGTTAGAATTAGAAGAAAAAGGATTGTTGATAAATGAAGAAACAAAAAATGATTATATAGAAGAACTAGAATCTCGCGAAAAAATAAAGTTTGCAATAATAGAGGATGATTTACTGAAGGAGTTCGAGCGTGAAACTTTTAACGAAGAAGCAGTTAAGAAGTTGTTAGAGGAAGCGGAACTTGAATACTATTTGGCAGAAAAATGGATAAAAAGTCCTGTGATAAAAACAAAAAATAATATCAAGCACTTTTATCAAGGTTTATTGTCTCCTTTGATAGATAATTTGACAAAAGATATAATAAATAATATACTAGGAAATAGTGAAGGTTGTATACAGAAAGTTAAGAACTGGAGTAAAGTTATGTTTGGTGCAATAAAGATTGGAGCATCAAATGCTTATAAAGAGACTACAGAGAGAAAAGCGTTAAATGTGGCACATAATACTTATAAAGAAGGAGAGACATTTCTTCAATGTTTTCAGTCAAATTATGAAGGTGTTGGAGCCTTTTTAGGTAATTTATTTTCTGATGATGGGGTAACATTTAAAAATGATGTGTGGCCTAAAATAGAAGAGTATTTGCATGGAATGTGGGATAGATTTTTCAAGGATATTGAATTCAATATTGGAAATAAATTGGATGAAGTAAGTGTGACACAGCAACGGCAGGAAACTATGATTGTGACTCAACGATAAGTTCTCAAAGTTCCTCCGGTATTTTCACATACTAAATTAACTATAGCACTTGATTCTTTTTGGATCTCTTTTTCAGTTAAAGTGTGGATTGGAGAGCAAAAAGTAACTGACAACGCTATAGACATCTTATTCGGTTCTATATTATTTCCATGGTATACATCGAATATCAAAACTTCTGTGATGAGCTCTGAGCTTTTTTTTATCACATTGATTATGTTACCTACTTCCACATCCTTATTTACTATAAATGCAAAATCACGTTTTACACTTTGGTATTTATAATCGATAAATTTCTTTCTACTTACAGGTAAATTTTCAATATTTTCTAGTATTACCTCAAAACCTACAACTTTTTGCTTGATATCAAAAAGATCTAATATATTAGGATGCAACTCTCCAAAATAACCTGCTACTTTATTCTTAAAAGAGAGAGTGCCTGACTTTCCTGGGTGGTAATGTTCTTTTTCTGCTTTCTCTATCGTTAAATTATCACAATTAACGTTAAAAAACTCCAAAGCTGCTATGCAATCAGCCTTTGCGTCAAAAACATCTACTTTCCTATCAGTATTATAATGGTTTCGCGGTAAATTATTTCCTGACCTAATTCCACTTAAAACATACTTAGACTGAGCTTCACCATCGTAAATCGGCCCAATTTCGAAGATTGCAAGATCAGGTACTCCATGGGCAATATTATCAACAGTGACTTGCAATAAATTTGGCATAATACTTGGTCTCATTATATTAAAGTTATTGTTAAACGGATTATCGATGATAAATAACTTATTCGAGTAACCAAATTTTTCAGCTGTTGATTCACTCATAAACGACCAGGTTAGCACTTCATGAAACCCTCTGTTTGTCATCAAAATACGCAAATCGTCGTATGTACTATCTACTTCTTCAACATTATTTGGTAGTGGTTCTTCTTTTATTTTGTCATAGCCGTATATTCTTGTTACTTCTTCGATTAGGTCAGCAGGTATAGTCACGTCCGGTCTCCAGCTTGGTACTTGTACATTCCAATTGCCTTCGGTTTTTTTATCAATACTAAACCCTAGTTTCGTTAAGATATCAAGCACCTCATCAGGCGATACAGACACACTTCCAAACTTGTTCACATCCTGATAATCAAAGTTCACCTTGGTGTCAGCATTATCTAAGCTGCCGGCAGACACTACGCTTGAGGCTTCTCCACCACATAAGTCCAAAATCATTTTAGCTGCAAGATTAAGTCCATCAAAAGTAAATCCAGGATCAACTGAACGTGCAAATCTGTAACTAGCGTCTGTGGAGATGCTCAGCTCCCTTGAGGATTTAGCAATAGAGATTGGATCGAGCAAAGCTAATTCCAAAAAAATATTGGTAGTTTCAAAAGTACATTCACTGCACTTACCACCTATAATTCCAGCAATTCCATGAATATTTTTATCACCTGCAATAACGCTTATGTCTTTGTTTAATAAGTATTCTTTACCGTTCAAACCAGCAAATTTTTCTCCGTCGTTTGCTTTGCGTACTACAAGCTCTCCTTCTATTTTTTTTGCATCATACGCGTGCATTGGGTGGCTGAAAGATATCATAATATAGTTCGTGATATCAACTATTGCGGAAATGGAGCGCATTCCTATCGATTCCAGCCTATCTTTTAACCATTTTGGGCTTTCTTGATTTTTTACATTAGCAATGTATATTCCACTAATGAAACTTTCCCCGTCAGTAACTTCAACATCGATTGGTGAATTTATGGAGCTGGTAAGTTGTGGAATGCTTAAAGTCTTTAATGTTCCAATTCCAGTTGCAGCAAGGTCGCGAGCTATTCCATAAATGCCTAAGCAATCTCCACGGTTTGGAGTAACATTTATATCAATTACAGGGTCACAATTGAAAAATTTATCCCCTACTTTATAATCATCAGAAAGCTCGATTATTCCTTCACTTTCTTCTTGAGTAAGTGCAAGTTCAGAAGCAGAGCAGAGCATCCCTCCACTTAGCACTCCTCGTATTTTTGTGGGCTTGATTGTGAAATCACTTTCTGGCAATGTGCTACCAAGAGATGCAAGCACAGTTTTCATACCTTCTCTAACATTGTTTGCTCCGCAAACTATTTGTAGAATTTTACTCCCATCATTTACTTTACATAATTTTAATTTATCGGCATTTGGATGAGGTACGACTTCTAATACCTCTGCAACGATAAACCCAGTTAATCTGGAATTATCGATTACATCTTCTACTTCTAACCCTATGTGAGTTAATTTATCGGTAATTTCTTCTAAACTAGCATTGGTTTCTAAGTGTTCTAATAACCAAGATAATGTGAATTTCATGAACCTTTAAAGAAATAAAAGAGTTATTGTAATATAAAATGTAGTGCTTTTAAAGTTTGTTGTAGTGGAATAAAAGGTAACTTCTGTATCACAAACGCGAATTCTGGATTAAGGAAGGAAGTATAGGAAATAGAAGGCTTTTTGGATTTGATGGAATAGGAGATGAGAGTAGAAAAGATATGAACCAAGAAATCAACAGGGGATCTATGGCGAGTGTGTTCAATTTCTAGTCTATTTTTTAGGTAACCAAAAACAGTCTCAATGATAGACCTTTTTCTCAGTAAAATCTTCTCATTTAGCGAAATTAATGTATTTTTCATACCTTTTTTCACCTTGGTAACAAGTTTCAAACCTCGGTCAAACAGCTTCTGAAAAAGCTCTTTTGCAATATAACCTTTGTCACCAAACAAAAGGCCGGTTAATTTTTCCGTCAAATTTGGCACAGGTATCCTATCATCAACATTGCCTTTTGTTAGCGTAAGTGCATGAATTTCACCATTTTCATTGATTACCATATGTAATTTGAAACCAAAAAACCAGCCGTAAGTACTCTTGCTTAATTTTGCAATTCCAGCAAAAACTTTGTTTTTGGATATTCTTTTTGCATGACAAACTGCAATGGGAGTTGTGTCTATATATGAAATTCCAGTGTTTTCTGACTGTCCACAAAGCCAATGCAACAACATTGCTAAATGCCACAAAACCCTAGGCTTTAGAGCAACAAACCTGGTATATGAAGGCAACTTTGGAAACTCTGATTTGTAGAGCAACGTTAGGTAATGTAGATAGAAAGTTTTGAAATTTTTACACGGAGATTGTTGATATAGCAGGATTATTGTCATGATTTCAGAGTGCTCAATTTCCGTTGTTCTTGTGGGTTTTTTACCATTTGGCAGTAGTTTGCCTGCAAAATTTTTCTCTATATCTCTGCAAAAATCATCGACCAAACAAAACAGTTTTGTTATATCTTCCATGGGTAACCTCATCTATTTTTTTATAACTGCTGAGTTTACCCTGTTTTCTGCCTTTTCTATTCTCCTTTAATCCAGAATTCGCGTTATAAGCTAATCATCATCTCCAAATATAGAGCTAATTTTTTTGCCCCCAGGAGAAAATTTATTAGTCCAACTGCTTTGCACTTTGGTTACGTCTTTAGTGGCAGTTTTATTGCTGTATTCCTTGATTTCCTTATCTATTCTCTCCATCATTTGTGGATCAAGGTAGCTCTTTTTCCATTGGTCAGTAGCAAGAAAAACTTTGTTTAAATCTTGAGTGCGGATTAAGTATTCTTTGTCTTTAGGGTAAACTTCCTGCACCCAAGCAAATAGCTCAAAGTAGCGTGCAAATAATTCAGATGCGCGTGATTTTGCAGTTTGATAAGCCTGTATCTCCTTAAATATGACTTGGCCGATAATTTTCTGTACAAGAATATTTGACTGCTTTAAGTTCTGCTCAATATCTTGATAAACTTTATGGAGAAATTCCTGTTCTAAACTTAAGTTCAGTTCATTTTCAACCATATGTGAAAGTTCATGCACTATAATGTATGGGTTTGACCTTCTTAGCACAATAACATATCTATTTACACCGGAAGACCTGATTGTCTTACACACTCCCTCTTCCATATCCACTAATCCCTCTTGGTATATTTCAAATGAGAGCCTATTTTGCTTTATTAGTGACAAAGTGAGGTTTAATGTGTTTCTAAACTTCTCAAATTGATAGAGATATTTGACATACCGTATTGCATTTTCACTACTTCCTACTCCCGTTGCTTGTTTTATTAAATTCCTGATTAGCATACCTTATTATTAAAGGAATTTTTTTTATACTCAAGAATTGATTGGCTACAAAGTGTTTTTAGGAAGCCTGATTGCATAGCTAAAGTAATTCATGTTTACTGATAACCGTCATACCGCTGCTTGTCAGCGGGATCTATGGTGAGATACCGCAAATGAATCCATAGCTGTACGAACATTCATTTTTGAAGGTAAATTGCACAGCAAATGGTGTCATTCCAGTGCTCTTTTTTTGTCATCCCAGTCTGGGATCTATTTTGCATGTAACTCCAATTGTGTTTTGGCATAAAACGCGACACGTATTAGACTTATTTGCAAGCAAAGCTTGCTAGATCCAAGTAGTCAGGGCACTGGGATGACAGGGGAGGAGGCTACTTGGATGACATCATAGGGGCACTGGAATGACACCATAGGGGCACTGCCGTCATAAAGGAACCAGTGTCAGCTACTTGGATGACAGCTAGCCTAACAACCGTCATCCCACTGCTTGTTAGCGGGATCTAGAGATACCGCGGGGTTGTAAAGTAATTTTTTACATCTAATGCTCGGCCAGTGCCTGCATGATACCACGTATTATCTATACCAAGGTGTTCTGCTTGTAGATATTATACCAACAATCCACTATTTTTTTTATGTCTTGTGGTTTAGTTTCTGGACCTATACTGATTCTAATTGAACACTCTGCTTGCTCTTTTGTTGCCCCCATTGCAAGCAAAACATGGGAAGGCTCAACTTTTCCAGAAGAACATGCGGAGCCATTACTAACTGCAATATAATTCAAGTCAAAATGCATGAGCTGCACATCACTCTTTACTCCTGGCATATAAATAAAACTTGTGTTTGGCAGCCTCTTAGAGTTTTTACCGAAGATTCTTATGTCACTGGCAAGATTTAATAATTCACACTCTAATTGATCGCGTAGCTCCTTTACTTCATCCATTTTTGATAAAAGATCTGGAATATTTTGCAGTGCAGCAGAAAGGCCTGCAATTGCAACAATATTTTCCGTACCACCACGAAATCCCTTCTCTTGTCCACCACCTATTATAATAGGTTCTATCGCAAGTTCTTTATTGAATATTAAAACTCCACTGCCTGCTACACCGCCAAATTTATGGGCGGATAAAGTGAGTAAATCCACTCCTAAATCTTCCATATTAACTTTAATTTTCCCAACACTTTGAGCAGTGTCAGTGTGGCAAATTGCTCCAAACTTGTGTACTATTTTAGCTATTTCCTCAATAGGTTGAATAACTCCGGTTTCGTTATTTGCCATCATAACTGAAACTATTGCTTTGTTTCCTTTAAGTTCGCTTAGAATTTTTTCTAGCTCTAAAAAGTCAACAATGCCCTCCTGATTAACAGGTATTATATATGGATTACATGCAGAATTAAGAATTGAAGGATGCTCTATAGCTGAAATTATATGCAGGTAGCCTGCTATTCCTCTCATAACAAGGTTGTTCGCTTCAGTTGCACCAGACGTAAAAACTATTTCTTTATCACTTGAGACGCCAATAGCACCACGTACGTTATCTCTTGCATCCTGAAGAATCTTCCTCGCTTCTTGTCCTCTTTTATGTAGTGATGATGGATTGAGCGTTTGTTTTAACAAGACCTCAAATATACTTTTTTTTACATTTTCACTAATTGGAGCAGTTGCATTGTAATCAGCATATACGCAACCACTATTTTCTAAAGAAAATGGACTCATCTGTCACTTAAATAAGTTTACCATCAACTATAACCATAACTATGTACGTTAGCTTTAACACGATAAAAAATTTATTGCAAAAACAGCGAGATTAATACATAATTAATAACTCACGTCATCAATACCTGTCAAGCGGGTTCTTATTAGGAGTTATCATGGTTGAAGTTTTTTTAAATAATGCAACAAGAAAGATAGAAGGTGAATACCACCAAAGCAAAGATGCCAACGTGCCGGTTGTGCTGGTTTTACATCATCATCCTCAATATGGTGGTAATATGGATAGTAAAATTGTACATAGTACATATACGTCTTTTATCGATAACAATTTTTCTGCATTGAAAATTAACTTTCGTGGTGTGGGAAAATCTACCGGAACTTTTGATAAGGGTATAGGAGAATTAACTGACGCTGCGGTAGCCATTGATTGGCTTCAGGAACATAATCCTAGCAATGTTCCAATTTGGATCGCTGGTTTTTCTTTTGGAGCATGGGTGGCTATGCAGCTAACAATGCGCCGCCCTGAGATAGTGGGTTTTATTGCTCTTTCTCTTCCGGTAACTAAGTGCGATTTTTCTTTTCTTTCTCCCTGTCCAGTTTCTGGGCTTATAATACAAAGCAGTAATGATACAATCTCAGAAGAAAGCGATGTAACAGAATTAGCAAAAAGGTTGATAAATTCAGTAAGAAGTGATCACATGAAATACCATATAATAGATGATACTAATCACTTTCTAAAGGATAAAGAAGAGGAAGTGACTCAAATCGTGGACAATTATATAAAACTGCGCTTGAATAGTGCAACTATTTCTTCTCAAAAGGTCAAAAAAGAGGTAAGGGTAAAAGAATATGCCTAATCTTTACAAACAAGAGAAATGAGTGTAGTAATATAAATGAAAAGGTTTTGTTATGTTTAAAAAGCTATTATTTTTTGTTTTAGCTGTGTTTATGTTATCGGGGTGTTCCCTAAGTAAACAGCGTAAGTTAAAAAGTCCGTGTATAAAAAGCAATGAAAGCATTTCATGCGAGTTGTACTCTGTTAATGATCATTGGTTAGATAAGTATAAGGCATAGAAATTGTGCTATTTTTCCTATTCACAACTTCACTAATGATCGATCTCTCAATTGGAAAATGCAGTCTGCCTTTTCTGCAAGGAGATGATTGTGTGTTACTATAAGCATAGAGCTGTTATTTTCCTTTACGTATGAATGTAGCAGTAAAAACACGTTAAAAGAATTTGTTGGATCTAAGTTTCCTGTTGGCTCATCTGCAAGTAAAAGCTTTGGAGAATTTACAATGCTTCTTGCAATTGCAACTCTCTGCCTTTCCCCACCCGAAACTTCAGATACCATGCTACTTGCTTTGTTTTCCAGACCAAATTTTTCCAACATTGCTTGCGAATTTTTTTTTGCTTCAGCTTTGCTTTTTCCTGCAATGAGTTGAGGAAGCATAATATTTTCCAACACCGATAACTCTTGTAACAAATAGTGAAATTGATAAACAAAACTAAGAAAATTTCTTCTTACATGAGTTTTATGCTTATTACTGGCTTGTGTGCAATTTATTCCATCTATCGTAACTATACCTGAAGTTGGCTTGTCCAACAAGCCTGCGATTTGCAATATAGTTGTTTTCCCTGCACCTGAATTGCCAATCAGCGCTACTACTTGCCCTCTTGTAACACTTAAGTTGATATCCTTTACAACAGCAGAATTGTCCTTGAAGCTTTTATCTACAGAAGTTAGTTCTAGTGCTACATTACCACCCATGTTTAAAAGACCTATAACCATACAAATGTTGTGCTTGCATAGCAAATGATAGTGCATGACCAGTAAAAAAGAAATAGAAGAATAAACCTCAGTGTCAAGTATACAACTATATGAACGTTGTGACTTGAGAGCACCATCCACCAGAGAAGAGTGTCATCCCAGTGCTCCGACACTGGGATCCAGGAATTTTGATTGGACACTAAGTTGGTGAGCATAAAAGTAGCTAATCCTATGTTAAAACACAACGTTTGTGATGGGATTTCGTAAAAGGCTGGATTCCAGTGTCACGCACTGGAATGACATCAAATTTTTGACTAAACTGAGAAGCTGTTGCCACAACCACACTGGGATTTAGCAAAGGCATTCTTTATTTGAAAACCAGAACCACTGAGATCCTCAGTATAATCTATAACTGAGTTATTTAAAAATTTTGCTGAACAATTATCAACCATTAATACAGGATTGCCATTTTCATCATTAATTACTATATCTTTACCTTTTTCGCTAAAACTGGAGTGGCTTCTATAGTCCTCGCTTTCTTCATAATCATCATCTTCATCTTCGTCATCAAACTCATCATCGTAATCATCGTCTTCATCATCCAAAGATAGATTTTTATTCATTTGATCCATAAGAAAATTGTATTTGAAGCCAGAACATCCACCACCTGAAACTGCAACCCGTAAAATGGAACTCTTATCCCCTTCCTGCTCTGCAAGAAAGTGGATTTTTTTTAGTGCATTATCAGTTAAGTTGATGTTGTAATTTGTTGACATAGTAACCACCGTTTATTATTGATAACTTATTATAGTAGAAATTTTACATGTCAAACAATAATTTTCTATTAAATTATGCATGTTTTCCAAGCAAAACAAAAGGGAGATACTTCAAAGAGCCAGAAGATGAGAATCGCAGCTGCTTTCAGCGTGATAGGGACCGTATCATTCACTCTAATGCGTTTAGAAAGTTGGAGTACAAAACACAAGTTTTTATCAATTATGAGCACGACTACTATCGCACTCGGCTTACTCATAGCCTTGAAGTTGCACAAATTGCAAGGTCCATTGCGCGTAGACTTGGCTTAAATGAGGATATCACTGAATGCATAGCGCTCGCACATGATCTTGGTCATCCTCCATTTGGTCATGCAGGTGAAGATGCTCTAAAGAAATCAGTTCAAGATTTGAATCTTGATAACGAGAAGTATGAGTTTGATCATAATGTTCAAGCTATAAGGATTTTAACTTATCTTGAACAAAAACATGCTGATTTTGATGGTATGAATCTAAGTTGGGAGGTGATTGAAGGGGTTGCAAAACATAATGGTCCCTTGCTTGGTCAAAACGCGGAGTCTTCTACAAATAATCAGCTGTTATTAGAATATAATGAAAAATATGATCTAAAACTTGAGGAATTTTCAAGCATTGAAGCGCAAGTTGCTTCAATTGCCGATGATATTGCTTACAGTGTTCACGATCTTGATGATGCACTCAGGGCGAATTTAGTAACCATCGAAGATTTGCTGAATGTCCCTTTAATTGAAAAAATGTTTAAAGACATAAGGAGCAGATATTCAGAATTGCCTCAGAGCAAACTCATACATGAATCACTGAGTGGAACTATAGGAACTATGATAAGTGATGTTGTTTCTCAGACTGAAAGAAATATTGAAGATCACAAAATAAAAAGCGTAGAAGACGTAAGAAGTCTAAATAAAATGCTAGTCACATTTTCACCAGAAGTTGCGAATGCTACAAAAGAAATGAAAAGATTCAACATGGAGAAAATATACAGAAGCTATAAACTGAGTAGAACGATGAACAAAGCAAAACGCATAATACAGGAACTCTTTCAATGTTTTTATGAAAACCCAGGATTACTTCCCACAGAGTGGAGCAAACTCGCTTGTGAATCTCAGCGTTCAGTAATAATATGTGACTATATCTCAGGTATGACAGATAGATTTGCTATACACGAGCAAAGAAGAATTTTTGATACCTCATACGAAATGACTTCTTTCTAATGACTGATGATCATTTCATGTCAATTGCATTAAGGCTTGCAGAAAAAAATCTTGGAAATGTTGCACCAAATCCTGCTGTCGGGTGTGTTATTGTAAAAGATGGTGCAATTATTAGTGAGGGATATACAGGGATTGGTGGGCGTCCGCATGCGGAGGCAGTCGCTTTGCAGAACGCTAAAGATTCAACTCAAGATGCAACTATGTATATCACGCTCGAGCCATGTTGCCACTTTGGAGTTACAGAACCTTGCACCGCAGGAATTATAAGAGCTGGAATAAAAAGGGTAGTAATTGCAACTATTGACCCAGATAGTAGAGTTTCAGGTGGAGGCATTAAAGCTCTAGAAGAAGCAGGAATTGAAGTTGAGCAAGGTATTATGCAAAAAGAGGCAGAAGAACTGAATGTCGGTTTTTTCACCACTAAAGAATTTCATAGACCATTTATAGCTTGCAAAATCGCAACAACTCTCGATGGAAAAATCGCAACATTTATAGGCAATAGCAAATGGATAACAAGTGAAGATACGAGAAACTGGGTACAGAAGCTTAGAGCAAAATATGATGCAATTATGATTGGCAGCAATACTCTTATTAATGATGATCCACTCTTAACTTGCAGATTACCAGGACTCGGAAGTAGTTCGCCAATAAGACTAATTATTGATAGCCAAGGGAAATTAAAGGAAGAGCATAACATTGCAAAGACTGCAGGTACCTTATATAACCATGATTTAAGCAAAGAGCCAACAGCATACCCCTCGATGTCATTCCAGCGCGTGACGCTGGAATCTAGAAAAAAAGAAGAAGAATGGATCCCAGTGTCACGCACTGGGATGACAGGAGGTTCAACTTGGGTGATTACAAACAGAGAAATAGAGAAAAAAATAAAAAACATTAATTATTTGATAGTCAATTCAAACAATGCTGGCAAAGTCTGCTTAAAAGACATGGCATCAAAACTTGTTTCAGAAATTGGTATAACAAGATTATTAGTTGAAGGTGGAGGAGTGTTAATCACAGAACTATTAAAGTGTAATTTAATTGACAGGTTAATAATCTGCCGTAGTGGTAAAATTTTAGGTAATGACGCCACTCCTTTCATAGGAGATTTAGGAATTCAATCTATTA
The DNA here is from genome assembly GCF_947251635.1 of Wolbachia endosymbiont (group A) of Icerya purchasi. Taxonomy (NCBI): domain Bacteria; kingdom Pseudomonadati; phylum Pseudomonadota; class Alphaproteobacteria; order Rickettsiales; family Anaplasmataceae; genus Wolbachia; species Wolbachia endosymbiont (group A) of Icerya purchasi. The sequence goes on along the minus strand of NZ_OX366357.1, from coordinate 757,274 downwards.
ACAACTGTTATCAGTTCAAAAAAGCAAAGGTAATAGAGTTTAGTGAGGATGTAGTTGAGGTTTGGGATAGGTCGTCATAATCCTTACATACTCAAACAGTAAAAAAAAGGTATCCGTTCAGCGGAGCGGTAAAATAAAAAGTAGACAAGGAGTGCTAAAAACATAATATCACAAGTAGTATGTGTGGTAAATATGTCTGATCTACTAGCTAGTCTTCTCAAGCTCTGTGAAAGCTTTAAAATAGAGATAGAGCAACTAAAAGCAGAGATAAAGAGGTTGGAGATAGAAAACGAAAATTTTAGATCTGAGAATAAGGCGCTAAGAATCGAAAATGCTGAATTGAAAGAAAGACTAGGTCTGAATTCACAAAATTCATCGATACCGAGCTCAAAAGAGTTATACAAGCTAAAGAAGAAAAAGAAAAAAAAGTGACAGGAAAATAGGGGCACAGATTGGGCATGAAGGAAAGTATCGCCCTAAAATGGAAGCAGATGAAGTGGTGAAAATAGAGTTCTTGCGAGTGCGGAGGAGAAATTGCGATATCGAAAGAGCCATACATTCATCAAAAAGTTGATTTGCCAGAAATTAAGCCTTATGTTGTGGAATACCAATTAGAGCATGGCCGCTGTTGCAAGTGTGGAAAAAGAAAAAGTAGCAGGCTACCAGAAGGTGTTACTGCGGATACATTTGGTCCAAAAGTTAAGTCAACAATCGCGGCACTGAGCGGATTTTACAAGAACTCAAAAAGAGAAGTAGCAAATATTATAAAAAATATTTTCAACCTGGACATCAGTGTTGGTAGCGCGTCAAATAGCGAGGCTAGAGTTGCAGAAAAATGCCAAGAAGCATATGAGCAAATCGAGCAAGAAGTAAGTAAAAGTGAAGTTCTGCATATCGATGAAACGAGCCATTATAACAAAGGTAAACTTGGTTGGTGCTGGATGTTTGCCAGTAATACAGCAAGTTTTATAAAATTGACAGAGTCAAGAGGAATGAAGGTTTTACAAAATAGTAAGTTCTGCAATCGCAATAGCTTAGTAGTAACCGACAGGTACGCAGCATACAACTACTTTGCCGATAAAAACAGGTAAATCTGTTGGGCACATTTATCAAGAGATTTTGAAAGGTTAGCGCATAGTTGGAACATTGAAGTTAAAGTTCTGGGCTGTTACTTAAGAAACGTAGCCACTGAATTATTTGCACTAAAAAAGGCCTTGCTAAAAAATGAGATAGATGTTTTTAGATTTACCAGACGTGCCAGAAAATTGCAAAAACGTACAAGGTATTACTTGAAGGAAATATCCCGTTTACCTGAAGCAATTGGAGCTTCTCGAGTTGCAAAAAATATTTTGAAATCCGAAAGAATGATGTGGAATTTTTTAGATGACCCAGAAAACATTCCGCTGACAAACAACCATGCTGAACAGCAGATACGGCATTATGTCGTTTATCGCAAAAATTCATATTTTACCCAATCGAAGCGGGGAAATGCATTCCTTGAACGGATAATTTCATTATACTTGACATGGAAACAAAGGGGTCTCAATCCTTTCCAAAACCTCTTATCTATCATCTCTCACACCGCTTAGCTGAACGGATACAACCCAAGAAAGGTTTTTCTACGTCATACCGCCGCGGTATCTCAGCATAGATTCCGCTAACGAGTAGCGGAATGACGAATTTGTTGTTTTTCAAATTGTAGGTAAACCTAAGCCACTTTAGCTATATAGGGTCACAACAATAGATTTTTAAGATCGTTTACGGCCTTCTTAATATCTTCAGCCTTGAATATCGCCGATCCCGCAACTAAAATATCTGCACCTGCTTTTATTATATCAGCTGCGTTAGAAAAGTTAATTCCACCATCTACTGAAATTTGTGTTTTAAGGTTACGCTCTTGTATCATTTTTTTTATAGTAGATATCTTGTTCAACTGTGAATGAATGAATTCCTGTCCTCCAAAGCCAGGGTTGACTGTCATAATCAGCACAATATCTAGCTCATGTATTATGTATTCAAGCACACTTGGAGAAGTTGAAGGAACAATTGAAACTCCAACTTGAATCGGTTTTTTTTCGTCGTTTACATTTTTGTATGACTTTATCTTTCTTATCAACCTCTCAAGGTGTGTCTCTGCTTCTGCATGTACAGTGATAATATCAGCACCAGCATTTATAAAGCTTTCAATGTGGTTACCAGGAGATTTGACCATTAAATGCACATCAAAAGGAAGATTGCTATATCTACGTATTGCAGAAACAACGCTAGGACCAATTGTAATATTTGGAACGAAATTCCCATCCATAACGTCTATGTGTATGTAATCCACACCTAAATCGCTAATTTTTCTTACTTCTTCCCCTAATTTTGCAAAATCTGCTGAAAGTATAGAAGGTGCAATTTTAATACTCATGAGCTGCCTTTTTTGCTAAAAAATAACTTATTTTTAAAACTCTGTCACCCTAAGCACCATCTGAGTAGCTAGAGACCGATATCGGTATGCCTATTTAACTAGATCTTAAATTAGATAAAAAAAGGTAGTCTTGATAAAACTTATTTACAGCAAGTTCTTTTACATTCGGACTTTCTGTTTGTTCTTTTTTGTACCCTAATTTATAGCTTATTGAATCCCTATATGAACTGATCGTTTTGTATGCTTTGTTCATCTCTCTAGGAAAGATGCCATTAGCTATTACGACGCATAACCCTGTAGCTGTTGCAAAAGCTAGAGTGGTAAATGCTAGATTTTGTAAAAAATTCCTTCCACTAACTTTTTTTTCCTGTATATTAGCAAAGTGCGGTTTGTTTGACACTTCTTCTAGATATTCATGCCATATGTGATTGCAGTTCGTACACTTCACTTTTCTTCCGGATGCACCTATTTGCTCGTGAGATACTAAGTAAGTCTTAGTACAATTATAACATTGTATTTTCATAGTACTTACATATAAGTAGTAACAAGCCCAAATGATACGAGCTATAAATTTAATATCAATATATATATAACAAATGGAAGGTTTGCAACTAAAAAAAACACAGAGTGAGATAAAAGATATTTGGAAAAATAGAGAAAAATTTAATGACTGTAATCTAAAGAAAACAGCAAGAATAGCAATTAAAGAGGTAATTGAGCTCCTTGATAGCGGCAAAATTAGAGTAGCAGAAAAGCTATCAAGTGGAGAATGGGTAGTACATAAGTGGATAAAGCAGGCAATATTATTACATTTTCTCACTGAAGAAAGCAAAATAATAGACAATACCAATTGCTGGTTTGACAAGATCGGTAACAAGTTTAGTGAATGGAATGAGGAAAAATTTCGCCGGTTAAAAATTAGAGCAGTTCCTGGGTGTTTTGTTCGCCGATCTGCTTATATAGGTACAAATGTTGTTCTAATGCCAAGTTTTATCAACGTTGGTGCATATGTTGATTCAGGAACAATGATAGATACCTGGTCAACGATTGGTAGCTGTGCGCAAATAGGAAAAAACTGTCATATTTCCGGTGGAGTGGGAATAGGTGGAGTTCTTGAGCCTATTCAAGCTTCACCTGTCATTATAGAAGATAATTGCTTTATTGGAGCACGTAGCGAAGTGGCCGAGGGTGTGGTAGTGAGAGAAGGATCAGTCCTTGGCATAGGCGTGTTTATTGGGGCATCAACAAAGATTATTGATAGAGAAACTAGCAAGGTATTTTACGGCGAAGTGCCACCTTATTCTGTAGTGGTACCAGGGTCTATTCCATCTAAAAATAATATTTCAACCTATTGTGCAGTCATAGTAAAAAAAGTGGATGAAAAGACGAGATCGAAAATCTCTATAAATGAAATATTGAGGGATTAAACTATCTTACTCCTTGTCGTCACTTTTTTTATCATTATTACTAACCACAGTAATGGCATACGCGCATAACTCTGAGAAAGAGACTCCATTTTCTTGAGATAGTTTATATAATTTTTGTAGACTTTCTTTTACTTTATTAGGAATATTCCCTCCACGTTCTTTTACAAGCCAGGAATCTTGATGATGAATTGGATGAGCATCACTTTTTGGATTTCCTATGTATATTGCAAAAGGTGAACTTTGTCCTTTGAAGTCACATTGTACAGTAAATTTTTTTATAGATTCGGCCATTTAAAGACCTCTACTTTTCTTTTTGGTCGATTTTATAGCAGGTGGAAGAGGTGGTTTCTTTATAAAATCTTGTCTATTGACAACACTTTCTTTACCTTTCAAAGCTCGGCGAACATCAGCTCTGCTTAATTGCGACTCTTTTGCTACCTTCATTCCATGCTTTGCCATAATATTAGCATATGCTAGTACTTTTTTTACCAATGCTAGATCACCATCTAGCATTTGAACTAGCACTTGAAACACTTCCGCTAAAGTTAGCCCATCAGCATTTATAACCTTGTTTTCTATAAAATTGACAGCTTCTTCAAATTTGTATTCAATACTATCATCTTGAGGTATAAGGGCAACATAATCGGTGTTTTTGTCGTCCATAACTGAAGCACTATTACTCACAAACTTAAGTTTATACTATATATATAAATACTCTACTATTTTATATTATGGCACGCTATAGTTAAACATTTATTAATAACATGCTCACTTATATACACGAATTAATTGACAAAAGTCAAGGATCAATATCCATCAGTGATTTCATGAATGCCGTTTTGTATCATGAAAAATACGGCTATTATACAAGTAAATTACCACTTGGTAAGGATGGTGATTTTACTACTGCACCTGAGATCAGCCAATTATTTGGTGAAGTAATTGCAGTTTGGATAATGCATACATGGGAAAAATTAGGAAAGCCATCAAAATTTTCTCTAGTTGAACTTGGGCCAGGCAAAGGAACACTCATTCACGATATAATAAGAGTCACTAGAAAATACAGCAGCTTTTTTAATTCAATGTTGATCCACTTAGTTGAAATAAGCCCTACTTTACGGAAGATACAAAAGGAAAAATTAAAAGGCTTAGGTGTTAATTGGCACAAAAATATTGACGACCTACCAGAACAACCAACCATTTTTTTAGCAAATGAGTTCTTTGACGCTCTTCCGATAGATCAGTTTGTATATCGTGATGAGGGGTGGTATGAAAATAGGGTGACAAAACAAGATGATGGAGTGTCATTCCAGTGCGTGGCACTGAAATCCAGAAAGAAAGAATCATGGGTTCCAGTATTAGCGACTCAGACGACAAACGGAAAACTTTTTAATGGTGCAGTGGTAGAAATATGTTCAGTTGGGGTTGAAATATTAAAAAAACTTGAGAAGAAGATATATAATAATAAAGGAGCTGCTTTGATTATAGATTACGGTTATGTATACCCCGCATATAAGAGCACTTTGCAATCGATAAAACAACATAAGTATGCTAATTTTCTTGAGAATGTTGGTAATAGTGATATTACCGCACTTGTAAATTTTCAAGCATTAAAAGATTCATTAAAACACGTAGATTGCGAGATTTTAACTCAAAGAGAATTTTTATATCTTTTTGGCATAAAAGAAAGAACCCTGGCTTTAATGAAAAGCGCAAGTGATGAACAAAAGAATAGGATCTTTAGTGAATTCTTAAGGTTGACTGAAAATATAGGCACTCTTTTTAAAGCAATGCTATTGATATAGGGAGAGTAGACCGGCGGACCTTCCCCGCCAGCCTCTCGCAGAACTGTGCATGAACCTCTCGACTCACACAGCTCCCATTATTCGGCCCTTGCTACTAATTATAGCATAATCAAGGACTCTGTTTTAATCAATTCCTCATCCCATTTCTGGTTGACAAATAACCAAACTAAATCCCTTCGCTCCATCTCCATTACAGAGATTTCTTCACTACTACGCGCCCCTGTTTTCCGTATCGGTACTCTCACCCTTGGAGTTTAGCTCCTTGGATTTCTCCCTTATCATCGAAATGACAGGTTCCCGCAGTTCCACGCAATAGCCCAAAATAGATTCACGCCACCTCTATGCCGGACGCCACCTATCCAGTAAACAAGCTCCCGATACCAGGTTAGCCTGGTTTTGACGTCGTCTAGTTCCTTTCGACACTTTTTCAGTGGTTCATTTGCATTCGTCTCTCTATTTCATACATGACACATAATTGTGCCTTTTCCATAACGCTCACTACCTTAGCTCTTTACCAAAGCAGCTTATGGCTGTTTGAAGCCTGCTCTTGCAAACCGGCTCCGAGGGGCCCTCCCTCATCTACTGCACAGCTTCAACACTTCCCGTGTTTCTACGACGCACTGTCATCCCAGTGTCAAGCACTGGGATGACAAAAAAAGGAGCACTGGAATGACAGCAGTTCTACGTCATACCGCGATTCATTCGCGGTATCCCTTAGCCGCTAACACGTAGCGGTATGATGATTCTTCAAATCGTCAAGGTGTCATCCAAGTAGCCTTCTCTTCCTGTCATCCCAGTGCCCTGACTACTTGGATCCAGAAAACTTAACTTTAAATAAGTGGCTGCATAATAAAGACTAGATTCCAGCGTCACGCGCTGGAATGACACCATTTTCGGTCTCTTAAATTGCTTTAGCTACAAACATTAAGAAATTTACCAAACGAAAAAAGGCAAAAGAAGCCCTAGTCATTGTCTATTTTCAGTATTGGCGTTTTTAAGTCTAAAACACTGCAATTTAGCTGCTTTTAAATGCAACTCACCTTAGTTTAAATGTTTAAGAAATTTACTAAGCAGAAAAAAAGGCAAAAGAAATCCCGTGTTAGCTAGTTGTCACTCTCTAATCCTGCAAATTGGCATACTATACTGTCTTAAACGACTTATAAGCGCGTTTCAGCTTATATAGGTAAAAACCCAGAAATGTTGTGAAGACATAAGGTGCACATAGTGCAAAAAATTAAAAATAAGACGCCAACTACGTTGTTTTCTTGCTGTTTAATCTGCACAGATGAAGATAACTGAATACCTTCAGTTTCATGATAAACGCGAATTCTGGATTAAAGGAGAATAGAAAAGGCAGAAAACAGGGTAAACTCAGCAATTATAAAAAAATAGATGAGGTTACCCATGGAAGACATAACAAAACTGTTTTGTTTGGTCGATGATTTTTGCAGAGATATAGAGAAAAATTTTGCAGGCAAACTACTGCCAAATGGTAAAAAACCCACAAGAACAACGGAAATTGAGCACTCTGAAATCATGACAATAATCCTGCTATATCAACAATCTCCGTGTAAAAATTTCAAAACTTTCTATCTACATTACCTAACGTTGCTCTACAAATCAGAGTTTCCAAAGTTGCCTTCATATACCAGGTTTGTTGCTCTAAAGCCTAGGGTTTTGTGGCATTTAGCAATGTTGTTGCATTGGCTTTGTGGACAGTCAGAAAACACTGGAATTTCATATATAGACACAACTCCCATTGCAGTTTGTCATGCAAAAAGAATATCCAAAAACAAAGTTTTTGCTGGAATTGCAAAATTAAGCAAGAGTACTTACGGCTGGTTTTTTGGTTTCAAATTACATATGGTAATCAATGAAAATGGTGAAATTCATGCACTTACGCTAACAAAAGGCAATGTTGATGATAGGATACCTGTGCCAAATTTGACGGAAAAATTAACCGGCCTTTTGTTTGGTGACAAAGGTTATATTGCAAAAGAGCTTTTTCAGAAGCTGTTTGACCGAGGTTTGAAACTTGTTACCAAGGTGAAAAAAGGTATGAAAAATACATTAATTTCGCTAAATGAGAAGATTTTACTGAGAAAAAGGTCTATCATTGAGACTGTTTTTGGTTACCTAAAAAATAGACTAGAAATTGAACACACTCGCCATAGATCCCCTGTTGATTTCTTGGTTCATATCTTTTCTACTCTCATCTCCTATTCCATCAAATCCAAAAAGCCTTCTATTTCCTATACTTCCTTCCTTAATCCAGAATTTGCGTTACTAGAACTTGTTTTTACTGTCTATCTATTGCGTTTCAAAGATCCTATGTAATTAATAAAGATATTCCATTGTAGGCCGCTAACTTTCCCCTGCCAATCTTTCTGCTTCATTACGTGAAATTAATGCCTCAATAAATTCATCTAGTTCGCCTTCTTTTATAATTTGCTCTAGCCGATGTGAAGTTAGATTAATTCTGTGGTCTGTTATTCTTGATTGCGGAAAGTTATATGTTCTTATGCGCTCGGAACGATCCCCAGAGCCAATCTGACTTTTCCTCATTGTTGACCTTTCCATTTCTTTTTTTTGTCTTTCAATTTCGTATAGCCTTGCCCTCAATACTTTGAGCGCTTTAGCTTTATTTTTGTGCTGCGATTTTTCATCTTGCTGTATCACAACTATCCCTGTTGGCAAGTGGGTGACCCTTACTGCGCTGTCAGTTGTATTCACTGATTGCCCTCCAGGACCACTGGATCTATAAACATCTATTCGTAAGTCTTTTTCTTCTATTTTAAAGTCAACTTCTTCTACTTCAGGTAATATCGCAACAGTAGCGGCAGAGGTATGCAACCTTCCTGAGGATTCAGTTTCTGGCACTCTCTGTACTCTGTGCACCCCTGATTCAAATTTCAACCTTGCAAAAACTTCTGTTCCATTAATGAGTGCAGAAGCTTCCTTATAGCCACCTATACCTGTATTAGAAATGCTTATTGGCTCGAACTTCCAATTTCTTCTTTCTGCATATTTTTGATACATACGAAATAACATTGCTGCAAATAATGCTGCTTCTTCTCCGCCTGTACCTGCTCTAATTTCTAATATTGCATTTCTTGAGTCATCTTCATCTTTGGGCAATAATGCTAACTTTAATTTTGCTTTTATTTTTGGTAATAATACCTTGTGCTTTTCGAAAAATTCTTCTTTTGCTAACTCTTTTATATCACCTTCGCTGTTTTCATCTTTCATTATTTCTTCTAAGTCTGAAATTTCCTCTTTCAGCGTGTTATATTCATCAATTATCTTGATTATTGGCCTGAGCTCAGAGTATTCCTTTGAAAGGGTAATGAATTCTTTTTGATTTAAATTGGTAGGATTTTCCAAATTCCTCTCTATATCATTAAATTTTTTCTTTAAGTCTTGTAAATTATTTTCCATATCCATATAGCACAGATCTAGCTAAGTAATATATACTGAAATAAAAAATTTCTTATATCAAGCAATAACACTATAATATACCTACTACCTTCTAGTTGAATATAATGGCAAAACAGATAACATCAAACTGCAATTTCATATTTGGAGCTTCGGACATAAAATCATTACCAAATGAGTCGGCTCCAGAGATTGCGTTTGCTGGTAGATCAAATGTAGGAAAATCCAGTCTGATCAACTTACTGATAAACAGCAAAAAAGCTGCCAGAGTTTCCTCTAAACCTGGATGCACTAGACAAATAAATTTTTACTCTATGTACAATGATAAGTTCAGACTTGTTGATCTACCAGGGTATGGCTACTCTCATGCAGGCAAGGAGGAAATTATACAATATTTAAACTTAATTGAGTATTATCTAATTCAAAGAGAAAATCTAAGAAGAGTGTTTGTGTTGATAGATAGCAAGGTAGGATTAAAAGAAATAGACAAAGACTTCATTTATTGGTTAATATATAATAACATTAACTTTAACATTGTGCTAACAAAAATAGATAAAGTAAGTCAAAAAAGCTTAGGTGCTGTTATAGAAGATATTCAAAAATGGATTAATAATGAGAATGTGTCAATTCATCAAATGAGCATCCGTGTTAAGCATAAAATAACCAAGGTAAGAGATGAGTTTTTCAAGTTTACAAGATAAAAAAATGAAGAGTAGTGAATTTTTAAAGGGTGAGGTATCATTTGAACAAAAAGCAGAAATATTACTTGAAGTGCTATCTAACATACCTAGCTTTGTAGGCGAGACTTTTGTCATTAAATGCGGTGGTACAATAATCTTAGATGAAACACTATTTAATACTTTTGTGCATAACGTTGTCTTGTTGAAGCAGCTTGGTATAAATCCGGTAATAATTCATGACGGAGAATATGAAATTAACTCAGTGTTAAAAATGCTGGATATGAACAGTAAGTTTGTGAATGGTATCAGACTTACAGACAAAGACACTATGAAAATCATTGAAATGGCACTGTGTGGTTCAGTTAATAAAAAAATTGTTCAGTATATAAATTCTGCTGGTGGTTCAGCTATTGGATTATGTGGAAAAGATGGTAACTTAATTAAAGCCGAAAAAATAACCGCTACGCTTAGAGAAGATAGATCAAATAATATCGAAAAGATATTAGACATGGGGTTCATCGGTAGATCCACTGAAATCAATCCTGATATATTATTTTTTATTGAAGAATCAGATTTTATACCAGTTATTGCACCAATTGGTCATGGAAAAGATGGGGAAACATATCATATTGATGCCGATAGCACTGCAAGCGCAATCGCAATCGCAGTTTCTGCATCTAAAATGATAATCTTGAGTGACACAGATGAAGAAATAGATAAAATTGGTGGCAGGAAGATATCTGTTAAAAATTTAAATGCATCGATTGATTGTGGGAAAATTAAAGGGGAAAAATTTATTGAAAGGCTTATGGCATACGTTAAAATGGCGGAGGAATGTGCTGGAGTTGTTCACATAGTTGATGGTAGAATACCTAACATTATGCTTGATTTATTTACTGAGAGTAATTCAAGCATATCGATTGTGAGTGATTTATAGCTATACTGCTTGCAACTACACGAATACCAAGAGGGTGTCATTCAAGTAGCTGACACTGGAATGAAAGTAATCTACGTCATACCGCGATTCATTCGCGGTATCTCTAGATCTCGCTAACAAGTAGCGGGATGACGGTTGTCAGGGTGTCATCCATAAGTGTTGAAAGTAACACAAAAAAGACATAAAGAACTATTATTGCAAGAAAATGGAGGCAATAATGGATCAAATAGAAAGAGTACTAAATTTAATAAAAGATGAGGATTTAGAAAGGCTAGGAAAATTAAGTGAAGTAGATAAATGTAATACTAAATTGTTGGGCAAGATTATATTTAAAGGTCTAATGAAGTTAATATTAATGGGGCAAAAAACAAGCCTAAGAGCGCTAGAAATGGTAATAGACAGGTGTATAATGGATAAGAATAGCGATAAAAGTACAGTAACATACAGTGATTTGTCAAAAAGGTTAAAAGTTATAAATCCAGAATATTTTAAGGGAGTATATATTGATTTGATGAGCAAGATTAAAAAGCTATTACCCCAAAAAACATCAAATAACTTACATAAGTTTGATTCGACGATCATAAATTTATCGGGATATCTCATAAAAGATGGGCTAAAAATAGGCGGTAAAAGTAACGACAGTCAAGTTAAAGTGAGTGTAGGATTAAAGGATCAATTGCCGACAAGTATAAGATTTTGTAAAGGACAAGAAGAAAGTAGTGAAGATATGGCATTAGTGAGAGCAATTAATGAAGCTAAAGTTGAAAAAGAGGATATTTTATTATTTGATAACGCGAATTCTGGATTAAAGGAGAATAGAAAAGGCAGAAAACAGGGTAAACTCAGCAATTATAAAAAAATAGATGAGGTTACCCATGGAAGACATAACAAAACTGTTTTGTTTGGTCGATGATTTTTGCAGAGATATAGAGAAAAATTTTGCAGGCAAACTACTGCCAAATGGTAAAAAACCCACAAGAACAACGGAAATTGAGCACTCTGAAATCATGACAATAATCCTGCTATATCAACAATCTCCGTGTAAAAATTTCAAAACTTTCTATCTACATTACCTAACGTTGCTCTACAAATCAGAGTTTCCAAAGTTGCCTTCATATACCAGGTTTGTTGCTCTAAAGCCTAGGGTTTTGTGGCATTTAGCAATGTTGTTGCATTGGCTTTGTGGACAGTCAGAAAACACTGGAATTTCATATATAGACACAACTCCCATTGCAGTTTGTCATGCAAAAAGAATATCCAAAAACAAAGTTTTTGCTGGAATTGCAAAATTAAGCAAGAGTACTTACGGCTGGTTTTTTGGTTTCAAATTACATATGGTAATCAATGAAAATGGTGAAATTCATGCACTTACGCTAACAAAAGACAATGTTGATGATAGGATACCTGTGCCAAATTTGACGGAAAAATTAACCGGCCTTTTGTTTGGTGACAAAGGTTATATTGCAAAAGAGCTTTTTCAGAAGCTGTTTGACCGAGGTTTGAAACTTGTTACCAAGGTGAAAAAAGGTATGAAAAATACATTAATTTCGCTAAATGAGAAGATTTTACTGAGAAAAAGGTCTATGTTACCTAAAAAATAGACTAGAAATTGAACACACTCGCCATAGATCCCCTGTTGATTTCTTGGTTCATATCTTTTCTACTCTCATCTCCTATTCCATCAAATCCAAAAAGCCTTCTATTTCCTATACTTCCTTCCTTAATCCAGAATTTGCGTTTATTATAGGCCCAGCATTTTTTATTTCACCACTTTCTATAGCACTCATTTTTTTTATTTCTTTTTTTGAAGTTATCGAAGGCTTACCAAATGTTGCACCAAGTGTTGGTATAAAAACCAAAGCCATAATGAGCGATCCAGTCAAAGTTAGGATTATTGTAATTGGTATGTACTGCATGAATTTACCAACAGTATCAGGCCAGAATAATAGAGGAAAAAACACTGCTAATTTAGTTAACGTTGATGATAGAACCGGATAAAACATATCACGAACTGAAGTGTAAAAAGCTTCTACTTTGTCCATTCCGCAGATCATCTTTCTATCGGCATATTCGCTGATCACAATTGCATCATCAACCAGCATGCCAACAGCCATAATTAAACTGAAGAGCACAACGATATTTAAGGTTATACCCATAAAGTAAAGAGCTATTATCCCAATGAGAAAGGAACCGGGTATCGAGAGTGCCACAAGAATAGCAATCCTTGTTCCCATAGAAAGCATCATTATGATCAATATTAACAACACAGCAAATATTATGCCGTTTTCCAAGTCATCAAGCACATCGCGGACGTTTTTTGACTGGTCGTTTAAGTACACCACTTTTAAATTTTCAGGTAATTGATCTTTTGCCTTATCCATTAAGTATTTTACTTGATTTACTGTGTCTATTATGTTTTTTCCGTTACGTTTTGAAATTTCTAGCACGACACTAGGTAATCCATTAATGCGAGCAAATCCTTGGTGATCCTCAAACCTAGGGTATACTTTTGCTATATCTTTGATTCTCAAAACTGCATCGCCTTGAGATCTAATAGGAATATTCATAATATCTTCTATATCTTTTAATAACCCTGATATTTTAATCGAATATTTACCGGTATCATTTTCCAGTGACCCAGCTCCCACTAGTCTGTTATTGCTTGATATAGCTTGGAATATTTCGTTTGATTGAATGTTATATTTTGTTAGAACTGTGGGCTCAACTATCACTTCCACTGTTTCTTTACGCATACCTGCCACTTCAACTTTGAGAACATTTGGCAGAGATTCTATTTCTTTCTTTAGCTTGCGTGCTATTTCAGTTAAGGCTCTTTCTGGCAAATTACCAATTAAGCCGACATTGAGTATCGGAAATAAGCTCAAGTTTATTTCATTGATTATCGGAGATTCCGCTTCAACAGGTAACTTCGATTTTATGTTTGAAAGCTTTGAACGGACATTATCGAGCACTTCTTTATTATCATACTCTGTTCCAAATTCGAGTATCATGTGAGCACCATCATTAGTTGCAAAAGCTCTCAATTCTCTTACACCTTCGATGGATCTTAGTTCATTTTCTATAGGAAGCACTAATAGCTTTTCACTATCTTGAGCAGAAATCCCAGGAAGTCCAACAAACACGCTGATTATAGGAATCTGTATATCAGGATTGCTTTCCCTTGGCATTTTTACATAAACGTATGAACCGAAGATAAAAATTACTATAAGTAATAATACCACCGCCCTGTTTCGCTCTATGAGTAAGCTCTGCATGTTGAATGTTAGCTGAATATGTGTGTTTGTACAATATTATAGTCGAGATACATTGCATATTAATTAATCCTTGTGTAGCTTTAAAACTTTATGCAAATAATTAAAATTTTCACAAAATTGCAAGTATAAGAAAATTCCTGTATAATAATTCTAGAACAGTATTTGAGAGGTTATTATGGTGGCAATTCTAAATGTAACAAAGGGCAAAAATAAAGTTATTGTGTCTGGATTAGCTGGAGCTTTATCAGCTTTAATATTTTTAACAGCAATCCACATTGCCGCAAAGATAGCCATTATCGTTTCTGCCGCTGCAGTTACTTACTTATTACTTTCGCTGATTCATAAAATAAGAACTAAAGCTGAAATTACTCGTGTTTCAGGAGATAAAGTTTCAGAAGATGAAGGGTATAGCAGTGTTGATGAAGGTGAAGAAAAAGATACCGTAAAAGAACCAAAAAGAACTGAAACTGATCTAGAAGAAGAATTAAAAAATAAAAGAGCAGAAGAAGAAATGAAAAATGGACTACCTAAACATATGGATTTCAAAGGTAATTCACTTTCTAAAAGCGCTGATACTAAAGATAGTCATTCCGTTTCTAGTGCTACAAATATTGTTATGGAACCTTTACCTAAACACATGGATGCGCTTGGTAATCCACTTCCTGAAAGACCAAGTGCAAATATTAGTATAGAATCTAAACCTGAGAGAAAACTATCTCCTGCAGAGTGGCTATTACAGTGCGGGAATGTAAATAATGATGTGATGGAAGTGCTAAAACAGCCAATTATCCAACAGCCATTTAACGGGTTAGGGTTTTAGATGTAGTTACTATATCAAACTCTCCATCTTATATTGAGGATCAGATGCAATGCCATACACTCTATTTGGCGGAGCAATTTTGTTCTCTATACCAAAAACTATACCTTCAATTATTGCTGTGAGTACTTTTTCAAGGTTACAATCTGTTCCAGGAACACGGTGCTCTAGGCGGCATCTTTTGGAATCGTTGCCAAAATAGGGAATTCTTATCGCAGCAGTTCTGTTATTTACCCCCCAACTAATCGTAGTTGGAGTATAAATATCCGGGTACTGAAATCTTAAATATGAATCATCATTTGGAGCAAAAAACAACATATGTTTTTTCATCATTGCACATAATCCACCAATACTATGAATCAGATAGTCACTGTACTTTTGCTCATTGATATAAAATAAGTTATCGTTATTTGAATTCACGAGATTAACATGCACATTTAATGCACTGCCTGCTCTATCCAAATAGGGCTTTGCTTTAAAAGAAATATTCCCACCTAGTTTTTGTGCTGTTTCAGTAAGTGATTGTTTTGCTAACTCAAAATGCTTAATTAAATTGTCGGAGTTCGTATAACAACCACTTTTTATTTCATACTGATGTGTAGAATTCTCCTTCTCGCAAGAAAATTCAAGAGATGCTATTTTATTTTTGATGCTATTCAGAAATAAGTATTCTTTTTCTATTCCTTCAATGTAAAACTCTAGTTCAATACCGAATACAGCATAACAACTCAAATTACTTAATATAATCATAAATTTGCTTCAGTAAATCTATATTAGGTTAGCTATATTTATATGAATACTTTACTTATTTACCGGTAAATTTAACATCTTATTTATACATAATGTATTACTGTTTTTAATAGCATGCTTCTAATCCTCGATACAAGCGACATTTACAAATTTTTCATTTTTTTGAAATAAAAATGATCAATTTTAATGTTTTTATACCCTTTACAACCCATCAAAAAATCACCATAATTTTTAGTATGTATTAAGTAGTATTAGCTTTTCATTTTGCAGTAAGCTATTGATTATCTTATGTTTTTCTAATTATTGCTTTTTTCTTGGTGTGGTATATGAACTTAACTAGCCCTAAGGTTTCTACTATGTTTTTTGATCGGGTTATTACAGTAACGGATCACAATGTTACTTGGGAAAAAATCCAAAATTGTCTTTATAATCTTTATGGAGAAGCAACATATAATAGCTGGCTGAGTTCACTAAAATTTGTCAGTAGCAGAAATGGGGAAGTTCTTTTATCCGTGTCAACAAGGTTTATAAAAGAGTGGATTACAGTTCATTACATGAAAAAAATATTATCATTATGGCAAAGCGAAGATAAAAGCATACGTTCTATTGATATTCAAGTAATTGAGGAAAGGAATTCAAGTTTTAATGTTATACTAAAAAACAGAGAGGAAAGTAATCATAATCTTGGTTCGCCGCTGGATCCAAGGTTCACCTTTGATAATTTTGTAGTGGGAAAGCCAAATGAATTAGCATTTACGGCGGCAAAGCGTGTGGCAGAATCTATAGATCCAATATTAGGCAGCAATCCTTTGTTTCTATATGGTGGAGTGGGACTTGGTAAAACACATCTAATGCATGCTATAGCTTGGCACATAGTCAATTCCCCATCAGCAAAAAGAAAAGTGGTGTATTTATCAGCAGAGAAATTCATGTACCAATATATTACAGCGCTGCGAAGCAAAGATATTATGTTATTTAAAGAGCAATTTAGATCAGTAGATGTATTGATGGTAGATGATGTGCAATTTATCAGTGGTAAAGATAGTACACAAGAAGAATTTTTTCACACTTTCAATGCATTGATAGACCAAAATAAACAATTGGTTATATCAGCTGATAGGTCTCCTAGTGATCTTGATGGAGTGGAAGAAAGAATAAAATCACGACTCGGTTGGGGGTTGGTGGCAGATATTAATGAAACAACTTTTGAATTAAGGCTTGGTATATTGCAGGCAAAAGTGGAGCAGATGAATATGTATGTTCCGAAAGATGTCCTAGAGTTTTTAGCAAGGAACATAAAATCTAATATAAGAGAATTAGAAGGAGCATTAAATAAGGTTACCCATACCTCATTAATTGGAAGAAGTATGACGGTAGAATCAGCTAGTGAAACCCTAATCGATCTTCTTAGGTCAAATCATAGGTCAGTCACAATAGAAGAAATACAAAAGAAAGTAGCTGAATTTTTCAATATAAAGGTTGCAGATATGCAATCCAATAGAAGGCTTCGCAGTCTTGCAAGGCCAAGACAAATAGCTATGTATTTTGCCAAAAAATTTACGCAAAAAAGCCTACCAGATATTGGGAGAAACTTTGGTGGCAGAGACCATGCTACTGTTATACATGCAGTAAAACAAGTAGAAAATTTTATAAAGACCGACTCAAAATTTGCTGATGAAATCAATCGATTAAAAAAAATGTTTAAGTAGTGTTTTTAAAATAGCTAATAACAAATCCTAAAATGAATCGACTATAGTTTTAATCCGTTTAAGTTTAAAATCTTCTGTTAGCTTCGCAGAATACATTTCCTTATTGTGTTGATTATAGAAGGTAAATTCGTGATCATCTAAATTTAGTATTGCAAAGCCAAAGCCAAAAAAGTTTCTAACCTCGTGTGCTAAGTAGTTTTTACCATTTGAATAGTCAAATTCTACATTTTGATAAACAGATTCTTGATCTTGAGCGTGTAATGATGCACCACCGTTTCCAACTATAATTTGGTCTGGAACATTATCCATTAATAAAATCTGGGCTATATGAATGTGGCCAGAAACTATGGTAGTAACATTGCTTGGAAATTTATCTCCAAAAGCTTCGATTTGTGTAAGATTACCATGGCTTTTTAATGTCAAAAATTCTTTTTTTGGAGATCTCCAAAGCGGTTTATGAGTTAAAAACCACATGGGCTTGTCAGAACTATTTTGTATCAATTTATCAAATTGCCTCTCAAAAGCATCAATTGTGCTTTGGGTCGTAAAAATATCCTCACCGGATGAAGAGTCGAAGATAAAAAATTTCATCGGTCCAGCATCTAAGGACCAACCAGAAACGAAGTTTCCACATTTTTCAGACGAAAAGGGGTATGAATCTAGATACCTGAACCATCCTTCATAAGCTCTATCACAACTCTCATGGTTTCCACGAACAAAAAGGAAAGGGGATTGTGATAAAATATCCTTTGCAGGCTCAAACCAATCAGCGTACCAAACTTCTTTATTATATCCATAAATATCGCCACACTTTTTTGTATTTCTACATTTTGTTTGTCTATAATGATAATCACCAACATGGATAATTAAATCTGGTTTATGAAGGGCGATTGAATCTAAATTTTTTTTTAAAGGCCAGCTATCTACCGAATTACATTCCTGCTGAAATAACATATTTATTCTACAGCCCGTGTCACCAATGAAAGCAATTTTATTAACCTTTTTTGGTAATATAGGAACCCGTAGATCCTCAATACTAATGTTTTTGGCACTTGTTTGTACTGTCAGTTCACAAACTGTTTCGTTATGATCACCATTGTTAATTGAGCTGCGATTCAGCATTTCTGTTTCCTCGCCATCAACATAAACAATGGGACACATGTCATTATCCGTAATTGCGCGTATGCTTAGTTTATTTTCTGGGATAACTTGAGACCATGTGTATAATATTTGTGCATGGACGAAATGAAAGCTAGTTATAAGAGAGAGAGCTAAAAAAATAAAGATATTAGCTATATTCATTTGTATAAAAACCTAAGTTAAAAATTAGTAGTAAGGTTATCTTAAATGATTAAAATTTATAATCACAAAATTCATAATCAAATTATACAAACAATTTCTAAATTATTCTAGTATCAGATTGACACTCTAGATGAAAAGTTCTAAAATGATTAAGTAATTTAAAATAATTATATAAAAACTAGAATATAGTGCGGCCGTGGTGGAATTGGTAGACACGCAGCGTTGAGGTCGCTGTGGCTCATAAAGCCTTGGAAGTTCAAGTCTTCTCGGCCGCACCAGTTTTTATCACTGTTTAATATGGGTAAAAATGTTTATAGGAAATCAGAGTAGCAATAAGGTAGAAAGAGCTATCAGCGAAATCAGGCGCGGTCGGCCAATTGTAATATATGATGAAAGTAATTACCTATTGTTTGCTGCTGTTGAGGCTTTAGAAAGAGATTTATTTAATCAATACAAGCTTATATCAAGCAATGTATATGTTACTTTAACTTCAAGTAAGGTAAAATACATATCTCAGAATAAAGAACATAACAGCAAACGTCTGTTGGTGAATAATTTTGATGAACTGCTCCATTTAATAAACTGTTCAAAGGAAGATTGCATAAAAGAGTTGCAATGCTCAAAGACAATAGATGAATGTGCTATTGCCTTGCTTAAGTTCTCAGAATTATTGCCATACGCGTTAGTGGCTGATATGACTTTTGAGAATAATCATGAAATGCGAAATTGGTGCGAGAAAAATGACGTTATTGCACTGGACACGTCATTCATAAATAATTTTCAAGAAAATCAGGATGTATATGAAGTGTGCAAAACATCATTATTTTTAAAACAGACTCAAGAAGTAAATATCATATCTTATAGAACCGAAAGTGGTGGAAGAGAACATCATGCAATTATCATTGGCAATCCAGATAAAGATGGCGAACCATTAGTAAGAATTCATTCTTCGTGTTATACGGGTGACTTGTTAGATAGCTTGTCATGCGATTGCAGAAGTCAGTTACATCAAGCAATTCAAATGATAGCTGACTCTGGAAGTGGTATTATATTGTATTTGATGCAAGATGGAAGAGGTATTGGTTTAACTAATAAGTTAAGAGCGTACAGTATGCAAAGAGGACATAATCTTGATACTGTTGATGCAAATAGAATATTGGGTTTTGAAGATGATGAAAGGAGTTTTGTTGTTGCAGCTAAAATGCTTAAGAAATTGAACATTAACAAAATCCAATTACTTACAAACAATGATAGGAAATTGTCAGAATTGGAAAGTAGTGGTATAGAGGTTACAAAGTGTCTACCACTTATTGTGGAACGTAATAAATATAACGATTCATATATGGAGACAAAATTTGGTAAATTAGGCCATAGATTAAGAGTTTTTTTAGCTTTTTTGCTGTAACTACTTTGTTAATTTGCTATGTTTTTTAACATAAGTTAAGATTTTGAGGAATACTAAAATGCTAAGATTTTTTAAACGAGAAAAAAATACTGAATCCTTAGATAAGGATATAAATTGGAATTCAAACCGCTACAGCACAGTTATTGCTCAAAGGAATATTCTACTTTTATTTGCATTAATATTATTAGCAACGATCTCTATCAGCATATTGGTCATATTTAAAATTAGCACAAGTAGCACTATTGAGCCATTTGTTATAGAAATTGACAAGAAATCAGGAATAGTGCAATTGGTTGATCCTGTCACAGTAAAAGAGTATTCTGCAGATGAAGCGCTAAACGATTATTTTATTTCAGAGTATATAAAAGCAAGGGAGGTTTTTGATCCATATCATTATAATTATAACTATTATACAAAGGTGAGGTTGTTTTCCTTACCTAATGTGTATAATGAATTTAGAAATTATATAGGATCGCAGAATATGGATGATCTTTTTAATTTATATTCAGATACCAAAAGTGAATTTAAAATTCGCTCAATTCAAAAATTGGGTAACGATGCTCTTCAGGTGAGATTTTTTGTGGAATTTACACGAAAAGATGGAAGTTCCACAAGAAAAAACAAGATAGTTATTATGTCATATAGGTATGCATCGCTTGAAATGGATGATCAGCAAAGATATATTAACCCATTAGGATTTCAAGTTATTTCATATAGAGTAGATGATGAATATGTATAGGATATTATTAGTTTTAGCTTTACTTGTCAGTGGCAATTTAAACGCATCCATTAATTATAATGAGCCTATTTCTGTAGATAGTAGAATAAAGACTTTTGTGTATAGCCCTAATGAAGTATTTACGGTGGTTTTTAGTCAGGGTTACTATTCTTATATTGAATTTGCGGAAGGAGAAAAAGTTAAAAATATCGCTGTTGGTGATGCATCAAGTTGGAAAATTAATCCTTATGACAATAAATTGCTTATCATGCCATTTGAAGTTAGTAGTTGCACTAACATGATTATTACGACAACTAAAAAAAGAAATTACATTTTTGATTTAATCTCAAGGCCAAACTACGATAAATACCCGGATACTGATGCTAAGAAAGTGGATCACGATTATTCTGCTGAAAAGGATATATCTTACGTAGTACGTTTTTATTATCCTCAAGAAGAAGGTGAATTTGATGTTGATTTAGATGAGGTTTCTTTACCTACTCAAATGCAATATACTACAGACAAGCTAGAAAAAATAATACAAGAAAATGATACGAAGTACAATTATACATATATTGATGAAGGTGGTAATGCGGGTATAGTTCCGATTGAGTTATTTGATGATGGTTATTTAACCTATTTAAAATTTAGAGATAATAATAAAATACCTCAGATTTTTGTAGAAGGGGAGGATAAACCTTGTAAAAGGCTGTTATTTGATGATTATGTTATAATAAAAGGAGTACATAAAAAGCTATTTATGCGTTATGAAGATGGTGAAGTTGAAATTATAAATAGGTCACTTTAGCTGTGGTACATGCAATATGAATAAAGAAAGGCGTAACAATTCAGAAGATGAGTCGGAAATAGAGAACAAGGTAGTAACAGTTGGCTCTAATCAAGGTCATAGGGCATTGATGGTCATTATTTTAGTACTTCTGGTTGGTGGAGTGTATTATCTCTATTTTAGTCCTTCTCATAAAGAGGGTTCAGAAGTTATTAAAAAAGAGGAAACAAAGCAAAACGTTCAAGAATTGAAAGGAAAGTTGGAACAAGTTCCAGATAATGTGATGGTTCCTGAAAGAATAATAACCGATTCCTTACCACCCTTACCTCCTCTTCCTACACCACAAATCGTACCAGAAATAAAACAAATTAAAAAAGAAGAAGAGAAACCAAAAGAAACTTCTGTGTCAAATATACCTATTTTGCCAAAGCAAAATTTTCCTTCTAGTAATGTTATGGGCAATTTACCCACCTCGTTTCCTACAATAGGGGGTGTAGTTTATCCTAGAGACAGACGTAGTGCACAAATGTTAACAATTTCAAGTGGTGGTGGAGAGAATAAGGCTGCTGATGCTATTTTATCCGACACTTCAGCACAATCGAGCAAAGCTACCAGAGTAGGAAAGTTTGGTTTAATGGTTACTCAAGGTAAAATTATTGATGCTGTTCTTGAAACTGCAATAAACTCTGATCTGCAAGGAATGCTGCGTGCTATGGTGAGTAGAGATGTTTATGCAGAAACTGGTGATACAGTTTTAATACCTAAAGGCTCAAGATTGATAGGCAGTTATTCATTTGACTCGAATGTTGCTAAATCTCGTGTAAATATAAACTGGAATAGAGTGATTCTGCCACATGGAATAGATATTGCAATCTCATCACTTGGTACTGACGAGCTTGGTAGAGCAGGGATAGCAGGAATAGTTGATAACAAAATAGTAAGTGCGTTATTCTCTTCAGTGGCACTTGCTGGTGTTTCGATTGGTTCAGCTGTTATAGGGCAAAAGGCTTCTAATCTTGTTGACACGCTAACTCCTATGGATGCGGTGAGATCCATCACTGCAACTGAAATAGATATCTCTCCCCTTAAGGATATTATTGGTAAGAAGAGCATGTCTGAGGAAGATGAAAAGAATGCAAAGAATGATAAGTGGAAACTTGGGTTTGGAGCTATTAGAAAAATTAAGAATGCGTCTAATGAAAAGAGCTTAGTTGAGATATTTAAGCGAGTAGTAGGAGACCTAAGCTTGGTCTCAATTGATAGTAGTAAGGTTGATGAAATAACTTTGGAAGATATAAAGGAATTATTGCGGAGACAAGGGAGCAAATCTGTTCATGATGAAGCAATCGGGAAATCAATCCAGGATTTTTCTAAAGACATGCGAGATATAGTGGGCAGATATACAGATAAAAAACCAACTATTTATGTCGATCAAGGCACTGCATTGAAAGTATTTGTTAACCAAGATATAGTATTTCCTCCACAGGCAATATTAAATCAATGAAATGAACTATGCTGCACTTGATACATATTTGGAGCCATTACAAGGCATATTTCAAGAAGAAGGCGTAAATGAAATATCAATAAATAAGCCAAAGGAAGTATGGATTGAAAATCGCGGTGAAATAAGGTGTGAAAAATTAGAAGTATTCGATCTTAACCATTTGAAATCTCTTGGCAGACTGATTGCTCAAGCTACAGAACAAAAACTTAGCGAAGAAGCGCCGTTACTTTCGGCAACATTACCAAATGGTTATCGTATACAGATAGTATTTCCGCCAGCATGTGAACCTGATAAAGTAGTCATGTCGATTCGTAAGCCTTCTAGCATGAAGTTAGCACTCGATGATTACGAAAAAATGGGGGCTTTTTCTGAAACTGTTACAGAAGCAACTGATAATCCAGTTGACCGTCATTTGGATTTATTGTTAAGGCAAAAAAAAATAAAAGAGTTTTTAGAATACGCTGTAATAAGTAAGAAAAATATTATAATTAGTGGTGGAACTTCGACTGGTAAGACTACTTTTACTAATGCTACTTTGCGTGCTATTCCAGCTGAGGAAAGAATTATTACTGTTGAGGATGCAAGGGAAATCGTTTTGAACGATCATCCCAATAAAGTCCATCTAATTGCCTCTAAAGGAGGGCAGGGCAGAGCAAAAGTAACCACTCAAGATTTGATAGAAGCGTGCTTACGTTTAAGGCCAGACAGAATAATAGTTGGTGAGCTCCGTGGAGCGGAAGCTTTTAGTTTTCTCAGGGCGATAAATACTGGTCACCCTGGATCAATATCAACCCTTCATGCGGATAGTCCAACAATGGTCCTTGAGCAAGTAAAATTGATGATTATGCAGGCAAATCTTGGCATTCCTCCAGACCAAATTATACCATACATTAGAAATGTGATTGATATTGTTATTCAGCTAAAAAGAACCGGGGGGGGCAAAAGAAGCATTTCTGAGATATTATTTACTAGATCTGCGAGCGAAAATGCTTAAATTTATACATAAGTTAAGGAAGAGTAGTTTATGAGTAATGGAAATCACCTACGTAATATTCTCATAGGAGGTGTAGTAGCTTTTAGCATACTTGAGTTTTGCTTCTATCTATCTGGTATACTGTTCTTTCTATTAGTTGACGGTCCGGATGCTGTGGATTTTAAGGCAATTAATCCTAGTTTGACGCCTTTTCCTCAAGCTCTTTGGCCAACAATCTTTGATCATATACAATATTGTTGGCATCATCCAGAGTTATATAGCCTTGAGCTCAAAATCACATTAATTATATCTTCTGCACTGCCTATCATTGTTTTAATGATTATTTTGTGGAATTTAAGAGAAAGGATAATTGAGTGGCGACCATTTAAAAAGAAAGAATCACTTCATGGAGACTCGCAGTGGGCATCAGAGAAAGACATACGAAAAGCAGGATTAAGAAGCAAAAAGGGATTATTGCTTGGTAAAGATAAAAGAGGATGCTTTATTGCTGATGGGTTTCAGCATGCATTGTTATTTGCACCTACAGGTTCTGGTAAGGGTGTTGGCTTCGTAATTCCTAATTTATTATTTTGGACTGACTCGGTAATTGTACACGACATAAAATTAGAAAACTATGAAATAACAAGTGGTTGGCGAGAACGACAAGGACAAAAAGTATACGTATGGAATCCAGCGCAGCCAGATGGAATAAGTCACTGTTACAATCCATTACAATGGATTAGTAAAAAACCTGGGCAGATGGTTGACGATGTGCAGAAAATAGCTAACCTAATCATGCCTGAACAAGACTTTTGGCAAAATGAAGCAAGAAGCTTATTTGTTGGAGTGGTATTATACTTACTTGCTGCACCAGAGAAAGTTAAATCTTTTGGTGAAGTTGTGCGTACGATGCGTAGTGATGACGTAGTTTATAATCTTGCTGTTGCTCTTGATACAATGGGTAAAATAATACACCCTGTAGCATATATGAATATTGCAGCTTTTTTACAAAAAGCTGATAAAGAAAGATCGGGTGTTGTATCAACTATGAACTCATCGCTTGAATTGTGGGCAAACCCATTGATTGATACTGCAACTGCGTCAAGTGATTTTAATATTTTAGATTTTAAAAAGAAGAAAACTACAGTTTATGTTGGTTTAACTCCTGACAACTTGACTAGGCTCAGGCCTTTAATGCAGGTTTTTTACCAACAGGCAACTGAGTTTTTATGTAGAAAATTGCCATCGGATGACGAGCCTTATGGCGTATTGTTTTTAATGGATGAGTTTCCTACACTTGGAAAAATGGAGCAATTTCAAACAGGTATTGCATATTTTCGTGGTTATCGAGTTAGGTTATTCTTAATTGTTCAAGATACTGAGCAGCTCAAAGGAATATACGAAGAAGCAGGGATGAACTCCTTTTTGTCAAACTCGACTTACAGAATAACTTTTGCAGCCAATAATATTGAAACAGCTAATTTAATATCGCAACTTATAGGAAATAAAACTGTACAACAAGAATCGTTGAATAAGCCTAAATTTTTAGATTTAAATCCTGCTTCAAGGTCGTTGCATATCTCTGAAACACAGAGGGCATTGCTATTGCCTCAAGAAGTTATTATGTTGCCACGCGACGATCAGATAATTTTAATAGAGTCAACTTACCCAATTAAATCAAAGAAAATTTTGTACTATAGTGATAGCACCTTCACAAAAAGACTGCTCAAGCAAACTCGTGTGCCTACACAAGAACCATATGATCCAAACAAAGTTCTTTCTGCCACTGCGAGCAAAGATAAGGTTAATAACGAGGGGAATAATGCTCTTGAGGGACCTAATTCAGTTGATTATCCTGCTGAAACTAAAACCGAAGATGCAGTGTATGATGAATCAGATGAATTTGCAGACGAAGATATTGATGATGAAGATATTGACGATAAGTTTGAAGAAGATGATGATGGGTTTGATGACAAAAAAGAGGAGGATGAATTTGATGACGAAGAAGAGGAGGATGAATTTGAAGATGAGGATATTGACGAGAAGTAAGGTTAACTTTGCCTATTTTTAGCTCAGGAAAGTGCAAGTTATGCAAATCATTAGGTTTTTCATATTAAGCCATTTTTAATTAATTAGTATTAGATTAGCTATTTTAAGTAGGGGAGTAGTAATGATTAATAAAAAAACATTAGCGGTTACAGCGCTTGCTTTGCTGTTGTCGCAACAATCTTTTGCAAGTGAAACAGAAGGGTTTTACTTTGGTGGTGGGTATTATGGTCAATTTTTTAATAGTACGGGTGAACTAAAAACAAGCACTACAGGTATCAAAAATTTGTCTATAAATGACAGGAGTGTTCAGAATACAGAAGGTCAATTACTAAGTAAGTATAAAGGAGATTACAATCCACCTTTTGCTGCAAATGTAGCACTTGGTTACACAGGAGAATTGGGTAACAACAGCTATAGGGCTGAATTAGAAGGAATGTATTCTTCTGTAAAAGTGGATAATATTGGTTTAGCAAGTAGTCAAATAACTGTTTCATACCTAAAGGACATTGGTAAGGATGCTGGTAAAAAAACTTATATCTATAGTGCTACAGTTAATCATGACCAAATTGAAAACATGTCTCTAATGGCAAATGTTTATCATCATTGGAAGAGTGAACGTTTCTCTTTTTCTCCTTATGTTGGGGTTGGAGTCGGTGCAACAAGAATGACAATGTTTGAAAAATCGTCAATAAGACCCGCAGGTCAATTAAAAGCTGGCCTTGATTATCACATAAACGAAGATGTAAATATGCATATCGGATATAGAGGTTTTGGTGTTATTGGTGATGGTCTTAAACTTACAACGGATGCGCTTGGAGAAATTATAGATGATCCTAATAACAGGGGTAAAAAGAAGCTTGATGATCAGAGTAAACCAGCAAATGCAGCAAAAGAAGATATAAATATAGGTAATACATTGTTTTACACACACGGTATAGAGGCTGGCCTTACTTTCCACTTTGCCAGCAAAGCTTAAACATGTTGCCCTTTTAAAAAATGCATAAAACCGTTCCTGTCATCCTATGCCTTGACCATAGTAAATATAGATCCAAGTAGTCACGCTACTTGGATGACTAGCTAGAGGGTACTGGGATGACATAGGATAATATGGGATGAAGGAAGAAAACATTAGCTATGTTTTTTGCATAACAATGCACCTCTTCATTCCTGCCAAATCATGTACATATTCCTGAAAAGCTAATTTGTATGAGGGTATTATTTTGTCAATATCATTTTGATCTTCACCTATCTCCAATATTGCAAACCCATTTTTTTTAAGGCACTTTTTCAATATTGGAAAAATACTCAAGTAACAGTTTAAACCATCAATTCCACCATCAAGAGCAATTCTTGGCTCTTTTTGCACTTCGGCTTGTAAGTCTTTTAATTTGCTTCTTTTAATATATGGAGGATTGCTAATTATCAGATCAAATGAACCTCTGCACTCTGTCCATGAGCTTGGAAATATTTTGGCTCTGCTGAGAAGATCATGTTTCTTTGTGTTCTGATAGGCAACTTTGTATGCTTCCAAGCTTTTTTCAAAACCGATACCAACGGCATATTCATACTCACTAAGTACGGATATCAATAAACAACCTGTGCCTGTACCAAAATCTGCAATTTTTAGTCTCTGCTTTTTATTTGGGTAATATTTTAACACTGTTGAGATTAGTGTTTCACTATCTGGTCTTGGATCCAAAACATGCTGGTTAACTATAAAATTTTTACTCCAGAATTCACGATTACCTATTATTTGCGATATTGGATATCTTTCCGCTCTTTTTTTTGTTAATTTCCAAAATAAAAGTTCTTTCTCCATCGGCACTTGATCAGCATGGTTCATAATTATGAATGATCTTTCCACTCCAAGTACGTGCTGCATGATGATTTCACAATCTAAATGTGGTGATTCAACTTTATGTGACGATAATAACTCCGATCCTTCTTGAATTAAAGTGCTGATTGTTTTCATTATTCTAAAAATATGTTCCTTTCAGCCAAGAATAGCAAGATGAGCTTCCAGTTTAGGGTAGCTGCACTAAATCCCGGTGTCAAGCACGCAGCTGTACGAACATTGCAATTTGCAGATCCAAGTAGCTTGACTACTTGGATCCAGCTAAGTTGGTGAGCATAAAAGTATAGCTTCTACGTCATGCCGCCGCGGCGCTAACAAGAGATCCCGCTAACAAGCAGCGGGATGACGATTGTCGTTTAGCTATAAATGTTTAAGAAATTTACCAAATAAAAAAAAGGCAAAAGAAGCCCCATGGTTGGCTAATTACTTACGTTATACTTTCAAGTATGGCGTTTTTTTATTCTAAACGCTTAATAACCGCGATTTAGCTGCTTTTTAATGCAACTAACCTTTAGTCATAAATGTTTAAGAAATTTACTAAACAGAAAAAAGGCAAAAGAAACCCTAGGGTAGCTAATTATTCACTATCCATTTTTTAAGTTGGCGTTTTTTAATGTTTTAAATGCTTTATAAGCGTATTTCAGCTTGTGTAGGTAAAAACCTAGAAATTTGATAAAGACATAAGGTACACATAGTGCAAAAAATTAAACATGAGACGCCAGATACGTTGAGTTTTTTTGTCATTTAATCTGTACAGAGAAGATAAATAAATAGCTTCAGTTTCATGATAAGAGGGCTGGCAAAGGGTGTCAAGTAAGTTTTTTCGTTTCTACTGAATGATAGTTGTGTCTTGGGAGGTAGTGCAAGAAGTCTACTGATGGCTTTCAAGGCAGTTGAGTTTAATTATTAGAGTAGTAATGTTTATTTTTATATTGAC
Source organism: Wolbachia endosymbiont (group A) of Icerya purchasi (assembly GCF_947251635.1). NCBI lineage: Bacteria > Pseudomonadati > Pseudomonadota > Alphaproteobacteria > Rickettsiales > Anaplasmataceae > Wolbachia > Wolbachia endosymbiont (group A) of Icerya purchasi. The sequence continues at coordinate 728,496 of NZ_OX366357.1, read as the reverse complement.
TATTGAGGTTTATTATTTTATAACTAAAAACTTAGTTATTTTAATGAGCTTGAGTTTATAACATATGCCTACGATAAATCAATTAATACGTAAGGGTAGATTAGGATTGACCCATAAGAAAAAGGTACCAGCTTTGGGAGAAAACAACCCTCAAAGGAGAGGTGTTTGCACTAAGGTGTATACTACAACTCCTAGAAAGCCTAACTCAGCACTCCGTAAAGTAGCCAGAGTAAAAATTAGTGGGTATGGTGAAGTGATGGCTTATATACCTGGTGAAGGTCATAATTTACAAGAACACTCTGTTGTTTTGATACGTGGTGGGCGGGTTAAAGATTTGCCAGGTGTGCGTTATCACATAATAAGAGGTGCCCTTGATCTGCGTGGTGTGCAAAATCGAAAGAAAGCTCGTTCAAAATATGGTGTAAAGAAATCTGGTTAAAGTTTATGGCTCGTCGGAATAAAGCAAAAAAAAGAGAAATAAGTCCTGATTCCCGTTACGGCAGTGTTTTGCTGATGCGTTTCATTAATACAATCATGAAATGTGGTAAAAAATCTACTGCAGAAAAGATTATCTATGACGCTTTGTCTTTAGCTGAAAAGAAAATAGGCGAAGGTGGGTTATCAATTTTTGAGACAGCAGTAGGAAATGTTACTCCTTCTATAGAAGTGCGTTCTCGACGCATTGGTGGTGCAACTTATCAAGTACCTGTTGAAGTTCGACAAGATAGGGCGGTTTCTTTAGCGTTAAGGTGGATTGCTAAAGCAACTTCTGCTGCTCGAAAAAAGAGTGGAAAAACCACTGTTGATTGTTTGCAATCTGAAATACTGGATGCTTATAATAAACGCGGTGGTGCGTTTAAGATGTGCGAAGAAAAATATAAAATGGCTGAAGCTAATAAGGCATTTTCTCATCTTCGTTTTTAATGTTAGCTAATTAATTGTGATATGGAAATTGGAATATCTAAATACAGAAATATAGGGATAATGGCTCACATAGATGCTGGCAAGACTACCACAACAGAGCGTATTTTATTTTATACTGGTAAGCAAAATAGAATTGGTGAAGTGCACGATGGTGCAGCTTCTATGGATTGGATGGAGCAGGAAAAAGAGCGTGGTATTACAATCACATCTGCTGCAACAACATGTTTTTGGAATGATCATAGGGTCAATATAATAGACACTCCTGGTCACGTTGATTTCACTATTGAAGTTGAGAGATCTTTAAGGGTTTTGGATGGTGCAGTTGCTGTATTTGATGGAGTTGCTGGAGTTGAACCTCAATCTGAGACAGTGTGGCGTCAAGCTGATAAATATAGCGTTCCTCGTATCTGCTTTGTTAATAAGATGGATAGAATAGGGGCAAATTTTTATCGATGTGTTGATATGATAAAGACGAAGCTTGGTGCAGCACCTTTAGTTATTCATTTACCAATAGGGAGTGAGAAAGATTTCAAAGGTATAATTGACCTTATTTCTATGAAAGCCATTATATGGCAAGAAGAAACGTTGGGCGCTAAATTTTCTTATGAAGATATTCCTTCTGATTTGCTTGATAAGGCTCAAGAATATCGAAATCTTTTATTAGATGCTGCAGCTGAGATGGATGATGAAGCGATGAATACTTACTTTGAGTCTAATGATCTGCCAGTGGATTTACTGAAAAAATGCGTGAGAAATGGGACCATTAAAGGAAAATTTGTTCCTGTGTTATGTGGATCAGCTTTTAAAAATAAAGGCGTACAACCACTTTTAGATGGTGTGGTTGACTTTTTACCTTCTCCTATTGATGTTGATGTAATTGTTGGAATTGATCCTAAAGATTCAGAAAAGAAAATTGAGGTCAAACCTTCAGAAAAAGAGAAATTTGTTGCTCTTGCATTTAAAGTGATGACGGATAAATTTGTAGGCAGCTTGACGTTTATCCGTATTTATTCTGGTAAATTAAAGTCTAAATCTACCGTTTCAAATGCGTTAAAAAACGAAACTGAAGGGATTGGCAGAATGTTACTTATGCATGCAAATAACCGAGAAGATATAACTGAGGCTAGGGCTGGAGATATAGTTGCTTTAGTTGGGCTAAAGAAAACAACCACCGGAGATACTTTATGTTCTGTTGATTTTCCTATATTATTGGAGCGTATGGAATTTCCTGAGCCCGTTATTGAAATTGCTGTGGAACCTAAAACCACTTCAGATCAGGAAAAATTAGGTATTGCTCTAAATAGGTTGGTTGCAGAAGATCCTTCTTTGAGAATGTCAGTAAATGCGGAAAGCGGCCAGACTATATTGAAAGGCATGGGTGAGCTCCATCTTGAGATTATTGTTGATAGAATGAAGCGCGAGTTTAACGTTGAGGCTAATGTCGGTGCTCCTCAGGTTGCATATCGTGAAACTATCACTAAATCTGTTGAAATTGATTACACTCATAAAAAACAATCTGGTGGAGCTGGTCAGTTTGCTAAGGTTAAAATAAAATTTGAACCTCTTGAGCCTGGTTCTGGGTTTCAATTTGAAAGTAAAATTGTAGGTGGTGCTATTCCAAAAGAGTATATTCCTGGGGTAGAAAATGGTTTGGAGTTGATAAAAGAAGGTGGTATAATTTCGGGATTTCCGTTGATTGATTTTAAGGCTACCCTTCTTGATGGTGCTTTTCATGAGGTTGATTCTAGTCCTTTAGCTTTTGAACTTGCTGCTAAAGGTGCTTTTAAAGAGATGGCAAATAAAGCTGGTCCAAAAATGCTGGAGCCTATAATGAAAGTTGAAATCATTACTCCTGAAGAATATATGGGTGATGTTATGGGTGATATAAATAGTAGAAGAGGAAATGTTGCTGATATGCTCGATTTAGGTAATAATAGTAAAATAATTACTGCTTCGGTACCTCTTGCAAATATGTTTGGTTATATCAACGTTTTGCGTTCTATGTCTCAGGGAAGGGCGCAGTATAGTATGCATTTTTCTTGTTATGAGCAAGTGCCACAATATGTGGTTGATGAGTTAAAGTTAAAGTATAATTAAGGGTAATAATTATGACAGCAATAGTGGAAGCATTTGGAAAGCCGCATGTAAATGTGGGAACAATAGGACATGTGGATCATGGGAAGACAACGTTAACAGCGGCGATAACAAAGCATTATGGAAATTTTGTAGCGTACGATCAGATAGATAAAGCGCCAGAAGAAAGGAAGAGGGGGATAACGATAGCAACAGCGCATGTTGAGTATCAGACAGAGAAAAGGCATTATGCACACGTTGATTGTCCTGGACACGCTGACTATGTAAAGAACATGATAGTAGGTGCAGCACAGATGGATGCGGCGATATTGGTAGTGTCAGGGGTTGATGGGCCAATGCCACAAACGAGAGAGCATATATTGCTGGCGAAGCAGGTGGGTGTTGGATATATCGTGGTGTATATAAATAAAGCTGATGTTGCTGATGCTGATATGATAGATTTAGTAGAAATGGAAGTGAGGGAATTGCTGAATAAATACGGATTTCCAGGGGATGAAGTGCCTGTGGTAGTTGGTTCAGCACTCAAGGCGCTGGAGGATGACAGCAGCGAATATGGAAAGAAATCAATAGATAAATTGATGGAAAAGTTAGATGAATATGTGGCGGTTCCACCAAGGCCTGTGGATTTACCATTTTTATTGCCAATTGAAGATGTGTTTTCGATATCGGGGCGAGGAACGGTGGTAACAGGAAGGATAGAGAAGGGAGAGATAAAGACGGGAGAAGAGATAGAGATAATAGGTCTGAAGGGAACGCAAAAGACGATATGCACAGGTGTAGAAATGTTTAAGAAATTGCTGGATAAGGGGAGTGCAGGACTCAATGTAGGAATATTGTTAAGAGGAACAAAAAGAGAAGAAGTAGAGAGAGGGCAAGTATTGGCAAAACCGGGGACGATAACGCCGCATAGAAAGTTTAAGGCGGAGGTTTATATATTAAAGAAAGAGGAAGGAGGAAGGCATACACCATTTTTTGCGAATTACCAGCCACAGTTTTATTTAAGGACAACGGATGTAACTGGGAGCATAAAATTGCTAGATGGGAAGGAGATGGTAATGCCAGGAGATAATGTGAGTGTAGAAGTAGAATTGCAAGTACCGATAGCAATGGATAAGGGATTGCGTTTTGCGATAAGAGAAGGCGGTAGAACTGTTGGTTCTGGTGTTGTTTCTGAAATTTTGGAGTGAGAGTTTGAGTTATAGGAGTGTAGCTCAATTGGTAGAGCGCTGGTCTCCAAAACCAGAGGTTGTAGGTTCAATTCCTATCGCTCCTGCATTAATGTTGTGGTGGAAATGTTAAAAAGTTTGTGTGGTTTTTTCTGTGATATAAAGCAAGAAATACGAAGAATTGCTTGGGTAAAGAAACAGGAGGTGTTGTCATCTCTATTTGTTGTAATGATTGTTATATTATGCTTTTCGATTTTCTTCTGTTTTGTGGATTTTATGTCTCTTTACGTAATTAAGGCTTTATTTGGAATTATTTATGGAATGTGAATATAAATGGTATATCATTAAAGTTGATTATGGATATGAGCAAAACATACGCGAATTGGTAAGTAATGCTGTTTATTTTAAGGAAGTGTTTATTCCTTATCAAACGGTATGTAATTCAAAGTCTGATATAAAAGAATTATGTGAAGTGTATGTATATATGCATCTGTGTGATGAAAGCAAAAATATTTTGAATCAAACGCCTGGATTCTGCAGTGGCGAATCTGGTGATTTTGAGATGATTTCAGATGATGAGATAAGTTTAAAGTGTAAAGAATTTAATAGATATAAATGGTATATCTTGAGAGTTGCTTCCAATTGTGAAGAGAAAGTGCGCCAACATATATTGGAAAATTCTATGAGATTGGGTGTTAATGATTACTTTAAGGAAGTTTTTATTCCATATGAAGAGCTAAGTGAAGTAGAGTTGAAATCTAAGAAAATTGCTACACGAAGGAAATGCTTTCCTGGTTATGTCTTTTTATACGTGAATTTATGCGATGAAGTATTGAATTTTATCAATAATATACCAAAATCTCTTAAGGTTTATGGATTTTTGAAAAACGGTAATATTCCAAAGGTGATTTTGGATGATGAGATTCACTCAATGTGTAATGCACTTTATAATGCTCAAGAGACAAAGAAGTTAGGTTATGGTTATGAAAAAGGTGAAAAAGTGAAAATTAATGATGGTCTTTTTCAAAATTTTACTGGTAAGGTAAATATGGTAAACGATGAGAAAAAAATTATTAATGTGGAAGTATCGATTTTAGGTAAGCCGACAATAATAGAGCTTGATCTGGCTCAAGTAGAGAAAATAGAGGATTAATTATGAGTGTTATAATTGCTAAGATTAACTTACTTATGGAAGCTGGGAAAGCAGTTCCAGGACCGAAAATTGCTTCAGTACTTGGTCCACGTGGTATACCTGTTCCTAAGTTTTGTGAAGCTTTTAATAAAGTTACTAGTGCTGCTAACGCTAATTATAAAGTAGGCGATTTAGTAACAGTGCGAATTTCCATAAAGGATGATCGCTCTCATGATTTTACTGTCAGCGGTCCGCCTGTGGCTTATTTACTTAAGCAGGAGGCTAAATTAAGTAAAAGTTCTGGTAATCCTGGTAAAGAATTAGTGGCTAAATTACCTATGTCTGCTATAATTAAAGTAGCAAAGTGCAAGATGGTTGATATGAAAGTGGATAATGAAGATTCAGCAGTGAAAATGGTTGTAGGCACTGCAAAATCTATGGGTATAGAAGTTGTGGAAGGTTAGGTAAATGAATACATATAATGATAATCCTAAGCAGTGTTTGAAGAAGATGGTTGAGTCTGCTTCAGCAAAATTTAATGAATCAGTTGATATTGCGGTCAATTTAGGCGTAGATTCACGTAAATCTGAAGAGCAGGTGCGTGGTACAGTAGTTTTGCCTAAAGGTATCGGGAAGAATATTAAAGTAGCTGTTTTCGCTCAAGATAAACATTTATTAGAAGCTGAAAAAGCTGGTGCTGATATTGCAGGAGGAGAGGATTTAGTTGAAGAAATAAAAAAAGGTAGAAAGTTAGATGTTGATTGGTGCATTACTACTCCTGATTTTATGGCAAAAATCACTCCTATTGCAAAAGTATTGGGTGCTAAAGGGCTGATGCCTAACCCTAAATTTGGTACTGTGACTTCTAACATTGCAGAAGCTATTAAAACCATTAAGTCTGGTCAGGTAAAATTTAGAACAGATAAAAATGGTGTTATTCATGGTAAATTAGGAAATATTAAATTTGATATTGATGACTTGCTAGAAAATTTAAAAGCCTTTCTTAAAGTAATTAAAGATAATAAACCTATTTCTGCGAAAGGAATTTACTTTAAGGGTGTTTTTTTTAATTCAACTATGGGTAAAGCTTATAAGATAGGCAAAGTGGAAGATATAATTTAAGGGAGTGATACCGTGAAGCGTAAAGATAAGGATGAATTTATACAGAGCACAATAAACGTATTTGTAAATAATGATTTCTTGATATTAGTAAATTTTAAATCTATAAATGCTAATGATTCATTAACTCTGAGGAATAGTCTGAAGTCTATAGCAGGTGGGGTATTAGTAGTTAAAAACACTCTAGCGCGCTTGGCTTTGGAAAGGACTGGTAAATTCTCTTATTTATCAGGCAAATTTTCCGGTCCTGTTGCTATTATATACTCTAGTGGCATAGTAGAAGCTGCAAAATTAATAGTTGATTTTACTAATGCTAACAAAGAAAAAATGTCTGTGATTTGCGCAGCTCATTTAAATGAATTGTTAACAGTGGAAGATGTTAATAAACTGGCTAAGTTGCCTTCTCTGGATGAATTGCGTGTTAAAATTATGCGTTTAATATCTTATGATATTCCTGCTCGGTTAGCGTTGTCTATTAATTCATCTTCTATGAGGCTTATGAGAGTTTTGGATTATTATAGTTCTAAAAAATAAATTTGTTGTTAAGTAAGGTGGTAATTATGAGTAATGTAACAAGTGATTTGGTTGATAAAATATTATCTTTAAACCTATTAGAGGCTTCTGAACTTGTAAAAGTTTTAGAAGAGAAAATAGGGTTGCCTGCTGGTTCTTTTCTTGGTGGAGCTGTTGGTGCTGGGGCGCCTATTGGTGATAATGCTGCTGCTCCTGCTGCTCAAGAAAAAGCTGAGTATAAAGTTGTGATTAAAGAAATTGATGCGAGTAAAAAAATAGGAGTTATTAAAGCTGTGAGAGAGGTTAATTCTACATTGGGTTTAAAAGAAGCAAAAGAGTTGGTTGAATCTTTACCTAAAGATTTGACTGCTAATGTTCCTAAAGACGAAGCAGAAAAAATCAAGCAAAAACTTATTGAAGCAGGAGCAACTAAAGTGGAGCTTGAATAATATTTAATGTATTAATTTTATATTGATATAGCTCTTTTAATCAGTTTGGGGTATTTTAATGGTTGATTCTTCTTATATGTACGCTTCTGGTGCTTTTGTTCCTAGAGTTTCTTATTCTAGGTCGATTGATTTAAAAGATTCTTTATTGGATTTGGTTAAGGTTCAAAAAGAATCATATGATTCTTTTACTCCTAAGAATAAGGGTAATGAAAGACTTGAAGTTATCTTTCATACAATCTTTCCAATAAATGATCCTTTGCGTAGGGCTACTATTGAGTTTATAAGTTGTAGGGTAGATGATCCTAAGTATGATGAATCTGAGTGTATAAAGCGTGGTGTAACTTTTTCTGCTCAGGTTATTGCTTCTATACGTCTTGTTGTTATGCAGGATGGTATTTCTCTTGATGAATATAAATCGATTAAAGAGAGTGGAGGTCATTCTAAACTTGCAACCGTTGTAAAATCTATAGAAGAGCAGAAAGTCCACTTTTGTGGGTTGCCTATGATGACTGATAAGGGCACTTTCATCATTAATGGTGTGGAAAAAGTTATCGTCTCACAAATGCATAGGTCTCCTGGTGTATTTTTTGATAGCGATAAGGGAAAAACTTACAATTCTGGTAAATTGATCTATTCTGCTAGAATTATTCCTTATAGGGGTTCTTGGCTTGATATTGAATTTGATGTTAAAGACCATTTGTATTTTCGTGTTGATAGAAAAAGAAAATTGCCAATTTCAGTTTTATTAAAGGCGTTGGGTCTATCAAATAATGATATACTCGATAGATTTTATGAGAAAATAAAGTATGTAAAACATAAAGATGGTTGGAAGGTGCCTTTTGTTCCTGATAAATTTAAAGGAGTGAGGCTGCCTTTCGACTTAATGGATATTGAAGGTAATGTGCTGCTTAAAGCTAACGTTCGTATTACCTCAAGACTAGCTAAAAAGCTATATGATAATGAATTGAAAGAGTATCTGGTTCCTTTTAATTCTATATGTGGTTTATTCCTCGCAGAAGATTTAATGGATAGTGCTAGCTCTACGAAAATTTTATCTGCTGGTGAATCTATAAAGCTGGAAGACATAAAGAAGCTTGAGTTATTATCTGTAGATGAAATATCAGTGTTGAACATAGATAATTTGTTTGTTGGACCTTATATATTAAATACGCTTTTCTTAGATGAAAACATGTCTTATCAGGATGCACTATATGAAATATATAGAGTTTTGCGTCCTGGTGAAGTTCCTGTTTTAGAGATAGTAGAAGAGTTTTTCCGTAATCTTTTCTTCAGTCCGGAATATTATGATTTGTCTAACATTGGTAGGTTGAAGCTTAACTCTTACCTTGGATTAAATTATGATGAGGATTTAACTGTTTTAACGCATGAAGATATTATTGAAATTGTGAAAAAAATAGTATTGTTACGTGACAGTCAAGGATCTGTAGATGATATTGATCATTTAGGAAACAGAAGAGTAAGATCAGTTGGAGAGTTTATAGAAAATCAATTTAGAACTGGGTTGTTGAAATTGGAACGCGCAATAGTTGATTCTATGTCCACTTCTAGTTTAGATAAAGTTTCTCCATCTGATTTTATTAATCCAAAAGTGTTAACTAATGTCTTAAGAGATTTCTTCAATTCTTCTCAATTATCTCAATTTATGGATCAGACTAATCCGTTATCTGAAATAACACATAAAAGAAGGTTATCCGCGTTAGGTCCTGGTGGTTTAACAAGAGAACGGGCAGGATTTGAGGTGCGTGATGTTCATCCAACTCATTATGGAAGAATTTGCCCTATTGAGACTCCTGAAGGGCAAAATATAGGGTTAATCAACAGCTTAGCTATATACGCGCGTATTAATAAATATGGTTTCATTGAAAGCCCTTATAGAAAAGTAGTCAATAGGGTTGTTACTGATCAAATTGAGTATCTTTCTGCTATAGACGAAGGTTCACATCATATAGCTGACACTAGCGTAAAGCTTGATGAAAATAATTGCTTTGTTGATGATATGCTATACTGTAGATATGCTGGTAGCTTCGTCATGGTAAGTAGCGACCAAGTTAGTTACATTGACGTATCTCCTAAGCAGGTAATATCAGTTGCAGCTTCCTTGATTCCATTTTTAGAAAATGATGATGCTAATAGAGCATTAATGGGCTCAAATATGCAACGTCAGGCCGTACCTTTATTGAAGCCTACCGCTCCTCTGGTTGCTACTGGTATGGAGTCTTTTGTAGCTTCTGGCTCTGGTGCTGTAGTTTTAGCAAAACGCGATGGCATAGTTGATAGTTCTGATAGTAACTCTATAGTTATACGTGCTTTTGATAAAGAAAGGGTTAACTACTTGGACGTAGATATTTATCATCTAAGGAAATTTCAGCGTTCTAACCATAATACTTGTATTAATCAAAGACCGCTAGTGTGCGTAGGTGATTATGTTAAAAAGGGTGATGTAATAGCTGATGGTCCTGCAATTAACAGTGGTGAGTTGGCGCTTGGTAAAAATTTGCTAGTCGCTTTTATGTCTTGGCAAGGTTATAATTTTGAAGACTCTATTATTATTTCTAGTGAAGTTGTTAAAAAAGATCTCTTTACTTCTATTCATATAGAAGAATTTGACTGTGTTGTACATGATACCCCTTTAGGATCAGAAAAAATAACTCGTGCTATACCTGGTGTTAATGAAGAAAATCTATATCACTTGGATGATAGTGGTATAGTGAAAATTGGTACAAGAGTTGGTCCAGGCTATATTCTGGTAGGTAAAGTTACACCTAAACCTTCTCTTTCATTGCCTCCTGAAACGAAGTTATTAATGACAATTTTTGGTGAAAAGTCATTCGATTGTGCGGATTCCTCTTTATATACATCTCCAGATGTTGAAGGGACAGTAATTGATGTACAAGTCTTTACACGCAGGGGGGTTGAAGAAAATGAAAGGGCATTACTCATCAAACAAAAAGAGATAAATGACTTTGAGGAAGAGCGAGATTATATAATCAATGTTACTAGTGAATATTTCTATGATGAACTGAAGAAACTTCTTATTAATTCTGGTTCTCAAGATCGAGAAAAATTTGACTCTATTGAACGTGAGCAATGGTGGGGTATAGGATTAAAAAACCAATCCATTTCTGAGCAAGTTAAGAGCTTAAAAAAAGATTTTGATGAAAAAGTATCACATGCAATAGCACAGTTTAAGCGAAAAGTAGAAAAATTACATGAAGGTTATGACTTGCCTCAAGGTGTGTCGATGTCAGTAAAAGTTTTCATTGCTGTGAAACATAGTCTGCAACCAGGGGATAAAATGGCTGGTAGACATGGAAATAAAGGTGTGATTTCTCGAGTTGTGCCAGTGGAAGATATGCCTTATCTGGAAGATGGTACTCCTGTTGATATTATTCTTAACCCTCTTGGTGTTCCTTCACGAATGAATGTAGGGCAAATACTGGAAACGCATGTAGGTTGGGCTTGTAGAAAATTAGGGGAAAAGGTAAGTAATATTCTCGATGAGATCAATAAGATCAAAAGTGCTTTTTGCAAGGGAATTAGGTCCCTTAACGATGATAATTTTACACAATTTGCAGTAGCATACCTTGATAATAAAAAAATTGAAAATATTGATGATGATGAAATAACTGCTTCTGTTTTAAATACACCTAATAAGAATGCACTAAATGACGAGTTGAATGAGTTAGTAGAGAACTATTTGAACTCTTGTAAAAGTTCATACAGCAATTTACGTAACTTCCTGATTGAGGTTTATAGCTATGGCAGTAACGTATCTATCTGTAATGATATTCGTAATATTAGTGATAATAATCTCATTGAATTTGCACGCAAATTACGTGATGGCGTTCCTGTTGCTGCACCTGTATTTGAGGGTCCAAAAGATGAACAAATAGCAAAATTATTTGAACTTGCTGGTTTAGATAACTCTGGACAAGCTGTATTATATGACGGTTGCAGTGGTGAAAAATTCGACCGCAAGGTTACAGTTGGTTACATGTACATACTTAAGTTGCACCACTTGGTTGATGGTAAAATTCATGCGCGTTCAGTAGGGCCTTATAGTTTGGTTACTCAACAACCTCTTGGAGGAAAATCTCATTTTGGTGGTCAGCGTTTTGGTGAAATGGAATGTTGGGCATTACAAGCCTATGGTGCTGCTTATACTTTGCAGGAAATGTTAACTGTGAAGTCTGATGATATTAATGGTAGAGTTAAGATTTATGAATCGATAATAAAAGGTGACAGTAATTTTGAATGTGGAATTCCTGAATCCTTTAATGTGATGATAAAAGAACTACGTTCTTTATGTTTAAATGTAGATTTAAAGCAAAATGATGTAGTGATTGAAGATATATCTCACACTAACATTGCACAACCTTTTAATGAGGTTAGCATATCGATTGCTAGCCCTGAAAGTATTAAGCGTATATCTTGTGGTGAGATAGAAGATGTTTCAACTGCAAATTATCGTACGTTCAAAGTTGAGAAAGGTGGATTATTTTGTCCTAAGGTTTTTGGCCCTGTCAATGACGATGAATGTTTATGTGGAAAATACAAAAAAAGAAGACACAGAGGTCGCATATGCGAAAAATGCGGAGTAGAAGTTACATCTTCTAAAGTAAGAAGAGAAAGGATGGGTCATATAGAGCTTGCATCTTCTGTTGCTCATATATGGTTTTTGAAATCGCTTCCTTCAAGAATTGGAGCATTATTGGATATGTCTCTCAGAGATATTGAGAATATTTTATATAGCGATAATTATATCGTAATAGATCCTCTTGTTTCGCCTTTTGAAAAAGATGAGATTATTAGTGAAAAAGCTTATAATGAAGCTAAAGATAGCCATGGGATCGATAGTTTTGTAGCTATGCAAGGTGTTGAAGCTATAAGAGAGTTGCTAACGCGCCTTGATTTACATGAAATTAGGAAGGATTTAAGACTAGAATTAGAATCTGTTGCTTCTGAGATAAGAAGAAAGAAAATTATAAAGAGATTGCGTATTGTTGAAAACTTCATTAAATCTGGAAATAGGCCTGAGTGGATGATACTTACAACTATACCTATTTTACCACCTGATTTGCGTCCTTTGGTATCGCTTGAGAGTGGTCGTCCTGCAGTTTCTGATCTGAATCATCATTATAGGACTATTATTAATAGAAATAACAGGTTGAGGAAATTGTTGAGCTTAAATCCTCCTGAGATTATGATTCGTAATGAAAAAAGGATGTTACAAGAAGCAGTTGATTCTCTTTTTGATAATAGTCGTCGTAATACTTTGGTAAATAAAGCTGGTGCTGTTGGATATAAAAAGTCCATTAGTGATATGTTAAAAGGAAAACAGGGTCGTTTTCGCCAGAACCTCTTAGGAAAAAGGGTAGACTACTCTGGACGTTCTGTAATAGTTGTTGGTCCAACTTTGAAACTAAATCAGTGTGGATTACCAAAAAGAATGGCTCTTGAACTATTCAAACCTTTTGTTTACTCAAAGCTTAAGATGTATGGTATGGCTCCAACTATTAAGTTTGCTAGTAAGTTGATAAGAGCAGAAAAACCAGAAGTTTGGGATATGCTTGAAGAGGTAATAAAAGAGCATCCTGTTTTGTTGAATAGAGCGCCTACGCTACATAGACTTGGTATTCAGGCTTTTGAGCCAATCCTTATTGAAGGCAAAGCAATACAGCTTCATCCGCTTGTCTGTACGGCGTTTAATGCTGATTTTGATGGTGATCAAATGGCAGTGCATGTGCCAATTTCATTGGAAGCTCAGCTTGAAGCTAGGGTGTTGATGATGTCCACTAATAACGTTTTAAGTCCTTCTAATGGCAGACCGATTATAGTTCCTAGTAAAGATATAGTACTTGGTATATATTATCTGACTTTACAAGAACCTAAGGAAGATAATTTACCATCTTTTGGTGCTTTTTGTGAAGTTGAGCATTCCTTGAGTGATGGTACTTTACATATTCATTCTAGTATAAAGTATAGGATGGAGTATATTAATAGCAGCGGTGAAACTCACTATAAAACTGTTTGTACAACTCTTGGTCGTTTAATATTATGGCAAATTTTTCCTAAGCATGAGAATCTAGGCTTCGATCTAATAAATCAGATATTAACAGTCAAGGAAATAACTGGTATAGTTGATTTGGTATATCGTAACTGTGGTCAAAGTGCTACAGTGGCATTTTCTGATAAATTAATGGTACTTGGCTTTGAGTATGCCACATTTTCTGGTGTCTCTTTTGGTCGTTGTGATATGGTTATACCTGAAACTAAAGCTACACATGTTGATCACGCGAGGGGTGAAATTAAGAAATTCTCTATGCAATATCAAGATGGGCTAATAACTAGAAGTGAGAGGTATAACAAGGTTATAGATGAATGGTCTAAGTGTACGGATATGATAGCTAATGATATGTTAAAAGCAATATCTATATATGATGGAAATAGTAAGTACAACTCAGTGTATATGATGGTTAACTCTGGTGCAAGGGGTTCTACTTCACAGATGAAACAGCTAGCAGGAATGCGAGGGCTCATGACCAAACCTTCTGGTGAGATTATAGAAACACCTATAATTTCTAATTTCCGTGAAGGATTGAACGTATTTGAATACTTTAATTCTACTCACGGTGCGCGTAAAGGTTTAGCTGACACTGCACTTAAAACTGCAAACTCTGGATACTTAACTCGTCGTTTAGTTGATGTATCTCAAAATTGCATAGTTACAAAGCATGACTGTAAAACAAAAAATGGTCTTGTTGTGAGAGCTACAGTTGAAGGAAGTACTATAGTTGCATCTCTAGAGAGTGTTGTGCTGGGTAGAACAGCTGCAAATGATATATATAACCCAGTGACAAAAGAATTATTAGTAAAAGCAGGGGAATTAATTGATGAGGATAAAGTAAAGCAAATCAGCATTGCAGGTCTTGATGTTGTAAAAATTAGATCGCCTTTAACTTGTGAAATAAGTCCTGGTGTATGTTCTTTATGTTATGGAAGAGACCTTGCAACTGGTAAAATTGTTTCAATAGGTGAAGCGGTTGGTGTTATAGCTGCTCAATCTGTTGGAGAGCCAGGTACTCAGTTAACGATGCGTACTTTTCATATAGGTGGAGTAATGACTAGAGGCGTTGAATCCTCGAATATTATAGCTTCTATTAATGCTAAAATAAAGTTAAACAATAGTAATATAATTATAGATAGAAACGGAAATAAAATTGTGATAAGCCGTTCCTGTGAAGTCGTGTTGATTGATAGCCTTGGTAGTGAGAAATTGAAGCACAGTGTACCTTACGGCGCTAAGCTTTATGTAGATGAGAGTGGGTCAGTAAAAATTGGCGATAAAGTTGCGGAATGGGATCCTTATACATTGCCTATTATCACGGAGAAGACTGGTACAGTGTCTTATCAGGACTTAAAAGATGGAATTTCGATCACTGAAGTGATGGATGAATCTACAGGAATATCAAGCAAAGTAGTAAAAGACTGGAAATTGCATTCTGGTGGAGCTAATTTACGTCCTCGTATTGTGCTGCTTGACGATAATGGTAAAGTAATGACACTCGCAAGTGGCGTTGAAGCATGTTATTTTATACCAATCGGTGCAGTGCTCAATGTACAAGATGGCCAGAAGGTTCATGCAGGTGATGTTATTACAAGAACACCAAGAGAGTCAGTTAAAACTCGTGATATTACTGGTGGTTTACCGAGGGTTATAGAGTTATTTGAAGCACGTCGTCCTAAAGAGCATGCTATTGTTAGTGAGATAGATGGCTATGTAGCGTTTTCTGAAAAAGACCGTAGAGGAAAACGCAGTATATTAATTAAACCTGTAGATGAACAAATTTCTCCAGTTGAATATTTGGTATCAAGAAGTAAGCATGTAATAGTCAATGAAGGTGATTTTGTACGTAAAGGTGATCTATTGATGGATGGTGACCCTGATCTCCATGATATTTTACGTGTGCTTGGGTTAGAAGCTTTAGCGCACTATATGATTTCTGAAATACAGCAAGTTTATAGATTGCAGGGTGTTCGTATAGACAATAAGCATTTAGAGGTGATCTTAAAACAAATGCTACAAAAAGTGGAAATTACTGATCCTGGTGATACTATGTACTTGGTTGGTGAAAGCATTGACAAGCTGGAAGTTGATAGGGAAAATGATGCTATGAGTAACTCTGGCAAACGGCCTACTCATTATCTTCCTATTCTGCAGGGGATTACTAGGGCAAGTCTTGAAACTAGCTCCTTTATTTCTGCTGCCTCTTTCCAAGAGACAACAAAAGTACTTACAGAAGCAGCATTCTGCGGGAAGAGTGATCCTTTAAGTGGATTAAAAGAAAATGTTATAGTAGGAAGATTAATTCCTGCTGGTACAGGTTTGATTATGAATAAGATCAGAGCACTTTCACTTTGTGATAATGTGGATAAATATGAAAAATATTTTGATATTGAAACTTATGACGAGGAATGGTTGATGGATAATGGTTGTCATTTACACTCTGGTGAGGAAGAGAGCGTAGTGGCATACGATCAGTCGAATTGAGTACAGCTAGTGTGTCTCTTGACCAAAAAAGCCAATAATATTTTCTTTCACTTCTGTGCTATCTGTCATGTTATTTACTCTCACACGAAATTCAGATGAGCCTTGAAGCCCGCTACTGTACCAACCTATGTGTTTGCGGGCCATCTTTATTCCTGTGTCATTTCCATAGTACTCAAGAATATTGTCGTAATGCTCGAGTATGATGCTTAATCTCTCTGAAGCTGTTGGCTCAGAAGTTTCACTTCCACTGAGAAAGTTCATTGCTTGATTAATCAGCCAAGGTTTACCGTAGGCACCACGACCTATCATCACTCCGTCTGCTCCAGATTCTTTGAGAGCATTCTGAATATCATTTAAATTTTTAATATCGCCATTTACTATAACTGGGATTTTTACTTGCTCTTTAACATTTCTAACGAATTTCCAATCTGCTTGACCGTTATAAAGCTGTGCCCTTGTTCTTCCATGTACAGTAATCATCTTTGCTCCTAAGTCTTCGGCAATTTTCGCAAGTCTTGGTGCATTGCGATTTTCATCGTTCCACCCGGTGCGCATTTTCACTGTAACTGGCACATTCACTGCCTTGACCACAGCTTCAATTATCTCAGCGGCTTTTTTCTCATCACGCATTAGCGCTGATCCTGCATAACCGTTTACGACTTTTTTAACAGGGCAACCAAAGTTTATGTCTATAATTTTTGCTCCCATGTCCTCGTTTAATTTTGCAGCCTCCGCCATAACATCTGGCTCACACCCAGCAAGCTGCACAGCAGTTAATGCATCGACTTTTGCTTTTTGCAGACTCTGACGAGTTTGCATAATCATAGCTCTGCTTGCAATCATTTCTGAAACTAACAAACTTGCACCAAGTTTCTTCACAATACTTCTAAACGGATAATCAGTCACCCCAGACATTGGCGCTAAAATTACCGGAGAATCAATCGTCAAATTTCCTATTTGGAGGGGCATAAGGTCAATGGTAATTTTTCATTGATTACATAATGCAACACAAACTTGCATTCTCCCTTGAAATAGAAGACTGAGATGTTTCCGTCCTTGGCGGACGCTTACGATTTCTTAGATCTTTCTTACATTTCTCATCTTCCATAAGCGCTCTTGTAAATTCTTCTCTTTTCTCATTCAAATCAAATTTATATTCTGATAACTTTTTGTCAATTCCGTCAAATGATTTGTCTTCGTTAAGCATTTGTGTAATTTTATGAGCATTTTCTAACGCAAATATTCCACAGTTATACCCGTCACTTTGCTGCTTAGTTGGGGAAATTCTTATGTCTAATACCCATTCCTCTTTTTGCAGTTCTCTTTTAACAATATTTAGCACATTATCTGGCAATTGATTACCAAATGAGTCACAGTAATAAGCTCTAAATTTTTTATCACCTGCATCAGGTTTAATAACTAAAGTTACCCAATGATTATTGTTAATATGAAGAACAGAAGTAAATATCAATTTAGAATTTTGTTTGAATTCACCTCTATAATTCTGAAGAAATTCTTTTGTGAGTTCGTCCCAACCATTAGAATAGCTAGGGGCAAGAAAATAGACATTATTATTACTATATTCACTTTGTGAGTACCCATATACAACTCTTGCAATATGTGTAATGTCATTATCATCTAACCAGTAACTATAGTTTTTTCTGTTTGTCTGATGCACAAGAGTGTCCAAATCTTCGTGAAACTCTTTACCACCCAAACCACTATCCAAAGAGCTTCTACGACTACTGTTCCTTGAATTGGGTTCACTTCCTGGTACAATACCACTATCTCCATCTTGAGTTTTTTGCTCACCTTGACTTGCTCTTTTTCCATTAATATAGTTCTTTGCTAATTTGTATGCTACTGTAAGAATTATTCCCATTAAGACCCAAACCACGGGGTTAGAGATGAGCATAGCAAGTGGAAAGGTCAATAGAGGAATCCTATTATCAACTCCAAACAGCCAACAGCAAATGTGGCTGCTAGGCATACACAAGTAGCGTAGATAACGAATTTCCCACCAGCAAAGTAAGTGCTCTTTTTAAATTGATTATATTTTTTTGTGATGTTCAACATGCTACATCCTATGAATGCTAAGTTAATTAAATTTTAACAAATTCTAACAAAAAAATCAACCATAATAATTTTAGTAGTATGAGAAAATATTGAATATTAAGAGCTTTTAAAGTACAGTAACAATGTTAGTAATAGCACAATATATGCACGATATAGAATATATACGCAAAAACCCTGAAGGATTTGAAAAGGCAATGAAAAGCAGGGGGATAAGAGAGTTTACTGCAAAAGAGATATTAGAAATTGATCACGGGAAAAGGTCATTAACCACTAAATTGCAAGATTTAAATAGGCAGCGCAATGAAATCACAGAGGAAATAAAAAAGCTAAAAATGAGCAAGAACCCCTGTGAAGAGCAAATAAAATCATCAAAAAACATCACAAATGAGATAGAGGCAATTAGCTTAAAAGAACAAGCAGAAAAGGATAAGTTAGTGAATGTTTTATCTAACTTGCCGAATATTTCTGCGCAAGATGTGCCAATAGGTGCAGATGAGAGTTCTAACTTAGAAGTTAGAAAATACGGAGAAAAAAGGCAATTTGATTTTACAGCAAAATCTCATTATGAACTCGGAGAAAAGTTAGGTTTAATGGACTTCGAACAAGCGGCGAGAATTTCCGGATCAAGATTTGCGATATTAAAAGGACAGTTAGCTAAGCTTGGACGAGCGCTAATAAATTTTATGCTTGAAATGCATGTTAATGAATTTGGCTATACTGAGGTGTACCACCCGGCTTTGGTGAAAAACGAAGCTATGTATAATGTTGGTCAGCTACCGAAATTTTCTGACGATTCGTATTTAACTACCGACGAATTGAGGTTGATTCCCACAAGTGAAGTGTTTTTAACAAATTTGGTTGCTGATAAAATAGTAGAGGAAAAAGAACTGCCTATTCGTTTTACTGCGTATTCAGAGTGTTTTCGTAAAGAAGCAGGCAGCGCAGGACGAGACACGAGAGGCATGATAAGGCAACACCAATTTGGTAAAGTGGAATTGGTGAGTATTACAACTGAAGACCAATCAAATGATGAACTTGAGCGCATGACGAATGTTGCTGAAGAGATATTAAAAAAACTGGAGTTACCGTATAGAGTAATGCTGCTGTGCAGTGGCGATATGGGTTTTGCTGCACAAAGGACTTATGACATAGAGGTATGGTTACCTGGGCAAAATAAATATAGAGAAATATCAAGCTGCTCAAATTGTGGTGCATTTCAAGCAAGAAGGATGAACGCTAAATACTCTTCAGAAACTGATAAAAAGATAAAAAAATATGTTCACACTTTAAACGGCTCAGCTTTAGCTATAGGAAGAACGATTATTGCCATAATGGAGAATTATCAAAATTCTGACGGGTCGATTGCAATACCAAACGTGTTGCAAAAATACATGAGTAATGATACTGTTATAAGCAAATAATAATTTTGACATATAGAAAAGCGAGGAAATAAAGATGAAGGTTCTGGTTATAGGTTCTGGTGGGCGTGAGCACGCTCTACTTTGGGCTCTAAAAAAATCTCCTATCTTGACTGAGTTATATGTAACTCCTGGTCGCCAAGCTATGAAAGATCTTGGGGCTCTTGTGGATGTAAATATTCAAAATTCAGTGGATGTTACACAATTTTGCAAGAGAGAAAATATAGAGTTGGTTGTTATTGGTCCAGAACAACCAATAATTGATGGGCTTGCTGATGATTTAGTTGCAGAGGGAATAAATGTTTTTGCTCCAAGTCAAGCAACTGCAAAACTTGAGGGATCGAAGTCTTTTACCAAGGGGCTATGTAAACGATATGGTATACCAACTGCCAAATATGAGTGTTTTGTTGATGAAGGGTTAGCTAAAGATTTTGTACGTAGCAATAAAATAAAGTTTCCACTTGTAGTGAAAGCAAATGGAATTGCAGCAGGAAAAGGGGTGGTTATATGTAATACAGAAAGCGAAGCTTTTTCAGCAATAAATTCAATGCTAGTGGAGAAGAAATTTGGTGAATCAGGTGAAGAAATAATCATAGAAGAGTTTTTAATTGGAGAAGAAGTAAGTTTTTTTGCTCTTATTGATGGGTTGAAAGTAGTAACTCTTGGGTGTGCAAAAGATTATAAGAGAGTGAATGAAAATAATGAAGGCCAAAATACTGGAGGTATGGGGTCGTACTCATCACCTTCAATTATAAGTAAGGACATGGAGCAAAAAATTATCCAAAAAATAATATACCCTACAGCTCAAGCATTGGTTAACATGGGTACGCCTTATAAAGGAGTACTCTTTGCTGGTTTAATGATTTGCAAAGATAGCCCAAAACTTCTCGAGTATAACGTTAGATTCGGTGATCCAGAAACGCAATCTATATTACCTAGATTTGATTCAAATTGCGATTTGTTAAAATTGATGTTGTCAATTGCAGAAGGAAAGTTAAATGTCAAAATGGTGGAACTTAACAACAAATCTACAGTTTGTGTAGTTGTTGCAAGTAAAGGCTATCCGGGTAATTATCAAAAGGGAGAAGTAATTAAAGGATTAGATAAGATTGAAAGCATTCCTGGTGTGTTGGTGTTTCATGCTGGTACTAAATTGGATGAAAGTGGTAACTTAGTTTCCGATGGCGGAAGAGTGCTAAATATAGTAGCAGAAGGGAGCACTATAGAGGAAGCCAAAAGTAAGGTGTACTCAGTATTAAATTTTTTAGAATGGCCAGGGGGCTTCTTCAGATACGATATCGGTAGTTAATGTTAGCTGTCGGTTAGCAGGTGGTTCACAGAAACGAAAAACTTGCTTGACACCCTTCGCCAGTCCCCTTATCATGAAACTGAAGCTATTTATTTATCTTCGCAATCTGTGCAGGTTAATGACAAAAAACTTAGGGTATTTGGCGTCTCATGTTTAATTTTTCGCACTACGTGCATCGCATGTCTTTAAAAATTTCTGGGTTTTTACCTATATAAGCCGAAACGCGCTTACAAAGCGTTTAAGACAGCAAAAAACGTCAAATTGACAAGGGAGAATTTGAATGCTAGCTACTACGGGGTTTCTTTGCCTTTTTTCCTGCTTAGTAAATTTCCTAAACACTTGCGGTGTAGGTTAGTTGCAAGTTAAAAGCAGCTAAATCGCTCTTAATCAAGCGTTTTAGAATAAAAAAAACGCCGATATTTTAGTACATAGTAAATAGCCAACCACCACGGGGCTTCTTTTGCCTTTTTTTTCGCTTGGTAAATTTCTTAATGTTTATGGCTAAAGCAATTTAAGAGACCGAAAATGGTGTCATTCCAGTGCCCCTGTGATGTATTCCAGTGCTCCTTTTTTGTCATCCAAGTAGCTTGACACTGGGATCTATTTGCATGTAACTCCAATTGTGTTTTGGTATGAAACGCGACGCGTATTAGACTTATTTGCAAGCAAAGCTTGCTAGATCCGAGTGTCTGGGCACTGGGATGACATCATAGGGGTGCTGGGCATAAGTGTTGAAAGTATCAAAAATAACGTGATATGAGATGATCAACGGCATGTAAATTACCTCCCGACAGTAAAACAATCGAACGTATAAAAGAGTCATTTAGATCCAATGTGAATTGCAGTAATGCTATTTTGAACCCATGTAGATTATTTTTGATTTTATAAACAAGAAATAACAAAGCCGTAATAATAATCATGTAAATATACACCTTCATGCCATTCATAGTATGGCTTAAAAAGTGCTTATATCCAAGATTTTGCTTTATAAATTTAAAGAACACTTCTATATCCATCTGCGCCTATATAGCTCTGTTACTTCATAAGCTGGCATTTCAAACAAGTTTGTCAAAAACCATATTTCATCTCCAATTTTATTTCTGATTTTTATTAGCCGTAGATCATGCTTTTCTGCCACTTTACCTCGTGCACGATAAAGATTAACTATTATATCTTCTAAAATCTCTGATCCATCCGATTTTTGTTCTCTTATAAACGCGAATTCTGGATTAAGGAAGGAAGTATAGGAAATAGAAGGCTTTTTGGATTTGATGGAATAGGAGATGAGAGTAGAAAAGATATGAACCAAGAAATCAACAGGGGATCTATGGCGAGTGTGTTCAATTTCTAGTCTATTTTTTAGACGCGAATTCTGGATTAAAGGAGAATAGAAAAGGCAGAAAACAGGGTAAACTCAGCAATTATAAAAAAATAGATGAGGTTACCCATGGAAGACATAACAAAACTGTTTTGTTTGGTCGATGATTTTTGCAGAGATATAGAGAAAAATTTTGCAGGCAAACTACTGCCAAATGGTAAAAAACCCACAAGAACAACGGAAATTGAGCACTCTGAAATCATGACAATAATCCTGCTATATCAACAATCTCCGTGTAAAAATTTCAAAACTTTCTATCTACATTACCTAACGTTGCTCTACAAATCAGAGTTTCCAAAGTTGCCTTCATATACCAGGTTTGTTGCTCTAAAGCCTAGGGTTTTGTGGCATTTAGCAATGTTGTTGCATTGGCTTTGTGGACAGTCAGAAAACACTGGAATTTCATATATAGACACAACTCCCATTGCAGTTTGTCATGCAAAAAGAATATCCAAAAACAAAGTTTTTGCTGGAATTGCAAAATTAAGCAAGAGTACTTACGGCTGGTTTTTTGGTTTCAAATTACATATGGTAATCAATGAAAATGGTGAAATTCATGCACTTACGCTAACAAAAGGCAATGTTGATGATAGGATACCTGTGCCAAATTTGACGGAAAAATTAACCGGCCTTTTGTTTGGTGACAAAGGTTATATTGCAAAAGAGCTTTTTCAGAAGCTGTTTGACCGAGGTTTGAAACTTGTTACCAAGGTGAAAAAAGGTATGAAAAATACATTAATTTCGCTAAATGAGAAGATTTTACTGAGAAAAAGGTCTATCATTGAGACTGTTTTTGGTTACCTAAAAAATAGACTAGAAATTGAACACACTCGCCATAGATCCCCTGTTGATTTCTTGGTTCATATCTTTTCTACTCTCATCTCCTATTCCATCAAATCCAAAAAGCCTTCTATTTCCTATACTTCCTTCCTTAATCCAGAATTCGCGTTTATAAGAGAACAAAAATCGGATGGATCAGAGATTTTAGAAGATATAATAGTTAATCTTTATCGTGCACGAGGTAAAGTGGCAGAAAAGCATGATCTACGGCTAATAAAAATCAGAAATAAAATTGGAGATGAAATATGGTTTTTGACAAACTTGTTTGAAATGCCAGCTTATGAAGTAACAGAGCTATATAGGCGCAGATGGATATAGAAGTGTTCTTTAAATTTATAAAGCAAAATCTTGGATATAAGCACTTTTTAAGCCATACTATGAATGGCATGAAGGTGTATATTTACATGATTATTATTACGGCTTTGTTATTTCTTGTTTATAAAATCAAAAATAATCTACATGGGTTCAAAATAGCATTACTGCAATTCACATTGGATCTAAATGACTCTTTTATACGTTCGATTGTTTTACTGTCGGGAGGTAATTTACATGCCGTTGATCATCTCATATCACGTTATTTTTGATACTTTCAACACTTATGCCCAGCACCCCTATGATGTCATCCCAGTGCCCAGACACTCGGATCTAGCAAGCTTTGCTTGCAAATAAGTCTAATACGCGTCGCGTTTCATACCAAAACACAATTGGAGTTACATGCAAATAGATCCCAGTGTCAAGCTACTTGGATGACAAAAAAGGAGCACTGGAATACATCACAGGGGCACTGGAATGACACCATTTTCGGTCTCTTAAATTGCTTTAGCCATAAACATTAAGAAATTTACCAAACGAAAAAAAGGCAAAAGAAGCCCCATGGTTAACTAGTTATTTATATGTACTTCAAAATATTGGCGTTTTTTATTCTAAACGCTACGATTCAGCCGCTTTTAAATGCGACTAACCTAAATTATAAACGTTAAGAAATTTACTGAGTGGAAAAAAAAGGCAAAGAAACCCTAGGGTAGCTAGCATTCAAATTCTCCCTTGTTCTATTTGACGTCTTTTGATGTCTTGAACGCTTTATAAGCGCGTTTCTGCTTGTATAGGTAGAAACCTAAAAGTTTTATAAAGACATGAGGTGCACATAGTGCAAAAAATTAAGCATGATTTACGCCAAATACAAAGTTCCCTTTGTCGTTTTAATCTGCAGATTGCGAAGATAAATAAATAGCTTCATCCTTATGATAAGAGGGCTGGCTGAGGGTGTCAAGGAATTCTTATTAAAACTAAAGAGCTCAAATGAAAGAAGGTAAACTTTAAAGTATACATTTAATAGCGCTTTCTATGAGAGAAATCGTATTATCCATTCCATAAAGCTTTATGAAAGATCCCATTCTTGGACCGGTTTTTTGGCCAAGTAACGTTTCATATAATAGCTGAAACCAGTCACGTAAGTTAGTGTAATCATATTTTTTTCCAATAGAAAATACCTGAGATTGAATTTCTTCAGCAGTAGCAGTTATAGATAGAGAATGTAAAGTGTCCTTCAAATCTAGTAACGCTTCTTTCTCTTTTTCATTTGGAGTTTTATATGATTTTGTTGGCTTGATAAAATCGTGATAATACTTTACTGCAAAGTCTGAAAGTCTATCAAGCATTTTATTATTTTCTGGTGTAACGTTCGGTGCATAAGAGGATATAAAACCCCATAGGATCTCTTTGTTTTCAGCATTACAAGCTGCTGCTAGGTTTAAAAGTAGTGAGAAATTTATGCCTGAAGTTTCTATACTGGGAACATTGCCCTGGTGAATGTGCCAAGCAGGATTATTTATATCCTTTTCTTTGTTCTCATGATAACGCTTTACAAATCCTAAATATTCATCAGTTGATTTTGGTATCACATCAAAATATAAACGTTTAGCTTTTTTAGGACTCTGAAAAATGTACAATGCTAAGCTCTCTGTTGGTGCGTAAGTTAGCCACTCTTCAATTGAAATGCCATTTCCTTTTGATTTTGATATTTTCTTTCCTTCTTTATCAAGGAAAAACTCGTAGCAAAACAGAAGTGGTGGCTTTTCTCCAAGTATTTCACATATTTGACTTGAAAACACAGCAGATGGAGTTAAATCTTTTCCGTGAGCTTCGTAATTTACTCCAAATGCGGCCCACCTCATTCCCCAATCAGGTTTCCACTGCAATTTACATTTTCCTTTTGTCACCGAAATTTTTATTTTTCCCCCGTTTGGGTCTTCATATGTGATTGTTCCTTTATCTGTATTTGTTTCAATTACTGGAACTTGTAAAACTTGAGAAGTTTTTGGGCATATTGGCAAGAATGGACTATAAGTCTGCTGTCTTTCTTCCCGAAATGATGGAAGCATTACGTTCATCACTTTATCATAATTTTTCAGCAAGAGTAAAAGTTTTTCATCGTAAACGCCAGATTTATAACACTCTGTTGCACTCCTGAACTCGTATTCAAATTCAAACATATCAAGAAATTTACACAACAATGAATTCATATGATGACCATAACTCTGATGAGTGGCAAATGGATCAGGTATCATAGTTAGTGGTTTATTTAAGTGCTCTCTTAGCATCTCTTGATTTGGCACATTATCTGGTATTTTTCGCAAACCATCCATATCATCTGAAACTGCAATGATTTTGGTTTTTATACCAGGAGCTATTTTTTTTAATGCATTTACAATAACTGTAGTGCGGAAAACCTCTCCAAAGGTTCCTATGTGGGGTAAACCAGAGGGTCCATAACCAGTTTCAAATATTATTTCTTTTCTATTCGGAAATTCTTGCAATATTTTTTCTGCTTCTTGAAACGGCCAACTTGTCATTATCTGGATTAAATAATGTATCTTAACTTAAAGTGCTACTAGTTTCAATGGATTTTTAATATAATGATATAGTATTAGTTATTATTAGAAGGTTAAAGATATGTCCACAGGTAGTATACAAACAGATCAATTATTCAAAGGTCTTACAAGACCTGCAATGCTTTTTGGTGTGAGTTATATGTTTGCAATATTAAACGTCCTGATTTGCATGCTAATTTTCATTAATTCAAATGATTTGAGAGTGATTCTCTTAATGTTACCAGGTATACATGGACTTGGTTATATAGCTTCTGCAAAAGAACCGTTGTTTATTGAATTATTTATGGTAAAATTAGGGAAGTGCTCGAAATGTTTAAATCGTTTTTATCATGGAGCCAATTCTTATGATATTGCTTAATGTTGTGTGATGCTGAGGTTTGGGGCTGTTCAATCAAAGAATAAATCTACTCTGAGCAGGGAAGTTCACGCTGCTGAATTTATTCCTTATTCTTGCTATTGGAATAGCACAACCTTGATGACAAAAGAAAATTGGTTGGTTAAGGTTATAAAATTAAGTGGCTTTGCATTTGAAACCGCCGATGACGAGGATTTAGTAATACAAAATAATATCAGGAACCAGATGCTAAGAAGCATTTCGTCTCCGGCATTTAGTTTGTATTTTCATACTATCAGACGTAAGAAAAATATTTTTTCTGATGAATTTGCAAATCAAGGTTTGCCGAATTTTTTCGCTAATCACGTAAATCTAAAATGGAGAGAAAAACACGCAACAAGGCAATCATTTATTAATGACCTATACATTACGATTATCCGTAGAGCGGACACAAAAGGAGTAGAATTTTTGTCACATCTACTAAAAAAATTCGGACATGTAACTTCAAAACATGCTTGGGAAAGTGATATACGTGCCACGTATGAAGATTTAGAGGAAACGACAAATCGTGTAGTGACAAGCCTTAGAAATTATTCGCCTAAAATTCTTGAAGTAAAAGAAACTCCAGATGGTTTGTTCTGCGAAATAATGGAGTTTCTATCTAGAATCGTAAATTGTGGATTCGTTACAAATACGCTTTTTCCGCTAAGAACTGAAATATCAAGGTACTTACCAGTACATAGGTTATTCTTTGGCCGTAAGATGATACAGGTTGTGACTCATAATGAGAGTAAATATGCTGGAATAGTTAGTATCAAAGAATATGGAAATCATACTTCTGCAGGAATGCTTGATTCGTTTTTACAACTTCCTTACGAGTTTATAATTACGCAATCTTTTCAATTTATAAACAGGCAAATGGCGATTGGAAAAATGCAGATACAGCAAAATCGAATGATACAGTCTGCAGATAAAGCTATTTCTCAAATAGCAGAAATTTCTCAAGCGCTTGATGACGCAATGAGTGGTAAGATTGCCTTTGGTCAACATCACCTGACTATTTTATGTATAGAAAAAAGTCCTAAATCATTGGATAACGCTCTGTCGTTGGTAGAATCAGAGCTTTCTAATTGCGGTGTTTACCCTATACGTGAGAGAGTTAACCTTGAACCAGCATTTTGGGCGCAAATTCCTGGTAATTTTGATTATATAGTGAGAAAAGCTACAATAAGTAGTCTTAATTTGGCTGGATTTGCATCTCAACATAATTATCCTACTGGCAATAAATTCAATAACCACTGGGGAGACGCTGTTACAGTTTTTGACACGACATCTGGTACTCCATTTTTTTTCAACTTTCATATAAGGGATGTTGGACACACTATGATAATTGGCCCAACTGGTGCTGGTAAAACTGTTTTAATGAATTTCCTGTGTGCCCAAGCGATGAAGTTTTCTCCAAGGATATTCTTTTTTGATAAAGATCGCGGTGCAGAGATTTTCTTAAGAGCACTTAGTGGTATCTATACTGTAATAGAACCAAGAACTAAAACAAATTTTAATCCTTTACAACTTGATGATACCTCTGATAATAGAACATTTTTAATGGAGTGGATAAAGTCTTTAATTTCGGTATATAATGATAAATTTACTTCAGAAGATATTGCACGAATTAATGATGCAATTGAAGGAAATTTTAAATTAAGAAAAGAAGACAGGTTCTTGAGAAACCTTGTACCGTTTTTAGGACTTGCAGGTCCTGATACTCTAGCTGGAGCAATATCTATGTGGCATGATAATGGTTCTCATGCTGCAATATTTGACAATAAAGAAGATTTACTAGATTTTTCACGAGCAAGAGTGTTTGGTTTTGAGATGGCTAGCTTGCTCAAAGATCCTGTTGCCCTTGGACCAGTATTGATTTATTTATTCCATAGAATTAGCATATCTCTTGATGGCACTCCATCTATTATCGTTCTTGATGAGGCATGGGCATTAATAGATAATCCAGTTTTTGCACCCAAGATAAAAGACTGGTTGAAGGTACTGAGAAAACTAAATGCTTTTGTAATTTTTGCTACTCAGAGTGTTGAGGATGCAAGTAAAAGTGCTATTAGCGATACGCTTGTACAACAAACAGCGACACAGATTTTTTTACCAAATCTGAAAGCTACTAGTGTCTATCGGGATGTTTTTATGTTAACTGAACGTGAATATATATTAATTAAACACACAGATCCAAGTACTAGATTCTTTTTGGTGAAACAAGGAGTCAATGCTGTGGTAGCTAGAATAGACTTAAAAGACTTAGATGATATAATCAACGTATTATCTGGACGTGCAGAAAGTGTCATACTGTTACATGATATATTAAAAGAAGTTGGAGATAACCCAAAAGTATGGTTGCCTATATTTTATCAGAAGGTAAAAAATGTTTAAGACTAAGCTGTCATTGCTATTAATTGCAATATTTTTACTAAATATAGATTTCTTACTCTCATATCCAGTGCTTGCAGATGGAGTAAGTGGTACTGACAAGACGGAATTTGTTAGTAGATTTAATTCTACTAGCAGCTTTAGCCGAGCTTCTAACCCTGATTGTGGAGCGTTTAAAACAGCTGCAGCACTTGCTGGAATAGCGATTGCTGTTGGTGCAATATTTACTGGCATTGTTTTGATCGTTTCTTCTGCTGGTTTATTTACTGTTCTTGTTGTCATTGGAATGATAGCTGCAATTGTTGGAGTCTGGAAAGCGATAGGAGGGCTTGTTGTTTGTGAACATAGTTTTGTTAAACACCCAGTTGCACGTGGTCATGATGGAAAGTATAAAGATTTCGGATTCTCAAAACCAGAATACTCAAAATATTCAGAGTGTATAAATAAGAATTACCAAAAGGAAGATGAATATTTTAAATGTTTTGATAAGGAAAATGGATCAATAGAAGTAGGTAAAAAAATAGAGAAGGGCATTTTAAACTCCATACCTGATCAAAATGCTGGTAGTTATTACTGGCCAAAAAATGGTGTGCAATACAGTGAATATATAGAAGTATGCCATAGAAATCCTTTAACGTTTGGTAATCTTTTTGGTGATATAGACTTTAATGTTAGAGAGAAAGATACTGGATATGTAGATGGGTCATGGTCACCAAGAGTTGATGGTAAGCTAGAGTGTAAAACGATCAAAGCTGGGGGTGAGCCTGCAACAATACATGGATCAACATTCAAAGCAGTGAAAAAAATGGGTAGATTATGTGTGGAGTTAGCCAGTGTTAGCATGCTTGGTATCGAAATGACTCCTTGGCCGCAAGGGGTTGATATGGGATGCACAGAATTGCCACCTGACCCACTTGCTCCTATGTGTGAAAAATCTGTGATGATATTCAAAAATAAAGATGGCACAGGGAAAGAAGAAGTTTCTATTGGTAGTGATAATGACTATAAAACTAATATAAGAAATAGGGAAAAAGAAGGAAAAATTTTTGTAGGTTACGACAATAAAGGCTGTTTTAGCTCGTATGTCTCTGAAGCTTGTTACAATCAGGCAGGGAGTAAATCATTAGCTCCTATTCCCGTAACTTCTATGATAGTGCAATGCATTAAGGAATCGTTAGATAATTTAGTTGCAGGTATTGATTCAAGTGGCAGCCCACTTAAGGATCAAAATGGACATAACAAGGGCAGTTTCTTGTCTGTAGCACAAAAGAGGTTGAAAAACGCTGTCACTGCTGTTTTGGTTTTAGCTTTAATACTGTTCTCTATAAAAGCCATGTCTGGTGGAGTGCGCAGCCCACAAG
The DNA here is from genome assembly GCF_947251635.1 of Wolbachia endosymbiont (group A) of Icerya purchasi. Taxonomy (NCBI): domain Bacteria; kingdom Pseudomonadati; phylum Pseudomonadota; class Alphaproteobacteria; order Rickettsiales; family Anaplasmataceae; genus Wolbachia; species Wolbachia endosymbiont (group A) of Icerya purchasi. The sequence continues at coordinate 698,484 of NZ_OX366357.1, read as the reverse complement.
AAATGTACATGTTGATTATTAAATTCGCTTTAGTGATTTACTTCACAACAGGCAGTACCATGTCTCATTATTATGGAGAATTAACTCGTCTCTCAAATGGTTTGTCAGAAATAGTGCTGAAAGCTTCATCTGAAAGCAAAGGAATATGTAATTATGAAGCTAATGATTATAAATATAGTACAAGAAATTATAGCTACCTTGCTCCTTGGGATAGGCTTGATTGTAGGATTATATTCTATTTAGGAGCACCTTTAGAAGGGATTGGTGGCAAAATTGGTACTGGAGGTGTTGCAACGTTAGCAGTCTTGCTTGGTGCTGCCCCTGTCTTGTTAGTTGCAGGTTCGATAATTGGTATTATTTTCGCTGGTGGACAAATTTTAGTAGCTCTTGTCTGTATATTTATGGCCATTCTGATGATGATGGTTATTTTGTGGCTGTGCTATGTGTTTATTTTATCTCTAGTTGCTTTAAGTGTAATCATCATTTTATCACCTTTGTTCATTCCTATGGTTTTATTCCAACACACCAAAGGATATTTTGATGGCTGGGTAAGAGAATTAATCACCTATAGCTTATACCCGGTTATCCTTTTTGCGTTTTTGTCCTTTATGTTCATAGCATGTGATAAAATTTATTTTAAAAATTTGAACTTTAAGTCGGACAAGGAATATGAGGATAAAATAAAAGCCTCGGGTGGTAGCAAAAAACAATGGTTTAAATTGAAAGATGGAGAATGTAATAACAATGAAACTACTCTAGCATGTATGATGCAAAACTATAGCTTTAAAAAGAGCAGCATACTTGGTCTATTCGACTTTACATACATGGAGTTTGGCAGCTCTCTCATCGGAGAATTATTAAAATTGTGTCTAGTGTTATTCCTCTTTTACCACTTTTTAAACATTCTGCCTAACATGGCTGCTGAACTTGCTGGTAACCATAGAGCAGCACTTGGCTCAGGTCATACACCTGGACAAATGGTGGGTAAAGCTTTATCTGCTGCCAAAGCTGCTACTGGTGCTGTTGGTCAAGCGGCTGCTGCGGCTGTCAAGAAGGCAAGAGGTACTGGTGGAGGAGGTGGGAATAGTGGTAAAGGTTCCAGCGAAAAGATTAACTAAGGTGGCGGTGATGCTAGTTAAGGTAAATAACAGATGCTTAAACGTTTAAGTAACCAAAACTTGGGTAAGTTATGCATAAGTTTTGTGGTGCTTTTTTTATTGTCTGGATGCGGGGAGGATCACTGTATTAAGCCAGAAAATTTATCAGGTTTGCGTGAAAAACTAGATATAGTGTCAACAGAGCAGAAGTGGGTTGATTCCGGTGTTAATATCTCAGATAGAATAAGAGTAACAGAGATTGACATAGTGTCTAGTAAGGTTAATTTTTGTCCTAAGCAGTATGCAGATTTTGCAATTGGGCCTGGGAGAAATGATGTTACATTACCATTTGCACTTGAAGCCGGTGATTCGATAAGCTTTAGTGTGATTGGAAGTAAAGTGTGTAAAGATAAAGAGAGTGAGACAAAAATCAGGTATGTGAAAATCGACGAAAAGTGTAGTGAGCAAGAAACGGAACATTTTGCACATGTTTTAAATCAAGAGAAATGCCAAGGTGGCAAGGATGGGATATGTCCTAATAAATATATAATAGGCGATGCGCAATGGTTGAATGGAAAAGAGTACTGGTTTTCAAAGTTAGATCAAGATGAAAGAAAAAAGGAAATTGAAAATATTATTAACTCTATAAAACAAGGAGAAAATATAGATTGCAGCAAGCTTTCAGAGAACAGTGCAAGTAAGATAGATACGCGCATTTTAAATTTACTCTGTAAACGTATATGTAAATTTTCTTCTGGCAGCGGAAACAAAGATTGCGTGTATATTGAATACAATAGTATAGAGGGTGAGGTATCCCGGTCTGATGTTAACGCTATTAGAAACATACTGAAAAAAAAGCAGGTAAAAACTGACATTACATTTCTAAAAGTTGATATGGATAATGAAACTCTTGAACACATTCCAGGTGGTGGTTTATGTACTAGTTGTGATCATAAGATGGAGAATGACCATCGAACACCAAGTTTAACTTTTAGTTTATGTAGTAGAAATGACGAGCACTGCTACAATAGAAATGACAAAGGTGGTTTTAACATAAGAGTAACAAAGAACCATAGCCTAAAAAATAACTTGTATATAAGCGTCTCTGACAAACTTCCTGAGCATAAGCCTGGTGAAAACCAAGCGGATATATCTGTAGATATCAGCAAAGTTCATGACATCCAATATATGGAAAATTTGAAAGGAAAATTAAAAAACAAAAGCGGTACCATATATTATGGAATAAGAGACCATGGCTGCGATTACAAAAATGAAGGTCAGTTTAGCATTAACCTCACAACTAAAGAGCCACCTACAAGAACTTTTAGTGCGATATACAACTTTTTTGATGAGAAAGTGAAAACTGCATTTTTCGGCTCTAGTTATAAAGACTCTAACGCAATTCACTCTGATACTAGTCCTGTAAAGTCTCTTTACGAAAGTTTTATAAAATCACGCAGAACAAATACCATTAGATCCACGATAATATCGCTGTTAGTATTATACATAACCTTATATACCCTTTACTACTTTTTTGGTTTAACTCATATTTCTATATATGAGTTTTTAATTATATGCGTAAAGATAGGAATCATCGTCCAGTTGTTGCAGGATAATAGCTGGAACTTTTTTTATAACAATGCATTCTCTATGCTTATTAACACTCCAAAACAACTAATAGAAATAGCAAATTTTAGAGGTACGACATCAAATGTTTTTGAATTCCTTGATTTGCCGCTCAATAGGTTCTTGTCATCGCATTCAGTATTGTTAATAGTATCTCTTATATTTTCTGGCCCTTTAGGCATTGTATCTTTTTGCTTGGTGATCTGGGGTTTAATCACAGTGAGCTTATCTATTTTTAATGCCTTATTTTCTTTTATTACATCTATAGCAATAGTTGCGTTATTACTTTCTTTAGCACCTATTTTTATTATTTGTCTTTTATTTACGTATACTAGGCAGATGTTTCACAACTGGGTTAAAAATTTAGCAAGATTTGCGATTCATCCGGTAGTGCTTTTAATTTTTATATCTCTGATAAGTCAGGTTATGGATTATATCATATATTCAGTATTTGATTTTGAAGTCTGCTCTACGTGTATACTTAGTATTAACCTAAAGATTTTTAACCCTTGTATCTTCTATGGTTATGCTTCCAAATATACACCTAATATTACCGCTATGATGGCTTTTGTTATTTTGGGACACGCTATGAAAGCTTTAGTTGAAGCTTCTTCGACAATATCTGACTCGTTGTTTGGTGTTTATGTGCAAAACGAACCTGGGAGACAATATCAACAAAGCTTAATGGGAACAGTAGGGTTAGATAAGGAAAGCGTTCAAAACAGAGAAAGAGGAGGTGTTTCTCAACAGTCAGGTACGTCAAGCCGAAGACCTCAAATACCGCAGCAAAGGACTGAGCAAGCAGCTCAAGGGCCTAGAGGAGGCCCATTATGATAAGTAAAAGATCACTATTATTGATACTGTGTCTTGCAATCACTGGTTGTAACATGGATTGTGTCGAACCTGGGTTGCAGAGCAGAAACACCAGCGTTAATGTGGATGTTCCAGTTCATAAAGCCGATAAAATTCATTGGGTTGATTCTGGTCAGGTAATTAGTCAGGGTGAGAAAATCAAATTCACCCTCGATGGATCAGTAAATTTTTGCCCTCTTAAAGAAGACAAAAATCCAAGGGAAGTACTTGTGCCTGCTGTATTTTGTACTGATGGCTCAGAACCAAATTATAGTAAAGCTGCAAATATTAACGATGTGCCTAATAATTATGGCGTTGAGGAAAAAGGCGTAAATGAAAACGAATTGTGCGGTGGTAAAGGATTTGGCAGCAATAGACGTTATGTGGATACTGGAATTAAAGTAAATCCTGGTGATAAGTTAAGCTTCAGCTTAGTTCCCAGAAAAATAACAATTGATTATGACAATCCAGGAGGGAAAGGTATCAGCTTTGATGACAATTGTTATAGAGCTGAAGAAGGAGGTGAAAAAGTGTCAGCAAGTGAAATATTGAATGTTAGCAAGCAAGAGGGAGAGGAATTTTTTTGTGAGGGCAAGGATGGAAAGAGAAATAAAATAAAATTTTTACCTCTTGATAAAACAAAAGCAAAGGAAAGCAAAGTGCTAGTTGGCAATGGGTACACTCCATATGATAATAAGGTACATTTTAATAAAGGTTATGTTAAAAACAACGAACCATGGATACATGGCTCGCTGTTCGATTTACGCCGAGCTAAAATAGGATTGAATGAGTTATGTGATGGAAAAAACTGTAGTTTGGATGAGAAAAAAAAGTACAGTTCTTATGAGCTTAATTGTTACTATCAGAATATATGCTATACTAGAAAAGGTATATGGAGCTATGGTTCAGGTCAAGCAGGAGAACGGAACTGTGTCTCTTCTATAAGATACGATAAGTATGATAAAAAAAATAAAGAAAACAAAAGAGAAAATAAATGTGACATTTACTCTCACCTCAAAGAGGTTGAAGACAAACTTAAGAAGATTGAAGAAAACACAGGGAGTAACATTGATCTTACATTAAACACTAAAGATGATGACTCTTGGGCTGAAGCGCTTGTTGCAAAAATTGGCAAGCCTGATGATCAAGATACTACTAAAGGCATTCAATGTCTTCCAAAGAAAGAGGGTGCAAAAGGGGATAATATGTGTTCGCAAATTGGCGGTAACAATAAATTCGAGGATTTTTCTCTGGAATTGAACAATGATTATCCAGTAAATGACGAGGTAACGCCCGGTAGTAGTGTGATGCTCGCTATCGCAGATTATGGTCATTATTACTATAATAGAGGAGGGTACCATGTTAAAGTGACTAGATCATGTGAATATATTAATGGCGAAAAATTATATGTATATTTAGGTGATGAGCCACCTAAAGATTTGCATGGTGTGGGAACTAATGATTTTAAAGTGGTAGGAGTGAGAGAAAGAGTAAACGGAAAAGATGAGTACACCATATTAGATGTAATAAGCGGAGAACACTTTCAGAACGAAGAATCTAAGAAGATATATTTCGGCATCAATGTAAGCAACGTAGAGAGAGATGACATTACAGATAAAAATGGCAAATATTATGAAAATAATAAGTACACAGTAACTTTATTTGTTAAAAGAAAAATTAATGATTTTATTTCATCGAATGTAAACGGGGTATTTAAACTTATAAAAGAAGAAGTAATTGGGGACAGCGTTAAAGATTCATACAAAGGATATGCAAGAGGTCTTCTTCAAGGGGTAAGAGCTTTGCTTACTCTATACGTTATATTTACTGTCGTTGGCTATATGCTTGGAACAATACAGCTAAGTAAATTTGATTTCATTGTAAGAATGTTCAAGATAGCATTTATAGCTTTTGCCTTTAGCGATAGAAGCTGGGAACTTTTTGGTACAACTTTATCCAGACTTTTTATAGATGGTAGCACTTATTTAGTTGATAGCTTTTCTGGCTATATAGGGGAAGGGGGGAGAAAATTTGCATTCTTAGACTTGACAGCAGGAGTATTATTCACAGCAGAAACTTGGTTAAAGTTTTTATCATTGATGCTCTCTGGTCCTTTTGGCTTTATTGCATTTTTGGCAATACTCTACGCTACTTTTATGTTCTTAAAATGCATTATTAGCGCTACGTTTAAATATGTAATATCTACTGTTTTAGTAGCGTTTTTATTGTCGTTAACACCTTTGTTTATTGTATTTATTCTATTCCAACAGACTAAATCCTTGTTTGATAACTGGATAAAAACGCTGGCTCACGTTGCAGTACAACCAGTTATTTTATTTTCATCTTTATCTCTTTTAAATCAGTTGATGTATTCAGTTCTATACAATCTCACAAATTTTTCTGCATGCTATCAATGTTTAATTAGCGTAAATTTCTTATCGTATGATCTATGCCTGATGAAATCAATACTGCCTCTTGGATACAGTCCTGGCACTAATGTTGATGTTGCATTAAGTACCGGAGAAAGAGCTGGTGGGCACTTTGCAGCATTACCTATAGACCTAATCCAGGCGTTTATATACATCATTATTGCCTGTGCAATGGAAGCTTTTGTTTCTATATCGGAAGCTATGGCACAAGCACTATTCAGCTCTGGTTTTGGGGTTGCTGGCAGTGTTGGTCAAGTTGCTAAGAGCGCATCGCAAGCTATGCTGTCCACCGTTGGCCTTGATGATAAGACCCAAGGTATTATACAGAACATTAGGCAACAAGTGGGTAAAGATCGGACGGAAGTTGACGTGAAGGATAATTCCATGAGCCCTAAATCTGAAATACCAGAACGATCAGGTAAGCAAGAAGGTCCTGATAAAAAGGAGAGGGGGAGCTCTAAACCTGAAGCACCAAAACAATCAGGTCAGCAAAAAAATCCTGATGAAACAATAAGAAGTGATCCTAGTGATAAAGCTAAAAACAAGGAAGGAAATGGAGAGAAGTAAGATATGAATGATGTTATGGAGTAACTAATTAAAAAGATATTTTAAGTAAAGTTTTAGAAATTTATTTCTATATTTGGAAAAAGTTTAGATATGCAATCACGCTTAGGCAAATGTTGGTTTAGGGTATTACTTCTTGCAGCTTATATGCTGATCACAGGTTGTAGTAAGAATGATATGCCTTTTCCAAGGTGCATATCTGCTGACTATTTTGGTCCTAAACCTATTGCAGTAAGCGCTCATTTTTCAAGCGACCACGATGCGTTTATTCCAGGAGATGGAGAAGTTATTGATCCTGAAACTGGCGAAATTAATTATGGGTTTCACCATAACCAAGTGGTGAAGTGGGAGGATACCGGACTCGAAACCAATGGGGATAGTTTAAAAGTGCGAGTTAATGGTGCATGGATATCTTGGAGTAATAATAACAAGAAGGAATCTAAAAAAGGCAGTTATACCTTACAAAGCTTGGAGCAGTTAAAATATGCAACTAAATTTGAAGGTAAACAAAGTGATAATAGTTTACCTAATTTTCACTTAGTTTGTAATGATTATAAACCTAGCATACAAAAATTTTCAAGTAAGTCTGATACAAGTTGCACTGTAAATTGCAAGTGCATTAATGAAGATGATAGCGCAAATACAGTATCACGTGGTGCTCCATGTTGGTTTACCAATGGTCATGGTGCTTATCTTTTGTTTCAAACGGGGAAAGATGATCCTAACGAAAATCTAAAGTTAATGCGCGATCCTCAATATCCTACTGTACATCTAGGTTATAACTCCACAGCAGAGGGCGACAATGGATTTTTTACTTTAGACAGAGATAACACTAAATTAAAGGACAGAAATTGTAATGAGTTGAAGTTAAAAAAGGGATGGAAAATATATGTAAAAATATTAGATAGATATTACTTAGATAATGTAGGTGGCTACTCTTTTGAGTTCTTAAGTGGAGTGCAGCAGCCAAGTAGTTTTGGGTTTTTTGATTACATTTATAACTATCTAAAATGTGTATTATTGATTAACGAAAATTGCAAAGAACATTTTAATAGCAATGATTCTGCAGTTGCACAAGCTATGTTCGAAAATATAGCTGAAAAAAGTACGAGCTTTCACAATTTTGTTCTTTCCTTGCTTGTTCTATTTGTAATGATTTCATCGCTTCTTTATCTTTTTGGCATGATACGAGAAACTAAGCATGATATGCTCATCAGAATGATGAAAATCACTCTAGTAATAGTGCTTATATCTCCTGGAAGTTTTAGATTTTTCTATGATCATTTTCTTGTTTTATTCGTTAAAGGTCTTGAACACTTGATAAGTGTAATTACTAACTTTGCTCCCAACATGAACACCGGAAGTATTGCTCAAGGAGATGAAGCTAAGTTGTTTAGCTTCATGGAGGACATGTTCAATAAATTTTTTGCTTATTCTGTTTGGAAAAAGTTTGCAGCGTTTTTACATTACCAAATGTGGGCAAGCCTTCTTATGATACCGGCAATTTTCATAGGGATTGTGCTATACTTCTTGTTGTGCTTGTATGCTTACATAATATTTCTCTCTGGCTTTATGGGTATAGCTTTTCTTATAGCTATCATGCCACTGTTCCTGATCTCTATTTTATTTTCACCGCTGAAAAGTCTATTTGAAGGTTGGATAAAATTCTGCATCAGCTTTTGTTTACAGTCGATTATGATATTTACCCTGCTGTCATTGCTGGCTGCTATTATAATGAACACCTTTTATAGACAACTAGGTTTTACTGTATGCTACAATAAATGGTTCGAGGTAAAGTTATGTGCTCCAAAATGGGTGTTTGGCGGTTTTTGTATCGTTGATAAGCAGTACTTTGGTTGGACACCAGGGCAAATTTTTGTACCTTACACTCTTGGAGAAGCTTCTTCTCTTAACATAGATAAAAGTATAGAAGGTATAGAAAAGATAAACAGAGAAGGTGGTACAATAAAATTTACTGGAGGTGCTGGATATATCCCGCTTCCACCGGATTACCCTAAAGATAAAAATGGTGAACATATAAAAGGGTTTCGTTATATAGATTATCCTTTCTTTAATCCAATGCCTGGAACTAAAGGTAATCCAGCAGACCACTATATTGCAGAAAGTGATATGGTAGTTAGTAATGGCTGCAGTGCAAAAGATCTAGTACGCTTAACAAATAGTTTATCCCATGCATCAGAGAGGGCTGACATTATATTACTGATCAACAATATAGAGAAAAGGATAGGTGATGTTAGTGAAATAATAAAACGCTACTGTCAAGATATAAATAAATGCAATAGTTATAGGGAAATAATTAATGAAATAAGATCTTTAATGCGGAGTGCGGTAGAAAAACAAGGTTGTAGAATACTGAAACTTCATGATTTATATAAGGATCCCAACAGTGAATACTGTCAGAAATGTAAAGATTGTGAGGATTGCAAAAATTATCAAGAAAATAGCGATTACCAAAGGGTACAAGACATACAGAGAGGTTATTTAATCAATGCAGGAGAGATCTTTGTACTATTCTTGCTTTCATTTTTAATGTTCTCCTTACGCGAGTTCGTACAACAGATGGGCTCAAGTATAGCTGGTGGTGGATTCAGCGTTTACAATATATCTAGAATGTATGAAGCATCGCCTTTGGTTGGCATAATGGAAGGATTAAAACGGCATTATTGGCAAGACGCAATTGGTGGAAAACTAGAATCTTTAGGTAATTGGGCTACTCATTTACCGGATAGATTAGCTGGAGGTACAGCTAATTTGCTGGGGAGGATACCAAGAGTTGGAGGAGTGCTGAAATACGCTATTGATGTGCCACGTAAATTTGTAGATGCTACTATTGAAGCAACAAAGTTTGCAACATCGCCTGAAAATGATGTTGATAAGCTCGAGGAAAAAATTTACAGGGCATTTGGAGTTGATAAGGAAGATATTACGCACAGAAGAATTGGTAAATATTTAGAATATTACAAAGGATATGTAGGATCACATTTGGGCTATACAATAGAAGATGCTATGAAGTTTACTTGGGAACATGGTCTTGATTCTATAGGAAAGCATGGCTATGATCATAACCTACTCTATAGAGCAAAAGAATATAGGCGAGATTTCTTAGAGAAGCTTCATGATTACACTATCGGCCGTAAGAGAGAACCAGAAAAAGACAATCCTGATCAATCAAATAAGGTAGAACGAGAGTTAGGCACGGAACTAGTAAGAGATAACCATGATCAGCCACTAGAAGAAGGCGACCCTCTTCGACTACGAGGGGGAGGTCAGCCAGATAAGGTAGTACAAGAACTAAGCACAGAACAAGAAGACAAGCCTAATCAACTACAGCATGATCAGCCAACAGAAGAAGATAAGCCTGATCAATCAAATGAAGTGACACGAAATTTAGGCACGGAACCAAAAGGTTTAGATGAAATTGATGATTTTGGATCTGCTTTTGAAGGTATGGAAAAACGTGCTGAAAGAGAAGGCAGAAGAAATCAAGATAAAGTTTACAACCTCTCACCACTTTTTGAAATGAACACTCCAGAAGCTGTAGAAAAACGTGCTGAAAGAGCTAGAAGAAAAGAAGAAAGAGATCGAAAAGACGAAGTTTATAATCTTAAGCCTTTATTTAAAGAACCAAAAAATCCAGAAGAGTACGTTAAGGCACTTTTTGAAATGAATACCCAGGAAGCTATAAAAAAACGTGCTGAAAGAGAGGAAAAAAGAAATCGAGAAGACAGTAAAAGGAAATTACCGGAACCAATGAGGAAACCAGATGCAAAAGGAGATGAGAAAAGGATTGAAGATGAAGACTAATAAAAATTTCAAAGGCCTTGATTATTATAAATTGCAGCAAGACAAAGATGGCAACATAAAGTTAAATGACTACGACGACATTTTAAATGCGCGTAGGGCAAGGGTAGACTTGTTGCGGGATAACACATCACTTGACAAGGATGTCAATTTTGCTAAATTGAATAAAGCTTTGAGTGAGAAATTTGTAGATAATCATGGTTTATTGTCTGAATTTGATAAGGAAGACAAAGAGATTGCACAAGAAAGGCTTAAGATGTCTAATATTTTAGACAATCTTGATAATCTTGCAAACATTAAAAGTGAAGAGCTATTAGAGGTTAGTTTATTGCTATCAGACCTTAGCTTCATAGAGAGAAATGTTGTACTAAATACCGATCAGAATTCTGATCTTACAGAGTTTAAAAGTCTATTTATCGAAAAAAAGGCATCTGGTAAAGAGTATAGTGAAGAAGAATGTAGAGGCTTTCTTGATAATATAGATAAAATCAATACTATAATTAAGTTAGAGTTAGAAAGCAGAATTGAAGGGCTAAATCATGATAAAAAAAATGATCATGATGATTTACAAGATGAGATTGGTCAAGCAATTAATGCAGCAGGCAAATCAGAAAAAGATAACTGATGAGTCTTGTGTTTGTGTTTTTCTTACAAGCGACTCGATAGCTTCTCTCTATTAAACTGCTAAAGCCATATTGACATTAATCATATAGTATAAATAATTAATTATTTTGGAGCTTATTTAATATGCTACGCATCATTGCAGGCAAATATCGCGGAAGAAAAATAACTACAGGTAAGCATTTAGCTGCACGGCCAACTATGAGTATTGTCCGAGAAGCAATATTTAATATGCTTTCCTCAAGAAAACCTATTTATAACTTGAATGTACTTGATTTATTCTGTGGTAGTGGTTCTTTTTCATTTGAAGCGCTTTCTCGCGGCGCTAAACATGCATTCATGGTGGATTCAGATTATTACAATTTGCAACTGCCTAAAAAAACAGCAGAAGATTTTGGAATTACGAACAATGTCACGCTAATTTGTTGTAGTGCTAACAAATTGCCACAACCTATTTCAAAGTGCGATATAGTTTTTATAGACCCACCTTACAATAGCAATCTAGTTGAATCAACGTTGAATGGACTAGCTCACTCAGGCTGGTTAAGTGATGATGCATTGATAATTCTAGAGATTAGGAAAAACGAAGGTTTTGAGTGCAATAAAAACTTTAGTATAATCTTGGAACGCACCTACGGTATAGCGAGAATAATTTTTCTTTCTCTATTAACTTGAACTTGCATATACTTTTCATTGATGAGTTCCAGTTCTATTTTCGTCAAGTTTCCGGAGAAATTACTTATTCTGTACTGCCCTAGATCAAAATTTTTATTAAATTCAGAGTCTATTAAATATTCATGTGCTTCTTCAATAAATTTATTTTCTTTTTCTTCGTAACTGGTGTATTTTGTTGTACCATTATTATCCTCACGATAAACTAAATGTTCTTTATGATCAGCATGAATATTTTTATTTTCACAAACCTTTTCAGGATCGTGCTCAAGTACTTTTCTACCAACAATCAATAGCTTATAAGAAATTTCCTATGATTCCTTTTAAGCGAGTTTTGAATTTTTGAAATGTCATGACATTGTTGATACGGTTATCAAGAAACGATAAAGTATCCACAAAATCTTCTGAATAATCATTGATAAAAAAAAGTATCGTACTTAAGTACACTCCAGCTAATATTGCTCTTTTTGTATAGTAGTTAAAATCTGTTGATTGGTCATAAATGCCATACCAAATCGCACTAACAGTTCTGTATAAAAGTTTACTAGAAAAATATGTATTTTTTGGTGATACAGAGAATAATAAAACATTTTTTAAAAGTTCTCTATAATTTGGTAGCTTAGCGTAATTTGAAAGGCGTATTTGAATGGCTAACTTTACTCGCTCTCGCACTTTCATATCTTCTAAATTAGAATTCCTTAGTTCAGCTTCCATTGAGCTATTTAAGTCCTCTGCTATGTGCTCCAAAGCGCTATATATTCCATTCTGAAATTTGCAAAAGCTATTAGCTAGATTAAGGTCAGTGCACACCTTTAATAGGGTTTCATCGCTTATCCCTTCAAATGGAATAACCCTAATTAGCTTATCTATTATTAACTTTTGTTCCACGCAACATTATACTAAACAGCATGTGTGATTGTACCTGAGATTTTCAAACATTCTACAAAATGCTTCACCACGTTCCTCGAAATTTTTCCATTGATCAAAAGAAGCACACGCGGGAGAAAGTAATATTGTTACTTCTTCTGCGCTATTTAAGGCCTCTTCAAAAGCCAATCTGAATGCATCTTCTAGATTGCAACATTTAACATAATCTACTTTATTCTCCATAACATTTGCAAAAGCTTCGGTTGATTCTCCAATAAGAAAAGCTTTTCTAACCCTTGTAAAATGCTTGCTTAATGATTCTATTCCACCTTTTTTGCTTCTTCCACCAACGATCCAATTTATGTTTTCATAAGATAAGATCGCCTTTTCGCTCGATTTTGCATTAGTTGCTTTGCTATCGTTCACGAAAAACACATTTCTTATTTTGCCAAGCAGTTCATTTCTATGCCTCAGTCCTGAAAAGGACTTGATTCCATTGATAATAGTGTTGCTATCTACTCCAAGTACCTTACATACGGCATATGTGGCTGCTATGTTTTCTGCGTTGGATATTAGGTTTATTTTCACGTCGCTTACTGATAAGCTATGATTCTCTAGTTTTAACGAGATCTTCTGGATCCCAGTGCCCCTTTTGTCATCCAAGTAGCTGACACTGGGATCCAGATAATTTCGATCTATACCAGTAATCTGTTCACTATAATCAAGCAAATTGTTACCTGCCAATGATATTAGATCTCTTGCACCACCTTCTGTCATCTGAGTAGTTGGCAATGGTTTTTCTTTTCTGGATTCCAGCGTCACGCGCTGGAATGACATCGGGGAATATGTTACTGAGATTGGAATTTTGTCTCCAGTGAATTTGTTGAATATATCAGCAGTAATCTCATTGTCACATCCTATTACGGCAACCTCACTACCGTTTATCAGTTTTAATTTAGTTGCTATGTAGTTCTTCATACTTCCATGCCTATCTATGTGATCTGGTGTAATATTGAGCAGTGCTGAAATGTCCACGTTAATTTCATTCATCAACTCCAATTGAAAAGAGGAGAGTTCGATTACATAAATTTCTGCATCTCTTTCTAGATCCAAAACAGGAACGCCTAAATTTCCACCAATAGCTACTTTTTTCCCTGCAGATTTTAATATGTGCCCTATTAGTGATGTAGTGGTTGATTTACCATTTGTTCCTGTGACGCCTATTACCTTCTGGTTCGTAGTTTTAGCTTCAAGAAATAGCTCAATGTCTGATTTTATTTTACAATCAAAACTTCTTGCAAGTTTTACTATCCAATGTGGCTCTATTGGCACTCCAGGGCTTAAAACCAATGCACTGATCTCATGCCAATTATATTCCTTGGGATGAATAAAATTACATTTTTTATACATCATTTTTGCGTTTGCTATTTGCTCTTCATGATCATCCCATGCATATACTCTTGCACCACTCTTTATCAGAGCGTTAATGGCGGATAACCCAGTTTTACCAAGACCAAAAACCGCAACGTTTTGATTTTTGTATTTGTTTAGTTGCACTGCTAGATAACTTATGCGAACCATTTTATAAAGATATCGTACAAATTACAACAGACTTCTTTCGTAGGTTACAACTGTCATTCAATAGAAACAAAAAACTTACTTGACACCCTTCGCCAGTCCCCTTATCATGAAACTGAAGCTATTTATTTATCTTCGCAATCTGTGCAGGTTAATGACAAAAAACTTAGGGTATTTGGCGTCTCATGTTTAATTTTTCGCACTACGTGCATCGCATGTCTTTAAAAATTTCTGGGTTTTTACCTATATAAGCCGAAACGCGCTTACAAAGCGTTTAAGACAGCAAAAAACGTCAAATTGACAAGGGAGAATTTGAATGCTAGCTACTACGGGGTTTCTTTGCCTTTTTTCCTGCTTAGTAAATTTCTTAAACACTTGCGGTGTAGGTTAGTTGCAAGTTAAAAGAAGCTAAATCGCTCTTAATCAAGCGTTTTAGAATAAAAAAAACGCCGATATTTTAGTACATGGTAAATAGCCAACCACCACGGGGCTTCTTTTGCCTTTTTTTTCATTTGGTAAATTTCTTAATGTTTATAGCTAAACGACAACCGTCATCCCGCAACGGGATCTCTTGTTAGCGGATGAGATACCGCGAATGAATCGCGGTATGACGGTTCGCGGTGGAATGACGATAATCTCGTCATCCCGCTGCTTGTTAGCGGGATCTATGCTAAAGGAGATACTTGGATAACAAGAAATAGGCACTGAAATTGCAAAGAGTTTGCAAATATTAGTTATTACCTGTAGAATACAGAGAAATTAGTAAGGATTTTAATAGGAATAATATGCCATCTGTTACTTTTGTTTTACCTGATGGGAGTAAGAAAAGCTATGAAGCTGCAGAGGGAGAAACTCTGCTTAATTTAGCCCACAGAAGTGATCCAGATCTGCTTGAAGGTGCATGTGAAGGCTCTCTTGCTTGTTCTACATGCCACGTGATTGTTGATCCAGAATTTTATGATGCTGTAGAAACGCATAATCCCATATCTGATGAGGAAAACGATATGTTAGATCTAGCCTTCGGCTTAACAGAGACATCAAGACTTGGGTGCCAAATAAAAATCACAAAAGATATCGATGGTTTGTGTGTAACCATGCCAAGGGGTACAAGAAATATATCATTGGATAAACAGGGGAATAATTAGCTATGCGTAAGATTTTTATCTATATTATCATCTCTTTACTTTTGTTTATTCCTGTAGCGTATAGTGGTTTTTGGTATTTTTCTGCATGTAAGGTAAAAAATCTTTTAGCTGAAACAATACTATACATTAACGACGAAAAGTTTGATATTTCACATGACTTCAGTGGACTTCCTTCTAACCTAATTTTCCGTGTGACAAACCCAAAATTTTCCAATGAGCAATTAACCATCTCATCTGATGCTTTATTGATAAAAAATAGATTGTTTGATAAATCAGTATATATCTACATACCAAGCAATGAAGTCAACATTGTTGTTCATGGTGATGAGAAAAAGAATATAAAATGCCACACAAACGATAGCAGCCACTTTGTTGTTAGACTAAATGATTTACCATCTTCATTGCGATTTAACAGAAATAGTACCGTAATAGACTATATAGATACACTTCGTTACGAAGATTATGGATTAAAATGTGATGTTTCAGAAAATCAGCAAAGTGTTATAACTGAAGTGAATGATAAAAGCAATTACATTCAATTTCACCTCGATAAAGAACTGAATGGAAATACTAAACTAGGATTTGATTTTTATACTTATCGGTATAAAAATACTGCAAGTCCTGAAAGTTACCTTAGTATCGACACTAAATTTGATTACGAATTTGTAAACCACATCTCAGCTTCCAGAGTTAATTTCAACATAGAGAAATTTTTAATTCAAAGTAATAATTTTTCTCTTGCTGCAGATGGTGGAGTGCAAAATTATAATTTGGTTACGTCTTCATTTAAAGACAAAATCAACGTGGCTATATCAAATTATAAAGAATTAATCTCGTTTATGATTGGTGACTCAAAAACTTCAGATGCGTTTGAAAAATTAATGTCTTTCTTATCAGAAAAAACAACTGATGACAGCGTTCGATTTTCAATAAAGTACGATGATGATGTAGGGTCAAGCTTTATTGGAAAGTTATCCATCACTGATTTTATGAACCAACTCAGTAAAATAACCCAATTAACCAAGGATGAGAGCAGTAGTTAGTTTACTTTTCATATTGATATTTCACTCAGGCGTAAACGCTTTTACTCTGGATAATAAACTCAGAGATAAAAGCATGGAAAAACGAGCAACAAGTTTATTTGAAATAATAAGGTGTCCAATATGTTCTGGCGAATCATTGTCTGAATCTGGATCTCAGATCGCGTATGATATGCGAAAAGCAATTCGTAAAAAAATCAATGATGGATACACAGATGAAGAGATAATCTCAGAGTTAAAAAATTCTTACGGCAATTCAATTATAACTACCCCACCTAGCACTTACATCTTGTGGTTTATTCCACTTACAACTCTGCTTATTGGGTGTTTTCTAATACAAAGATACATCAATACAACCACTTAAATCTTTTATATATAGCTAAAGTGACTTAGGTTCTCTAATTGCACATAAGTCAACAATAATTTTCACACAAATCAAAACAGCATATCTTCTTCATGATCCTTGGTAATTTTACATAAGTTAAAAGTAGCATATGGTTCTCTCCGCGGTCTGAGATGACAATAAATTTGTCAAGCCGCATTATACTTGTTAGGCGGAAGTGGACGGTAACATATTTACCACGAAGTCTAACTAAGTTCTTGCTTGTCCCTTCCATCAGCATTGCTATCTTTATTTTCAATAAAATTATCGTCCTATGCTCTTTTGATGTTTATTGATAATAAAATTCTGTTTTATCAACCAACATCCTATGCATAATTACAGCTAATTTTCTTGCTACTGCTACAATTGCTTTTTTCATTCCTTTTTTCTTCGCAACTCCAGTTTTTTAATTTAAATGTCCTCTTGGTAACTGTAAGCATTGTTTGTGCAGCTTCATATAACATACTTCTACATTCCGCTGGTCCCATCTTTGATATGCTGCCATGCCGATCAACTTCTCCAGAAGAATATTGCCTTGGTGTCAACCCTATATACCCCAGTCGCGGATTAGCCAACGAAGTAAAGCTTAGAAATGCAGCGGCTGCATGGAATATGAAACAAGCGTAGAAAAAATGTGTACCAAAAAATTTATCGGTGATCTATGGCGAGTATGCTCAATCTCAAATTTGTTTTTCAGAGAGCCAAAAACTGTTTCAATAATCGATCTTTTTCTTAACAAAATCTTCTCATTTAGCGCCATTAATGAGTTTTTCATACCCTTTTTTATACTGGTTACAAGCTTTAACCCTCTATCGAATAATTCGCGAAAAAGATCTTTTTTGATATACCCTTTATCTCCAAAAAATAATCCAGTCAATTTCTTAGTTAAATTTGGCACAGGTATCAACGTTGCCTTTTATCACCGTAACCCCTTGAATTTCGCCAGTTTCATTGATTACTAGATGTACCGAAAAACCACCCATAAGTAGTCTTTCCAATCTTTGCCAACCCTTTGAAAACTTTGTTTCTCGAGGTCCTTTTTGGATGGCAAACAGCGATAGATGTTGCATCTATGTACGAAATCCCTGTCACTTTTGACTGTTCGCAAAACCATTGCATTAAGAGCGCTAAATACCATAAAAACCGCGATTTTAGCCTGATAAACCTACTATAGGATGGCAATTTTGGAAACGCTGATTCGTATAATCATTTCAAATAATGCACATAGAAAATTTTAAAATTGTCGCACTTGGATTGGTGATATAGCAATATTATGGTAAAAATCTCTGAATGCGTAATCTCTGGCTTCCTGGTTGGTTTTTTGCCACTTGGTAGAAGTTTTTCTGCAAAATTTTCATCGACTGTATTGCAAAAATCATCGACTATACAAAAGATTTCTGTTACTTTCTCTTTCATTGGTAACCTCCTATTTTAGGAATGAATATCAAATACCTCGGAGTTTACCCTATTTCCTTACCTTTTCTATTTTTTTTCTAATTTACAACTGGGGTTAGCAGTGCTGTGAGAATGGTTGAAAGCGCAAAAGAAAACCTCTCGGAAGTTAAAAATATACTGGTCGATGCAGGTTATACAGGAGAAAATTTTGCAACTCAAATAAAAACGATTATTGGAGCAACTGTAGAAGTAATAAAACGAAGTGAATTACATTCCTTTTCTGTATTGCCACAAAGATGGGTTGTAGAGCGATCTTTCGCTTGGTTAGAAAAATGCAGACGATTGTGGAAAAATTGCGAGCGAAAACTTAACACTAGCCTACAAATGGTCGTTCTTTCCTTCATTTCTCTTCTATTGAGAAGATTTTAAACAGGTTCTAAATCTTTATTTTAAAAATGTCATATTGACCACCGGTACCTGAAAATACTATTCCAATTGATCAGAGCTATCCATTTCCTTAATTTTTGTAACGTTGTCATAGGAGTACTATAACTTTAGTATCAACTATGTTTTATTGTTTTTGCATCTAAAAAAATTTAGCTTATTCAAGCAGCATTTTGCCTTTTTTTGGATGTAGGGATTTTTTAGGAATTGTCTTCTTGAATTCTATGGTATTTTGTTTAACATTGAAACAAGATTCCAGTGTCAGCTACTTGCATGACATTGTTGGTTAATGTTTTATGGCTTTACGATAGCTATACAACTTATCTTAAAAGCAATATAGTGTTTACTATACAATGAATCAAAGATAGTAAGTAAAGTCTATGAAATTTCAAATCGCTACGCATTTTCAACCGGCTGGGGATCAACCACAGGCAATCGATAGCTTAATTGCAGGGCTAAATAGTAATAAAAGAGATCAGGTTTTGCTTGGAGTTACTGGTTCTGGGAAAACTTTTACTATGGCAAATGTTATTGCAAGGACAAACAGGCCTGCATTAATTATGGCACACAATAAAACTTTAGCAGCACAGCTTTATGAGGAAATGAAAGGATTGTTTCCCCATAATGCTGTTGAATACTTCATTTCTTATTATGATTATTATCAACCTGAAGCCTATTTACCACAAACTGATACTTATATCGAAAAAGATTCTGCAATTAACGAAAGAATTGAGATGCTGCGTTATTCCACCGTCTGCTCCCTTTTGGAGCGCAGGGATACGATCGTAGTTGCCAGTGTTTCCTGCATATACGGTCTTGGTTCGCCTGAGAGCTACCGCAGCATGATCATACCGCTTAGTGTTGGAAATAAAATTCGTATTAATGATTTCCTGAGCAACTTAACTGATCTTCAATACAAGCGCTCTGATGCCAGGTTTGAGAGAGGATATTTCAGAGTGCGCGGCGATATTGTTGATATATTTCCTTCCCATTATGAAAGTAAAGCTTGGCGTTTATCGTTATTTGGCGATGAAGTAGAAGAAATTTTTGAAGTTGATGCTATAACGGGCAATGTTACCAAAGGCGTAAATAAAATCACCATTTTTCCAAATAGCTATTACATAACCCCACGTGAGGCTTTGTTGCAGGCAATTGAACTAGTCAAAAAAGAGCTGCATGAACGCTTGGATTATTACTACTCGCGAAACAAGATTGTTGAAGCAAAGCGCCTCGAGCAACGCACTAATTTTGATATCGAAATGATGAGAACAACAGGAATATGTAAAGGTATTGAAAATTATTCGCGTTATCTCTATGGAATGGAAGCTGGGGATCCACCACCTACTTTGTTTGAATATTTACCTAAAGACGTAATTTTATTTGTTGATGAGAGTCATGTCACCGTTCCTCAGGTTGGTGCGATGTACAGTGGTAATGAGGCGCGTAAAAAGAAATTGATCGACTATGGCTTCAGGCTCTCTTCCGCTTTTGATAATCGTCCATTAAAATTTGAAGAGTGGGAGGGAGTTAGGCCGCAGACTATTTACATTTCAGCCACTCCCGGAAAGTATGAGTTGGCAAAGACCAGTAATGTATTTATAGAGCAAGTTATCCGTCCAACAGGGCTTACGGACCCAATCTGCATTGTAAAACCAATAGAGAGTCAAATTGATGATGTAATTCATGAGGCACAAGTGACAATAGGGAAGGGATTTTGTGTTTTAATTACTACATTGACGAAAAAAATGGCTGAAAATTTAGCTGAATATATGAGTGAATTGAATATGAAAGTGAGTTATTTGCATTCTGATATTGGTGCGCTGGAGAGAATAGAAATTATATACAAATTGAGATCTAAAGAAATCGATGTTTTAGTAGGTGTTAACTTGCTGAGGGAAGGTCTTGATATTCCAGAGTGTGGGTTGGTTGCAATTTTGGATGCTGATAAAGAAGGATTTTTGCGATCGGAAACTTCATTAATTCAAACGATTGGTCGTGCTGCACGTAATGCTGAAGGTAGAGTAATTTTGTATGCAGATAAAATCACTGGTTCTCTGGACCGTGCATTAAGAGAGACCGAAAGAAGAAGAAAAAAACAAGAAGAACATAATATATTGCACAATATTGTCCCAAAGACTATAATAAAACCTATATCAAACACCTTACAGGAGAGGGCAATAGCAGAACCGAAAGTAAATACTAATAAGGATGATTTGAGAAAGCAAATGATAAAGCATGCTGAAAATTTAGAATTTGAAGAAGCAGCAAGAATAAAAAAATTATTGTAAGGTTAAATAACACATGATGTAATGTGCATATTATAAAAATGTAAATAATTTTATTGATATCTTTATATTAATACTTTTTAAATATTTAGTACCGCGCAATATCTGCAATGGACAAGAAAAACCAACACCAGTGCTTTCAGGGTCAGGGACTTTGGCCCCAACCCTAATAAAACACTTGGGTGGTTAAGATATATCTAAAAACCTCCATTTTTCTCCAAAGCTTCTGACATATGCTTTACCTGTTGCACACTACACTTTTTGAACTCTGAAGAGACACTTTCCTTATGTGGCACAGCAGGAGAAGCAGGTAATCCTGAAGAATAACCACTATCTGCAGAACTTGTAGAAACGTTACGACTAATTTCTTGTTCATCATCAAAGAATGTAAAAAGTAAGCCTTTTTTTGTCTTAAAAGGTAAACCTGAGTGTAGTTGCTTCCCCTTCTCAGGAGGAAGAACTGAGCACACTTGCTCTGCTCCCTCAGAAGTAGAAAGAAGTGAATGCAGTATCTCACTATCAACATAAAGTAAGTGTAGTAACTTCTCGTACCCAGGAAGAAAAAAGCCGGAGTTTAGCTTCTCCTTCATCTCAGGAGAAAGAACTTTGCATAGTTCCTCCCTCTGATCAGGACTAAGACGTTGTTGCCACTCTGGTCCACCTTCATGCGTAGGAGAAGTCACTCCTGAGGGTGGATTACTTTTTGCTTTTATTCTAGTTGGAAATGAAAAAAATGGCTTAGACACAGATGATTTTTCAGTTACATGATACACAAGATCACTTTTACTTGAACACATCGTATCACGCTCTACGCTACGTCGCTTAAAAGGTGATGACTTTGCTAGTATCGGCATTCCTTTTTTACAGAACAAACCACCCCCATGTTTCTTCGGATATTTACTATCTTGTGACTTTGCTTCAGAACACTCATCACTACTTTTTCGATCACTTTTATCAGTAACTTGCTGTTTTTCAGGTTCCTCATTACAAATGTTCTCCGTATCTTTTGGAGAATCTTCAGAAACCCCAAAATTTAAGGATATTGAATTATCCCATGCTGTAGGAAAAGGAATCGATGATGGTCTACAGGTCATTTTCTGATCCCGAATCTCTATTGGCATACTTTCATAAACACCTTCCGATAATAAAAGTTCTCTAAGTGTCGACGGTTGTGACATTAACGGTTCCTGTCTACATCTGCTCGTGTATGACCTGTGTGGCATATCGTCCGTTTGCTGAGAAGAAGTACTAGCCTGACCTATTTCCTCCCGAAGCACTCTCCCTGTTTCTTCCTCTCTTTCTGACCATTGCCTGGGAGGCCCATCTAATGCTCCATCGGGACTCCGCGTGGGACACTTCTGTGCCTGTGGTTGCTCAAACAATGATCTTGGACCACCACTTGAAGCACCAGAATCCTCAAGTTTCGTAGGTGACTCACCAATACCACTATCTCTGTTTCTTTTTCTTGGGTTGGGCGGTGTTTCTAGTCCACTCGGGCCTGCATGTGTAGGAGAATTGAATGGAGAAG
Source organism: Wolbachia endosymbiont (group A) of Icerya purchasi (assembly GCF_947251635.1). Taxonomy (NCBI): domain Bacteria; kingdom Pseudomonadati; phylum Pseudomonadota; class Alphaproteobacteria; order Rickettsiales; family Anaplasmataceae; genus Wolbachia; species Wolbachia endosymbiont (group A) of Icerya purchasi. Next base: position 676,137 of record NZ_OX366357.1, on the reverse strand, counting down.
CTACTGTTGAGGAGGATCGACTCGAGCCACGTCTCTTAAAATTCTCAAGATCAACTGCAAATTCAAAACGTCCGTTTATTTGATTATATGCAATTGGAGACTGCATAATTATAGGGAGTAAAAGAGCAATCTGCTTATTAGAGAAAGCATAAACTGGCCCTTCAGAACTGCTAATTTGTCCAAGCTCGTCTTTAGTTTCACCTTTAATATTGCTAAAAACAACATCACCTAAAATCTCGTAAAATTTTTTCTTAATCTTATATGCATCTTCCCCACTCAAAGGAACCACCTGACCATTTACTTCTACTAAAGGTATAAGAGCAAAACTATGACCACTCTTTATTTTGTCTTTATTTGTAAACACATCATATTCGCAACCTTCAATAAACTTTCCTGTTATTTTAAAAATTAAATCATTAATAGCATCTTTGCAATTTTCAACTTTGGAATCTACGTCGCCTGGAGTTTTAAAATCAAGCGCTATTCGCTCTTTAACATATCTTACTATATCCTTGATGACATTAATGTCGGTAATATCTTTAATATACAACTTATTATCTCTTTGTTCATAAAAGATTGAACTATCATTTAAACCACACCTCTCTAACCTTAAGTTAAATTTTGCAACATACACATTCCTAAATAACTCAAGAAACCGTGAAGGATTTGGATGCCCTATCTCCTTAAAATACCCATCACCAAAAGATATACAGTATAGATAAGGAGAGGGCTTACCTACTCTTTCTAACTGAACAGACTTTCTCACGCATTTCAAAGCCTCATCTTTCGTCATCCCCATCGCTTTTAGCTCTCCTGTAACTCCTGCTTCCACACGTTCCTGAAACTCATTAGCAAAATGAAGCTTTAAGTTATGGATTACTTTACTATCCGTAAGATTTGCTAGCTCTACTACTTTCACATTTTGATTTATAAACTTTCCTTTTTTATTAAAATCGACATCAAAAACAAATGGCAAACAGTTTAAATTATAGAACCCACCTGCTGCCTCTTCATTACTATAGTGTTGTCTTATTATCTCCTCTCTCACCTCCTTCAAATATTTCTTTATATCTCCATCACGACCAAATGAACTGACAATCTTATCATTTTTTCCTTTCGTTCCACCCTGCACAGTAAAATTAGTATAAATATTATCAGAAAAATAATTATTTAAATTAAACGCATTAACTAGTTCTGTTACAAAAACTTTTGTTGGCATAACCACTCCTATTAAAATTACTGTAAAGTTATATTATTTTTTATTATCTTTACTGCCACCGGCACCAGTAGAGCTACACTTATCCATTCGTGTATCAGGTTTATTACTTTCACGTTCCCGCATCTCTTTCTTATACTGCTCACGTATTTCCTTATTAGGACCGTTATATTTTTCATACCTGCTGCTTGTAATCCACCCTTTTGAACTACCGCTATCTTTTTTATCATTACCACTATGCATATTAACCCCTAGTAAAAATATTATGTAATTAATATACTAAAAATAAATTGTAGTGCAAGCACTTTTTTTATATTTTTTAGCATAAATTTTATTCATCATTTTTATACTCCTAGATTCCAGCGTCACGCGCTGGAATGACAAAAAAAGACGCTGAATGACACCTGTGTTTCTTTTTATCATCAACTCCTACTCTTTAATGTCATACCAGTACCTCTTTTTCTTGTCATCCCAGTGCCCAGACACTGGAATATAACTATTTTCATGATTATGTCTTCCCTACTGACTGACCTTCTACACATTTCTCAACTTTTACATCATTAGTCAATCCTTTTGGTGGTTGAGCATTATTCACAGAACCTTCATTCTCAGCACCATTCCAAGTAGTCATTCTAAAATTGGCAAATTCTTTTGCAAATTCAGCGAAAGCGTCATCCGTTCTTTGCTCACTAATAGACTTGGTTACATTAGTAGATTTGATTGTTGGTACTTCTTTACTATTAACATCACTCAGATCATCCCTGTCATCCTTACCAGAATGTTCTAAAGTTTTTTGAACAACTCTTGGCCCCGCCCCTGTCATATTCGGTGCAGTCTTTGGAGTAGGTGGACGCTCAGCTACCTTCGGTTCTGCCGGCTTCGCTTTTTTCTCTTCGTTCACTTTTTCTAGTTTTTGTGAATTTTCATGAGATTTTCTTTCAAGCTCAGTAAGACGCAATAGATATTTCAAAGGATCTGACATAATTTCAAGTTCTGGTTTGTTCAGAACAACCGGTCTTACAAATCTGGGTGAAACGTCAAAAAGGAAAACCGGCACTTTAGGTTTTTCTCTTTCGTCTACCTTGATTTCTACGTCTTTACGAACTTCTTTAATTGCTTCTTCCTTTAATGATGTTTTTTCTGCTTTTTTATCTTCTGCTTTAGCTGTTTCTTCTTTAGATGCCTCTACTATAGCTGCTAGCTCAACTCCAAACATCTCTGCGAACATTGTAATAATCCATCCGGTAACGGCGAGCTGTAACTTTAGTTTAAGATTTTGTAGAGCATCGAGCCTCTCTAACACCCTTGCAAACTCCTCTTCTGATAACTCACCACTGCCCAATTTCTCCTGCAATTCTTTTATCTCTTTGTCCAACCTCTTGTCCCAACTCAAATCTAAATTACTTGTGAAGATGTTCTTGATTAACTCCTTAAGCTTATCACGCAAAAACTTCATTATCGCAGCAATCAGGTTCTTTTCTTTCTTCTCCTTGAACATTTGGTAGATTTTCGGATCATCTACATCTACTTCAAAGAGGTTGAAGAGAGATTCAAAGAAATTCCAGAAATCTCCGAGTACTCTTTCTCTTTCACCATTGAAGTAATCCTCATCATCTTTGATATGTATCTCTGCTTGAGATGATACTTCATCGATACAGCTAGAAGCCTGATGCTCACACTCGAGCCTTCTGAGCAAATCTTGTCTGTTAAGCTCCTCTATGGCTGCTTTTAGTTCATTTAACTTCTTCTCCGCAGAGAAATCTTGCTCCCTGATTTTTCCTTGGAAGATTGAGCTACCGTTTCCGTTATTATCTGAAAAATTTTCCATTATTTTTGCTCCCTCTATTAAATCATTGTCTTTGTTGTTGCCTATAAGGTTTTCTGCCATTTTTACTCCACTCATAAAGCTTAATAATTTAATTCTACAGTACTAAACATTTAAGAAGTGTTAACGTAAAGATGTCAATAAAATTATTTACATTCTTACACTATATTATATCACACACCATTTAACCTTTCAATAATATCTTTTATTCTTGCTGCTTTTTCAAGCTTTAGCATGCGCTTTCCTTCTTATTAATGTTCACTTTTGCCTCTACCACCACTTTTTCTTGTAAAGTATTTGATATAAGTTTTATTATACTCTTTTGCATAACATTGTGCAACACAACATATTATACTTGGAGTGTAATGATATAAAAATTACTATCAAAGGAGAGAGCATCAGAGGCAGAGCAATACAAATAGTGACTAAACCTCAAACTTGAAAATAGAGGAAACGCTTACTTACTAAAGGTGCTCAAAAATATCCAAGATCTTAACTCTAGACCAACCCATCCCAAAACGAAAACTTCTCACGCTTGCTGGTTTTGGGTGCTGGAAATGGTTGGATTGTTTAAGTTATTAGTGGTACATATTACTAAGTTAATAGCAATTCATTTAGAAATAACAGAAAAATTTATGATAGTTTTAACTCCAAATAGAATAAGGTGCTTCTGTCTGTGTCTGTACGCTTGAATATGACTTTGGTAGACATCTTCTTTCTGAATACAACATATGACGAAGCGAGTCATAGAAATCTTTTTCACTAACCTTAGACCGTCTTTCTTTAACAGCACACATTTTTGCCTCACTTACTAATTGCTCTAACTCAGCTCCAGAACAGCCTGCAGTATCTTCTGCAATTTTTTTAAGGTTTAACTTATTATCGGTTTCTATACCTTGCATATAAAGTTCCAATATCTTTTGTCTCGCTTCTATGTTTGGATTAGGGACATAAACCTTATTACCTAAACGTCCAGGTCTAGTAAGTGCTGGACCTATATCACCGATAAGGTTAGTTGCACCAATTACTATTATATCTTTTCTGCTCTTAAATCCATCTATTTCAGTTAATAACTGTGTTAAACTCTCTCGACAATGGTAAGCTGAGTTATTAGCGGTACTTCTTTTTTGAGCAACTGCATCTATTTCATCTATAAAGACTATACAAGGAGAATATTTTTTTGCTATTTTAAAAAGCTCGCGTACAGCATGTGCACCATGACCAATATATACTCCAATAAGTTCAGGGCCTGAGATGCTTATGAAATTCATATTTGATTCACCTGCAATTGCACAAGCAATAAGCGTTTTACCATTTCCAGGAGGGCCATGTAACATGTAACCTTTTAGTGAATTAATACTTTTATCTCCAAACAACTTGCGCATTTCTTCCTTCATCTTGTCACAGCAAATCATCTGCAACCTTTGTTTTAAGGAGTCATCAATTATAACATCAGCAAATGTTATTCTTTTATCATCTGAATTAGCTAATTCTATCGATATAGGCAGCTCTACTTCCTTTAGTTTGCTGAATATTTGATCATATATAAACCAAGCAATAAAAAAGAAAACGACAAGTAACACAAAAGGCATGGTTTCACTAAGATAATGTGCGGCTAACTCATACCCTTTACTAAGCAACATCGTATGCATATAGGCAAACAAAAAAGCGATAGAGACAATAGTTGCCACACATAGTAAACAGATTGCTATTCTTTTTAGTAATTCTGAAATTTCAATTTTTTCATCTTAATACCTTATACCAATTTCAAACTAAGAATAATTTTATCTAGCTTACCATGATCATTTTTCTCACTTTCAGTTGACATTATAACTCTCTTTTCTAAAAGAGCTAGCAAAAATCAACGCCAACCATGGGTAGTAAGGGGAAGCAGATGCTTACTTCATCGATATTATTATCCTTAATGTCATTAAGCACTCAATTATATTATCGTTATAAAGTATCATTAGCAATCTCTGAACAAAGTTTCTCGATTTCACTGATGTGCAGTCCAGTAAATTTGGCAATAGTGTTGATATCCATTTTATCAATAAGCATTTCCTTTGCCACTGCTATTTTAGCCTGTTTTTCGCCCTTCTCTTCACCGATTTTGATGCCTTTTTGAGTAGCATCATCAAGTTTTTGAGCGAGGACAGCCTGTTCATCAAGAATACGTTTTATTTCCTGTTCATAGGCAATAAATTCTTTTTCTGACCAGTTGAATTTATTTAGCTCTTCATAGGCCTTTTTAATTATTAGATCGCTACCTATTATTTTTTCCAGCTCTTCTTCGCTAGTCTCATCTGCATATTTAAAGAAGTATATCCATTTTTCAACTATACTTGAAAGCTGATCCTCTTTGGTTTTTGGAAACTTTGGCAATTCAATAAATATGAAGTAAAAATCTTTTAGATCATGCTCATTAGTATCTTCATCTCGAATAGTGTGCTTTGATTTATACTCAGACTTATCAGGAAATAAAACACAATCTGCTATAGCAATAAAGATAATTTCCTTAAGGTCTTGGTATTGATCACCTTTATCGGCTTGTCTTGAATAGGCTTTAGCAGCATAGTATTGGGCACGTTTTTCGAAGCCTTTGGTTTTAGCGACCTGCATTTCAATAATCCATTGCACCCCTGTGGAATCTCTACATAATACATCAACAATGCTTTGCTTTTTAGAGGCAATATCAGGGTCTTGAATAGTACTTAAAAACTCTATATCCTTTATTTCATTTTTGCCAGTAAAACCCAGAATATCATTGAGAAAGTGAATGAGGATATCTTTATTCTTTTCTGTACCAAATATACGGCGAAAGGCGACATCATTTTTGGGATCGAGAAACTTCGAAAGAGCCATAACGAACTAACCTAAAAAGCATTAATAATTATACACAATTCTGAAGAAATATTCAACTCTTTTGTGTTTAAATCTTATTTTTTTAAACTTTGGGTATGTTAGAGAAAAAAAACGACTGTCACAGATGGCCTAAGAATAGCATCTTCTGCTTTAGACGTCAACTTGTACATCTTTTATTAACTCTGCTATAAAGTACCTAAAAGGGCTAGCAAATGGATGCGATGAGTTTAAAGCTATAGGAGACGTCAAATTGGTGTATAAAAATACAACGACATCGTTTAAAGAAACTAGTAACTATTAATATCCTTACTATCTCATAAAAAAATAAATAAAAAAGATTGAGAAATTGATTTGACTTCACTCGCAAGCTATGCCAATGCTGATAAAAAACAGCAGTAAACATTAAAAAAAAGTTTGTTGTTAGTGAAAGGTAAATTATATGAATAAAAGTAAAGAAGAAATAGAATTTAGAATATTAGAAAGCAAAGGTAAAGCACTACTTGATCGTGAAATAATGGAAACGTTTCTAAGTGCAGTACATGAAAGGCCACAGGCTCAAGAAATTGCTAAAAATCTGGTGAATACCTATGCAGGAGTAGGAAGGATTTTAGGCCGAGAAATGGATGACCTGAAAGTTATAGAAGGAGTAACTGATTCTTCAATAGCAATGATTATGTGCGTTAAGGAAACGCTAGAAAGGGTACTTAGAGAAAAGCTCAAGAGTGAGCCAATAATGGATAACTTACAAGGGCTAGTAGAATATTTAAACGTAAGTATAGGCCACTCAGAAAGGGAATGTGTAAAAATACTGTACTTGAATACCAGGCGCCAGCTAATTGGAGAGGAATCCTATATTGGTGAAATGGAAAAAGCACCGGTATACATAAAGGAAATTACAAGAAAAGCATTAATAAAAAATGCAACATTCATAATAATGTCACATAACCACCCTGGGGGAAGCTTATAACGCGAATTCTGGATTAAGGAAGGAAGTATAGGAAATAGAAGGCTTTTTGGATTTGATGGAATAGGAGATGAGAGTAGAAAAGATATGAACCAAGAAATCAACAGGGGATCTATGGCGAGTGTGTTCAATTTCTAGTCTATTTTTTAGGTAACCAAAAACAGTCTCAATGATAGACCTTTTTCTCAGTAAAATCTTCTCATTTAGCGAAATTAATGTATTTTTCATACCTTTTTTCACCTTGGTAACAAGTTTCAAACCTCGGTCAAACAGCTTCTGAAAAAGCTCTTTTGCAATATAACCTTTGTCACCAAACAAAAGGCCGGTTAATTTTTCCGTCAAATTTGGCACAGGTATCCTATCATCAACATTGCCTTTTGTTAGCGTAAGTGCATGAATTTCACCATTTTCATTGATTACCATATGTAATTTGAAACCAAAAAACCAGCCGTAAGTACTCTTGCTTAATTTTGCAATTCCAGCAAAAACTTTGTTTTTGGATATTCTTTTTGCATGACAAACTGCAATGGGAGTTGTGTCTATATATGAAATTCCAGTGTTTTCTGACTGTCCACAAAGCCAATGCAACAACATTGCTAAATGCCACAAAACCCTAGGCTTTAGAGCAACAAACCTGGTATATGAAGGCAACTTTGGAAACTCTGATTTGTAGAGCAACGTTAGGTAATGTAGATAGAAAGTTTTGAAATTTTTACACGGAGATTGTTGATATAGCAGGATTATTGTCATGATTTCAGAGTGCTCAATTTCCGTTGTTCTTGTGGGTTTTTTACCATTTGGCAGTAGTTTGCCTGCAAAATTTTTCTCTATATCTCTGCAAAAATCATCGACCAAACAAAACAGTTTTGTTATATCTTCCATGGGTAACCTCATCTATTTTTTTATAATTGCTGAGTTACCCTGTTTTCTGCCTTTTCTATTCTCCTTTAATCCAGAATTCGCGTGTTAAGTGTTATAGCCGATTTTGCCTCAAACACAAAGGTGTCATCCCAGTGCCCAGACACTGGGATCCAGAAAAATTGTAAACAAACGCACTATACAACATTTTCGATCAAAAGCTGGATTCCAGCGTCACGCGCTGGAATGACAAGGTTATCGTCATGTCACCGCAAACCTTCATACCGCGATTCATTCGCGGTATCTCAGCCGCTAACAAGTAGCGGGATGACGGTTGTCGTTTAGCCATAAATATTTAAGAAATTTACCAAACGAAAAAAAGGCAAAAGAAGCCCCGTGGTGGTTGGCTATTTACTATGTACTAAAATATCGGCGTTTTTTTATTCTAAAACGCTTGATTAAGAGCGATTTAGCTGCTTTTAACTTGCAACTAACCTACACCGCAAGTGTTTAAGAAATTTACTAAGCAGGAAAAAAGGCAAAGAAACCCCGTAGTAGCTAGCATTCAAATTCTCCCTTGTCAATTTGACGTTTTTTGCTGTCTTAAACGCTTTGTAAGCGCGTTTCGGCTTATATAGGTAAAAACCCAGAAATTTTTAAAGACATGCGATGCACGTAGTGCGAAAAATTAAACATGAGACGCCAAATACCCTAAGTTTTTTGTCATTAACCTGCACAGATTGCGAAGATAAATAAATAGCTTCAGTTTCATAATAAGGGGGCTGGCGAGGTTTGTCAAGGAAGTTTTGCATTTAATTCATTTGATAATTCAAAAAACTTGAAAGAATAAAGATAGCTATTGAAATTATCTTGATTTACATCAGTTATCCAAGTTTGACATTGAATACTTAACACTTCCTCTATTAACGCCTTTCTGTAATGTTTATCCAGATGAGACATTATATCATCAAGTAGAAGAAGTGGTGCCTTATTGTAATGAATACACCTTGCTTTTACACTGGATAAAATAATAGAAAGCAGTAATAACTTTTGTTCTCCAGTGGAGCACAGATTTATTGGTACGTTTCTTTTTTGACAAAAAACCCGAAAATTATCGTTATGCACACCAAAGGTTACTCTACCAGTCAATGAGTCTTTTTCTCTGTTTTCCTTTAGACGATTCTGAAAATATTCTGCAGTATCGTCCAAAGTTATCTGGCTGCTGAATTTCAAACTTGCCTTCGGAAAAAACTCACTGGAATGGTTATCAATTGTGTCTTGTAGTGTCTTTAAAACAGACGATCGCATACGTAAAATACTAACTGCATTAACGGCCATTATGTTTTCAAGACTAGAGAGCCAATTTTCGTCCAAGGTGTTCTCTCTCAACAGTTTACTTCGCTCACGTTTAGCTTTTCTGTGTTTCATGTAGCAGCAAGTGTAATTTTCCTCAAACAGTGAGACTATACGGTCTAAAAATTTTAATCTGTCACTTGGAGAATTAAGAAGAACATAGTCCATTTGTGGAATTAGCCATATTACATTGGATATCTTATACAGAGATGAATAACTCGATTGCGTTTTTCCATCAATTTGTATTAGTTTCTTATCAAAACTCTTTGCGATACCAATTGAATTAAAATCCATTCCATTAAAAAAATCATAGTGCACTACCCAATCTTCATTACTGAATCTATTTTGTATCTCACTGGCTTTTGCTTTTTTCATTCCATTGCTTTTAGCAAGCAACGAGATTGCTTCAAGTATATTAGTTTTACCAATACCGTTTTTGCCAGTTATTACAACTGAGCTATCATCTGAATCCAGTTCAAAGTTTGAGTGGCTACGAAAATTATGTAATTTCAGCTTTTTTATGTAGCAATGGGTAGCCATTAACCTATTCTTTAGTTTATATTCTCTTTACTTCTTCCAGAACCTCATCAACATGTCCACTAACTTTTACATTTTTCCAGATCTTCACTATTTTACCTTTTTTATCTATTAAAAAAGTAGTGCGTTCTATTCCCATATACTTTTTGCCAAACATACTTTTCTCTACCCAAACACCATATTTTCCCAACATTTCAGCATTCTCATCAGAAACTAAAGAAAACGGCAGAGAATATTTTGCTTTGAAGTTAGCGTGGCACTTAACACTATCTTTTGATACACCAATTATCACTGTGTCAAGGGAAGAAAAATCATCTATTTTATCTCTAAAGCCTTTTGCCTCCATTGTACAACTCGGAGTATCGTCTTTAGGATAAAAATAAAGAACTACATTTTTTTTATCAAAAAATTCACTCAGTGATAAATTTTCACCAGAATCTGCTGGCAAGCTAAAATCGGGTGCATTATTTCCTACTGCTAATTCCATACCTTGCTCCATTAATAACACTTCTATCTATAGTAGTATATTGTAGTCAGAGTATCAAATTTTATATATAGCTAACAGATAAGATTCTTGATGGGGGCTTATTGATGAATTTCTGCCTACCTTCTCGGCTTGCCGCTTTTGATAAAGTGTGGTTTTCGTCTGATGTAAGGCCATATCAAATAGATCCTATTAAAAATCAATCGAATCTTCACATGTTTGTTCTTCATAAAAGAAGTTCAATGTTATCGTAGTACCAAGTTTTGCTTCACTTTTAATGTCAAAAGTTCCACCCATTAACTCTACTAATTTCTTGCTTAGCGGCAATCCGATGCCCGTACCTTCGTTTCTATACCCCGAATCTGCTTGGCCAAAAACAGACATAACTTTATATATGTCCTGCTGCATTATTCCTATTCCATTGTCATGAAACTCAATAGTTAATAAGTTTTTTTCTATATTTTCTTTTACCACCATTCTTATTAAACCACCCTTTGGGGTAAATTTGATTGAGTTTGATAATAAATTTATTATAACTTGTTTCATTCTCTTAGGATCTGCAATAACTAATAATTGCTTATTAGGTATCTCTTTTTTTAAATTAATCTCAGTTTCTCTTAATTTAGGTAATAGCATATTTATGCATGAATCCATTATTTTGTTCAGGTTAAACTTCACTTTTTCTACTGTTAAACTACTTGATTCAGCTTTAGAAAAATCGAGCACATCGTTAATTAAAGCAAGTAAATGCGTCCCTGCATTATATATATCGTCTGCATACTCCTTGTATTGAGAATTATCCATTGAACCTAAAGTTTTATTTTTGATCAACTCCGCAAATCCAATAATAGCATTAAGAGGTGTGCGTAATTCATGTGTAACGCTTGCAAAAAATTTTAGCTTATTTGCATTTTCTTGCTCTAATGCCTCTTTTATCTGCTGTAATTCAATGTTAGTTTTATGTTGCTTGGCTAGCATTTGGGTATTAGAAAAGTGCAAATAGAACATTATTAATATTAAGATTATTAATAATAGGCCCAAAAATGTTAAAAACAGGCCATATGCTATAACATAAGAATTATTGTAGTTTCGAAGAATCTTCAAAAAAAACGACGGTTTAACGCTATTTTCATGGAATATAGGGAAAATAGAAGTTGATGTATTTCCTGTAGTATAAAATATTTCTTGGTTACTTAATAGTTTATCAATTTCATCGTTTGTAAGTAACTGTTCATAATCATAATCTTGAGTGTTAAAATTACTGAATATTATTCTGCCGTTTTGATCATACAGTATTAAGCTGAAATCCTTTACTTTGCTCACTGATTGTAATAATTCAGCACGTAGTTTTACTAGTTGGTTTATGTAGTCAAAAATTTTGTATTTAATGTGATGCTTTTCTATTAGTAAATAATGGTATTTTTTTATTATGCCATTTTCCAGTACGCTTTTTAAGTTTACACTTGAATCACGGTAAGAAGAAAGGAAATTACTCCTTAGTAAATGATTACAATATATCACACTGAATAAAATCATAAAGATCGATGAGAGTAATACAATAACTTTTGTGTATTTGTTTTTCTTCAACGCAGAAAACATCAATTTACCTAGCTTATACATGTCCTTCTTATTGTGAAACAACGGTTTTTATGTTATTAATAATAAAATTTAGCATATAATATTTTATGACAATTTCTCCTATTTTGCCAGTTTATTCTCCTGTTAATATAAATTTTTCTCATGGCAAAGGTATCTACCTATATGATGTTGATGGTGAGCGCTACGTAGATTTTCACTCCGGAATAGCCGTTAGTAGCTTAGGTCACACTAATTCGCGATTAATTAGTGCTCTAAAATTGCAAGGAGAAAAATTATGGCATATATCAAATACCTATAATATACCTGCTGCCAATAATTTTGCAGAAAAATTAATAAACAACAGTTTCGCTGACACTGTATTTTTCTCAAATTCTGGATCAGAGGCAGTAGAATGTGGACTTAAGATTGCTAGGATCTATCAAAATGGAAAAGGCAATAAAAATCGTCACAGAATTTTAACATTTCATGGTGCATTTCATGGAAGAACCTTTTTAACTTGTGCTACAAACGATAAACAGAAATTTTCTGAATTACTAAATCCCTACATTGATTGGTGTGATAACATCGAGCCCAATATTGAGAGCGTAAAGAAAGCAATTTCAAGTGGTATAGGCGTTATATTAATAGAACCAATACAAGGGCAAGGTGGTATCAAAGTAATGAATGAAGTCTTTATGAAAGAACTAAGAAAGCTGTGTGATGAAAATGACATATTGTTATTTTTTGATTGCGTACAATGCGGTGCTGGTAGGACAGGAAAATTATTTGCATACGAACATATAGGAGTGGAACCTGATATATGTGCCCTTGCAAAGGGAATAGGCGGCGGGTTTCCGCTAGGGGCTTGTCTTGCGACTGAAAATGCTGCTAAATATATGGCGGTCGGTATGCACGGTTCCACTTTTGGTGGCAATCCGCTTGCAACCTCAGTAGGTAATGCTGTGCTCGAAGAATTGCTCAGCCCCGGCTTTTTGAAAAATGTTGAAATTAGAGGTAAATACTTAAAAAATAAACTAGAAGACTTAGCAAGTAAATTTCCAATAATAGAGGAAGCAAGAGGGAAAGGGTTAATGCTTGGAATAAAAGTGAAAGCAGACAATCAAAAGTGTGCAGAAGAGTTAAGTCATCGCGGCTTGCTTACTGTTGGGGTAACATCAGATAACGTTGTGAGAATTTTACCTCCACTCATTATCACTGAAAAAGAGATTGATGAAGGCATCGAGATTTTGACTCAATATTTATCTGAGAAATCTTCTGATTAGATACTTGCATTAATATGAACGACAATCTGGTATGCTTAGGAATTATTACCTCTCCTCACGGAATTAAAGGAGCTGTTAAAGTAAAAACCTTTACTGAAAAGCCTGAAAATATCTCCTTATATGGTAAGCTAATAAGTGGTGATGAGAATTATAAAATAGACTCAGTATCCGTCATAGGTGATAATTTAGTAATAGCTACAATAAGCGGAGTAAATTCCCGTAATGAAGCAGAGCTTTTAAGGAATAAGAAGCTATATATAGAAAGAAGCAAGTTACCAGAGCTAAATGATGAGGATGAATTTTACCAAAGTGACCTTGTAGATATGGAAGTAAGGCTGGAAAGTAATGAATTATATGGCAATGTAAAATCTGTGTATAATTTTGGCTCAGGGGATATATTAGAAATTTTAGTTATCAACACAAAAAAACGCATTATGCTATCTTTCACTAAAGAGATATTTCCACATATAAATATAAAGGGGAGGTATATAGTATTAAATATACCAGAATTTATTGACTAATAAAGACTTTGATATTTATATAAAGCTACTTATAATTGTAAGATCAAACTGAAAATGTAATTATGGCAGAAAGAGCTAACGATATCAGACCAGGTCAGGTGTTGGAACATAACGGCGGATTATTTTTGGTTGTAGGCATTATGCATACTCAACCTGGTAAAGGTGGTGCATACATACAAGCTGAAATGAAAAACATTAAAACCGGAGCAAAACACTATGAAAGATTTCGTTCTGATGCAACAATCAGAAGGGCAATTTTAGATGAAGAGGAATATGTTTACCTTTTCACTGAAGGAAACATTGTAAATCTTATGCATCCAAGTAATTACGAGCAAATCACTATAAATTTGGACTTATTGGGAGAAAAAAAGATTTATTTACAGGATAACATGAAAATTAAAGTTGTAGCTTATCAAGACAAAATAATTTCTGCGCATGTGCCTGATTATGTTAGACTTGCTGTGAAAGAAACAGAGTCTGTTATTAAAGGACAAACTGCTACTGCTTCTTATAAGCCTGCAATTTTGGAAAACGGAATGCGCGTTAACGTGCCTCAGTTTATAAAAGAAGAGGATAAAATTGTAGTATATACTCCAGGTGACAGCTATTATGAAAGAGTGAAAGAGTAAAAAGAAGAATGTCCATCTCATCACCACGAATTAATGTGATGCTTGATTCTGTGCGTAATGCTTCCAGGCAGCTTATGCGCGATTTTAATGAATTGCAAATTTCTAATGTTAAATCAGCAGACTTTATCAATAAAACTTATTCAAAATCCAAGCAAACCATATACGATTGCTTGCACGACTACAAACGAGACTATGATTTTATTTTTGAAGATGATACTGATCAAGAAGTAAAAGATGACACTTATACCTGGTTTATTATACCTATAGAGGGCAGGGAGAACTTTTCTAGTTGCATGGTTTATTTTGCAGTATCAGTCTGTCTCATTCATAAAAATAAAGTTGTGGCAGCTGTAATTGATGCTCCGGCTCTTAGAGAAACTTTTTGGGCAGAAGAAAAGAAAGGTGCTTTTCTTGAGGATTTTAGATCTCGTCATGTAAAAATGCGAGTGAAAAGCCGTGAAGGGGGTCTAATAGATGTAAGTGGTAATTTGTTAAATAAATTGCTGCCTGGCAATAGTAATGTACGCTCCATAGGTTCAACAATTTTAGGCTTTGCATACCTTGCAGCAGGAAGGCACAGAGGAACAGTTTACTCTGGAGTTAACAAATATAAAGCCTTGCTCGGTAGACTTTTTCTACAAGAAAGCGGTGGAAGGCTAACGGAAGACAACGGGCTAATCATTGCTGGAGATATAAAACTATAGCTAAAGTAATTTATGTTTACCTACAATTTGATAAGCGTAAAACTCGTCATTCCGCTACTTGTTAGCGGAATCCATGCTGAGATACCGCGAATAAATCGCGGTATGACGTAGGGCTGTACTAGCTATAGCATAAACAGGCTACAAAGATAGATAACTTTTCGAAAACTTTTACAAGAGATTCTGTTAAATGCTCTATCATTTCATCTGTATGATAAGGTGTAGGGGTAATACGGAAACGCTCAGTTCCTCTTGGAACTGTCGGGTAATTTATATGTTGAACGTATATTCCATGCTCATCAAATAATAATTTTGATGCTTTTTTGGATAACTCTGAATCGCCAATTATTATTGGAATTATATGAGTTTCTGTTGGAATGAAGTTAATTCCTGCATTTCTCAGTGAGTTTTTTACTTTTTCAACGACTTGCTTTTGCTTTTCCCTTTCAATGTTGCTCGATTTTAGGTGCTCAACGCTTGCCTTTGCTGCCGCTGCTAAAACAGGCGACATAGCAGTGGTGAAAATAAATCCTGGAGCGGAACTTCTTATTACATCTACCAAGCTCTTTGAAGACGCTATATACCCACCCATCACTCCAAAAGCCTTCGATAGTGTACCTTGAATAACGGTTATTCTATCCATCAGACCTTCTCTTTCTGCAATTCCGCCACCATGTGAACCATACATGCCAACTGCGTGCACCTCATCCAAATAGGTAATTGCATTATGTTGATCTGCAAGATCGCATATCGCTTCAAGCGGCGCTATATCGCCATCCATTGAATATACGGACTCAAGTGCTATTATCTTTGGTGTTTTTGTGTCTACGGACTTTAACAACTGCTCTAAGTGATCAACATCATTGTGTTTAAATATATGTTTTGGTCTTTTTCCTGATTTTATGCCTTCTATCATTGAAGAATGGTTCTTCTCGTCTGAAAAAATTACTACGCCAGGAATAACAGATGATAAAGTGCTAAGTGTTGTCTGGTTAGCGAGGTAGCCACAAGCAAAAGTTAAAGCAGCCTCTTTTTTATGCAAACAAGCTAAGGATTTTTCAAGTTCGACAACCTCTTTTGTTGTACCAGATATATTTCTTGTTCCTCCAGCACCAACAGATGAATTTTGGATAGCGGCAATTACACTCTCATTTTGTGACATTCCCAAATAGTTATTACTGCACCAGACGATTACTTCCCTATTTCTTTCATAGTCCATAATGTGGGGGAGCCTACCTGGTAATGACGCAAAGTGCGTAAATTCACGGTAGCGCCCCTCATCTTTTATATCTTTTATTTTATTCAAGAATATTTCTTCGTAGTTTACCAAGTCCTTATTTACCGATAATTAACATAATTATAATAAATTATTAAATGGTAAACTACTATATTTATTATACATGCACGGCAGTAGGTACTTTCCCCGTGTTGAAAGATTTTTCAACCTCGTTGTTTTCAACTTGGCTTTTAGGTGTACAGTAGTATATAATTGTAGCGGCAACCAGACAACAAGCTCCAACTGCTATCCCCACTGCTAACATTTCTAAGTAAACAGAGATAGCTATCGAAGCTACTGCAGCCACGACTAGTGTTGAAACAACTATAGTAGACAATGTGCTTTTTTTGATATTCTGTGGAGAATCATTATCTTCTTCACTTGGATCATTATCATTTTCTATATCTTTCATGAGAGGCTTGTGATCATCCAGAGTTATAGTGGAAGCACTATTAGATTGACTTATCACCATACCTATAGACTGCACAGATACACTACTATCATCCACCCCTTTGCTATTCTGCTCTAGATTATCGGCAGGTAGTTGATCACTACCATTCTTTGACACTACACCTACACTACTATCACCTGCACTTTGCAAATTAGTATTACCTTTTTCACTTGAATCATAACTCTGTACCATAGGTTGAGCTTCCAGCAAAAGTACACCATTTTGATTACTTGCAACTTCATCAGTATCTTCACTAATAGTTTCAACCAGACAACTCACATCCCCTGAAACCTGCGCATCAACATGAATAACACGCTCTCTATCCACAAAGGATAATACTGTGCTATTGTCCACATAGCCGCTGCTTTGTAAACTCACACCACTTTTTTCCACTTTATTGTTTTCAGTATCACTACTCACAGAAGTTACCTGATCACTTATAGTAGCGCTAACATCTTGTATATCTTTATTGTTTTGATTATCAGACTGTCTACCATTACTTTGAGCATTATTCACCTGCTCAGATTTGTTGTTAGCTACTGAAGGTATTAGTGTTGGCTTCAGTGCCGGTGTTGGTTGTGGTGTCGGCTCTGGCGTAGGTGTTGGAATTGGATTTGGCGTTGGTGTTAGGTTCGGCGTTGGCACCGGTGTAGGCGTTGGAATTGGATTCGGTTCTTGCTGCCTGGTGGTAGTTTGAGTACCATCTTCTTGTTCAGAGTTTTCGCTAGCTACTGAAGGCACTGGTTCTAGTATTGGTGCTGGTTTTGTATCTTGTTCATCAGTTTTAAGCGTAGAATTCTTCTCACCATTTGTGCCATTATCTAAAGGATTATTATCATTCGAAGAACCTAGACCACCTGTTTGTTCTACATATCCAGCAAGTTGACCAGGAGCTTGTTTCTTCTTACTACTATCAACTTCAGTGATTACCTTTGAGCCATCATTTTTACCAACATATAGTTCTCTAAATTGCACTTCTTTTTCTTGTTCATTTTTCTTTTTTTCTTCTTTAGATCGTTTTATTCTCTCTTTACGTTTTTTAGCACTATTTTTACCCCTCCTATAATCATTACCTATAGCTTCTTCTATTGAAGCCTTTTCATTATTCATAATATTTTCTCGTCTGTCCACATTTTCTTGTGGTTGTTGACTGCCAGACTTTTCAAGTCTTGGATTTTTTGATTGATTGTTATTTTCTTCATTCACTACTTGGTTTGAAGTTGCAGTTTCGCCTATCATAGCTGAGATAGGTGATGCTGCATTATTACTACTTCCTTTATTAACTTGTGTACCTGTTTGTGTCTGTATATTTGCTTTACTGGAAGTATTGATTAATTTACTACTTTCTAACAAACTTCTAATTAGATATAGATTATCCAAAGTATCTCTACTTTTTTGATACTCATTACGAGTCATACTTGGAAAAAGTTCCATACTTATTTTTTCAAGCTGTTCTGCAACTACTGGTAAAACTTTCTCAAATTCTTTCTTGTATATTGCCTGAAGAGCTGCGAATTTTAGGTCAACATGCTGACATAAGAGTACAACAACTTCACAATTAGCTTCTTTTATAGCATTTCTCAGTATACTTTGTATGGTTTGCCTGACTACTTGCTGTTTATTATTGGGTATGCTTTGATAAATTTGAACATGAGCTAGAACACTGGCTATAATGTTTTGACTTCCAGTATTAGACAATGCAACTAGAATCGATTCATATATTTTATCAAATTCGTTATTTTTAAATTTATGATCAAGATAATTAATAACATCATTGCTGCACTCAGCACATTCTTTGCATAGGTGCTCAATAAATGCAATATTGCCAGCATCCAATGCAGTTTTCAGAATTAAATCATAAATTTCTTTTCTGCCACGAGCTCCTATGTTTTTCAGGATTTGTTGCCTTAGTATTGTAATAACTTTATCATCTGCAAATGCTTGTTCATATACATCGTAAATGGCATGATCTGTGCTATTAGTGTATCGTTTGCACAAGTATTCAACGACAGATATGTGTTCTTGACTTATCGCAGTTTCTAACAAGGTAGCAAAGCTCTTTTTTAATAACTCTTCTGTTGAGGCTTTTTTAGTTAGCTCATTAATATATCTTTCAAATGTATCTAGCACTATCGTGATGAATTCTTTATTTTTGATCAGAGACGCTGTTTCAAGCACACCATACAAAGAATCAGGATTACTTGTTTTTAACACCTGTCCAAAATCTCTTAAAACGTATTCGACAAAAACTGCATTTAATAATTCTTGCTCTTTTCTTAGTGCTATAACTGAGAAAAAGTCAATCTTATTAGGTTCAACAAGTTGTATAGTTTGATCTTTTAATCTTCCATAAATCCCATCAGTATCATGGAATCTTCCTATAAAAGCTTTAACGTATTCTTGACCACCAACAAGTAAAGGTAAAAGACTCAAATTTTCTTCAATAAAAAGTATGTCCTGATATCGTTCTGTCAGCTTGTCATTAGCTGCAATTGCCAATAGTACCAATTCTTTTACTGAATAATCATACTTGAACTCCTCTTGATCAAATTTATACTGTGATAGTACATTTGAGTATATATGTTGATGATCGCTTCTATCTTGTAAATCTAAGTTAAGTTGTTGCTCACAAAAACTCTTTAAATTTACATTATCCAGCGTAATAGACCTGCCTTCATAATCTTCAATATTTTGTACAACCTTGTCTAGTTCTTCACAATTATCTTCTTGTATAGCTTGATTTAGGATATTTGTTATTTCAGCAAAAGTTAAACTTTTAGAAATGATATCAAATGAAACTTCATCTTTTAATTCTACGGTAAGCGACCTATCACAACCATCAGGAAAGTTTGCAAGTATTGCACTCTCTAAACTTAGATCTTCAGGGAGTGCATCACATGGATTAGCTGGTATCTCTTGACTTTTGCCATCTAAAACTTCAAACTCTCCTTCAGCCTCTGAACAATTACCTGAATCTTCAGAATGGCGATGCTCTTTAATTTCTTCTTGCCCTAAAATCTCGAATCCTTCTTCAGCACCTGAATCTCCAGAATCCGATTTTTTTAAAATTTTACTTGACTGACTCTGCTCCTGTGATACAAAGTCTCTAAAATCTGGACCAAACATGTTTTACCCCTAATTAACAGCTAAGCTAAGCATAGCATTAAACAGAAATCTTGCCAAGCAAATTATTCAGTCTCTTAGCAAACAGGCTTGCATTGTCCATCTCTTCACCTTCCACTATACAGGCTTGGTAAAATAATAAATGAATCATGTCTTCCAATGTTGGGTTTTCACCATTTTCAGCGTGAGATTTCATTATATTTTTTATTACAGGATGTTTGGTGTTGATTTCCAGCACCTTTGGCGTGCAGTAGTTTAGCTGCTTTTGTTCACGCAAAAAACGTTCCATGCGAAGATCCATAGCACCTTCATCAACCGCTAGGCATACGGGACTATCAGTCAATTTTTTGGAGATTTTTACGCTTTTTACTGAATCTCCAAGCACTGTGGTAAAATATTGCAATATAAGATCCGTATTTTCCTCAGTTTTTTCTCCATTCGATTTATTTTCTTCATCTGTCTTATCTTCTTCTGAAGAGAATTTTTCCAAATCAACATCTGCGCGGGTCACAGACTTAAATTTTTGATCTTTATATTCATGAATCACGCTAGTCCAGAAATCATCAACTGGATCAACAAATAGGAGCACTTCTAGTCCTTTACTGACGAATCCCTCAAGTTGTGGACTATTTTTCACTGAATCCAAGCTATTTCCGGTGAGATAATAGATATGCTCCTGCTCAGACTTCATTCTGCTTATATAGTCACCAATGCTGACTAATTTCTCATCACCAGTGCTCTGAAATCTGCAAATTGAGAGCAGCGCCTCTCTCTCATCAGTTGGCATAGCTTCACAAAGACCCTCTTTTAATACTGCACCAAAATTGGTCCAGAATTTTGTGTACTCCTCTAAATTCTCTTTTGCCTTTTTACCGAGCTCTGATATCGCGCGTTTAGTGAGGGATTTCCTGATTTGCTCAACAACACGATTATTCTGCAGCGTTTCTCTGCTGATATTAAGAGGCAAGTCCGGTGAATCAACAATACCTTTCAAGAAACGTAAATACTGCGGTATGATCTGTACATTATCTTCAGTGATAAATACTTTATTTACATATAACTTAACAGAGCAACGTCTATCTGGATGGAATAAATCAAAAGGTTTTATAGAAGGAACATAAAGCAAATTTGTATATTCTATTGCACCTTCATTTTTATTATGCAATATCATCCAGGGCTCCCCGCCAACGTGGGCAACACTGCGGAAAAAATCGTTGTGCTCCTCTTGAGTAACGTCATTTTTTGGCTTAGTCCAAATTGCAGCCTTACTGTTTAACTTTTCACTTTTTCCTTCTTCGTCTATAAATTCAACAGGAAAATTTATGTGATCAGAGTAAGTAGTGACAATATTTTCAACACGAAATTTATCTAAAAACTCGTTTTCTTCAGGATGCATAATGAGCGTAATTTTGGTTCCGCGAGGGACTTGATTATCTGACTTGCTGATTGAATATTCCCCATCTCCTTTGGATTGCCAGATCCAAGACTCCTCTTCTCCAGCTTTTCTTGATTCTACTATTACTTCTGATGCAACCATAAAGCTTGAGTAAAAACCAACACCAAACTTCCCAATCAGCTCCACAGTTTGGCTTGAATCCTTGCTATTCTTAATCGCATCCAAGAACTTTTGCGTACCAGAGCTTGCAATTGTACCAAGATTGTCTATTAAATCCTGTCTATTCATTCCAATGCCATTATCAGTGATATATAGCTCGTTCTTATCTTTATTGGAGCTGATAGTGATTTTTAATTCGTCACTCAAATCTAGCAAATCAGGGTTTAGTTGAGATTCATAGCGCAACTTATTACATGCATCTGATGCATTTGATATTAATTCACGCAGAAAAATGTCTTTATTGGTGTAAAGTGAATGAATCACTATATTCAGTACTTTCCCTACCTCAGCGTCAAATTTTAAATTTTCAGTTTCTTGTACATTATGCATTTTGAGCTCCATTATTTGCCTACTACCCTAATAATTTAAGTATTGAATCACGATCTTTCAAGGTCACGTACACCAAAATTAATGTGGGTGTAGTTATTATGACACCCAATTTATGGGATTTCTTGCATAACAAACTTTTGGCAGCGCATTGGATGAAACGAAAAACTTACTTGACACCCTTCGCCAGCCCCCTTATCATGAAACTGAAGCTATTTATTTATCTTCGCAATCTCTGCAGTGGATTAATGACAAAAAAACTTAATGTATTTGGCGTAAATCATGCTTAATTTTTTGCACTATGTGCACCTCATGTCTTTATCAAATTTCTAGCTACACAAGCTGAAATACGCTATTTAAAACATCAAAAAACGCCAACTTAAAAAATGGATAGTGAATAATTAGCTACCCTAGGGTTTCTTTGCCTTTTTTTCTGTTTAGTAAATTTCTTAACGTTTATAATTTAGATTAGTTGCGGCTTAAAAGCGGCTGAGTCACGGTTATTAAGCGTTTAGAATAAAAAAACGCCATACTTGAAAATATAATGTAAGTAACTAGCCAACCATCGGGCTTTTTTTGCCTTTTTTTCGTTTGGTAAATTTTTTAATACTTAGATTAGTTGCAATTTAAGAGACCAGAAATGGTCAGTGCTTGGCACTGGAATAACGTCCTCCTTTGTTATCCCAGTGCCCAGACACTGGGATCCAGGAAACTTAATTGCAAGTAATGCATTGGATTTGGTGAGTATGGGTTTTATGTTATAGAATGAAACACTTTTGGTGAATTTGTAAAGAAAACTGGATCCCAGTGTTTGGGCACTGGGATGACACCATTCTTTTTCCTGGATTCCAGACTGGAATGACACCATTTGTTGTGTTTAACAAAGTTCATACTTAGCTTTATGTTAGCCACAAACATTAAGAAATTTACCAAACGAAAAAAAAGGCAAAAGAAGCCCCGTGGTTATTATCCGCTTTAAAATATTGGCGTTTTTTATGTTTTAAACGCTTGACAAGCGAAATTCAGCTGCTTTTAATTGCAACTAACTTACGCTGCAAATGTTTAAGAAATTTACTAAGCAAAAAAAAGACAAAGAATCCCCGAGTTAGCTAGTCTTTTACTATCTCTGTCGAGTATTGGCATTTTTTGATGTCTTGTAACGCTTTATAAGCGCGTTCAGCTTATTTAGATAAAAATCTAGATGTAGGTGAAGTTTTGTAAAGACATACAGTATCTATATACTGCAAAAAATTGAACATAAGACGCCGATACATTAAGTAATCCTTACCTTTTAATCTGCAGATTGGCGAAAGCAAATACAATAGCTTCAGTTTCATGATAAGGGGGCTGGCGAAGGGTGTCAAGTAAGTTTTTTCGTTTCTATTCCCAATAAAAGTTTGTTATATGGTTATGCAAGAAGTCTAATGAATCGCGGTATGACGTCTTAGCTATAGATGCTGGTTTGTGTGATTTCAAGAGAAGTTTAGTAGATAAGTTGTGTTTTAAACCAGATTCGGTATTTTAAACTGAACATTTTCAGTAATACCACCTGGCATAACTGAAATTTTTACACTCAGGTTTACTTTTAGGTAGTCTATTAATTCATCAACTAATATGTCAGGAGCGGAAGCACCTGCGGTGATTCCTATCTTTTCTACGCCCTGAAACCAGCTTTTATTCACACAGCTGTAATTATCAATCAAGTAGGCTCTTTTTCCTCTAGCAGTGCACAGATCTAATAAGCGGTTTGAATTTGAGCTATTTTTACTTCCTACAACTAACACCATGTCTACAATTTCAGCTAGCTTTTTAACAGCATTTTGTCTATTTTGCGTTGCATAGCATATGTCCTTTAAATCTGGACCTGTTATGCTTGGAAACCTTAATTTTAGGGCAGCAATAATGTCACGGGTATCGTCGATGCTTAACGTAGTTTGTGTAACATAAGACAAATTATCTGGATCTTTAACCTTTAAATCATATACATCCTGCAAAGTTTGCACTAAAGTGATAGGATTGTTTACTCTTCCCCTAATTCCCTTAACTTCTGGATGGTTTTCATGCCCAATGAGAATTAATTCTTTACCACTGTTTTCATACCTTTTTGCTTCTTTATGCACTTTGCTGACTAAAGGACATGTTGCATCAATCACTTGAATACCCTTTCTTTTTGCCTCATCTTCTATATTTTTTGATACTCCGTGCGCGCTGAAGATCAGTATTCCTTCATTATCTTCAATTTCCTCGATAATGCTTACAAAAACCACTCCTTGTTTCTTAAAGTCCTCTACTATATATTTATTGTGAACAATTTCGTGTAGCACATAAACTTGGCGCTCGTTTTTGTATTTTTCTAAAGTAATAGCTAATATGTCCACAGCTCTTTTTACCCCGGCACAAAAACCTCGTGGTTCAGCTAAGATGATTTCCATTTTTGTCAAATCAAGTAAATATGCAAGCATTACTTAAAAATAAGCTCCGCTCACTGTATTTTATAGTACCACTATTTATATTTTATATAATAATTATTTTTCGCATATTCTCTTTCACATTTGATCAACTTACTACTTCAGAAAATGTTAGAAAAGATAATATAGTACATAAACAACCCGATATTTTAGATAGAAATGGAGTGGTAATAGCAACAAATGTGCCCACAACATCACTATATATAGATGCAACCAAAGTAAAGAATCCGGAAAGTATAGCAGCACAACTGTGTTCTACTTTGCATGACCTCGAATACAAGAACTTATATAGAGTACTTACTTCAGAAAAGAAATTTGCTTGGATAAAGCGACACTTGACTCCAAAAGAATTACTAGCGATCAAAAACGCTGGTGTACCAGGAGTAAATTTTTATGACGACATAAAGCGTATATATCCTCACAGTAATTTATTTTCACACGTGCTTGGTTACACTGACATAGATGGCAACGGTATTGCAGGAGTTGAAGCATATATAAGTAAAAACAAACAACATTCTGTTATCCAAGTACCTGATATACAGTTGTATGAATGTTGCAACTTGAAAGCAATTCCTGCACAGCAATTCCCCACACAACAGATCCAGTGCGTGACACTGGGATCCAGATATAAAAATACTGACAAATTATGTGATGAACAACGGATTCCAGAAACATATGTCAAAAACAATGTTTGTGATGAAATTGCGCATAAAACTGGATTCCAGTGTCAGTGCACTGGAATGACACCAGACCAAGCTTCTGCACAATCTTCTGTCATCCGACAGGGATGGTCACGCTCTGCTGCTCAATATGTTCAACTATCCTTAGATACACGAGTGCAAAGCATAGTGCATGAAGAGCTAACTAAAGCTGTAAGCAGATATCAGGCACTTGGCGGAGTAGGAATTGTTTTAAATGTGAGAAATAGTGAAGTCATCTCGATGGTCAGCCTACCTGATTTTAATCCCAACTTACAGAATAAGGCAGAAGACGTACAAAAGTTTAATCGCGCCAGTCTTGGGGTATATGAGATGGGGTCGGTATTAAAATACTTTACAATAGCCGCAGCGCTTGATGCGAACGCTACAAAAACTAGCGATTTATATGACGTATCAACACCAATCACCATTGGAAAGTATAAAATTCAGGATTTTCATAAATCTAAAATTCCAAAAATTACTGTGCAAGATATATTTGTAAAATCATCCAACATTGGTGCAGCAAAAATTGCAGTCAAACTAGGTATTGAAAAACAGGTAGAATACTTTAAAGCTATGAAGCTATTTTCTCCTTTGAAAATAGAAATACCAGAAAAATCCACACCGATAATCCCGGATAAATGGAGTGAAAACACTTTAATAACAGCATCTTATGGTTATGGCATAGCTGTAACTCCTATACATCTTGCACAAACTGCAGCAGCATTAATCAACAATGGGATATTTCATAACGCAACCTTGATGTTGAATAAAAGAAGTATAGGAGAGCAAATTATCTCAAGAAGAACTTCCAGGGAAATGAGAAAATTATTACGTGCAGCAGTAACAGATGGCACTGGCAGAAAAGCAAAAATAAAGGCATATTCAATAGGAGGAAAAACTGGATCGGCGGAAAAAGTTGTAGATGGTAAATATAGCAAAGATGCAAACATAGCATCATTTATAGGAGTGCTAACTATGCTTGACCCAAGGTACATAGTGCTAATTGCTATTGATGAGCCTCAAGGGATGCACCATACCGGGGGAGTAATTGCTGCGCCTATAGTAAGAAACATTATAAATAGAGTAGCACCTATACTAAATGTTACACCTGAGATGTAAAATTATGATTGCTTTACTATAATTTCAAATTTATCATTACCAAAATCCTTATTAATATACCAAGAACCATCATCTTTAGTTACAAATTCAAGACCTTTAAGGTCTTTTTTTATTGTCTTTCCATTTTGACCATCAATAGCGATATTAATATCGAATGTAATAATGTCTAGATTTATCATAGCTTCTTTCCCGCTGCACGAATTTAGACTGAACTTGCCTAACATGACATCATTAAAACTCACTTCCCCTGTATAGACATCACACTGACCGTCCACACAACACGTAGTTTCAATATAGAAAAGATCTGACATACAAAATACCTTAAAAAAAAGAACTAAACATATATGGCCACTACACCACACCGCTAACAAGTAGTAAAGCGTCGATAAACCTAAGTTACTTTAGCTACGTAGCCATAATACAGCTAGAAATGTAAAATTCAACAGTTAATTGTGTGATTAATAGAGAAGTCTTATTTAGTACACCTTATAGGAATGGCTGTTTAGTTTTTTTGTTAATCTTTTTTACCATGCTGTCAATCATATGCTTTATCCCTTGATATACAGAGTATGTACTTTCGTCGCTACGCATATAAGCAGAACAGGAAAATACATTATGTTCTTCGTCTTCTATTGATAACTCTGTATCGCATTTTATGTGCTCGCCGCCAAGCCTTTCTATCAACTGTTCTCTGTCATCTCCTATAGTTACCTTAACCTTACTTTCTTCTTTACCTATCTTGCTACTTAAAATTGAAACAATGATGGCTGGAGATATGCATATCGCTCCTATTGGCTTTTTTGTAACAAAAAATTCTGAAACTAATCTTTCAAATTCAGGCATTACTGTCACCATGTCTTTACTTTCAGCTAAGTCAGACAAATTTTTTGCAACCTCGTATCCACCAGGTACAACTAGCATGTCAAAATTTTCAGCTTTGGCTTCTTTTAAGTCATATATTTCGCCTCTTGCGATTCTTGCTGCTTCCACAAGTACATTCCTTTTTTCTTTTGTTGCCTCTTTTGTTTTATGATTCATAATTTGTGTGATATTGATATCAGGTGCAAAGCATTTAACATCCACTTCCTGCTGATCAAGCACAAGCAAACTTAAAACCGCTTCTCTTACCTCTGCACCGTCAAGGTGACCACACCCTGATAAAACCACAGCAGCTTTTAATTTTTTTTCACCCATAAAGTACCTTAATTTCATGTAATCTAGGTATTTTAATACAAATTCTATATTTGGAAAGAGGTTATTATATTAATTATTTTATACTTATTATAATATAATTAATAATTAGTATGTATAATTAGGCATATTTATAATTGATAGGAATTGAATATGGTAGAAGGTAGTGCAGTAGATACTGGCAACAGTGAGTATCTTACCCAAGGTGTACTTAAAATTATTCAGGAAAGTGAAGACTTACAAGAAAAAATAAAAAGTTTTCTGGATAAAAATAAAGATCTAAAAGATCTAGATTTAACTAAAGAGGGAAGCGTAATTTTTTTATTAAGTAGTAGGAAAAGCGAAGAATTTTTGGCAGCTATGTCAAAAGAATTATCTAAAATAGAAAAATTCAAAAAACTAGCTGAGCAAGTTGGTAAAAATCGAGTAATGGAGAACAAGCTGGAAGCTTTAGGTAATCGATTGTTAATACAAGGAGTTATAAGTGGAGCAGCATTTACAACATTGACAGGTGCACTAGCAGGTACATTGGCAATAGGAGGAGCAGCATTAGTAGGATTTGTGGCACTAGTTGCTATAGCTGCTATTGGTTATGCTATATATCAGCATCGAAGTGAGATAAAAGAAAACGTAGATAAGGGTGCCAGTAAAGCAACCCAGGGTACAGTTGAATTTGTAAAAGCAGTGAAAAGTTTTGTGAAAAATATAATCGATAAATTACCTACAATTCAAGCAAGAGAGAATAATTTTGAAAAATTGAAGAACGATTTGATGAAACAGCATTATAAAAATGCTAATCAAGAAGAAAAAACAACGCTTGATAATAAACTAAAAATAGTGGAAATGCTTCAAAATGAAGAGCAACGATCGGCTATAAAGGAATTAGTAAAAGATGGAACCATTCAAAATTTTTTAGAAGATGACATGAGCAGACTTATGAATAAAGGTCTTAACGCGAATTCTGGATTAAAGGAGAATAGAAAAGGCAGAAAACAGGGTAAACTCAGCAGTTATAAAAAAATAGATGAGGTTACCCATGGAAGATATAACAAAACTGTTTTGTTTGGTCGATGATTTTTGCAGAGATATAGAGAAAAATTTTGCAGGCAAACTACTGCCAAATGGTAAAAAACCCACAAGAACAACGGAAATTGAGCACTCTGAAATCATGACAATAATCCTGCTATATCAACAATCTCCGTGTAAAAATTTCAAAACTTTCTATCTACATTACCTAACGTTGCTCTACAAATCAGAGTTTCCAAAGTTGCCTTCATATACCAGGTTTGTTGCTCTAAAGCCTAGGGTTTTGTGGCATTTAGCAATGTTGTTGCATTGGCTTTGTGGACAGTCAGAAAACACTGGAATTTCATATATAGACACAACTCCCATTGCAGTTTGTCATGCAAAAAGAATATCCAAAAACAAAGTTTTTGCTGGAATTGCAAAATTAAGCAAGAGTACTTACGGCTGGTTTTTTGGTTTCAAATTACATATGGTAATCAATGAAAATGGTGAAATTCATGCACTTACGCTAACAAAAGGCAATGTTGATGATAGGATACCTGTGCCAAATTTGACGGAAAAATTAACCGGCCTTTTGTTTGGTGACAAAGGTTATATTGCAAAAGAGCTTTTTCAGAAGCTGTTTGACCGAGGTTTGAAACTTGTTACCAAGGTGAAAAAAGGTATGAAAAATACATTAATTTCGCTAAATGAGAAGATTTTACTGAGAAAAAGGTCTATCATTGAGACTGTTTTTGGTTACCTAAAAAATAGACTAGAAATTGAACACACTCGCCATAGATCCCCTGTTGATTTCTTGGTTCATATCTTTTCTACTCTCATCTCCTATTCCATCAAATCCAAAAAGCCTTCTATTTCCTATACTTCCTTCCTTAATCCAGAATTCGCGTTTATAGTAGAAACGCTTTTGTAATTGCAACATTCGTGCAATCTTTAGCTATAAATATTAAGAAATTTACCAAATAAAAAAAAAGGCAAAAGAAGCCCCATGGTGGTTGGCTATTTACTATGTACTAAAATATCGGCGTTTTTTTATTCTAAAACGCTTGATTAAGAGCGATTTAGTTGCTTTTAACTTGCAACTAACCTACACCGCAAGTGTTTAAGAAATTTACTAAGCAGGAAAAAAGGCAAAGAAACCCCGTAGTAGCTAGCATTCAAATTCTCCCTTGTCAATTTGACGTTTTTTGCTGTCTTAAACGCTTTGTAAGCGCGTTTCGGCTTGTATAGGTAAAAACCTAAAATTTTTAAAGACATGCGATGCACGTAGTGCGAAAAATTAAACATGAGACGCCAAATACCCTAAGTTTTTTGTCATTAACCTGCACAGATTGCAAAGATAAATAAATAGCTTCAATTTTATGATAAGGGGGCTGGCGGAGTTTGTCAAGCAAGTTTTTAGCCCTGTCTCCTTGCTATAATGTTCATATCGATAGAAAAGCAAAAGAATAGAATGAAATATCAAGTGATATCCTCTATAATTAAATTTTTTGAATGAAGAGATGACGATTCGCGTAGGAATTAATGGCCTGGGTAGAATAGGCAGAGGCGTATTGCGTGCTATTTTCGAAATAGAAGAATATAGCAAACAAATAGAAGTTGTAGCTGTCAATGGATCGCTCGGTGCTGAGCAGCATGCACATTTGATTAAATATGATTCTGTTCATGGCAAATTCAGTGGTGATATTGATTTTAATGAGTCTCAAAATTGGATTTCTATAAATGGCAAAAAGTTTTCTTTATATAGAGAACGGAGCCCTGAAAATATTCCTTGGAATGTTGATGTAATACTTGAATGTACTGGTGCATTCAACAAACGTGAAGAAGCAATAAGGCACAATGCAGAGAAAGTAATTGTCTCTGCTCCAGTTCCGGATGCTGATGTCACTATAGTTTATGGTGTGAATAACGATATGCTCAAAAAAGAGCATAAAGTGATATCAGCAGGTTCTTGCACTACAAATTGCCTTGCTCCGATTGTGAAAGTCCTACATTCTAGTTTAGGCATAAAAAGCGGTTTTATGACTACTATACATGCCTACACGAATGATCAAAATGTTCTTGATGGTAATCATAAAGATTTGCGTAGAGCAAGGGCTTGCGGATTATCTATGGTGCCAACTACAACCGGGGCAGCAAAAACAATTGGTTCTGTCATCCCTGAATTAAAAGGAAAGCTAGATGGCACTGCCGTCAGAGTTCCAGTTAGCAATGTTTCTATGGTTGATTTTAAATTTACGACTGATAAGAAAGCGACCGTTAAAGAAATCAATGAAATGTTTAAGGATGCAGCTCTCTCCTCTACGTCATTCCAGCGCGTGACGCTGGAATCTAATTTCTGGATCCCAGTGTCAGCTACTCGGATGACATCAGAGGGTACTAGGATGACAGAGGGTTATCCAATGTCAAATGTACTTTCTATATGCGCGGAACCTTTAGTCTCAATAGATTTTGTGCATAACCCTTATAGTGCAATTGTGGATTTAACTGGTACATATGTTACAGGTGATATATGCAGGGTTGCAGCGTGGTATGACAATGAGTGGGCTTTTTCGCTGAGAATGTTAGACATAGCATTATTTAGCTATAGTAAAGTATGAATGAAAACTCGAACAAATATGCCTCTTTTTATGAGCACTTTGCGGAACTCAGAAAAAGAGTTATCTTTTGCTTTCTATTTTTTTGCGTTGCTTTTGGTTTTTGTTATTACTTTAAGGAAAATATATACCGTTTTTTACTTGCACCTCTAATAGAAGCAACAAAAGGTAGCGAAGGTTTTTCTTTAATTTACACAGACTTAACAGAGGCATTTTTTGTGTATCTTAGAGTTGCAATAATAAGTGCACTTTTGCTCTCCTTTCCTGTGTTTGCATGGCAATCCTATATGTTCTTAGCACCTGGGTTATATAAAAGTGAAAGGGCAGTGTTGTTGCCATACTTAATTGCAACACCGGTTTTATTTGTAATGGGAGCTACTGTAGTCTATTACTATATATTTCCTTTAGCCTGGAAGTTTTTTATCAACTTCGAACACAGTGGTAAATCCTTCGATATACCGATAGAGTTTATGCCATCAGTTAGCGAATATTTAGACCTCGTTCTCCAATTTATGTTTGCATTTGGCACTGCATTTCAAATTCCAGTAATACTCACATTGATGGTGAGAGTAGGGTTACTCACTACACAAAATTTGTCAAATAAACGCAGAATCGCGATAGTGGTAATTTTTATTATCGCTGCAATCTTAACTCCACCTGATGTATTAAGCCAAGTAGGGCTTGCAATACCAATGCTGATTCTATATGAATTGTCCATTCTGATATGTAGGTATATTGAAAAAAAGAAGACAAAGATTTAAACAAAGGAATCCCTCTTATCTCCTTTATATCACATTTTTAACTTACAACATTCTTATTCAGGACTTAAATATGGAAATGTTTTATAAATTGATTGTAATACTTTGTTAAGTTCAGCCTTACTTTTGATGATCAATAATACTGTATCATCACCTGCTATAGTTCCTATAATTCCTATGTTTTTGCTATTATTTAATGAATAAATAACATACTTCTGATCTAGAAAGTAAGCTAGGCTGCTAGCTTGTCCTGGTTGAGTGTGTAGTACTATTAAACCAAAATCTGAAATTTGCATATTAAGTATTAATGGTAATCGATATTGGTTGATGTCAATTACTTTATACATACCAGCAACTTTGGCAATTTTAAGTTCTTTCAATTTTCTTGATAAAGTAGCCTGAGAAATGTTATACCCTCTTTTTTTGAGTAAGGTCTGTAAATCGCTCTGTTCTAAAATTTCATGATTTTGAATAATATTTAAAATATGTTCACCTAGTGTGTTGTCATGCATTATGCATTTTCCTCATATTGAATATGTAATAAGTATATTTGAAATTATATTCATTATTTCTTGACTATTCAATTTTTAATGTCTATATTCATAAGATGAATAAAATATGAATATAAATTAGTAATATGAAAAAATACATTTTAAATGCTATTATAGCGATAAGTATTCTATTAACAGGATGCAAGGAAGATAAACACGATAATATCATTAGATTTGCAATTTCTGCAGATTATCCACCTTTTGAATATTATGAAAATGGTAAATTTACTGGCTTTGACATTGAGCTTGCTCAATTAGTAGCAAAAGAGTTAGGTAAAGAAGCGATATTTAAAGATATGCAGTTTAGTACTATATTTGCAGTATTGCAAAGTAATTCTGTAGATGCTGCTATATCTACTATTGGTAGCACAGAAGAGCGTGAAAAAAATTTTGATTTTTCAAATAGTTATTATACAGGGGAATTTGGTATTCTATATCACAAAAATAAACCTGTAGCCGGTATAAACAATTTAACTCACGAGAAGATAGCCGTTCAACTAGGAACTGTCATGGAAATTTGGCTAAAAGAGCATGTTCCTACAACAGCTCAAATTATTGCTATGGACAATAATAATCAAGCTGTAGAAACATTAAAGTCTGGTCATGTTGATGGCATCCTAATTGATGAATTCCAAGGTAAAGTATTTAGCAAAAAAAATACTGGTCTATCATGGTCAGCCATCGCTAAGTCAGATAATGGTTATTCTATTGCTGTGAATAAAGGATCTGATTTAAAGGATAAAATAAACGAGGCGTTAAAAAGTTTAGAAAGTAAAGGTGTAATACAAAAGATAACAGAAAAATGGCTAGGAGATAACTGATGCAAGAATTAATTTCTAATTTCTTGTTTGTTGGAACAGGCCTTGCCTTTACTTTAAAATTATTGATAGGAGGACTGCTTTTAGGTGTGAGTCTAGGGGGATTATTGTCAGTACTCAGATATAATAAGATCTGTATTCCATTAATTAATGGAATTATATCTGTAATACGTGGCACCCCCCTTATATTACAGTTAAGTGTTGTTTATTTTATGACCCCAACCATTGCAGGAATTAAATTAAACATATTTAGTGCTGGCATTATAGCATTTGGTCTAAATAGCTGTGCTTATATTGCTGAGATTTTACGAGCTGGTATTGAAACTATATCAAAAAACCAGTTTGAAGCAGCTAAAACTTTACAAATACCTAGTTTCTATATGTGGAGAGATATTATATTACCACAAGTTATTAAAAATATTCTTCCTGCAATGATAAATGAGATCATTGCACTCCTTAAAGAAACGGCATTAATCTCTACTATTGGTGGTGTTGATATTATGCGCTCTGCGCAAATGCTTGCAGCAGAACAATTTACTTATTTTATACCACTTTGTCTTGCTGGGGCTTATTATTACGCTCTTGTAGTACTAATTGAATATATAGGCAAAAAGATTGAACAGAAAGGTATATATGATAAAAATGCATAATGTTTGTAAGTTATTTAATAATGTTCCAGTACTTAATAATATTAACCTGATTATAGAACAATCTATAGTTGGTCTTGCTGGTCCTTCTGGTAGTGGTAAATCAACATTGTTACGTTGTATACAAAAACTCGAAGTTTTAGATTCTGGTAGCATTGAATGCGATGATAGTACTGGATTTGTATTTCAGGATTTTCAACTTTTCCCACATATGACTGTCTGGGAAAATCTTACATACGCTCCCAAGCTTAAAAATAAAACCCAGAATCAAAGTGATTCACTACTTGAGTCTTTGGGTATTGCCTCTAAAAAAAATGATTACCCTAGCAATCTATCCGGTGGGCAAAAACAGCGGGTTGCGCTTGCCAGAAGCTTAATGATGAATCCAAGGATTCTATTATGCGATGAGCCAACGTCTGGTTTAGATGTAGCAACAATAGTCGACGTTGTGGAACTACTACAATCAGTTAGAGATATGGGTATTACTATGATTATCGCTTCTCACAATTTGGATTTTTTAACAAAAATATCAGATCGGATTATTCTGTTAAAAAACGGAAAAATAATTGTAGATATCAATCCTAAAGAAATTGATGAACCAACAAACTATTTAAAAAATAATTATTAAAAGAGAATCACTCATATCATACTGAGAGCTATAACAGATCTTAGCATCGAAAATTACATAATATACATTATGGAATGTAAATTACATAATATAGCAAACTATAGCTAACCCAAGAAAGGTTTTCCTACGTCATACCGCCGCGATATCTCAGCATAGATTCCGCTAACAAGTAGCGGAATGACGAATTTTTGTTTTTCAAACTGTCGGTAAATCTAAGTCAGTTTAGCTATATACGCAAATTCTGGATTAAGGAAGGAAGTATAGGAAATAGAAGGCTTTTTGGATTTGATGGAATAGGAGATGAGAGTAGAAAAGATATGAACCAAGAAATCAACAGGGGATCTATGGCGAGTGTGTTCAATTTCTAGTCTATTTTTTAGGTAACCAAAAACAGTCTCAATGATAGACCTTTTTCTCAGTAAAATCTTCTCATTTAGCGAAATTAATGTATTTTTCATACCTTTTTTCACCTTGGTAACAAGTTTCAAACCTCGGTCAAACAGCTTCTGAAAAAGCTCTTTTGCAATATAACCTTTGTCACCAAACAAAAGGCCGGTTAATTTTTCCGTCAAATTTGGCACAGGTATCCTATCATCAACATTGCCTTTTGTTAGCGTAAGTGCATGAATTTCACCATTTTCATTGATTACCATATGTAATTTGAAACCAAAAAACCAGCCGTAAGTACTCTTGCTTAATTTTGCAATTCCAGCAAAAACTTTGTTTTTGGATATTCTTTTTGCATGACAAACTGCAATGGGAGTTGTGTCTATATATGAAATTCCAGTGTTTTCTGACTGTCCACAAAGCCAATGCAACAACATTGCTAAATGCCACAAAACCCTAGGCTTTAGAGCAACAAACCTGGTATATGAAGGCAACTTTGGAAACTCTGATTTGTAGAGCAACGTTAGGTAATGTAGATAGAAAGTTTTGAAATTTTTACACGGAGATTGTTGATATAGCAGGATTATTGTCATGATTTCAGAGTGCTCAATTTCCGTTGTTCTTGTGGGTTTTTTACCATTTGGCAGTAGTTTGCCTGCAAAATTTTTCTCTATATCTCTGCAAAAATCATCGACCAAACAAAACAGTTTTGTTATGTCTTCCATGGGTAACCTCATCTATTTTTTTATAATTGCTGAGTTTACCCTGTTTTCTGCCTTTTCTATTCTCCTTTAATCCAGAATTCGCGTTATAAGGTGAACCAGTGTCAGCTACTCGGATGATACCTTTTTTCTACTTAGTTTGGGTTATGCAAGAAGTCTATTGCATTCCTGAGCAATTTGATTCATTATTCTTTTTGTAAAAAATTTTCTTAACTTTCTCTCCACTTTTTTGGTAAGGTCACTTTAAAGGAAGTCTAATAGATGCTACATAGAAATCCAGATGAGTTTCTAAAGTCTATTCCAAAAGATAAGCGCATAATGTGCCTTGACATGGGAGAAAAGCAAATAGGCATAGCATTTAGCGATAAAACACAGCTCATAGCCACAGCTCATAGCATATATCACAGAAAAAATATGAGCAAAGATTTAGGTTATCTGCATAGAATATTCAAAGAAAATGAATCTGGATCAATGGTAATAGGACTACCATTAAAAATGGACGAGCAAGAAACTAAATGGTGTAAAACTATAATCCAATTCGCAAATAAAATAATAAAAAAATATAAAGTAAATATATACTTACAAGACGAAAGCTTCTCAACATCTATCGCAACTCATACACTAAAAATTACTGGAATATCAATCACAAAATCGAAAAAAATAGATGATAAAATCTCCGCATGTATTATTTTGCAACGAACGTTAGACAAGATAAATACAATCAAATAGTTTTTCCAGATCTGGAAATCTTCAAACTGAATCCCATATAAAAGTTACTCAACAAAACAAGAACCTTTCGTATAAGCATGACAAATTGCTACAGCAAGAGCGTCAGCAGCATGGTGGCATTTTATACTCAAATTTTTAACTATTTGCTTCACCATAAATATAATCTGATCCTTATCAGCATGGCCATTTCCGGTAATGCTTTTTTTTACATAGTTTGCATCATATTCATTCATAGTTAGCTTTGTTATTTTTAACGCTAAAATTACAACCCCTCTTGCATATCCTAAAGTTAGTGAAGATTTAGGATTTTTATTAACAAAAATTTTCTCCACCGCAGCTTCATTCGGAGAGTATAGGGAAATTACTTTCTTTAATTGTTCAAAAATTATATGTAGGCGTTCACCTGCACCCAATTTACCATCAGTTGATATGGTACCGCCGCCCAAAAATTCAATATTATTTTTTTCGTTCAGGCTGATAATGGCCCACCCAGTCTTGCTTATTCCTGGATCTAGACCTATTATTTTAACCACTTAATAAACGCTTAACCAATAGACAAACAAAAATAAAAATATCCAGACTACATCTACAAAGTGCCAATACCAGGAGGCAAACTCAAAGCACAAATGGTCCTGAAGTGTAAATTGGCCTTTCCTTGCTCTAAATAAACACACTGATAAAAATATTATTCCTATTATAACGTGTGCGCAGTGAAAACCGGTAATCATATAAAAATTGGATGTATAAATAAGCTTTTCTCCTGTTTCTTGTAGAGAAAAACTCGCTTCATGATACTCTATTGCTTGCACTATTATAAAAAAAACTCCAAGCAATATAGTTATGGACAGCATTTTAATCATGCTCTTTTTATCATTTTTAAGTAAAGAGTGATTTGCCCAAGTAATTGTTGTACCAGAAAGCAATAATATTAACGTATTCATGAACGGTAGTGACCACGGATCAGGTGGCAAAATTCCCTCAGGGGGCCATTCAACTTTTTTTGCAGGAGAAAACGCCTCAAATAAAAAAACTGGATCAAGCCAGGCTTTAAAGAATGAACAAAAGAACACTATAAAAAATACGACCTCCGAGAGAATAAATAAGTACATTGCAAATTTGAGTCCATGTTTTACAATGGCAGTGTGACATTTGTCATAAATGGCCTCACTTATTACATCTCTCCACCAATAAAACAGCACCCCTGATACTGCAAAGATTCCCAAAACTAAACAAAACACTCCGAAAATTTGTTTATGAAGCGCGCCAACTAATCCAAGTGCAAGAATAAGAATTGCTGCTGATATAGCAATTGGCCAAGGGCTTGGATCCACTAAATGAAAATCATGTTCTTTACTTTTCATAGCATTTTAAAAAATACTTATTAAGGATACAAATTAGCTTAAAATTGTCAATATTTCCTAAAATCTTGATTGAACTGTGAAAAATTATATGCACCGTTCAAAAAATCTAACATGAATTGGGCGCTTATTCTAAATAACTTAAGCATCATGCTCTTTTCATTTTCTCTTGCTTTGCTGCAATATCCATCAACAATATTTTCCAAAATAATGCATCCAGACTCTATAAAACTACCGCTATAAAAATCAAACCAATCCTTATATCTATTATTTTTCTTGAATCTATTTTTCATACTATCAACGATAATCTTGTATATAAACATATAAGAATACAAAACTGTTATGGCTTCATAAGTGTTGCTATATGAGGTAGACAAAAGAAAATTAGTGAAATTTAAGCACTCAAGAGATTTCTCTCCACAATTTATAGCATATATAGCAAAGTAGTGGTTATGCAAAATTCTTTCAATAGCAATTGCCCCTCGAGCCACCCTAATAAGTGAAACAACATTGTTACAGTCTTCTACCCTGGATGCAGTAATTAAGACGGTACGAATATAATCACTCAAGAGTAATGTACCTTGTTGAATATAGAATCTGAAACTTTCTATACTTAGAGTGTTACTCGCCAATTCAACATTAAAAGGATGCTCAATTATATCCTTTAAAAGATTTGATCCATAACAACTCTTAATTATACCACTGAACACTACAATACTGCCAACGTAAACAACTTGTGCTAATGCGTTTTTATTGAGGTATATTAGAGTAATATGCCTCATCCAAAAACATTATCTCTAGCTCTAGTCCTTTTCTACAAAGCTCATATATCTTTTCCTTTTCACAGTCACTAGCTTTTTTGTATAGCTCACTTGTAATATCACTAACCTCTTCAACCACCGCGTCCATTCCTTTGCTATTACAGATATCAATCCACTTTTTGTATTTGTTATTTTTAATCCCCTTAGTTGTTATCTCATTTACCATATGGCATATAACAATTTGGTATACATTAAAGAGAGAATAAGACAACACTAAGGTCTCAGTAACAGAATTGTGATACGCAGTACTCATGAAAAGGTCAACACAGGCAGAACAAGCTCTTGACTTTTTATGATTATCAGATAGATCACAATCCTCGAAATATTTTTTATATTGTTCTCGAAAATCAAATGCTCCTTTTGTTATATCAATTAACCCTCTCATTGTCTCAACATCATTAACTTTAGCTGCAACAACTAAATGAGCACGAGCGCAATCTACAGAACCTAGAAAATCCTGCTGAAGGTAAAATTTAAATCTTTTATAATCTAAAGTACCATTCATCAATTCAACATAAAAAGGATGTTCTTTCATCTTATCAATAAGATCGGAAAACTCTTTTACAATTACGTTGTACAGTTCTCCTTCTATTTCGTTATACACTTTATGAGCCTCACAATAAAAACTGAATATAAAAAAAAATTATCACTAATATGGTATAATTATTATGAAAAAGCAATTATACTTTAACAATAAGCTAGTATATAAATATGGGGCTGTAAATCAAAAATTTTAGCAATCTAAAGAAATTTTACTATTACCTTCTATATTGAATTCTCTACAAAGATCAGCAGACAAGTTCATGTTTTCCCAAGAAAATCCACCATCATTTTCTGACTTTTTACCAAAATGTCCATAACAGGCTGTACGTTTATATATAGGATGATTAAGCGATAAATGCTTGATTATGCCTTTTGTTGATAAATCTATATTATTCTCAATAAACTTTTTAATTACTCTTTCCTCTATCGTATTCGTACCAAATGTATCAATATAGAATGAAGTAGGTTTTGATATACCAATTGCATAAGAAAG
The DNA here is from genome assembly GCF_947251635.1 of Wolbachia endosymbiont (group A) of Icerya purchasi. NCBI lineage: Bacteria > Pseudomonadati > Pseudomonadota > Alphaproteobacteria > Rickettsiales > Anaplasmataceae > Wolbachia > Wolbachia endosymbiont (group A) of Icerya purchasi. The sequence continues at coordinate 636,977 of NZ_OX366357.1, read as the reverse complement.
CTGCACCAGACAACGTTCAGCCAACCCTGCAAAGACAATATTTTTAGCAAGGTATCTTGCCATATAAGCTGCAGATCTATCAACTTTGGTTGCATCTTTTCCGGAAAATGCTCCTCCACCGTGTGGAATATAACCTCCATAAGTATCAACCATAATTTTTCGTCCGGTTAATCCACAATCACCAACTGGCCCACCAATAACAAATCTACCAGTTGGATTGACTAAGAGATTTTCCTCAGGACACATCCATCCTTCAGGTAAAGATGAAACTATGTAAGGGTAAATTATTTCTTTTACTTTTGATTGATCCAAATCCTCAGGGTGCTGTATTGAGACAATAATACTTTCAGCACGTACCGGGAGGTTATTCTCATATGCCAAAGTGATTTGTGACTTTGCATCTGGACCAAGTTTTGCTTCTTTAACTGCGCTCATGATATTTTTCAGAATCGAGTGTGCATAAAAAATGGGTGCCGGCATAAGGTTTTCTGTCTCTGTTGTTGCATAGCCATACATTATGCCCTGATCCCCAGCACCTTGATCCAACCCTATTGCAATGTCATTTGATTGCTCATGCAGCAATATATTTACCTTCACTTTTTTCCAGTGGAAACCATCATGCTCATAACCAATATCTTTTATTGTATTCCGTACAATACTTTTAATCTTGCTATTCTTAATGTTAGGCCCAAACACTTCCCCAGCTATAATAACGTTATCTTTGGTGACTAAAGTCTCTATTGCAGCTCGCGCAAAAGGATCAGTAAAAAGGTATTTATCAAGTATTGCATCTGAAATTTGATCTGCTACTTTATCTGGATGACCAGCCGCAACTGATTCACTAGTTACTAAATTTTTATACAAACTCATGTTTTTGCTTATACAATATCAAAACCGCTATAGAAAACACAGTTAGTAACTACTAAATGGTGGGTCTGGGAAGAGTTGAACCTCCGACCTCACGCTTATCAGGCGTGCGCTCTAACCACCTGAGCTACAGACCCATGATTTATTCAAGCTGAAGCTTTCATATTATCTGTAGGCACGATATCAATAAAAGTCTTTTTATTTGCTGACCTTCTAAAACTGACCCAGCCTTCTACTTTGGCAAAAATCGTATGATCTTTACCTATACCAACATTCTTCCCAGGATGGAATTTTGTGCCTCTTTGGCGCACAATTATGTTACCAGGAATAACCTTCCCATTCTTCTTTATTCCTAACCTACGACCCGCTGAATCTCTACCATTACAGGAACTACCACCTGATTTTTTAGTTGCCATATCTTACCTCTTACTTTTGAAGACTAATTTCATTTATACGAAGAACAGTTATATACTGCCTATGACCAGTTTTCCTACGGTAATTTTTTCTTCTTTTCTTCTTAAAGATTATAATTTTTTCCCCCCTGCACTGCTCCAACACTTCAGCTTTAACAGTAGCATTAGATGAATAAGATAAGCCATTATTTGAAATACAAATCACCTTATTGATTTCCACCTCTTTTTTTTCTTCAGCTTCTAACTTCTCTACCTTTATTATACTACCTTCTTTTACTAAATATTGCTTTCCACCAGTCTCAATTACTGCAAACATGATAAATATAAATTATTGTTATTAACTTTAATCGTAAACGATGTCATATACGCTGTCAATATAAATAAAAAGCATGACTTAACGTTCTTTTTGAGCTATTTAAACACTTCTATCTTTCTTCACCCTTTATCTACTTTTTCTCAGACAGTAGACTTCTTGCATAACCTAAGCAGAAAAAAGGCAAATAGTTATTATAGCTCTAAGTTTAACGACGATAAGAACTGTCATTCAAGTAGCCCCTCCCTGCCATCCAAGTAGCCTTCTCTTCCTGTCATCTAAGTAGCCTCCTTCTCCTGTCATCCCAGTGCCCAGACACTGGGATCCAGGTTGGATACTGAGTTGGTGAGTATAAAAGTGTTGTGTTATGGCTAACGCTAACTCTACGTCATACTGCGATTCATTCGCGGTATCTCATCCGTTAACACGTAGCGGGATACTTAACCTTCATACCGCGATTCATTCGCGGTATCTCTAGATCCCGCTCACAAGCAGCGGGATGACGGTTGTCGTTTAGCCATAAATATTTAAGAAATTTACCAAATAAAAAAAAGGCAAAAGAAACCCCGTGGTGCTGGTTTTGACCCTCTAATACTTTAAATTGGCGCTATAATAATGTGCTGACGCTTAGTTTAAGCGCGGTTTGGCTGAATGTAGAAAAAAATTTAAAAGACATGCAGCAGCTATAATTTTATGTAATCCGCCAAAAGATACCCTGAGTTTTTTACTGAATTTTGTCATTGAACCTGCGCAGATCAAAAACAAGTTTTGAGTCAAAAATACCCTTAATACTATAATAAGGGGGCTGGCGAAGTTTGTAAAGCAATTTTTTTTTGTTTCTATTGAATGACAGTTGTGGTCTGGGAGGTAATGCAAGAAGTCTAATATAATTACAGCGAATTACTTTATTCTCTTAATCACCTGCTTTTCCCTTGCTATTGCAAGGCTTTTTTCTGGTACATCCTCAACTATAACACTACCTGCTGCAATTACAGATTCATCATGAATATTAAGCGGCGCAATTAGTGAGCTATTGGCGCCAACAAAGCAATTGCTCCCTATATTCGTTTCATGTTTATTTTTCCCATCATAATTACAAACAATAGTGCCTGCTCCTATATTACTCTCCTGCCCTACTTTAGCATTTCCTATACAACTTAAGTGTTTTATTCTAGTGTTTTGACCAACTTCACTTGTTTTCACTTCCACAAAATTTCCTATTTTTGCCTTATTACCAATTGTTGTGTTTCCGCGTATTCTGGTAAATGGACCGACCTCAGCACCACCTTTAATTAAGCAGTTCTCCAAATGCGAAAATGACAGTATTCTTGCACTAGACTCTATTTGTACTCCAGGGCCGAAAAAAACATATGGGTAAATAACTGAGTCTCTGGCAATTTGCGTATCAAGAGAACAGAAAACAGTTTCCGGCGCAACAAGCGTTACTCCGGCGTCGGTAAAAATTTTTCTTTTATTTTCTTGAAAGTAAAATTCAGCTTTTATAAGGTCATTTCTGTTATTTATTCCCGTTGCTTCTTCTCCACCGGTAATAACGTAACCGACATTTAAATTACTCTTCACTGCAATGGAAACTATATCGGTCAAGTAATATTCATGAGTTGAGCTATTGCACTCTATTTTCTCCACCAATTCACGTAAATTCTTTGCACATGCAACCATTATTCCAGCATTTGCAAGAAACTCTTCATGATTATTTTTATCACTCTTTGCTTCTACGATTTCTCTTAAGGAACCATTCTCAATGATTAACCTACCATATTCTTTATTGCTTGCCCTAAAACCTAGGCAAACTAGAGTCTTGCCTTCTAAATAACTAACCATTTTAGTTATTGTGCTGCTTTTTATGAGCGGAGTATCTCCATACTGCACAACAACTATGTTCAAATCTGGCAATTCTTTCAGGTTTCTCATCGCAGTTTTGACTGCATCTCCCGTGCCGAGTGTTGATTCTTGTGTAATTAACTGTATATCCTCAAAGCACTTTAATCTTTCAATTAAAGGCTGATCAACTACAACAGCAATATTTTCAGGATTTAACTGTTTTGCATTGTAAATGACATGCTGAAGCATGGAAAAATTGCCTATTTCGTGCAGAACCTTAGGCAAATCTGAATTTATCCGCCTGCCATGCCCGGCAGCAAGTATGATAAAAGTATGAGCTTTATTTATCACTTATCTTAAAGATGAAAAATGAAAACCATAATGATCAAGCCAGCTGATTTTGTTGTCATAAAAGCTCCTCAAGTCGCTAATTTGATATTTTAGCATTGCAAGCCTTTCTATACCAATGCCAAACGCAAAACCGTTGTATTTAGTATAGTCTATTCCAACATTTTGAAATACATTTGGATGCGTCATACCGCATCCCAGTACTTCTATCCATTTACTACCTTTATAACTTATGTCCACTTCTGCAGAAGGCTCGGTAAAAGGGAAAAAACTATTACGAAAACGTATCTTCAGCCCTTTATCTCCAAAAAACTTATTAAGGAAGTGATGAATAGTAAATTTTAACTGGCCCATATTGACATTCTCATTGACATATAACCCCTCTATTTGATGGAACATAGGGGTGTGAGTTGCATCAAAGTCGTTTCTGTATACTCTACCTGCGGCTACTATTTTAATTGGGAATTTTTTTGTTTTTTCCATGGTTCTAATCTGTACAGATGAGGTATGAGTGCGCAGCACCATTCTTTTATCATCTATTTTATTCTTTAAGTAGAAGGTATCTTGCTCCTCTCGCGCAGGATGGTGACTTGGAGTATTCAGTGCATCAAATACATGAAATTCATCTTCAATGTCAGGGCCATCAACTGCTTTAAAACCCATATGTGCAAAAATAAGCTTTACTTCATTTAGAACCTTACTGAGTGGATGGACCTTGCCAATTTTTTCTGGCCTCGCAGGCAACGTAATATCAACTGCCTCGTTCTGCAATTTAAAGTTAATTTCTTCTGTTTTTAGCACATTTTCCCTATTCATGATAAGATGATCTATCTTATCATGTAAAGCGTTAATAACTGCGCCTAAATCACGCTTTTTCTCTGCATTTTCTATCTTTTTTAAGTTATCAAAATACGCTCTAACTACACCCTTTTTTCCCAAATATAATAGTCTAACTTTTTCTAAATCTTGCAAAAAAGAAGCATTCTCAATTTCGGAAACTGCTTTATCTTCAAGTGAAAGTATGTCATCTAATAACTCTTTATTCATCTTAAAAACGCTGGCTTAAACTTTCATTATAGTGAAATTTTAAATATCATCAACAATTCGAAAAATTGCCCTATTCTGATTATTAATTTATTGACTGATTAATCTTTTTTTATTTACCTTTGTGTTGATGAATTTGCTGTATACGCGAATTCTGGATTAAGGAAGGAAGTATAGGAAATAGAAGGCTTTTTGGATTTGATGGAATAGGAGATGAGAGTAGAAAAGATATGAACCAAGAAATCAACAGGGGATCTATGGCGAGTGTGTTCAATTTCTAGTCTATTTTTTAGGTAACCAAAAACAGTCTCAATGATAGACCTTTTTCTCAGTAAAATCTTCTCATTTAGCGAAATTAATGTATTTTTCATACCTTTTTTCACCTTGGTAACAAGTTTCAAACCTCGGTCAAACAGCTTCTGAAAAAGCTCTTTTGCAATATAACCTTTGTCACCAAACAAAAGGCCGGTTAATTTTTCCGTCAAATTTGGCACAGGTATCCTATCATCAACATTGCCTTTTGTTAGCGTAAGTGCATGAATTTCACCATTTTCATTGATTACCATATGTAATTTGAAACCAAAAAACCAGCCGTAAGTACTCTTGCTTAATTTTGCAATTCCAGCAAAAACTTTGTTTTTGGATATTCTTTTTGCATGACAAACTGCAATGGGAGTTGTGTCTATATATGAAATTCCAGTGTTTTCTGACTGTCCACAAAGCCAATGCAACAACATTGCTAAATGCCACAAAACCCTAGGCTTTAGAGCAACAAACCTGGTATATGAAGGCAACTTTGGAAACTCTGATTTGTAGAGCAACGTTAGGTAATGTAGATAGAAAGTTTTGAAATTTTTACACGGAGATTGTTGATATAGCAGGATTATTGTCATGATTTCAGAGTGCTCAATTTCCGTTGTTCTTGTGGGTTTTTTACCATTTGGCAGTAGTTTGCCTGCAAAATTTTTCTCTATATCTCTGCAAAAATCATCGACCAAACAAAACAGTTTTGTTATGTCTTCCATGGGTAACCTCATCTATTTTTTTATAATTGCTGAGTTTACCCTGTTTTCTGCCTTTTCTATTCTCCTTTAATCCAGAATTCGCGTTTATGGGGTGCCGGCCTGACAATCGTCATCCCGCTACGTGTTAGCGGGATCTAGAGATACCGCGGCGGTATGACAGTTTGCGGTGACATGACGATAAGGTTCCAGTGTCAAGTGTTTGGCATGCAAATTTCCTTAAACGTTCGTAAGCTTAAAACTTTACTTTAGATCAAACTGCTGTATAGTGACTTTATAGCTTCAATTTTATAATGAACATACCTAGTATAGAAAATTGTGATCTTCACAATAAAGCCGTCTTACTTAGAGTTGACTTCAATGTTCCTATAAAAGATGGAGAAATTCGTGACGTCACTCGTATTTTGAGAGCATTGCCTACTATTCAGTATTTAGTGAATGTGAGTGCAAAGATTATTATTATATCGCATTTCGGACACCCAAAGGCTAGAGACGATAATCTGTCGCTAAAAAATATAATTGACACTTCATCACAGTTACTAAATAAAAAAGTGAAATTCATTGATGATTGCGTTGGTGAAAAAGTGCAAAAAGCAGTGAGTGCTATGGATGCAGGAGATATAATATTACTGGAGAATCTAAGATTTTATGAAGGGGAAAAGGAGAATGATGCAAACTTTGCCAGACAATTAGCATCTCTGGCGGATATATATGTAAATGATGCATTTTCTTGCTCTCACAGAGCTCACGCTTCTATTTCACGCATTACAGAATTTTTACCCTCCTATGCAGGATTTTGCTTGCAAGATGAGCTAAAGTATCTTGAAAAAGCTGTATCATTTAAAGCTAAACCTATTACTGCGATAGTTGGGGGAGCCAAAATATCAACTAAGATAAAAATGCTTATAAAGCTAACAGAAAAGGTTGATTACCTAGTTCTCGGTGGTGCAATTGCTAATAATTTTTTGTCATTTAGCAAAGTAAATATAGGGAAATCTTTCTTTCAAAATGATGTTGACGACCTTCTACATAATATTGTTAAAACAGCAAATAAAAACAATTGCAAAATAGTTGTGCCAGAAGACGTTCTGGTTGCAGTAAACTCTGATTACAGTACTAGTATTTCAAGAAGAACTGAGTCCATTTTGGACGGTGATATAATTTTGGATATCGGACCACAAACTTTGAGTACAATAAGCAGTATAATAGCAAGCAGTAAGACTCTGCTGTGGAATGGACCTATTGGTGTTTTTGAACATTCAGCTTTTGCAAGTGGTACAATAGGGGTAATGAAAATCGTAAGTGACTTAACGCACAAAGGAAAGTTAACCAGCATAATAGGGGGAGGTGATAGTCTATCTGCAATAAGCGCTGCAGGCTTTACCGATAAGGATTTTACATATGTTTCCACTGGTGGAGGAGCATTTTTAGATTGGTTAAGTGGTGATGAAATGCCGGGAGTTACTGCTCTGCAAAAATGATTAGATTAAAACTTTTTTAAATTGTTTCTTGTAAGCTAGCTTTTTTGTGAACATGATTATGTCGAAGACAGTTAAACTAATTTTATGTTTAATAATACCAATAATAGGATTTATTTTTTATATTAAGGATCATTATTTTCACACCGGCTATGTAGAAGAAAATGTTGAGGTCAATTTTGAACCATTTTTCAGTTCACAACCAGCCACCGTTCCAGAATTAACTGACTTCGATAGAGGAGTGTTGAAAGTTTGTGGAGATTGGGGAGCACATCCAGATAAAGAAGATTTCAAAATTTTACTTAGTTGTCCGCAGCATCAAGAAGTAGTGAAAGGAATATATGATGAGCTTGATCATCAAATTGTCACACCAGATGCGGATTTGGAGTTATTTAAAGATGAGCTGGCTAACATTTGGTTTACAAATAGTGGAAGTGAAAAAGAAACTGTAGGGTTTGAACATATTTTTTGTGGTGAGCCAAACAATAAATTAGGTGGTATGCATTTTGTAGGTAGATACGTTGAAGCTCAAGAAGATAAATGGGCAGGTGCAATTTGGAATGATAAGTCCCTATGCAATAAATCAGATATTAAGCCACCAGTTTATACATTCGGAATGAAATATTTGGGCAAGGATGGAGAAGTGAAAGTTAAATGCCCAAATGAATATGCATATAACCTTCATGCCGATGATATTTTAATTTCTGCAACTAAGGCGCTTAAGGAATTGGGAAAAGATGGAATGTGCCTGTATAAAATGGAGGATGACAATTATCAATCAGTGTTTGTAAGAAAGAATGATGCTATACTCACGTTCTATCCCGACTTAACACCAAAATGTGATGATAAGAGCACTTATTGTAGTTGCAGTAAATCTTAATTTCAAAACCAATAGGGTGAACAAATGATAAAATGCTATAGGGTGTAGCAAATCCAAATGAGTTAAAATTTTGATTAAAGGGTTTTGTGAGTAATAATGAAGAAGGGCATTATTCGTCTAATAAAAGCAATTCAATACTCTTGTGAAGGAATAAAATCAGCTTTTATATCAGAAATTGCGTTCAGACAGGAGTTGCTACTTTTTATAGTATGTGTCTCAATTTTGTTTGTTTTGGATGTAAGTAATCTAGAACGTGCAGTAATGATAAGCAGCCTATTCCTGGTGTTAATTGTGGAAATTGTTAACACTACTTTTGAAACGACAATTGAGCGTATTTCCAGTGAACAACACATACTTTCAAAAAAGGTGAAAGATCTAGGTAGTGCAGCAGTTTTTCTTTCATTAATTAACTTCCTGATAACATGGATGATAATATTGACAGGTTAATACGAATGTTATTAAGATATGTTGTCAAACTCACCAATTAAAGTTTTTATATCTTGCGGTAAATCAGAGATAAATTCCATGTATTCCTTACTTTTTGGGTGGTGTAATCCTAATTTGTAAGCATGTAGTGCTTGTCTGTTGAAATTACGAATGAAACTAGAGTTTTTAGCATATTTTGTGCTTTTACTACTATTTTTTCCATAAACTTGGTCACCAACTATGGAATGTCCTATGTGGCTCATGTGGACTCGAATTTGGTGTGTTCTGCCTGTCTCTAGAACACATTTGACTAAGCTTACTTGTCCTATAATTTTCTGCACCAAATAGTGAGTGATTGCTAATTTTCCGGTTGTTTTTGTAACACACATCATTTCTTTATTACCGCGTTTGGGAGCAATGTTAGTTTCTATAGCTCCCTGCTGGGAAGATAATGCTCCCCAAACTACTGCTAAATATTCTCGCTTTATTTTACGATTTGATAACAATTCAGACAAAAAACCATGGACTTCTTCATTTTTTGCAATTACCATTAGCCCACTGGTATCTTTATCGAGTCTATGAACAATTCCTGGTCTTACATCAAGGTAAGCGATAACTGCGTTCAAAAGCGTATCATTGTTTGTCCCAGCACCTGGGTGCACTGTTAATCCACTTTGTTTACTCAGAACTATAATGTCCTCATCTTCATAGATGATATTGAGCTTTATGTTGTAGTTAGGCTCAATTGATGTGGATATGTCAGGTTGAACGAGATGTACTATATACTCTTCACCTGGTTTTACTATGTGATCATTATTAATTATCGGTATGCCAAGTAATTTCACTTGCTCATTTTGTATCAATCTTTGAGCTTTACTGCGTGATATGTTGCACTTTTCAGCTACGTAGATATCTAGCCTTAATTTCTCTTTATCATTATTAACACTTAAGGTTATTACTGAGTGATCTATAGTGATTTACCCCGCGCCATTTCCCATGCTGCTTGAACATTTGGGTCTGTAAACATTGTTGCGCTAGACTCAATTTGCAGATCACCTTGTTTTTTAATATGGCAAATTGTTTGAGAGCCATCTTTCCAGTGGATCGTCACTTTATTATCAAAATTTCGTAATGTTGCCTCAACCTTTTCTTCTTTATTATCTTTTTCTTCCAGCTTAATAGATTCTAATAAATAATATAGAAAGTCACTTGGTTTGCTGTTGATTTTTTCTTTCCATTCATCTGTTTTTTCTTGTTCAGATTTTTTTTGCTCTAACTTTTCCTTCTTTTGCTGCAGCTTATTTTGTTCTGCTTCCAGCTCTAACTTTCTAACTGTGTCACGTAGTTCTTTGACTTTATTTTCTAATACTAATAATTTATTAGTATTATTTCCATTGTTAGCTTCTAAATCAGGCGTACTTGGTTGAGCTTGCTTCTTTTTTATTTCTTCTAATTCATTCCTTACTACGTTTAATTGCTCCTTCAATTCCGTTTTTTCCTCTTTTAACTTTTTTAGCATGCTAAGGAACTCGTTATTATTAGACTGAGTAGTTGATTGAAGCCAGCCTACAAAGCGGCTTGGTTCAAATCGTTCAATCTTATCTTCAGCAATTTTAATAGCATTCTCTAACCTAGAAAAAGTACCTTCAATATCTAGTGAATGTGCTTTTTTTGTCAATTCTTTAGTGTTGTTTAAAACTTCTGAAATTTCTGCATGTAGCCAATCTAAATCTTTTTTGATGTCTTCTCTGATTTTTTTTAGGTGATCAAGCGTTTCTTTAATGTTAATATTTGCAGTCTTTAAAAGACTATTATCAAGTAAATCGCAAGCTTTTTTAAGGTTACTGTCAAATGAGTTGCAAAGCGGACTAAGTAGTTTTTTCATTAGAGATATTAGTTCATTTTCCCTTTTACCAAGCTTATTTTCTACTACTGATACAACCATGCCCTTTCCAGACCAGTATGGAAGTAGAAGACCTAAAGCACTGTGTTTTCTAATAGTATGATTTTCATGATCCACGCTATTACTTATTAGATTGCTAAGTGTTGATATGATGCATAAAAGAATAGCGACTAATAAAGCTATTAATATTATTGGAGCATTAATAGATTGTGATATTGCTGAAACTACTATAATAGCACCAAATACATATGATCCTGTAAACAAGAGAATCCTATTTCTATTTTCTGCTTCTATATCTTCTAGTATTTTTCTCTGCGTCTTAGAAATTGGTAAAACTATTGAAAGCTTTTTCCCCTTTTTATCTAAATTTGTTACAATTTCAATTTTTTTAGCTTCTTGAGCAATCTGGCTGTACTGTTCATCAACTTGATAGTTTCCTATTTTTTTATCTATCTCATTCTCTTTTATTTTTTGTGTATTTATAAAGTTTATAACAGCAGTAAATAAGAGAACTGTAAGAGGAATAAAGGCAAGAGGTGCTGGCGTGAACGCAAACCCAGCAATACTTACTGTAACAGGCTGAATAGAAAAGGCAGTAAATGCTATAAGAGTAGCAATGGTACTTGCTATCGATATAGTACCAGAATACTTTCTTATAGAGCTCAAAATTCTACTGGGCTGGTCAGAAAGTTTTCTAAATCCTAAAAAATCAAAATAGTCTTTGAAAGGATCTTGAGTGTCTGTAACCATAACATTTTTCTAGTTTAAACTTATTTAGGTATACATTAACCAAACCTTAAAATCAAGTTTCTTAATTTTTCAACATGTGCCAAGGCCTATTGGAGCGCACTGTATTAATCTTTACGTAACGATTTGTTAACCAAACAGAATGTGTGCCATACGTTTCTAGATCAGCATGTTTAATAATTTTAGCGTTGCAAGCTGAATAGTCGAATTCACTTAATTGAATTATCAGATCAACACTATTACAGTTTTTCAAGATATCTTCTTCCTTATAACGCAAATTCTGGATTAAGGAAGGAAGTATAGGAAATAGAAGGCTTTTTGGATTTGATGGAATAGGAGATGAGAGTAGAAAAGATATGAACCAAGAAATCAACAGGGGATCTATGGCGAGTGTGTTCAATTTCTAGTCTATTTTTTAGGTAACCAAAAACAGTCTCAATGATAGACCTTTTTCTCAGTAAAATCTTCTCATTTAGCGAAATTAATGTATTTTTCATACCTTTTTTCACCTTGGTAACAAGTTTCAAACCTCGGTCAAACAGCTTCTGAAAAAGCTCTTTTGCAATATAACCTTTGTCACCAAACAAAAGGCCGGTTAATTTTTCCGTCAAATTTGGCACAGGTATCCTATCATCAACATTGCCTTTTGTTAGCGTAAGTGCATGAATTTCACCATTTTCATTGATTACCATATGTAATTTGAAACCAAAAAACCAGCCGTAAGTACTCTTGCTTAATTTTGCAATTCCAGCAAAAACTTTGTTTTTGGATATTCTTTTTGCATGACAAACTGCAATGGGAGTTGTGTCTATATATGAAATTCCAGTGTTTTCTGACTGTCCACAAAGCCAATGCAACAACATTGCTAAATGCCACAAAACCCTAGGCTTTAGAGCAACAAACCTGGTATATGAAGGCAACTTTGGAAACTCTGATTTGTAGAGCAACGTTAGGTAATGTAGATAGAAAGTTTTGAAATTTTTACACGGAGATTGTTGATATAGCAGGATTATTGTCATGATTTCAGAGTGCTCAATTTCCGTTGTTCTTGTGGGTTTTTTACCATTTGGCAGTAGTTTGCCTGCAAAATTTTTCTCTATATCTCTGCAAAAATCATCGACCAAACAAAACAGTTTTGTTATATCTTCCATGGGTAACCTCATCTATTTTTTTATAACTGCTGAGTTTACCCTGTTTTCTGCCTTTTCTATTCTCCTTTAATCCAGAATTCGCGTCACAAGCAGTTATCTAAGTGGAGAAAGTCACCTCTCCCCCCTCGACTTCAAAACCGGACTTGTGACTTTCACCACATCCGGCTTCTCTCTAACTTGGTGTTTGTCATACATACTTCTCCATGTAATTAACATTTCAAAGCTTGGTAAATTTGTTTTTATAGCTTAAATACAGCATTCTCTATATTACTAGAGAAGTCGTATTCATTCATACCTAACACTTAATGTTGGCTCATAACATATTAACCACTACTCACAACTTTACCTTCCAAATTACAGTGTCCACGTCAGCATATCCTAAACATTACTTTAGGCCTTGGCTTCTTAGACAATCCCTCATTATAGGTGCATACGGGTGGCTCCCTGCTTAAAGAATAAGAGCATCTATAATGTTACTCCGTTCCATGAAATTGTTTCATGTTAGACTTAGGTTCCAACTTTTTGCCGGGAGATGGGAAACATCTTAATCAGACCAGTCAAGTTCTAATTATCCACTTTCTCCGTACCTTTTGGTCTATGCGTTAACCAACCTTATTTCGCATATCGTTCGTTACGACAATTCAGGCATTGGTTCCTCTCGTAACCATATCTAACTCTGTTTGCAGGGATTCACTATAAGGTTTAGTGTTACCTGCTTTTATCTCATGCTTGCATCCTAGAGGTTGCCACTCTCTAAAATGTGAGAGATACATTACCCCCGATGTCTAGGGAAGATGGAATTTAACCATCACAAAATCACGACTTTCGGGTCGCACCAACTGTACGAACATTGTGATACAAGAGACTAAGAAAGATGTCATCCCAGTGCCCAGACTACTTGGATCCAGAAAACTTAATTTTAAATGAGTACACCAGGTGGTTGTACAATAAAAACTGGATTCCAGTGTCAAGCACTGGAATGACATCACCTACTACGCAAATTATCTACAAATTACAATGTTTGTACACTAGAGCATTACAAGCAACGATGTAGAAGCTTTTGTAATTTTATATCTTCTTGCGAAGAGAATTTATCTTCTTTATATCACCTTTTAAATCTATTTCCGTAAAGAATTTAAGATTCATATTGTGGTCACCTGCATAGGCATTACAAATGTAACCATCAATAGTTAAGTTTCCTATCATATTATGGCTTTCATCTAGTATTTCGCTTCCTATTTGATAATGGCCAGTATATTCGTTAAAGGAACCATCTGTCAATTTGATGTATCCGTTACCAAATTCCTGCTCTAAATTTAAAAGATGATTAGTGTTAATAAAATCTATTTCGTTCATTATCTACCTCACTAAAAATTAAATTATAATTAAAATAAGATGTTAAGTCAAGATGTTGAGTAATTTAATAAGATTAGTAAATTTTAAAATACAGAGCTGACTGTAATTAACACTCTAATTACATATTTTGTTAATGTATCAATGTTATAATGACACAGAGCTCTATCTTAATTCTTGACTTTGTCCTATAAAATTCATACTTTATTTACTGTTTATAGTTCAGATTAAAATGGCATTAAATCCGCTGGAGCAGTTTAAAGTATATACAATAATAGAGTTACCTAGGTTATTTGGGTATGACGTAAGCTTTACCAATTCATCTCTTTTCACGATGATTTCGGTGATATTGGTGATACTCTTTTTGCTTTTTGGAATAAAGAAGGGGGCAGTAATACCAGGATATTTGCAAGCTGCTGTTGAATATGTATATGATTTTGTTATTTCAATAATAGAAAGTAACACTGGAAGTAAAGGTTTGGAGCACATTCCATTGATATTCACAGTATTTATTTTCATTTTATCGTGTAATTTAGTTGGTATTCTTCCTTATAGTTTCACAGTTACAAGTCATGTGATAGTCACTTTTGCTTTGTCGATGGTGGTTTTTATTTATATAACAATTGTTGGATTTAAGAAAAGGGGAATAGGGTTTTTACGCATATTCCTACCAAGAGGAACTCCTTGGTGGCTTGCACCTATAATAATTATTATCAAGTTGCTTACTTATTTAGTAAGGCCAGTTAGCTTATCAATAAGGCTTGCAGCAAATATGATTGCTGGTCATACAGTCATTAAAGTGATAGCGGGGTTGATTGTGAATATGAACGTACTTTTCATTCCTGCACCTTTTTTATTTATAATTGCACTAATAGGATTTGAGGTATTTGTTGCAGTTTTGCAAGCTTATATATTTACTATATTAACATGCGTATACTTATCAGATACAGTAAAGTAAGTGCTTGACTTACCTGTAGAACATTTTATAATATTATTAAGGAATAGTTAAGGGTAATATATGGATTTAGTAGCTTTAAAGTTTATAGCAATTGGTTTGATGGTGTTTGCTATGTTAGGTGTTACTTTAGGCGTAGCTCATATTTTTTCTAGTATACTAAATGGGATTGCGAGAAATCCTGGCACGGAAGAGAAGATGAGAACTTATGTTTATGTTGGTGCTGGTATGATTGAGGTCATGGGCTTTCTTGCATTTGTAATTGCAATGATATTGATATTCCGTACTTAACACATGCCACAGCTTGATGTTTCAACCTTCTTTTCTCAAGTTTTTTGGTTTTTAATTTTTTTCTCTTCACTTTTTTTCGTAGTAAGTTGTTTATTTTTACCAAAGTTAGATAAAATAATAAGCACTAGAAGTAAAGAAGTATTGGGTTCTTTTAATAGTTCTGTTCATCTTTTAAGACTCACGGAAGAGCGGATTGCCAAGTATAATGCCGCTTTAAACCAAGCTAGAATACAGGCAAAAAAAATCATAGATGATGCACTTGCTCAGGTAGAAGAAATGAGAGCTAATGTTAAGAATATATTAGAAGAGGAAGACAAAAAAAAGAGCAAGCTTATTGAAAAAAAAGTGGCAGAATTTAAATCTGAATATACTGATCAGTTAAAACAAATGGCTACTAGTATTGCTTTAATTTATTATACTAAATTGACTAATTCTGAAATTGAAGAGGAATTTATTGCTGACTTGGTGTCCAAAGAATTTTAGGGGTTTTTATGTCTACATCACTGATTATCGGTCTTGCCTTCTTGGTAAGTTTTGTCCTTTCGTATAAATTGCTAAAGAAAGTGATAAAAAATGCGCTTAACAATAAGCGTAACAAAAGCAAATTTTCAAGTGAAGAAACTGAAAAATTCAGGAAAGATATGTTGGAGTATTACAAAAAATCTTCTAAAAAATACAAAGAATTAGATGCAGAAGTTAATAAAATGATGAATGAAGCACTTGATAAAGCTAATAGTATCATTAAGCACAATAGACAGCAGCTAGATCAGACATTAGATGACAATGCCCATTCTAACTTGAAGAAAGTCACTGACCAAGTTGAAAAAGCTCTTGGAGATTTACAGGCTAACACAGCGAATATAGCTGCTGATGCTGTAAAAAAAATAATGCATGAACGTAAGGATGATAAGCGTAGTAGCGAGGTCATATCTTCATTTTCACGTGACTTAAATAAAAAATTGCATTAGGTTTAATGCCCATACTTCAAGCTGATAATGTAGAAAAAATTAAGTTTGATTCTAGTTTATGCAAAGAGCAAGAAAAACTTTTTTACTATAAATTTAATATAATTCCTTGGCAAAAATTAAATAATACTACTTTTTTTATGGTTGAAGACACAAGCCGAGATATCAACCGTTGGGTCGAAGCTCATTACGGTATTGACTATGTATTAATAAAAGTGGATAGCGAACAGATTTTAAATCTTCTTAACTCGCACTTTGGTATTTCAGAATTTGCAAGCAACTACTTATATTACAAGAATCCTAATTTTTCAGCTAAAAGCATTAAACTAAGCTCAATATTTTTTGCTTCTTTCTTTATTGTAACTTCAATTTTAACACTAACAGAGAAATATACATATTTTGCTTTGATGTTGATATTTATAATCGGATGTTCTAGTTATTTATTCAAGTTTATAGCTACAGTTTTTAGCTTATGTGAAACCTCCAACCAAAAAGTGGATTATAGTAAGCTGAATGAAGAAGATTTTCCTATATATACTATTTTATTGCCTGCTTTTAAAGAAAGTGCAGTGATAGAGCAATTGATCGAAAGCATTGAAAGTTTGAATTATCCAAAATCAAAATTAGATGTGAAGCTTCAGGTAGAAAGTGATGACCAAGAAACGCTAGCAGCTATAGAAAAGTACACTTTACCGCAGTATTTTGAAGTAATAAAAGTGCCTCATTCTTTGCCTAGAACAAAAGCCAAGTCATGCAATTATGCTATGAGCTTTGCTAGAGGAAAGTATGCAGTAATATATGATGCGGACGATAAACCAGACCCATTGCAGTTAAAAAAAGCACTGATTGAATTTAATAAGGGCGACGATAAGTTAGCCTGTGTACAGGCGAAATTAAATTACTATAATTGTGATTATAATTTTCTCACAAAATCCTTTTCTCTGGAGTATATGAACTGGTTTCAATACTTATTGCCTGGATTCCAAAAAATGAACATGCCAATGCCTTTGGGTGGTAGCAGTAATCATTTTTCAGTAAAAATTCTAAAAAAAGTGTTTTTCTGGGATGCTTACAGTGTTACCGAAGATGCTGACCTTGGTTTGAGACTTGCGCAAATAGGATATAAAACCAGGATGATTGACTCAGAAACATTGGAAGAGTCACCAATTGCTGTATTTGCTTGGATTAAGCAAAGAGCGCGCTGGATCAAAGGCTATATGCAAACTTATATTGTTCATTTTAAAAATATAAAGTCACTTTATAAACACACTGGATTTAAGGGAATTTTGCTATTGAATCTTTTTGTTGGCTCTGCAGCTTTTATATTTTTTACTACTCCATTTTTACTGCTTTCATTGATATTAACTAAAGTTTTAAATGAATTATTTTTGTACTACTTTGTAGTGGTATACGTTACTAACCTGATTCTTTTGGTAATAGCTGTTAAACAGCAAAAGATGTCTTTTTATTTTTATATAGTATCGATATTTTTTCCGGTCTATAGTCTGCTACATAGTGTTGCGGCTTTTCTTGCCTTGTGGGAATTTATTCTTTACCCTGAGCGATGGAACAAAACTAAACATGGTTTATGGAAGCAAAACCTGTAGCTATTTGGCTTTTTCTCTGCTCGGTTATGGTAATTCTTATGGTAGGAATTGGTGGATTTACCAGACTTACAAGAGCGGGATTGTCAATCACGGAGTGGAAACCTATTACTGGAACATTACCACCACTGAATGAGCAAGACTGGCTACAAGAAAAATTAAAATACGAGGCTACACCTGAGTATAAAGCATTCAACTATGGTATGAGTATGGAGGAGTTTCGCGCTATATACTTAATAGAATATGTACACAGATTGGTTGCAAGACTAACAGGTTTAGTTTTTGTCCTGCCATTTATATATCTTACATTAAGAAGAAAAATATCTAAAAAGGTAGTAATAAAGCTATTTGTGGCATTATTATTTGGAGCTTTACAAGCTTTTGCTGGTTGGTATATGGTTAAAAGTGGTTTAGTAACTGAACCTCATGTTAGCCACTATAGGCTTGCACTTCACTTATTATTGGCATTAATTATCTTTGCACTATTATCGTATCAATTTTTTGATTACCAAATATGGATCCCAGTGTTACGTACACAACTATACGAACATTGCAATATAAGAGTAATTTTCACCAAGGAAGATGTCATCCCAGTGCCCAGACACTGGGATCCAGAAAACTTAACTTTAAATAAGTGGCTGCATAGTAAAAGCTGGATTCCAGTGTCAGCTACTTTCATGACACCATTTGCTGTGCAATTTATTTTCAAAAGTAAGCGTTCGTACAGTTGTGTGTCAGCTACTCGGATGACAGGATTTCAATCTACTAACAGTAGTATATATTACACAATACTTATTCTGATTCTAATTGTAATACAAATAATTTTCGGCGCATTTGTTGCGGGATTAAATGCTGGTTTGATTTATAATACCTTTCCACTAATGGACGGACAAATCGTTCCAGAAGATTTATTTTTCTTACAGCCTATATGGCTGAATATCTTTGAGAACAGAGCGACAGTGCAATTTATACATCGAGCACTGGCATTGCTAATACTAACTTTGGTAGTAATACTCACAGTAAAAAATGCTAGCATAAAACCGGTATATATTATGCTGCTCTCCGTCGTCATTCAGATCATTTTAGGTGTAATTACTCTATTATTGCACATACCGATAGCCATTGCCATAGCTCATCAAGTGTTTTCATTTATCTTGTTTGGGTCAAGTTTATACTTCTTGTGTTATTTAAGGAAGCAGACTACATCACCAATCTGCACATTTTTTCCTTCTTGAACGGGAATATTTTTTATCACCATTGCTGCTTCAGCACATATAATATTTTCCATTTTCATCGCTTCCACAACAAATAAAGGTTGTCCTATTTCTACCTGATCTCCTACATTTACGTGTAATTTAACTAATAAGCCAGATATTGGGGATTTTACAGCATCTACTGAAATCTCTTCTGTTTTATTGTTTAGCATTAACTTACTTAATTCAGCTACATGAGATTTGAATACACAACATTCAGCTTTCATGCCTGCATGTCTTATGAAGTATTTACTGCCTTGTTTTTCTACTTTAAATGTTATATCAGCATCATCATTAATTGTAATATATAGTAACTTATGACTTGATTTCCACTTGCCTACTACAGAGTATGTATTGTGGTTATATACTGTTGTTAATATATTATCTTGATATCTTGCACTTACGGAGTACTCATTGTCATTTATATTAACTATGAATAAATCTCTTGCACGGTCACCTGCCATCCGAGTAGCTGATACTGGTGCCCCTTCTTTTTTACTAGATTCCAGTGTCACGCACTGGAATGACACCTGAGATGTTTCATTCACTGCTTTATGATGGTACCTTTCTTCATTTTCCAAATGAACATATAACGCAGTGAAAATAAATATTTTAATATACTCCTCTGCAACAAAATCGCCGTGAAACCCACTAGGGTAATGATCTGGAATGAATCTCGTATGGAGCTTTGCTGCGATAAAATTTGGGTGATGGAAGATGGATTCTAGAAATTCTATATTATTTGTCACTCCTTCTATATAGCATTCAGACAATGCTTTTTGCATTCTGCTGATCGCTTCTACTCTATCTTTTCCATATGTTATAACTTTTGCAATCATTGAGTCATAGAACGTGCTAATTTCTGAACCTGCAGCAACTCCATCATCTATTCTTACATAATCATTTTCACCCGGTTTATCGTAATATTTTATTCTTCCGCTGGAAGGGAAAAATTTCTTCGATGGGTCTTCAGCGCAAATTCTACTTTCTATTGCAGAACCAGTAAGTTTAATATCATCCTGACTGAACCTTAATTTTTCTCCACAGGAAGTTCTAATCATTTCTTCTACTATGTCTATTCCAGTTATAAATTCTGTTACTGGATGCTCAACTTGTAATCTCGTATTTACCTCAAGAAAATAGAAGTTTTGGTCTTTATCTACAACAAACTCAACAGTACCTGCTGAAAAATAGCCAACTTGCTTTGCTAAAGAAACACATTGAGCATACATTTTTTGTCTTACTTCTTCACTAATAAATGGACTTGGCGTTTCTTCCATTATTTTCTGATTATTCCTTTGTATTGAGCACTCCCTCTCTCCAAGACATACTATATTGCCATATTTATCCGCTATGATTTGTATTTCGATATGTCTTGGTAATTCTATATATTTCTCTATAAAGATACTGCCATCCTTAAAACTTTTCTCTGCTTCATTTGTGGCTGATGTAAATGCTAGTTCAATTTCTTTTTTGGAGTTTACAATTCGCATTCCTTTGCCACCACCGCCTGATGCAGCTTTGAGCATAACGGGAAAACCGACCTCTTTAGCAACTTGAGCTGCGTGGGCAGCATCGCTGATCTTACCCATATATCCTGGCACTACATTCACTCCAGCTTTTCTTGCCGCTTCTTTTGCTGTTATTTTGTTGGCTGTAACTTCTATTGTTTCTGCACTGGGGCCGATGAAGTCTATATTATACTTCTGCAAAGCACGTGGAAAATCTGGATTCTCTGCTAAAAAACCATAGCCAGGATGAACTGCCTGCGCACCTGTTTCAACTGCTACTTCACATATTTTTTCAATGTTTAAATAACTGGGGCAAGATGGCGAAGGGCCGATATATCTTGACTCATCTGCTTGTCTTACATGCACAGAATTTACATCTGCATCCGAGTATATGCACACACAAGATATACCCATCTTATGGGCAGTTCTGATAATCCTGCAGGCAATCTCTCCTCTGTTTGCTATTAAAATCTTACTGTACTTCTTTTCTATCATCGTATGAGTATACTTTCTGAAGTTAAGAAAGTAAATTTCTATATCATTGCCTGCAAGTAATTTCTAGCTTCATCAAACACCTAAACTTTCTCCTACAAGTTGTACATTAGCATTTTCCACTAAAGTGCTTTCGTTATGCAAGGCATGTATCTCGCTACATGCTTTAACTGACAGGTATGTGACTCCGCCAGAAGCTATTGCAACCATCGAGCTTAGTGCAAAAGATTGAGAAACTAAAAATAAAAAGTATAAAGACAAACATAAAGCAGCGATACATGCTATCGCTCCTATTATATATAAGCACAGGTGAAACTTCTGGTTACATATAAAGCTGTCTTTTATGCCTGCGATTTGCTTAATTTCTTTCTGTTGTGCAGCATTTAAGTAATAAAGAGGAGTTTCCCTCTTCTTATTAAAAGCATAGCCTTTACTGCAGAGCGCATCTTTAATATATTTTTTATTACATTTGAGTTCCTCTTTCAATCTGCTTACTTCTTTCCGATCTCCAGCTTCTTCTGCTTTCGTAATTTTGTTATCAGCTTCCGTCTCTAAGTCATTCACAATCTCTTGTACTGCAGGCAGCAAAATTCCACTTCTTGCTGCTTCATGAAATGGATTATCTCCATATTCATTATGCGCAGTTACAGAAGCAATGTTCTTCTTACAAATGTCTACAAATTTACCTTTGTTTTGTATTCTTGCAGCTAAATGCAGGAGATTATCTGCCTGTACTCTTTGTTTTGTTTTATCAAATGGGCCGGTGTAATGCCAATTGATATTAGCTTCATTATCTGAAAGCAATTTTGCTATATCTACAAGTCCATCCATAACTCACCTCGCTATATTCAACCAATACTAAATTATACAATACAATTTATGAAAAATAAATAAAATTTTATCTCTCAGAATAAATAAATTCTAAATTGTTACAAACATAAATTTTAGCTATCATCATTTATATTACTGTAACGGACAAATATGCCAGGTATAGTCACGAGATTCGCTCCATCACCCACAGGGTTTTTGCATATTGGAGGGGCCCGCACTGCGTTATTTAATTGGCTCTATGCAAAGCATCATGGTGGCAGGTTTTTGCTGAGAATTGAAGACACCGACAGAAAACGTTCAACGCAAGAAGCAATTGATGCAATTATAGAAGGGCTAAGATGGCTCGGTATGAGCTATGATGGGGAAATAGTATATCAGTCAAAAAGAATAGAGCGGCACATTGAAGTAGCAAACCTTTTAGTTGAGAGGGGTAGGGCGTATCACTGTTATTGCCCTGAAGATGAAGTTACAGAAAGGAAGACAAAAGCAAGAGAGGAGGGCAAGATATATAAGCATAAGTGTACTACAAAACCTCCTTCTTGTCATCCAAGTAGCCGACACTGGGATCCAGAAAAAAATATGTGGTCACGCGCTGGAATGACATCGGGTGTGAGGTCAGTTATCCGTTTCAAAGTGCCAGACTCACAAGAGATCGTTGTTGATGATAAAATATACGGTCAAATTAAAGTAAATAGCGACCAACTTGATGACATAGTAATCTTACGCTTTGATAACACTCCAACATATATTTTTGCCGTAGTAGTTGACGATCATGATGCTGGAATAACTGATATAATACGCGGTTCTGACCATCTCACTAATACTTTTAAGCAATTGCTAATATACCAGGCTCTTGATTTTGACATTCCACGCTTTGCACATGTGCCGCTTATCCATGGGGAAGATGGGAATAAGCTATCCAAAAGGCATGGTGCCACAAGCGTTTGCGATTATGAAAAGATGGGAATATTGCCGAAAGCGATGCGTAATTACTTGCTGAGACTTGGCTGGAGTCACGGTAACGATGAGATTATTAGCGATGAGCAAGCAATAGAGTGGTTTAATTTAGAAAGTATTGGTCGTTCACCTGCACGGCTAGATTTCAAAAAACTGGAGCATTTGAATAACCACTATATTAGTAATATGAGCAATGAAGATATTCTGACTCTAATGCTTAGAGAAAATACTCTAACTGACAAAAAAAAGGGCTATTTACTGCAGGGACTGACAGAGCTGAAAAAAAGAGCAAACTACCTGACCGAATTATTGGATTTAGCAAAATTTTATATTCAAGATCCGCCACTTGATTTAAGTGAAGAAGCTTGTCAAATTGTCAAATCTAACCTCAATGTAATTAAGTTACTCGCATCATTTCTGTCAAAGATCGGTGATGAAAATTGGAATAAGGGTTTTTTATCTTCTCAGATCAAGGAATGTGCAAAATCACATGATATGAAAGTAAGCGGTGTATACCACTCATTACGTGCCCCTATAACTGGAGTAATGGATGCACCTGGAATCATCGATATCATGGTGATTCTTGGTAAAGATGAGTGTATAAGAAGGTTACAAGCAATTTAAATGAAATAAGAAAATTACTTGACATCCTTCGCCAGCCCCCTTATCATGAAACTGAAGCTATTGTATTTGCTTTCGCCAATCTGCAGATTAAAAGGTAAGGATTACTTAATGTATCGGCGTCTTATGTTCAATTTTTTGCAGTATATAGATACTGTATGTCTTTACAAAACTTCATCTACATCTAGATTTTTATCTAAATAAGCTGAACGCGCTTATAAAGCGTTACAAGACATCAAAAAATGCCAATACTCGACAGAGATAGTAAAAGACTAGCTAACTCGGGGATTCTTTGTCTTTTTTTTGCTTAGTAAATTTCTTAAACATTTGCAGCGTAAGTTAGTTGCAATTAAAAGCAGCTGAATTTCGCTTGTCAAGCGTTTAAAACATAAAAAACGCCAATATTTTAAAGCGGATAATAACCACGGGGCTTCTTTTGCCTTTTTTTTCGTTTGGTAAATTTCTTAATATTTATAGCTAAACGACAATCGTCATCCCGCTGCTTGTTAGCGGGATCTAGAGACGCGAATTCTGGATTAAGGAAGGAAGTATAGGAAATAGAAGGCTTTTTGGATTTGATGGAATAGGAGATGAGAGTAGAAAAGATATGAACCAAGAAATCAACAGGGGATCTATGGCGAGTGTGTTCAATTTCTAGTCTATTTTTTAGGTAACCAAAAACAGTCTCAATGATAGACCTTTTTCTCAGTAAAATCTTCTCATTTAGCGAAATTAATGTATTTTTCATACCTTTTTTCACCTTGGTAACAAGTTTCAAACCTCGGTCAAACAGCTTCTGAAAAAGCTCTTTTGCAATATAACCTTTGTCACCAAACAAAAGGCCGGTTAATTTTTCCGTCAAATTTGGCACAGGTATCCTATCATCAACATTGCCTTTTGTTAGCGTAAGTGCATGAATTTCACCATTTTCATTGATTACCATATGTAATTTGAAACCAAAAAACCAGCCGTAAGTACTCTTGCTTAATTTTGCAATTCCAGCAAAAACTTTGTTTTTGGATATTCTTTTTGCATGACAAACTGCAATGGGAGTTGTGTCTATATATGAAATTCCAGTGTTTTCTGACTGTCCACAAAGCCAATGCAACAACATTGCTAAATGCCACAAAACCCTAGGCTTTAGAGCAACAAACCTGGTATATGAAGGCAACTTTGGAAACTCTGATTTGTAGAGCAACGTTAGGTAATGTAGATAGAAAGTTTTGAAATTTTTACACGGAGATTGTTGATATAGCAGGATTATTGTCATGATTTCAGAGTGCTCAATTTCCGTTGTTCTTGTGGGTTTTTTACCATTTGGCAGTAGTTTGCCTGCAAAATTTTTCTCTATATCTCTGCAAAAATCATCGACCAAACAAAACAGTTTTGTTATGTCTTCCATGGGTAACCTCATCTATTTTTTTATAATTGCTGAGTTTACCCTGTTTTCTGCCTTTTCTATTCTCCTTTAATCCAGAATTCGCGTCTAAAAAATAGACTAGAAATTGAACACACTCGCCATAGATCCCCTGTTGATTTCTTGGTTCATATCTTTTCTACTCTCATCTCCTATTCCATCAAATCCAAAAAGCCTTCTATTTCCTATACTTCCTTCCTTAATCCAGAATTCGCGTTTATATATAGAGTGATCATAACCAACACCACTTACTTGAATGGCCATGCTTTCAAATTTTGTTTTTATAATTCTCACCGTATGCTTTTTCTCACCGTCTAAAATCGTTATTACATCACTTGGCACAAGCCATGCATATTTTATCGGTAACTTGAAATTGTATATATTTCTCTCTTGCCACGAAGAATAAAGTAAAACCTCAGCGATATTTTGCGCCTCCCCCTCTTCCATAATGAGCGGTATTTCAACTGTTATAGCAGTGCCTTGCTTTGGCAACTCAGCGTATTTAACATCAATTGGATAGCCAAAATTGCGGTTAAAGTAAACGATGTTAACTTTATTGTTTAAATCTAATTGACTGATATTAGCAAGTTTTGAATTGTTACTGAAAACCGTTTCACCAATTGGCATTACAGTTGTAACTCCCCTGCCCTTTTGAACAAATTTCAGTTTAGAGTCCTGTTCAACCACATCAAAAAATAGCAACTTTGCAGCATTTTAATAATTGAACGTACCGATTGCTGGTCGTTTATCACATACCCAGACAATAACCCTTTGACGTTGCTTGTATCGAACTGATCGCTTTTTAAACCTGCTTTTTGTAATAGATCCGATAAAACATCGGAAATATTAAGCTGTGAAAGCTTTCCCTGAATCCAATGGCCTGTCTGCCAATTATGGCAATCAGTCCACATATCACACAAATTGGGAAAGTAAGGAAATGGCCTTGCATCCCATGCCCAGAGAAACATTCTTTCCACCATCTCTGAGCTTTGCCACTTCTTTAGCGTTCCTTCAATTGCAATTTTTTGCGAAAGAAAGCTCACCTCTCCGTTTGAATATCGTGGATATTTGCTCTCTATGCTGCCTTTATCAACAAATACATTTGGCTCATTAGTGCAGCCGTTCATACTGGAAAATCCATATTCAGTAAACCATATTTTTTTTCATTTTTGGTTGCCATTTTGTTTTACTACCGCCGGGGTTTATGTGAGTTTCACTCCACCATTTTTCTATGTTTTTCCACGCATACCTGCTGTCGTTATACTTTACTTTTTCAGGCTCACTTTTTGAGTAATCATAGAAATAATCATACCCCACTCCACTGCTCCAACCACCCATTACATCTTCCGCGGAATAACCAAAAGGAGGCTCTGGCCCATCAGTCAGTGGAAAATAAGCATCTATGACAACAACGTCGATGTACTGTGAAGACCAAAGCTCATCCATATTATACCAACCATCATATGAGTGGTATTCACTCCAATCAGCAGCGTAAGTTACCGTTACTTCTTTTCCAAGCTGAAGTTTTATTCGCTTTGCAAGCTTAACTAGCTCTATAACGGCAGGGTAATTACCTTGTTCATCTCTAATTTTGGTAAGCCGCACAAGTTCAGAACCGATGATAAACCCTTCCACTTTAGTTTGTCTGGCAATGCTTGCATAATGCTCTATAAATTTGTTGTACTGATTCTTAAAAAAATCACTTATATCTTCAGGAGTCCCGCTCAACCTTCCTCGCCACTCTTTATTTTCTGTGTCGAGCAAGGGCATTGGATAGAGCATCACCTTGTAGCCTCGGCTGTGTAGCTCTTCTATATATCTTATTAGCGCTGAATCACTAACTGTGCCACCATATCTTGGGTTTCCATTATCATCTTTTGAAATTAGCTGAGCATCATCTCTGGTACTACTTCCTACTTGCCAATCATCAGGTAATATTGCGGAATCATCTTGAAATTCAACTGCAGGGTATATTTTACAATCTTTAATGTTCAGATCATTCACAAACCAATTGACTACTACCGATACCCACTCAACATTTGGTAAATCTCCCTTTAATTGATCCAAAGAAAGCACTGCATCGCTCTTTTTAGTGTGGTTGTTATGATTTACCCTTTGTGTCAGCCCATATGGGATATATTGGTTGCTGCTTATTTTCTCTTGCGCGATTTTCTTCTGTATTTTTGTATCATACACAAATTCTCCTGAGCCTGGTATAATATTGATATTTCGAATATTTTCTGCTATTGAAAATCCACTGGGCTCTAATGCAGTTTGCACTTCAAATGTGAATACCGGAACGCGGTTATTATAGTCTGCTAAAGGAAAATTCTTGATGACTATGTAAGATATTCCCCTGTAAGCCGGCACATTTCTCTCTCCTTCAATTGATGACATAAATGGATCGGGATCTTGGTCTTCTGTACCGCGGTAAAAAGTATAATCTATTTCATCAAAGCTAAGTGATGTTGTATCTGCCCAGATTCTGTTTAATTTTTCTACTTTCCCCTTGCAGATCGCAATTGCAAGCGTTGCATAGTAATTATACTCAACATTCATACCTCTTCCAATTTTACTTTTTGTGGTTATCGCCTCTTCTTTGATTGGCTGCGACCAAATAATGTTCCCTGCAACTCGGGCAGTACCATAGATAATTGGGATCGTTCTGCCGTAGGTTGAGGTTTGAACCTGCAAATTCTTTAGTCTCGCTCCATGCGTTACTTTCTGTTCTGCATCCAAACCAAATATTGCACCATCGAGCTGTGCACCAAGAAGAGCACCTAGTTCTGAGCCGATAATCTTGCCAATTGGCCCAAAAATGCTGCCAACTTGACCTAAAATTGACGATAAAATTATTGTGGACATGATAATCCTCCTTTTTGTTTCTATAGCTAATGTAGGCTCTACGTCATGCCGCCGCGGATAGATCCCGCTAACAAGCAGCGGGATGACGAGCTTATCGTTATGCCGCCGCGAACCGTCATACCGCGATTCATTCGCGGTATCTCTTAGCATAGATTCCGCTAACTAGTAGCGGAATGACGAATTTGTCATTTTACAGCCACTTGGATGACAATTTGCTACTAAATAGTAGGAAATTCAATAATTTACAATAAATAATTGAAGTTTTTAATTAAGAAAAGCACATGATGTAGCTATAATCATTGTAAGCAACAATGAAAAAGTGCGGAAGTAGAAATTTGAGTTGACTTTACAATATTATATTAGCATAATTTAGTATTATAAAAATAGTAGTGAAAATGAAATTTGAAATGTCGGAAGAGAATAGTAAAAGAGTTTTGTCTGGTACAAAACGGATTGCTAATGTTGGTCAAAGCTATCTTGCATCACTGAATAATACAACTAGTTCTGGAAAAAATTAATCAACGCTTTTTTACTTGTTCCAATCATCGTGATTATCTAAAGTAATAAAGTTTATAGTTAAATCTCTAATCTGTATAGCTGCTGCTGTGGTTTTAATTCCGTGCATTATATTAAACCTAGTAATTTCACTGATACCATTTCTTATTTTTCGAGCTATCAATAAAGACATGTTTGGTCAAAAAAACATAGAAAACGATGAAGGTCAAACAGTAAATAAAGTTGAGATAAGTAATAATAAAGAATACAATGAGCGTGTTGAAAAAGAAGCTAGCATATTAAGAACTGACCAACATCAAAACAATGAAGAGCACGAGCAAAATGAACTAGGGAGTAATAGTCAAAGTAATTCAGAACAACACCATTCAGCATATAATCAAGCATTAGTAAGTAATGGTCAACTACATAATCAACCGACTGTAGAAGTAATATCTCGAGAAGTGGGTAATACGCGATTTGTAGACCAGACTGTTATAGCAAAGGATATAAATAATGATGGTATACGAGATGGTGAAGTGATGATGCGAACAGTTGGAAATGATCGTAACTTCACTGTTTGTAGTGTTGTTACTGGAGATGCTACTAACCAACAAGAAAGCTTCGCTACTGCTATGAAGTTATCATGTAACATTGTTGAGAATGGAATAGATATACAATTTGGCTGCAGTATGCGCACAGGAGATGACAAAGGGCAGGCAATTGAACGTCTTAGACAAAGTGAATCAGTACACACTTTGCTCTCCGGCAATGGTGGCATATTGTCTATAGAGCAGCCTGGTAGCTCACAACGAAAGCAGTAATTATTTCACCAGCGGCAAAGTGATACCATGCTGATTCATATATTTTCCTTTCATATCATCATATGATTTTTCACACTCACTTTCGCCGCTTAAAAATACGAATTGGCATGCGCCTTCATTGGCGTAAATTTTTGCAGGGAGTGGAGTAGTGTTTGAGAACTCGAGTGTAACATGACCTTCCCATCCAGGTTCTAAGGGAGTAACGTTTACTATAATTCCACACCTTGCGTAAGTTGATTTACCAACACAAATGACCAGTACATTTCTTGGTATACGAAAATATTCCACTGTGCTTGCAAGCACAAAGCTATTTGGTGGAATTATGCATACGTCTGTTTCTTTATCTATAAAACTATTCTCAGAGAAATTTTTAGGGTCCACGATGGCTGAATTAACGTTAGTAAAAATTTTAAATTTATTATCCACTCTTGCATCGTAACCGTAAGATGATAGTCCGAAAGATATGACACCTTTGCTACTTTTGTGATTCACAAAAGGCTCTATCATTCCAAAATTTTCAGCTTTTTCTCTTATCCATTTATCTGGCATAACTGCCATAATTGCCCCTTAAAGTTGTGTAATACTTACAATAATATAAAATAAAATTTAAATGTAAACTGTAGCTTTTGTCATGCAATTAAAGCTTTTCAGTTTGATTTTTTATTACAATAATTAGATTTATGTTCTTAACTAAAAATAATGCTTAGAAACTTTCTCCTGATTTTTGTATTCGTATTATTCACGCCGCTGTCAAATGCTGATGCCAGGAAATACATCAGAATTGTTGGATCTTCAACCGTTTTTCCTTTTATCTCATTTGTAGCCGAGGAGTTCAATCGTGTATTCTCTTTTAAGACTCCAGTTGTGGAATCGATAGGAAGTGGATCAGGGTTCAAAATGTTTTGCTCAGGAATAGGGGAAGACACGCCAGATATCACCACTTCATCTCGCCCTATGAAGGAAGTAGAAAGAGAACTATGTAAAAGGAATAAAATTAATGAAGTGATAGAGATCATCATTGGCTATGATGGAATTGTCATTGCAAATTCAAATCAAAGCCATAGATTTGATTTCACAAAGAAGGACTTATTTGAAACTTTATCTGCATATTCTCAAGAAAATGATAAATTAGTAAAAAATAATAAGAAGTTTTGGTCTGATGTAAATCAAGCCTTACCAAAAACAGAAATTGAAATTTATGGTCCACATCAAAATACAGGCACATACGAAACTTTGGTTAATTCTATTATGCTTGATCAATATTCATGCATGAACTCAAGAATTTTCAAAGAGAATTACAAAGATCAGAAAGAAAGAAAGAAAGCATGTGGTAATATAAGGGATGACGGAAGGTATATAGAAGTTGGAATTAATGAAAACATAATAATACAAAAATTGAAAAGTAACAAGAATGCCTTAGGAATATTTAGTTTTAGCTTTTTAATGAGGAATCAAGATAAAATACAAGGGAGCACAATTGCAGGAATTGAGCCAACTTACGAAAATATATCATCGGGAAAATATATATTAGCAAGACCTCTATACCTTTACATAAAGAAAGAACACCTGGATAATGTTGATGGATTAAGAGAATTCATAAAAGAAATTATAGATTCGATCGGCATTGAAGATGGGTACCTATCTAGGCTTGGTCTAATTCCACTTTCAAGTGAAGATGTAAAGAAAGCTTCAGCAAAAGTTTATGATATAACGTGACGGCAACGCTTTTTTTATATTCTCTGTTCTAGCGGTGCGCACAACTGTACGAACGTTATGATATAAAAGTAATTTTTACTAAGAGAGGTGTCATTCCAGCCTGGAATCCAGCTTTCCATCCAAGAGCCAGTGCCTCCTTCTCCTGTCATCCAAGTACCCTCTTCTTGTCATTCCAGTGCTTGACACTGGAATCCAGCCTTTTCATAATCATTAAAACGTTGTATTTTAACATAAAACGGCTACTTTTATGCTTACCAACTTAATAAAATTCCTGGATCCCAGTGTCAAGCACTGGGATGACACCCTCCTAACGCGAATTCTGGATTAAAGGAGAATAGAAAAGGCAGAAAACAGGGTAAACTCAGCAATTATAAAAAAATAGATGAGGTTACCCATGGAAGACATAACAAAACTGTTTTGTTTGGTCGATGATTTTTGCAGAGATATAGAGAAAAATTTTGCAGGCAAACTACTGCCAAATGGTAAAAAACCCACAAGAACAACGGAAATTGAGCACTCTGAAATCATGACAATAATCCTGCTATATCAACAATCTCCGTGTAAAAATTTCAAAACTTTCTATCTACATTACCTAACGTTGCTCTACAAATCAGAGTTTCCAAAGTTGCCTTCATATACCAGGTTTGTTGCTCTAAAGCCTAGGGTTTTGTGGCATTTAGCAATGTTGTTGCATTGGCTTTGTGGACAGTCAGAAAACACTGGAATTTCATATATAGACACAACTCCCATTGCAGTTTGTCATGCAAAAAGAATATCCAAAAACAAAGTTTTTGCTGGAATTGCAAAATTAAGCAAGAGTACTTACGGCTGGTTTTTTGGTTTCAAATTACATATGGTAATCAATGAAAATGGTGAAATTCATGCACTTACGCTAACAAAAGGCAATGTTGATGATAGGATACCTGTGCCAAATTTGACGGAAAAATTAACCGGCCTTTTGTTTGGTGACAAAGGTTATATTGCAAAAGAGCTTTTTCAGAAGCTGTTTGACCGAGGTTTGAAACTTGTTACCAAGGTGAAAAAAGGTATGAAAAATACATTAATTTCGCTAAATGAGAAGATTTTACTGAGAAAAAGGTCTATCATTGAGACTGTTTTTGGTTACCTAAAAAATAGACTAGAAATTGAACACACTCGCCATAGATCCCCTGTTGATTTCTTGGTTCATATCTTTTCTACTCTCATCTCCTATTCCATCAAATCCAAAAAGCCTTCTATTTCCTATACTTCCTTCCTTAATCCAGAATTCGCGTTTAAAGATATTAGTAGGCTCTTTAAATATTTTAGAGTTCATGGTTGCAACGGTTGCTATTTTACAGCGCACCTCATCGTAAAAACTACGTGCCGTTGCATCATATGTTTCAAGAACGTTGGTAAAATGTTCAAGTTGATCTCGATTCAATACCTGATCTATTCTAGTTAGTTGGTCATTGCTGCTTTTAAAATTAGTTAGATCGCATAACATAGCACGTTCTTCAGTTTCAGCAGGCAAGTATTTAAAGTGAACAAAGATATTTTGCCTAATTTTCTCTAGCATATTTACCTGTATACTTACAAAGCTACCTAATACCGCATACTGATTTCTCTCTTTATCTTATATAAATTAATTAAGTAAAGTGAATACAGTATCCACACTACTAAAAAAAATGTGGCACAAAACATAAACATTGCAACCAGTGGCAACAGCAGGGAACTTTCTATTGCTATTCCACCTTTTCTCAAAATGCTTGCTGGCTGATGGAGAGTGGACCATAAATTCACGGAAAATTTTACTATAGGAATATTTATAGCACTAAAGATGGCAAATACTGCTGCTGATTTTTCTGCCCTCGCTTCATTATCAAAAGCGCTCCACAATGAAAGGTAGCCAACATATAGGAAAAGTAAAATCAGCATTGAAGTAAGTCTTGCATCCCATACCCACCAAGTGCCCCAGGTTCCTTTTCCCCAGATGCTGCCTGTGATTAAACATATTGCCGAAAAGACTGTCCCTGCAGGAGCAGCAGCATGTGCCAAGACACTAGCAACGCTATTGTTCCATACCAATGAAATGAAACTGAGTGATGCAATTAATCCATATATTCCAAGAGCAAGCCATGCAGAAGGCACATGAATGTACATGATTCGTACAATTTCTCCTTGTTTATAATCTTCTGGAGAGAAGAATAACGCCAAAGACATTCCAATTAAAAAACATGCGAAACAAATAACCCCAAGCCAAGGTAGAGCTTTCTTAGAAAAATAAGAGAAATTTGTAGGCTTTAATAAAAACATTCGTTTTGAGAATAATTGTGTTAAGAATTTACCAATTAGTTTGAGTTTTATCAACAGGATAGTTTTTCTATATTTACGTAGGTCAACAAATTAGCATAATTTCAGTAGCAGATTGCTAGCCATTATTTTTAGTATAACACTATATAAAACATGACCATTAAAAAGCTTAATCTACACTTAGCATCAGATTCAAGTGGTGAAACTGTTATATCAGTTGCAAAATCAGCTCTGAAACACTTTCGTTCTATAGAAACGATCGAATATGTTTGGTCTTTTGTGAAAAAAGAGGAGCAGATTGACAAAATTCTGGAGGAAATTAATAGGAAAAGTGATGAGCATAATTTTGTTATATGCACTATTACTGATGATGAGCTAAGAAAATATTTAAAAGATAACTGTATAAAGTTGAAAATTCCCTATAGAGCAATATTATCACATATTATTAGAGAAATTTCGTCCTATCTTAAAATTGAAAAAGACGAAAAGCTTGACTTGCATACTGAGATAAATAACGAATATTTTCAGCGCATTGAGGCAATAAACTACACTATTAATCATGATGATGGACAAAATATTCAAGATATTGATAAAGCAGATATAATTTTGGTTGGAGTTTCACGTACATCAAAGTCTCCCACCAGTACGTATTTAGCTTACCGAGGCTATAAAGTTGCAAATATTCCTTTTGTTAGTGGAGTACCCTTTTATATTGACTTGGCAAAATTAAAAAATAAACTAACGATAGGGGTAACAATAGACGTAAGTAGGCTAATAGAAATACGCAAAAATAGACTTACTTCAATTAACAACGAAGATAATAATATATATGCTAACCCTGAGAAAGTAGAAAAGGAAATTAAAGAAGCAGAGGAGCTCTTTAAACAGAATAACTGGCCAATTATCGATGTCACGCAAAAGTCGATCGAAGAAGTATCAGGAACAATTATACAATATTTTAATAAAATGTTATCAATTGACTAACTCTTGATAAGTGATTATAATGTAAAGTAATTTAATTCTTACTATAGATATGAAAGTCAAAGGGTCGCTAAAATCTCATCGTAACAGAGATAAAAATTGTAAAGTTGTGAAAAGGGGTGGTAAGATTTACATTATAAATAAGGTAAAGCCAAGGTGTAAAGCGCGTCAAGGTTCTTAGCTTTTTGTTCACCTTTTCATGTTATATATTTTTATATGTGAAAGTACGGTGCTTATATCTAAAAAGAAGCAAAAGTTACTGTGTTTAAGCGCAGCCTTACTCATTTCTTCCTTTACATTATATTTCAGCATTAGCACAATTACAGGTAAACGTGGTTTATTGACGTTAATCGATTTAAAAAAAGAAATCGAGTACAATAAACTTTTGCTAAAGGATGTCTCTTCTGAAAAGGAAAAGTTGGACAACAAAGTATTTGGCTTATATGAAAAAAGCTTAGATTTAGATCTGCTTGATGAGCAAGCAAAAAATGCTTTAGGTTATGTGAACCCTAATGAACTTATGGTTGTTCTTGACGTGGAATAGCAGTAGAGATCTCCCTACGTCATACCGCCGCGGCGCATAAGTGTTGAAAGTAACACAAAAAAGACATAAAGAACTATTATTGCAAGAAAATGGAGGCAATAATGGATCAAATAGAAAGAGTACTAAATTTAATAAAAGATGAGGATTTAGAAAGGCTAGGAAAATTAAGTGAAGTAGATAAATGTAATACTAAATTGTTGGGCAAGATTATATTTAAAGGTCTAATGAAGTTAATATTAATGGGGCAAAAAACAAGCCTAAGAGCGCTAGAAATGGTAATAGACAGGTGTATAATGGATAAGAATAGCGATAAAAGTACAGTAACATACAGTGATTTGTCAAAAAGGTTAAAAGTTATAAATCCAGAATATTTTAAGGGAGTATATATTGATTTGATGAGCAAGATTAAAAAGCTATTACCCCAAAAAACATCAAAT
Organism: Wolbachia endosymbiont (group A) of Icerya purchasi; assembly: GCF_947251635.1. Taxonomy (NCBI): domain Bacteria; kingdom Pseudomonadati; phylum Pseudomonadota; class Alphaproteobacteria; order Rickettsiales; family Anaplasmataceae; genus Wolbachia; species Wolbachia endosymbiont (group A) of Icerya purchasi. Next base: position 602,142 of record NZ_OX366357.1, on the reverse strand, counting down.
AACTTACATAAGTTTGATTCGACGATCATAAATTTATCGGGATATCTCATAAAAGATGGGCTAAAAATAGGCGGTAAAAGTAACGACAGTCAAGTTAAAGTGAGTGTAGGATTAAAGGATCAATTGCCGACAAGTATAAGATTTTGTAAAGGACAAGAAGAAAGTAGTGAAGATATGGCATTAGTGAGAGCAATTAATGAAGCTAAAGTTGAAAAAGAGGATATTTTATTATTTGATAGAGGAATCAGAAAAGTTGGAACTTTTGCCGAATTTGATGAAAAGGAGTACAAATTTATCACAAGAGTTAAAGTAGGAAGAAAACATGATGTTATAAGCAGGAACAAAGTTATAAGAGAACAAAAATCGGATGGATCAGAGATTTTAGAAGATATAATAGTTAATCTTTATCGTGCACGAGGTAAAGTGGCAGAAAAGCATGATCTACGGCTAATAAAAATCAGAAATAAAATTGGAGATGAAATATGGTTTTTGACAAACTTGTTTGAAATGCCAGCTTATGAAGTAACAGAGCTATATAGGCGCAGATGGATATAGAAGTGTTCTTTAAATTTATAAAGCAAAATCTTGGATATAAGCACTTTTTAAGCCATACTATGAATGGCATGAAGGTGTATATTTACATGATTATTATTACGGCTTTGTTATTTCTTGTTTATAAAATCAAAAATAATCTACATGGGTTCAAAATAGCATTACTGCAATTCACAGAGGTAATTTACATGCCGTTGATCATCTCATATCACGTTATTTTTGATACTTTCAACACTTATGGGGCGCTGGCCTGACAATCGTCATTCCGCTACGTGTTAGCGGAATCTAGAGATACCGTGACGGTATGACAAGTGAACAGTTGTATTCCTGCACAATTTATTCTCATGACAAAAACGTCTTAACTTTCTCTCTACTTTTTCTGGGTAAGGTCAATTTTGTGAAAAAATGGATTGAATTATAGGCAGATTTGGCTATTATTTGTAATACACGGGTATTAGGTAAAATGTTTAAATTTGATCCTTTATTATTAGCTCGAATTCAGTTTGCCTTCACAATAGGCTTTCACATTATATTTCCTGCTTTCACGATCGGGCTTGCAAGTTTTCTAGCCTTTTTGGAATGGTGTTGGCTTAAGACTGGTGATACACGTTTCCGTGATGTTTATAAATTCTGGATCAAGATTTTTGCTGTTGCTTTTGGCATGGGAGTGGTATCTGGAGTTGTAATGTCATATCAACTTGGTACCAATTGGTCAATTTTTTCTGACCGCATAGCCAATGTTCTCGGCCCTCTATTTTCCTTTGAGGTTTTAACAGCCTTTTTTCTGGAGGCATCTTTTTTGAGTATTATGCTATTTGGATGGAATAGAGTAAGTTCTCGTATGCACTTTGCTTCTACTTGTATTGTTGCAGTGGGAACGCTTATTTCAGCTTTTTGGATTATTGCAGCCAACAGTTGGATGCAAACACCCGCTGGATTCACGATTGGTGAGAATGGTCTACTATATCCAACCAATTGGTTAGAGATTATTTTTAATCCTTCTTTCCCTTATCGCTTTATTCATATGGTAACAGCAGCCTATCTTACAACAGCTTTTGTGGTTGGTGGTGTAGGAGCATTTTATCTTTGGAGAAAACGACATGCTCCTCAAGCAAGAATTATGCTTGGTATGGCAACCATTATGGTAGCTTTAGCTGCACCATTTCAGCTGTTCATGGGGGATAGGCATGGATTAAATACACTAAAGCATCAACCTGCTAAGATTGCTGCAATGGAAGGTATATGGGAAACCGAAAAAGGGGCTGGCTTACTTTTATTTGCTTATCCGGATCAGCAAAATGAAATTAATCACTACGAGATAAAAATTCCTAATCTTGCCAGCTTGATCTTAACACATGATTTTTTAGGAGAAGTAAAAGGATTAAAGGAATGGAAAAAAGAAGATAGACCACCTGTAGTATGGGTATTCTGGTCCTTCCGTATAATGGTTGGAGTTGGAATTTTAATGATCATAATTGGGTTAGTAAGTGTTATACAGTATCTTCGTGGCAAATTATTCCAAAGTTGTTTCTTACATGGATGGTGGATATCAATGATGCCGTCTGGGTTCATAGCGTTACTTGCAGGTTGGTTCACTACTGAAATTGGTCGTCAACCTTACACTCTATATGGAATTATGCGCACAATTGAATCATTTTCACCTGCGATTACCGGTCCTCAGGTTGCATGGTCTTTGATTGCATTTATCGTTATGTATACCCTTATATTTGGAGCAGGCAGTTACTATATCCTGAAACTTATATACAAAGGAATTCCTGTCATTAAAGAAGAAGAGCAATTTTATAAACACGGCATTGGAGCTTCAGTGATTGATGCTGGTACATCTGGAAAGGGCAACAATCATGTTTGATTTTTCTTCCTTAATTAATTTACCCCTAATCTGGGGACTACTAATTGCCATAGCTGTTTTACTGTATATTTTAATGGATGGGTTTGATTTAGGTATTGGTATTTTACTTCCTTTTGCACCGTCAGATAAATGCCGTGATCACATGATAAGTTCAATTGCACCATTTTGGGATGGAAACGAAACATGGTTGGTACTAGGTGGTGGAGGGTTGTTTGCTGCTTTTCCTCTTGCATATTCAATATTAATGCCTGCTTTTTATACTCCAATCATTATTATGCTGCTTGGCCTTATAGTGCGCGGAGTATCCTTTGAGTTTCGTTTTAAGGCAGAAGGAAAATACAGGCGATTATGGGATTATGCCTTTCATTTTGGGTCACTTGGTGCTGCATTTTGCCAAGGCATGATTTTAGGTGCATTTATACATGGTGTAGAAGTAAACGGACGCAACTTTTCTGGTGGCCAATTTGATTGGGCAAGTGCTTTTAGTGTAATGACAGGCATTGCTGTGATATTTGGATATGCACTTTTAGGTTCTACATGGCTCATAATGAAGACAGAAAATATAACACAAGAATGGGCACGCAAGGTTGCTTCTTATACGCTTGGTTTTGTAGGTATTTTCATGGGACTAGTGAGTGTAGTGACACCATTTTTAAATGAACGTATTAAAAACTTTTGGTTTAGCATGCCAAATTTTTATTATTTATTTTCTATTCCATTACTCACATCTTGGCTATTTTTCATGCTGTGGTTTGATCTTCAGAATACTAAACAGGAGTACCGTCCATTCTTTCTCAGTATTGCTATTTTTTTTATGGGATATTTAGGTTTAGGAATTAGTATCTACCCATGGATTATACCTTTTCAATATACCATTCTGGATGCAGCTGCTTCTGGGCCAAGTTTATCTTTAATGCTCATTGTTATAATACCGCTTTTACCAATCATTTTAACTTACACTGGTTATTGCTATTATGTCTTTCGTGGAAAATCAAATTATGAACACACATATTAAGGAGTTAGTGACCTTATGGTTAAAACGTTACCCTTAAATCAAGCAGTCGTTCAGGCAATGGCGTCAACTTAAGAGCCTTCATTAGCAAACCCTCCTATGGATTTTCTGAAAAGTTTTTGAGTATATTGTATTTTTAATTTGTAGAATAAGTTTTTTTCCTTTTTGCATGCCAACCAAAAAGGGTTCTGTCATCCTTCTTGTCATATAAGTAGCTTGACGCGGGCATTCAGTTTTCTTTATAATTTTCTTTGTGAAAGAACAAAAATGCTTATTTGTAACCATAGCTGGCTTACCAAATGCTGGGAAGTCTACATTAATTAACAGCATCATAGGCAAGAAAATTGCAATTGTCACCCCTAAAGTGCAAACAACAAGGACGCAAATAAGGGGTGTTGCAACATGTAACAACACACAAATTGTCTTTACTGACTCCCCAGGAATTTTCTCAGCAGAAACAAAACTTGAAAAAGCTTTAGTCAAATCTGCATGGTCGGCAGTTAAGGATAGTGACATCACTTTGTTGCTTGTTGATGTAAGCAATTATTTGAAAAATATAGAAAGAATTAAGACTATATTTATGTGGCTGCAGCGCACAAAAGGCAGATGCATTTTGGTTATCAATAAAACTGATTTGGTAAAAAGGCCTGAATTAAAGATGGCACATGAGCATCTGAATTTGCTTTATAAATTTGAAAAGGTTTTTATGATATCAGCATTAAAGAATGATGGACTTTCTGATTTGATGAATTACTTGTCTGAAGTTGCACCGGTGAGCCCTTGGTTTTATGAAGAAGATCAAATAACCGATTCCTCGACAAATTTTTTATCAGCAGAAATTACGAGAGAAAAATTATTCTTGAACTTGCGTGAAGAATTGCCATACTCTACAGCTGTTATAACTGAACAATTTGAGGAAAAAAAAGATAAGAGTTTAGTCATCAAACAGATCATATTCGTGTTGAAAGATAGTCATAAAAAAATAGTGCTAGGGAAAGATGGCAGTAATATTAAAAAAATTAATATCGAAGCGCGTGCTGAACTAGAAAAATTATTTGAGTGCAAGGTTCACCTCTTTTTATTTGTGAAAGTGCGACCTTGGATCGACCGTCCGGAGGAGTATATAGGCAATGCTTAATTCTTTATTGGTATTTGATATTGAAACTATACCAGATGTAAATTCCTGCAAAAATTTACTCAATATTAGTGATGATAATAGTGTAGAAGAGAAGAGGGATGCATTAACAAAATATCATCTTGAAATAACAAACGGGCAAAACTCTTTTCTGCGTCAGCCTTTTCACCTTGTTGTAGTTATTAGTTTTTTACTTTGCAATATAAGCTACCAGAGTGGTTATGAGGTGTTCACACTGCAAGAAATAAGATCTGGAGGCACACTAAATTCCAGTGAAAAGGAGCTAGTGAAAGGATTTTTTAACTACATATCAGAGAAAAAGCCAAGATTAGTTTCGTTCAACGGACGCACTTTTGATATACCAGTGCTGAAGTATCGTGCTATGGTCCATGGCATTCAAGCGGAATATTTTCATAAAGCTGGCGATAAGTGGAATAGTTACAATCAGAGATATAGCAGTGATTGGCATTGTGACTTGCTTGAATCCCTCTCTGATTTTGGAGCTTCTGCGAGAGTAAAAATGAACGAAGTTTGTGCAGCATTTAATCTTCCTGGTAAGATTGGAGTTGATGGGTCACAAGTTATGGACTTATACGATAGCGGCAAGATACAAGAGATTCGAGATTATTGTGAAACAGATGTAATTAACACTTATTTGATTTACTTAAGGTTCATGCATCATCAGGGAAGGATTACTACTGAAAGCTACAACAAAAGTGCGGAAGAGCTGCTTTTAGAGTGCGAAAAAAAAGAATACCTAAAGAAATTTAAAGAAGAATGGGAAAGAACTTGTGGTGGAAAAATTTTACTTCCATAGAATAAATAGTCGAGTTATAATGCACTAACAAGCGAACCTCTGTACTAAATTTTGGTTAATATACACGTTGAGCATATTAAGAAAGTTGCTTTTAAGGTATTGCATTTTACTTTTATTTTCGTTATAAGGTTGCTTTAAGTTGAATTTTCAACATTTTTATACTATTTACATTTAAGATATGATTTCGAAATTTTTTGGGGGCACTTCATGAAAAAGTCTATATATACTAGAACTGCTCTGGTTTCTTTATTAACTTTATGTTCTTTCAGCAGTTTTGCAGCTGACTTTCCTGATGAGAGTATGAAGGAAATAAAAAAGCAAGAGAGCACAAAAACTTCTGGAAAAACAGAAGTTATGAAAACATCAAATAAAAAACTGAAAGAAAAGATGGACAGAATATGTAATGCTGATCCAAGAAAAAAAGCTGAAGAGCTTAAGAAAAAAGAGGAGCTAAGATTAGCAGCCGAGCAGAAGAAAAAAGAGGAGATCAGGCTAGCAAATGAGAAAAAAGCAAAGCTTATAGAGGATTCAAAAGCAAAAGCTCTAAATGCTAAGAATTCTAATATAGAAAAAGGTAAAGTTTCAAAAACTAAGAATGCTAAAATTAAAGCTAAAGATGTAAAGAAGGATGTAAAAGTTATTAACAAAAATACAGAGGAAAAAGTTAAGGCAAATCCTGTTGTTTCAGTTGGTGGGGTTGATATTATCGACACTAACCAAGGAAAAGATGGCTTAAGAATAACTTTCGGTGGTGTTGTTGATGCTCAAAGCCATGGCAAACCTGGAATAATTGGTGATAAGCGTTATAACATTATGCCGGGCAAATCTACAGATTATTTCAACAATGCTCAAAATAACATAAAAGGAGCAAATCCAATATTCCCTGGGGGAATAGGAAATATTGGTGATTATAGCGAAAGCATGGGTATGATTTCGGATGCAATATTGCACCTAAGAGCTGAAAACAAAAATGAAGATTTAGGACTTCTTTATGGTGCTGATGTGCAGTTTCATGTCCCAGTTACTGAAGGTAAGGGAGCATCACAAGGTGTGAATGCTGCAAGGGGCAGAAGTGCACATGTGTTTTTGAGTTCAAAATATGGTGACGTGAAGCTTGGTTACCAATTTGGTCCTGAGGCTCTGATGAGACTTGATGCAACAAGAATTGCAACTGTCGACGGGGCTGCAGATAATGACTGGTTCAGAAAAGTGAATTTAGAAGGAAGTGCTGCAAATTTTCCATTTTACGTAACACCACGTCTTTACACTGAAAGCTTCTCAAGCGAGAGTGAAAAACTTTCCTTCCGTATGGCAGGGAAATACAACAAAGATGTTATGACTACACTGCCGTTTAGAGCTGCTTACTACTCACCAAATTATATGGGTGCAAGATTTGGTATTAGCTACTCACCTCGCTATGATAGTAGTTTATTTTTTGTGAAGGAGGGTAATGATATAAGACATATCGGTCCAGATTATGAGCACATAGTAAGTGCTGGTACATCATATGAATATGACTTTAGTAAACATAATATAAAAGTTAAAACCTCTGTGGTTGGTGAGTATGGTCAGGCAAAAGAATCAAATAAAGATAAGCATCTTTATAAAGAATTTACGGAGTATAATGACCTAATGGGTGTGAATTTGGGTATAAGTGCTGACTATAAGATTAATGAAGACCAAGGTGTAAAATTTGCTGCTTCTTTTGCATATTTGGGCAAATCTGGTCAACCAAAGGATATTAAAATCAAAGATACTAATGATCACTATATACAAATTCCTAAAAAGAATCCTCAAGGTCAGGACAATGAAGAGTATAAAAGAATTACAGGCTTAGCTCAATTCGATAACAATACCATGTATTGGACTGCAGGGGCTGGTTATCAATATAAGAATATCTACACAAGCTTGACATACTTTGGCAGTAAAATGAATGATGGAGATATGCTTCACGATGGTGCACTTGGCGTTCAATATGATCTTTCTCCTGCATGCAGTAAGAGCAAATTTGTTCCTTATGCAGCTCTCCATTATTTTATGACTGACGAAAAAGGTGCGCTGAAAGATAAAGATGGTGCTGATATACCTTCTAACCAAGGAGTTCTTCTGCTCACTGGTGTGAAGTTTTCTTTCTAACCAGCCAGTACACACCACAGCTTGAATGTGGTGTGTATTTCCAGATGAAAATTTTATATTGAAAAAATTTCCAATATATGGTATAATAGCTTAAAGTAGAAGTAACAATATCATGGATATAACAGTAAATCTTGATGGAGAATTTGAGGAAATAGTACAGTCCCATTCCATGTTACAAAATCGTTCTGTACCGCAGCAAATTGAGCATTGGGCTAAAATTGGTCAAGTTGTTGAAAACAACCCTGAGCTAAGTTATAATGTCATTAAAGAAATCCTTTCAGGAATTGAAGATGCTAAATTAGGTGATGTTGAGGAGTATAAATCTACAAAATTTTGAAGGTTCTTCTCACCAACACTTTTAAGCGGTCAATGAAAAAGCTGCATAACAATCAACTACCTAAACTTGAAGAAGCTATCAAGCAAATTCAAGATAATTCATGTATCGGAGAACTAAAGTCAGGTGACCTTGCAGGTGTTCGTGTATACAAATTCTCTATTTTTAATCAACTTACTTTGTTAGCTTATTTTTATAATGAACAAAATAATGAATTAACACTTCTTGCTCTTGCTCCACATGAGAATTTTTATAGGGATTTGAAGAAACGAATATAGATGAGATTTATTAGCGATCATTGTAGCTACTACTTATTTTTCTCTACCATTATTTATAGGAGGCCCCTATGCAAACCACACTAAAAAATCATTTAGCTGGAGAATTACTTACCACCGCTACGTGCTGGAAATTAAAGCTCGCAGGTGGAGAAGTAATGGGATTCACTGACTATGATGAAGATTTAAATATTGATAATATACTCTATAAATCTTCAAGTGGATTTACAGCCAGTAGTATAATATTAAACAGCGATTTAAAAACTGATAATCTAGAAATTGAAGGGATATTAAATAGTGTTGATATTAAAGAAGAAGATGTTTTATCAGGAAAGTACGACTTTGCAAATATTGAGATATTTCTTGTGAATTATAAAGACTTGACCCAGGGGACAATGAATCTACATTCAGGAACTTTTGGTAAAGTGACATTAAGTAGTGGAAGATTTATTGTTGAAATTAGAGGGCTTGCGACAAAGCTTGAGAGAAGCATAGCAGAATTATACTCTCCTGCATGCAGAGCACAATTTTGCGATGATAAATGTAAAGCCGATACTAAAAAATTTAGTAAAATAAGTACAATCACTAAAGTAATAGACGAAAGAAGATTTGAAGACACGAATTTAACTGAGAGTGATGAATATTATAAGCACGGAGTAGTGAAATTCTTTGGCTCAACAGCGTTTGAAGGTGTAGTAAAAGAATATAAAAATAAAGTAGTTACGTTGTTTACTTCGCCTTCATACAAAATTTTTGCTGGAGATAAATATTCAATACTTGCAGGTTGCGATAAAACATTTCCAACTTGCAGAAGCAAGTTTAACAATACTGTGAATTTTCGTGGTGAACCCTATATACCAGGTTTTTATATTGTTTAGCAGCACAATTTTCAATATCATGAATACATGGAAAGGTGGCTGAGTGGTCTAAAGCACACGCTTGGAAAGCGTGCACATATGAAAATATGTCGGGGGTTCAAATCCCCCCTTTTCCGTATGTTACTTCTAGAATAGTATAAAACCCTCGGTCGCGCACACAACTGTACGAACATTGTAATATGGTACAATGTTACAACTATGCGGTGGTAATTTACGATAAATTCATGTAGCCATTTCAAATTTAGCCATACCAATGTCAGTAAATTGATTAAGCAAATAACACTTGAGTAGCAGTTCCTTCCCACGATTAATTTCAGATTTATTCCGAAAATTAAACCCGAATGTTTGTTTCAGTCGCGAGAAAAAACTTTCTACATAAGATCTTTTTCCGTAGTTTGTTTGCCTTTTCCACCTCTTCATTCCATCTTCGCTGTATGACTTTATTAGTCTAATTGCAGCATTTCTCTCTGCCATACTTTGGATGCTCTGCTGCATTGTTTTTTTGGAGGAATTTTTGTCTTTATGCCGCATTCATCACACAATTTATAGAGTTTATGTCTGTCATATGCTCTGTCTGCATATAGTGCTTTTATGGCATGCTGAAAATTAACTCCTTTAAGCAAATCGCAAGCTCCATAGTGATCAGACCGTTACTGTATTTTGCAGCTATGGCTTTTTTGCTGTTTATATTCAACATTACATGCAATTTTCTTGTCTGTTCATAGCCGCGATATTTTCTGTCAGCGCTATTTTCCTTGCTGTGTGTTGTTATAAATGCTGATGCTTGTGCTATCTATGGCAATTTCGATATCTTCCATATTATTTTTATCAATTCTGCAATCATTGATCTTAATATTAAGTTTTTTTTGAAGCTTGCGAATAGCTGATAACTGCCAAATCTCTTCCTATTTGTTGCAAATATCCTTTTATAAATCCGACTGTTTGTCTTAAGCCAATTCTAAAAAGATTAACGATTATATGCACTAAAATCACAACTTTATCACTATAAATATAGTTGCCGCCCTGCATTTTTGGACTATTTTCATACCAATTTTCGATAGCTTTATCGATGTAACGAAAAATATTTCCTCTTTTTTCTAGAAATTTGTTATATTCATGGCAGTTACTGACTCTCATTTTTTGTGGCATATTTTTCCTTAAGCGGTTAAATGGCTATTTTATAATGAATTTTGTCAGTAGCCACCAGATTTTTTCAGTTGCTATGCAACAAAGCCATCCCAGTGTCAAGCACTGGGATGACAGGAAAAGAGGCTATTTGGATGACATCTTTCTTCTTGGTATAAATTACTTTTATATCTCAATGTTCATAGAGCTATGCACGTTGCTGCATAGTGGATGAGGTGTACTACCTCTAAGAATATACATTATCTCACATAATAATATAATATTTCGTTCATAAATCAACGTTTTTAACATGCAGCAAGAACATTTCCGTTGTAATTAAGGTTCTTAAGATGTATATTAATGAATCTTGTTTTCAATAAATAATGAAAGTAATAATTGTCATGATAATGTTATTGTGTAGCAGTTACACAATGGCAAGCGAGCGAATAAGTCTAGTGGATAAAAAACTATCTCAAGGATATGTAGCTCCAGTGCTTACAGAAAATAGCATTATTTTACCAGACAAGCACGGCGCTTTATATTCCTTTGATATTGATAACTCAAAGGCTATGAATTGGAAATTACACCTCTCACACAGAAAAAAAATTAGTAACATGAGCCTATTGCGTCAAAGAGGAAACGTTTTCTTTATAGTGGATAACGTTCTACACACAATAGATGCAAAAACCGGCGAGATTCAGTGGGAAAAAGAATTGAGAGCTCCAGTAAGAGGGAAAGCAGCAGTAATAAACAATAAATTGGTAGTATTGACTATTGATAATTATCTGTACGTGTTTGATATAAAAGATGGCAGCTTCGTTTGGACTTATCAAAACGGCATCAATGAGGTTCGAGGTTTGTATTCCATATCGCCAGCAATTTCTAATGATAAAATAATAGCACCATTTTCAAATGGTGAGTTAATAGCTTTTAATGAAGACGGTAAAAAATTGTGGAGCCAAAAATTGGCTACAAACCTTTTGGATACACAGCTCACAGATGTAACTACTACACCGAGAGTGCTTGGCGATACTTTAATAGCTACAAATAATTCTTATATTTATAGCATTGACGTGAAATCAGGAAATATTTTATGGTCAAAGTCACTGCAAGTAAAAAGTGTATCAGACATTGAGTCATATTATAGTCCTCTTATTCCTCCAAAGGAGCAAAAAGAAGGCGGAAGAATTTTTATAGTTACTAAAGATGATAAAATAATTGGCCTGGATATAAAAAATGGAGAAATAGTCTGGGCATCTGATTTAATAGAAAATACGCAACTATTTGCTCCAATTATGCATGCCCATACACTGTGGGTGACAAGCAATAAAGGTTCAATGTTTGCTTTTCCGGGATCTGAAAGTGCAGGAAAGGTAGTCAAAGTACCCGGTAATGTGTTTCACACTCCAGTGTTTACTCGCAATAAGATATATGTAACAACTGAGAAGAATGGTGTTTATTCTTTAGAAAATAGGTTTGTTCTTTATGATTGATTATGACCTGATTGTTATAGGTGGTGGTCCAGGTGGTTATAAGTGTGCTATCGCTGCTGCAAAACTTGGATTGAAAGTTGCTTGTATAGATAAAAATAGCATTTTTGGTGGTACATGCTTGCGAGTTGGGTGCATACCCTCCAAAGCATTGCTCCACTCTTCCTATCAGTATGCTCACACGAAAAATGATCTGTCGAAGCTTGGCATAAAAATTAAGGACGCAAGTTTCGACTTAAAAGACATGCTAGGCTATAAGGACGCCAGAGTTCAGGAACTTGGAAAAGGTATAGAATATCTGTTTAACCTTCACAAAATCACTAAAATCAATGGGCTTGCTTCTTTTGACCAAGGTAATCTTGAAGTTTCAGTTGAAGAAAAGACGTTAAAGGCAAAAAATATAGTAATTGCAACCGGTTCTGACGTTATTTCTTTGCCAAGAATTAATATCGATGAGAAAAGTATTATTTCATCAACAGGTGCATTATCTTTAACTGAAGTACCAAAAAAACTTGTCGTAATCGGAGCTGGGGCAATAGGGCTTGAAATGTCTTCTGTATGGAGCAGGCTAGGGTCTGAAGTCACTGTAGTAGAATTTTTTGATAGAATCGCTGCAGCAATGGATGGAGAATTAAGTAAGTCTCTACTTTCTAGTCTACAAAAACAAGGAATAAAATTTTTACTTAGCACTAAAGTTGAGGAGATAAAACAAAGTAGTAACTCTTTGAGTGTGAAAGTTTGCTCTGCTCAAGATAACCAAACAAATACTATAGAAGCAGATAAGGTGCTGGTTGCAGTAGGTCGCAAACCATGCACTGAGGGTCTTGAAAAAATAGAGAAAGACAGTCGTGGTTTCGTTCAAGTTAACAACAGATATGAAACTAATGTGAAAGGAATATTTGCTATTGGTGATGTGATCGGTGGAGCAATGCTTGCTCATAAAGCAGAGGAAGAAGGGGTAGCAGTTGCAGAGATAATCGCTGGGCAAGTACCTCACGTTGATTATGGAATCATACCATCTGTCATTTACACTCACCCTGCGGTTTCTTCGATTGGTAAAACCGAAGAGGAACTCAAAAATGCTGGCCGTGAATACAAAGTGGGTAAGTGTCAATTTGCTGCAAATGGCAGAGCAAAAATCACTGATGATGCTGAAGGATTCGTGAAAGTGCTGACTTGTAGCAGAGCAGATACAATACTAGGTGTGCATATCATAGGAGCATACGCTGATACGCTAATCAACGAAGCAGCGGTTGCAATGGCATATGGCGCAGCAGCAGAGGATATATATAGAATTTGTCACTCTCATCCTGATATAAATGAAGCCTTTCGAGATGCGTGCATCGATGCTTTCTTTAAAAAATAACCGTGGACCTCGGTTCAATCATTGAAAAATGGTATGAGTGGCTGAGGTGCAACAGATCTTATTCACCAAACACTTTAGAGTCATACATGAGGGACTTGAAGGATCTTCTAAGTTTCCTAAATACTCACATTGGTGGAGAAGTAGATGTTGGTACTCTGAAAAATTTAAGCATACCTGAGTTAAGAAGTTGGCTTACCTCTCGTTACGCAAGAGGTGTAAACGCAAGATCCAACACTCGAGCACTCTCAGTAATCAGAAATTTCTTCAAGTACATAAAAAACAACCACAATATAGACAATGAAGCTGTATTTTCCTTATCAAGGCCAATTCAGAGAAGAACTTTGCCCAAAGCACTTTCAATATCTAATATAAAAACTTTATTGAAAGAAATGAAACTATCCGACCTGGGCGAATCTTGGGTGGTAAAAAGAGAAATTGCGATTATCGTCCTGCTATATGGTACAGGCTTAAGAATCAGTGAAGCGTTGAACCTTAGGGTTAGTGATATTAACAATGAAAGTTTAATAGTAACAGGTAAGGGAGATAAACAAAGGCAGGTATTCATTCTTCCGGTAGTAAAAAAATGTATACAGGAATATGTAAAAACCTGTCCTTATCTTGGCATTAATGATGAAGCACAATATCTTTTTTTAGGAGTAAGAGGAAAAAAATTGGGAAGAACTTATGTGGCTAATCGTTTGCAGAAAATAAGGAGAATATTAAATCTGCCAGAAATCTTATCTCCACATGCATTTCGTCATAGTTTTGCTACTCATTTGCTTCAGGAAGATATTGACATAAGATCAATACAACAACTGCTTGGTCATTCGAGTCTTGAGACCACTCAAGTTTACACTCACCTCAATTATCAAGATGTTTTTAATATGTATAAGAATTTCCAACAAAGTTTGGAGAAGAAGCCAAAACCCTTGTAACTCGAGGATTATCTGTGGCACTACCAGGTCCTATGTCTTTTTCATCTCCTTTGTATAAAAAATATCCTACTAAAAGAAGAACTAGTGCAACTGCTGTAAGACAAGCACCTATTACTGGATAATCGTATAAAACTGCTAAACATGCACCAACAGCAAACGCTCCAGATAATACAAAAGCAGCAGAAGCGTAGTTGCTTTGTTTTTTACCAGGAGAAATTGCTTGCGAGGGTTTTTCGTTTTTATTACTCAGACTTTCAGTACAGAGCCGTCTATTTTCTGATGAAAGCCTATCTTTTTCTTCAGTCAGTCGAGCTACTTGATTAGTAAGAGGGCTAATCCTTGCTTGCTGACTTAATTTCTCTTGCTTTGCACTATCCAGCTCTTGCTCTGTTTCTGCAAGTTGAGCTTTTATTTTTTCAAGCTCAATTACAACTTCTTGAGAAGCTCGCTCAAAACCTGCTGGTATATTATTCGTATTTGCCACAGGTTGTTCCACACTTGCAGGAAATTTTTCATTTAGATAATTTTTAATGGACTCAGTTGGCTCACTAGCATTTCTCAATGCAGCAGTAACAATTGCACGATTTATGAAGCAATTATCCTTTACCAATTCTTTTACATCATCTAGATCTTTTCTATTAATAGTACCGGTTAATCGCTCTTTAATGGCTTGTTCAATTATTTGCTTCACCCATGGATTTTTCTCTATATCTTGTATTGGCTTTATTTGACTAAAATCTAGGTCTTTATGTTTTAAAAGTTTAGTCAATACTTCTTCGTTATCTTGTGTTATTCCTCGTAAACACGATTCGATAATTAAGCTAAGCGGTGTTTCTATTTCTTTATTGTAGGTTCTTTTCCAGCAATTAGGGTTAAGCTCTTGATTTAATAGTCTTTTCGCTTGGTAAATATTTCCGCTAGAAAGAGCATCTAATAATTCTTTTCCTTCCTGTGCTTTTTAAAACTCCAATTTTATTACATCTCCGGAACCTCTTTCAATACAATTTTCAGGGCTTTCATATTTATAATTTCTGACATTAGTGCTTGCATTTGGGTGCGTGAGCAATATTTTTACCATATCTCTAGCTCCAACTTGGCAAGCAATATGTAGGGCTGTATTTTTTTGTATTAAGGGTGTCCTTACCTCCTCCTTTACACCGTCATAGCTTTCTGTCAAAACCTTGAAACCAATATTTTCTTCATGATATCCTACAAAATGATCAGTAGTAAACCATATAGGTTCATTATCATCTTTCGTTACTATTTCATTACTATCAATGTACTTGAATTTACTAGCGTTTATTGATCCCCGTCCATTTCTTAGTGTAAAGCGCTTGGAACCCGAAAAACCATCACGTACTATTTCTTTTCCAAGGTATTGAAAAACTACATGACCTTGGCTGTCTTTCTTTTGCCTTTCCTCATAAACATATTCCCTACTTCGAGCGTTAATATCGATACTGCTATTTTGTATAAGCAATTTAGCCATTTTTTCTAACATGGGTTGTCTACCATAAGTGACATCACAAGCTCTAGCAATAGACATCAAAGGTGTCATGCCTTCTTCATCAAACGCATTAACATCCGCATCTCCTTCCAAAGCTTGTTTAAAAGCTTCTAGGTTTTCATCATCAATAGCTTTAAATAACTTTTGTGTCGGTGCATCTAACGCGAATTCTGGATTAAGGAAGGAAGTATAGGAAATAGAAGGCTTTTTGGATTTGATGGAATAGGAGATGAGAGTAGAAAAGATATGAACCAAGAAATCAACAGGGGATCTATGGCGAGTGTGTTCAATTTCTAGTCTATTTTTTAGGTAACATAGACCTTTTTCTCAGTAAAATCTTCTCATTTAGCGAAATTAATGTATTTTTCATACCTTTTTTCACCTTGGTAACAAGTTTCAAACCTCGGTCAAACAGCTTCTGAAAAAGCTCTTTTGCAATATAACCTTTGTCACCAAACAAAAGGCCGGTTAATTTTTCCGTCAAATTTGGCACAGGTATCCTATCATCAACATTGCCTTTTGTTAGCGTAAGTGCATGAATTTCACCATTTTCATTGATTACCATATGTAATTTGAAACCAAAAAACCAGCCGTAAGTACTCTTGCTTAATTTTGCAATTCCAGCAAAAACTTTGTTTTTGGATATTCTTTTTGCATGACAAACTGCAATGGGAGTTGTGTCTATATATGAAATTCCAGTGTTTTCTGACTGTCCACAAAGCCAATGCAACAACATTGCTAAATGCCACAAAACCCTAGGCTTTAGAGCAACAAACCTGGTATATGAAGGCAACTTTGGAAACTCTGATTTGTAGAGCAACGTTAGGTAGTGTAGATAGAAAGTTTTGAAATTTTTACACGGAGATTGTTGATATAGCAGGATTATTGTCATGATTTCAGAGTGCTCAATTTCCGTTGTTCTTGTGGGTTTTTTACCATTTGGCAGTAGTTTGCCTGCAAAATTTTTCTCTATATCTCTGCAAAAATCATCGACCAAACAAAACAGTTTTGTTATGTCTTCCATGGGTAACCTCATCTATTTTTTTATAACTGCTGAGTTTACCCTGTTTTCTGCCTTTTCTATTCTCCTTTAATCCAGAATTCGCGTTAATAGTAAAATAGTACCCTTTATACACAAATTACTGAATAAAAACTTTTATTTTGATAGCTTGAGCAATTATTCAAGTAATTGATGTGGAAGTAGGAGTACTAAGCGCTCCTACCCCAATAAGCCCACAATTTCTGCTTACACTTTTTTGACGCTAATTACGTTGAACTCTTTTGAATGGCTTCCTTCAGTGGAATGATATAACTAATATTCCTGTATAAGTTAAATAAGTTAATACTTAAGCTGCTCCTGCAGCTAGGGAGTGGTCATCAGTAGGTTTTTCTGCCTGTGGTTCGCTAATCACAGTTCGAACGATATTAGCTGCCATAAAGGCACAGCCTAGAATAAAAAAGGTAGTAGAAACAAAAGGAATGATAGGAGATTCGAGAGGCAATATAGATGCAATTCCTCCTATTAAAAACGAAACGTTAGATGTAAGATCAAGACAGATCTTTGTTAGTTTTTTTTGTCCTGCTACACCAAGTTGCTTCTGTAGGAAATGATCATTTAGTGACCATATATTTAAAGCAAACGAAAGTGCGCTGAATATAGTGCCAGCAATACTAGAATACAGACTTAAGACAGGAATACTCAAGACCAATGCCGCTATGTATCCAATGAAAGAGATAGTAGATAGTGTAGTAACTAAGCGTTTCGAGTAAGTTCGTACCTTCTTTCTGTAGGCTAACTTATCTTTTTCACCATACATAGCATAAATATTACCTAATACGTTATATTATAGCATTAATTAATTCAACAAGCAATATGGAAGCTAAGAGTGCCCGAGAGAAGACTTGAACTTCCACAACTTAAAAAGTTACTAGCACCTGAAGCTAGCGCGTCTACCAATTCCGCCACCCGGGCTTTTTATAGTTTACTATGTTAAAGTTAAATAATATACTTAAACAATTTTTAGTTCAAAGGTAATGCCAAATCTAGATCAAATATTTTTTGCTCAAAACAATGTTAATATTAATAACGTATATAAAATAGTCAATAACGCTTTGAGCAATAGCGATGGTGGTGAGCTGTTTCTAGAATTTTGCCAGTCGGAGTCCCTGGTTTTTGAGGATAACATATTAAAACACATGGACTTGAATACTAGAAGGGGATTTGGTTTAAGGTCTTTTTGTGAAGATAGTACATCTTTCGTTTGTTCTTCTGAGATCAGCGAAAAAGAAATTAGTAATGCTGCTTCTATGGTAAAAAGCTCAGTGTCTTTAAACGAGACAAATTCAATAAATTTAAACGAAGAGACAAAAAGCCTATATTCGAGGATTAACCCTATAAATGAAATGGATCTGAATTCAAAGATTAAGCTACTCAATGAGGTTAATGAGTATGTAAGGTCCAAAAATAACTGCGTGAAGCAAGTAAAAATAACTCTAAGTGGAGAATGGCAAGTTGTGCAAATAATAAAGGGTGATCACAGATTAAGCGATATCAGGCCTCTGGTACGTTTTAATGTGCTAGTCATTGTAGAAAAAGATGGCCGTACCGAAAGAGGTTCTGCAGGGCATGGTGGAAGGGACTCTTATAGTAAGTTTATTTCTGAGAAAAAGTGGAAAGAAGTTGCAAACCAAGCGTTAGAACAAGCACTGGTAAATCTTGAAGCAATTCCAACTCCAGCCGGAGAAATGACAGTCGTTTTAGGTCCAGGCTGGCCAGGAATATTGTTACACGAAGCCGTGGGTCATGGACTTGAGGGCGACTTCAATCGCAAAAAAGTCTCAGCATTTTCAAATTCTGTGGGTAAACAAGTAGCAGCTAGTGACATCACAGTAGTTGATGACGGAACTCTGCCCAATTTGCGCGGCTCTATCAGCGTAGACGATGAAGGCACTCCACCCAGTTATAATATATTGATAGAGGATGGGATCCTAAAAGGATACATGCAGGATCATATGAACGCTAAACTCATAGGTGTAAGCCCAACTGGTAATGGTAGAAGAGAAAGTTATAAAGAAGTTATTATGCCGCGCATGACAAACACCTATATGTTACCCGGAAAGTATACACCGAAGGAAATAATATCTAGCGTAAAGAAAGGTCTATATGCAGTAAATTTCGGTGGTGGGCAGGTTGATATAACGTCAGGAAAATTTGTTTTTTCATCTTCGGAAGCTTACCTAATAGAAAATGGCAAAATTACACAGCCAGTAAAAGGAGCAACACTAATTGGTGACGGTCCAACAGTGTTGAAAAAAGTATCTATGGTTGGTAATGACTTAAAGTTAGATCCTGGTGTTGGTACATGCTCGAAAGATGGACAAAATGTGCCCGTTGGAGTTGGTCAGCCGACACTCAAAGTCGACGCAATAACTGTTGGTGGAACTGAGATATAGATAAGGGCTAAAACGGATTCCAGCGCACGGCGCACAGCTGTACAAACATTGTGATTTGGAAGCAATTGCCACCAATAGGGTGTCATCCCAGTGTCTGGGCACTGCCTTTGTGTTTGAGGCAAAACTGGCTATAACATTTAACACACTGCTTTCGCAAATAAATGTTCGTACAGTTATGTGTCAGCTACTTGGATGACACTTTTGTACTTGATGCAAGATTATATCTTGAAAAAATTAAGTTTTAATGCTATAAAATAATTGTAAATTTTGTCTCCGTGGTAGCTTTATGAATGTTGAAAGTAAAAAAATACACGATGCTAAAATAAAATTACCAATATTTCTTGATTATCAATCTACTACTAAAGTAGATCCCCGTGTTTTAGAGGTGATGATACCTTACTTTGGTGAGTTCAGTAATGCACACTCTCGCAGCCATTCATTTGGTTGGACTGCTGAAGAAGCAGTGGAAAAAGCAAGGAAACACATCGCTGATCTGGTGAACGCAGATAGCAAAGAAATTATCTTTACCTCAGGTGCAACTGAGTCAAATAATACGGCAATCAAGGGCGTTGCTCACTTTTATAAAAATAAAGGAAATCATATAATAACTGTCTGCACGGAGCATAAGTGTGTTCTGGATTCTTGTCGGCATCTGGAAAATGAAGGCTTCAAAGTTACATATTTGCCTGTTAAGCAAAACGGAATTATAGATTTATCAAAGCTTGAGGAAGCAATTACTGATAAAACAATCCTGGTTTCAGTGATGATGGTAAATAATGAAATCGGAGTAATTCAGCCTGTCAAAGAAATTGGTGTAATATGTAGAAAGCATAATATATTTTTCCACACAGATGCAGCTCAAAGCTTTGGAAAAGTTCCAATTGATGTTAATGAGATGTGCATTGATCTCATGAGTCTCTCTAGCCACAAAATTTATGGACCTATGGGAATAGGCGCATTATATGTACGTAGAAAGAATCCTCGTGTTAGGCTGATACCACTAATTAGTGGTGGTGGACAGGAAAGAGGCATGCGTTCTGGAACAGTTCCAACACCTCTTGCAGTTAGTTTTGGTGAAGCGGCACGTATTGCTAGAGAAGAAATGAAAAAAGAAACAACTAGAGTGGAAGAATTAAGGGATATTTTGTATAACAAGATAAAAGAAGCGTTTCCTGATATCGTTTTAAATGGTGATTATGAAAATAGAATTCCTGGCAACCTAAACTTGAGCTTTCCCTATGTTGAGGGTGAGTCTCTCATCATGGCAATCAAGGATTTAGCAGTAAGTTCTGGTTCTGCGTGCACGTCTGCGTCTCTTGAGCCTTCCTATGTAGTACGGTCGCTAAATAATGACCATGACCTTGAGCATTCATCAATTAGATTTGGCCTAGGCCGATTTACAACTAGAGAAGAAGTTTTGTATGCAGCAGATCTTGTTGCTAAAAATGTTGGCCGACTGAGAGAAATGAGCCCACTTTGGGAGATGGTACAAGAAGGAGTAGATTTGAACACCGTGAAATGGGACTCTCATTAAATGTATCCGTTCCAACTGCAAATGCACTTTGAAATTACTCTGTACCGTTCACACTTAATTCTTCAATCTCACTAATAGAAAGGCCAGTAAACTTGACAATAGTGTTGACATCAACATTATTAGCCAGCATTGCTTTTGCAACTTCAATTTTCCCTTCCTCTTTACCGATTTGGATGCCTCTTTCTTCGCCAATTTGGATGCCTTTTTCAGTAGCAAGATCAAGTCTGTATTCAAGAATGGCTTCTTCTTTGCGTAGATCCATTATTCTTTCCTCGTAAGCTACTAAATCTTTTTCATTCCAGCTAAACCTGTCTAATTCATCGTAGGCTAACTTTATTATCGGTGCTTTTTCTGCTATTTTCCTTAAGTCTTCTTCCGTAGTTTCATCTGCATATTTGAAGAAAAATAACCAACGATCCACTATGCTTTCTAGCTGTTCTTCCTTATTCTTAGGAAATTTAGGTAGTTCAATAAATACAAATTGAAAATCTTTTAAGTCATGCTCATTGGTTTTCTCATCTCTTATAGTGTGGCTGGATATATAATCAACTTCTTCAGGAAGTAAGTTACAATTTGATATAGCAATAAAGAAGATTTTCTTTAAATCAATGTAGTTGCCAGATTTATCTAATTGTCTTGAGTAAGCCTTAGCAGCATACAGTTGAGCTCGTTTTTCGAAGCCTTTATCGCGAGTAAGCTGCATTTCAATCACATACCTGGCCCCACTAGAATCCCTGCAAAGAACATCAACTATACTTTGCTTATCAGATGCAATTTCAGGATCCATTATAGTACTGAGGAGTTCCACTTCTTGTATAGTATTTATCTCGGTAAATCCTAAAATATCATTCAAAAAATGTATGAGAATATTCTTATTTTTTCAGTGCCAAATATTTTTTTGAAGGTCAAGTCCAGCTTAGGGTCGAGAAACTTAGATAAAGCCATAGCCAAAGTGCTTAAAAATATTAATAATTATACACACAATTATTCAACCATATTTTTGAAGATAGCTATAGCTATGCCGCCGCGAACCGTCATACCGCGATTCATTCGCGGTATCTCGGCATAGATTCCGCTAACTAGTAGCGGAATGACGATTGTGCATCGTGCTTTGCTAAAAAAAATCACAGAATACAGTCTGGTTACATTACTCTAGCTATACGCAACAACTTTACTTTCAACAACTTTATTAGCAATAATACGACTTTCATAATCAATATTTATTATATCAGATAGTGAATTAATATCAGTATAACTACCAAAACTTTCCATTGTTGATTCCACTACCTCTACTATTTTTAAAAAGCCGATTCGTGACTTCAAAAATTCATTAACAGCTATTTCATTTGCAGCATTGAGCACAATACTGTTTGTTTGTGGAGCAGAAGAGTTTAACACTGCCATGCTAAGCTTTAGCGCAGGAAAACGCTTATGGTCTGGTTCTTGAAAGGTCAATTTTCCTTGCTTTGTTAAATCTAATTTACGATTTAAAGCTGATCTTTCCGGCCAAGACAAAGCATATAAAATGGGAATTGCCATGTCAGTCTCTGCAAGCACAGCAAAGTTGAACCCATCCTTATAAGTTACAATTCCATGTACTATTGACTCAGGATGCACTATTGCTTCAATTTTATCCGGGCTGATGTTAAACAAGTTATGTGCTTCTATTATCTCTAGTGCCTTATTCATCATTGTTGCGCTATCAATCGAGATTTTCTTTCCCATATTCCAAGTGGGGTGACTAAGCGCCTGATCTACTATGACATTTCTTAATTGCTCAGAACTATAATTTAAGAATGGTCCACCAGAAGCAGTAAGTATGATCTTTTCTATGCATTTGTCGTCATTTTGCAAAATTTGAAAAATTGCGTTGTGCTCAGAGTCA
Source organism: Wolbachia endosymbiont (group A) of Icerya purchasi (assembly GCF_947251635.1). NCBI lineage: Bacteria > Pseudomonadati > Pseudomonadota > Alphaproteobacteria > Rickettsiales > Anaplasmataceae > Wolbachia > Wolbachia endosymbiont (group A) of Icerya purchasi. The sequence goes on along the minus strand of NZ_OX366357.1, from coordinate 579,838 downwards.
ATAGAGATTATTTGTACGTTTTTTTCTTTAGCTTTTTTAAGTAATAACTTTCCACCGCAAACAATGCTTTCTTTATTTGCTAATGCAATGACTTTGGTACCGCTTTCTATAACCTCCATAACTGGCTCAAGGCCTGCAATGCCAACTATTGCAACAACTGAGAGATCAACAGGTATGGTAGCAATATTTGTAGCACCAATTGCTATTTTTATATCTGTACCAAGTAGATTTTCTTTTAAATCTTTGTAAAACCTTTCATCGGAGATAGCAACGTATTTTGCATTCAGCAGTTTTGCTTGGTGTGCCAGTAGAGCAAAGTTCGAATGGGCACTTAGTGCTTCCACTTGGTATTCTTCTCTTCTCTTTGAGAGCAAATCTACAGTCTTTTTTCCAACACTTCCTGTTGATCCTAAAACTGAAACCTTTTTCACTAAGACAAACTCATAACAACAGCAACTTTTCTTATTAGGCCTTCTTCCAACTATTCAATAGTTTTTAAGCGTTTAACCAAGTTCATGCCCGTGGTCATCGCCAACAGATGGTGAAGGACCAGGTGAAAAAGATTGACCATGGTGATCACCTGCATCATGCATGTCTTGCAAACCATCAGCATTATGAGCTATTTCGTTATTGGCATGAGGGTAATCATCTGAGTGATGTCCATCATCACCATGAGCCATATCCATTCCTTCTGATGGCATATCTTCCCCACCTCCACCTGAAAAATGTTCTGCAATGCTTTCAAGAAATTTTATGCCAAACATATTACCTGACTTTCCAAACAGTGTTACTAAACTACTGCCACTCACCAAACTTTCAAACACATTATTATAAGCAGCAATCGCCCCTTCATGAAAGTTGAACAACCATTTCATTCCATCCACGACTGTTGAAAAAGAGTCACTATGACCAAGACCAAAACCACTTTTCTCACCAGCGGCTTCTTGGTGTTGCTGCTGCGCTTGCCATTCTGCAATGTTTGGACCTTGAGCTTCACTCATAAATTTTTACTCTCAACCTTAAGCTATTATTTTATCACAAATATTGCAAAATATCAATAGAGCTTTTGAATATAGCTAATACAAACAATTTTTGTTATCTTATATAGGACCCAGTTTGAAAAAAATCTGAATTCCAATGTCCACTACCTTTTACAAAGTTAAAACTTAAAAATATGACTGTTAGCAATAGTGTATATATCTTTAGCTATATATAATGAATGAATTTTTTTATATATTCGTTATTAGTATTTTGTATTTCCTGAACAGTTCCATGGGAAATGATCTCCCCTTCATATAATACTGCTATTTTATCAGCTATTTTAAATGCGCTATGAATATCATGTGTAATCGTGATAATTGTAGGGTTAAGATCTCTAGATAATTTTATTATTATCTCGTTTACTATATCTGACATAATTGGGTCCAATCCTGAAGTTGGTTCATCCAATATGATGATTTCTGGGTTGTGTGCAATTGCCCTTGCAAGTGCTACTCTTTTTTTCATTCCACCTGACAATTCTATTGGAAACATATCTGCTATATTTTCTTCCAATCCAACATCATTTAACTTCTCGATTGCTAGCTGTTTTGCCTCCTTTTTGCTGATATTAAAGCGCTTTTTATAATTAAAAGATATATTTTCCCACACTGTAACGTAGTCAAATAAAGCGGAATTTTGAAATAAAACCCCAAATTTATTTTTGCTTTTACTATTTATTTTAACAGACCCTGAGTCTGGAGCAAGCAAGCCGATAATTGTTTTTGTTAGTACAGATTTGCCGCTTCCTGAGCCACCAAGTATGACTAATGATTCCCCTTTTGATATATCAAGATTTAGATCTTTTAGTACTGTCCTGTCATCAAAAGATAAGCTTAAGTTCGATATTGATATTATGGGGTTACGCATGTATCAAAGTAATCATGTAGTTTGCTAAAATGATCAGTATGGACGATAAAACAACAGTTGATGTTGTAGCAACACCTACTCCTCGTGCACCTTCTTTGCAATGGTAACCGTAATAGCAACTTGAGACAGAAATTATGGCGCCAAAAGCAGTTGCTTTAGCTAGCCCAGTTACAAAATCGTACGTATTAAAGAACTGAGCTGTGTATTTAATGTATATATTTAGATTATGGTTAAATTCGAAGACTGCAGTGACATATCCTCCAAATATTCCTATTAGATCTGCACATACTGTAAGTATGGGAAATACTATGATTGACGCTAAAATCCTTGGTACAATTAAATATTTGAAAGGGTTGATGTTCAAAGTTGTAAGAGCATCTATTTGTTCGGTGATGCGCATCGTACCAATTTCTGCTGCAACTGATGATCCAACCTTTCCTACCATTATTAAGCTGATCAAAACTGGTCCTAACTCTTTAATGATAGTGATCGTGACAAGTTTGGGTATTATCTGTTCTTGGTTAATTAATGGGTCACTCAAGCTACTTTGTAAAACTATCGCCGCTCCTATAAAAACTCCAGTGAGCCCAACAATTGGCAGAGAGAAAAAGCCTATCTCTATAATTTGTCTTGCTACGTTGCTAAAATAATATGGCGGCACAAGGCAGTGGTATAGAGATTGAATAAAAAATATGAATGCACTACCAAGCCTTAACAAAAAATTGATAAAGCACCTACCAATTATTCTAACACTATTTATATCAAAAAAGCTCACTTTGTATTCATTTTAGCTAGAGGTTAGTCTTACTGATTTTATTAAAATTTTTATTAACTTTATCGCAAAGTATAGCTGAGATATGTTTTAAGTTCAATATACTTGATGTTTTAATTTAAAGCTTAACCCAAGAAAGGTTTCCCTACGTCATACCGCAATTCATTCGCGGTATAGATTACGCTAACTAGTAGCGGAATGACGGTTTTTCAAATTGTAGGTAAACCTAAGCCACTTTAGCTATAGAACTCAATTACGTAAGCAAACCTTACTTATTTTACTATCCCTGTTTACTTCCTGTAAAAAACATGTTACTAATGAATTGAATTTTGTAGTAGAATGGAGGAAGTTTTGGCAGTTCCAAAAAGAAAAAAGTCAAAGTCAAGGCGTAATATGCATCGTTCTCATCATGCTATTGAGCCTAAGAATGTTGTGGTATGTTCAACAACTGGGGAATTCATGTTGCCTCACAATGTAGCAGTCGATGGCAGTTACAAGGGAAAACGAGTTTTCATTAAGCAACAGGCAGAATGACTATTATGATATGTTATCTACGGTCAATAATAATATAGTTATTGCACTTGACGCTATGGGGGGCGATTTTGCGCCTCTTTCCGTAATTCAGGGTGCTGGTTTTTTTTTAGACAACCTTGTTGACTCAGGCATTAAAGTTTTTTTTCATATTTATGGAGATAAGGAAGAAGTATCTCCTTTGCTTTTGAAATATAAAAAAGTAAGTAACAATTCTGAGTTTACTCATTGTTCTGACAATGTCCTTGCAAATGATAAGCCATCTTTTGCACTGAGACATCGTAAAGACTCAAGTATGAAAGCTGCAATTGTTGCAGTGAAAGAAGGTAAAGCTTTCGGAGTGGTATCTTCAGGTAACACCGGAGCGTTGATGGCAATTTCCAGATTTGTTTTAGGAACATTACCAAATATTTATCGTCCTGCTATTGCCTCTATCTGTCCAACTAAGACAAAAAGCTTCGCTTTGCTTGACCTTGGTGCAAATGTTGATTGTAATGCTGACTCATTATTTCAATTTGCGTTAATGGGTAGTATATTTGCAAAAATAGCATTAAAAATTGACAATCCTGAAGTTGCTTTGCTAAATATCGGTACAGAAGAAGTTAAAGGTAATGACTCAGTGCGCGGCGCTTTTGAGTTGCTTAAAAACGCTCCAGGCATTAATTTCAAAGGGTATATAGAGGCAAGTGAATTTTTAGAGGGTAATATAGATGTGATTGTTGCTGATGGTTTTGTTGGCAATGTAATGCTCAAAACGGCTGAGGCAACCGCTAGTACCTTTATCAATCTAATAAAGCAGGAAGTATTCAACTCGTGGATAGCGAAAATGCTTGTTGGTATATTGTTAAAATCCAAACTAAATAAAGCATTAACGCGTTTTAATCCCAAAATTAGAAGTGGAGCTATGTTTTTAGGGCTGAATGGTATCATCATTAAAAGTCATGGAAATTCTGATGCTATTTCTTTTGCCCATGCCATAAAATTTGCAGTAAATGCAATTAGTGAAAATTTAAATCAAAAGATAATTAACGGGGTAAGTCATATTGAATAAGAGTTTCATATTAAGCACTGGATCTTACCTACCAAAAAAAATGTTGAGTAACAACGAAATTGCATCAATAGTTGAGACAAGCGATGAATGGATAAGGCAGAGAACAGGAATAGTTCAAAGGCATATAGCAGATGAAGGGGAATTAACGTCAGATCTAGCTGTAAATGCAGCAAAAAGTGCTATAGAAAAAGCGAGGATCTCAGTAGATGAAATTAATTTAATTGTAGTTGCAACAACAACACCTGATAAAACTTTGCCTAGCTGTGCAACGATTGTACAAAGTAAGTTAAAATGTAAAAATGCATTTTCTTTTGATGTACAAGCAGCATGCTCTGGTTTTATATATGCAGTTACAGTTGCTGATTCGCTCATAAAATCTAACAATAGAATAAAATATGCGCTCGTTATTGGTGCTGAAATAATGTCTAGGATTGTTGACTGGGAAGATAGGTCAACTTGTGTACTCTTTGGTGATGGTGCTGGTGCAGTGATAATAAAATCAGAAATGGGTAGCAGCGGCATCATATCAACAAACTTACACTCTGATGGCAATGTGGACATACTATGTACGAACGGAGGGATATCCTCAACTGGTGATTCTGGAAAAATATGCATGAATGGAAGAGAAGTGTTTAAACATGCAGTGGATAAGTTAACAGCTTCAGTAGAGGAAACACTAAGATGCAGCAATTTAAAAATTACTGATATTGACTGGTTAATTCCCCATCAAGCAAACATTCGTATTATTGAAGCAGTAGTAAAGAAATTAGATTTTCCTATAGAGAAAGTGATTAACACCGTTGATAAGCATGCAAACACCTCAGCGGCATCAATTCCACTGTCCTTAGACGATGCAATACAAAAATCAAAAATAAAATCAGGAAATCTGGTACTGCTGATTTCAATAGGTGCAGGCCTGACCTGGGGTTCCGTGTTGCTGCACTATTAGACTTCCTGCATTACCTCCTGTCACCCAAGTACCCTCTCTTGTCATTCCAGTACCTCTTTCTCCTGTCATCCCAGTGCCCCCTTTTGTCATCCCAGTAGCCCCTTCGGTGTCATTCCAGTCTGGAATCCAGTTCTTATTGTACATTCACCTGGTGTAAAGTTAAGTTTCCTGGATCCCAGTGTCAGCTACTCGGATGACAAAAAAAGGAGCACTGGAATGACAGCAGTCCTACGTCATACCACGATTCATTCGCGGTATCTCTAGATCCCGCTAACAAGCAGCGGGATGACGGTTGTCGTTTAGCCATAAATATTTAAGAAATTTACCAAACGAAAAAAAGGCAAAAGAAGCCCCGTGGTGGTTGGCTATTTACTATGTACTAAAATATCGGCGTTTTTTTATTCTAAAACGCTTGATTAAGAGCGATTTAGCTGCTTTTAACTTGCAACTAACCTACACCGCAAGTGTTTAAGAAATTTACTAAGCAGAAAAAAAGGCAAAAGAAACCCCGTAGTAGCTAGCATTCAAATTCTCCCTTGTCAATTTGACGTTTTTTGCTGTCTTAAACGCTTTGTAAGCGCGTTTCGGCTTATATAGGTAAAAACCTAAAAATTTTTAAAGACATGCGATGCACGTAGTGCGAAAAATTAAACATGAGACACCAAATACCCTAAGTTTTTTGTCATTAACCTGCACAGATTGCGAAGATAAATAAATAGCTTCAGTTTCATAATAAGGGGGCTGGCGAAGGGTGTCAAGTAAGTTTTTCTTTTCCGTGAATTCCCTTTGAAGTCGAGTATTGAAAATTGACTGGAGAGTTGTGGATTACTTTGTATATATCATAACAAGCCATGGCGCTCTCGGCAAAACCACTTAATATTAACTTTAGTTTGCCTGAATAAATAGCTATATCTCCGATTGCATATATTCTATCTCTACTGGTTCTAAGTGTAGCTGGGTCGACAATTATGCGGCTATGTTCTAACTGTATACCCCAATTGTTTATTGGACCAAGATTCATTGATAGTCCAAAAAATGGCAGCAAAAAATCAGCGGATATTTCTTTTTCTTCCTTAGAGGCAATGTTTTTTACTATAACTGCGCTCAACTGCCCACTATTTCCGACTAGTTCGTGTAATTGATATGGCACTACCAGTTCTATCTTTCCATTATTTTCAAGTGATTCTAATTTATTTCTAGTTTCAGGAGTGCAGCGAAATTCCTTTCTTCTATGTATCACATAAATTTTCTTTGCAACTTTAGAAAGTTCTACAGTCCAATCAGCCGCAGAATCACCCCCTCCTGCAATGACTATAGTTTTGTCCTGAAAATCAGAAATTTTATTTACACTATAAAATACAGATTTATTTTCATATTCTAATATACCATTCAAGGGTGGACGGTTAGGTTCAAACATTCCGTTACCTGCAGCAATGATAACGGCTTTGCATTTTACCTCTGTACCTATGTTCGTTATGATAGTAAAGTTTTCACCTTCGTTGTTTGAAATCTTTTCCACTTTTTGACTTAAATGGTAAACAGGCTTAAATGGCGAAGCTTGCTCCATTAGCTGCTCAATTAATTTTTGAGCAGTAATTACAGGATAACCAGGTATATCATATATTGGCTTTTCTGGGTAAAGAGCTGTGCATTGTCCTCCTGCTTGATCCAAAACATCTATTATATGACATCTCATATCAAGCATTCCCGCTTGAAAAGCAGTGAATATTCCAACAGGCCCTGCACCTATTATTACGATATCGGTTTCCATATTCAGATGGCGATCTATTTATAGATATTAGCTTTCTTTGCTAACAAGGTCAATTTACAAAGGGATGTATTTTTAAAAGATGTGGCTAGATTAGATAAGATTTCCAGCGTTATGAACCACATAGTCCAAATAAGCTCTAAAAATCAGCTAACATAGCGGGATGCTGTGCGGACGGAATGGGATTCGAACCCATGGTACGCTCATCACGTACGTCAGTTTTCAAGACTGGTGCCTTAAACCGCTCGGCCATCCGTCCATTTCTTTTCTATCACAACATTTGATTTTAAGCAATATATAAACGCGAATTCTGGATTAAGGAAGGAAGTATAGGAAATAGAAGGCTTTTTGGATTTGATGGAATAGGAGATGAGAGTAGAAAAGATATGAACCAAGAAATCAACAGGGGATCTATGGCGAGTGTGTTCAATTTCTAGTCTATTTTTTAGGTAACCAAAAACAGTCTCAATGATAGACCTTTTTCTCAGTAAAATCTTCTCATTTAGCGAAATTAATGTATTTTTCATACCTTTTTTCACCTTGGTAACAAGTTTCAAACCTCGGTCAAACAGCTTCTGAAAAAGCTCTTTTGCAATATAACCTTTGTCACCAAACAAAAGGCCGGTTAATTTTTCCGTCAAATTTGGCACAGGTATCCTATCATCAACATTGCCTTTTGTTAGCGTAAGTGCATGAATTTCACCATTTTCATTGATTACCATATGTAATTTGAAACCAAAAAACCAGCCGTAAGTACTCTTGCTTAATTTTGCAATTCCAGCAAAAACTTTGTTTTTGGATATTCTTTTTGCATGACAAACTGCAATGGGAGTTGTGTCTATATATGAAATTCCAGTGTTTTCTGACTGTCCACAAAGCCAATGCAACAACATTGCTAAATGCCACAAAACCCTAGGCTTTAGAGCAACAAACCTGGTATATGAAGGCAACTTTGGAAACTCTGATTTGTAGAGCAACGTTAGGTAATGTAGATAGAAAGTTTTGAAATTTTTACACGGAGATTGTTGATATAGCAGGATTATTGTCATGATTTCAGAGTGCTCAATTTCCGTTGTTCTTGTGGGTTTTTTACCATTTGGCAGTAGTTTGCCTGCAAAATTTTTCTCTATATCTCTGCAAAAATCATCGACCAAACAAAACAGTTTTGTTATGTCTTCCATGGGTAACCTCATCTATTTTTTTATAATTGCTGAGTTTACCCTGTTTTCTGCCTTTTCTATTCTCCTTTAATCCAGAATTCGCGTTAGTAGAAATCGTTTTTGTAATTGCAACATTCGTGCAATCTTTAGCCATAAACATTAAGAAATTTACCAAATAAAAAAAAGGCAAAAGAAGCCCCGTGGTGGTTGGCTATTTACCATGTACTAAAATATCGGCGTTTTTTTTATTCTAAAACGCTTGATTAAGAGCGATTTAGCTGCTTTTAACTTGCAACTAACCTACACCGCAAGTGTTTAAGAAATTTACTAAGCAGGAAAAAAGGCAAAGAAACCCCGTAGTAGCTAGCATTCAAATTCTCCCTTGTCAATTTGACGTTTTTTGCTGTCTTAAACGCTTTGTAAGCGCGTTTCGGCTTGTATAGGTAAAAACCCAGAAATTTTTAAAGACATGCGATGCACGTAGTGCGAAAAATTAAACATGAGACGCCAAATACCCTAGGTTTTTTGTCATTAACCTGCACAGATTGCGAAGATAAATAAATAGCTTCAGTTTTATGATAAGGGAGCTGGCGAGGCTTGTCAAGGAAGTTTTTCGTTTCATTCAATGCGCTGCCAAAAGCTATGCAAAAAGTCCAATGAGTTAACTCCCATATATCCTGAGTAATTCTTGTGCATTAGCTTTGATTAGGATAGGGCATTTTCTATCATTTAATAGGGAACGCAATATTTCAGTTGTACCCTTAACGTCGTTATTGTGTATCTTTACTATAGCGATGGCTTCTTGGCTTGAATAAGGGTATACTGTGCTTGATTCTAAATTATCAATTTTGTCTTTATTTATTTTTTCACCGTTGGAGTGAAGTAAGCTCATTACTTCTAAATATTGTGCTAACTCACGCAAAACACCAGGAGCATCTTTATCATCTGCCAAATCATTATAAATAGATGCTGTGTCTGTTGGCATTGAATCTGAGATATGATTGGATACGCGTTCAAAATTTGCTAAATACTCCCAATTTGAATCTATTTCTTCTAGCAGCGGCTTATTATCTTTTTTTAAGAATAATACTTCGTAAAACTTGTCACCTGCAGTTATAGATTGTTTTGTGTTATCAATATTGTGCAATAAGTATAATGTGATGCCAACTAACATTGGCGCGAGTGCAAGCAGAAAGATGTATTTTTTCATGGTAATATTCCAAATAGTTATATATTTATACATTAATGCTTTTGATTTGCAAAAACATATTGACATAGTGATTATATCACATAATAATATTCTTAAAGTTGTTTGAATAGTTGGAGATTAAAATATTTCTAAAGTAGAAATAAAGACAGCAGTATTAAGCTAAATTATTTTTTGTCGGATTTATCCGATGTACCCTCAACCTTTTATAGGTTGAAGTCTAAATTTGAGAGTTTGATCCTGGCTCAGAATGAACGCTGGCGGCAGGCCTAACACATGCAAGTCGAACGGAGTTATATTGTAGCTTGCTATGTTATAACTTAGTGGCAGACGGGTGAGTAATGTATAGGAATCTACCTAGTAGTACGGAATAATTGTTGGAAACGGCAACTAATACCGTATACGCCCTACGGGGGAAAAATTTATTGCTATTAGATGAGCCTATATTAGATTAGCTAGTTGGTGGAGTAATAGCCTACCAAGGCAATGATCTATAGCTGATCTGAGAGGATGATCAGCCACACTGGAACTGAGATACGGTCCAGACTCCTACGGGAGGCAGCAGTGGGGAATATTGGACAATGGGCGAAAGCCTGATCCAGCCATGCCGCATGAGTGAAGAAGGCCTTTGGGTTGTAAAGCTCTTTTAGTGAGGAAGATAATGACGGTACTCACAGAAGAAGTCCTGGCTAACTCCGTGCCAGCAGCCGCGGTAATACGGAGAGGGCTAGCGTTATTCGGAATTATTGGGCGTAAAGGGCGCGTAGGCGGATTAGTAAGTTAAAAGTGAAATCCCAAGGCTCAACCTTGGAATTGCTTTTAAAACTGCTAATCTAGAGATTGAAAGAGGATAGAGGAATTCCTAGTGTAGAGGTGAAATTCGTAAATATTAGGAGGAACACCAGTGGCGAAGGCGTCTATCTGGTTCAAATCTGACGCTGAGGCGCGAAGGCGTGGGGAGCAAACAGGATTAGATACCCTGGTAGTCCACGCTGTAAACGATGAATGTTAAATGTGGGAAGTTTTACTTTCTGTATTACAGCTAACGCGTTAAACATTCCGCCTGGGGACTACGGTCGCAAGATTAAAACTCAAAGGAATTGACGGGGACCCGCACAAGCGGTGGAGCATGTGGTTTAATTCGATGCAACGCGAAAAACCTTACCACTCCTTGACATGGAAATTATACCTATTCGAAAGGATAGGGTCGGTTCGGCCGGGTTTCACACAGGTGTTGCATGGCTGTCGTCAGCTCGTGTCGTGAGATGTTGGGTTAAGTCCCGCAACGAGCGCAACCCTCATCCTTAGTTACCATCAGGTAATGCTGGGGACTTTAAGGAAACTGCCAGTGATAAACTGGAGGAAGGTGGGGATGATGTCAAGTCATCATGGCCCTTATGGAGTGGGCTACACACGTGCTACAATGGTGGCTACAATGGGCTGCAAAGTCGCGAGGCTAAGCCAATCCCTTAAAAGCCATCTCAGTTCGGATTGTACTCTGCAACTCGAGTGCATGAAGTTGGAATCGCTAGTAATCGTGGATCAGCACGCCACGGTGAATACGTTCTCGGGTCTTGTACACACTGCCCGTCACGCCATGGGAATTGGTTTCACTCGAAGCTAACGACCTAACCGCAAGGAGGGAGTTATTTAAAGTGGGATCGGTGACTGGGGTGAAGTCGTAACAAGGTAGCAGTAGGGGAATCTGCAGCTGGATTACCTCCTTAGGCTTTGCGCATAACTTACCATTTTTAATGATGGTGTTGTTATGTGCTATACTGCTGTCTTTACTTCTACTTTATTTTAATTTCCCGATAACGGAATTTTATGAGTGATAGACCTCTTTCTCCACATTTACAAATATATAAAGTACAAGTTACTAGTTTTTTCTCTATTATGCATAGATTGACTGGTATCTTGCTATTCCTTTTATTAATGATACTTTCTTGGTATTTCATATTACATATTTACTCTCCTGAGTTACTTATAGTAAGGTACTTAAATGCATTATTATTCACTCCTGTTGCTAAATTAGCTTATGTCTTATGTTTTATAAGTTTTGTATATCATTTTCTTAATGGTATTCGTCATTTATTGTGGAATGCTGGGCTTAATTTAGAAATTACTGGCGTTTCAAGGAGTGCTATACTGCTGACAGTAACGCTACTTCTTTCTACTATTGCTTTTTTATTTATGTTTATATGAGTCAATTTGGAAATTCAGTACATCATTGGTGGGTCCAGCGTGTTTTTGCGGTAATTTTACTGCTCCTGTTTCCTTGGTTTATCTATTCATTTTCTTGCGCACTTTATGCTGATAGCCCTTTGTCTTTTAATGAAAAATTATTTCAGGCCATTGATCATCCTCTAGAGCTTTTATTTTTTGTTGTATTATTGTTTTGTATTTTCTGGCATGCAGTTCTTGGAATGCAGGTAGTGTGTGAAGATTATATACACAGCGTATCTCTAAGGATTTTTACAATTACATGCATAAAGTACTTATCAAGCATTACTTATATAGTTCTTGCCTTCACAATTTTTTTCTTTTACAGGCATATTTTCTTGTAAAATCACCGGTGCTGTGTTAATATATTATTAGTGTACTAGTTTTATTATTGAACTATAGCGATTTTGGTTTAGCAATATGTTAGAGACATTGAAAAAGTGGGGAACGGACCTTACGCTAAAGGTAAAGGATCTGTTTATTTCACCTGAATCTCAAGTTTATGTCAAAGACCTTAGAAAGGTAATGGTATATGAGGATGGACGAAAGTGTCAATATCCAAAGAATTATGATCAGATTGTAGAGTCTGGGGAAATTATAGAAAAAAAAGATAGGAATGGAAAGCTTGTAAAGGATGAAAAGGGAAATCCCGAATACCAGCCTGCATATAATGGATACAAGTTTGATCTAGCCTTGGTTAAGGAAATTGATAAAAAATCTTACTTTACTATTGACTTTTTAGTTAGTAAAGGTAGGCGTGAGGTTAATGATTATAGTAAATTTTATAAGCCATTTAAGTTTTCAAAAATAGATCTTGAAAAACACGTGCCGTTCTTTGAGGTTGATACTAAGTTACTTAGATTAACTAATTCTTCTTTTCTTGCTAAAAAAGGTTGCTTCATCAATGATGACACGGGAGAAGTTGATGAGAAAGATAGAGATGAAAAAGGAAGAAATGGAAAATTATTATACACTAGTGATTATAAGAAATTAAACACTAGTTTTTCTGAAATTAGAGATCAGAATGGTAATCTAGAGCGAGATAAAAGTCTTATATCTGTTCCTATCGTTTTTGCTACAAGCTTGGCTAAAGTTTGTGCTAAATTATTGACTTCTCTTCCTATAAAATTAGGGGAGCATTTAATAAGCAAACAAAACCCAATTGCAAAGTCTTTTGGCTATCTTTTGTTCACCCCTGCAATGGCAGTAAAAAATTTAGTGAATATGGGAGCTACCATACTTAAGGCTCCAATTTTATTATTTGTAGCAGATAAGAAGAAGTATGGTGATGCTTACTTCACTATGTGGAAACACCAATTGAAAGGATGTTGGGAAGAAGCAAAAAGTGACTTTAATGTTATTAAAGGTGGAGAAAGGCTAAAGCCAGGGCAAAAGGATCATAAGCCACTTAGTATAGTGGGCACATGGGATGAGCTTAACGCTAGAAGGCCAGACATTGAGAAAGAATTAGAAGAGGGGCTAAACAAAAGTAGTGAAAGTATAGATAAATCTAGAAAACCAGGTGTTGGAAAAAGCTTAAATAATGAAAGCATAGCTGAGTCTAGAAAAAAGGCTATTGCTCAGGAGAAATTGAGCAACCATGCTGATAAAATAACACAAGAAAGACAGGCAGGCGCAAGCGCTCTGTCACATCCACCACACTAATCAGCCATTATTTTAAGTTAACATTTACTTTCTTTATTAGCTATTCCACAACAAAAACTTGCATACATTTTATCCTCAGTATAAGATATTAATTATTTAATCAATTTTCTTAACTAATGCACCCTGTAATATTGTGTGGTGGTAGTGGCAGCAGACTTTGGCCTTTATCGAAGCCAAAGCAATTTCAGAAAATATTTAGTCAGAATACTATGTTTCAGAACACTTTATTAAGGCTAAAAAGTGGTTATATGCCACCCATAATTGCCACAAATATACAATACGAGTCATTAGTGATGGAGGAATTGCATGCACTGCAAGAATATAAAGTGATTTTCGAACCAGTGAAAATTGGAACAGCAGCGGCAATATTAATTGCTGCGCTTCTCTGCAATGAAAACGAGACAATGTTAATTCTGCCTTCAGATCATTTCATAACGCGAATTCTGGATTAAGGAAGGAAGTATAGGAAATAGAAGGCTTTTTGGATTTGATGGAATAGGAGATGAGAGTAGAAAAGATATGAACCAAGAAATCAACAGGGGATCTATGGCGAGTGTGTTCAATTTCTAGTCTATTTTTTAGGTAACCAAAAACAGTCTCAATGATAGACCTTTTTCTCAGTAAAATCTTCTCATTTAGCGAAATTAATGTATTTTTCATACCTTTTTTCACCTTGGTAACAAGTTTCAAACCTCGGTCAAACAGCTTCTGAAAAAGCTCTTTTGCAATATAACCTTTGTCACCAAACAAAAGGCCGGTTAATTTTTCCGTCAAATTTGGCACAGGTATCCTATCATCAACATTGCCTTTTGTTAGCGTAAGTGCATGAATTTCACCATTTTCATTGATTACCATATGTAATTTGAAACCAAAAAACCAGCCGTAAGTACTCTTGCTTAATTTTGCAATTCCAGCAAAAACTTTGTTTTTGGATATTCTTTTTGCATGACAAACTGCAATGGGAGTTGTGTCTATATATGAAATTCCAGTGTTTTCTGACTGTCCACAAAGCCAATGCAACAACATTGCTAAATGCCACAAAACCCTAGGCTTTAGAGCAACAAACCTGGTATATGAAGGCAACTTTGGAAACTCTGATTTGTAGAGCAACGTTAGGTAATGTAGATAGAAAGTTTTGAAATTTTTACACGGAGATTGTTGATATAGCAGGATTATTGTCATGATTTCAGAGTGCTCAATTTCCGTTGTTCTTGTGGGTTTTTTACCATTTGGCAGTAGTTTGCCTGCAAAATTTTTCTCTATATCTCTGCAAAAATCATCGACCAAACAAAACAGTTTTGTTATATCTTCCATGGGTAACCTCATCTATTTTTTTATAATTGCTGAGTTTACCCTGTTTTCTGCCTTTTCTATTCTCCTTTAATCCAGAATTCGCGTTACCACTGTAATCATTGGTCCACCTATTCCATGAACGTAACCTATTACATTACACATTACATCTGTTGCTCCATCAGCGTGTGCATCAAATGCATAGAAAACTATAAATAGAATTACAAGAAAATTTCTCATTGTTCTTTCAATAATCATGCCTGATTGTTTCTTATTTTAATAAAATTTCAGTAAATAGCTTCTTTCAAAAATTATGCTTAACCCAATCAATATTTATTTATTACTGCCTTTTTAATACTATAATTAACTCAGTTGATTTTTATCAAAATGCTGAACCATGGAACAATTCGAGAACTTTTACATCACCACGCCAGTATATTACGTAAACGATAAGCCGCATATTGGTCATGCATACACTTCTCTCTTGTGTGACGTGGTGGCAAGGTTCATGAAACTAGCTGGGAAAAATGTCAAATTTACCACCGGTACAGATGAACATGGACAAAAAATAGAAAAAGCAGCTAAAGCAAAGGAAATGCAGCCAAAAGAATTTACAGATGAAGTGAGCGTTTCATTTAAAGAATTAGCTAAGTTCATGAATTTTGAGTATGACGATTTTATTCGCACTACGGACGAACGTCACAAAAAAGCAGTGGTAGCTTTATGGAATATACTTGAAGAGAGAGGACAAATATATTTGGATTCCTATTCGGGTTGGTATTCAGTTCGTGATGAAGCATTTTATCAGGAGTCAGAGCTGATAGATGGCAAAGCACCAACAGGTGCTGAGGTCCAGTGGATAAAAGAAGAGAGTTACTTTTTTCGCTTATCAAACTGGCAAGAAAAATTACTGGAACTCTATAAAAATCAGCCAAGTTTTATCTTTCCTGAGAGCAGAAGAAATGAAGTGATATCGTTTGTAAGATCAGGGCTCATTGACCTCTCAATCTCTCGCACTAGTTTTAACTGGGGAATAAAAGTACCAGGTAATGACAAACACGTAATCTATGTCTGGATAGATGCATTAACCAATTATCTTACATCAATAGGTTTCCCTAGTACTGAAGGTGAGGAATATAAGAGGTTTTGGGCAGAACCAGAAACACAGATTCCAGTGTCAAGCACTGGAATGACACCAAACCAAGGGAAAACGCAGATTCCAGTGTCAAGCGCTGCAAACCTAGCTAACAACTCTTTCAACGTTCATGTAATCGGTAAAGACATATTGCGCTTTCATGCTGTATATTGGCCAGCGATTCTCCTTGCAGCAGACCTGCCACTGCCAAAACAAATTGCAGTTCATGGTTGGTGGTTGAACGAGGGAGAGAAAATATCCAAGTCCCTTGGTAATGTCATAGATCCAATTGGCCTCGCTCAAGAGTTTGGTGTTGATCAGCTACGCTATTTTCTCCTCAGGGAAGCAAGCTTCGGCCAAGATGGCAACTTTAGTAAGAAAAATATGATCAGCCGGATAAATTCAGAACTGGCAAACAACATAGGCAATTTAGTACAAAGAACAATTTCATTTTTACACAAGCAATGTTCTGGAATTGTACCAACAATCGATCAAAGCCTACTTAAAGGTGAAGAAAGTCTTCCAGGTTGCAAAGCTATACTCGATCAAGTGATGAATCACCTATCAAAGTATGAATTTAACCATATCATACTTCTAATCATCAACATCTCTTCTGAAGCAAATGCCTACATAGACAAAAGTGCACCTTGGACATTAAGCAAAACCGATAGAGCGCGTATGAATTTAGTAATCTACAAATTACTAGAATATATCAGGATAATTGGCATTTTATTGCAGGCAATTGTCCCGAGGTCAGCGGAAATGATACTTGATCAACTGCAAATCCCGAAAGAGCAACAAGATTTAAAATCTCTGTGCAACGCATGCGTAAGCTTAGGCATTACGCTGCCTAAACCTACGCCGGTTTTTTTGAGGGTTGATGCTAAAGAGGAGAAATAGTTTTTACACTATTTCTCCTGGATGGGATTATCTTTAGTTAACAACGGTGCACACCGCTGTCTACATATTCAAGTTAGGTGGCAAGTGCCTTAGTTACTTTAGCAAAATATGGTTTAGTAACATCAGCATCTATCACTACTACTTCAGTCATTGCCGACTTAACCTTTCCTAGGCTCCATGCAAACCAGCCTTGACCATTTTCTTCTTTAGTTGGCTGACTTTCTGGGCTAGAAATCTCAGTACCTTTTTCATCACCAGATTCTGCATCATAAAATACATCCTGATCCTCAGAAAGACTCATTAAATAACTTTTAGCAGCATCAACATTTAAATGATCAGGTTGCTTAGGAACGTTATCAATATTCATCTGATTTTCCTGGCTAGGAGTCTCAGTTTTTAAATTTTCTTGTGTAGCCACATTCTTTTTTTCATCAGTTTGCTCTCTTAAAAATTGCCTTACCATCTTCTGTTTTTCTCTAAACAAAAAATCAGATAATATTGGAAAAAGCTCTATCCTTGCCCCCTCTGGAATGACAATACCATTATTTTGAGATTTACTTGAAAGTTGACTAGCATCACTTGTTTGATCTGCCTTATTACCAAACATCAAGTTTTTAGCACTATCCCAGTATGATGAAAATTTTTCTGAAACCCATGAAAATCCTATTCTAGTTGATGGCATAGCATTATAAACACCTTTAAGCTATTTCCAACAGCATTAGAAGCATTACTAAGCTTTTCTTTCACTGACTTAGTTGATGGTATATGATTGTAAATATATTTGCTAGAATACAAAACACCATTAACTGTTTCTTTTACAAGCCGATACGATGCGTTCCCAGCAGTGTTCAAACCATGTACAGCATTATCAACAACCGCTACTTTTAATGCGTCTTCTTCTATCTTTTTATCTTTTTCTGTGATAAGTTTTTTTTGCTCAACAATAGTTTTGCCTTTACCTTTTATCTCTTCCACTTGCTTAGCAAGTTGATCATCTTTCTTAGAAATTGTTTGCTTTTGAGTTTGTACTTGATTTTTTAACTCAGAAATTTCCTGCTCTTGAGCTTTCATTTCATTTTTTAACTCAGAAATAGTTTTGTTCTTACTAACTGCTGCATACGAAAGTGCAATAGCTACAGCAGAAAATACAGCACAACCAATAATAAATGGAAGGCCAACACTTAAGGCTGCAACTGGAGCTAAGAAACCAATATAAGGAGCTATAGCAAACACTCCCGATGCTAACAAAGTTGCAGTAGCCAGAGCACCAGCTATAAGATAGGGTACATTGTTTTTATTCATCATCTCACGTATTATAAAATATAATACCATTATAAAAGGATTTTTAAGAAATTGTCAAGCTATCTTTACATAAAAAAATAATCAATGAACTTGGGAACAAGAAGATTGCTGCCAAGCTATGAACTATGCCTTTCCGTGTAATCTTTAAATGCACCTCTGTTAGAGTCAAAATATAGCTTCACACTGCCAATTGGTCCATTTCTCTGCTTTGCAATAATGAGCTCTGCAATGTTTCTAATTTTTTCCATTTTCTCTTGCCATTCCCGATGTTTATTGTTTCCTTCATTTGGCTGTTTTCTTAGTTCATAATACTCTTCTCTATAGAGAAACATTACTATATCTGCGTCTTGCTCTATGCTTCCTGAATCACGCAAATCAGAAAGTTGTGGTTTTTTGTCATCCCTCTGCTCAACAGAACGGGAGAGCTGAGATAGTGCAACAATGGGAATATTTAGCTCCTTTGCAATTGCTTTCAAACCCTGCGTCACTTCCGAGATTTCTTGCACTCTATTTTCATTACTCCTTTTTGTTGTTCCTCTGATTAGCTGCAAATAATCAATGAATACCACTTCTACATTATATAATTGATACAGCAAGCGTATTCTGGTGCGAAGGGCACTAATTGACAGCGCAGGAGTATCATCTATTAGGAAAGGTAATTCAGATAACTCTGTACTAGTATTGATAAATTCATGCAATTCAAAATCACTAATTCTCCCAGTTAATGCTTTATAATAACTAATCCCTGAATCTATAGTAATCAATCTTGCAGTTAATTGCTCTGCTGACATTTCAAGTGAGAAAAACGCTACATGGTGTTGTTTATCTGCTCTTTTTTGCAAAATCTTACAAGCATTAAGTGCGATGTTTAGCGCCAATGCTGTTTTACCCATAGAAGGCCTTGCAGCTAGAATTAACAGATCAGATTTCTGCAAACCACCAAGAAGTTGATTTAGATCTTGAAGTCCGGTTGTAATACCTAGCGCCTCTGGATTATTTTTCAGTGCGCTGATCTTCTCAACTACGTCTTTAATTGAACTTGCAAGTTTTATATATGTTTTCTCACCTTGTTTTTTTACTGCCAAATTGAACAATTTTGTCATTGCTTGTTCAATTTGCGCCTGTGCAGGATTTTCAATATCGTAGTTGTAGCTATCACCAACTATTTCTTGCCCGAGCTTAATTAAACATCTCCTTAAGTAAGTATCACGGATTATTCTAGTCAAACTATAGATATCAAGCGCAATACTTGCCTTCGCTGCAAGCTTTGCTAAGTACTCTACCCCACCACACTCGGTAAACGCTTGGTCGTTCTCAAAAAACATTTTAAGGCTCAGTTCATTGGCAACTATGCCGTGTTTTCTGGTTTTGGATATTTGCGTAAAAATACTTTGATGCAGTGGATCATAGAAATTTTCTGCTGTAATTGTGTCTTCAACTGCATCACAGATTCTATTATCACGAATCATTGCACCAATAAGCATCTGTTCAGCTTCTAAGTTATGCGGTAATTTACATATTTCTTTGTCTACACTTTTTGAACTGAGGTAATTCATTCATTTTAAGTTTTGAGAGTAACTGTTGATTATTGTAGAATATTCAGTCCTTATTTGAAAGATAAAAAAATTGACTAATCCTGTGTTGCCTATAGCATTAAAACTTAATGCCCCTGTGGTGGAATGGTAGACACGGCAGACTCAAAATCTGCTGCTTGCGAAAGTGTGCTGGTTCAAGTCCGGCCAGGGGCACATTAAATATTGGAAAGCGTATATATGTTACATAAATTTTTTGATCGTTTATTCTCTATTTTTTCTTCTATAAATGTTATTCAAAAGGTGAAAAAGGATGAAAATGGAATGTGTTATGTAACGGGCCTCAGGCGCTATATATCAGTATTGCTTGATTTGATTATTATCGTTTTGTTCTTGCAGTTTTGCAGCCAAGCCTTTAATCAGCTCTTTACAAACTCAGAGGATAGCAAAATATTAAGTCAAATTGATGCAAAATCCCCAATGCAAGTGCCACTTTCTATAGAAGAAAAGGCAATGCAGAGTAGACTTGGTAAACTGTGGATCCTAAATCAAATAGTCCAGTTTATTATGCTCTTTTGCTATGTAATATATATGTGGGTAAAGTTTGCTGCTACACCTGGAAAACTATTATTTGGGCTCAGAGTTGTGGATGCACAAACCTTCGGAAAAATGACTTTAAGGCAAGCAACCAAGAGATTTTTTTCCTTTATATTGTCAGTTGCACCATTGTTCTTGGGCTTTTTATGGTCAAATTTCAACAAACGCTGTCAAACTTGGCACGATAAGATCGCAGGCACAGTGGTTGTCACGAGTAAAAGCCTTAGAAGGCAGAGCTAAAAACTACTTGACACCCTTCGCCAGCCCCTTTATCATGATACTGAAGGTATTCATTTATCTTCAATCTGTGCAGATTAAACGACAACAGTATTACGTATTGGCGTCTTATTTTTAATTTTTTGCACTATGTGCACGCACTGGGATGACACCTCTGGGCACTGCCGTCGTAAAGGAACCAGTGTCAGCTACTCGGATGACAAAGGAGGACAGTGTCTCAGCTACTTTCATGACACCATTTGCTGTCTTTAAAAATGAATGTTCTTACAATTGTGCGTCATGCGCTTTATTAAATATTTTACTTAAAAATCTAATTTCTTATTATACAAGAGATAAGCAATTCATTGATGATGAAAAATTACAAAAAGGGGCATAGAAAGCGCCTAAGAGAGAAAATTATTTTAGATAATGGACAATCATTACTTGATTGTGAAGTTTTAGAGCACATTTTATATTCAGCATATAGTAGAATTGATGTAAAACCGGTGGCAAAGAGTTTGATAGAAAGTTTTGGCAGCTTAAATAAAGTTTTTAATGCTGACCTGGAAGCGCTGCAAAACGTTGATGGTGTCAGCAATGCAGCGATATCTGCCATCTTTTGTGTAAAACAAGCCTTTGTTCGTTCTGCAAGAGAAGAAATAAAAAACCTGCCTGTAATCGATAACTGGGAAAAATTGCTTGATTATTTAAGAATAAGTATAGGAAGCCTCAATAAGGAAAATTTTCGCGTCATCTATATGAATAAAAAGTATCGTCTAATAGCGGAAGACCTGCAAAATATTGGTACAGTAGATCAAACTCCTCTTTATGTCAGAGAGATCATCAAGCGCGCACTTTTGATTGGTTCAACATCCATTGTAATATCTCACAATCATCCAAGCGGAGATACACAACCTTCAAATAGCGATATATCTCTCACTAGACAACTAGCAGAAGCTTGCCAAAGTATAGGAATAGAATTAATAGATCACATTATTATTACATTCAGTAGCTATTTTAGTTTCAAGGAAAATAGGTTGTTGTGAAAGCCTTTATAGCTACAGTAACTTAGATTTACCGACAATCGTCATTCCGCTACGTGTTAGCGGCTAAGAGATACCGTGACGGGATGACGTAGAGGTTGCCGAGAACTTGTCATTCCAGTGCTTGACACTGGAATCCAGTTTTCTTTACAAATTCACCAAAAGTGCTTCATTCTATAACGCAAAACCCATACTCACCAAACTCAATGTATTACTTGCAATTAAGTTTTCTGGATCCCAGTGTCACGCACTGGGATGACAAGAAAGAGGGCACTGGAATAACAGGAGAAGAAGGCACTGGAATGACGAATTTGTTGTTTTTTAAATTGGTTGCTAAACCAGAATTACTTTAGCTATAGATTCTTTTACCGCACTCTTGTAATCAAGTTTCGTTAAAAGTCAGATTGAATGGTTAAATCTTCCACCCAAATAACCACGCACTCTACTTGCTTGTTTAGATATATTTCTTGTACTAAGGTTTTATAGATTAACATCTGTTTTTTTATTTCATTTAATAAGGAAACAGAAACGTTACGGTGTGATTTGTAGTCAATTATGATTGCTTTATCTTGCGTTATGCATAGCCTATCTAGTCGTACTAATACTGACTTGCCATCAATTGTTCCACTCAGTGTAATCTCTGATTTGCCTTCCAAGTCAAACAAATAGCCATATTTTTCATTAAAGGCTAATATTTTACTGTAAATTTCATCCTTATCTTCACTGATGTTATCAAGGTATTTTCTGACCCAATTTTTTCTCCTTTCTTTTTCTATCTTGGGCATATACTGCAATATGCTGTGAATAATCAGGCCTCTTGCATAACCATCTGTCATCCCAATGCTCCTTGTTGTCATTCCAGCACTCTCATCTGTCATTCCAATACCCCTATTTGTCATCCCAGTGCTTGACACTGGGATCCAGAAATTAGATTCCAGCGTCACGCACTGGAATGACGAAAGAGAGTGCTGGAATGACACCGGAGAGCGAGTAGCTGATGCTGGTTCTCCTTCTTTTTTACTGGATTCCAGTGTCAAGCACTGGAATGACATTGATAGGTTTGGCGGAAGCGAAATCACTGGAACGTCAAAATAATCACGTTTTTTATAAATGTAAGGGTAGTTTGCATTCACGCATAATACTTCAACTTTTTCTTTAAATATTGGCTGTAAGTATGCTTGTTTCTTTTCATATGATGTTCCATACTGAGTGATTAGATCATACCAAGAGCCCTTTTGCACTGGCTCTTTACTTAAGATGTATAACTCATCTTCAGCACGCGTGAGTGCTACGTATAATAAACGCAAATATTCATTATAATCCTCTAGTTTTTTCTCTCTTTTTACTTGATCGCAATAAGCGTTGTTGTTTTTTCCACACCAAAATGGCACTTCTGTTCCATCAAAGATAATGCTTTCACTGTTTCTTGGCACTGTGTTTGTATCAACCAAAAATACTATGGGAGCTTGCAGACCTTTTGATTTGTGAATTGTCATTATTTGCACAGCATTGCGTTCTGATTGCATATCATTCTTAATCTCCGGATTATTCTCCTTGATCCACTGAACAAATGCTTGAAGAGATGGATTTTCAAATTGCAACACAAGGTTCATAAATTCGTCTAGAACCTCGAAGCACTCAAGACCTAGCCTTGCAGCAAATTTCTTCTTACCTGTACGCAATATATGTGTAAATAGTGTAAGAGGAGACTCTATGCGAGATAAGTTAATGAGATAGTTTAATTCACTATAGATAACCACAGAATAATCCTCAATTCTTTCCCATAGCGAATGCTCTTTACGGTCGTATGCAATATTAAATAAATCATCCTCGGTAAAATTGAATAACGGTGATTTTAAAGCATTTGCAAGAGCTAGATCATTTGCCTGGAGGAGTAAAAATTCGGCCAAAGCTATTAAGTCCTGCACGGCTATATAGTCCATAATTCTAAAATAATCTCGGCCTACAACTGGCACATTTGCTTTTTTAAGTTCGCTTATTATGCAATCAACTAACACGTTTCGTTGTCGCACCAAAATCATAATGTCTCTTGGCTCTATATGGCGATCTTTAGCGACTAAAATTCGCCCTTCATTTAACCAATTGTGAATTCTGTTGGCTATTGTTTGAGCAAGTAATCGGTCTGCTATTATATAATTTTCCCTGCATGTCAGAGGAATTTGTAAAGCTTGCTGTTCTTTCTCTTTGCGCCTTGGTAACGCTGGCCAAATTTCAATATATCCTTGGTCATTTTCTCTATGTGGAACATGTTTTATTTCATTATCATTAAAAGATATTTCTGCGCGGAAGTTATTAAATATTCTATCTACAAGCATCAAAACTTCTGGAGTTGAACGAAATGACTTTTCAAGTTGGCATGATATCCAATCTCTACCACCAGTTTTCGTATGAAAGTATTGTTGCATATAGTTGAATAGATGGGGATTTGCTCCTTGAAATCTGTATATGGATTGTTTTACGTCACCAACTACAAATAAGGTTCGCTTTTCATCATTACCGGCAAAAAATTCATCGCAGAGATTTGTTATAATTTTCCACTGTCTGATGCTATTGTCTTGTGCCTCATCAACAAGGATGTGATCTATTTTTTGATCCAAGTTAAACAATATCCAATCTTTATAGTTTGGATTGCTGAGAAGATTTATTGCTAAGTTGATTATATCATTGTAGTCAAGCAGTGCATTTTTTGATTTTTCACTATTATATAAATCAACATATACTTTAAATACACCAAGTAAGCTACTAGTTCTCTTGAATATTTGATAAGAGTTCATGTCTCTTATATGGGTAAATACTACATTCTGAACGCTCTCTATTATTTGTTCTGCATCTTTGAATTTCTCCAAAATACTTTTTGTTGCAATGGATGATATGCTCTTTTTTTCGTGCGATTCTGATTTTAGAAATACCTTGGCTAGGTTTTCTATTTTGGTGTCATTCCACTTTATTCCGGTGTCATCCGAGTAGCTGACACTGGTTCTTTTTTTCTGGATCCCAGCTGGGATGACAGTAGAATAAAGTATTTCACTATAACTCTGATCTCTTTTACTGCCTTCACTTAATATCTCGGCTAGTCTTCCCACGTGCTCAATTGTTTCGCTCTGTAAGTCATGAATTTCATCTGGGGCGCTCAATTTATCTTTGATATATTTCGAATCATTTGCTGACATCGATCTTTTTACACATAAAGTATAAAGCAAATCGCGTAGTTTATTTTCATCAATTTCAGTTGCAATAAGGTTGATATCATCCTGCACAGTTTTGTTATGAAGCACTTTATTGAATATGATGGAATGTAATTCTTTACATTCACTCAGTGTACAATTTGGAGCGATACCAGCTTCTATAGGAAAGTTGGAAATTAATTTGTAACAGAAAGCGTGTATGGTTTGTATAGTTAGACCAAGATTTTCCAGTTCAGAGAAAAGCCTTCTTGCTCTTGTTAAATAATCTTTATTTTTTCTGGATCCCAGTGTCACGCACTGGGATCCACTCTTTTTTTTACTGGATTCCAGCGTCACGCGCTGGAATGACATCGGAAAGAAATCTAGTTGTTCTAGATCTGCTGCCAACACACTATCTGAACATATTGCCCACTTACTGAGTATGCTGTGAATGCGATTCTCCATCTCGTTTGTTGCAGCATTGGTAAATGTTAAGCAAAGAATATTTCTTTTGTTTTCTAATAAAAGTCTCAATACTCTGTCTATTAAGATTTTTGTTTTGCCTGTACCAGCAGATGCATTTACCCACACAGAGAAATTAGGATTTATGGCATTTGATCTCATCAGAAGTGCGAAAACCTTATATAAGTTGACTAAAATAGCATTATACATATAATGTAAAAATAGTGTTAGTGAAGATATATAATGAAAAGTTTTTGTGTAAAGGCGCCTGCAAAAATCAATCTTTTTTTGCATGTTGTACATAAGAAAGAAACAGGATATCACTTGATTGAAGGTTTATTTGTCTTTGCTAATCTCTCTAATTTTTTGGAAATAAAAGTAGGTGAGAAGGATTCTAGATACGATAACTCTACAGTTGAATTTATAAACTCCGAGTCTAGAATAAATAACCAGTATAACACTGTAACGAAAGCGGTTAATCTGCTGCTTAGACATGCTCCAGTGCGTACTAAAGTTTCTATTAGAGTTGTAAAGAACATACCAATTGCTGCAGGACTCGGTAGCGGATCCTCAGATGCTGGAGCTGTGATACGCACGCTAGGGAAGCTGTGGGAGATTGATAGGACGATTTTAAATGAAATAGCCCTAAGCGTTGGCGCTGATGTTCCCGCAAGTGTAGATAGCAAGCCTGTCTTTGTTAGGGGTATTGGCGAAGAATTATGCCACATTAAAAAGTTCTCTTTACCCACGAATGTGGTGCTTGTGAAACCGAAAAAAAAGTTTTTGAGTACACCAGAGGTATTTTCCAAACATGAAGGAAAATTTTCTGAGCCAATTGAGTGGAGCGATGACGCTGAAAAGGATTTGTTGAAGCTTCTTAAAGAGACGAGAAACGATCTTCAAGAAATAGCAATAAGCCTAGTACCTGAAATTAAGGATGTGATATCAACACTTGAGTCACAAGAAGGCTCTATACTTTCTCGCATGTCAGGCAGTGGTGCATCATGTTTTGGAATATTCGATAGTGAGGAAAATGCAAAAGTTGCTGCAGTTAATATCGGAAAAAAGCAACCAGAATGGTGGGTATGTGACACTCAATTAATAGTTTGACTTATGCCCTTAATTTCCGAGAATAAAAATCTTATAAATGGTTACAGGGAAGGAAAATTTTTGGTGAATAATAGAGAATATTGCGGCTCAATTATAGTTTTTCCTGAAAAGGTGATTAAATTGAAAGAAAGTGATATAAATAGCAAGGAACATTTTGAATCTTTTTTAACAGAGGAAATAGAAATTTTGATAATAGGTACTGGTAAAACACGCAATATACTATGTTCTTCAGTGAAGTCCTATCTTATGGAACAAAAAGGTTTAAATTTTGAATTTATGACAACAGGTTCTGCATGCAGAACCCATAATGTTCTGATATCCGAAGATAGATTTGTTGTCAGTTATCTAATAGCCATATAGCATGTTTGAAATGTTTACCCAGGATTTTTTCATCAACAGTCTAGTTGCAGTAGTCGTAATTAGCCTAGTAACAGGCGCTTTAGGATCGTTTATGATATGGCAAAGGTTATCTTATCTTGGTGATAGTTTGTCCCATTCTTCATTGCTCGGTGTTGCACTTGCTTTAATTTTTAAGATTAGCCCATCGCTTAGCATAATGCTCATTGCAATTACATTTGCTATACTACTTTCTCTTAATTTTAACAGATTATATTCTGCTGATACGATATTGAACATTGTTACCAATGTAGTTTTATCATCGAGTTTAATACTTATGTCTTTTCTTCCATCTGGCAATAATAGTATTATTAGCTCACTGTTTGGTGATATATTAACGCTCGATCAAAGTGATATAGCATTGATTTTTTTAACCTCTGCAGTAGTTACTTTGATATTAATATTTAGATGGCGTTATTGGTTAATGATTTCAATTAATCAAGATTTAGCAGTAGTTGAGAAGATTAATGTCAATTTTGTGAGACTAGAATTTTCAATCACTCTTGCTATATTTATAGCAATTGCTGCCCAATTAATAGGAATATTACTCATTGCTGCATTTTTGCTAATACCAGCAGCATCTGCAAGGCTCATTTCGAAAACTCCGATGCAGATGATTATTGTTGCAACAGTTTTTTCTGTGATTTCTGGGATATCAGGTCTCATGTTATCTGCAAGTTTTGATTTGTTAACTGGTCCTGCAATTATACTTGTTGCAGCTGTATATTTAATTATCGCTTATTTTATAAGGCTAGTATTAAGCAGGTTGGCTTAATTTTAATCTCGAATGTTAATAATTTTGTAATATACTCATTATAAAACATCACTATCTTAGCACAAAATAGTTTTTGCTATACTATTATTTATATGCTAATGATAAGTTGTTAATTTTATGGAGTAAGCAATATGAGCGAAGAAGGATTTTTTTCCAAATATATATCTCAACCTGTGAAAAAATTTTATAATTATATTACAGGAAAAACAGAAGAGTTGGATAATGTGCAGAGTACGGCAGATGATATTGTACAAGAAAGCTCAGAGTCTTTGGATACTCATGTACAATCAAATGAGAATGATATCATATAGGTGGCATGAGGGTTACACCATCCAAAGTTAAAAGATTCCTAGAGAAACCTGACGCTTTAAGTGGTGTGTTAATTCATGGAAGTGATAACAGTAGGGTTGGTTTTTATGTACAAGAAATAATTGCCAGTTTGGGTGAGTATTCAGTTCAGGTGATGGATTTTGCAATAGTGAATAAGTCACCCGGTTTACTGTTTTCTGAATTGGCAAACATTTCGATGTTTACCAGCAAAAAATTAATTAAGCTGATAAATGTGAGTGGAGGTATATCCAAAGAGTTAAAAAACGTATTGGATTATAACGCAAGTGGTCACTATGTAATGATGGTAGCAAGTGATCTTCCATATAATTCTGCGACTAAAAGTTATATGGAGAGTTCAAAAATTTTTGGTGTGATTGCTTGCTATAAGGACAGCAACAGCAATCTTTATGACATTATATCAAGTTACTTAAAACAAAATGATATAAAATGCACAAATGAGATAATCTACCATTTGCAATCTTACTTTAATCATAGCAAGCTGCCTATATGTTCAGAACTTGAGAAGTTAGTTTTGTACTTAGGGGAGAGAAAAGACCTAAAACTTACTGATATAGAATTATGCTTTTCAACTTCCGGCAACGACTATGCTACACTTGATGATCTATGCTCTGCCATAGCAAGTAAAGATATGTCGCGCTTCATTAGAATTTCTGATGCATTGATATCGCAAGAAAATTTTTCACCGATAGCGCTGATTCGCATTATATCAAGTTATTTCCTACGCCTTGAAAACGTTTTGCTGTCAGTGCAAGGTGGAATGAGTGAGCAGGTTGCAATTGATCAACTGAGTCCTCCATTGTTTTTTAAACAATTGCAGAGCTTTAAATCTCATTTAAAAAGTTTGCAACTTTCAGAACTTAAGAAGATCTTGGAAAAATTGATAAGCTTAGAAGTTACCTGTAAAAAAACTGACTTGGATCATAAAATGATTTTTCAACATGCACTGACGAGTAGCTGACTACTCAGATCCAGCCTTTCTTATAATTTCATCAAAATGTTGTATTTTAACATAAAATAGCTGCTTTTATGCCTACCAAAATTCATTCTTTAGTGTGTGTCTCACAAGTATTCTTTGCTAATAGGATATTTTCGAATATAATTGAATATAACTAGATAAAAATACAGATATGTTTGACATTTCAAAAATTGTAATAACACCTGAAATGTTAAAATTAGTTGCTGAAATTGATGAATTTAAAGGAGCATGGCAATTGTTTGGTAATTTAGCTCCAGAACGTTTACAAATGCTCAAGAAAATTGCAACAATTGAAAGTATTGGTTCTTCTACCCGTATTGAAGGGGCAAAACTATCAGACCGTGAAATTGAACAATTATTATCCAAACTTGATACACGTTCATTTCGTTCTCTAGATGAACGAGAAATAGCCGGATATGCGTATGTGTGTGAAGAAGTATTTCAAAATTTTAAAAAGATGCCATTTACAGAAAACACTATAAAACAGTTTCACATCTGGCTTTTACAATTTTCATATAAAGATCAAAGGCACATGGGAGAATATAAAAAATTCCCCAATCATGTTGAAGCGTTTGATGAATCTGGAAAAAGCTTGGGCATAGTTTTTGAAACAGCCTCTCCATTTGAGACAGCAACACAAATGCAAGAACTTATTTATTGGACTAGCCAGCAATTAG
This sequence comes from Wolbachia endosymbiont (group A) of Icerya purchasi, assembly GCF_947251635.1. NCBI lineage: Bacteria > Pseudomonadati > Pseudomonadota > Alphaproteobacteria > Rickettsiales > Anaplasmataceae > Wolbachia > Wolbachia endosymbiont (group A) of Icerya purchasi. The sequence goes on along the minus strand of NZ_OX366357.1, from coordinate 550,657 downwards.
AGGTGAAATCGTTACACCCTCTATTAATTATTGGCATTTTTATAGTTACTTTTTTAGCTATTCATCCCTTCCAGGATGGAAATGGCAGATTATCACGCATTCTCACAACTTTCTTGTTACTAAAGTTAGGGTATATCTATGTACCTTACAGTTCCCTTGAAAGTAATAAGGAGAGTTACTACTTAGCTTTGCGTCGTACTCAACAATCCTTGAAGACGAGCAACAATGATTTTAATCCATGGCTTATGTTCTTTTTAAGGTCACTACAAAAGCAAAAATTTTATCTTGAACAAAAGGTGTCACATGAAAAAGTGTTAAATCTCTATTTACCACCACTTTCTGCTAAAGTATTAGCACTACTCAGCAAACATGGACGTCTTACAATTAAGGATTTAGAAAATATTACTAAAGCAAACTGCAATACCTTAAAGAAGCACGTATCTAATCTCGTAAAGAGTAATCACATCACTCAGCATGGAAAAGGCAAAGCAACCTGGTATGTAATATAGAGCTCAATAGGATATGTATTCATTTTGAATTGTTAAATTATTCAGCTATAGAATATAGATCACAGCTGTACAAACATTGTAGTTTGAGCCCACTAGATCCCAGCGCCCTATTCTTGTCATCCCAATGCCCAGATACTGGGATCCAGAAAAGTTTGCTTGTAAGCAAGCAAACTAGCATAGAAAAACGTTTTCGATGAGATTGCAGAAAGGCTAGATTCCAGACTGGAATGACATCGTTCACTATGTACCATATTGCAATAGTTGTGGTCAAGGCACTGGGATCTGAAATTGCAGTGTTCGTACAGCTATAGAATATAGATCAGAAGTGACAGAGCTTAAAAAAAGGCCTAATATTCTTAATAAACGCTAGAAAGCTTTATGAAAATCAGAGTTGGAGTAATAGGCTGCTTAGGCAAAATGGGCAAGAAAATACTCAATGAATTAATTACAAATACCAAAGTGGAAATAGCAGGTGCTGTTGCCCGTTCAGGCAGTAAGTACATAGATTCAGATATTGGACCAATTATAGCCAATCTAGGAATCAAGGTTACAAGTTCTATTAGTGGCATATTTGAGTTATCCGACGTTGTAATAGATTTTACAACTAAAGAATGTATGTTAGACTGCCTTAAAGCAGCTGTAAAATTTAAAACACCGCTGGTTAGTGGCACAACTGGAATAGAAGGTGTCAATTTGAAAGAATATGCTGCTGAAGTTCCAATATTATGGTCAGCAAATATGAGTGTTGGGGTTAATGTGTTGCTGAAATTGGTAAAAAAAGCTGCTGAGCTTTTAGGTAATGAATATGACGTTGAGATTTGGGAAATGCATCATAACTTAAAAAAGGATTCACCATCTGGAACAGCTATAGAACTTGGCAAAACAATTGCTAACGCTTCAAAAGTGGATTTTCAGTCCAATCAATATTTACATAGTGGTTCAAACATAAGGAAAAAGGGGGGAATAGGTTTTGCAGTATCTCGTGGAGGTGGAGTAATAGGAGATCACAGCGTGATGTTTGTTAATTCTGATGAACGGATAGAACTAAACCACAAAGCAATTGATCGCACAACATTTGCTAGAGGAGCTGTTCAAGCAGCAGTATGGCTATACGAAAATAAAAGAGAAATTCCGGGGCTCTATTCAATGCAGGATGTGATATGAGCAATACACGTGCCTCTGTTAAAGATTTAAATCTCTGGTACGGCTCTAAGCAAGTTTTATTCGATATAAATTTGAATATTTATAAAAGAAAAGTTACTACTTTTATCGGACCATCCGGGTGCGGTAAATCAACATTTTTGCGTTGTTTTAATCGTATGAATGACTATGTACCAGGTTGCAAAACTGTTGGTGAATTAGATATCGATGGGCTGGGTGATATATATTCACGCGATATGGATGTTGTACTACTTAGAGCAAAAGTTGGTATGGTATTTCAAAAGCCAAATCCTTTTCCAAAATCAATATATGATAATGTTGCTTATGGGCCAAAATTGCATGGTATGGCGAAGGATAAGCAAAAATTGAATGAGATGGTGGAAAATAGTTTAACCAAGGTTGGTTTATGGGAAGAATTGAAGGACAGATTGCAAGATAGCGCACTCAATTTATCCGGTGGCCAACAACAGAGGCTATGCATCGCTCGCGCAATTGCAGTGAAGCCAACTATTTTATTAATGGATGAACCGTGCTCTGCTCTTGATCCAATGGCAACCAATGCAATCGAAAATCTTATACAAGAGCTGAAATTAAGATTTACTATCATTATGGTGACTCATTCAATGAAGCAAGCTAAAAAGTTATCTGATAGTGTAATTTTCTTTCATAATGGCAGAATTGTTGAGTCTGGAAGCACTCAAGAAATATTCGAAAATGCTCAATCTCCCTTAACAAAGGAGTATATCCTGGATCATTAAATTTCTGTCATCAAAGTAGCTTGGCTACTTTAAAAAATGTATCCGTATGCCGTATCTGTCATTCAGCATGGTATAGCTAAACTGACTTAGATTTACCGACAACCGTCATCCCGCTAGCGGGATCTAGAGATACCGCGCAACTGTACGAACATTGCGATTTGGGCCCATCAGATCCCAGTGCTTAACACTGGGATCCAGGAATTTTATTAAGTTGGCAAGCATAAAAATAGCTGTTTTATGTTAAAATACAACGTTTTAATGATTATGGAAAGGCTGGATTCCAGTGTCAAGCACTGGAATGACAAGAAGAGGGTACTTGGATAAGAGGCATTGCCCTTCTGGTAGGCCCAAATCGCAATGTTCGTACAGTTATGGAATGAATCGCAGTATGACACAGGGAAACCTTTCTTAGGTTAGCTATAGTGCAATAGAAGTCTAATCTACTTTCAATTCTCCAGTATGTAAATTGCGTGGTAAAGATTCTAATTCCTTTGCAGTACTTAAACTTTTATTTTTTGCATGTATACCAAGCTTATTGAATTCTCGGGCAGCAGGAAACACCCTTGCTTCAAGCGAACCAGCAGTTTTATTATAATGATCAACAGCGCTTTTTAAGCTCCTGCGTAAATTATCAAAGTTTTCACCCATTGTGCAAATGCGCTCATATAAAATATGACCTAGTTCACTGATTTTCTTTGCATTTTCAGCTATCATCTCTTGCTTCCACCCATACGCTATTGCCCTCAGCAACGCAATTAGAGTGATCGGTGTTGCAATGATCACTTTTTTTTCCACTCCAATCTCTATCAAAGCAGGCTCATATTCCAGTGCTGCGCTAAAAACCCCCTCCCCTGTTAAGAAAAGCACCACAAGTTCTGGCGTATTTTCAAATTGATTCCAGTACTCTTTTTTACCCAAGTCATTTATGTGTTTTTTTATTGCCAGGGAATGATTCTTTAATTTCTCCTTTTGTATTTGCAAATCATTTTGTGATATAGCATCCATGTAAGAATCCAGTGGCACTTTAGCATCTATTATTATTTGCTTTCCAGATGGCATTTTGATTATTAAATCAGGACGCAATAAATTATCCTCATTTTTATCAATCACTGAGGCTTGAGTAAAAAAATCGCAATATTCAATCATTCCCGCCATTTCTACCACTCTTTTGAGTTGCATTTCACCCCATTTTCCTCTAATATGGGGCTTTCTCAAGGCATTAGCAAGGCTGGAAGTTTGGTTCATCATCGCTCCAATTTGCTCCTTTAAACCTTCATAGGCCCCTACCCTCTCTTTTTCCAGCTCGCGTATTTCATTATCGAATTTTTCTAATTTTTCTTTTATCGGAGTTACAACTTCGTTAATCGTTGCTTGTCTTTTTTTGAAATCACTTTCCGTTTCTTTTAATTTGTTATCAATGACTTCCTTCGCTAAGTTCAGAAAATTATTGTTATTTGTCTGCAAAGCATCAAGAGAGAGCGCTTTAAAAGTGTTTGTTAATCTCTCCTCTGCTTTTGTTAGTAATTCTATTTCCTTTTTCTTTTCCTCACGTTCTTTTTGCAGAGTTACTTCAAGTTCTGCTCTTTTGACCCTTAAATCAACTATTTCTTCATTCTTCGTAAGCAAACTTTGTTTTGTCTCTTGAAGTTCTTGCTCTAATTTACATAAATTACCCTCAAGGTTTGCTTTCTTTTCGCTCAGTTTTTTTACGATAATGTAGAAAAATAGTAATAAAGAGACAACCATCGCTATAGAATTGAAAAGCATCAGAATAAAAAAACTGCGTTTACAATTCTATATGATTTTTGTGTGTATAAGAAAGAAAAAAGGAGCACCTAAAGAGGTGCCACTTTTGAAGGGAAAGCACTCTTTTAGAGAGTTGGTATAATAATTTTTGACAACATAAGTCGTTCTTTAGATGTATTCCCTAGCAGCTTATCAGGTTTACTATTGTTATTAACAGTATTAGCAGCTTCCAAGCTTAGTGCCTTGCTATCATTTACAGGCACTTCAGATGCAGAATTTGCAACTTCAGGTTTCTGAGATATCTGAGTTATAGTACCAACTATATGCTTACTATTTAAACCTAACATCCTTTTCATGCCTTCTAACTCACTAAACGAAGTTTTACCATCCTCTACCGACCTTGCTATAAAAGATATCACATTATCGCTAATGATAGGAAGTTCGCTGTAAGCAATTTTGAACTGACCTTACCCAGAAAAAGTAGAGAGAAAGTTAAGACGTTTTTATCATAAGAATAAATTGTGCAGGAATGCAATAGTTAATAGTAGAATGTCTACGTTATTTGTTATAAAAGATTTCTATGTATTCAAATATGGCAGTTCTGGTTTGTTGAGCGAGAAGTATCAATAAGCAGCTCCCTTTTAAGTGAACTTTTCTGCAACAGAGTTATCGTAACAACAGCCCTTATGGCTCATGCTGGAAATGATGTTTTTTGTATTCAATAGAAATTGGTAATTTTGAGAGGTATACTGTGACCCTTGATCGCTATGTAACAGCAGATTTTTATCGGGTTTGCGTTTATCAACGGCCATCAATAAAGAATCTTATAACTAATTATCATGTTACTCATTAACCACCATGCGTGAATATAGGTCAATTATTGCCGCCAACAACCTTCTTTAGTTTTTATGTAGGTAATCCCAAACTTTATTTGGCTGATCAGTAGTAAAATTTTGATCCAATGTGTTCGGAGCCACAACTCGGTTGCTTATTTGCTGTTTTTTATTTTTGAACTTTCGTCTAAGCTTGGCTTTAATGCCATTTTCTTGCATAACACTTTGTACTGTTTTAATTTTTGCCTAAAGCTTTTAATTCAGCGTGAATTTTAGGGGCTCCATATCTGCATTTAGAAGCTTGATGTATTTTTTGAATATCTGCTAGAAGCCCTTCTTTTGCTAATTCTTTACTGCTTTTTTCCTTAGCACCCCATACCACCAGCACAAAACCCTACATAGTTCCTGTGTTTTATAGCAATTTCTATATAAAAGAATACTTTACTCTTTTTCTTTGCCCAGGGCTTTTTTTAAAATGTCTCTTTCTCTTGTTAGTTCTTTTTTTAGATCAAATCTTTCTTTGTCATAAGGAGCCTTTGCCTGGAAATGCGTATGCTCCAGACATTTTTTCATCATATTTTCTTACTTAACATACTGCCATCTATACCTAGATCTTTTGCTATTTTTGTACTTGCTTGACCTGTTTCTTTAACCAGCTTAACAGCTTCTAATTTGAATTCTGCTGTATATTCTCTTCTATTTGTCATATTTTGAAAAAACGTTTTATTTTACTCCAAAAACGTCTTAACTTTCTCTCTACTTTTTCTGGACTACTCCGAATCGGTTGACAAATTGGACGTTTGATAAGTATAATTTGGAGCTTCTTGTGTAATGACTATATCATGAGCGTGACTCTCTCTTAATCCTGATGCAGTAATAGTAACAAATTTACAATTTTTTTTCATCTCTTCTATATTCCTATTACCAGTATACCCCATTGCAGCTTGCAATCCGCCAATTAATTGATGGATCACTCCTGAAGCTGGACCTTTAAATGGAACTCTTCCTTCCACTCCTTGTGGAACTAATTTAAGTTTTGAATCTTTATCTTGAAAATAACGGCTAGCTGAACCTCGTTTCATTGCACTAATAGATCCCATTCCTCGATAGCCTTTATATGCTCTGCCCTTATACATGATAATCTCACCTGGACTTTCGTCAGTGCCAGCAAAAATCGAACCAATCATCACAGAGTCAGCACCAGCTGCAATAGCTTTTGCAACATCTCCTGAGTATTTTACCCCACCATCAGCAATTAGTCTTACGTTTCTTGCTCTACACGCCTCTGCAACATTCTTGATTGCAGAGAATTGTGGCACACCAACACCTGTAACTATTCTGGTTGTACAGATTGATCCTGGTCCTATTCCAACCTTCACTGCATCAACACCCGCATCAATCAACACTTCAGCAGCCTCCTTTGTTGCAATGTTTCCGCCAATTAATTGCGTATTAGGATACATCTTTTTTATTTCCCTAATGGTATTGATAACGTTTTCGGAATGACCGTGAGCAGTATCCACAACAACTACATCAACTTCTTCTCCGATCAAAGCTTCACATCTTTCTATACCATCTTTTTTACCAGTGCCAATTGCAGCGGCAACTCTGAGCCGTCCTTTACTGTCTTTACATGAATTTGGGTATCTATTGTATTTTTCAATGTCTTTAACCGTAATTAAACCTATACAACAAGAATTTTCATCTACGACCAAAAGCTTTTCTATTCTATTTTCATGCAACAATTTCATTGCTGAGGCACTATTCACTCCCTGCTCCCGCACTGTCACTAACTTATCTTTTGTCATCACTTCGGAAACTTTTACATTCATGTTCTGGTCTTCAATAAACCTCACATCTCGGTTAGTTAAAATTCCAACTAACTTGCGTTGATCGACTACAGGAATGCCAGAATAATTGTGCTCTCTCATTAATGAAATTGCTTCCGCAACTGTTTTATTCGGTGAAATCGTAATTGGGTTATACACGATCCAACTTTCATATTTTTTCACCCTTCTCACTTCTAAAACTTGTTCATCTATTGATAAATTCTTATGTATGCAACCTATCCCTCCATGTTGGGCAATAGCTATTGCAAAGCCCGATTCAGTAACAGTATCCATTGCAGAGGATATGAGAGGGATATTTAGTTCTATACTATTTGTTAAATAAGTTTTTGTATCTGCATCGCAAGGCAATATATTAGAATAGGCTGGCAAAAGAAGTATATCGTCAAACGAATAACAAGCTTCCATTTTTTTATAGGCTTTATTTAAAGCTTATACGCCAATTAATTAAATTGCAATAGGCAAAATTAGCTAGGAGCCTTTAATTGTATAGCTCTAACTGTTTTTAGGAGATAGAAAAGCTATATAGTTGCTAATACATTTTATTGCAAAATAAGCATTCTACATTATTTGCCAGCAAACAAAACTGCTCAATAGTTAAGTTTTCTGGACGCTGGTTTCCGCTCAATTTAGCGTTTTCAAGGACAGTTTCAGCGTGGTTCGTTATATTTTGCAAGCTATTTCTCAGCATCTTTCTTCTTTGAGAAAAAACAGCACGTGTTAATTTTATTAAGGTTTCCAAGTTTACTACAAACTTTGGGGTAGGCAAAGGATTTACTGTAATTACTGAAGAATGTATTTTTGGTCTTGGAAAAAACTCTTTAGGTTCAATATCAAATTCCTTTTTTATATCGCATAGTAACTGGCTTAGCACTGATAGAGGACCATAATCTTTAGAATTGGGTCTTGCTGTAATGCGATCTGCTACCTCTTTTTGAAACATTAATGTCAAACTCGTAAAAAATTTTATACTATTTAACCACTTTAAAAATAACGCTAACGAGATATTGTAAGGCAAGTTAGCAATAACTTTAACTGGGCGCTCTATCAGCTCTTCTTCTGTAACATGCAGTGCATCCGCTTCTATAATTCTATACTTTCCTTGATGCTCATTTAGCAGTTGGTCATGGTGTTTTACTAAATCTCTATCTTTTTCTATAGAAAGTAGAGACTTTGGATTATGCACCAATATTTCTCTTGTTAATGCACCATATCCAGGACCAATTTCAATGACATTAAAATTTTCCAGACTACCAGCTAAAGCGACGATTTTTTTTGTTATCTCACTCGATAAAATAAAATTTTGCCCTAGACTCTTTTTTGGCTTTAGTAAAAATTTTTTCATATTATTTTCATTATACAGTATTTTAAAAATTAGTTGACTAAAATTCATTGATAATTGTATATTATTAATGTGTTTAACGCCGGCTTAGCTCAATTGGTAGAGCAACTGACTTGTAATCAGTAGGTTGTCAGTTCAAGTCCGACAGCCGGCACTCTCACTCATATAAGTAAAGTTGATGTCCTTTTTAATAGTAGCAAATTGGAAAATGAATGGAATGCGTTCTTCATTTGTTGACTTTATAGGCAAACTTAACGACAAGAGCAACGAAATTACCTCTAAATTAGTAATTTGCCCTCCTTTTACGTCATTTCCAAGCAGTATAGAGTTGAACAATAATATTAATATAGGAGCACAGAATTGCCATCATAAAAAGTTCGGTTCTTACACAGGTGAAATTAGCGCAGAAATGTTAAAAGAACTAGGGTGTACTTACGTAATACTTGGGCATTCTGAAAGGGCTAATGAAAAAGATAGTGAAATAAAACTTAAGTCGGAAATAGCAATAGAATCAGGCTTACACCCAATTATCTGTGTAGGTGAAAATTCAGAAGATTATAAGAATGAAAAAACAAAAGAAGTAATAGAATATCAATGTAAAAACCGCTTGCCAACACACGGTGAATATACCGTAGCATATGAGCCAATATGGGCAATAGGCACAGGTCATGTGCCAAATAATGATGCAATTACTGAGGTGATAGAGGTAATAAAATTGTGTACTGGTAAAAAACACATTATATATGGTGGTTCAGTTAGTTCAGAAAATATAGAAAATTTGTTAAATATTTCAAATTTATCAGGAGTTTTAATTGGCAGTGCAAGCTTAGATTTCGATCACTTTTATAAAATTATACAACAAGTTGAAAAAAAGTTTTCTCTTATCAATTCTAAAATCAGCAACTAAGAATCCTATGATAAATGTCATCATTCCAGTGTCAAGCATATCTCTGTACGAACATCTAGTAAAACGACATAGCTAAAGTAATCTAGAAAATTAACGATATTTTATTCCCCGGTGAACGCTCTATTTTGTTTTCCAACTCTAGTTCCAAAAGAGCCATTAGAGCTATGTTGGTAGAAAGTCCGCTTGCTAATATAAGTTCATCTATATCAACAGGTACAGAGTTAATATGATCAACTATAACAGATTTTGCCTGTTGTAATTTTTCTTGTTTTTGGTTAACAGAGTGGTGCTCAACATCAAATAGGTTTTTTTGCTGCTGAGGTAAACTAAACCTAATACTCTCTATTATGTCATCAGCGGATTCGATAAGCTTAGCACCGTTTTTAATTAAATAATTACTACCACTACAGCGTGAATCTAAAGGGAAACCAGAAACTGCAAACACCTCTCTCCCTGATTTAAAGCAAAATCTGCTGTTATTAGAGAGCCAGAACGTTTCGATGCTTCAATCACTGCAACACCCAGCGATAGACCAGATATAATTCGATTCCTCTGAGGAAAATATTGAGGCTTTGGTTTAGTAGCAAATGGAAGCTCAGTAATTACTAACCCACCGTTCCCAGTGATTTTTTTGTATAGATCAAAATTCTCTTTTGGATACACCACATCAATTCCGCTTGCTGTAACAGCAATAGTGGGATGATTTTTGTATATTACACTGTTTGCTGCAGTATCGATTCCTTTTGCAAGTCCAGAAACAATAACAAAACCAGCTTTGCTTAAATCAAGTGCCAACTTATTGGCAAAATTTCTTCCATTCATTGAAGAGTTACGCCACCGATTATTGCAATTATCTCACGGCTTAATAATGATATATCACCAAGTGCAGTTATTACAGGAGGACAACTAGAGATATTTCTTAAAAGATCAGGGTAATCTGGGTCACATGCGGGTATAATTTTAGCTCCAATTCTTTCTGCATTATTGATTTCTTCTCGTGCATCTTGAATGCCATACACCTTATTATTAGCCACCCTATTGAGATATTTTAACACCTCATCTAGCGATCCATGTGTTCTTAGTATACTAAAAAACTTTATTGTTCCTATAGTCCTAGCCAAGCTTAACCATACTTCTAATTCTTTGTTATTCAATTTATTTATCTTCATAAAAGACTTGAATTTCTTATCAATTTAGTGTACCCAAGATAATACAAATATACAGTGTTTTATGACGCATTTTGTTACAGATAAATGCATAAAATGTAAATATACGGACTGTGTGGAAGTATGTCCCGTTGACTGCTTCTATGAAGGTAAAAACATGCTCGTGATTAACCCAGATGAATGTATTGATTGCGGAGTGTGCATACCTGAGTGTCCAGTAGATGCAATTGTAACTGATGATTCCATAAAAGATATTTTAGAACTAGATGAAGAGTTACTGAACAGTGAACAAAAAATCTTCAAATCATTTTACAACATAAACGTAGAATACTCACAAAAATGGCCAAATATCACAGCTAAGAAGCAACCTCTCTATACTGCAGAAGAGTATAAGGAAAAAAAGGATAAAACAGCTTATTTTGACGAAAATTTAGAATAATGCTACTGAAGGAAAAAGAAAATTTCTCTTGTATCTCACAATTATTGTTTTGCATTGCTGAAAGTGGCTGTATTGTTTATGTCCTTGATAGCATAACTAGTTTACTTGAGAATACAAATAGTAATACAGCAATTTTACTGCTATTTAACTGTTAATAGGTACATTAGACGGATCATATGGGGTATAAAATGGATATTAAAGTAAAATATGCGGGAATAACTAAGCGTGCTGCAGCTTATATAGTTGACCAAATTATATTCCTAGTCTGTTATTCATTATTTTATTTATTAATTTTATTCATATTATCAGGAGAGCCCCTTGCCGATGTTTTTTAATTATGTCTTTCCTGATATTGACACTAATAGTGACCTTATATCAGAGCGATATGAAATATTAGAAGACTTAGATATATTATTGAAAGATTTAGTATATATAGCATTGGAAGTATTAATGATAACAAGACTTGGTTGGACTCCAGGAAGGTTGCTACTTGGTATATACATAAAAGATGCAAACACACTTAAAAACTCTGCTTTAATGCAAGTAGTGATGAGAAGCACTCTCAAGGCACTTTTGTGGGTACCCACCTACATTTCTGAGTGGTTTTTTATTTTACCAATATTGGTTCTAATGTTTGCAATATTTGATAAGCGCAAGCAGCTTTTCTACGACAAAATTACAAAAACAGTAGTAATGGATTATAGGTCTGAAGCATGCTACCCAAAATTAAACTATGTATATGTGGGAATAACTAGGCGTGTGTTAGCGCATATTATTGACAGTCTTATTATTAAGGGAATTCCTTTATTCTGTTTGATTCTTGTAAGAGTGGTTTTTCACATTGCTAGACCTAAATTATTAATTATACGTATTTGCTTATCTTTTTTGCTATCGATAGTATTCGGAGTATTCATGATAAGAAGATTTGGTGGTACTCCAGGACAATTGTTATGCGGTATTAATATCAAAGATGCAAATACACTTGAAAATGTTACTCTAGTGCAAGCAATAGTTAGGCATATTTCATTTGAAGTTATTTGCTTCCCCATATTCATCACGAGAAGGAAATTTTTTGATAAGTATACCTCTGAATGGTGGTTTGATCCTTTATTAGGCTTAATCTTTATGACCACAATACTAATTTTCATATGTGCAATATTTGACCAATGCAAGCAGTTTCTTCATGATAAAATTGCAAAGACAGTGGCAGTAGATTATAAACCTCCAAGCTAACTTTCCCTTCTGTTTACAAGGTTCATATATGTAGTTATAATTAATAAGGTTCTTCTAAGAGTGCCCATGGTTCCAACTATAGCAATTTTAAGTGGTGGATTTTCTTGTGAGAGAGAAATATCACTTATGAGTGGAAGAGCAGTAAAGAAGGCACTTGATAGCCTTTCATATAATGCAATAGAAATAGATGTTGACAGCAACATTGCTGAAAAGCTTAAAAAAATTAATCCGGGCCTTGCTTTTATCGCTCTGCATGGACCTTATGGTGAAGATGGCTGCATTCAAGGTTTATTGGAAATCTTAGGTATAAAATATACACACTCAGGAGTTATGGCTTCTGCTGTTGCTATGAACAAGGCAATGTCAAAGCATATATTTTGGTCCCTTAGTATTGATACTCCAAAAGGTTATGTAATTAGCCGAGAAGATGTACTAAAAAATAATATTAAAATCGATTATCCGTACGTCTTAAAACCAATTAATGAAGGTTCAAGTATTGGAGTGTACATAATTTTCTCGCACGAGGATTACTTAGAACTGAAAGATAATAGTTCTACTATAATGGAAAAGATGATCGTAGAAGAATACATACCGGGCATAGAGTTACATACTGCTGTATTGCTGGATGAAGCAATTGGCACTATAGAAGTACGACCAAAAAATAAATTCTATGATTATGAAGCAAAGTATACAGATGGATTTGCAGAACATATATTTCCTGCTAAAATTCCTGACAATATATATAAAATGACCTTGGAACACGCACTGAAAGTCCATCAATTTTTAGGATGCAAAACTATTTCCCGCTCAGATTTCCGTTATAATCCCAAAAATAACACTTTAAAAATGCTTGAGATTAATACACATCCTGGCTTTACTGAGTTATCGTTAGTGCCAGAAATTGCAAAATTGGCAAAAGGAATCAATTTTAATGAATTAGTTAAAATTATTATTGAAGATAGTTTGCAGCACAAAAATATTAGGGATTTAAGTCATGTTGAGCAGTATTACTAGAAGCCAAAGGAGTTTTTTGCGTAAGTGTGCCTTGGTTATTATCACAGCACTTTTTCTTACGCTAATACTTTACAGCTCACTTGATAAAATAATAAATCGATTTAATTACTACTTTACTTGGTATAATGACTGCCTATCTAGTTTATTACTCAGTAGTGGATTTTCAATCGACGAAGTAGTCGTGAGCGGCAATAAATTTACAAACAAAAAGGATATTCTAAGTTTGACAGATAGAACGCAACCTATCCTGTATATATCACTTTCAAAACTTGCCGGTAACATACAATCCGTAAGCAGGTGGATAAAACACGTAAGAGTTCACAGAATTTTGCCCAATACTCTACACATTAATATAGATGAGCATAAACCGTTTGCTCTCTGGAAAGATAATAACAAAACCTCGGTAATCGATTTTGAAGGTAAAGTGATCGTAGATGACTATCTAGTAGATGATCTTGTTGTAATTACAGGACAAAACTCGTTATCAAACCTAGAATTTGTTAGAGATGTGTTGGAGAGTAAAACTCAATTAAGAGACCACATTTCTTCTTTTGCTTATATAGGGAATAGAAGATGGAATATCATACTTGATAACGATTCCACAGTAAAACTGCCTGAAGATAACCCTTATAGTGCATGGGACTATTTAAACCACTTACACAATACAACTGATTTTACTTTCAGCGATTGGAGTATTATTGATATGCGTATTACTGATAAAATCTTTGTGAAGAGGTGATCTGCTGTCATCCAAGCAGCGGGATACTTAACCGTCATACCGCGATTCATTCGCGGTATTCAGCCGTTAACAAGCAGCGGAATGACAGCAATCCTACGTCATACCGCGATTCATTCACGGTATCTCTTGGCATAGATCCCGCTAACACGTAGCGGGATGACGGTTGTCAGGCTAGCTGTCATCCCAGTAGCCTCCTTCTCCTGTCATCCCAGTGCCCTCTACCTTGTCATCCCAGTGTCAAGCACTGGGATGACAAAAAAAGGAGCACTGGGATGACACCCTATTAACGCGAATTCTGGATTAAGGAAGGAAGTATAGGAAATAGAAGGCTTTTTGGATTTGATGGAATAGGAGATGAGAGTAGAAAAGATATGAACCAAGAAATCAACAGGGGATCTATGGCGAGTGTGTTCAATTTCTAGTCTATTTTTTAGGTAACCAAAAACAGTCTCAATGATAGACCTTTTTCTCAGTAAAATCTTCTCATTTAGCGAAATTAATGTATTTTTCATACCTTTTTTCACCTTGGTAACAAGTTTCAAACCTCGGTCAAACAGCTTCTGAAAAAGCTCTTTTGCAATATAACCTTTGTCACCAAACAAAAGGCCGGTTAATTTTTCCGTCAAATTTGGCACAGGTATCCTATCATCAACATTGCCTTTTGTTAGCGTAAGTGCATGAATTTCACCATTTTCATTGATTACCATATGTAATTTGAAACCAAAAAACCAGCCGTAAGTACTCTTGCTTAATTTTGCAATTCCAGCAAAAACTTTGTTTTTGGATATTCTTTTTGCATGACAAACTGCAATGGGAGTTGTGTCTATATATGAAATTCCAGTGTTTTCTGACTGTCCACAAAGCCAATGCAACAACATTGCTAAATGCCACAAAACCCTAGGCTTTAGAGCAACAAACCTGGTATATGAAGGCAACTTTGGAAACTCTGATTTGTAGAGCAACGTTAGGTAATGTAGATAGAAAGTTTTGAAATTTTTACACGGAGATTGTTGATATAGCAGGATTATTGTCATGATTTCAGAGTGCTCAATTTCCGTTGTTCTTGTGGGTTTTTTACCATTTGGCAGTAGTTTGCCTGCAAAATTTTTCTCTATATCTCTGCAAAAATCATCGACCAAACAAAACAGTTTTGTTATGTCTTCCATGGGTAACCTCATCTATTTTTTTATAATTGCTGAGTTTACCCTGTTTTCTGCCTTTTCTATTCTCCTTTAATCCAGAATTCGCGTATACTAAAGCTACGATGGGTAATTAGCTCAGTTGGTAGAGCACTTGCTTGACGTGCAAGCGGTCGCTGGTTCGAACCCAGTGTTACCCACGTTTTTGTTTATGAAAAGATTTTATATGACAGCAGTGCATAACGGTAAACACTCAGCAGCGCAGTCCAAGCGCTTAATCTATTCCATAATAATAGTTGCGATAACAATGTTTATGGAAATAGTAGGTGGAATAATTTCACATTCGCTTGCTCTATTATCAGATGCAGGGCATATGCTCACTGACCTCTTTGCCTTGGTTTTAAGCTGGTTAGCACATAGGTTTTCAGCTAAGAAATCCGATTTGCAGAGATCATACGGATATCATCGGTTGCAGATAATTGCAGCATTTGTTAATGGTTTAACTCTATTCCTCATTGCAGTAATCATTATAATTGAATCAATAAAGAGGTTTATTTTTCCAGTCAATGTTGAGTGGAAAGTAATGTTAATAATTGCTACACTTGGCCTGATCTCTAATATCATAGTCTTTTTTATATTACATAGTAAATGCGAAAGCAATATAAACATAAAAAGTGCTGTACTACACGTTATAGGAGATATCTTAGGTTCTGTAGCTGCTATACTTGCATCCATAATTATCATGTTTACTGGATGGCAAATGGTGGATCCGATTTTATCGGTATTTGTCAGTGTAATCATTTTGAATAGTGGCTACAAAATTCTAAAGAATTCTTGCCACATACTTCTTGAAGGCACACCTGAAGGGATATCTACTGAGGAAATAAAAAGTAAGATCACATCAGAATTACCTGAAGTGATAGATGTGCACCACATACATGCATGGTCACTGTCTGATAATTATTTTATAATTACCATGCATGCCAAAGTAAAGCAAGATGCACAACACACTGATATTTTGTATGAGATAAAAAAAATACTACTAAATAGGTTCGAGATAGCACACTCTACAGTCGAGATCGAATACGATGAGTGTGCGGATAATAAAATACTTAAACATTGACGTTTTAAATTATTATGCTATTACTAGAATGTAATGATGTCAAAGGTAGGCTATGATAGGCATTTCTCAACTGCAATTTCCTTCAAAAGATTCTAGTAGACTGAAATTCGCTAGTTATTTTGTAAATTTCGTTGCGTTAAGTATTTTAGTTAATCCTGCTAACGCGTTCTTGTCCTTTGCTACTATATTCTTTAGAGCTGAGATAAAAACTTTTTACATTTACAAAGAAATAAAGGCCGCAAAGCGTGAGAAAATAACCAAAAAAGACTATTGGGAGATATTTTTTAAGAATAACATGATAAAGCTAGTATCTTTCTTCTTGTTTTCAGCATTTATAACACATCTCACTTTTACAACTACTTTCTTACTAATTTCGTTTCTGGCAACGATACCACTCACAATGGCGTTAATTCTATTGCAGAGTGAGCTAAGACCAAAAGATTTTAATCCAGTTACGTTATTTAAGGCTACTATTAACGCGAATTCTGGATTAAAGGAGAATAGAAAAGGCAGAAAACAGGGTAAACTCAGCAATTATAAAAAAATAGATGAGGTTACCCATGGAAGATATAACAAAACTGTTTTGTTTGGTCGATGATTTTTGCAGAGATATAGAGAAAATTTTGCAGGCAAACTACTGCCAAATGGTAAAAAACCCACAAGAACAACGGAAATTGAGCACTCTGAAATCATGACAATAATCCTGCTATATCAACAATCTCCGTGTAAAAATTTCAAAACTTTCTATCTACACTACCTAACGTTGCTCTACAAATCAGAGTTTCCAAAGTTGCCTTCATATACCAGGTTTGTTGCTCTAAAGCCTAGGGTTTTGTGGCATTTAGCAATGTTGTTGCATTGGCTTTGTGGACAGTCAGAAAACACTGGAATTTCATATATAGACACAACTCCCATTGCAGTTTGTCATGCAAAAAGAATATCCAAAAACAAAGTTTTTGCTGGAATTGCAAAATTAAGCAAGAGTACTTACGGCTGGTTTTTTGGTTTCAAATTACATATGGTAATCAATGAAAATGGTGAAATTCATGCACTTACGCTAACAAAAGGCAATGTTGATGATAGGATACCTGTGCCAAATTTGACGGAAAAATTAACCGGCCTTTTGTTTGGTGACAAAGGTTATATTGCAAAAGAGCTTTTTCAGAAGCTGTTTGACCGAGGTTTGAAACTTGTTACCAAGGTGAAAAAAGGTATGAAAAATACATTAATTTCGCTAAATGAGAAGATTTTACTGAGAAAAAGGTCTATCATTGAGACTGTTTTTGGTTACCTAAAAAATAGACTAGAAATTGAACACACTCGCCATAGATCCCCTGTTGATTTCTTGGTTCATATCTTTTCTACTCTCATCTCCTATTCCATCAAATCCAAAAAGCCTTCTATTTCCTATACTTCCTTCCTTAATCCAGAATTCGCGTTTAAAGTGTATTAGGCGGGCAAAGACTTTACCATAATTTGACACCTGTGTTAGTATTTATTTAACATTTATACTAATATATATAATTTTATTACTATTAAAATTTTTTGTAAATTAAAGTTAAAAAATGAGGTAATTTTATGCTAAATATTAATAATAAGGTTAATTATGAAATTAATATTAAGCGAAAGGAAAAAAAATACAGCTGGTCTACTGTATTTGCTTGGTTATATCTAAAAACGATTGGACGAATATTGCCCAAGAGATGGAATAGATGGGCAGAAAATATTTTGTACTACGATAAAACTACTGCAAACAATGAAGTTCAAACTGATGCTTTTAAGACAATAGATGGAAGTGTTCAAGTTGACTTAAAACCTGAAGTTGTAGAGAAAGAGAGCCAAAGTGTAGTGATAAACAAAGATGGAGGGGTTCAGACTGATGGAGTAGCATTGATAACAGAGGAAGATGATGAAGCATTAGAAGAGCAGCTGGAGGGCATAAATCAGGAATTAGAACTTGAACGTTTACAAAATGCTTCCTTAAAAGAAGAAAATAGAGAATTACGATCTGCAATTGAAGGACTTGAAAAGAGTTATAAGGGACTTACAGAAGATGCAGGCGAACGAGAAGAGGAACTAACCAAATACAAACAAGATAAAAAAGCAATGCAGGATAAAGTTGATGAACAACAGAAAACTATATTTGATCAATACATGATAATAAGAGAGCAAGGAGAAGAAATTGAAGCTACTAGGAAAGATAATGAAAGTCTGCAAGCACAAATAATAGAACTTAAGAGTAGGTTAAAGGACAAGGAGGATAAATTAATTGAATTGAATCAACAATGGCAAGCTAGCAAATTAGTGGCTTTACTTAAATCACAGACTGATAAATTGTGTCAGGCTAAAGACAAAAATACTGAATTAGAAAATAAAGTCAGTGACTTAGGTCATGAAAACAAAGCTCTACGATTAAGTGTGAATACATTGACTGCTCAATTGGGTGAAATGAAGAACTTGGGGAAGCAATTACAAAGTGTTCAAGAATCTAAACAACAATTAGAAATTGATTTAGAAGGTCAATTGAAAGCTGACACTAAGAAACTACAGGAAGCAAAAGAAGTTCAATTGGCTAAAAAGGCAGGTGCAGTGAGTACAGTATCTACTGCAAAATCAACTCTTTCAAAATTACGAAACTTGCCCAATAAGCTTTCTAGGGATAAGGGTCTCAATAACTTTTTATCTGGGAAAAACGAGGAGTTAAAAAAAGGTTTTCCTGAATTTAAAGAGAAACACTTTTGCCATAACGTGCTTAATGAAACTATAAAGTCTCTATCAAATCAAGATGATGGCAAATTTGAAAGCAGTAAGCTGCTTGAATTATTAGAAAGTAATTTGAAACAATCCGCAAGGGAGATCATAGAAGCTAAGGTTAAAGAAGTTGTCAACGAACATTGTAACATTGGAAAAAATATGGGTAAAGAACTACGAGATGACACGTTAAAAGCCAAGTTGTCACCTTCTGTTAGAAAATCCGTAAAAAAATTAGAATTTAACAAACAAGAAGGGGTAAATAAGATTGTAGACTCTATCTTGCACAGCTTTAATAGCAAGAATAATAATAACGACTCAGTAGAATTACTTAAAGAAATTGTTGTGAAAGAGCTAGTAGAAGCTAGAATGAGATTTTTTTTAGATAAGATTCAAGAGTTACAACTGACATCAAGCATAAGAGATAAATTTTTATCTACAGATCAGGGAATGTGTAATCAAACTCAAGGAGGAGTAAACGAATACCAATTAACAGAAAAAGCTAAAAAAGAATACACACCTAATTCCTCGATGAGTCACACTAATACTGTAAGCATACATTCATTGAACAGTCGGAAAGCAAGTTAAAGTAGGCTCTTAGCATAAAGCACCAGCTCCTCTTTTGTTAAAGTGTAGGAGCTGTCTTCCCAATGTTGCCTGAGCAACTCTAAGTTTTTACCTAAACTTTTTCCTGGCTGGTGACCTATATTTATCAAATCATTACCAGATAGAGGAAATTTTGGAATATTGAATATATTAGCAAATGAAATGTATTTATCAACATTTTCTCCAGACTCAACACCACAAATTTTTACTAAATCACAATATAATTCTCTACCAAATAAAGATATGTATTTTTTTTGCTCTTTTTCTGAGAGTTCTGTTTTGATATCGTTGGATAGTAAAAATAGCAGCTTTTTCTTTTGCTTGTTCGAAAGACGTAAAAATTTGCTTACATATTCTCCAAGACTTAGCCTGTCATTTTTGGTGGTCCTAAGAAGTAACGCTAATTTTACTAGTGCATCAGTGCCCAAAAGAAGTGACGAAGACAGAATTTCGCATTTTACTTCTTTTGGGATAATCTTTTGCAAAACATCAGATTCTTGCATGCTCTTAAGTGTTGGAAAAGGATCATTGCACTCCAGCAATTTAAGTATTTCATCTCTTATTCTCTCTCCAGAGAGGTTTTGAATCATATGCGAATGCTTTTTGCATACGTTTAGTATTTCATCACTCAAATCTCCGACACATATTTTTGCATGAAAACGAAATGCTCTTAAAATACGTAGATAGTCTTCTTTAATTCTATCTTCAGCGTTGCCTGTAAAGTTTAACCTTCGCGCTTTTAAGTCCTCTATACCACCAAAGTAGTCATATATATGGCCATGCTTATCTGCATACAGAGCATTAAATGTAAAGTCGCGCCTTGAAGCATCCGCTTGCCAATTATTGGTAAATTCTACTTTTGCATGCCTACCATCACATTTCACATCATGCCTTAGTGTTGTGATCTCAAAAGATCTTTGATTTAGAACCGCAGTGATAGTTCCATGTTTTAAGCCAGTTGGAATAGTTTTTATATTACGGAGTTTTAGCGCTTTAATCGTTTGATTGGGAAGCAAATTAGTAGCTAAATCGATGTCGTGGACATCACGCTGCAAAATTGAGTCTCTCACACACCCGCCGACAAGCCTAGCCTCACCACCAAATTCCTCTATGGCATCAATAATTAAACTAGTCTCATGGTCAACTTGCATTTAGGTTAGTACGTACTGCAAGTTCATATTATATGAAATGCTTGCAAAAGCCCTATATAAAAATATACAGGGCTATTAAGATTTTACAAGTTGTGGTGCTCGTTGTTGATGAAATGGTTCTGCCATCGATTCCGTACCACATCTTAGTAAACTTGAAGGGTTTTGCTGCTCTATGCGCTGCTTTATATCACTAACGCACTGCTCTACAACATCACAAATTTTTCCACCAGCATTTTTTGCCAATAACTCATCAAATCTCTTCTCAACCTCTGCTCTCTCAGAGATATCCTTTGAAAGGTTACAATATTCTAAGATCTCGTCTAGCTGAAGTTTTTTTGCTAATAGGAAATCTTCTTGTTCTTGCTCTTGTTTAAGTTTGGTTTCCTCTTGCAGTTGTTTTGCTAAACTTTTGTTTATATCAAGCAATGGTTCGAAATGAGAATAGCCTTTGTTTATTATATGCACAATACTACTATCATTATAATCAACTTTATTGTATTCACCTGCACTTTTTGAACCTGAATTGTCTATTAATTCATGCAAAAACCGATCTTGTTGGGTGTCAATAGCATGCAATGGGTTACTCTCTATAACATGTAATTTTACACCATACTTTTCACAAAGTATTCTGCCTTCAACGTCAGGATCACCCCACCTATCGTTACGCATAATGTTTGCTGTATAATCATCTACAGTTTCACTACGGTGCTGGCCATTGTTATCATGACTATTGACAATTGCATTTGTAAACCACTTTGGTGGATTCTTTTGCGCAAATTCTTTACAATCATTTCTTAATTTTTCGATAGTAACTTGCTCTCCTGTCTGTTGTTCTAGACTTTGTCTGAACGAGTCAAAAAAGCAGCTTCCATTACCAATTGCTTGTCCTACATAGAAATTGTCAGGGTAATGGTTACTATTTAAAAGAGTTATTTCTTGCCCTGAGATCCTGGGCCTTTTTATTCCAACCTCAACATCATGAAAGTCACTTGGTAGTTTCCGTTTCTTAGCTGTAGTCATAGTTTTACCTTAATTTAAGCTATATATTACTATACCAACAAAATTTTCAATAAGAGACTAATTAAGTATAGTAGAAATTTTTAAATTATGCAATAGTTATAATTTTACATAGCAAATATGAGTTTTAACTGCGGTATAGTTGGGTTACCAAACATAGGAAAATCAACCTTATTTAATGCACTTACAGAGTCAAGTACAGCCGAAGCTGCAAATTATCCTTTCTGCACAATTGAGCCAAATATAGGCAAGATTTCGATAAAAGATCAGCGTTTGAAACAAATCGCAGCAATTGCAGGCTCAGAGAAGATAATTTATAATCAATTAGAAGTTGTAGATATTGCAGGTCTGGTAAAGGGTGCGAGCAAAGGTGAAGGGCTCGGCAATAAATTTTTAAGCCATATCAGAGAAGTTGATGCCATCGTTCATCTGCTCAGGTGCTTTACGGATAACGATATCAGCCATATACACAGTAAAATAGATCCAATATCAGATGCTGAAGTGGTAGAAATGGAATTAATCCTAGCTGATATTGATAGCATAGAAAAAAGGCTGCCACAACTCGAAAAGAAGGCAAAGCAAGGTGATAAAGAGCTAAAGAGACAACTTGAATTAATGCAAGAGGTATTAGCTACTTTAAAATTAGGTAAACCTGCAAGAAGTTTGGAGAATATCGATGGAGATGAGATGAAGTCGCTTCAATTGTTGACAACAAAGCCCGTTATGTACGTTTGCAATGTTGAAGATACAAATGTTATAACTGGCAATGAATTATCTAAAAAGGTAGAGAGAATGGCGGAGGAAAATAAAAGCAAATTTTATTGCATTTCAGCAAAACTCGAAGCAGATATTGCAAATCTTGATAGTGAAGAGGAAAAACAGAGTTTTTTATCAGAATTTGGCTTACAAGAATCAGGCCTTGATGGAGTAGCGCGTATTATGTATGAAGTGCTGAGTATGATAACTTTCTTTACTGTGGGCCCCAAAGAAGCACGGGCATGGCCAGTAAAAATAGGGTCAACAGCCGATAAAGCAGCAGGTGTAATCCACACTGATTTTGAGAAAGGCTTTATAAAAGCAGAGACAATAAGCTTTGCAGACTACATAAAGTATGGAAGTGAATCAGCTTGCAAAGATGCAGGAAAAATTCGCTTTGAAGGCAGAGATTATATCGTACAAGATGGCGATATAATGCACTTTAGGTTTAATGTGTAGCTTTGGTTTTTTATCTAAGGCATTTTTTACTGTAGATTAATCATTTGATTATAGTATCATTTTAATTAAGCTTATGCTTGGGATATTTATGAAGAATATTTTATATTTTATATTATTAGCTGTCGTATTCGGATCACCCATCCTGTTTGCCGTAGAGCAGCTTGAAGAAAAGAAAATTGAATCAGTTCATAAAAACGAAAATGTAGGTGTAAGGAAGCAAGATAGCACAAATCAAAAAGATGAGTTAAAAAGCAACGTCGATGCTAAACAAACACAAGAGGCTGAGAGCAAAAGATTAGACGTCACTACCGATAAAGAGAAACTGCAACACAACGAGGACAAAGCTTCCGTGGTTGAAAAAACTATAAGTGAAGGTGAAAGGATTGATAAAGATTTGCCAAATGACCAGCTAGAAGGAAGCACAGACAAATTTGCTCAAAATTTACCAAATGTGGCCAATAAAGAAGTGAATAAAGATTTGAAACCAGAGCCTTTGCCTTTAAGTGCTGATTTAAATGAGAATACAGCTAACCCGCAAAAAAATCTACAAGCTGATCAGAAGATTGATATAAAAGACAATGAACTTTCAAAAAGTGATGCGAGTCAATTATTAGAAGAAAAAAAAGAAGAAGTAGGAAGTCAGTCTGAAGAAAAAAAAGTAAAAAGAAGAAGTAATAATTCTAAGGACCGCAATAGAGTAAAACCTATAACTAAAAAAGATGAAGAAGAGCAAAGTGAAAAGAAAAATTTACAAAAATGGACAAAGCTAAACAGAGAACCAATAAAAGAATGGGATCATAAAGATATACAAAGCAAGTCAATATATAAACGACAATATGATAGCCTTAATGAGCATCTTCCTACACCTATATTTATTGACGATTACAGTAAACAATTTTTTTACTGCATTAAGAAGAACAACTTAACTTGCTTAAGAGGAGTAATAAGTAAGCTAGAAAAAATTGGATTAACAATTCAAGAGATACTAAGATTTAGAAATAAATTGGGTGACACTCCTCTAATTTATGCAGTGAAGCAAGGTGAAATAGATACAGTTCGTTTTCTCTTATTACAAGGTGCTGATCTTAGAGTAGTTAATAATAATTTTCAATCCCCAATTGATATAGCAATCAAAAAAAAGCAGATCAATATAATAAATGCGATTGCCGAAATGATGCCACACCTTTTGGAGGATAGAAAAATAGACAATAAAGAAAGCTCAGCAATGTACGATTGGGCTGTAAAAACGAAAGAAATACAGTGCGATAAGCAAGATGATTAGATTCTTGATGTTAATTTTAGTTGGTCATTTATGTTATGGAAACGAAATAAATGATGAAAAAAATCCGATTAGTGATTTTTTAAACGCTCTGCATGATGTAAAATATGTATCTTACAGTAAAAAAGACTTTGCTGAATTTTTGGTGCAGTGCCACAAAGAGGGCGTGCCAGAAGATTTTAAGAAAGGTTTTGGTTCTAACTTAAATGGAGCTAATTTTAGTCAATTATATCTCAATAAATCTGTTTTTGATGGAGTAAGTCTGATTGGTGCTGATTTTTCTAACACCGATTTATCCTACGTGTCTTTCATTGATGTTGATTTACGTGGTGCTAATTTCTCCAATGCTAATTTACATAGCATTAAAATAAAAGGTACAAATTTGAGTTTTACAAAATTTGTTTCTGCAAACTTAACAGATATCGTATTTGATCAGTCTAATGTTAGTTATGCTGATTTTATCAGTTCCGATCTCAAAAAAGTGAGTATGCACAACGTAATTGGTTTGCATACTAATTTCTCGAATGTGAAAATGAATTTCTCCAACTTATCAAACTCAAATGTTAGCCACGTAAATTTTAGTGATAGTGAAATAAACGATACCGTTATGCAGAAAAACAACCTTGATAATGCAAGTTTCTTTGGAGTGGATGCATATAAATTAAAGATACAATTTTCTTCATTAAAAAATGCTAACATATATGGTGCAGAGTTAAAAGAATCAGACTTTACAGGTAGCAATCTTTCCGCTGCCTACCTTAATTCTTCTATCATAATTAACAGTAACTTCGATGAAACTAATTTAAGCAATACACAAATTTCCTATGTAAATGACGATAATTCAAGTTTCGTTCAATCTATACTAAATGGTTCCAAGATAAAGCATACATATGTTTCTGAAGCAAATCTTCAGGATGCTGATTTATCCAATATTGATTTTAGTTTTAGTGAACTGCATCAAGTTAATGTCTCTAATGCTGACATTCGTCACGGAAAGTTTCATAATACTAAAGTTGCGAATTCTAACATGAATGGCTCATTTTTTGACCATTCACTATTCACCTCTGCGAAGATAGAAGATTCAGACCTTTCTACAACTTCAATGTATAAGATAAAAATCCAAGACTCTCAAGTTTATAACAGTACACTTTCTCGCCATAATATTGATTCCAGTGAAATAGAAAATTCAACATTCTTTAATTTATTAGCTGATAATTCAAGCTGGTCTAATTTAAAAGTAACTAATTCAAATTTTATTGAAAGCGATTTCAGATCTTCTTTGCTTCACGCTAATGCCTTTAGGAAAACTAGCTTTTTTCTTAGCAATTTGAGCAATTCAACAATTAGTGATATGTCTTTTCACTCTTCAAGCATATATAAAAGTTCAGTTGCTGATGTTCACTTAACAGGTTGCAAATTTGATAATTCAATTTTGATTGACAATCAAGGGCAGGAGAAACTCACAGGTTCAGAAAATGCTATAACTTCAATTGAAGATTTGCAAGAGAAAATATCACAGGGTGAAAAATTTAATGTAAATTATTCTTACTTTGAATTTAAGGATATGAATTTAGAAAATGCTGATTTTGCTAATTCAACATTGAGTAGAGCAAAGTTTGTAAACGTTAATTTGAATAAGGCAAATTTTGAAAAAACCGATTTGCGCTATACTGTCTTTGATAACTCTTCTCTCATTGGCACCAACTTATCAAATTCTAATTTAGAAGGTTCTAGCTTTTTAAACTCTGATCCAAAAAGCACCATGTTAAAAAATGCAAAGAAAAATGACCGTAAAAAGTGAGGGCGTATTATTGGTTCTATCCTCCCCTTCTGGAGCTGGAAAAACTACTATATCAGCAAAATTACTTGAGCAATCAACTAATTTAGTTAGGTCTGTTTCTATGACTACACGCAAGCCTCGCCCCGGCGAAATAAATGGAAAAGACTATTTTTTCGTTACCGAAGAAAAATTTCACGAGTTATGCGAAGCTGGTCAGATGCTTGAATACGCCAAAGTTTTTGAGAATTTTTATGGTATACCAAGAGATTTTATAGAGCAAAACCTGAGCAGTGGAATAAGCGTTTTACTAAGCATAGACTGGCAAGGAGCATTTCACTTATTCAAGCTCATGAGAAAAAAAGTTGTGAGTGTTTTTATACTTCCCCCTTCAATGGAAGAGCTTAGGTTGCGTTTGCAAAAGCGTAATAGCAACAGTGCGGATGAAATAGAGCGCAGATTAGCCGAAGCTCAAAAAGAGATAAGCAAACGTGATAAATATGATTACGTAATAATCAATGATAATATTGATAAAAGTGTAGAAGAGATAAGCTCCATACTAAATAAAGAAAGGCTTAAAAAACTAAAAGAAAAACCAAGTCTGGAAGACTGATAAAAACATTAATGTATCTGTTTAGCAGAGTGGCAAAATAAGGTAGACGAGAAAAGACAACTATAGGAACAAATGGATGTCATGCCAGTGCGTGACACTGGCATCCAGTCCTTTTGCACAGTTTCATCAAAAACGTTGTAAAGCGCTTTCCTGTTTACCAACTTAGTGCCCAATCTGGATCCCAGTGTCAAGCCCTGGGATGACAAGAAAGGGAGCACTGGAATTTTTGTTTCAGCATTAGCCATGCATCTGAACAGATACACATTAATTTGCAGCTATAGTTTCTTATCCTATTTTAGCCAGTAGCAAGTTTCGCAGTTTAGCTATATTTATTATTTTTTAAGATTAAATGGTTAAAATAGTAGATAACTGTTCAAGTGAGGTTTAACTATGACGGCAAACTTTCTTACAGAAATTAATTTTCTGCCTTCTTACCTGCCTTTCTATCTGTATTTCAACTACATATAGCTAAAAGTAACTTAGGTTTACCGAAATATGTTTATGGTTAATTATAGGCGATATCTTAAGTTGTCATTCCAGCGCGTGACGCTGGAATCCAGATTTTTTAGACTGGATCCTATCATAGGATGACAGAAGCGGGTTTCGTTAGCTATATACAACGTTTGACTTAATTAAAAAAATTGAATCTTAAATTCAACTTTTTTGTTGTTAGTTTAAGTAGAAAAAACATCAGTGCTGACAACTTAAATAGCTTTTAATATTGAGGTTTTAGTATGAGTACAGATCTAAGTGCACTAGCTACTAATGCAAAAAAATTAGATGAATACATAGATAAAAATGAAAAGCGAGAGCAGGATAGAAAAGACGAGCAATTGTATGGCATTATAGAGAGAAAGGTAAAAAAAGAAGAGCATAAGCGTGAAAAACCAAGAAGTCGAGATGGAACCCTCAAGAAGTGCAAAAGGTTATTTGAGGAAGCTGAAGTATTAACTAAATTAGAAGAATCACTTAGAGAACAAGAAAAATATTATAGGTATTATGTCCAATGCTTTCTTCCAGTGCTAGATGAAGTAATAGAACGATCGAAAAAAATACCAGATGAAACAAAAGAGCGAGTAAAGCAAGTAATTTCTGAAATTATTTATAATAGCAAATATTGTTTTACCCACAACCAAAATGATCGTAGAAATAGTGAAGACAGTGGAATTGAAAGTGACTACGGTAGCGATGTTGAAGATGATCATAAAGTAGAAATAAGCAACGAAATAACAAATAGCAATGCTCTATTACTAAAAGCGATCAAAGATGGAAATAACAGGAAATTTAAAAAATATCTAAAAGATTGTACGGATATTAATAGTGTGAAAGGTGAAAAAGACAACAATATTTTACACCTTATCGTGTCGTTGGAAAAGAAACAGAAATGCAAGTTTCTAGGTACCCTAATAAAAACGGTCACCGAGGAAGATTTAGCACAACTCATTAATAGTGAAAATCAGGAAGAACAAACACCTCTTCATCAGTTGCTTCAGCATATAAAAGAAAAGAATGAGGATCGATCATGTACAGATAGAAAATTTGAAAAAACAAATAGGTATAAAGCCTTAGAGTTATTTCTACAAAATGGTGCAGATATTACTGTGCAAGATAAAGATGGAAAAAATGCTCTGCACTATATTGCTTCATTCAAAGGAGAACAAAAAGTTACATGTTTAGAGTTGATTTCAAATAAAGATGATGCTGTAAATACTACTAACAGGGAAGGATTAACACCTTTTCATCAGTTGCTTCAGCATATAAAAGAAAAGAATGAGGATCGATCATGTACAGATAGAAAATTTGAAAAAACTAAAAGGTATGAAACCCTAGAACTATTGCTAAAAAACGGTGCAGATATTACTGTGCAAGATAAAGATGAAAAAAATGCTCTGCACTATATTGCTTCATTCAAAGGAGAACAAAAAGTTACATGTTTGGAATTGATTTTAGGTTTAGTAAAAAATGGAACAATATCTAAAGATAAATTAGGTAAAGCTATAAATGCTAAGAATGGAGAAGGGAACACACCCCTAGAATTGGCATTAAAGAAAAAAGCAGAAAAAAGAAGTATCGAATACCTACCGCAAGGAACAATTTTTGATACAGCAACTGCTTATGACAATACAACAAAATTTTGTACAATGCTGCTAGAAATAGGCGCTGATCCCTGTTCTCTGGAGCTGAAAGATCCAAAATTCCATACTAAAAAGTACTATTTAACTTTACGAGATCTAAAAGATTATTCAGGGACTCCACAGAAAGCACAGGAGAAAGCTAAAGAACTAAAAGAGAAGCTTGAAGAAAAATACCACTGTAAAACTGCTTCAAAAAAATGCAAGTCTGGCATTAAAGAAGCAGGTTCTGGTATAAAAAAAGGAGTATCTGCTGTAGCAGGATTCATAGATCCAGCAAAAAGGACCCGCGAACTGTTAGCAATCACGATAACGACTACTGTTATTGCAATGGTAACATTTGCTTTCTTTCAGGGTCAAATGGCAATTGGAGCAGCCATTCCTATCATAGCTGTTGCTGGAGTTATATGCCTTACTTTAACTTTAGGATTTAGTGGTATTAAGAAACTTTTTGAAAAATCAACCAACAAAGCACAGGACACATTTAACGACAAAAACCGCTCTAATTCAACAACAGAGCAGAATCAAGCTTCGAAGAACCTTGTTAATAATGATCAACAGAATTTAAGAAATGAGACTAAAAATCAAGCAGTACAAGAGTCACCAAATCAACCAGAGCATACAGAAAACCCAGCTACTAAAATGAGCGATGTATCAATACTACGTCAATTCATGAATAAGCTAGATGGGCTGACTAATAAACCCTCTTCTCTGGCGCTATGAAATCAATCTCACCGCTCAGAGTTTTTTCAGCCACTTTTTTATAATCAATTTTTACGTTAATTTGCCCTTTCTTTTCTTCAGGCCACGCTATAGTGTGCTTCATCCAGTTTTTGTCATCACGTTCAGGAAAGTCTTCACGAGCATGGGCACCTCTGCTTTCCTTGCGATTAGCTGCGCATTCCATGGTAATAACCGCTTGTGGGATCATGTTAGCAAGCTCCAGTGCTTCAACTAAATCACTGTTCCACATCATACTGCGATCCTCAATTGCAATATCAGGCATCATTTTTGCTACCTTTTTTATAGCTTTTTTACCTTCTTCTAAAACTTCAGCAACACGGAAAACTGATGCGTATTTTTGCATAGTGTTCTGCATTTCACTGCGTATTTTTGCTACTTTTAGCCCACCGGAAGCAAATCGCATTTTATTGAATCTATCTACTATCCAGTCTGTGCAGTCTGAATGCAATTTTTTATGTGGTGTACAGGATTTTAGTTTCTCTTTTGCTCTGAGCGCTGCAGCTCTGCCAAAAACCACAAGATCAAGAAGCGAGTTAGAACCAAGTCGATTTGCACCGTGCACAGAGACACACGCAGCTTCTCCAATTGCAAATAGTCCATCTACCACTTCTTCCTTACCTTGCTTCAGCGTGATCACTTCTCCATAATAATTAGTTGGAATGCCACCCATGTTATAGTGAACAGTCGGAATGACCGGTATTGGATCTTTAGTGACATCAACTCCAGCAAAAGTTCTTGCGGTTTCGCTAATGCCCGGCAATCTGAGTTTTATTACTTCCGGATCAAGATGTGCTATAGTTAAATACATGTAATCTTTTTTCGGTCCAACTCCCCTTCCCTCTCTAATTTCAATTGTTATTGCGCGACTTACCACATCACGAGAAGCTAAATCTTTTGCTTTTGGTGCGTAACGTTCCATAAACTTTTCGCCCTGAGAATTAACGAGATATCCCCCTTCGCCACGGCACCCTTCTGTCATCAAGCACCCTGAGCCATATATTCCTGTTGGATGAAATTGTACAAATTCCATATCTTCAAGTGGTAATCCAGCCCTTACTACCATGCCATTACCATCACCTGTGCAGGTATGCGCACTTGTTGCAGAGAAATAAACACGTCCATATCCACCTGTTGCTAGCACCACCCTATGCGCGCGAAATCTATGTAATGTACCGTCGCATAGCGACCAAGCAAGAACTCCGCAGCATGCTCCGGTTTCGCTATCCATAATTAAATCAATCACAAAGTATTCAACAAAAAACTCAGCGTTGAATTTAAGACACTGCTGATATAGAGTGTGAAGTATTGCGTGCCCAGTTTTGTCTGCTGCCGCACAAGTGCGTTGAGCTGATTTTCCTTTACCAAAGTGAGTTGTCATTCCACCAAAAGAGCGCTGGTATATTTTGCCATCTTCTGTACGAGAAAAAGGTACGCCAAAATTTTCAAGTTCAATAACAGCTTTAGCAGCGTTTTTACACATATATTCTATTGCATCTTGATCACCAAGCCAGTCTGAACCTTTTATTGTGTCATATGCATGCCAGCGCCAATCGTCTTCACCGATATTACCTAAAGCTGCACTAATTCCGCCTTGTGCTGCAACTGTATGACTTCGTGTAGGGAAAATTTTAGAAATGCAGGCAACTGAAAAATTAGTTGCAGCCATCCCAAGCGTTGCTCTGAGCCCTGCTCCACCTGCACCTACTACTACCACATCATACTCATGTTCTATGATCTCATACGCTGACTTATCCATATTTACTTATTTTATCATTACAGGCTTATGATATCACAGAAGTAGAAAAAATCTATACAAGTTTTCTATAGCTATGCCGCCGCGGCGCTAACTAGTAGCGGAATGACAGCAATCCTACGTCATACCGCCGCAGTATCTCAGCCACTAACACGTAGCGGGATGACGGTTGTCAGGCTAGCCTGTCATCCCAGTGCCCCTATGATGTCATTCCAGTGCTTGACACTGGGATCCAGCTTTTTTGTAATTTTATTGAAAATGTTGTATAGTCGTTTGTTTACAATCAATTTTTCTGGATCCCAGTGTCAAGCACTGGAATGACACCCTACTTAGCCGTCATACCGCGATTCATTCGCGGTATCTCTAACGCGAATTCTGGATTAAAGGAGAATAGAAAAGGCAGAAAACAGGGTAAACTCAGCAATTATAAAAAAATAGATGAGGTTACCCATGGAAGATATAACAAAACTGTTTTGTTTGGTCGATGATTTTTGCAGAGATATAGAGAAAATTTTGCAGGCAAACTACTGCCAAATGGTAAAAAACCCACAAGAACAACGGAAATTGAGCACTCTGAAATCATGACAATAATCCTGCTATATCAACAATCTCCGTGTAAAAATTTCAAAACTTTCTATCTACACTACCTAACGTTGCTCTACAAATCAGAGTTTCCAAAGTTGCCTTCATATACCAGGTTTGTTGCTCTAAAGCCTAGGGTTTTGTGGCATTTAGCAATGTTGTTGCATTGGCTTTGTGGACAGTCAGAAAACACTGGAATTTCATATATAGACACAACTCCCATTGCAGTTTGTCATGCAAAAAGAATATCCAAAAACAAAGTTTTTGCTGGAATTGCAAAATTAAGCAAGAGTACTTACGGCTGGTTTTTTGGTTTCAAATTACATATGGTAATCAATGAAAATGGTGAAATTCATGCACTTACGCTAACAAAAGGCAATGTTGATGATAGGATACCTGTGCCAAATTTGACGGAAAAATTAACCGGCCTTTTGTTTGGTGACAAAGGTTATATTGCAAAAGAGCTTTTTCAGAAGCTGTTTGACCGAGGTTTGAAACTTGTTACCAAGGTGAAAAAAGGTATGAAAAATACATTAATTTCGCTAAATGAGAAGATTTTACTGAGAAAAAGGTCTATCATTGAGACTGTTTTTGGTTACCTAAAAAATAGACTAGAAATTGAACACACTCGCCATAGATCCCCTGTTGATTTCTTGGTTCATATCTTTTCTACTCTCATCTCCTATTCCATCAAATCCAAAAAGCCTTCTATTTCCTATACTTCCTTCCTTAATCCAGAATTTGCGTTTTTAAGGAGATGTTCGAACATGCTGGAGCTAAAGTTCCAAGTGATCCTATTTTGGAAGAACTGGTTATCAATTGTAATCAAGCAGGGTACGTAGGTGCATTATACGCTGAAGATAAACCTCTTTTTCATGTAGCTACGGCGCATGAGTTAGTTTTCGGTTCTAGTCATATAACATATATTAATTGTAGTGATCCAAGTCATGCAGCAATCAGAATTGAAGAAAAAATTGCAGTTTGCACTTTAGCAAAACCAGAAGAAGAATTATGTAAATTGGATAGCTCACTAGAATTCACACTTGAATCTCAAGATGGGAAAGATGATGTGACATATAAAGATGGTAAATTGTTGCTCACTGTTCCTCGAAAATTGAGAGATTACAAAATTGATGGCAGAAATTTATTTGATGTCATTAAGGAGTATTTTTACAAATTCTGCGAGAAGCTAGGATTTAAGTTAAAAATAGAGCATAACTTGGATAAGCCACTAGAAGTAAACAGCCATCTGGAAAATATGGAACCCCCTATTCATAGTAATGAGCACGGCCTGAATTAAAATATCTTGAGCTCATTTGCACAATCAATCACTTCAGCATTTAGAAATTGGTTTTTAAACCAGGTATACTGACGTTTCGCGTAGTGTCTTGTGTTTGTTTGAGCAATTTGTATCGCTTCGTCTAAAGTAATCTCACCTTTCAAGTACTTTATAATTTCTGGCACTCCGTGTGCTTTCATAGCTGGTAAATGTGGGGCTAGGTTCATGCTAAGTAACTTTTTTACTTCATCAATTGCTCCATTTTCAATCATTGTAATGAAACGAAAATTTATTTTTCGGTATACATCTTCACGTTTAGGCAGAATTGTGTATATCTTAAAGTTATTGAATAAAGGAGGCTGTCTATTTTCTTGCCATACAAAGATTGTCTTACCAGTTTCAGTGATAACTTCAAGTGCCCTTGAAAGGCGGTGCGAGTCATTCATGAATACTTTACCTTGAATCCTTGGATCTTTGCTTAGCACTAATTTGTAAAACTCATCTTTACTTAAATTTTTCCTTAATTCGCTTACATTTTTCCTCACTTCCTGACTTATTTGTGGCATTGATGATAAGCCTTTGATTAAACTGCTGATGTAAAGCCCGCTTCCTCCAGTGATGATAGGTATTTGAGCATTTTCTAATGCGTGATTAACTTCTTTTTCTAAATCCTCTAACCATAGACCCACGGAATAATTTTCTTTTGCTGAAACATAACCATATAATTTATAAAATTCTTCTTGCTTTGGTGGTTGAGCAGTAATTATGGGAATTTCTTTGTATACCTGCTTTGAATCACAATTTATTATGCTGATATTATTATATTTTTCTATCAGGTTATCACACAATTCTGATTTACCTGAAGCTGTAATTCCTGTAATGATTACTATATTATTTTTCATTTATATTAATTTAATTAACATATGATAAGGTGTAGTAAAAATTTGGATTCTACAATCTAAAGTTTGGAGATTTTTATGGCAGAAAACAATGACAATAATTCATTTACTAAGCGTTTTACAAACAGGACTCCTGGCGGTACAGGGGAAGGTTTTTCCAGTAAGTATTCATCTGGAAATACCAAGGAACGTGCACTAGGAGCAAAAGGAAAAATTTCTGAATTGGCAAACAAAAAAACCGAATCCAAGGAAGCTTTTTCTGAAAGTGGCGGCATAAAAAGTAAAAGCAGAACTGTCAATGAAAGATCTTTTGCTGATGCAACAAAAAGAAGTAGGTCAGATCTTATATATTTAGTCCGTGGTAAAGATCGTGGAAAATCAGCGTGGCATTATGTATTAGTTGATAAAGAGAAAAGAGAAATGTTTTTAGCAAAAAGCAGAACTGGCTCTATAGATGTTGCAGACTATGGAGAGATTTTGTATTCAGGATGGGGAGAGGATCCACCACAGGCAATAGTTGATAAAGTCAATGAAGAGTTTGGATTGTAGCAAGTCTGCATAACAAATGGTAAACTGCGTTGCATTACGTTCACAAAAACTAGCAGTTACTATATAAGATACAATGCAACAAAACTGATCTAGTTGTTATGAATAAGTTTTGAGCTATATGGTATCTAAAATAATAAATGCAATACAGAACAACTTGTTAGTGTGTTTTCCAACAGAAACAGTGTATGCTCTTGCTTGTAATTCACTAGATAATGAATCTATAGGAAAAATATATCAGATAAAGAAACGCTCTCAAAATAAGCCACTCTCCATATTTGTTAGTGATATTTACAATTTGATAAAAATAGCAAAGGTGAAGGAAAGATATATTGATTTAATAAACCACTTTTCTCCTGGACCGATTACCTATATTTTACCACTTAAAAACAATAATATATTGCCAAACGCATTCTTTAAAGATAGTATAGGCATCAGAATCCCTGAGCATCCTATTGCAATTTCAATATTAAATAAACTGAAAGTTCCAATAGTGGCAACTAGTATAAATATTTCAGGAGAAAAAAGTGTATGTAAGGCAGACGATATACCACAATCCATTAAGCAACATTTATCTGCAGTGATTGAAGATGATGAATTAGTTTCTGGTATAGAATCTACTATTATTGACTTAACCGAAGATAAGATTAAGGTTTTAAGGGAAGGTGCAATTTTATTATAAACAGTAACCAATGCATTTGTAAACTAAGATCTATAGGAGAAAGAATGAAAAAAGTAATAGGTCACAACCAGCCAAAAAAAAAATTAATGAATAACTTATCTGTTCAGTCTTGGCTGATCTGTGGTAAAAAAGGTATAGGAAAAGCAACACTTGCAAAATCCTTCTCCAATTGGTTACTCATAAAAAGCTATAATGAAGTAGCATTGGACTTACACATTGTTGAAGGTGATACTATCGGAATAGAAAAAGTCAGAGAGATGAAAAACTTTCTACACTTAAGTCCCATTCAATCAGAACACAAAATAGCTATAATAGATAGCTTAGAGGCAATGACTAATAACGCTAAAAACGCAATATTGAAAATATTAGAAGAGCCGCCAAAAAATTCTAAGATATTTATAATTAGCCATAAGCCATATGATATACAAACTACTATCCGGTGTAGGTGCTTTCAGCTAAATTTACTTCCATTAACTTATGATGAAACAAAGCAAGTTGCTTCATCTCAATGTAAATTTGATGATCAAACGTTTGATGAAATGATCACTTTATTTCCTGGAATGCCAGGAATGATAATAAATGCAATAAGTAGTGATGCTTATGAAGCATACAAATGCTTTTATAAATTTCTTCATGATTTAAAGAATCCCAATATGATTAATAAAGTAATTAATAGCGAAATCGAACTAGAACTAGCATCATATATAATTCAGGCCTTCATTTTAGAAAGCATAAAGAGAGAGGTAAATGGTGTTGAAATTCTGCTAAGTCAGTGGAAAAAAATAGATAAACTTTTCGTTGCCGCAAAGCAACTCCACTTAGATAAAAAGCATGTTTTAGCTAATGTAGTTAATATCATGACATAAGTTTACGAAGTATAATACTTTTAACATAAATTCATGATAAAATTCTGTTAATTTAATACTCGAAGTATATAATTTGACTGATAATAAATTAACTGTATGGCAATCAATAGAAGTTTTGACGAAAGCCATATTGAACATGCAGAAAAAATTAAGCTTAATTAAGAATATAGCTTCAGATCAAGACGTAACCCTATAAACGCGAATTCTGGATTAAAGGAGAATAGAAAAGGCAGAAAACAGGGTAAACTCAGCAGTTATAAAAAAATAGATGAGGTTACCCATGGAAGATATAACAAAACTGTTTTGTTTGGTCGATGATTTTTGCAGAGATATAGAGAAAAATTTTGCAGGCAAACTACTGCCAAATGGTAAAAAACCCACAAGAACAACGGAAATTGAGCACTCTGAAATCATGACAATAATCCTGCTATATCAACAATCTCCGTGTAAAAATTTCAAAACTTTCTATCTACATTACCTAACGTTGCTCTACAAATCAGAGTTTCCAAAGTTGCCTTCATATACCAGGTTTGTTGCTCTAAAGCCTAGGGTTTTGTGGCATTTAGCAATGTTGTTGCATTGGCTTTGTGGACAGTCAGAAAACACTGGAATTTCATATATAGACACAACTCCCATTGCAGTTTGTCATGCAAAAAGAATATCCAAAAACAAAGTTTTTGCTGGAATTGCAAAATTAAGCAAGAGTACTTACGGCTGGTTTTTTGGTTTCAAATTACATATGGTAATCAATGAAAATGGTGAAATTCATGCACTTACGCTAACAAAAGGCAATGTTGATGATAGGATACCTGTGCCAAATTTGACGGAAAAATTAACCGGCCTTTTGTTTGGTGACAAAGGTTATATTGCAAAAGAGCTTTTTCAGAAGCTGTTTGACCGAGGTTTGAAACTTGTTACCAAGGTGAAAAAAGGTATGAAAAATACATTAATTTCGCTAAATGAGAAGATTTTACTGAGAAAAAGGTCTATCATTGAGACTGTTTTTGGTTACCTAAAAAATAGACTAGAAATTGAACACACTCGCCATAGATCCCCTGTTGATTTCTTGGTTCATATCTTTTCTACTCTCATCTCCTATTCCATCAAATCCAAAAAGCCTTCTATTTCCTATACTTCCTTCCTTAATCCAGAATTTGCGTTAGTAATGGGTCAACATTTCAAGTTAACTGGTCAGGAGTTTTGTGATAATACTGACCTGTTCAACGTATTGGAAGTAGAAGCTAAGCAAGTTGTAGACAAGAATTATGAAGAGCTTAGCGCAATTTTGAAGAAACAGCATAAGCAGTTAATTCTTGTAAATCATCCTGACAAGGGTAGAGATAAAAATAGATTTGATCAAATTTATAAAGCTTATCAAGAACTAAAAAAATATATTGAACCTTTGGAATCAGGAAATCCTTGTGTTAAAGTCAGTGTTGGTGCTGAAAGTAATGGACGTTTAACAGCATGTGAATTTCATTATAGAAAGAAGCTGTTCGATACACTAGGGATTGGTGAAGAAGCTATAGGTAAAGATTTTGATGAATTGACTTCTATATTAAAAAAGAATGATAGTGCGTTTGAAGAGGATGTGGAATACTGTTTTTTAGGAGATATTTATAGCAGTTTTTTTAGATCGTCAGACCCTGGCGAGCTTAATAAACGCTTATCAAAACCTAGTATGCGGCTATTTCTTTATATTTCTCCTCTAGAAGAAAAGAGAAGCCTAATTGAAGAAGATAAAAAGACATTAGCATTGAAATTTATAGAGCGTAAAAATGCTCTACTGCTCGTCCAAAAAATAAGTGTTCTAACCTTAGGCCTGTTAACCACAGTTACTATAGGTTGCTATTTTTCATGGTGGATCATAGCATTTAATATCATTATTAATAACGCCTCTCATTTATTAATACGCGAATTCTGGATTAAGGAAGGAAGTATAGGAAATAGAAGGCTTTTTGGATTTGATGGAATAGGAGATGAGAGTAGAAAAGATATGAACCAAGAAATCAACAGGGGATCTATGGCGAGTGTGTTCAATTTCTAGTCTATTTTTTAGGTAACCAAAAACAGTCTCAATGATAGACCTTTTTCTCAGTAAAATCTTCTCATTTAGCGAAATTAATGTATTTTTCATACCTTTTTTCACCTTGGTAACAAGTTTCAAACCTCGGTCAAACAGCTTCTGAAAAAGCTCTTTTGCAATATAACCTTTGTCACCAAACAAAAGGCCAGTTAATTTTTCCGTCAAATTTGGCACAGGTATCCTATCATCAACATTGCCTTTTGTTAGCGTAAGTGCATGAATTTCACCATTTTCATTGATTACCATATGTAATTTGAAACCAAAAAACCAGCCGTAAGTACTCTTGCTTAATTTTGCAATTCCAGCAAAAACTTTGTTTTTGGATATTCTTTTTGCATGACAAACTGCAATGGGAGTTGTGTCTATATATGAAATTCCAGTGTTTTCTGACTGTCCACAAAGCCAATGCAACAACATTGCTAAATGCCACAAAACCCTAGGCTTTAGAGCAACAAACCTGGTATATGAAGGCAACTTTGGAAACTCTGATTTGTAGAGCAACGTTAGGTAATGTAGATAGAAAGTTTTGAAATTTTTACACGGAGATTGTTGATATAGCAGGATTATTGTCATGATTTCAGAGTGCTCAATTTCCGTTGTTCTTGTGGGTTTTTTACCATTTGGCAGTAGTTTGCCTGCAAAATTTTTCTCTATATCTCTGCAAAAATCATCGACCAAACAAAACAGTTTTGTTATGTCTTCCATGGGTAACCTCATCTATTTTTTTATAATTGCTGAGTTTACCCTGTTTTCTGCCTTTTCTATTCTCCTTTAATCCAGAATTCGCGTTATTAATAGGTCATTATATGAAAAAGTATGCCAACTCAGAAATTTCTACTGATGAATTCATGAGTAAAATAAACTATATCGCACTAGGTAGTAAGCTTCTTATCAACTATCCTTTAGATGCTTTTTCTGTTTATCTACTTACAACAAATTTCATTGCTAATAGATTAACTGTTGGTGGAACCATACTTGGTTCACTATTGTTATTGGCAGTATTAATTGAAATGTTAGCTCCTGTTTTCTCAAAAGGCTGTGAAATATATGCTGAAAAGCACACAAAAGATTTACTAGAAGAGGATCCAAGAGATAGGGTGCAAAAGGAAACTGACCTGTTAGAATGGTATGATCCACGAAAACTGTTAATGCCAATTGTTATGCCTCTTATTAAAAAGTGTTTTGCGGAAGTGGCAAGCGAATTTGCTGAGAGGAATTTTGATGAGGTAAAAACTGATATGTCTGATGTTAATGCTGAAGGACTATCTAAGCCTAAAGGAATTGAATTTGCACAGCAACCAGTGTAGTATAAGCTTTTAGCTCTATGCATGGACTCAAAAAAAGTAGAACTGATATTTGAAAAATTCAAGCAATCAAATCCTGCACCAAAAATAGAGCTGAATTATACCAATGATTTTACGTTATTAGTTGCGATAGTTCTATCAGCGCGAACAACTGATATAAGCGTTAATAAAATTACAAAGGAGCTATTTAGTATCACTGATACGCCAGAAAAAATGCTGGGTTTTGGGCAGAGTGAGCTAAGAAAATGCATAAGCAGTATTGGTTTATATAATTCCAAAGCAAAAAACATAATCGGGCTCAGCAAAATATTGATTGAGAGGTACAATAGCAAAGTGCCTACTGATTTCGATGATTTGGTGTCTTTGCCGGGAGTGGGAAGAAAGAGCGCTAATGTGTTCTTAAATTCGGGGCTTGGCATTCCAACATTGGCAGTTGATACTCACGTTTTTAGAGTGAGCAATAGAATCGGGCTTGTGAAAGAAAAAGATGTGTTTAAAACAGAACAATCTCTTTTAAATGTGGTTCCCAAAAAATACCTGCTTTATGCTCATCATTGGCTAGTTTTGCATGGTAGATATGTTTGCAAAGCACAGAAACCTTCGTGTGAAACGTGCATAATTCATGATTTATGTGAATTTGAGTGCAAAAGGTATAAAGTCTAGTATTTCTTTTTTTGTCATCCAAGTAGCTATAGAAACGAAAAAACTTACTTGACACATTTTGCTGGAATGATACAAGTTATTATTCAAACAACAGTTATGCAAGAGATCTGATTACATCTAAGCTAACAATGGACCACTAGATATATTACTAACCACGTTGACCTGATTCAATATTTTATTAGTGGGATTGAAATAATTTTCTATAAATTCCTTATATATAGCTGTTAACTTGTGTATATCGTTTACTGATACGCATTCGTTTATCTGATGTGCGGTTTTGTTGATTATACCAAATTCAATCACTGG
Source organism: Wolbachia endosymbiont (group A) of Icerya purchasi (assembly GCF_947251635.1). Classification (NCBI taxonomy): domain Bacteria; kingdom Pseudomonadati; phylum Pseudomonadota; class Alphaproteobacteria; order Rickettsiales; family Anaplasmataceae; genus Wolbachia; species Wolbachia endosymbiont (group A) of Icerya purchasi. Next base: position 510,450 of record NZ_OX366357.1, on the reverse strand, counting down.
ACAAACATCTTTGATAAACGCAGCGTCAGATGTGCCACCACTTGTGCTAAGTATAGCATCAATGTTGGTAACCTTACTTATTGCATCAAGCATAATATCAGTATTTCTATCGGGAGTAGAGAGGAAAACGTCCCTGCTGCTATGCACAGAAAGTTTATAATCGCTAGTTACACTGGAGCATATTTCATCAATCAGCTTATATAAGCCACCCGGTGTTTGTTCATTGTTATATCGAATGTTAAAACGTGTAGTTGCTGAGCCAGGTATTAGATTGCTAGTATTATTTCCAACATCGATAGTAGTAACTTCGCAATGTGAACGCTGAAAATATTTATTACCATGATCAAAAGTAGTATTTTTTACCTTACTCAATATCGATATTACCTTATATATTGGATTGTCTGCTAGGTCTGGGTAGGCAACGTGCCCTTGTTTTCCATGGCAAATTAATTCAAATGTTACAGAACCTCTTCTGCCTATTTTTATGGTATCACCTAATTTCTCACTACTGGTTGGTTCGCCAACCACACAAAAATCTATCTTTTTCTGCTTATTTTTCATCCATTCCAAAACTGCCTTTGTTCCATATTCTTCCATGCTTTCTTCAGCACTGGTAATCAATGCACTTATCGAACCATTAAATTGAAACTTCTCTGCAATCAAATTTACCATAGCAGCAATAAATGCAGCTACTCCGCTTTTCATATCAGCGGCCCCTCTTCCATATAGCATTCCATCCCTCACTTCTGGATTAAATGGACCAAATGCCCAATCTTTTAACTGACCCGGTGGTACAACATCAACGTGCCCAGCAAAGCACAAATTTGGTACTCCATTTATATATTTCGCATAAAGATTTTTAACTTTATCACCAAATTCTAAAATCTCACAATCAAAGCCGCTCTTCTTGAAGATTGTTGCTATATACTCTATTGCCCCGCTGTCTTCTGGTGTTATACTCTCAAAAGAGATCAATTTCCTAGTTAGCTCTACAGGGTCAATTTTCATGTCAATCTTAAAATACTTATACTGCTATATTGTAAACACTCTATGCACTATTTAAAACAAATATTACATCAAACCGAACAAACTTTTCTAAGGGAAGTAATAACAGATTACTACCTTGCTGATGATATCTATGAAATATGCACACGACACGGAAATGACGTCTTTCTAGTTGCAGATAAAAATACAGCAAAACTTTTAAACAAAAACGTACTTAATAAAATTCCTAACTTAATTATTCCAGCTCCACCTGTCATTCCAGCGCGTGACACTGGAATCCATAAGTTGTTTTCCTGGATCCCAGTGTCAGCTACTTGCATGACACCAAGCAGAGCTGCCTCTCTTGAAACCGTAGATCTAGTTAGAAACAAAGCAAAAGACAGTGACTTAATAGTTGCATTTGGTAGCGGCACTGTTAACGATATCTGCAAATATGCAAGCTACCTCGAGAAAAAAGATTATATATCGTTCCCAACAGCCGCTTCTATGAATGGATATACCTCTGCAAATGCTTCAATATTAGTAAATGGATATAAAAAATCGTTCAAAGCACATCTTCCAAGAGCAGTATATATAGATATAGACATACTTGCCAATGCACCACTGCGTCTCACATTGAGCGGATTTGCAGATTTCATTTGTCGTTCAACAGTTCAGGCTGACTGGCTACTATCTCATTTGTTGCTTAGCACAGAATACAATGAATTACCTTTTACACTTGTTCGCGATTTGGAGCAAATTTTGCTAAGAGAGTATACGGCGCTTACTAAAAGAAGTAGAAAAGTGGTCCTATTACTTATGGAAGTTCTACTAATTTCAGGACTTGGAATGGTAATATCAAAAGGCAGCTATTCTGCAAGCCAAGGAGAGCATATGATAGCTCACGCAATGGAAATGGTAACAAGAGATCATTCCTTACTACATGGCGAGAAAATTGCTGTTACGACGATTACCATGGCTAATTTGCAGGAAAAGATATTATCAATACAAAACCCGATTATCAAACCGACCACTTTAGATGTAAAACATATAACTCAGTGCTTTGATAATATCGAATTTGTAAGAACTTTTGAACAGAAGCAAATTATGCAGCAAAAAATCCAAGAGATTATTTGCAAAGAATGGCATAATATTTCCAGTTTAATTAAGCAAAATTTACTACCTGCAAAACACCTGCAAAAAATATTTGAAGATCTATCAATTCCACACTTACCAGAGCACCTCAGTTGGAATAAAGAACAATATTGTAAAGTGGTCGATCTTGCGTTTACAACAAGAGATAGATTCACCTTTCTTGACTTAGCTAACTGCATAGAAGAAAGTTAAGTTTTGTAGTGAAATTCTGTCATTTAAAGAGATCATAGGCCAAAAGCTAAACCCTTTTCACAATCTCTTATCCATTGTCTCCTCACCTGAGTGGATATACAACTCATTCCAAGTAACTGACACTGGGTTTCACCAATAGCACTGCTTTGCTAAACATAGTTTAGTTCGAGTGGCTGAGGAGGGACTTGAACCCCCGACCAAGAGATTATGATCCTCCTGCTCTACCAACTGAGCTACTCAGCCTAATTAAAAACCTTATTATACACACGATCTATATGTTTCGTATAATACTTCAAATCAAACAAAGATTCAAGTTTTTCCGAGTTAATAACCTTAAGTAAGGGTTTATCTTGTTTCAATTCGGCCAGAAAATCACTGTTGTTTTGTTTCACTTTCATTGCATTGCTCTGAACAATTTTATACGCCTCTTCCCTCGCCAAACCACTATTTACTAACTCAAGCAATACACGCTGTGAGAAAACTAAACCTTTTGAAGAATTTAAGTTCTTTTCAATGTTTTCCTTATTGATCACCAATTTATCTATCAAATCTGTTAATCGCACTAAAGCAAAATCCATTGTTATACAAGCATCAGGAGCAATGCATCTTTCCACAGACGAGTGTGATATATCACGTTCGTGCCACAATGCAACATTTTCTAACGCAGGAAAAACATAACTGCGTATTAAACGTGAGAGTCCAGTCAGATTTTCACTTAAAATAGGATTACATTTGTGTGGCATAGCAGAGCTTCCCTTCTGCCCAGTGGAAAAATGCTCAGAAATTTCGCCGATTTCAGTTCTTTGCAAATGACGAATTTCAACAGCAACATTTTCTATTGAGCTTGCAATCACTCCCAAAACTGAAAAGAACATAGCATGTCTATCACGAGGAATGACTTGAGACGATATGATTTCAGGTATGAGTCCTATTTCTTTCGCTACATATTCTTCAACAAACGGATCAACATTTGCAAAATTGCCTACTGCACCTGATATTTTACAAATTGAGATCTCTTTTTGCGCGCTAATTAATCTCTGATAATTGCGTTTAAATTCAGCATAAAATCTGGCAAATTTTATTCCAAGAGTTGTTGGTTCTGCATGCATTCCGTGACTGCGTCCAACACAAACAATATCTTTATAGTCCTCAGCTTTTTTTTTTAATGCTGCAAGTAAATTTTTTAGATTCTCGAGCAAAATATCACAGGACTCTTTCAGTTGCACCGCAAGGCATGTATCCAAAACATCAGAACTTGTCATTCCATGATGAAGATAACGAACATCAACTCCCGCTTTTTTAGCAATATGTGTCAGAAAAGCTATAACATCATGTTTTACAATGGATTCAATTTCGTTGATACATTCAACATCAAATTCAATAGCACCAGAGAGGTTCTCAGCAATATTATTCGGAATCACTCCTAACTTTGCTTGAGCTTCACACGCTAATTTTTCTATTTTAAGCCATATATTAAATTTATTATTTTCCTCCCAAATGGAAAACATTTCTTTTCTGCTATAGCGGGGAATCATTTTTGATTTATTCCAATAATGGTGTCATTCCAGTGTGTGACACTGGAATCCAGGTATAAAAGTATTTGCAAATTATTCAATGGACAACGGATTCTAGAAGCATAAAATAATGTCCATGATGAAATAAACTGGATCCCAGTGTCACGCACTGGGATGACAGGAGGGCAGCACTGGGATGACACCAGCTTAGCCATGGCAGGCATTTCTTTACGACTATAACAAGGGATCATCTTTGATCAGCTATCATCACCATCAGTAGCTTCTTTATTCGCATCTTGTTCTGCCTCTTGTTGCTCAGATTTCTGATTTTGCAATTTTACTTGCCTTAGCTCATTTGCATCTGTTTCGGATTTCACGACGTATATAGTAATTGGTACTACTACTTCACTATGTAATTCTACGTTTACTTGGTATTCACCCAAGTTTTTGATGCTTATTCCACCAAAAGATAAACTACGGTGATCTATCACATGTCCTTCTTGTAGTAAAACTTTCGCAATTTCACGTGTTGTCACAGAACCAAAAATTTTACCATCCTCTGAAGCTTGCTTTATTAATACCACAAACTTATCATGTAGTGACAATGCAAGCTCTTTTGCTACATTTAATCTTTTTATATTCTCTTCTTCCAGTAATAAACGTTGTTCCTCTAGCTTTGTTAAATTTTCCTTGGTAGCTTTCACCGCTTTTTTTTGTGGAAAAAGAAAATTACGTGCATAACCTGGTTTAACTTTGACAACTTCACCAAGCTTACCTAAAGTCCTTATATTTTCCTTTAAAATTATCAACATAAATTACCTAAACTTTTTTAGTACAGTAAGGAATAAGAGCTAAAAAACGTGCCCTTATGATCGCTAAGCGTAACTTCCTTTGTTTTTTTGCACATACGCCTGTTAATCTTCTAGGTAATATCCTACCATAGTCAGAGGTAAACTTGGATAATAAATCTATATTCTTATAATCTATGTCTTCATCTTTAGACGCAGCAAGAGGGCAAACTTTAGAACGCCTAAAGCCAGTCCTATTATTTACAGATACGTAAGAATTATTAAAACTATTTCGTCTTTTCATCATTATGCGCTTTGCTCCTCAATTTGTTTATCCATCATATAAGATTTACCTTCAAAAATTTTATCAACCTGCACAGGAAAGTGGCGAATAACGTTCTCATTAAGTTTTATTCTACGCACAAATTCATCCAGAATGCTTGCAGTAGAACTTATGCACATTATACAATAATGACCGCTCTTCATTTTATTTGTGTGATATGCAAAATCCAAAAGACCCCAATGTTCATACTTGATTAATCCTGATGCTTCAATGTTTTTCAAAAGCATTTCCAATGCTTTGCTCGATTGAGTTGGACCGTTTATTCTAAAATCTTTCAAAATATCTTGAAAAATCTTTATTAGATGTTCTGAAATATTTCTCTTCAAAGCATTTACTGCGTTATGGATAAACGCACTTTTAGTACTGCCTCCTAGAAATTTTGTAAAATCTTGCGTTATTCCTAAATCTTTTAGGTCATCTTTCAACTCTTTATCGATTTTTGACTTCACTTCTTTCAAATTTGAAAAATCTTCTTCTAATTCAACCCATAAAATTTTTGTAAGATCTTCCAAGAAATCAGAGTAAGCAACTAGACTTTCTTTAATGTTCTCAGCACGCACTTCTAACTCTTGTTTTGTAAGCTTGTCATTTCCTTTTTTCAGAATATCCCTAATTTGCTGGAACATAACATCTGTTTTAATGTTTTTCAACAAGACAGCTAGCTCTTGGACCATCTCCTCTACTTCTTGCCGTAATAATCCTTGTTGTGCTATAAAAGTAAATTCATAAAGATTCACTATATCTTCCTTTAATGCCGATTAAATATTTCATTATATAAAGCTTTTTTATATAAGCAAGTTATTTGTATTAATTTCTACGCCTTTAATCCAGCTTAAGTTAGATATTTCATAAATTACTTGAGGAGCAATTGAGTATGTACCTGGTAATAAGATGCTCACTTTATGTTTTTCGAGAAGAAGTTTTAGCATTATTTTGGTTCTGCCTTCATCTTTCAATATTGTGTTTAATTCCATAGCGGCTTTTTGCGAATCCGTGCACTCAGTGGTGAGAACTAATTCTTTTATTGTAGAAGTGACTCTTTTTGTAAACTCAGATATATCCTTGCCTGCTAATCTTGTCGTATTTTCCGAAGCTTCAAGATCAATTATCACAAATGTTCCTGGTGAAAATAAATCTCTTTTTTCTTCTATTATTTCATTATTATAGAATGCTATTTCAGAAACGTTATGGGGATCAGAAAGTGTGAGGATAACAAACCTTCCACGCTCTGAAGTTCTCATACGTGCATTTAATATTACCCCAGCAGTTTTTGCTGTTCTATTTTCTCCGATAAACCCAATATTTAACTTTTCCAGAAGAGTTCTAAATTTTTCAAGTGGATGATTAGTTAAATAAAATCCTAGTGAAAATAACTCATGTTCTAATTTTTCCTCCTCATCAAAATCTTCCACATTCTCAAGTTTCGGTTTGAGGACATCAAGACTACCAAACAAAGCAGCTTGACTTGATTCTCTATCCTGTTTGTTTTTATTTGCAAAGTAAATCAGCATGTCCATTGACTCATATAGCTGCTTTCTGTTCTTATGCACGCTATCGAATGCTCCGGATTTAATCAGGCTTTCTAGCGCTCTCTTATTTATTATATGACCTGAATTTTGAATGAATTCCCATATGTCCTTACAAGCGCTTGAACGTACGTTCACTATTCCTTCCGCTATAGAAAAACCAACATTCCTCAAGGCAGCAATACCATAACGCATGCGTTCGTTCTCTATTGAGAATTCAGCTTTAGATTTGTTTATATCAGGTGGAAGAACGGTAACGCCACTAAACTTTACTGCATGATAAAATAAATTCAGTTTATCTCTATCATCAATATTCAGATTCATTAGTGCTGTAAAAAATTCTAACGGATAATTAGCTTTAAGGTAAGCCGTTTGATAAGATATAACCGCATATGCGGCTGCGTGAGATTTGTTGAACCCATAACCAGCAAATTTTGCAACAAGGTCAAAAATATAACTTGCCCTGTCATAATCAACGCCATTCTTCGTTGCCCCTTGGATGAAAAGTTCACGTTGTTTATCCATCTCTTCCTTGATTTTCTTACCCATGGCACGTCTCAGCAGATCTGCTTCCGCTAAGCTATACCCGGAAAGAATACGGGCTATTTCCATCACTTGTTCTTGGTAAATTATTACCCCAAATGTCTCTTTTAATACTTCCTCAAGTAACGGATGAATATAATCTGGCTTTTCAAGTCCGTGTTTTCTTGCAACATAAGTTGGAATGTTATCCATAGGTCCTGGACGATAAAGGGAAATTAAAGCGATAATATCTTCAATGCAGTCCGGTTTTAGTTTAATTAAAGCTTCTCTCATTCCCGAACTTTCAAGCTGAAACACTCCAATTGAATCACCGCTTGAGAGTATCTCATAGGTTTTTTGGTCATTCAAAGGAACTGAAGAAATATCAATCTTTTTTCCATCACGATTAATTAAACGACATACATGATCTATTAGCGTTAGCGTACCAAGCCCAAGAAAATCAAATTTTATTAGCCCAGCTTTCTCCACATATTTCATGCTGTATTGAGTGATTGGCAAAGCTGAATTTGGATCATAATACACAGGAACAAAATTTTCCAACTTTTGATCACATATTACAATTCCAGCAGCATGGGTTGAAACGTGACGATATATTCCTTCAAGCTTAAGAGATATATCAAGAAGCTTTGCAATTACCTCATCACTATCCCGCTCTTTCTGCAGGTTTTGATCAAACTCTATCGCTTGTGATAAAGTTACAGGATTTACTGGATTAAATGGAACCATTTTAGATATTTTATCCACTTGAGAGTAAGGCATTTGCAATACTCTACCAACATCACGCAATACTGCCCTTGCCTGCAATTTACCAAAAGTGATTATTTGAGCAACATAACCGTACTTTTTCTGAACATAATCAATAACCAGGTCCCTTTTCTCTTGGCAGAAATCGATATCAAAGTCAGGCATCGATACACGATCAGGATTCAAAAATCTTTCAAATATTAGGCCAAACTTTATTGGATCAAGGTCTGTAATCTGCAAGCCCCAAGCAACAATTGATCCAGCACCAGAGCCTCTTCCTGGACCAACTGGAATGCCATTTGCTTTGCTCCAACGAATGAAATCAGAAACTATCAAAAAATAGCCAGCGTAGTTCATCGAAGTTATCACACTCAGTTCGTAATTCAGCCGATCGTAGTATTGTTTAAGGTCTATGTCTGTCTCATTCGCAATACGGAATTCTAATCCTGCAACTGCCTGCTCCCTCAGTTTTTCATTCTCAGTTTTATTTTCTCGACAAGGAAATTTAGGCAAAATAGGCTCCCTGCTTCTTGGCATGTAAGAGCACCGCTTAGCTATCACTAAAGTGTTATGAATTGCTTCAGGAATGTCGCTGAACAGTTCCTCCATTTCTGCCACAGATTTGAAATAATGCTCGGTAGTTAACTTCTTTCTGTTATTCTCCAGGACATAACTCCCCTCCGATATACACGTTAATATATCATAAGCCTCATAATCAGACCTATTTGGAAAAAACACATCGTTCGTTGCAACCAGTGGTACATTGTGCTGATAAGCAAAATCTATTAAAGCTTCTTCAAGCTCTAGCTCTTTATTCAACTCATGACGCTGCAATTCAACATATAAATGACCATTGAATGCTGAAAGCAGTTTTTCAACCGTTTCTTTATCTTGCCCCAACAATAGTTGAGCCAAACATCCACCGGTTAAAGCGATCAGACCCGTACTTAAATTCAATAGCTCATCAAAATCAACGTAAGGAATATCGCTGTTATTCTTGCGCTTTCTAAAAGACTCACTCACCAAAGTGACTAAATTAGTGTACCCTTGCTCATTTTTTGCAAGCAATAATATAGGTAAATTTTGTTCTGAATGTTTAACTATAATATTGCATCCTATTATTAGCTGTATTCCCCTACTTGCCGCATATTCTGCAAACTCAAGTGAACCAAATAAATTACCTGAATCAGTAATTGCAACCGCTGGCATTTTATTTCGCAAACAAAGGCTAATCAGCTCCTCAATTTTAACCGAGCTTTCAAGCAGCGAATAAACACTATGAACACGCAAGTGTATGAACATAAAAAACTTTAGATCAACAAAAAAGGATAACATTAATTTACTCATGAGAACATAATTTTCATGAGAACAAAAGCCTATAAACGCGAATTCTGGATTAAGGAAGGAAGTATAGGAAATAGAAGGCTTTTTGGATTTGATGGAATAGGAGATGAGAGTAGAAAAGATATGAACCAAGAAATCAACAGGGGATCTATGGCGAGTGTGTTCAATTTCTAGTCTATTTTTTAGGTAACCAAAAACAGTCTCAATGATAGACCTTTTTCTCAGTAAAATCTTCTCATTTAGCGAAATTAATGTATTTTTCATACCTTTTTTCACCTTGGTAACAAGTTTCAAACCTCGGTCAAACAGCTTCTGAAAAAGCTCTTTTGCAATATAACCTTTGTCACCAAACAAAAGGCCGGTTAATTTTTCCGTCAAATTTGGCACAGGTATCCTATCATCAACATTGCCTTTTGTTAGCGTAAGTGCATGAATTTCACCATTTTCATTGATTACCATATGTAATTTGAAACCAAAAAACCAGCCGTAAGTACTCTTGCTTAATTTTGCAATTCCAGCAAAAACTTTGTTTTTGGATATTCTTTTTGCATGACAAACTGCAATGGGAGTTGTGTCTATATATGAAATTCCAGTGTTTTCTGACTGTCCACAAAGCCAATGCAACAACATTGCTAAATGCCACAAAACCCTAGGCTTTAGAGCAACAAACCTGGTATATGAAGGCAACTTTGGAAACTCTGATTTGTAGAGCAACGTTAGGTAATGTAGATAGAAAGTTTTGAAATTTTTACACGGAGATTGTTGATATAGCAGGATTATTGTCATGATTTCAGAGTGCTCAATTTCCGTTGTTCTTGTGGGTTTTTTACCATTTGGCAGTAGTTTGCCTGCAAAATTTTTCTCTATATCTCTGCAAAAATCATCGACCAAACAAAACAGTTTTGTTATATCTTCCATGGGTAACCTCATCTATTTTTTTATAATTGCTGAGTTTACCCTGTTTTCTGCCTTTTCTATTCTCCTTTAATCCAGAATTCGCGTGTTATAAGTGGACCACAAGGAAAATAAGCAGTAGAGAATCAGCAAATAAAGAGCTACTCGCAGCTATTCAAAAAATATATCAAGTTTCTAAATGTAGATATGGAGCTCCTAAAATTCATGCTGAATTGAAGGCTTTGGGTAAAAGTTGCAATTTAAAAACGGTGCAAAGTATTATGCAGAAAAATGACATCAGGGCTATACTGAGAAGAAAGTTTAAAATTAAAAAACAACAAACAGATAATAGAGCTGTAGCTCCCAATATACTAGATCAAAACTTTATTGTTGATCAACCAAATAAAGTATGGGATTACTTACATCAAAACCAAGGAGGGATGGCTATATTTGGCAGCAATAATTCTCACGTATGGTAGTTAATGAGTAGTGCAATAAATAAACAATTGGTTATGAACTCTTTATTAATGGCCATTAATAGGCGTAAACCTGTTAAAAATCTACTGCTGCACAGTGACCAAGGTTCACAATATACTGCGCAAGGGTATCAATATCTCTTAGCTGTAAACAATATAGATGAGTAACAAAGGCTGTTGTTACGACAATTCTGTTGCAGAAAGCTTCTTTAGCTCATTGAAAAGAGAAATACTTATTGATACTTCACAACACTCTGCTCAACAAACTAGAACTGCAATATTTGAATACTTAGAAATTTTTTATAACAAACAACGTCACTATTAACTATTGCATTCCAGAACAATTTGATGCATCATTCTTTTTGTAAAAAACATTCCAAACTTTCTCTCCACTTTTTCTGGGTAAGGTCAACCAATGATTACCTATCAATCTCACCAAAAACTATATCGAGTGAGCCAATAATTGCTGCAACGTCAGCAAGCATGTGTCCTTTTGCCATAAAGTCTAAGGCTTGTAAATGCGCAAAGCCAGGTGCTCTTATTCGGCACCTATAAGGTCTATTGGTACCATCTGAAACTATATACACTCCAAACTCACCTTTTGGTGCCTCAACAACTGCGTAAGCCTCACCTTCTGGTACGTGATATCCTTCTGAATAGAGCTTAAAATGGTGAATCAGAGCTTCCATAGATTTTTTCATCTCTGCTCTTGACGGTGGAGAAATTTTTCTATCTTCAGTTTTTATTGGCCCTTCAGGCATTTTCTCTATGCACTGCTTCACCAAACTGATAGATTGCCTAATCTCTGCCATTCTAACTAGATAACGGTCATAACAGTCGCCATTTTGGCCGATCGGTATATCAAAATCTAGTTGATCATATATCTCATATGGCTGGCTTTTTCGCAAATCCCAAGCAAGCCCAGCAGCGCGCAACATTGGGCCACTAAAGCCCCAATCAAGTGCCTGTTTAATTGATATTTCACTAATTCCTACAGTGCGTTGCTTCCATATCCTATTTTCTGTTAAAAGTTCATCAACATCGTCTATATATTTTGGAAATTGCTCTATAAACTTTGCAATATCCTCAATCAAATCTTCTGGAACATCTGCTGCAATTCCACCTGGCCTGATGTAAGCTGCGTGAAACCTTGCACCTGAAGCTCTTTCGTAAAATTCCAGTATTTTTTCTCTTTCTTCAAAGAGCCATAAAAGAGGGGTCATTGCTCCAACATCAAGTGCTTGAGAAGAAACGTTCAGTAAATGATTTAGTATTCTCGTAAGTTCACAAAACAAGACACGTAAATACTTTGCCCTAATTGGCACTTCACATTGCAACAATTTCTCCACACAAAGTGAATATGCATGCTCTTGTGACATTGGTGATACGTAATCAAGGCGATCAAAATAAGGCAAAGCTTGAAAATACGTTTTATGTTCTATTAATTTTTCAGTACCACGGTGCAAAAGCCCAATATGGGGATCTGCCCTCTCGATCACTTCACCATCCATCTCTAAAACAAGACGCAACACTCCATGTGCAGCTGGGTGCTGAGGTCCAAAATTTAACATCATTGTCTTTAGATCGGGCATGTCCAGTAATTTAAGATATTAAAATTGTATAGGCTAAAGTGCGCTCAAAGTCAATAAACTTCTTGCATAGGCTACAACTATCATTCAATAGAAACAAAAACTTTTACAATGGCTAATAAGTGTTGGTAAAACTAAGTCACTTTAGCTATAGAATGACAAAAAAGGTTTGCATCAGCCAAATTTTTAGTTGAAGTAGCATAAGAGGTTAAAGGAAAAGCTTTGTGTTAATGGATTCATTTCAGGTATAGTATAGATAATACCACAATACTTATAAAATGGATCATGTTGTTAATGCGTATAATAGACTTGACACTCCTATAGTCAGGGGAGAAGGGGCATATCTTTTTGATAAAGATGGTAAAAAATATTTAGATTTTGCTGCAGGTATTTCTACAACTTCTTTAGGGCATTGTCACCCATACATTACAGATAAGCTGAAAGAGCAATTGAGCTCACTATGGCACTGCTCTAACATTTTCACTATTCCCGAGCAAGAAAGGCTTGCCGAGCGTTTAACAACCCTGACTTTTGCAGATAAAGTTTTTTTCTGCTCAAGTGGGCTTGAGGCAACAGAAGCTGCAATTAAGTTTATTCGTCGTTACTTTTATTCAAAAGGGCAAGCAAAACGTAATCGTATTATTACAATTGAAGGAGGCTTTCATGGCCGCAGTATTGCTGCAATTTCTGCTGGAAGCAGTGAAAAATTACGCGAAGGTTTTGCTCCGCTCCTTTCTGGTTTTGATAAAGTGCCAAGAAATGACACTAAAGCATTAGAAGAAAAAATCAATAATGAAATAGCTGCTGTATTTTTAGAGCCCATACAAAGCGAAGGTGGAGTATATCCACTAGACGTAGAATATCTTCAAAAAGTAAGGGAAATAACAAAAGCTCAAGGAATAATTTTGTGCTTTGATGAAGTGCAGTGCGGATATGGACGCATCGGTTCTTTATTTCATTATCAAAATGTCGGCATTGAACCTGATATGCTAACCTGTGCAAAAGCTATGGGTAACGGTTTTCCTTTAGCTGCATGTTTAGTGAAAGATTACATAGCAGAAGCAATCACTCCAGGAACTCATGGATCAACCTATGGTGGCAATCCACTTGCCATGATTGTTGGTAATGCAGTGCTCGATATAATGCTAAAAGAAGGCTTTTTTGATCATGTTAAAAAAATTAGTAAAGATTTAAAAGAAAAGCTGTTGCTTTTAGCTAAAGAATTTCCTGAGATGATTTTGGAAGTTCGTGGAGAAGGGTTACTAATGGGAATAGAACTAGCAACTCCTGTAGCTGATAAAATTATTAGTCGATCTCTTGATAAAGGTTTAATAATAACTAGGGTTTTAAACAACAAAGTAGTAAGGATAACCCCACCACTTATCATTGAGGATGAGCATGTGAACGCAGCGTGTAATATGCTTTATGATTTATTTTTTAAGATTAAAGATATATAAAATTTGGCAATATAAATTTAGGCTTGCAAATGCCTCTCATAACATGTAAAATTAATTTTGTTTTTTATCACAATAACATCGTACTTTAATGGATTGGTTATTGGTCTTAGTATCATCAGCAATTTTTATTTTGTTAATTTTATCGTTTTTGTTCTCAGGAGCAGAAATAGGCTTAACCTCAATTAGCCATTCTCGAGTTAATAAGCTAAAGCTAGACGGTAACAAAAGAGCCAGGATAATAGACCGCTTATTAAATAGGAAAGAATTGACAATAGGAACGGTATTGCTCGGCAATACAATTATTAATATTACTTGCTCTGCTCTATTTACAGCAATATTTATCAATCTTTTTGGAAATGAGGGCATTCTCCTATCAACAATTATAATGACATTTTGTATTTTATTGTTCTGCGAAGTTCTACCAAAAACTTATGCTATTCAAAATCCTGAAAAATTTGCATCATTTTCTGCTTATTTTGTATTGTTTTTTGTAAAGATTTTTTCTCCATTGACGCTAGGTATTCAATTTATTGTTAACCTCATCTTGAAATTATGTGGACTACATAAAGATAAGGAAGTGATATCTGCAGCGGATGCAATGCGTAATATGATTACTCTTCACCGCAGTGAAGGAACTATGTTACAACAGGATTTAGATATGCTAAGCAGCATACTTGATTTGGCTGAGACAGAAATATCACAAATTATGACCCATAGAAGAAACCTATTTTCTCTTGATATAGATCGGAATAAAGAAGAGTTAATAAGAGAGATTTTAACCAGTAGTCACAGTAGAGTACCTTTATGGCAGAAGGAACCAGATAACATTGTCGGGGTGATTCACGTGAAAGATCTAATAAACGCCTTGCGTGAAAAGGATAGTAAAACAGAAGAAGTTGACATTGCCCAAGTTATGTCAAGGCCTTGGTTTATACCAGAAAGTACGCCGCTCAGCGTGCAACTTCACAACTTCCGTAAGAACAGGAAACACCTTGCATTTGTTATTGATGAGTATGGAGCACTGCAGGGAATTGTAACCCTTGAGGATATACTGGAAGAAATAGTTGGGGAAATTTCGGATGAACATGATTTGATCACGGAAAATTTTATAAAGAAAATATCTGATAATATGTATCACATAGAAGGAAAATCTACTATTAGGAACATTAACAGGCAGTTACACTGGAATCTCCCTGATGAAGAAGCTACAACTCTAGCAGGTATGATTGTGAATGAAATAGAGCGCATTCCTGACGAAGGAGAGGAGTTTTCCATGTATGGTTTTCGCTTTAAGATTTTAAAAAAAGATAAAAATATTATTACTGTTGTTGAAGTGCAAGTAAAAACTGGTAATACTAGTGGCAGCAATTAATTAGTGGAGTTTCATGGAAGATACAGTAAAAATAACGGCTGAAGAGTTGAAGGGTTACATAGAGAGAATCGAAAAACTTGAACAAGAAAAGAGGGATGTGCAAGATCACATTCGTGATGTATATGCAAAAGCCGCAGATGAAGGTTGGGATACAAAAGTGATAAAACAAATTATTAGGCTGAGGAAGATGGATGATGATGACAGAGAGGAACAAGAAATATTGCTTGATACCTATAAACGTGCATTGGGAATGAACTACGAAGAAGAGTTAAGTGAATAGCAGAATTGTAATTGGAATAAGTGGAGCATCTGGTTCTATTTATGGTGTGCGTATTTTAGAAGCGTTGAAAGACGTCGATTATGAAACTCATTTAGTGATAAGCAGTGCTGGGAAAATAACTTTAGCTCACGAGATTAAAGAAAAACTTGAAGATATTATATCGCTTGCAGATTTTTACTATTCTGAAGAAAAAATAGGAGAAAAAATAGCAAGCGGCTCATTTAAAACCTCAGGGATGATTATTGCTCCATGCTCTATGAAAACAATGTCTGAAATCGCATCAGGTGTTACTTCCAATCTATTGACAAGAGCTGCAGATGTAACGCTAAAAGAAAGAAGGAAATTAGTTCTTATGGTGCGAGAGTCACCACTACATCTTGGGCATTTACAAAATATGTTAAAATTAACGGAGATGGGAGCAATAATTGCTCCACCAGTACCAGCTTTTTATATTAAACCGAAATCGTTGGATGATATTATTAATCATTCTGTTGGCAAAGTATTGGATTTATTTGATATCAAATTACCTGACTTTAAGGAGTGGCAAGGAAGTGACAATTATTATTGATGGTAAAAAAATAGCAAATGACCTATGTGAGAGGCTATCACAAAAAGTTGATATTTTAAAGAGAGAGTATAACATTTTTCCTTGCCTGAAAGTAATTCTCGTGGGTAGCAATCCAGCAAGTCAGGTTTATGTTTGCAACAAACAGAAAAAAGCAGAATCAATAGGCATAAGTTCTGAGACCATTGTTTTGCCTAATAATATTTCAGAAGATGAATTGATTGAGAAAATCAATGAGTTAAATGAAGATCCATCTGTGCATGGCATTTTAGTACAGTTGCCTTTACCAAATCATATTAGTGCAAGCAGAGTAATTAATGCAGTGAGTATTGAAAAAGATGTAGATGGCTTCCATGATGAAAACGTTGGCAGATTAGTTAAAGGTGAAAAAAACTGCCTTATACCTTGCACTCCTAAAGGTTCTTTGCATTTAATTAAGTCAATTGAAGAGAACCTTTCCGGTAAAAACGCAGTGGTAATTGGTAGGTCAAATATCGTGGGCAAGCCAATGTTTCACCTGCTATTGCAAGAAAACTGCACTGTCACCATCTTGCATTCACAAAGCAAGGATTTAGCTGAATATTGCTCTAAAGCGGATATAGTAGTTGCAGCAGTCGGAAAGCCAAATTTTCTTCAAGCAGACTGGATAAAGAAAGGTGCAATAGTGATCGATGTTGGCATAAATAGCGTTAACGTAGGAGAACAAAGTAAGCTCGTAGGTGATGTTGACTTCGGGGGAATAAAAGAAAAAGTCAAAGCTATTACCCCAGTACCCGGGGGCATTGGCCCAATGACCATTGCATTTCTAATGATGAACACTGTTATTGCTGCTTGCTTGCAGAAGGGAGTTGATGCTTCTAATTTCATTAGTTGAGGTATGAAGAGGAAGCTGTATGAAGATAGAATGTACCACATCTCACAATTAATAAAAAATTGAGATTTTTGAAATTCCTCGGTAGTCAAATTTATTAAATATTTAGGATCATCATCTATTCTTTTTTCTCTACAAGTATAGCTAAAGTGGCTTAGGTTTACCTACAATTTGAAAAACAACAAATTCGTCATTCCGCTACTCGTTAGCGGAATCTATCCCGCGAATGAATCCATAGCTGTACGAACATTCATTTTTGAAGGTAAATTGCACAGCAAATGGTGTCATCCCAGTGCCCAGACTACTTGGATCCAGAAAAATTGATTGTAAACAAACGACTATACAACATTTTCAATAAAATTACAAAAAAGCTGGATTCCAGTGTCAAGCACTGGAATGACATCGTTTATTATGTGATATCGTGCCATATTGCAATGTTCGTACAGTTGTGGATTCATTTGCGATATCTTAGCATAGATCCTGCTAACAAGTAGCGGGATACTTAACCGTCATACCGCCGCGGTATCTCTTAGCCCCATAAGTGTTGAAAGTAACACAAAAAAGACATAAAGAACTATTATTGCAAGAAAATGGAGGCAATAATGGATCAAATAGAAAGAGTACTAAATTTAATAAAAGATGAGGATTTAGAAAGGCTAGGAAAATTAAGTGAAGTAGATAAATGTAATACTAAATTGTTGGGCAAGATTATATTTAAAGGTCTAATGAAGTTAATATTAATGGGGCAAAAAACAAGCCTAAGAGCGCTAGAAATGGTAATAGACAGGTGTATAATGGATAAGAATAGCGATAAAAGTACAGTAACATACAGTGGTTTGTCAAAAAGGTTAAAAGTTATAAATCCAGAATATTTTAAGGGAGTATATATTGATTTGATGAGCAAGATTAAAAAGCTATTACCCCAAAAAACATCAAATAACTTACATAAGTTTGATTCGACGATCATAAATTTATCGGGATATCTCATAAAAGATGGGCTAAAAATAGGCGGTAAAAGTAACGACAGTCAAGTTAAAGTGAGTGTAGGATTAAAGGATCAATTGCCGACAAGTATAAGATTTTGTAAAGGACAAGAAGAAAGTAGTGAAGATATGGCATTAGTGAGAGCAATTAATGAAGCTAAAGTTGAAAAAGAGGATATTTTATTATTTGATAGAGGAATCAGAAAAGTTGGAACTTTTGCCGAATTTGATGAAAAGGAGTACAAATTTATCACAAGAGTTAAAGTAGGAAGAAAACATGATGTTATAAGCAGGAACAAAGTTATAAGAGAACAAAAATCGGATGGATCAGAGATTTTAGAAGATATAATAGTTAATCTTTATCGTGCACGAGGTAAAGTGGCAGAAAAGCATGATCTACGGCTAATAAAAATCAGAAATAAAATTGGAGATGAAATATGGTTTTTGACAAACTTGTTTGAAATGCCAGCTTATGAAGTAACAGAGCTATATAGGCGCAGATGGATATAGAAGTGTTCTTTAAATTTATAAAGCAAAATCTTGGATATAAGCACTTTTTAAGCCATACTATGAATGGCATGAAGGTGTATATTTACATGATTATTATTACGGCTTTGTTATTTCTTGTTTATAAAATCAAAAATAATCTACATGGGTTCAAAATAGCATTACTGCAATTCACATTGGATCTAAATGACTCTTTTATACGTTCGATTGTTTTACTGTCGGGAGGTAATTTACATGCCGTTGATCATCTCATATCACGTTATTTTTGATACTTTCAACACTTATGCCCAGCACCCCTATGATGTCATCCGAGTAGCCAACACTGGTTTCCATCCAAGACGGTGTCATTCCAGTGCTTGACACTGGAATCCAGACTTTAATTGTTATACTTGTAAATAATCTGGTGAAAATAAACGTTCATCTCAAAATGCAGTATTTTTGTTGAAATAGCTCAACTGGATCCCAGTGTCTGGGCACTGGGATGACAGCAGTCCTACGTCATACCGCCGCGGTATCTCTAGATCCCGCTAACAAGCAGCGGGATGACGATTGTCGTTTAGCTATAAATATTAAGAAATTTACCAAACGAAAAAAAAGGCAAAGAAACCCCGTAGTAGCTAGCATTCAAATTCTCTCTTGTCAATTTGACGTTTTTTGCTGTCTTAAACGCTTTGTAAGCGCGTTTCGGCTTATATAGGTAAAAACCTAAAAATTTTTAAAGACATGCGATGCACGTAGTGCGAAAAATTAAACATGAGACGCCAAATACCCTAAGTTTTTTGTCATTAACCTGCACAGATTGCGAAGATAAATAAATAGCTTCAGTTTCATGATAAGGGGACTGGCGAAGGGTGTCAAGTAAGTTTTTTCGTTTCTACTGAATGACGGCTACGCGCTGCCAAAACTGGCTTGTTATGCAAAAAGTCCACTCTAAGACCTTAGCACCGTTATGAAAAAAGCCTATTTACTCTAATCTACCTTTCTATAAAAGACCTATCGACTGTTGCAATTATAGGCGTAAACAAGAATGATAAAAGAGTACGAGATTGAGTAACTATGTACACTTCTGCTGGCATACCAGGGTATAGGTATACGTTTTTAAACTGAGCAAGCTCTGGTTTTGGTATCACTACACGTACTGAATAATAACGCCCTAGCCTTGGATCATCAAGGGCATCGGGAGAAATATTGCTTACTATACCATTAATTAAACTTAAACGACGTGCACTGTAAGCACTTAAACGAACTTTAACCTTTAGCCCTTCTAGCCCATCAATAGAGACTATATTGCTATCTTTCTTTTGTGCTGACAGTATCTCTTCTATGTTTCTGGTCTGAATTTTAGCATCTATTATTAGGTCATCATCCGATGGCACTACGCTCATGATCGGAACTCCAGATTGTATAACACCACCTTCAGTATGGTATCTTATATCTGTGACTATCCCATCTTGAGGCGATTTAATTATTGTACGTGCTAATGAATCTTCAGCAACCATCAGTCTCTCTTTCAAGTCTGCAATAGACGTACTAACTTCCTTAAGTTCAGCGTTTGCTCTTTCTTGAGAATCATTTCTCACGTTTATAATTTCTAATTCGTTCTCTCCAATTTTTTGCTGCACTTGAGATATTGCAGAACGGTAATGTCCAACTCTGCCTTCAATTTCAGCAAACTGCTTTTCTAAAGCTAAAATGTGTGGTTTGCTTATATGGCCACTATCAAGTAATTGTCTTTTTGTTTCCAACTCCTCAGTTATCAAGTCATATTGCTTATGAGCTGCATTTAGTTGAAAGTTTAGCCCCGCTAATTCATCATTTAACTGCTTTATACGTTGTTGCAGTATGTCTGTTTTTCCCAATATGCTCTTTCTCTGAGAGTTGAACAACTTTACTTGATTCTTTATCGCTTTATTTACAAGTTCATCGTGAGATAATTTTTTAACCTCATCAGGAAACTCGAGCGTGTCCAAATCTACTCTGATTGCAAGAAGCCTTGCTTCTGTTGCTAAAAATGATAAGAGCTTCTCTTTGATGATACTTAAATTCGCCTTCTCGTTAACATCACTCAACAAAACTAGAGGCTCATCTTTTTTAACTGCTTGACCCTCTTTTACTAAAATTTTGCTAATTATTCCTCCGCCCAAGTGTTGAACTATTTTTCTATTTGAAGATACAATAACTTCTCCACTTGCATGCACCGCACCGTCAATTGGAGCTATAGCCGACCAAACACCACCTATCCCAAAAAAGATAAGTATTACTACCAGACCAAAAAATAGTGGTCCCCATGTTACTCTCAGAACTTCATTTACGTTATTACTTTCGCGTTTTAAAATAAAATTTATCACTGCATCAATCAATGCGAACGTCTTATCCAAAAACTTTGGGTACTTCTTCTTTTTATTTTTTGCTTCTTGCATATTTATATTATCACTATGGCCAATCAAGCCTGTCAAAGAAAATCCAGTGCTAAGCTTTTTTAACTTACTGATCATAATACTACTGTGAATTTGTGTTAACTCAAGATAACACACAAAAACAAAGAATCTATAATTTAAGCATTCCATTTAGACTGTAGAGCACCAGAATAAACTATTTAGTAACAATTCCTGCATCAACTATGTTTTTAAAATTTTTTGACGTTTAACCTTATTATAACTTTTTCTTTATTTTGTGAATATCTGAGTTACTTATATTATGTAAGAAATCTATTGCCAACCAGTCAATATTCTGTTAGGAATTAAGATAATATAAAGTTATTGTGTTTGGATTGGAAAGCAGAAAGTTCCTGATCACTGGCGCATCAGGCGGAATAGGGCAAGCAATTGTAAAAATTATGCACAAAGCCGGAGCAACTTTATGTATTTCTGGCACAAAAAAAGAAGTGCTCGGAGAAGTTGCTAAACAATATGAAAAAAACATGCATGTACTCCCTTTTGATTTATCAAATGCTGAGGAAGTAAATCAACTAGTAAACAGAGCAAGTGAGTTGATGGAAGGCTTTGACGGGCTTGTATGCAACGCGGGCATTACGCAAGACAGTTTATTATTGAGAATGACAGATGAAACATGGCAAAAAGTAATTGATATTAACTTGAGTTCTACATTTAAGCTGAGTAGAGAAGCATGCAGGAAGCTAATTAAGAATAATTGGGGAAGAATTATAAATATTTCCTCAATAATAGGGCTGACAGGAAACGCCGGGCAAGCAAATTATGCAGCGTCTAAAGCTGGAATAATAGCTATGAGCAAATCTATAGCAAAAGAAGTTGCAAGTCGTAATATAACAGTAAATTGTATTGCTCCTGGGTTTATAGATACTAAAATGACTGAAGTTTTAAATGAAGGACAAAAGGGAAAAATATTAGATAATATTCCAATGAAAAGAATGGGAACAGGGGAAGAAATAGCAGCAGGGGTCTTATTTTTAGCAAGTGATGAAGCAAAATATATAACAGGACATGTGCTTAACATTAATGGTGGGTTATTTATGTAGCAACACTTATGTATGGACAAATTATAATTTTTACTTTAAAATAAAAATATGTGTAGGTTTACGTTAATTTATTATTTAGAGGCAAAAAAATGAGCTCTATAATGGAATTTTTTAGTGTTTTTTGCGTAGTATTGCTTTTCTCTTTCTCAGGTTATGCAGCTGACCCTGATATGGATGACACAACTAAAGTAATATGCAATATTATTGGTTATGTTTGGGAGATAGGCGGTCCACTTATGACGGTAGTAATAATTGGTGCAGCTTTGCTTGCAATATTTGGCAGGATGCCGTGGCCAGCTCTCTTTGCTCTAGGCATGTTCTGTGGTGTATTTTTTGGCGCTAAAACTATCATAACGAAAATTATGCCCAACGTAAGCGCTGGAACAAAAGATATGTTGGAAAATTGTGGAAAGAGAAACCCATAAAAGTACAGAAATGCTTTTTTGTTATCCATTAAATCGCTTCATATCTTCAACTTGCAAAAAATAAGGGCTATCTTTTGGTAAAGTTTTAACAGCTAGCTCAGCATATTTTGCAAATTGCTTTAAATCACCTTCAATACAAGCCTTTTTTGTCAAAGCAAAATAATGCATTGCCGTATCAGCTTCACATTTATATGCAATGCTTAAATACTTCCAGACAAAAGCGTTATTTGGTTCTACATTCAAAATCTGCTCCAGGTAAAAAATTGCCTTTTTTGCATCACCGTGTAATAATAAAGTATGAGATAATGCAAGTTTCACTAAATAACTGTTTTTCTCAGATAAATACCTAAGCGATTCTTCATACATTTTTATTGCTTCACTTAAGTTTCCAGCCTTGTATAGCATTTCTGCTTTTAATTCATATAGGTATGGGTCATTGCGTGACTCTTGAATCAATGAATTCATTTTAGCAATAGCCTCTTCTATCTTTCCTTGCCTATAGCAAACTATAGCATTTACATACTCAGAACTATTTTCATATTTATTAGATAACACATGAATAGGAGCAAAGAAAGAGTCTAGCTTTGCAACCACACGCTCAAACTTTAGTAACTTATCCGCAAAAATTGGTTTTACGTTGTTTTTGACCTTATAATTTTGTACAGCAAATATGCGTTTCTCACTAAGTGGGTGAGTGCGGAAATATTCCTCGGTGTTTTCATGCTCAATACTTTTAAAATAATCAAAAATATCTTTCATACCTGAATTATCATAGCCAGATTCATCAAGATACCTTAAAGCATAGCTATCTGCTATACTTTCTTGCTCTTGAGAATAGTTAAAAAATGGCCTTGAACTGAACGCTACACCACTAAGCAAAATTGCACCAGCAACCTGAGGGTTAATGATAATACTAGAAACTAATCCTACCATATAACTAATCATTGCTATCGATTGAAAATAACCCATAGCATTACTCATTTGCAATATATGACCAGCAGATATGTGAGCAATCTCATGTGCTAATATACCAAGCAGGACATAAGGTTTAGCCGAGTATTGTAAAAGTCCTAAATGAATGAAAATACTGTTGTTGTTAATTACAAAAGCATTAATCGAATTATCATTAATTATAAAAACTTTCATTCGGTCACTATCAATGTTTGCAGCGAAAAATAAAGGTTGCGCTAGCTCTTTCACTATTGCTTCCACTTCACTATCTCTAATAATGTTAATAGAGTAAGCATTATTATAATATGCAAAAAAGAACAATAAGGTCAAAAACTTAGCAACTCTAAACATGAAAATTCTGTGCTTGTATAATTTATAGGAATTCTATATTTTAACACTTAAATTATACAAATTTATAAACGCTAGTTTAAATTTTTAACGTAACTGATAAGTTTGTCGATGGTAGTTAACTTAATTTTATGTTGTTCAGCAAATTTAAGTAACTGAGGTAAGCGCATCATAGAGCCATCATCATTCACTAATTCACAAATAACTGCTGAATGATCAAACCCTACTAACTTCGCCATTTCAACACTCGCTTCAGTATGACCAGCACGTTGTGCCACCCCACCTTTATGTGCAATTACAGGAAAAACATGACCTGGAGTTATGATGTCATCCTGAGTACCATCCTTGTTGATAGCAGCATGTATAGTTTTCGTTCTATCCTCTGCTGAAACACCGGTTGTAATGCCATAACGTGCATCAATTGATGTAGTAAATGCGGTATGATTTTCACTAATATTTTTCTTTTCCATGAAATTAAGGCCCAACCTTTTCATGTGAAATTTAGTCATTGCTAAGCAAACAACCCCTGTACCGTACCTAACCATAAAAGCCATATGTTCCGGCTTTATTTTCTCAGCTAAGACAATCAAATCGCCTTCATTTTCTCTATTTTCATCATCAACTAAAATGAATAATTTACCGGAACGAACATCCTCTAATACATCTTCCACAGAAGAAATACCTGGTAGACTCATTGAAGCATAAGTGGCCTGTACCATAATAATTTACTTAAATTCAATCTTAACTATTTTATACAATTTCTCTCCATTTGGCACTGTCACTTCCACATATTCACCGACTTTTTTGCCGATTAAGGCACTCCCAAGTGGTGAACTAGTAGATATTAACTGCTTTGAAACATCAGCTTCATATTCGCCTACAACCTTATAAACATATTCCACTTCACCGTTATTATCACTTAACATGCTTAATGTCACAGTTGCACCAAACATTACTGAATCACCAGACAAATTTTTTACTTCTATTACTTCCGCATGTGAGAGCTTACTTTCTATCTCCATTATACGGCCTTCAATAAAACCTAACCTTTCCCGTGCTGCATGATACTCTGCGTTTTCAGACAAATCACCTTGATCACGAGCATCAGAAATAGCCTGTATCACAGAAGGTTTTTCTTCCTTTAATTTTTCAAGTTCGGCTTGCATATTCTCAAAACCTTCCCTCGTCATAGGAAATTTATTAATAATGGATGAAGCCATAATCACCACCTAAACGCAATTAAATTGAGTAACGAAATTACTCACAATGTTAAAAATATCACCTTTTATATCATCACTCATGTCATTTGACAACTTTTTTAAAACCCCAGGGTGTACAGTATGAAAATAATTAATAAGATCATGTTCAAATTTATTAATGTAACTTATTTGTACTTTACTTAACTGATTATATAGGTTAGAAAAAATATACATCAGCACTACTTGCTCTTCTATTGACATAGGTAAATGTTGTTTTTGCTTTAATAACTCGACAAGATATTTACCCTTATTCAAGGATAATTGAACACTAGCATCAAGATCAGAACCAAATTTTGCAAAATCTTCTAATTCTCTATACTGAGCTAAGCTTAGCTTTATAGAACCAGCAACTTTCTTCACAGACTTTAGTTGTGCAGCAGAACCAACCCGTGAAACTGACAAACCTATATTTACTGCAGGTCGAAATCCTTTATAAAATAATTCAGACTCAAGAAAGATCTGCCCATCGGTGATTGAAATAACATTTGTTGGCACATATGCAGATACATCACCAGCTTGAGTTTCGACAATTGGCAAAGCAGTTAAAGAACCCTGCCCTTTTTTATCAGACATTTTAGCAGCTCTTTCAAGCAAGCGAGAATGTACATAGAATATATCTCCAGGGTAAGCTTCACGACCAGGAGGACGTCTGAGCAATAAAGACATCTGCCTATATGCCACAGCATGCTTAGATAAATCATCATATATAATCAAACAATGCATTCCATTGTCACGGAAAAATTCCCCAATAGTGCAACCAGCATAAGGTGCTAAAAATTGCATAGGCGCGCAGTCAGATGCACTAGCCACAACTACAGTTGTATACTCTAATGCTCCGCCTTCTTTCAGCTTATTTACCACTTTTGCTACTGTTGAAATTTTTTGCCCAATAGCAACATAAACACAGTAAACTTTTTGATTTTCGTTTACCTCATCGTTAATCTTCTTCTGATTGATAATAGTATCAAGCGCAATAGTAGTTTTACCAATTTGTCTATCACCAATAATTAATTCACGCTGCCCTCTACCTATTGGAATTAGCAAATCTATAATTTTAATTCCTGTTTGCAGTGGCTCATGCACAGACTTACGATCAATAATGCCTAGCGCTTTAGATTCTATATCCATTCTGTTTTTGGCTCTAATTTCCCCACCGTCGTCCATAGGATGGCCCAACGCATTTACAACTCTCCCTAACAATTCATGCCCTACAGGCACCTGCACAACATCACCACTACATTTTACAACGTCCCCTTCTTTCACATCACGGTCATTACCAAGCACAACTATTCCAGCCGTATCATGATCTAAATCGAGAACTATTCCTTCTACACCACTTGCAAAAAATACCTTTTCACCGAATTTTGCTTTTTCCAGCCCATAAACCAATGCGATACCATCTGTTACTGAAATTACTTCACCTATATTTTCCCGCTTTATAGGATTATCAAACGTCTCAACCTTTTCTCTTATTATACTTGCTATCTCAGAAACATTCATACTGTTCTTCATACAAAATTCCTTACTTTTAATATTTCCATTTTACTTAAGTCAACTAACCTATCCAAGTAACTTTTTAGCGAAGCATCGATCAAATTAAAACCATACCTAACTACGAAGCCACCTAGTATAGAAGGGTCAACCACATTGCTTACTTTTATTATTTTACCAAGAAAGCTCAAAGATTCAGTAATTATTTTTATATCAGATTCCTTTAAAGTTTCTGCTGACTTTATAGTAATTTCGAATTCATTTTCATTTTCTCTTGCAAGACTTAAGAATTTTTCTAATATAAGGATCAATAAACTAGAGCGTTTATTTGCAAATATAACCATAATAAATTTTACTAAATTCTCACTCAAGTGCTCATTTATAGAAAGCATCACTTCTTTTTTGTGTGCAAAAGAAATCATAGGATGAGATAGGTACACAAAAACATCACGTTGATCCTTAAAAAAAGCCAACAAAAATTCTACTTCTTTCCTTATAATACCTAACCTGCTTCCTGAGACATGAAATAGCACTCTAGCGTAAGATGAAACTAAATTATTGTATTGGGTCTTTTTCATATTAAATCCAGTAAATCTAAATTAATTCAGCTACAAATCTTTCATTCTTCAATCCAAGCATTTTTTATATAAACAGGTCTTCTCTTTAAGGAAAGAAAATATAAATCATATCTGACTGAATAATCTAAAAAACTAAAGTTTTTACTTAAGAAATACTTAGAAGAATTTATAATAGACTGACATTAAAGATGAGATATCGGTATTTCTTTTCCAAGCAAACTTGTTTTAACTTCTATAAAAATCAGCTCCTTTTTTTTAGATACAATTAAGTCAATTTCACCGAACTTACAACGGTAACGGCGTTTTATAACATTATACCATTTCAGTTTTAAATATACCAAAACTAATAACTCGCCAAAGTAACCTACAAAGTAGCGTAACCTACTTACCACAAGAAGAACAATTATGATAACAATTAACTTTGTGTAACTACTTTGCCTCCTTCTTTATTTTTACTATAAACCTTACCTCTTGCTGCAATATCCCTATCAACCAGTTCTATCACTGCCATTGAAGCGCAATCACCCTTTCGAGTGCTAAATTTTATTATTCTAGAATACCCACCTTTACGATCTTGATAACGGCTGGCTAAGACGTTTAATAACTTATCAACTGCTAACTTACTATTATGAAGGCGTGAAAGCAAAAGTCTTCTACCATGTAAAGTATTCTTATTCTTAGCAATTGTAATAAACTTTTCGACATATGGACGAAGTTCCTTAGCTTTTGGTAAAGTAGTTACAATCTGCTCATGGTTAATTAATGAGATAGATAGATTCTTTAACGTCGATAATCTATGTTCAGTGCAACGAGATAGTTTACGTTTTTTTATTCCATGTTTCATATATCACCTAATCTTCATCAGTATGTTGTTTAGCCAACTCATCTATATCCTTAGGTGGCCAGTTTAGCACATTCATACCCAAAGACAAGCCAAAATTAGTCAAAACCGCCTTAATCTCATTCAAAGACTTTCTGCCAAAATTAGCAGTTCTTAACATTTCACCTTCTGTCTTTTGCACAAGATCACCTATATAAGTGATGTTTTCGTTTTTCAGACAGTTATGAGACCTGACAGATAATTCCATTTCATCTACCTTACGCAATAAGACAGGGTCATAACCCAAATCTTTAGCACCACTAGACGAAGAAACCTGCGATTTTTTATAACTTACATCAGAACTAATAAAGGGCTGAAGTTGCTCCTGTAATATTCTTGCAGCAGAGTCAACAGCTTGACTCGGAGAAATTGTACCATCAGTTTCAATTGACAATATCAGCTTATCCTTATCAGTCACTTGGCCAACACGACTGTTCTCTACCCTGTACGAAACCCTGTTGACAGGGCTATACAAAGCATTAACTGGAATAAAACCAATTAAATCCTGTTCACTCATAAGCTTCAAAAGTTCATTTTCTTTATATTTAGTTACAGGAAGATAACCTTTTCCGCTAGCCACATATATGGTCATGTTAAGCTCTACATTTTGCCCTAGCGTACATATTAACAAATCTTTATTAACAATAGAGCATTGATCATCAGTTTCTATCATCCCAGCTAATACCTGGCAAGGCCCTTTAGCGTTTAAATTTAAGCATTTATTAGAAGCACCATTTAATTTACACCTCAACATACCCATATTTAATACTATATCAGTTACGTCTTCTCTCACCCCTGGAATTGAAGTGAACTCATGAGTTACACCTTCAATTTTTATTCCATAAACAGCACTACCTTTAAGAGAAGATAACATTACACGTCTTAATGCATTACCTAATGTTAAAGCAAAACCACTTTCCAACGGTTCTAGCACTATATCACTTTTTTCACTTGAATCATCTGATATTACCTTAACTGAACTAGGTTTAATCAATTTATCTAAATTGCTACAGAGAGAAACATCATTATTATAATACATAAAACAACCCTTTCAAATATCCTATACTCTTCTTTTTTTTCTTAACCTGCACCCATTATGAGGAATTGCGGTTTTATCTGCAATTGAAGTCACAGTCAACCCACAGCTCTGAAGTGCTTTAACTGCAGCTTCGTTACCAAAGCCAGGACCGCGAATTATTACAGAGACAACCTTCATACCAAATCTCTCCATTGCGTTCTTCGCAGCAGACTCCGCAGCCTTACCTGCAGCATAAGGTGTGGATTTTCTCGAACCTGAAAAACCACATGCACCCACAGAAGTTTGACATAGCGTATTACCATGAACATCAGTTACATTTACAAAAGTATTATTAAAAGTTGCACGAATATGGACAACACCAGTAATAAACTCCTTCTTACTCTTACCAACCGTTTTGACTTTTTTCATTAAAACTCACAATAATAAATTTTATTTTTTCCCAGCAATAGGCAACCGAGATCTACCTTTACGAGTCTTAGCATTAGTATGAGTCCTTTGCCCTCTCACAGGTAAACCTTTTCTATGTCTCACCCCTCTATAGCATCCCATTTCCACTAAAGATTTTATGTTCATAGCCACTTCTTTTCTGAGCTCACCTTCTATAACATAATTTTGTCTAATGAAACCGCTGATCTTTTCTATATCTTCATCTCGTAATTCTGAAACACGTTTGCGCTTATCAACTTCGCAAGCGTGACAAATTACATTCGCAGTAGCAATACCTATACCATATATATAAGTTAATGCAAAAGGAACACATTTCCTCACTGGAATATTTATGCCTGCAATACGTGCCACTGGTACCTCGATACTTTATTAATAACAACTCTTAATTTATACCATAAAACAACTCAGAGTCAAACCAAATTACAAGAAATTTTACTTTCAATCTCTTGCGTTACCTCATCAACACTCAAATTAGCGTCAATTGTTAATAATTTGCCTTTATAATACTCGCGTAAACCTTTCATTTGAAGGTGATATTCACTTATTCTCTTATTAATTGCAGACATATCAGCATCATCAATTCTTTTCTCTAACCTCGTACTTTTACATTTAGCACAAGTAGTACTCTTAAAAGAAGATACACTATATATGCTTTTACAGTCCAAACACGCGAGACGATTTTTTAACCTATCGATTGCAATATTATCGTCAAGCTGCAGCTCAACTACAATGTCAACATCCCTATTATATTTTTCTTGCAAAACTTGAGTCAAAAAATGAGCCTGGTTTAAATTTCTCGGAAAACCATCTAATAAGCAATTATCATCCACCAATGCAAGCTGGTCACGTAATAATCCACATATAATTTCATCTTGAATTAAATTACCAGATTCCACGGTACCCTTTATTTTTCTACCTAACTCACTACTGCTAGATATAATATTCCTTAATAAATCCCCTACTGAAATTAATTTTAAATTATATTTTGCTATTAACAAGCTTGACTGAGTACCTTTACCAGAACCTGGAGGACCAAAAATCGTAATGATCATCTTACTTTCCTCGTTTTAGACTCATATTTCTTTATCCAGTTGTCGTACCTATTTGAAAAAATATAAGATTGTATTTGCATAATAGTATCAGTAATAACGTTCACTATAATCAGTAAGCTCGTCCCACCAAAAATAAATGGTATATCATAATAATATCTCATAACTTCAGGTACAGTACATATGACTACCAAATACGCAGAGCCAATGAATGTCAACTTAAAAACTATATCTTGAAGGTAATCAGAAGTATGTTTCCCAGGCCTTCTACCAGGTATAAAACCACCATTTTTTTTAAGAAAATCTGCGTTTTCCTCTGGATTAAATATAAAATTGGTATAGAAAAAATTAAAAAATACTATCAGCACCAAATAGGCTACAATATATACTACTTTATTTGCCATAAAGTAATTCAAAATAAAATCAGAAAAAGCGTGCCCCTTATAGAAATTTGCAATTGAAATAGGTGTCAATAAAATTGCATTAGCAAAAATGGTTGGTACTACACCAGATAAATTAATCTTCAATGGAATATAAGTAAAATCGTCATTATGTAATCTTTTAAATTGCTTTTTAGGATGTTGAACAATAACCTTTCTATAAGAAGACTCTACAAAAATGACTAAGAGTAGCAGCAAAAAAAACAATACCAAAACAAAAAGGATAATAAATAACGATACGCTACCGTTTTTATTTAACGTTAACAAAGATGACAAAGCGCTGTGTAACTCTGATATTATACCCGTGAAAATGATTAATGAGATACCATTGCCTATACCGCTAGCGCTGATTCGTTCACCAAGCCATATTAAAAGCATAGTTCCACCTAAAAGGCTGAAAACACCTATTGTACGAAACATAACACCAGGTTCGATTACAACCAATACCCCTTCCCTATTCATCCCTTCCAATCCAACCAAAATTGGAATTGATTGAAATACACAAATTACTATGGTCAGATAGCGTATATAAGAATTCATCTTTCTACGGCCTGACTCTCCATCATTCTTAACTTCCTTCATTCCTTTAATCGCAGAAGAAAGTAACTGAATAATGATAGAAGCCATTATATATGGCATAACGTTCAATGCTAGAATTGTCATTCTAGCCAATGCACCACCAGAAAATAAATTAAATACTCCAAAAACGCCTGAGCCATCTTTGGGAAATATATCATTAATTACATCAAGATTAATTCCAGGAATAGGCACATAAGTACCCAAGCGATAGCAAATCAAAGCTATTAGCGTAAAAAATATACGCTTTAATAAATCACCTTTATATAACAACGTAGGATCCAAGCTATTAAATGCAGATTTATTGCCCATGATTTACGATAGTATTTCCACACTACCACCAACTGAAGCTACAGATTTTTTTGCAGCTTCTGACGCAAAATCAACATGAAACACAAATTCTTCGCTCAACTTACCTTTATTAAGAAGTTTAATTTTATCCTTAATAGACTTTATAAAACCTAATTCATACAGCTTCTCCTTATCTATAACAGAGTCTTTCACTATTTTTTTAGCTTCCATTAAGCGCTGTATATCGCCAACATTAATTATAGAGTATATGTTCCTACGTATAGGCTTAAAACCTCTTTTAGGCAAACGAGTATATATAGACTGTTGTCCACCCTCAAAACCATTTATGGAAACTCCACTTCTAGCCTTTTGCCCTTTATGCCCTCTACCGGATGTTTTACCTTTACCACAACCGATACCTCTACCCAGCAACTTAGGCTTCTTTTTCTTAGATAACTTAGTAAATATAGAGTTTAATTTTACAGCATTATTCATACTTTACCTGTTCCCAACTATCTCGCTAATCTTTTTGCCTCTTTTGCTTGCTACCTGACGAGGAGATAACATACTATCAAAAGCCTTAAACACCGCACATATAACGTTATGAGGATTATTTGATCTAGTGGATTTAGCTACCACATCCTTTATACCTAACACCTCAAAAACTGATCTAATCGCTCCACCAGCAATAATACCTGTTCCGGCTCTTGCGGTTCTTAAAACTATCTCACCAGAACAAAATTTAGCTTTAATACCATGATGCAAAGTTCTACCTTCACGCAAGTACACTCTAATCATTGATTTCTTTGCAGCATTTACAGCTTTGACTCTTGCTTCAGCAACTTCTGCGTGCTTACCTATTCCACACCCTACCCTACCCTTCTCATCGCCAACAACAACCAAAATTGAAAATGAAAATCTTCTACCACCTTTGGTAACCGTTGTCACTCTTCGTACCGAAACTAAAAGCTCTGATAAATCATTATTATTTTGTAAATTCTTTATAGCCATATTCAAAACCTTCTAAAATTCAAATCCAGAACTTCTTAAAGCCTCAGCAAATTGAGAAACTAATCCTGTGTATTTATACGCTCCACGATCAAACGTAAGCTGCTGCTCTAATTTCATGCCAGACAGACGCTCAACCATTAAAGAAGAAACCTGTTTTATAGTTTCAGCGTTGACTTTCCCTTTACATACATCCTTAATTTTAGCATCCAAAGTAGAAGCTGAAGTGAGAGTTATTCCTTTTACATCATTAATTAATTGGACATAAAAATGCCTATTAGATTTAAATATGGATATACGTAAACGTTCAGCGCTCTTGTCAAGCTTCGCTCTATTACGTAACTTCCTTTTTTCAGAATTACTTAAAAAATTATACGATCTTTTCATTTTTATTACTTCTTTTTACTTACAACCTTACGCAGCATAAATTTGCCTTTTATTACAACACCCTTACCTTTATAAGGATCATATTTTCTAATTTTGCATATATCAGACGCCACCATATAGACCTTCTGCTTATCCATACCACTAACTACTAAGTGAGTTGGCTTTATGCACTTAATCTCAACATCTTTAGGCACTTTATATTTAACATTATGGCTATAACCAAGATACAAAGTCAAATACTTACCATCACACTCTGCCTTATATCCCACACCGTTAATCTCAAGATTAACAGAAAAACCATCAACCATGCCGTTAATGATATTATTAATATTACTCCTATAAGTGCCCCACATAGGCTTTATTTTATCATAATTATCTTTATCTTGATCAACAGAAAGCAATAGCTGATTATCAATAATCTGACACACAACATCCCTGATCAAGCTAACTTCCTTTTCAGCCTTAGCACTCTTTATTAACATACTACCATTATTATATTCAACTGAAACACCAGCAGGAATATTGATAGGAGCAGCACCTATACGAGACATGAATTTCTCCTATTATTTAAAACACACGACACAAAACTTCTCCACCAACCTTTAACTTATGTGCATTATAATCAGTCATCACTCCTTTGGGTGTCGATATAATAAAAATACCAAGACCATTATATGCTTTAGAAATGTCCTTATACTTAGAATAACGACGACAACCAGGCTTTGACACCCTAACTATGTCACTAATTACAGGTGACTTCTCATAATACTTCAATTTTACAATGAAAGAAGGTAAATTATCTACAACTTGCTTTTCATAATCAAGGATATACCCTTCCTCTTTTAAAATCTCCAATATAGAAGAATTCATCTTAGAAAATAGTACCCTTGCTGCCCTATGCATTGCCAATTGAGCATTACGTATCCTTGTTAAAAAATCACCAATACTATCAGATAACGCCACAATATACTCCTTATATTATATTTACCAACTAGACTTTGTAACTCCTGGAATTTGCCCAAAAGAACATAAATCACGCAAAATAATTCTACATAAACCAAATTTTCTATATACTCCTCTTGGTCTCCCAGTTAAAGCACACCTATTTCTAATTTTGGTTTTAGAAGAATTTCTAGGCAATTTTTTAATTAATTTATTTTGAGCTGTAAACCTTTCTACAATAGACAAATCCTTATTATTTATTATAGATTTCAATTTTTCTCTTTTTTCTTTATATTGATCGCACAACTTTATTCTGCGAAGATTTCTTTCTATCATAGATTTTTTTGCCATATATTTCTCCTCTCAATTAATCAAAAAAAGGAAATTTAAGAGCCAGTAATAATTCCTTTGCTTCCTTATCACTAACTGCACTTGTTATAATATTAATATCCACACCTCTAATTTTACTTATTTTATCATAGTCTATTTCTAAAAACGAGATATGTTCCTTTATACCAAAGGAAAAATTACCATTACCGTCAAATTGCTTCACACTAAATCCTCTAAAATCTTTTTCCCTTGGCAAAGCAATATATATCAATCTTTCTAAAAACTCATACATTTTATCTCTACGCAAAGTTACTTTGCAACCTACTGTAGCACCTTTTCTGATCTTGAAGCCAGAAATAGATTTTTTTGCAAAAGTTGATAAAGGCTTCTGCCCAGCAATCAAATATAGGCTATCAAGTGGTTCATTTATTGCTTTACTATCTGTAGCAGCATCTCCAACGCCCATATTGATACACACCTTGACAAGTTTAGGCACTTGCATTATATTGCCGTAATTAAACTTATCCTTTAAGGACTTTACTACGCTATCTTTATATAATTCTTTGAACATATCAACCTAATCTATCACTTCTCCAGAAACTTTTGCAAAACGCACTTTTCTACTGTCTATAACCTTAAACCCCACTTTAGTTGGAGTTTTATATTTAGGGTCCAATGTTGCAACGTTGGATATATCAATAGCTAACTCTTTATTTAATATACCACCACTACTACCAGCTTTTGGTTTAGTATGTCTCTTATGCACATTCACTCCAGAAACAATTACTTTCTTTTTAGCATCACGTGCTATAACTTTGATTACCTTACCAATTTTTCCCTTATCTCTACCAGTTAAAACTATAACGTCGTCACCACTTTTTATTTTAGCACTCATTATAAAACCTCAACAGCTAATGACATTATCTTCATAAAAGAACCAGATGATAACTTTTTTACCGGACCAAACACCCGAGTGCCAAGTGGTTCACCTTGATCATTAATCAAAACTACAGCATTGCTAGAAAAACGAATTACAGAACCATCAGATTTTCTAATAGGGCTTTTCACCCTCACCACAACTGCTCTATATACTTTTCCCTTCTCAACCTTCCCTCTTGGAGTAATAGATTTAGTAGATACAATAACTGTGTCACCTATAGATGCAGATTTTCTACCACCCAATAAACCAATACAAAGCACTGCACGCGCACCAGAATTATCAGCTACTTCCAATAATGTATTTTTTTGAATCATGTAAATATCCTATTCAATGTGAGCTATTAACAACAACCCATTTTTTAGTAGTAGAAATAGGCTTGTGTTCTTGTATTAAAACCTTGTCCCCTTCTTTACAACTATTATTCTCATCATGTGCTGTATACTTCTTGTATTTTTTTATAACCTTTTTATACAGCTCATCCTTATACACTTGTAATACCGAAACCTTTACAGTCTTATCACACTCAGCCTTAGTTACAGTACCACAAAAAACCTTTTTAGGCATTCTTTTCCTCTCTTCTTCTTTTATTTAATGTAGTTAGAATACGAGCTATGCTCTTTTTTATTAAGCTAAAACGCGAAATATTGTTGCACTGGCCCAGCTTTTTTTGAAAAACCAAATTAACAAACTCTTTTCTCAAATTCACAAGAATTTCATGCAATTCTTGCGAGGACCTCGATTCAATGTCAGCTATATCCATTGCAACTCCATTTAATTATGATTAGATACAAAATTACACTTCATAGGAAGCTTAGCAGTTGCCTTTTCAAGCGCCAATCTTGCTAAATGCATGGGAACATCACTGCTAATTTCAAACAACATTCTACCGGGCTTAGCTTTAAATACCCAAAACTCAACACTACCTTTCCCTTTACCCATACGCACATCCGCCGGCTTTTTACTAACAGGGGTATCAGGAAAAATTCTTATCCACACTTTACCAGAGCGTTTTAATATTCTAGATATTACACGCCTTGCAGTTTCAATATGCTTAGATTGAATCCTACCTGCTTCCATAGCCTTTAGACCATAATCTCCAAAAGATAATGTGCTACCACCTTTCGTGTTACCCTTAATTCGTCCTTTAAATACTTTTTTATATTTACTTTTTTTAGGAACAAACATTTCAATATACCTAATTAGTTACCAATATAAACCCAGACCTTAACTCCTATGATGCCATATATAGTTTTTGCTTCAGCAAAAGCATAATCTATATTAGCACGTAAAGTATGCAAAGGCAAACGGCCTTCTTTATACCACTCAGTACGAGCTATCTCAGCTCCGCCAAGGCGCCCAGAACAACTTACTTTAATACCTCTAGCACCCATCCTCAAACAACTTTGAATAGCTTTTTTCATCGCTCTTCTAAATGAACCCCTTTTTTCTAACTGCTGTGCAATGCTGTTTGATATTAAAACTGCATCTATTTCAGACCTTTTAACCCCTACTACATTCACTTCCACATTATTTTTTACTTTTTCAGCTATCTTTTGCTTTATCTTCTCAATATCCGAGCCTTTCTTACCTATTATCACTCCAGGTCTAGAAGAATGTATTATTACAGATACCAAATCGATCGTACGCTCTATAATTACTTTAGAAACACCAGCATGCTTAAAAGATTCATTTATATAACTGCGAATAGATAAATCTTGATGCAACCCTTGTTTATAACCCTTCTCAGCATACCAAATAGATGACCAAGTATTAATTATTTTTAACCTAAATCCTTTAGGATTAACGTTTCCCATATTTTTGCACTTTCCTTGTTAATTTTCTATTTTTATGAATCATATAATTTCCCCCAATTTTACAGTTATATTACTATAACGTTTACTAACTCTATTAGCTCTACCCATAGCTTTTGGACATACCCTACGCAAAGTAAGAGACTTACCTATTAAAATTTCTTTTATATATAAATTATCGATATCCAATCCATAATTTTGAGCATTAGCAATCGCAGAATTTAATACCTTCCTTATAAGACCTGCAGCTTTCTTTTCACAAAATCTTAATTGCACAGTGGCAAAAGAAACTTTTTTATTACGTACTAAACCAGCAACCAAATTCAATTTACGAGGAGTTGATTTTAAAACCCTAGAACCAGCTTTAACTATTACATCTCTGTTTTTCATATCAATTACCTTCTTGTCGCCTTTTTATCACCACTATGCCCAGTAAATTTACGAGTGGGTGAAAACTCACCAAACTTATGACCTATCATATTCTGATCATTAACATTCACAGGAATGTAATCCTTACCATTATAAACAGCAAACTTTAAACCTAAACAATTAGGAAGAATTACAGAAGCCCTGGAATGAACTTTTATAGCCATGTTAACAAACCCCTTGTTTAAAGCATTATTCACCGACTTTAATATAGAAGGATGACAAAAAGGAAGCTTCCATGCAGATCTACTCATAAACTAACCTTTCAATTGTTTTATATACTTATCACTAGATTTATTTCTCCTTCGAGTTTTCTTTCCTTTTGTTGCAACACCCCAAGGAGTAACAGGATGACGACCACCAGAGGTTTTTCCTTCCCCGCCTCCATGAGGATGGTCAACCGGATTCATTGCAACTCCACGTACAGTAGGTCTAATCCCAAGCCACCTACTTCTCCCAGCTTTACCCAACTTTCTATTCTTATGGTCAGGGTTAGATACTACACCAATAGTAGCCTTGCAAGAAGATAAAATCAACCTAATTTGACCAGACCTGAGTCGTAATAAAACATATTGGCCATCACGACCAACGATTTGTGCATAACAACCAGCAGCTCTAGCAATCGCAGCACCATTACCTGGCTTCAGCTCAACATTATGAACGAAAGAACCAACAGGTATATGCTTGAGTAGCAAACAATTCCCTGGCAAAATATCAGCATCATTCCCAGCTGTAACAACATCACCTGGCTTCATACCTTGAGGAGCTAATATATAAGACTTAATATCATCTTCCTTATATGATATTAACGCCAAAAACCCACTTCTATTTGGGTCATACTCTATTTTTTCAACTATACCCTGACCACTTCTATTACGCTTAAAATCTATAACTCTATACTTCTTTTTGTGACCACCACCCCTATGACGAGTTGTAATTCTACCATAATTATTTCTTCCACCACTGGACTTTTTACCGGATGTAAGAGACTTTTCTGGCTCATCTTTTGATAAACCAACTTTACTTACTAACACAGTCCCACGAGAAGACGGAGTAACAGGATTAAAAAATTTCATACCCATATTAAACGCTCATTATATCTAATTTTTGACCATCTATCAAAGAAAAATAAACTTTCTTTTTCTGTTTTTCACAACCAATCACACCCCTGAAACGCCTATATTTAGGCTTAATTCTAATAACATTTATAGAAGAAATTTTAACATCAAATAGAAACTCTATTGCCAACTTTATTTGACGCTTATTTACATTTACAAAAACATACAAAGAATATTTATTAAACTTCTCCCTCAAAAAAGAGGCCTTTTCTGTAATTATAGGAGATTTTATTATATTATTATATTTGATCATAACAATCTACCTTCAAGATGCTTTAAAGTATCCTTTGTCAACATCACGCACTCGTGATTCAATATATCAAAGACATTTAACCCAATAGGTTTGATTAAGTCTACATAATGCAAGTTTCTAACAGCACGCAACAAATCATCTCCATAATCACCAACTATCAAAAAGGAAGAAAATTTAAAATTTTTAATACATTTACACATTTCAGACGTTTTCTTCACATCAATATTTAAATTATCCAGAATAATCACTTGATTATTTAAATACTTTAGAGATAAAGCAATTTTTAAACCAAATTTGCGTACTTTCTTATTAAGAGAATAAGTATGACTCCTCACAACAGGGCCGAAAATAATCCCACCACCTCTAAATTGAGGAGATCGCAAGCTCCCTTGTCTTGCCCTACCGGTACGTTTTTGACCATAAGGTTTAGCTGTTGTACCAGAGACATCACTGATACCTTTTGTTTTATGAGTACCAGCTCTTCTCTTCGCTAATTGCCATCTCACTATATCATGCAAAATACTCAATTTTTGCTTAGCAGAAAATATCAAAGGATTGAGCTGAGCAGTACCCACATTATTATTAGATAGATTAACTAAATTACATTCCATAACTAACTTACCAAATTACTAGCATCATCATTTACATCTAACAGTAAACCTACCGGAAAAGGAACATCTTTATGTAAAGATTTTTTAACTGCATCTCTTACAAAAACATAGGAATTTTTAAACCCAGGAACATTATTACCCTTCACAGCAATTATACTATTTTCATGATCAATGGATAATATCTTCATATTTTGTGCAGTTATTCTGCTGTTACCTAAATGACCAGCCATTTTCTTTCCTTTGAATACTCTACCAGGATCCTGACATTGACCAGTGGAACCTTGTGATCTGTGAGCAATAGAAACACCATGAGATGCCCTAAGCCCACTGAAGTTATGCCGCTTCATCACACCAGCAAATCCTTTACCGATAGAATAACCCGTAATATCAAGATATTGACCAACCACAAAATGATTGATTCCCACTTTTTTACCACATTCTATTCCCGACAGATCATTTAATCTACTTTCGTATAACTTACATTTATTATTTATACCCTTTTTCTTTAAATATTCCAACTGAGGTTTTGCTATATTTTTAAAATCTCCTGTGCCTAAAATGACTGAATTATAGCCACATTTATCTTGTCCTTTTATATCAACAATATAAGTTTCGCTGAGATGCAATAAAGTTACAGCCATGCGACTATTGTCAGAGTATATAGCAGTATGACCAATATTCGTCATTAATAAACCAATTCTCCTCAGTGAATTTATTCTCTTCATTTCCTTCTCCTAAACCTTAACTTCCTTGACTTTTAAATCCACTTCTACGCCAGCAGAAAAAGATAAACCTGTAAGCATCTGCATCATAGTAGGAGTAAGATCATGTAAAACAATCAAACGTCTAGAAGTTCTCATTTCAAACTGTTCACGAGATTTTTTATCAACGTGAGGAGATCTATTAACAATAAATTTAGAATCTTTTCTTGGCAACGCAATCGGACCAGATAATTTTGCACTGGACCGCTTTAATTCATCAACAAACTTTCGAACACACTCCTCCAATAAAGAACAATCGAAAGCCTTAATGTTAATATATATATCTTGCTTCATCTTAGTTACTACACTCACTCCAAAATTTCAGAAACAACACCAGAACCAACAGTTCTACCGCCTTCTCTTATCGCAAAACGCAATCCCTTATCCATTGCTATCGGTACTTGCAATTCTACTTCTACACTCACATTATCTCCTGGCATTACCATCTCCTTCCCATCTAGCAATTTTATGCTCCCAGTTACATCCGTTGTCCTTAAATAAAACTGTGGCTGGTAATTCGCAAAAAATGGTGTATGCCTTCCTCCTTCCTCTTTCTTTAATATATAAACCTCCGCCTTAAACTTTCTATGCGGCGTTATCGTCCCCGGTTTTGCCAATACTTGCCCTCTCTCTACTTCTTCTCTTTTTGTTCCTCTTAACAATATTCCTACATTGAGTCCTGCACTCCCCTTATCCAGCAATTTCTTAAACATTTCTACACCTGTGCATATCGTCTTTTGCGTTCCCTTCAGACCTATTATCTCTATCTCTTCTCCCGTCTTTATCTCTCCCTTCTCTATCCTTCCTGTTACCACCGTTCCTCGCCCCGATATCGAAAACACATCTTCAATTGGCAATAAAAATGGTAAATCCACAGGCCTTGGTGGAACCGCCACATATTCATCTAACTTTTCCATCAATTTATCTATTGATTTCTTTCCATATTCGCTGCTGTCATCCTCCAGCGCCTTGAGTGCTGAACCAACTACCACAGGCACTTCATCCCCTGGAAATCCGTATTTATTCAGCAATTCCCTCACTTCCATTTCTACTAAATCTATCATATCAGCATCAGCAACATCAGCTTTATTTATATACACCACGATATATCCAACACCCACCTGCTTCGCCAGCAATATATGCTCTCTCGTTTGTGGCATTGGCCCATCAACCCCTGACACTACCAATATCGCCGCATCCATCTGTGCTGCACCTACTATCATGTTCTTTACATAGTCAGCGTGTCCAGGACAATCAACGTGTGCATAATGCCTTTTCTCTGTCTGATACTCAACATGCGCTGTTGCTATCGTTATCCCCCTCTTCCTTTCTTCTGGCGCTTTATCTATCTGATCGTACGCTACAAAATTTCCATAATGCTTTGTTATCGCCGCTGTTAACGTTGTCTTCCCATGATCCACATGTCCTATTGTTCCCACATTTACATGCGGCTTTCCAAATGCTTCCACTATTGCTGTCATAATTTAAACTTTTCTACCTAAAATACAAATACATCAATAAATAATATGTTGATTTTATAAAAATACAACAAAAAAAAGAGCGGATAGTGGGAATCGAACCCACGTCACTAGCTTGGAAGGCTAGAGCTCTACCATTGAGCTATACCCGCACAATGGAGGAGGTAGGATTCGAACCTACGTACGCTCACGCGGACAGATTTACAGTCTGTTACCTTTAACCACTCGGTCACTCCTCCGCAAAAATTTGTTAAGAGAATACTATTTTAGCATCTTAACTTAAGCTCTTATTGTATTTAATACTAAACGCCTAAAATTAAAAAATCAAGCAATAAAACCTACCCTAATTAAAATCATGCAGATTTCATTTTATACAACACAATATTGT
This sequence comes from Wolbachia endosymbiont (group A) of Icerya purchasi, assembly GCF_947251635.1. NCBI lineage: Bacteria > Pseudomonadati > Pseudomonadota > Alphaproteobacteria > Rickettsiales > Anaplasmataceae > Wolbachia > Wolbachia endosymbiont (group A) of Icerya purchasi. The sequence continues at coordinate 468,600 of NZ_OX366357.1, read as the reverse complement.
CAATAAAACGTCTAAACAAATAATGCGAATCATGCGTACCTGGCGCTTCTTCTGGATGATATTGCACAGAAAAGACTGAGTAATCCTTCATCATTATTCCCTCTACACTATTATCAGATAGAGAAATGTGAGTAATTTCAACATTACTTGGAAGAGAAGCTGAATCAACAACAAAACCATGATTTTGGCTAGTGATCTCAACTTTTCCACTACTTACATCATAAACTGGATGGTTACTCCCTCGGTGACCTATATCCATCTCGATGGTCTTTGCCCCCAAAGTAATCGCAAGTAATTGATGGCCCATGCATATGCCAAAAATTGGTATTTTAGATTTTATAATAATGTCTATTTCTGAAACTACACTTTCTCCTATTTCTTGCGGATCACCAGGACCATTTGAAAGCACTATCCCATCTGGATTCATACTCAACACTTTTTGAGCAAAACCTGTGCTTGGTCTGATTAATTCAACTGTACAACCAAGTTCTATTAAGCGTGAAACTATACTGATTTTCACGCCAAAATCAACGATTACAACCCTATATTTTGCATTAAGGTCACTTTTAAAATTACTATGCAAGCTGACTTTATTGGTTATTTCTATCCCATTTACAGATTTGTATTCCTTCAATTCGTCCAACGCATGCGCCTTACTCGATGAGCATATCATTCCATTTTGAGATCCATGTTCTCTCAAATGTCTCGTTAAAGCTCTAGTATCAACTCCTGATATCCCAATCACGTTATTTTTCTCTAACCAATCATTTAAACTGATATATGAAGAAGGGTGGGACATAGAAGAAAGTTCACGCATAACCACACCACTTGCAAAAATTTTCTTTCCTTCATTATCCTTATGGTTTATTCCAACGTTACCAATATGAGGAAAAGTGAACGTTATAATTTGATCGGCAAAAGAAGGATCAGTTATAGTATGCTGATAACCGGTCATACCAGTGGTAAAACAGACCTCACCTATGCACTGACCTTTTTTACCTATTGATTTTCCCCAAAAGCATTTACCATCTTGTAAAATTAAAACTGCGTCCTGCACTTCATTATCTATTTAACTGATTCAAAACAGTATACAAGAATTTCAAATAATACGTAACTCTTTCTAAAATTCCAAATTTAACCACGAAGCAGCAAAAAATAACATGAAAAACTTTTAATACAATCTTTTATATAAAATATATAGTTGACTACCTTCATATTTCGTATTAGATATAGGTAAATCATAAGTAAAGTGGAGGGTAATAATGAACACTGGTACAAATCAATCAAAAAAAAATAAATGAGAAGTGGTTAGCTGGAGGAATTGGCACGCTATTATTTGTAATGATGCTACCGTCGATTCTTCTTTTAGCAAAAATAGCTATAGGGCTAATTATGGTTTCAGTTGCAGCAATAGCGATAAAAGTTGCCTTAAAAACAATATCGAATGCTTTAGAGGATAAACAGGCAGATCAAAGCCAAGCGACGCAACAAACAACACAAAGTAAAATTATAAACCTGGCTATTGGATTAACATCTATATTCGTAGGAGGATTATCACTATTCATTATAGCACAAACTGGCTTAATTGCAGCATGTGCAGCTATAACTGCTTTAGCTCTACACGAATATGTTAAAAATCAAGAAATAGGAAAAGAGATAAATGATAAATTCGATAAGGTAGCTGACGATACAATCAATTTTATTGTTAGCAGTGTTGAAAAACTTATTCCAACAAAGCCGCCAGGCATAACAGCCTAAACTGTCTCCGTTCAGGGCATAAGTGTTACAAGTAGCATCATACAAGGCGATTAACGGCATCCTCCTGATAATAGAATAATTGTATCTGTTCAGGGGCATCGCAAATATTGAAGCAAAAGTGGTCAGTGCTTACTATACGAATATTGTGATTTGAATCCACTAGGGAGGATGTCATCCCAGTGCCCAGACACTGGTTTCCATCCAAGGCGGTGTCATTCCAGTGCTTGACACTGGAATCCAGTTTTCTTTATAAATTCACCAAAAGTGCTTCATTCTATAACGCAAAACCCATACTCACCACACCCAATGCATTGCTTGCAATTAAGTTTCCTGGATCCCAGTGTCTGGGCACTGGGATGACAGGGGAAGGAGGCTACTGAAATGACACCTTTGTGTTTGAGGCAAAACCTGCTATAACATTTCTTCGCAAACAAAAGCTCGTACAATTATGTATCAGCTACTTTCATGACACCATTTGTTGTAAACTCACATTTTCTCTATGATTATCTTTTTAGATTACTTTGTCTACCCTATTTTCCGCTCCCCTGAACGGATACAATCCCTTCTTCTACAGTTGTTCCCCCATCAAGAGAAGAGCCAGGTACGATAATACTCTCGTGCGATTGCGTACTCTTCTTTTCCTCGCATGGTGTTTGCTTAATGAAATGTGCTGCTAAAACTTCATGTAAAGCTTTACCTTTTATAAGCACAGCCTCGTTTTACTTAGCTAACTCTAAAATTTTCTTTGGTTCAACATTTTCACCATTAATAGTTGACTTTTGAATACTAACTTGACCAAAATTTATATTTAGAACAACAGTACAGTTAAGGTCTTTTTCAGATTCATCTTTTGCACCCCAACTAATTTCGATGTCACATATTGCAAATTCTGTAAAGGAGTAGTTCCTCTGTTGTTTCTCATTTTTCTCAATTTTTACTATTTTTTTACCATTGCTGTGTATGTTTACGATTTTTATTTCACTTTTCTCTTCTTCCATTCTTTTAATTTTTCTACTGAAAAAACTGCTGGTTTTTAAAGCCTGCCCAAGTTTAATAACGTTGATATTAAGATTTCTATGTATATTACGAACTTGTCCTTGATACGGTGCTGGAGGTCCATTAAATAGAGCAACTAGATCACTATTTAAAAATTCCTTATTTAAAAATTCTTTTGCATCATGCTCTCCTACGCTAATTCCATCCAAATAACTATTCATTCCTCTTACGAATTGCTCTTTAGCTTGAACACTACATTCCTTATCTATTATATCAATTATCTTTTTTAGCCGTTCTTTGTCTCGTAGCATAGCAGTAAAAAGGAAAATATTTTTATTTTCTCTATAATATTTTGCTATTTCATAAAACAGATTTGCCTTTTTATCTTTATTTATAACATCTAATATTATTTGTACTTCAGGATCACCATCAAATCCATGCTTATCTTGAGGAACTCCTTGTACAATTAATTTTTCTTGCGAAATATTCTGTGATGAACCTAACATTATACCCCCTTTAATTTTTAGATAAAAATAATATATTTTAGTATTGGTATATTGTCAAGCTAAAATTTAGGTGTATTGAAAAATAATTAACCTAACTTATAACTTGCAGCTTTATCAGCTTGTTAGGCAGAATTATTAAAGAACTAGTTGAACAGGTATTATGATTCAATTTAACTCCATCCACAAGTCCTCCGCTTGTTACTCCAGTTGCAATGAACACTGATTCACCTCTTGCCATATCTTTTACGGTGTAGATTTTTTCTGGATCGTGAATGTTCAAATCTTTTGCTCTTTCTTTTAACTGATCTGTGTCAAATATCAATCTTCCCTCCATCTGTCCGCCGATAGAGCTTAGCGCTGCAGCCGCAAGCACTCCCTCTGGTGCTCCTCCTATACCGATATACATATCATAATTGCCATTTACTAGTGAAACTATGGCCGCAACATCACCATCATCTATTAGTTTAATTTTTGCTCCTAATTTCCTGATTTTCTCTATTAATTCACCATGCCTTTCACGTTTAAGTACAGTTACCACGAGATCATTCACTTTGCATTTTTTTGCCTTGGCTAAATTGTCTAGATTCTTTTCAATGCTATTTTTTAGTGAGACTACACCCTCTGGAAGATTTTTTCCTACTGCTATCTTTTCCATATAAACATCAGGTGCGTGTAAAAAGTTACCTTTTTTTGTTGCAGCAAGAACAGACATTGCCCCCTGTTTGTAGTGAGCGCAGATTGTAGTGCCTTCAAGTGGGTCAACAGCAATGTCGATTTCAGGACCATTTCCAGTGCCAACCTTCTCGCCAATATATAGCATCGGCGCTTCATCTCTCTCACCTTCACCAATTACGATAGCACCATTTATTTCCATAGAATTTAACACTGTTCGCATTGCATCAACTGCAACCTGATCAGCCCTTTTTTCATCACCTAAACCCGCCAATTTATACGCAGCAAGTGCTCCAGCTTCGGTCACTTTAACTAATTTATAGGCTAAATCTTCCATCATTTGCTTTAAGAACTATAAATAAAGCATTGAATATATATCATGCTGCTTGAAACTGCAATATGTCTTGACTGGTTTTGATGGAATTGGTATAATAGGTTATATTTATAGTAGTGGGATTGCAGTTATGCCGTATAGTAATGATGATATTGAAAACCTGGTCTTGCACATAGCTGGAATGTTGCAATATACAGAGGACATTGATCTGGAAGACTTGCTAAAAGGTTCAAGATGGAAAGAAGTTAATTTCCAAGATAAATGTGAAGGAGGCAATTCGTTAGGAGACTTACTTCTAAAGCATGCAACCGAAAATAACAACCCACGCGTTAAGAATCTTTTTCTTAGAAATGGGTTCAAGCTTCCTCAACAAGAACAAATAGCTGCAGCGATAAATGAGGAAGAAGAGGCACCTAATGTAGAAGAAAATAAAGCAGACAGCAATGAAGTAGATTCTAGTAACTTCATAAACCCTGGTATGACTGCTGAAGTACTTTACGGGCAACTAATACAAGGAAAAGAAACAAATCCGGCAATTTTGACTCGTTTGCAAATGCTGTAAGAGAGCCCAATATTACCGGCGATCGTAGCGTATTTCTAGATGTTGTAAAATTGTTTACAGATTTAGATGCTGTAATCCATCTTACAGATACTGCTTCCAGGACTATATTGGATATAGCTGCAATACAAAACAAGCTGACGTTGTAAGAATACTCTTAGATAGTGGCAAATTTAATGAAGAAGAAAAATTTAACGCTCTGCGTCTTGTTATTACTCAGGATAATGCCCAAGAAGCTGAGCTATTTTAGGTTACGTGAGTCCTGCAAACAGGAAAGAGGCTTTAGAAGTGGCCATACAGGTAGGTAAAACTGAAATTGTTAATGCGTTCTTGAATAGTGGTAAGCTTAATGAAGAAAATAGAGCAGAACCCAGCAGTAGTAATGGAAACATTGGTAGTAGACCTGTAGCAACAGGGATTGACCAAACTGCCACACCAAATAATGATAATAAAGCTAACGGCTTCGTAGATGCTCAATTTTCTATGCCAAATGAACAAGAAACTAAATATAAAGAGAGCAAAAAGGATTTTTACACCTCATTGACAAAAGATGTTGTTGGAGTTGTTATTACAGGATTATTCATTACTGCTGCTGTGATGGTTCCATTTGTAGCTGGTGCAGTAGTTTGCAGTGTCATAGCTGCTTTGGTTGCAATATACACCGGGTTGCATGTAAAAAATTCTACATTACCAAGTTATAGGGAGATGAGAGAGAATGAAGTTGAACGTGTAACAGGATGTCATCCCAGTGCCCAGACACTGGGATCCAGAAGGTCATAATAAAAACTAGATTCCAGCGTCACGCGCTGGAATGACACCCTCTGGTGGGCTCAAACCATATGAGTAGCCAACACTGCCACTATACTTACCTAGCAAATTTAGATCTAACACTAAACTGTGCTGCCACTAACTTTGCAATCGCTACTCTATAGGGTGAGCATGAAACATAATCCACCCCTGATTCGATGAGAAACTCTATAGATCTTGGATCTGCACCATGTTCTCCACATATACCCAGTTTTATTTCTTTTCGGGTTTTTTTGCCTCTTTCAATAGCTATCTTGATTAACTCCCCTACCCCTTCGATGTCCAGCACTTCAAATGGGTCGTTTTCAAATATGTTGCTTTCCTTATAAGAATCGAGGAAATTAACTGAATCATCTCTTGAAAGTCCCATAGTCGTTTGCGTTAAATCATTAGTGCCAAAACTAAAAAACTCTGCGTGTTTTGCTAACTTATCAGCAATCAGTGCCGCTCGTGGCAGTTCTATCATTGTTCCAATTGAGTACGCCTTGTCTGATGTCATTCCAGTGCATGACGCTGGAATCTGCTTCTTGATCCTAGCTGAGATGACAGAAGATTCTTTCTTCACTAACTCGCATATCAAAACAAACTCTTTCTCATTCATGATAAAGGGAACCATGATTTCAGGCTTAACTTCTACCTTTTTCTCTTCCTTTAGCTCATTTGCAGCACTAAGTATTGCCCTAATCTGCATGCTATATATTTCAGGATGAGAAATGGCAAGTCTACAACCTCGATGGCCAAGCATTGGGTTCTTTTCTGATAACTGTGCTATTTTATTTTTTACTGATTCAACTGACTTACTAAGCGATTTGGCGATTTTTTCTATAGTAGACTGATTATTGGGTAAAAATTCATGCAAAGGTGGATCAAGCAAACGTATAGTGACTTCCCTGCCCTCCATAATAGAAAATATTTCTTTGAAATCAGACTTTTGCATTTCTTCCAGTTTAATGAGCGCATTTGCCCTTTCATTTTCATCGTCAGCTATTATCAACTTTTGAATGAATTCGATTCTATCACTAGCGAAAAACATATGTTCTGTGCGACATAAGCCTATACCTTCTGCACCGAATTCTTTTGCAATTTTTGCATCTTTTGGAGTATCAGCGTTCGCTCTCACTTTGATCGTTTTAATTTCATCTATCCAGTTGATTATCGTTTTGAATTCTTGCGATAATTCAGGTGAAATTGTAGGGAGAATGCCAAGCATAACCTCCCCTGTTCCTCCGTTGATGGTAATTGGTTCACCTTTATTTACTTTTGTATCCCCTACAGAAAAGAAAGTTCCATCTTTATCGATATAAAGTCCACTTACACTGCAAATGCATGGCTTACCCATTCCACGGGTTACAACAGCAGCATGCGAGGTCATCCCTCCCCGTGCTGTTACTATGCCACTTGCAGCATTCATTCCATTAATATCTTCAGGACTCGTTTCTGACCTTACTAAAATCACTTTTTTGCCCTGCTCTGTAGCTTTTTCAGCATCACTTGCACTAAACACTACATATCCAGAAGCAACCCCTGGAGAAGCCGGCAGCCCCTTCCCTATTACTTTTTGATCGCTCTTAACGTCAAGAACTGGATGCAATAAATTGTCAAAAGTTTTTGGATCAATTCTCAATATTCCTTCTTCTTTTGTAATCGTTCCTTCGTTTACCATATCAACTATTATGCGAATAGCAGCTTCAGCCGTACGCTTGCCAGACCTAGTTTGCAAAATCCATAACTTACCGTCCTGCACAGTAAATTCGATATCCTGCATGTCTTTATAATGCCTTTCAAGTTTTTCACATACTGCGCATAATTCCAGGTAAACACTTGGCAGCAACTTCTCCATGGTGTTTTTTTGCTCTCCGTCAACTGGCAAAGGAGTATAAACACCAGAAACCACATCCTCACCCTGAGCATTAACCAAAAACTCACCAAAAAGCTTTTTTTCTCCAGTTGAAGGATTTCGTGTAAATATCACACCAGTTGCAGAATTATCATTTAAATTACCAAAAACCATTGCTTGCACGTTGACTGCTGTTCCAAGGTTTTCAGGAATATTATGTATTCTTCTATAGGAAACAGCCCTATCATTTTTCCAAGAGGCAAATACCGCATTAACTGAGTTTAACAATTGCTCTTCAACGTTCTGCGGGAAATGTTTCTCAGTTTTTTCATATACTATCTTTTTAAAATCGTTAACAATTCTCTTTAAAACATCAACATCAAGATCAGCTAAGCTTTTTGCTCCACTCTTTTGCTGCTTATCATCAACAACATCTTGAAATAGGTGATGGTCAAGCTGTAGTACAACATTGGAGTACATCATGATGAAACGGCAGTAGCTATCGCAAGCAAAACGTTCGCCACTTTTTTTTGCAAGCCCAACAACGGTTTCATCATTTAGGCCAACATTTAAAATAGTATCAAGCATGCCCGGCATTGAACTAACACTACCAGAGCGTATTGAAACTAATAAGGGGTTATTTAAATCCCCAAATTTACAACCGATGTCATTTTCGAGCATCGCCATGTAGTTTTTGATTTCACTACATATGTCATTCCAGTGCGTGACCACATTTTTTTCTGGATCCGAGTAGTCAGCTACTTGGATGACAGAAGATCTATTGTCTTGATAATAGACTTTGCAAGCAGAGGTGGAAATTGTGAAACCAGGTGGAACAGGAATGCCAACATTGCACATTTCTGCTAAATTTGCCCCCTTCCCTCCCAGCAGATTTTTCATTTCTGCATTGCCTTCGCACTTGTTCTGGCTGAAGTAATGTATTAATTTTTCTCCCATCATTTTCTCCTGATTTTCACTGATAAACACATTGTACATATAGTTCCAATAAACCTGTGAGAACTTGAAACCTTAGGATAATAAATTTTACAAAATTTGGCAACAACGTTCCTTACAACAACATCAGTAAAGTTAACAAAAAAGACGACAAATTATTGAATTATTATTAATAAGAATATATAATATAAAGATATATTTAAAAATTTTTTTATGGCTCTTTCTAAATTTCTCGACCCCAAGAATGATGTTGCGTTCCGGCGTATTTTTGGTACTGAAAAAATAAAGACATCCTCATTCACTTTCTCAATGATATTTTGGGGTTCACTGGCAAAGATGAAATAAAAGAAATAGAATTCCTCAGCACTATTCAAGATGCTGAAATTGCCTCTAAAAAACAAAGTATCGTTGATGTTCTTTGCAGGGATGAAAATGGGGTGCAAGTAATAGTCGAAATGCAAGTTGCCAAAACTAAAGGCTTTGAAAAACGCGCTCAATATTACGCTGCTAAAGCTTATTCAAGGCAAGATGATAAAGGTGATCAATATCAGGATCTTAAAGAAATCATTTTTATAGCTATTGCTGATTGTATTCTCTTTCCTAATAAATCTGAGTACAAATCAAAGCATAATATTCGAGATGAAGACACTAATGAGCATGATCTAAAAGATTTCTATTTTACATTTATTGAGTTACCAAAATTTCCTAAAACTAAAGAAGACCAATTGGAGAGTATAGTTGAAAAATGGATCTATTATTTTAAATATGCAGATGAAACTAGCGAAGAAGAATTGGAAAAGATAATAGGTAGTGATGTAATAATTAAAAAGGCATATGAAGAACTAAATAGATTCAACTGGTCAGAGAAAGAATTTATTGCCTACGAACAGGAAATAAAACGTATTCGTGATGAACGGGCTGTTCTTGAACAAAAACTTGATGATGCTAAAAAGGAAGGAAAAATTGAAGTTGCAAAAACAATGCTGGCTAATAATGTTGATGTCACCACTATTGTTAAGTTTACTGGCCTCTCCATGAGTGAGATTGAAAAATTAAGTGGAAATCTGTGAACGGTCAATGGCGTCAACTTAAGAGCATACATTAGCAGACTCTCCTAAAGACATGATGGCGTTTGGGCTTATCTACTTTATTGCGGCTATACAATCTTCCCGGTCGGATCTTAACTTTGGCGCGTATACTTGCTCTATCAAAAAGGGCTTGAAAATCTTTTGGCGAACAATTTCCAACAAGCACTTGATAAAGTTTCTGTCTCATCACACCAAATAAAACTGAAAAATTTAAACGGTACTCGGCAATTTGATCTGGGTTCCAAGGCTCTTGTGCATCACACATATGAAGCGATAATATATTGCACATGACCAAGTTTGCCCAAAATTCTTGTAATACATCCTCTCTAGAAAAATTCTCTAACTCTGCTCCTACTTTGAGTCGTTTCCTCTATGTGCCACCTTAATACATAAGCTTTGCTCCAAAGTCTCGGTCAAAAACTCTGTTTCTCAGTTGGCTAATGTCAGCACTATAACTCTTACTTTCTGTCCTTTCATTTTATTTTTTAGCTTTTCATTTTCTAATATAAAATCAAAATCTGATTCGCCAGCGTTCCCATAGCTTACTATAATTTCTTTTTTGCAAGCGAAAAATAAAATCTACTTCCAAATCATAATGCTGCTGAATGAATTTTACTGAAGACGATCATAGATAAATAATTTGATTTAATAAACGCATTTGAGTGATAACTTCGGGTAATTGCTCTGCCGCCAACGTTTGTTCACCTATATTCCAAGCTGCAAGACGAGCACTACAAATCAGCGAAGTACACAAATCAACAAACAAATTGCCAATGGTGCCTGTTGTTCCATTTGGTTCAAACTCGGATACAATTTCCCCAGAGCTGGGTAATCTCATACCAGAACCATCTGCTGCAATAAGTCTATAGCCTCTCCAACTCAGGTTCATCCTGATAGGCTGTTTGGATGCTTAAATTCTTGAAAGCCTGTATGGCAAATCTTATACCTTGCTTTAGAAAAAGCTTGCTTTGAGGGTACATGTCAATGGCTCCATAAGTTCACATTCTATTCCCAAACTTTTTTTAACTAACTTTAAAATCATAGAAAATACTGTCGAAAAAGCTTGTTCGTGTAAAACTCAACACAATGGATTTTCTGAAAAGTTTTCGAGTATATTGCATTTTTAATTTGTAGAATAAGGTTTTTTCCTTTTTGCATGTTTCACCTAAAAAAGACACATTTTAAACTTTTTTGTTGCAATAAAATAGAAACAAAAGTGCTGTCCCTTGCACTCTTTGGATAATTTAATGATAAAAAATTTAGAGAGAAATTTTATACACTATCGCTGATATTTTTCCTTAAGTTGACACCATTGTGTGAACGGTTACGGTTTCCCGTCTTCACCATGCTGTATAGAAAAAAGTCTGGATTCCAATTTGCATGACAATATGGAGTATCTGCTTCTTTCATCCCAGTGGGATCTTTTATTCCATTTTATCAACAGTTTGTTTTGCAGTATCAAACAATTTTAATCCTATAATCCCGAATGTAACTAAAATAAAGCATATTACTTCGAATAAATTAACTGGTTCATCAAATAGGTAAACTCCAAGTATCGAAGCTCCTATAGCGCCCACTCCAGTCCAAATTGCATAGCATACTCCGATAGGTATAGAACGTGTAGCGAGCGAAAGTAAATATGTACTAAGAGCCATGGAGAGTATGCTAATTATTGATGGTACGAGATGAGTAAATCCATAACTATGCTTAAGTGTTATGACCCAGAACACTTCAATTAGTGACGATAAGAGTAAATATATCCAATTCATGCATAAATTTTTAGGTTTAAATAGAGAGCTTTAGCCCTATGCTTCCTATTACAATTAAAACGATACATAAAACTTGAGATAAATTAATATTCTCTGTGAAAGTGGTTGCACCAATTATAGTTATTCCAATTGTGCATATTCCAGAGGAAACTGCATAGCATACCCTAATAGGTAGAAAGCATGCTGCAAGAGATAAAAAATAAATGCTAATGATCATAATTACCAATGTTGCAATCGAAGGCACAACTTTAGTAAAACTATTACTAAACTTTAGCGTTACAGCCCACAGTATCTCTAGGATACTAGACAGCAACAAATATAACCAGCACATTTTCGTAACACTTCAATCTTGTATTGTAACAGAAATTGTTAGTTAAAACTACACTAAAGTGCAATAGATCTCTCTTTCGGAATTGCTTTAATATCAAACTTAAAACAACATCCTAAAAAACTTTTCTACGAAATTCAATTCCTGCACGTCATTTGCTGCATAAAGTGGTGTAGTTTGTTGCTCAATACCTGGTATTTCTACAAAAACTTTGCCCACTTCTTGACCTTTTTTAATGGGTGCAGGTATCATATCTTTATATTCAATACGCACCTTAATTTGGTCATGCAATTTGCGGTTGTAAGTTATGGTAACATCGTTTGCAACTGTAATAGGCACTTTTCTATCTTTTCCATAGAGAACATTTACTTCCTCAACTACGCTGTCTTTAACGAATATTTTCTTAGTGTTAAAATGATTTAAGGAGTATTGTATCAATCTTTTTGCTTCTTCTATTCGCTCTTTCTCAGTGTTTAAACCATTTACGACAGCAAAAATTCTCCTATCATTTCGTTTTGCAGATGCTACAATGCCGTAACCACCAGCATTTGTATAACCGGTTTTTAAGCCATCAACCCCAATATCGTGAAAAAGTAGAAGATTTTTATTCTTTTGTACAATTTCATTATATGTCAAATATTGTTCGGAAAATAAATCATAATATTCAGGAAAATCGGTGAAAATCCTTTTTGCCAGCATTACCAAGTCTTTTGCGCTCATGAAATGATCTTCGTCTGGCCACCCGCTTGAGTTGACAAAATGACTGTCATTCAGATTCAAATTTTGTGCAACTTCATTCATTTCAGCCACAAAATTCTCTTCTGATCCTGCAATGCCCTCGGCTAGTGTTATGCAGGCATCATTGCCTGAGACTATTGTAATTCCTTCAAGTAATTCCCTCACCGTAACGGATTGACCTTCTTTCAAAAACATAGAAGAGCCTCTCCTTTCCCATGCTTTTCTACTTACTCGAAATTTATCCTCCATGTGTATTATTCCAGCTTTTAGATAATCGAAGGCTATATATAAAGTCATTAGCTTGCTCATTGAAGATGGGGCCATTTTTTCATCAGAATTATGGTCAAAAATGAATGAGTCTGAAGCTAAATCTAAGACTACTGCTTGCTTTGCTTTGGTTCTAAACTGGTATGAGTATGAAGAAAAAGGAAGTATAAAAACTAATAGCAAAATTACCAATCTGCTTAACATATTTATAATTTTAAATTTACAGTGTACTAATTAATAGTATAATTTTACAGGGGCATTTCAATAGATCTCTTACATAAAAATTCCTTGACACCCTTCGTCAGCCCCCTTATCATGAAACTGAAGCTATTTATTTATCTTCGCAATCTGTGCAGGTTAATGACAAAAAACTTAGGGTATTTGGCGTCTCATGTTTAATTTTTCGCACTACGTGCATCGCATGTCTTTAAAAATTTCTGGGTTTTTACCTATATAAGCCGAAACGCGCTTACAAAGCGTTTAAGACAGCAAAAAACGTCAAATTGACAAGGGAGAATTTGAATGCTAGCTACTACGGGGTTTCTTTGCCTTTTTTCCTGCTTAGTAAATTTCTTAAATACTTGCGGTGTAGGTTAGTTGCAAGTTAAAAGCAGCTAAATCGCTCTTAATCAAGCGTTTTAGAATAAAAAAACGCCGATATTTTAGCACATAGTAAATAGCCAACCACCACGGGGCTTCTTTTGCCTTTCTTTTCGTTTGGTAAATTTCTTAATATTTATAGCTAACATGAACAAACATTTGAGAATAACTTCCGCTAGTAACGCGAATTCTGGATTAAAGGAGAATAGAAAAGGCAGAAAACAGGGTAAACTCAGCAGTTATAAAAAAATAGATGAGGTTACCCATGGAAGATATAACAAAACTGTTTTGTTTGGTCGATGATTTTTGCAGAGATATAGAGAAAAATTTTGCAGGCAAACTACTGCCAAATGGTAAAAAACCCACAAGAACAACGGAAATTGAGCACTCTGAAATCATGACAATAATCCTGCTATATCAACAATCTCCGTGTAAAAATTTCAAAACTTTCTATCTACATTACCTAACGTTGCTCTACAAATCAGAGTTTCCAAAGTTGCCTTCATATACCAGGTTTGTTGCTCTAAAGCCTAGGGTTTTGTGGCATTTAGCAATGTTGTTGCATTGGCTTTGTGGACAGTCAGAAAACACTGGAATTTCATATATAGACACAACTCCCATTGCAGTTTGTCATGCAAAAAGAATATCCAAAAACAAAGTTTTTGCTGGAATTGCAAAATTAAGCAAGAGTACTTACGGCTGGTTTTTTGGTTTCAAATTACATATGGTAATCAATGAAAATGGTGAAATTCATGCACTTACGCTAACAAAAGGCAATGTTGATGATAGGATACCTGTGCCAAATTTGACGGAAAAATTAACCGGCCTTTTGTTTGGTGACAAAGGTTATATTGCAAAAGAGCTTTTTCAGAAGCTGTTTGACCGAGGTTTGAAACTTGTTACCAAGGTGAAAAAAGGTATGAAAAATACATTAATTTCGCTAAATGAGAAGATTTTACTGAGAAAAAGGTCTATCATTGAGACTGTTTTTGGTTACCTAAAAAATAGACTAGAAATTGAACACACTCGCCATAGATCCCCTGTTGATTTCTTGGTTCATATCTTTTCTACTCTCATCTCCTATTCCATCAAATCCAAAAAGCCTTCTATTTCCTATACTTCCTTCCTTAATCCAGAATTCGCGTTATTTGCTGTCTTCAAAAATAAACATTCGTAAAGTTGTGCTTTTAATATGGGTTATCAGTTTAAAAATGTTGCTAATCAGCATATATGAATGTAATATTAATTAACATTCATAAACGAAGCAATACCATGGAAAATAGTTATAATGCCGATGCAATAAAAATCTTAAGGGGTCTTGATGCTGTAAGGAAACGTCCAGGTATGTACATTGGTGACACTGACGATGGATCTGGCTTGCACCACATGGTATATGAGGTTGTTGATAACGCAATAGATGAATCTTTAGCTGGATATTGTGATCAAATTGAAGTTAGCATAAATAAAGATGGTTCAGTATCTGTAACTGATAATGGTCGTGGCATTCCAACTGACATTCATGAAGAAGAAGGAATATCAGCAGCAGAGGTAATAATGACTCAACTCCATGCTGGTGGTAAATTTGACAGCAATACCTATAAAATTTCTGGGGGATTACATGGTGTTGGAATCTCAGTTGTGAATGCATTATCAAGCTGGTTGGAATTAATTATTTGGCGCAATAAGAAAGAACACTTTATGCGTTTTGAAGATGGTGAGTCTATTGAACCTTTAAAGGTAGTCAACGAAAATACAAACAAAAGAGGAACTAAAGTCACGTTCATGCCATCAACAGAGACTTTTAATGGCATTAATTTCAGTTACTCAACGCTTGAAAGTCGTATAAGAGAATTAGCATTTTTAAATTCAAATATCGACATTACTTTACGTGATCTGCGCAATGAACCATATATAGAATCTCATTTCAATCAGAGCAATCAATCTAAAGACAATTTTGGTACAGCAAATTTTGTGCAGTATTTAGATAAGAATAAGACACATGTAACTAAAATTGCCAGTATGAAAGGAGATGCAGAAGATCTTGGCATCAGCTTGGAAATATCGATGGAATGGAATGATTCCTACTATGAGAATATGTTGTGTTTCACTAATAATATACGGCAACGAGATGGTGGTACGCATTTGGCAGGTTTTAGATCTGCACTAACTAGATGTATCAATAACTATGCAACTAATGAAGGGTTTTTAAAGAAAGCAAAAGTAAATTTAACTGGAGAGGACGTTAGAGAAGGTTTAACTTGTATTTTATCTCTCAAGATGCCTGACCCTAAGTTTTCTTCACAAACAAAAGATAAACTAGTTAGTTCTGAAGCACGTGCAGTTGTAGAAAGTATAGTTTCTGATAAATTGAGCACAATCCTTGAAACTGATCCCAAATTGGCGGCAAGCATAGTAGAAAGAGCAATTAGGTCAGCAAAAGGAAGAGAAGCCGCAAGAAAAGCACGAGAGCTAGTTAAAAGCAAAAACAATATTGATATTGCAACTCTGCCAGGAAAGCTTGCTGATTGTCAGGAAAAAGCTCCTGAGTTATCGGAATTATTTATAGTAGAGGGTAATTCAGCAGGTGGTACTGCAAAGCAGGGGCGTAATCGTAAAACACAAGCAGTGCTTGCCTTAAGAGGAAAAATTCTAAACGTAGAACGTGTAAGTTTAGATCGTATTTTTTCATCTGCAGAAATAGGTTCTTTAATTACTGCAATTGGTGCTGGAATAGGGAGTGAACACTTCGATATTGAAAAAGCTAGATATCATAAAATTATCATCATGACAGATGCAGATGTTGATGGTTCACATATAAGAACTTTGATTCTGACTTTCTTTTTTAGACACATGCGTGAAGTTATTGAAAAAGGCTACTTATATATAGCACAGCCACCCCTCTATAAAGTTACAAAGAATGCTAAAGACACTTATATTAAAGATGACGAAACTTTTGAAGAGTATATAATAAACTCAGCAGTTAAAAGATTAACACTAAGTAGTACAGCTACAGAATTTAACGATTTGCGCCTTATTTTGAATAAATGCGTTAGCATTTCTAATATTAGCAAAAATTATGATAGAGAGATACCACAAAATCTCTTAGAGTCATTGCTAATTTTAAGCAAAAAGAATGCTCTATCATCGGCTGATGAGATATCAAAGTATTTGAAGTTAATGTACAGCGAACATACTTGGGAAGTGGAAATAAAAGATGAAGAAAAAGAAATTCACATCTCTAAATTGTTTCAAGGATTGGCAGACAAATATATATTTGCACTTAGTATGCTTGAAGGCAAAGATATGCAAAACATATTAAGTTTGCTTGATGGTATAAGTAATTTATTTAATGGTGGTTCATTTTTAAAATCACAAGAAACTGAAATAAGAATCACTTCTCCAAGTACGCTTGCAAAAATAATAATGGACTATGGTAAAAAAGGTTTAACTCTGCAGAGATTTAAAGGTCTTGGTGAAATGAATGCTGATCAGCTATGGGATACTACGTTAAATCCTGAGGCTAGAACTTTATTAAAGGTTGAAATAAAAGATTGTGAAGAAGCTGATTCCATATTTTCAATACTAATGGGTGATATAGTTGAACCACGCCGTGATTTTATTAATAGCAATGCACTCAACGTGCATGATGTTGATATTTGAACTTTTAGCAAAATGTACGAACGTTACGGGTTTAAGCAAAGACTGTGTCATTCAAGTAGCTGACACTGGTTCCTTTATAACGGTGTCATTCCAGTGCTTGACACTGGAATCCAGTTATTTGGATTTTGACTCTCATATAAAGACCAAGAGACTAGGCAGTATTTCTAAAGCTTATACAAAGCATAAAATGGGTTTACTGTTGCATAGTGCCTAGCAAAGACGGATTACCTTTAGGTCTATCTTCCCAACAATGTTGGGCGCGTTCTATTAGGGAAGAAGAAACGGCACAAGAAAAAGCAAACAGAAAATACCGTACCTCCATAGAAGAAAAAGAAAGTTATAAGTGGATAACAGCTCTCAAAGAAACTATAAACAACCTTCCTCCAAATGTACAACTTTTGGTGATAGGGAAGCAGACATCTTCAAATTTTTATGGGTGGCTGAGACGTTAGGTAGTTTTTATGCAATCCGCAATCGAGCTAATAGAAGATTTATCTGTACTGAAGTCGGAAAAACAGATTTGCAAACACGCATCATTCAACTGCCAGTAAAAAAGAAAATTTCTCTAGAAGTTACTAAAGGTGGAAACCAGAGATCAAGAAAAGCTAATATTGAAGTTAAGTATATGAAAGCCTATCAGATCTTCTTCCATTTATGGGTCAAAAGATACAATACATAAAATATGTCCCTGTATATGTGGTAAGTGCAAAAGCTCCTGATGGATTGGAAGCTGTCGACTGGACTCTACTAACTAATGTACCATACTTTAGATGCCATAGAAAAGATAAATTGGTATAAGCTAAGATGGAAAATTGAAGAGTATTTTAGGATTTTAAAATCAGGATGTAAGATAGAAAGCTCTCGCTTAGCTACAAAAGAAAGATTACAGAAGTTAATTGCTATAAAAAGTATAATCGCGTTTAAAATTTTATATTTGACAAAAGTGGCTTTATCAAATCCCATGGAAATTTGTACTAAAATTTTAAGCAACGAAGAGTGGAAGGTCCTTTACATGCGTGAGTATCGGGTAGCAACATTACCGGAAGAACCTCAAAACATAAAACAAGCTATTATTTGGTTAGGAAAATTGGGTGGATTTATGAATAGAAAAAGTGATAATTTACCAGGGTCTATGACTCTATGGCGGGGCTATGAAAACCTTAATGAGAGCATAGTTATGCTTCACATAATGACCTCTCAAAATTGTGGGTAAAAGTGAGGATTTAGATCAGGTGAATATGTTGGAAGATAAAGCAAATGACAGCCAAAAGACTCTATTAATGACTTTGTTTTGGGAGTTTGGGAATGTTCAAAAAAGTGTGTCAAACCGCATTTTTAATTCAACTCAATTTTCAATCTGCCGGGAAAGAAGATATCAAGTTGAGATATAGTTAAAGCCCAATTAACGCGAATTCTGGATTAAAGGAGAATAGAAAAGGCAGAAAACATGATAAACTCAGCAGTTATAAAAAAATAGATGAGGTTACCCTGTTTTCTGCCTTTTCTATTCTCCTTTAATCCAGAATTCGCGTGAGAAAAAGGTCTATCATTGAGACTGTTTTTGGTTACCTAAAAAATAGACTAGAAATTGAACACACTCGCCATAGATCCCCTGTTGATTTCTTGGTTCATATCTTTTCTACTCTCATCTCCTATTCCATCAAATCCAAAAAGCCTTCTATTTCCTATACTTCCTTCCTTAATCCAGAATTCGCGTTTTAAAGGAGTACTATTAAAATCTTCTCAATAAAGAAAAAGCGGCAAGGAGCGAACCAAAAGCGATAAGAAAGGGTCCAAACCAGATTATAGACATTCCAGGTTTATAGTGCACTTTAGCTGCAATTTTGCTCTTACTCCTATCAATTTCTCCAATTACAACATAAATATCAGAAAATAAATTGTGGTAGATACTGCTTTCAACATTTTTCTGACCTTCCGCAAGGTAAAATCTATATTCAGGAGTTACTTCACCTAATATCTTATTATTCAGCAAATTCCTGATATCCATTGTACCCCTCACTGCATGGAAATTTTTTTCTTTTATTAGCTCAATATTTCGTAAAGTAACTTTAAATTTATTGACTGTTATGCTATCCCCTATTTTTAAGTAATTTTCTTTTTTCTCCTGCCAACCAACTGAATAAGTTATACCAAACACTAGAATTGCCACTCCAGCATGAGCAAGCATCATTGCATAGTAGGACTTAGAAACTCTTCTTGCTAATAAAATTGATTCACCAAATGCTACCTTAAATAAACGAATTCTTTTACTGTATGCTTCTAAAACAAAGATTAATAATGCTATGGAGATAGTAATTGATAGCACAATTATTAGCTCCATGTGAAAAATAAACGGCAAAATAGCTGCAGCACTACAAAATGAAAATCTATATTCACGGAATATTGGCAATAGACTATTTCCCTGCCAACTGCAGTATTGCCCAATTATCGTGAGGGCTAGAATAGCCAGTGCAATAGGATTAAATAAAGAATTGTAATATGGTACTCCAACTGAAATTAATTCACCGGTTAAATATTCGAGCACTGTAGGGTATAAAGTGCCAACGAACACAATGAAAAAGGCAGTGATGAATAATAAATTGTTCATCAGCATCATCGTAAGGCGTGAAAAGAATCTTCTACCCTCTGTCACTTGAGTAGCAGGTTTCTTTTCAGATTCCAGTGTCAAGCATTGGAATGACATCGCAGACGTGTGATTTTTTCTCGTAAATACTACAAATATTACTAAGCTACTGACTGTAATTACACCAAGTAGAGCTAATATATACAGTCCATACCTTGGGTCATCTGCAAACGTGTGCACTGAGGTAAGTATTCCTGAGCGGACTAGAAATGTTCCAGTCACACTCAATATAAAAGTTGTGAGCGTAAGTAAAATAGCAAAATTCCTTAAAGTATTGAAATTTCGTACAACGAGCAACAAATGTGTCAGCGCTACTGCAATTAGCCACGGCATCAAAGAAACGTTTTCCACTGGATCCCAAAACCAAAATCCACCCCACCCAAGTTCGCGATATGCCCACCAGCTACCCAAGCTGATGCCCAAAGTGAGCAGCGACCAAGAAATAAGTACCCAAGGCCTGACAATTTTAGCCCAAACATTTCCTTCAGTATTTAAAATTAATCCAGCTATAGAGAGCGAAAAAGGAACGCTAAATCCAAGGTACCCCAAATATAATATCGGTGGATGAATAGCAAGGCCTATATCCTGCAATATCGGATTAAAACCCAATCCATCTGTTTCAATGCCTGGCATTTTAGTGAAGGGGCTGGATTCAATTAAAGTGAACAGCAAAAAACAAAAGCAAATCAGCCCATGAGTGATAAGAGATATTTTTTTTAATTTACTACCATTAGTTCGTTCTGGTGTCATTCCAGTGCTTGACACTGGAATCCAGTTTTTATTACACTGCCATTTGATGTACTCATTTGCAATTAAATTATCTGGATCCCAGTGTCTGGGCACTGGGATGACAGAAGGTATATAAATATCCATTAGTAATAAATACATGACAAGCACTAATGCCCAAAGCAACATGGACCCTTCTTTATTTCCCCAAACACCACAAATCTTATAGATCAAAGGTTTTGTTGTGTGTGAGTGGTAATATACGTTTTCGAGTGAGAAATCATTTGTAATGTGGCAGTAGATCAAAATAGCCATTGACGCTGATACACAAAAAAATATGGCAGTGGTAATAAACCGACAAGAACTAAGCGGTAAAAACAAATATGTCAAAGACAATAAGCAGGCTACCAATAGCAATATATTCCCAAATTCAGGCATAAAAAATTATAATTTTTATATAAACAATATTACTGATGACAAGTTAGAAGTTAAAGTGTTAATTGATGCTAGCATA
The DNA here is from genome assembly GCF_947251635.1 of Wolbachia endosymbiont (group A) of Icerya purchasi. NCBI lineage: Bacteria > Pseudomonadati > Pseudomonadota > Alphaproteobacteria > Rickettsiales > Anaplasmataceae > Wolbachia > Wolbachia endosymbiont (group A) of Icerya purchasi. The sequence goes on along the minus strand of NZ_OX366357.1, from coordinate 447,843 downwards.
ATGCTCCCGTAGTTAGCTGTGCTAGTATTAATTAAAAATTAAATATTAAATCTTTATACTTTTATAGATAGCGTTAATATTGAGGTAACATTGTGGGTACAACTAAGATTAGTAAATTTCCATTCAATATAAAAGGTAAAGTGGCAAAACAACATGCCGAACCAATAATCGAAAAAAATCTCTATACTATTTTAGGATTCAAAGATATAGAAGATTTTGAAAATAAGACAAGTAAACTTGTTAATAAAAAAGTTTGGCAATCATTTGTTGACTGCTTTGCAAAAGAAATAGATTATGCAGCAACTGAAGAAGTTGTAAAAAACATCGTTTGTAACATTGCAAAGAGTGATCAAGGTAATGCTTTTACCAAAACTGAACATCTCATATTAAATGAAAAGCAAGATAATAAAAAGAGAGAAAAAGCGATTAGAAAAGCTATTAGTATTTTGAGAAAAATCAATCCAGAAAAAGCCTTTAATGAACTTTCAGTAATAAAAAAACAAGCTGAAGATTTTTTACAAACCGATTTTTGTAAAGCACAGAGTAAATCACTTCAAGGATTTGCTCCCTCTGGTGGACAGCTCTTTGCGGAAACTCTGAAATATATAGAAACACTAGAAAGATTATCCGAAGTAAAAAAAGAAGGGCTAGTTAAAGATTTCTTGTTAAATCATGTTAGTTTATTGAATAAAAAGCATCCTAAATCACAAGGTAAAAGGGAAGATGCTATAACAATACTATCAAGTGATGAGTTGAAGAATTTTTACAATAAAGGTGTAGAAAAAGGAATATTACAACCAATGGCATCTTACAAAGGATGCAGAAACCTGTATGACAAAATGAACCAGATAAAAAATGAATCCAAAAGTATAATTAGAAGAGAAGAACGGGAAGAAAATTTAAAGAAAATAGATAAGTCGATAATCAGCGCAATTAATGACATAAAAAAACATAGAGAAGCAATCCTTAACTGCAAAGACTTTCAAAGTTCTTACATAAAAGAGAAAAAAGAACATCCATTTAGAGGCAACGCATGTCAAAAAATGATTGATATATATCAAGAGAGAATTGTTGGATATCAGGAGAAAATTCGTCAAAACTTAAACCAAATAAAAGTGATATTAAAAAGTGCGCCGCAAGAAATGGATGATGTGGAAGAATTCGAGGAAATAATTGATGATATACATGAAGCAAAGCAGTGTGATGAAATTTTTGATTCAGCTTTAATTTGTTTATCGAACATACAGAATGAGCTAGATATTCAGCTGGAAAATCCTTCAACAGAACTCAGAGTTTCACACATTAACGTTAAAACTGAGCTAACTAACGCGAATTCTGGATTAAAGGAGAATAGAAAAGGCAGAAAACAGGGTAAACTCAGCAGTTATAAAAAAATAGATGAGGTTACCCATGGAAGATATAACAAAACTGTTTTGTTTGGTCGATGATTTTTGCAGAGATATAGAGAAAAATTTTGCAGGCAAACTACTGCCAAATGGTAAAAAACCCACAAGAACAACGGAAATTGAGCACTCTGAAATCATGACAATAATCCTGCTATATCAACAATCTCCGTGTAAAAATTTCAAAACTTTCTATCTACATTACCTAACGTTGCTCTACAAATCAGAGTTTCCAAAGTTGCCTTCATATACCAGGTTTGTTGCTCTAAAGCCTAGGGTTTTGTGGCATTTAGCAATGTTGTTGCATTGGCTTTGTGGACAGTCAGAAAACACTGGAATTTCATATATAGACACAACTCCCATTGCAGTTTGTCATGCAAAAAGAATATCCAAAAACAAAGTTTTTGCTGGAATTGCAAAATTAAGCAAGAGTACTTACGGCTGGTTTTTTGGTTTCAAATTACATATGGTAATCAATGAAAATGGTGAAATTCATGCACTTACGCTAACAAAAGGCAATGTTGATGATAGGATACCTGTGCCAAATTTGACGGAAAAATTAACCGGCCTTTTGTTTGGTGACAAAGGTTATATTGCAAAAGAGCTTTTTCAGAAGCTGTTTGACCGAGGTTTGAAACTTGTTACCAAGGTGAAAAAAGGTATGAAAAATACATTAATTTCGCTAAATGAGAAGATTTTACTGAGAAAAAGGTCTATCATTGAGACTGTTTTTGGTTACCTAAAAAATAGACTAGAAATTGAACACACTCGCCATAGATCCCCTGTTGATTTCTTGGTTCATATCTTTTCTACTCTCATCTCCTATTCCATCAAATCCAAAAAGCCTTCTATTTCCTATACTTCCTTCCTTAATCCAGAATTTGCGTTGATAGAGGAATCAGAAAAGTTGGAACTTTTGCCGAATTTGATGAAAAGGAGTACAAATTTATCACAAGAGTTAAAGTAGGAAGAAAACATGATGTTATAAGCAGGAACAAAGTTATAAGAGAACAAAAATCGGATGGATCAGAGATTTTAGAAGATATAATAGTTAATCTTTATCGTGCACGAGGTAAAGTGGCAGAAAAGCATGATCTACGGCTAATAAAAATCAGAAATAAAATTGGAGATGAAATATGGTTTTTGACAAACTTGTTTGAAATGCCAGCTTATGAAGTAACAGAGCTATATAGGCGCAGATGGATATAGAAGTGTTCTTTAAATTTATAAAGCAAAATCTTGGATATAAGCACTTTTTAAGCCATACTATGAATGGCATGAAGGTGTATATTTACATGATTATTATTACGGCTTTGTTATTTCTTGTTTATAAAATCAAAAATAATCTACATGGGTTCAAAATAGCATTACTGCAATTCACATTGGATCTAAATGACTCTTTTATACGTTCGATTGTTTTACTGTCGGGAGGTAATTTACATGCCGTTGATCATCTCATATCACGTTATTTTTGATACTTTCAACACTTATGGGGCGCTGGCCTGACAACCGTCGTCTCGCTGCTTGTTAGCTGGATCTATGCTAAGAGATACCGCGAATGAATCGCGGTATGACGTAGGACTGCTAAGATTAAAGCGACAACATGAGGTTTCTCAGCTCTGGAAATTTCACGTTTAACTGCAAAAATAGATACTTATTTAAAAAATATCCTGTGACTTTCAGTCCTAACTGAAATTCTTGGAATGAGTAGCTGTTTTGTAGGGTATTATTGTATACATCATGCAACATTTGTGGAAAAGGTAGGAGTTTATCTGCATAATAATCTCCTACTTTTTTTGACACTGCTCTACCAGTTTTTGGAGAAATAAATTGCAGATTTTCCTTAACACCTGTTACAGCGCATTTGGATAAGTCTAACTTGAATCCCAATTGCGTAAGAAGCAGAAGCTCTAAGTTAAGATAATGGCTTTGCCAAGACTGATTGTTGTGTTTAATTACATCGATGAAATATCGAAAATTGTCATACAGCATGGCACAGGGTTCACTTTCTGGAAGCACTTTTTCTAAAATAGAGGAGAAAGAAACAATAGTAATGCTTTTTAACCTATCTTGAAAGAAATGATGGAATGGAGATTCGATTAATTCGCACTTAAAAAAACCTAGATTTTCAGGTAACTTAGCACTCCATTCTGCATGTAATAGATTACTTATCTGAAACTTATAATTGCTATTGTTTGTTAGCTTAGTTAATCCCCTGCGCTTTCCATGACTTTTTGTAAACAGAGAAAGAATTAAGTTTTTATCGCCGTATTTTTTAGCAGCTATAATGATGCCTTCATCTTTCCATCTCATTTAGAGTGTATTGACCGTATGATATTATAGGATAGTACACCTAGAGCTTGTAATCCATAAAAATCACTTACTCCGTTACTATTCCAAAGTTTCAAGGCTATGAGAGAGTAAGTTATTGGCTGCCACTCTTCTTCCTGAGCCTCCATGCTGAGCTTTTGGTTTGCTAAATAATTGTTTGAATGATTTTAGTAACCATTACTTTTCCTTATCTGAAATTTTGGATAATTCAGCTTCTAATTCTTCTATCGTCGGTAAAGCTGTTTTTATGTTCTCTGGTAGATTTTCAGTTATTCGATATTCCGCTAATCCTATTGGTTTATTTATGTCTTTGAGTGTATATTTAGCAAGTACATCGTCTTTAGATTTACATAAGATTAACCCTATAGAAGGTTGATCTGTCGAGTGCTTCAGTAAATCATCAACTTGCAGAAAGATAAAAATTCATTTTACCAGCATATTCCGGCTTAAAATCCTTATCTTTTAGTTCAATCACTACGAGGCAACGTAACTTTAAATGATAGAATAATAAATCAATATAAAAGTCTTTATTACCAACATCTAAATGAAATTGTCTACCAACAAATGCAAATCCTTCACCGAGTTCTAACAGAAATTTTTCCATATGCCTTACGAGTCCTTTTTCTACTTCTCTTTCATGAGCATCCTTACCTATACTTAAAAAATCAAAAATATACGGATCTTTTAATGTGTAATGTGCTAGATCGGATTGTGGAGATGGTAATTTTTCTTTAAAATTAGTTATTGCTTTTCCTTGACGTTTATGTAGTCCAAGTTCTATCTGCATCACCATAATGTTACGTGACCAGCCATGTTCAATAGCTTTTTTTACATAAAATAATCTTATTTCATGACTTTCTATTTTTTCCAAAAGAGTGATATTGTGATACCAAGTTAATTGTGCAAGAGGCTCCTGCACAAATTCAACATCAGGATATTCTTCGGCAAACTTACGCATATACTTCAGATTTCTCGTGCTAAAGCCTTTCATTTCTGGAAATGTACTTCTCAAATCCTTACTTAATTGATCAATTACCTTAGCTCCCAGGTATGTTCTTTTTGGCGTTTTAGGATCTCTGTACCAATATGGTGGTAAAGCAAAATAAGCTTACTATTTACTGCAAGTGCTGCCTTATAACGATTTGTTGCAATACGATCTTTCAACTGCTCTAAAAGTTCTGTATATTCTTTTCCTATAATTTTTGTCATACGGTCCCTTTTAATCCATTATACAATTCTTTGTCTGTCGAGAAGACAATCTTTCGCTTGCCTGCAACTTTGAAGGGATTCCTTATTGACTTCAAAGTTGTCCATCAACTAAAATATATTGACTTTATGTGCAATATTAGCTTTAAACCAGTAAAACAAGCTGCTTAACATATGCGTTTTTTCTATTCTAATTATATTCTTTTTTTGTCTTTATGTTGTTTTCTGCTTTTTTCGTTACCTTCAACAAAAGCCCAAACGAATGATACGTCAGTTGTTCCTATACCACAAAGGAAAAAAGAATTGGTTGAGCACACTGTTGTAGCACAACCGAGGCAAATTATCGAAATGCAAGAAGAAGTCATTATTAACGAGGGTAAAGAATTCATTCCAATTCCAAAAAGAAAAAAAAGTGTAGAGAAAAAACTAAGAAGGGATGTTAGAGGGGCAAAAAATGAAATAGGAAACGAAAAAAGCGTTGAGAGCAAAAAGGATGAATTAGTTGTAACAGAAATTATTAACTCTATAAGAGACAAGCTCACAAAATGCTGGAGCATTCCTGAAAGCATAGCTTACAAAGAAAATTTTAATATAAAAATTAACTTATTGTTATCCAGTCAAGGCGAGATAATTATGGCGGATGTAGCAGACAATGATTCCTATCGAAATAATCCACTTTTCAGGTCGATAGCAGATAACGCAATGCGTGCAGTATATAAATGTAGCCCATTAACCGGCTTGCCTACTCAGCACCACCACATTTGGCGTGAAGTAACACTAGACTTTATTCTATAGCTAAAGTAATTCTATAATTTAATAAGCCCACTGTATCCGTTCAGGATAGCAGCAAGGTAGTATAACCATAGAGTAAAAGTGAGTTTACAACAAATGGTGTCATCCCAGTGCTTGACACTGGGATCCAGTTTTCTTTACAAATTCACCAAAAGTGCTTCATTTTATAACGCAAAACCCATACTCACCAAACCCAATGCATTACTTGCAATTAAGTTTCCTGGATTCCAGTGTCTGGGCACTGGGATGACATTATACGGTTCTTGGATGCAAAGAAGAGTGAGAAAAACTCTATAGTTAGCAAACTTTCAATCAGAAACAGCCAAAGATCTCTCTAAGATGTCAGTTTCTTTTGTATCTTCAACTTTACCGTCCTGGTCGAATGAAATTTGCAGAGACTTACTACTATACTTCCTTTTTCCTAAAAAATTGGCTTGTTTAATTTTATATGAGACATAGTACCAAACATTGTCATCGAACTTTGATACTAATGTTGGTGATCCTAAAGTGTGAACCACTTTTTCTTTATCGTCACCTACTTTTATCTTGCTCCACAATTCAACACTAATGCCAGGAGCTCCGTGATTGTGAATAGTGTGAGTGCAGCTCACTGTAAATAATAAAATAAAAGATATTAATACTCGCATTTCTGTTGATAAATTACTTGAAGCTATAATACACTAATAAATTATCTGCCGTCAAATTTCAAAAAAGTTAAATTGACTGATTCTCAATATCACTTAATATAATATTTACTTTAGAAAATAATAGGTGTCTTATGTCATTGTTAAAAGCAGATCCAATATACAAACCTTTTAATTACCCTTGGGCGTATGATGCGTGGCTGCAGCAACAAAGAATCCATTGGATACCTGAGGAAGTTCCGCTTGCTGATGACGTAAAGGATTGGAAAACTAAACTTTCAAGTGTAGAAAAAAATCTACTAACCCAGATCTTTAGATTTTTTACTCAGGCAGACATTGAAGTAAATAACTGCTACATGAGGCATTATTCAAATATATTTAAGCCAACGGAAATATGCATGATGCTTGCAAGCTTTTCCAATATGGAAACTATACACATTGCAGCTTATTCTTATCTTTTAGACACAATTGGCATGCCAGAAAGCGAGTATCAAGCATTCTTAAAGTATGATGCTATGAGAAAGAAGTATGAATACATGTTAGAATTCGAGGAAAGCAAAAAACACGATAAAAAACATGTAGCTAAAACTCTAGCGGTGTTTGGTGCATTTACCGAGGGGTTGCAGTTATTCGCATCATTTGCAATTTTGCTCAATTTTCAACGCTTTGGAAAAATGAAAGGCATGGGACAAATAATTGCCTGGTCAGCACGTGATGAAACTTTGCACACCAATTCAATTATCATGTTGTTTAATACATTTATTAAAGAGAATAATGAAATTTGGGACGACGAGTTTAAAGAGGAATTATATTCTGCATGTTGCACCATCGTTGAACTTGAGGATGAATTCATAAAGCTTGCTTTTGATTTCGGAGACGTTGAAGGACTATCCGCAGAAGAAGTGCGCAATTACATACGCTACGTAGCAAACAGACGGTTAATGCAATTAGGTCTTGAGTCCATATATGATGTTAATGATAATCCTATTCCGTGGCTTGATGAAATACTAAATGGCGTGGAACATACGAATTTCTTTGAAAATAGAGTAACAGAGTATAGCCGTGCAGCAACTCAAGGCACATGGGAGGAGGCTTTTACTGAAAACGACACGAATAATAAGTGAGTGCTAATTTCACTCTTCTTTGTCATTCCAGTGTCAGCTACTTTCATTACACCATTTGCTGTGCAGTTTAGACAGTTTTGCTTTACTTAACAACTAACTTACCATATATATGTCCATAGGACATTGGTATATAAGAACGTGCTACAACTATTAATCTTACTCACGGTCATCACTTCAGTTGCATTCTTTGGTCATTTAGTTCCAATGGAAGCAAAAACCTTCTTGTACTCAACGAGCCTGAGTATAAAAGAGGTTTTGCTATTTATAATGCCTTTTATTATTTTTGCGTTAATCTTTAGCAGTGTTAACAATCTTAAGCAGTCAGCTATAAAGTTCATATTGTTACTTATTATAATGATCTTCTTGTCAAATCTGGCTTCAAGTTTAATAGCTTATTCTGTTGGGCATTTTATCATACAAAACACTCATTCAATACAAGATATAACGTATGAAGAAACAATTGTTCCCTTATGGTCGTTTAGGCTGCCTGCATTGCTTTCTAATTTTTATGCCCTTGCCTGTGGATTTGTGTCCAGCATAGTAGTGTCCACACTGCTACCCAAGAAAAGCAAAGAGCTTTCGAACAAAATGTTAGATTTAACTCTCTTTATTTTGAAGACGTTTTTGACGCCGATTATTCCAATATTTGTACTTGGGCTTGCTTTAAAAATGCAGCATGATCAAGTTTTATCTATAATATTTAAGGATTACTCAATAATTTTCATTATTATAGCATCTGCAACCTACCTTTATGTTTTCCTCTTATATGGAGTAGCAAATTCATTCAAGATCACAAGCTGGATAGCTAGTATAGGCAATATGATACCGGCATTTATTACTGCAATGAGCACAATGTCTAGTAATGCAACTATGCCACTTACTCTTGAAGGAAGTAAAAAAAATGTAAAGCAACCTGACATAGCATCGTCTGTTGTACCAATAACTGCTAGCTTTCATTTAGTAGGTGATTGCTTTTTTATCATAATATTATCAATGATAATTGCCTCCGGTTATTCATTGTTCACAATAGATTATGTAACTTTTCTTCTCTATTTTTTGTTATTTAAGTTTGCTATCGTGGCAGTGCCTGCAGGAGGAATTATGGTAATGCTACCTATTCTTGAGAAATATCTCAAATTCTCTCCAGAAATGCTTTCGTTAATTACAGCATTGTATATAGTGTTTGATCCAATAATCACTTCAGCAAATGTTATGGGTAATGGTGCCTTTACTATGATGTTTGCAAAACCCTATGATAAGCTTAAGTAATGTCTATTTTAGCGATTGATACTGTAGGTATTGGTAGTTCAATAGCAATAGTTGATTATGATGGTAATTGTTTTGTAGAGCGCAATTCCACCAGCAATAGTCATGCAGAATCATTTTTTAAAACTTTAAATACTTTATTTAATAAGCACAATTATAACTACGATAAAATAGACCATTTAGCGGTAGTAGTTGGACCAGGAAGTTTTACTGGAATTAGAGTTGGTATATCAGCTGCACAAGGTATAAATCTTGCTACAAATAAGCCGTTATACGGAGTTAATGCACTGGAAGTTCAAGCCTATGCGATATCTTTGCTTTGTACAAATAGCAAAAAAAATATCAGAGCTATAATCAAAAATGCTCAAGGGTTTTATACGCAGTTATTTGATTTCAATTTATTGCCGCTGTCTGGTCCAACTGCAGCATGTGACCCTGGTCACGCTACAAGCAGTACACATATGGATTGCAATTTAAATGCTAGCCATGCAGGGCTATTAGTTCATTATAGACTGAAGAACAAGCAAAAATTAAATGAAGTTGAAGCTCTATATTTAAATGAGCCTCAGTATATGAAATTGCTATAGACTATTTTTTTTGCATACACGCAATTTGGCTAAGCTTGTGCATCTGGTTTACTATCTCTTGAGCTACTTCTTTTATACTCATATTTGAATTTTCTATCTCTATAGCACTCGGTGGTGTAAATAAATTGTTAATCCTACATTGCTCTATCATGCTATTTAGATTAATCACCTTCCTATTTTTTCTTTGCCTTTTTAATGCAATACGCTTTTGTAATGTCGGTAGATCACACCTAAGTACCACAGGAAGGATTTCTGTGTTCATTTTTTTACTAAGCCTTACTATTGAATCATACATCCTCATGTTCTGGTCATTATTTTCCATCAACTCATCAATAAATATGTAATTTTTTGAGTGAATCGGATAATTTTCTATTACCTGAAGCATAATTTGCATAATGCCATATATTCTATCTTGAACTTCTTTAGGTATTTGATCACGTTCAAAGACACTATCGTATATAGAGCAAGCTTGAACATTGTTATAGAACTTACTATTTACAATTAATGCGTTTATCATATTAGATAATTCTATTGCTGTGGAAAGTTTACCACTTCCCGAAAGACCAGAGAGATATATGAAAAATCCTGCTGGCTGTTTTTTTGTGTTAATATTTACCATATTATTTTCAATCTTGAAACTTACATTTATAATAACATAAAAATGAAGCTTTAAAACATATGAAATATTATATAGAAAATTATTTTTGTAGTTAAGATATTATGTAATTTAAAAACATAAATTCTGTATATAAACTCTATAATAACGATAACTATTTTTAAGCAAGCTACAACACAAAAGTGTTTGGTATTCAGAAAGCAAGACAGAGTGGCATAGACTTATTAGTTTACTACAAGTCTCTTTTCGCGTATAAACCTTCAGAAGATTCTAACAGAGGATTGTGTTGTTAACAAAGAGCAGAGTAAAAAGGGATCTAGTCTATGCCTATCAGATTTTGTCCTACCTTAAGTTCGATGATCATACATATACTCACCTTTCAGTGCGTTCTGAAGATCAAAAGTCGTTTTATATTTATCCGTTTGGTATGCGTTTTGATGAAGTAGATGAACGTTCGTTAATGAAAGTATCATTTGATGGAGATGTAATTGAAGGCAAAGAATATCAATATAATAGAACTGGCTATATAATTCATGGTTTTGTTTATCAAGCAAGGAAAGATATTCAAGCAATTTTTCACTTGCATACACCTTCTATTGTAGCGGTTTCTTCTCTCAAAGATGTGCTGCTTCCTATAAGTCAATGGGCACTGCACTTTTACAATAAAATCTCTTACCATAATTATAATTCCCTAGCACTTAGCGATACAGAAGGAAAGAGGTTAATAGCTGATCTGAAAGAAAATTTTGTCATGTTAATGCGTAATCATGGATCTATAACGTGTGGTCGGACTATACAAGAAGCAATGTTTTACACGTATCATTTAGAACAAGCGTGCAAAACTCAATGTTTAACGTTAGCAATGAATAAGGAGTTATCAATTCCAAGTGAAGAAATTTGCTCAAAAGCTGTAAAGGATCTCCTATCTTTTGAAAGCAATCTTGGTGAGAGGGATTGGCACGCATGGGTTAGACTAATTAAAAGTAAGTTGTAAGAGACTTTCGCACTACTATCTGTTATCCAAGTAGCGCCTTCTCCCGTCATCCAAGTAGCTGACACTGGTTCCTTTATGAAGGTTGTAAGTTGGAAATGTGATATAAAAGAAGCAAGAAGGAAGATAACTCTATAAAAATGTGATTATCGCAGGCTTGAGCGACCGTAAGACGGTAGTATTATAACATACGTAGATATCAAGGTCTATTCTTTGAGACGTTTGAATAGTTGCTTGGGACATATATATGCACCCGTTTACAATCTTAAATTTTAACTTAAACTCTCGAGGTTTTTTATGGTTACATCTTATCAAAATTTTATTGGCATTAATATCGGAAAACTTGAATTTGTTACTGCAGTTAATGAACAAAAAGGTGTCACCAAATTTGACCTTACCCAGAAAAAGTAGAGAGAAAGTTAAGACGTTTTTGGAGTAAAATAAAACGTTTTTTCAAAATATGACAAATAGAAGAGAATATACAGCAGAATTCAAATTAGAAGCTGTTAAGCTGGTTAAAGAAACAGGTCAAGCAAGTACAAAAATAGCAAAAGATCTAGGTATAGATGGCAGTATGTTAAGTAAGAAAATATGATGAAAAAATGTCTGGAGCATACGCATTTCCAGGCAAAGGCTCCTTATGACAAAGAAAGATTTGATCTAAAAAAAGAACTAACAAGAGAAAGAGACATTTTAAAAAAAGCCCTGGGCAAAGAAAAAGAGTAAAGTATTCTTTTATATAGAAATTGCTATAAAACACAGGAACTATGTAGGGTTTTGTGCTGGTGGTATGGGGTGCTAAGGAAAAAAGCAGTAAAGAATTAGCAAAAGAAGGGCTTCTAGCAGATATTCAAAAAATACATCAAGCTTCTAAATGCAGATATGGAGCCCCTAAAATTCACGCTGAATTAAAAGCTTTAGGCAAAAATTAAAACAGTACAAAGTGTTATGCAAGAAAATGGCATTAAAGCCAAGCTTAGACGAAAGTTCAAAAATAAAAAACAGCAAATAAGCAACCGAGTTGTGGCTCCGAACACATTGGATCAAAATTTTACTACTGATCAGCCAAATAAAGTTTGGGATTACCTACATAAAAACTAAAGAAGGTTGTTGGCGGCAATAATTGACCTATATTCACGCATGGTGGTTAATGAGTAACATGATAATTAGTTATAAGATTCTTTATTGATGGCCGTTGATAAACGCAAACCCGATAAAAATCTGCTGTTACATAGCGATCAAGGGTCACAGTATACCTCTCAAAATTACCAATTTCTATTGAATACAAAAAACATCATTTCCAGCATGAGCCATAAGGGCTGTTGTTACGATAACTCTGTTGCAGAAAAGTTCACTTAAAAGGGAGCTGCTTATTGATACTTCTCGCTCAACAAACCAGAACTGCCATATTTGAATACATAGAAATCTTTTATAACAAATAACGTAGACATTCTACTATTAACTATTGCATTCCTGCACAATTTATTCTTATGATAAAAACGTCTTAACTTTCTCTCTACTTTTTCTGGGTAAGGTCAAATAGAGAATTTTACAAAAATCTATTTTTAACTTACAATCAATTATTACAATTTTAAACCTACAACTTATGTATAACAGACTTATAGTCAAATCTTTTTCAGTATTATGCATCTGTTTATTTGCTTTATACATAACACTGCCAAATTTCTTTGATAATAAGCTTTTTATTTCGAAAAAAAGAATAAACTTAGGCCTTGACCTAAAAGGAGGGGCATCTTTGCTTTTAAACATAGACTTAGACTTCTATTTTAAGGAAAAGCTAAGCATGCTAGCTAACGAAATAAAAGAGACATTGCTAACAAAAAATATTGAATCTAACGTACAAAATAGCGTTATAACTTTAAATAATATTGATGATTATAAAAAAGCATCTGTGTTGATTAATGCGATAAATCCAAATTTAGAGCTAAATAGAAAAGATTCTTCGATTCTCATTTCGTATAAACCCCATTATAAAAATTCTTTGATCAGTGAAGTAGCTGCAGAATCAATAAACAATGTCCAGCGCCGTTTGGACAAACTTGGCACAAAGGAAGTCAGCGTTCAAAAACAAGGGCAGAATAAAATATTAGTGCAGGTGCCTGGAGTAGAAGATACCAAGCAGATAAAATCTCTGCTTGGCAAAACTGCTAAGCTAGCTTTTCATTTGGCAAACACTAACATAGCCAAGGTGCAGGATATAGACCATGAAACCACTGTCATGCTCAAGGATTCTTTAGGTAATTCTTATCCAATATTCCGCAAAACTGAAATAGGTGGTGATTCGCTGGTTAACGCATCAGTTAGATTTGGTCACTTGGGTAAACCAACAGTGCATTTTAAATTTGACAGCATAGCGAGTAAAAGATTCACAAAAATCACTAAAGAAAATGTGGGAAAACCTTTTGCAATTGTTCTGGATAACACAGTCTTAACAATACCTACAATACGTGAGCCAATTTTAAATGGAGAGGGAGAAATTAGCGGTAATTTCACTGAAAAACAAGCAAGCGAACTTGCAATACTTTTAAAATCTGGAGCACTGCCAGCACCACTTAAAATAATTGAAGAAAAAAACATTGGCCCAAGTCTTGGAGAAGAATCAATAAAGGCAGGGGAAATGGCAGCAACAATCTCTATTATAGCCGTGGCTTTATTTATAATCATCACTTACGGCAAATTAGGTGTATTGGCCTCTGTTGCACTTTTTTCTAATGTAGTTCTTATATTATCAATTCTCACTCTGCTTGAAGCAACTCTAACTTTACCTGGAATTGCCGGTATTGCACTTACTGTTGGTATGGCGGTGGATGCAAATGTTTTAATATTTGAGCGAATTCGTGAGGAAATCAAATCTGGCAAGAGAGTGGAACGTGCTATTGAAGAAGGGTTTAAAAACGCTATAAAAACAATACTGGATTCAAATATCACAACACTCATTACTGCAGGAATAATGTTCATTATTGGCAGTGGAGCAATTAGAGGCTTTTCTGTCACTCTATCAATAGGAATTTTATGTTCGATGTTTTCTGCAATCACAGTCACAAAACTCCTGATAGAGTTGTGTATGAACCCGAAGGAACTAGCGCTTTGAATTAAGGATTTAGATCTCAGTTAACCACCTTCATTCCCACAACGTTATATCCTGAATCGACGTGCAAAATTTCTCCAGTAGTGCCACTACTTAAGTCGCTTAATAAGTATAGCGCTGCCTTGCCAACATCCTCTATTGTAACATTGCGTCTGAGCGGAGAATTATTTCTATTCCATTCTGATATGGAGTGAAAATCGCTTATTCCAGAAGATGCTAAAGTTCTGATTGGACCAGCGGAAATTGCATTTACTCTGATATTTTGTGGCCCGAGATCACATGCTATATATTTTACACTTGCTTCAAGTGCCGCTTTAGATAAACCCATAACGTTATAATTTGGCATAACTTTTTCAGCGCCATAATAAGATAAAGTAAGTAAACTACCACCATTTGACATCATTTTTTCAGCCCTTTGCGCTAAAGCAGTAAAAGAATAGCACGATATATGCATTGCATTGAGGAAGTTATTCAGTGAAGTATTGACATATTTACCATCTAACTCATTTTTATCGGAGAATGCTATTGCATGCACCAAAAAGTCAAGAGTACCCCATTTTTTCTCTATTATTTCAAAAGTGTTATCTATGATTTTTTCATTTGAAACGTCACAGTGTAATATTAGCTCCACATTTAATTCATCTGCTATTGGTGATAGTTTTTCTTTTATTATTTCATTCTGGTAGGTGATTGCAAGTTCTGCCCCATGTTCTGAGAGAGCTTTTGCTATACCGTATGCTATTGATCTCTTATTTATTATTCCAGTTATTAACCCCTTTTTGCCTTGTAATAGACTTGTCGTCATAGAACTATCTGTTTTTTTATAATTTGGAGTATTAACTAAGCAAAGTCAATTATGTTTTAAAACATTTTTTGCAGTAACTTGAAGTCTAATACCACTGTTAACAAAAAGGCAGCAATGAGAGTTTCTAACAGCCGTCTATCTTAGATTGCTCCTTATTAAACGAAACAAAGCTTTATTAATTAAATATTATAGTTAATAATTATACTCTTTTGACAAGTAATTAAAATAGTGTTAAACTGCGTGCATAAAATAATTAGTGAGGTTACGATGTTAAGCAGTATTATAAAAGTAAAATTAGAGAAAAACTGTTGTCCTTTTAAAACGCGAATTCTGGATTAAAGGAGAATAGAAAAGGCAGAAAACAGGGTAAACTCAGCAATTATAAAAAAATAGATGAGGTTACCCATGGAAGATATAACAAAACTGTTTTGTTTGGTCGATGATTTTTGCAGAGATATAGAGAAAAATTTTGCAGGCAAACTACTGCCAAATGGTAAAAAACCCACAAGAACAACGGAAATTGAGCACTCTGAAATCATGACAATAATCCTGCTATATCAACAATCTCCGTGTAAAAATTTCAAAACTTTCTATCTACATTACCTAACGTTGCTCTACAAATCAGAGTTTCCAAAGTTGCCTTCATATACCAGGTTTGTTGCTCTAAAGCCTAGGGTTTTGTGGCATTTAGCAATGTTGTTGCATTGGCTTTGTGGACAGTCAGAAAACACTGGAATTTCATATATAGACACAACTCCCATTGCAGTTTGTCATGCAAAAAGAATATCCAAAAACAAAGTTTTTGCTGGAATTGCAAAATTAAGCAAGAGTACTTACGGCTGGTTTTTTGGTTTCAAATTACATATGGTAATCAATGAAAATGGTGAAATTCATGCACTTACGCTAACAAAAGGCAATGTTGATGATAGGATACCTGTGCCAAATTTGACGGAAAAATTAACCGGCCTTTTGTTTGGTGACAAAGGTTATATTGCAAAAGAGCTTTTTCAGAAGCTGTTTGACCGAGGTTTGAAACTTGTTACCAAGGTGAAAAAAGGTATGAAAAATACATTAATTTCGCTAAATGAGAAGATTTTACTGAGAAAAAGGTCTATCATTGAGACTGTTTTTGGTTACCTAAAAAATAGACTAGAAATTGAACACACTCGCCATAGATCCCCTGTTGATTTCTTGGTTCATATCTTTTCTACTCTCATCTCCTATTCCATCAAATCCAAAAAGCCTTCTATTTCCTATACTTCCTTCCTTAATCCAGAATTCGCGTTTATAGCTGCAATGAACCCCTGCAGGTGCGGTTATCTAGGTGATGCAAGCAGATCGTGCAACAAAGCTCCAAAGTGTGGCACAGATTACAAAAACAAAATATCGGGCCCATTGCTTGATAGAATAGACATATGCATTGAAATGCCAAACGTTAGCATACTCTCTCCTGAAATCTCTGTGGAGGGAGAAAGTACTAAAATCATAAGAGAAAGAGTGATAGCAGCAAGAAAAGTTCAAACTGAGCGCTATAGTGAATTAAATATTCGTTGCAATTCAGAAGTAAGCGGTGAAGCATTTAATAAATTTACTGAACCAGATCAGGCAGGGTTAGAATTGCTAAAATACGTACTAAAAGAAAATTACATTTCCAATCGAGACTACACACGTGTATTAAAAGTTGCAAGAACCATTGCAGATCTTGCAAAAAGTGAAGAAGTAAAAAGAGCACACATTGCTGAAGCGCTGAATTACAGAATAAGGATATATTAAAACATTAGTTTACTTGACAGATAATTTATTTCACTATATACTGCCCTTAATGAAATTTTAACATTCTATTTAAGGAGTAGAGTTATGACATTAACAAATTATGAGTATGAAGAAGGGGATAGCATTTTTTATGCTACTTCAGAAGGATATAAACAAGCTGGTAATGAACACTGGGGAGTTACAGGTGCTGCTGGTGGGTTTGGTCAGTATATTAAGAATAATAAGTTAAGAACAGCATTATTTCCGCTTGCATTTGCAAGTATTGTCTTTACAGCAATGCATATGAAAGCAGGCTTTGTTAGTGCAGCAGAAGCTTCTGGGTTTCTTGCTAAGACTGCCAGTTACTTTGTTGGGACAAATCAAGCAATAGCTGCTTCATTACCTGGATTTATCGGAACAGGTGTTGCTGGTCAGATAGTTGCGGGTGCCATAATGGCAATTGCTGCAGCTGCTGTTCTTTATGGAACATATCAAGTTACCTCAAAATTAAAAGATGTTGCGGTTGAAGCATGTGAAGGAAAAGAAAAAACTGCATAATAACTTCAACAAAACAAAAAGGGATAGGTTTATGTCCCTTTTTATAAACATTTTCTATTTTTTGCATCGGTTAAGTGATGTCATTTAAGAATCTAGTTATTATAATTAACGGCACTTATTAGTATAAATATTAAGAATAAGTAAATCCCGTTTACTGTTTACGCCTATAGAAGTGAAAAGTATTTGCATATTATTAAAAAAGCGGTAACTTACTATCAAGTGAATTCGCTAAATTTGAGTAATTTAAATGTCTATTGATCTTAGTCTGCCGGAGTTACCTATATTACACCCAAGGATTACCGTTGTGGGAGTGGGTGGTGCTGGTGGAAATGCTGTAAATAACATGATCCAATCCAATTTGCAAGGAGTAAATTTTGTTGTCGCAAACACTGATGCTCAAGCGCTGGAAAAGTCGTTATGCGATAAAAAAATTCAACTGGGTATTAACTTAACCAAGGGTCTTGGTGCTGGTGCCTTGCCTGATGTTGGCAAAGGTGCAGCAGAAGAATCAATCGATGAAATTATGGAGCATATAAAAGATAGTCATATGCTTTTCATCACAGCAGGAATGGGTGGTGGTACTGGAACCGGTGCTGCACCGGTAATTGCAAAAGCAGCCAGAGAAGCAAGAGCCGCAGTTAAGGATAGAGCGCCAAAAGAAAAAAAGATATTGACTGTTGGAGTTGTAACTAAACCGTTCGGTTTTGAAGGTGTGCGCCGCATGCGCATTGCAGAGCTTGGACTTGAAGAACTGCAAAAATACGTGGATACACTTATTGTCATTCCAAATCAGAATTTATTTAGAATTGCAAATGAAAAAACTACATTTTCTGATGCATTTAAACTTGCTGATAATGTTCTGCATATTGGCATCAGAGGAGTAACTGACTTGATGGTCATGCCAGGGCTTATTAATCTTGACTTCGCTGATATAGAAACAGTAATGAGCGAGATGGGCAAAGCGATGATCGGCACCGGAGAGGCAGAAGGAGAAGATAGAGCAATTAGTGCTGCGGAAGCTGCAATATCCAATCCATTGCTTGACAATGTATCAATGAAAGGTGCTCAAGGAATATTAATTAACATTACTGGTGGCGGAGATATGACTCTGTTTGAAGTTGATGCTGCAGCCAATAGAGTGCGTGAAGAAGTAGATGAAAATGCAAATATAATATTTGGTGCTACTTTTGATCAAGCGATGGAGGGAAGAGTTAGAGTTTCTGTTCTTGCAACTGGCATTGATGGTCGCAATAATAAATCAGAAACTTCACCTATAAGTCAGAGTGAAGACTCAGAGAAAGAGAAATTTAAGTGGCCCTATAGTCACAGTGAAAGTATGCAAGACAAAACACTGGAAACAAAACCAACTGAACAGGTAAGCGAAGGAGCTAAATGGGGCAGCAATGTTTATGATATACCGGCTTATTTAAGAAGAAAAAAATAATGCAACTTTGGCTACTCAAGTCAGAGCCAAGTGAATATTCATGGCAAAAAATGGAAAAGGAGCAGGTAGTTGAGTGGGATGGCGTGCGCAATTATCAAGCTCAAAATTACATGAAAATTATGAAAGTAAGCGATCTTGCGTTTTTTTATCATACAGGCAAAGAGAAAGCAATACTTGGAATCGTTGAAGTATTTAAAGAGTATTATCATGTTAATGATCACAAGTTCGGATTAGTGAATGTAAAGTTTTTGAAACCTTTAAATAACCAAGTAACGTTAAATAATATAAAACAAAACCCACTTTTGAAAAATATGGCTATATTAAAACAACCACGTTTATCAATTGCCCCAGTTTCGGAAATTGAATGGAATGAAATAATAAGCATGAGTGATGTGTAACACCCTGTCATCCCAGTGCTTGACACTGGAATCTATAGTTCTCCTTTTATGGTCACGCACACAACTGTACAAATGTTGCGATTTGAAAGTAGTCTATGCTAGGAAGGATGTCATCCCAGTGCCCAGACACTGGGATCCAGGAATTTTGATTTTAAATGAGTGCACCAAATGGTTGTATAATAAAAACTGGATTCCAGTGTCAGCTACTTGCATGACACCCTTACTGGTGCGTTACTCATGTTAGAAGTAAATGTTCTTGATGAGAGATGGCGCAGCATTACAGATGATCCAGAGGGTTTTGTATTAAATATTATAAACACTTCTCTAAAAGAATTAAAAATAGACCACTATAAACCAAATATATCAATAGCTCTGGCTGATGATGACTTGCTACATCAACTTAATTTAAAATTTAGAGAAATGGATAAGCCAACTAATGTGCTATCATTTCCGTGTGAACAATTGTCTAATGAGTGCGATTTAGGAGACATAGCAATTTCAATAGACACAATAAAAAGAGAATCGCATGAGTATTGTATACCCATTCTTGCTCACATTGCACACATGTTAGTGCATGGATTACTACATTTACTTGGTTATGATCACCAAAAAAAAGATGAAGAAATTATAATGCAAAATCTAGAAAGAGAGATTTTAGCTTCGCTTGGCTACAATATGTGCGCGATTTAAAAGGAATTTAATAAAAATATAGTAGATGATAATAAAATATGTTATCTACAAAGGGTTTTAGCTATAAACAATAAAAGGTAAGTGATATGGTTCAGTTTTCTTTGCCAAAGAATTCTAAAATTAATCAAAAGAGCAAAATTTATCCTATTCCTGCTAGAGCAAAAAACATCAGAAGATTTCAAATTTACCGTTGGTCTTCTGATGACGAGAAAAACCCTAGAATAGACATATTTTTTATTGATATGGATAGTTGTGGCCCTATGGTACTTGATGCATTAATAAAAATAAAGGATGAAATAGATTCGACTTTAACTTTCAGACGTTCTTGTAGAGAAGGCATATGTGGATCTTGTGCCATGAATATTGATGGAACCAATACTCTTGCATGTACTAGATCTATACACGATATAAAAGGTGACGTAAAAATATATCCATTACCTCACATGTATGTGATAAAGGACCTAGTCTCGGACTTGAGCCAATTTTATGAGCAATACAAATCAATTAAACCTTGGTTACAAGCAGATAAGCCTGCCCTACCAAATAAAGAATACTCTCAATCTCCTAAAGATAGAAAAAAATTAGATGGCTTGTCCGACTGTATATTATGTGCTTGCTGTTCGACTGGTTGCCCAAGCTACTGGTGGAATAGTGATAAATTTTTAGGACCAGCAATACTATTACAAGCCTACAGATGGATTGCTGACAGCCGTGATAATAAGACAGGCGAAAGACTTGATGTTTTAAACGACCCATTCAAGTTGTATCGTTGTCATACAATAATGAATTGCACAAAAACTTGTCCTAAAGGACTTAATCCAGCAAGAGCAATAGCGAAAGTAAAACAGCTCATGGTAGAGAAAGAAGGAGTTTAAGTATCATCTTTTGCATTCTTCGTAAGAGAACAGCAAACCTTCCGAAGCGTAGGGTATTGTTAATACCCTGAACGCTTTTCCATTCGTAAAATGCATCGTATCATCATACGATGCAAATAATTTTTTGAATAACTCATGTCTTTGGTTACTAATAGTTTGAAAATCCTCTTTTTCTAAAAGCTTTTTAGATTCGAAGAGGTAAAGCATAACTTCATGATAAGTTGGATAAGATGCCAAAAATTTTGGGTCAAATTGAAAAGTTTTTATGAAAGCATTATTATAAAATTTTAGCTTTTGATTCTTACTATATATTACTATAGCAACCGGCAACCTCTCAAGCAAATTTTTCTGTGTAGCTAAATAACTGTTTAATTCAGTACATAATTTCTCTGCATCACTAACATCTTTCCCATACATTACTATGCTACCAGAACCTTGTATTGGAATTTTAACAAAATCGAAAACCTTAGGTTCGTTCTTGTAAGTTACGACACGCCTTCCTGGTTTTGTGCTATGGGCGCTACTGGTAATAGCAAATTTCTTAGAGCCATCTACATATTTATCATAAAATAAATTATAAAATTCTACCTTTCTATTCTTGTTATATTTTAGTATTGGAAATGGCAAAGAGTTGAAAACATTTTTATAGCTTTCCACTTCTTGTGTAAGCTTACTATTTTCTAGCTCAAGTCCGTGAGCTTTTATTTTACAGTCTGAAACATTCCTTATCCATAACAGCACACCAATCACATTGTTAGAATCATCTATTATACTTCTGCCATAACATATGCAATAAACCTCACTGTCTTTTGACTTTAAATCTAGAGTAAAAGATTTATTTATTTCCTTTGCCTCAGCAAAATTTTTAATTAAACTTTCTGATTGCTCAAAAAAATTCACAAACTCATTAAATGAGTAAAAAACAGTATTAAGCAAAATTAGTAAATTGGGAGAGAACTTTTCTATACGTTTTTTTGCATCCCAAATATAAAACCCATCATTCACAGTATCAATTAAATTATTTATGATAACATTTTGATGCTGTAAGTTCTTAATCTTATTACTAATTTTTAATTTAAAATAAGAGAGAAAGAATAATATTAGAATCAATATTAAAACCACTTCATACAAAAAAAACATAGCACTTTTAAAACAAATGTAAAAATTTGTAACCGCTCAGAATTATGCTGAAGAGGTATATAAGTAAAGATTGCCTAACATTTGAAAGCCCAATCTCTTATAAAGGTTCACAGAAGATTTCATACAATGTGCTACTATATATTTGCATTCAAGCTGTTTAGCTATCTTTATTCTTTCTAAAACCATTTGGGTACCTATTCCACGATTCCTGTAAATTGGTAAAACTCCATCACTATAAAAACCAGCTACGCTGTCTTGAACATAAAGACCGCATGTCCCAATAATTTCATTATTTAGTGTTACAAGAAAAAATCTTAATCTTGAGTTCTTATCATCATAATTTGATAATCCGCGAAAAAATGTGCTGACAATTCCGACGCCATGATAAAAAATTTTAGAAGTGTGTAGATCTAACTGTTCTAAGAGGTTGCTACCATTCACAGCATTTAACCTCAAGTTTGGAATAACATCAGCAGGTAAAAAGTAATTTTTCATATTAAGTAAAGCTTTTTTTGGTGTGCTAACGTGTTTTATTTCACACTTTTCTAAAATATCTCTTATTTTCATATGTGAATTTATTACCCATGTTGCTTCTATATCTCTTGTTCTGAGATAATCTAGAGTTTTTTGTATAGAAAGCTCGGTACATTGATCTCCACAGAACACAAAATTAAATAATGACTCCCTGGTACCATTTATTGTAAATATGATATTATCAAATTCATCGTGTACTTCCCACTCAGATAAATTCGCTGTGTACAGTATATAATCCTTTAGATTTTGAACAATTAAGCTTGAATAATAAATTTTTTTATCCTGCATACACCAACAATAAACAATAAAAGGCTCCTATAAGAACACAGGCTAAAATTGCAGCTATAACGTCATCTAGCATAATACCTAAAGGACCTTTGGTATTTTTATCGATTAAATTTATAGGCCACGTTTTTATTATATCAAAAAACCTAAAAGAAAAAAAGCACAACAACAATGGAGAACAATTCATCTCTTGGCTTAACAATATCGAAACTAAAAGTATCGTCAGCAATTGACCAACCACTTCGTCAATTACTACCTCTTTTGGATCACATGAAGTCTTGTAATGTTTTATATAATTACCTGTAGACCATAATCCAATTAAGAATAAAAAAGAAATAATTGCTGCACCTAAAATTTTGTTGCTCAGGATTACAGGAACAAGCGGAAAAGAAGCCAAACTACCCACAGTACCTGGCATTTTTTTTACTGTTCCAGACAGCCACCACGTTGATATTAATTTATATAAAAATTTCACAATATATCCAAATACAAAATTAACTTATAAGAACAGAAATAGTATCCTCTATAGAGGCGCTTTCATACAATAATCTATAGACCGCTTCACATATAGGCATTTTTATCTTTAGCTTTCCTGCTAAATTAAATATGGACTCAGCAGTGCTAAAACCTTCAATCACTGACTTGCCTTCTGACAAAATCTGCTGAACATTAAAGCCATTGTCACTATTACCTATTTTAAACCCAAAAGATAAGTTTCTTGAATTCAAGGATGTGCATGTCATGATTAGGTCACCCAGACATGCTGGCCCAAGTAGTGTATTTATATCCACACTACCTTCACCAATTTTTGCTGAGTATAAAGCCTTAATTTCGCTCATACTTTTCGTAATCAATGCTGCATGAGCATTAAACCCAAGTTTACTACCTAGAACAATCCCACACGCTATAGCAAAAACGTTCTTTAACGCTGCACAAATCTGTACTCCTATAATGTCGTTACTAAACTCCAATTTAACATTTTCTTGTTGCAGCTCTGATACTAGCTTTGAACCTAATGTGTTATTTTGGCATGCAAGAACCATTGAATAGGGTAATTTTCTTGCAACTTCTACAGCAAAGCTAGGACCTGAAAAAATAGCAATAGGATTGTTAGGTAAAATTTCATTTACTATTTCACTAGGTAATTTTAATGTAGACTTTTCTATTCCCTTACAAGCTAAAATTATTGCTACATCTTTTTTCAGATTACAATTATGCAATTGCTGACATACCTTCCTCAGAGACTGAGTGGGAACAGCGAGGATTGTTACTGAAGCATTAATTGTGTCTTCAATAGCCAATTTTACTGACACATTATCAGAAATTCGACAACCGGGTAGCTTGTCACTTTCTCTTTTCCCGTTGATTGATTCAAATGTAGTTTCATTGCGAGTCCACAAAATCACATCTTTCTTACTACCTAATGAAATTGCGATTGCTGTACCCCATGCACCAGCACCTAAAATTGATATTGCCACACAATATTCCTGAAAATATTACTTATACTTTAAAATAGTAGGATAAGTAAATTAAAAATATAACACAGACATATAGAATAGTTAAATATTTATTAACCGAAGTATTCTTTTAATAATAGTAACTTTAATTCAATATTTACTAAAAATATTATTACTATCATGGTATGTCTATTATATTTTAGATCTATTTATATAACTTTGGAACAATATATTTACTATTAATTAATAAGTGTAATTTTGATCATTTGTTAATAAAAATTTGATTTATTACTTTCCTTAGTTATATATATTACTAAAATTATAAATTATTTATGGGGTGTAAAATATGCGTATATTATTAATTGAAGATGATCAAGTAAGTGCAAAGACTGTGGTTAACGCCTTAACTTCTGATGGACATTTCTGTGACATTGTTACTTCTGCACAAGATTATAACAATAATATGGTTTCCTCAAACGGAGATTACTATGACCTAGTTATTTTAGATATACACTTGCCTGGTGATATTGACGGATATGATATATTGCTAAGACTAAGAAATGCAAAAATCAAAGTTCCTGTCTTAATACTTTCATGTATATCCGCTGTCAATCACAAAGCTAAAGGACTCGGGTATGGTGCCGATGATTACTTAACCAAACCATTTCATAAAAGTGAGTTATTAGCTCGAATTAAGGCCATAGTGCGTCGTACTAAAGGCCATCCTGAATCGGTGATAAAGATTGGTAATATAAATATCAATTTTGATCACAGGATTGTTGAGGTGAAAGGTAAAACGGTTCACCTTACTAATAAAGAGTATTCTATGATAGAATTGCTAGCACTGCGTAAAGGAACAGTATTAACAAAAGAAATGTTCTTAAATCATCTTTACAATGGCTTAGATGAACCTTCAGATAACAAGATAGTTGATGTTTTTATGTGCAAATTACGTAAGAAACTTGAAAGTGCAAATGATGGAAAAAGCCACATAGAAACCGTTTGGGGCAGAGGATATGTTCTGAAAGAGTATGTTGATGATGAAGAATATTCTAATGTTAATGTAGGCGAAAGTAGTGATGGCTATCAAGCAGAACAAGTGAAGGACAACGCATGAAATGCCTATACATTTAAGTATAGCATGGCTTATATTGCACATATCATGTGAACGCCTAGGTGAAATATAAGCCGAGTTCTGTTTATGTAGCTATTTATCTGGAGTAAATGTTACCATTTACTGCGTGCGATTTACCCAAGTAGATATGAGGAAAACATAAAGTCTACTTCTATTTAATCTTGCTCCTAGTGTTGGTTACTTGACTACCAATGTTGCCATTGCCATGGTGTGCTCTTACCACACCTTTTCACCCTTACCTAAGAATATTTTAGGCGGTAATTTTCTGTAGCCCTATAACTGGAGTTACCTCCGGCGGGCATTACCCGTCACTATTTTTCCTTGGAGCCCGGACTTTCCTCTGCTATGTTTATCACACAACAGCAGCTACTTATTTCACCTAGGAATTATACTTTAACATGAAAATCACAAAAGCAAAAGACAATTTCCTAACAGTCTACATATTAAAAACATTTAGACAAATAGCTAAAGGTGATATTCCGGCACATCATCACTATCCCAAGATAAGCTTTTTTCACTTTTAGACTCCGCTTCAGTTAGTCAAGAGCCTGGTCCACCGCTTGAAGACGATGAGCTACTTCTTGATCGACTACTACTTTCTACTGATATACTATTTAGCACTGTTTCAGATTGATATATAGTTAGCATTCTGTTACCAGTGGTAAAAATTTCTTCATCGCTACTTGAAGATGATCGCCTTCTATAACCCAAATCAGTTAGTTCTAATACAGGAGCAGCATTACGACCCTTAACATATCTATATGCTATGAATCCTATAATTCCAACAATACCTATTGCTCCAACCAAAGATCCCCCTATCATTCCTGCCTTATTAGACCCTATAGCAAGTTGAGTAGGTTGTGGTGAAGAAGTAGACTGAGGAAGTAAAGTCGTGGTGAATATAGGAGTTGTTGACTCTTTTGTTCTAGTACTTGGTATACTAAATACTGTTTGTGTAGTTTTCTCTGAGTTTGTTGTTGGCGCATTAGTTGGCATTGTAGTAATCACAGTTGCTTGTGAGGTGGCAATAGTTTCAGCTACTGTTGTTGGCTCTGATGATGTAGATGCCGTGCTTATTTTAGTTGTTAACTCTGTTAAAGGCTTACTCATCGTAGCACTGCTTGCTGTAGAAGTCGACGCAACAGTCGCTGATGTGGGTTTTACAGTACTTGTCTCAGTCCCTGAAGTTACTATCGGCACACTAGTTGACGTTGTAGCAACCGTGGTCGCTTGTGAAGTAGTAGTTGTTTTTGCTACTGTCGTTGACTCCGTTGAAGGTTTACTTATTGTAGAAGTAGGTGCAACGGCTTCCGTTGTCAATTTAGTAGTCTTCACAGTGTCGGTTTCTGCTGTACTAGCAATTGCAGCAGTCGGCGTTTTCTTAGAAGTCACAACCGTTTCTGTAATAGTTACAGGAGCCACGGTACTACTAGAAATAATATCTGGCGTTAATCGACCGTTAATGATATTAACAAAATCACTGAGAGTTTTGATGCTATTTGCCGGTATTATTGTTACCTTGGAAGGTTTTTCAAATCTTTGATGATTGCAAATTGTGATGTTTCCTTCACTTATTGCAGTTACAATAAAACTGTCTTGACCATTGTCTTTAACGTACAATTTCTCTATAGAATCTGCAAATTCGCAAACAGTAAAGTTCGATTTTGATCCATTCTTAACAAGACTTGTTAAATGTAACGTTTGTCTATTAGGCAAGCGGTCTTCTGCAAGAAAAGCAACTAGATCATCTCCTTTTATTTGCTTTACATACTGCAAAAAACTTATTTCATATTCACTAGAAAAAGATGGCACTTTATTTATCTGACAATTTTTCTTACCAAGCAAACATTCATCTTCCTTTCCACTTTTTAGACACGCAAATTCTGGATTAAGGAAGGAAGTATAGGAAATAGAAGGCTTTTTGGATTTGATGGAATAGGAGATGAGAGTAGAAAAGATATGAACCAAGAAATCAACAGGGGATCTATGGCGAGTGTGTTCAATTTCTAGTCTATTTTTTAGGTAACCAAAAACAGTCTCAATGATAGACCTTTTTCTCAGTAAAATCTTCTCATTTAGCGAAATTAATGTATTTTTCATACCTTTTTTCACCTTGGTAACAAGTTTCAAACCTCGGTCAAACAGCTTCTGAAAAAGCTCTTTTGCAATATAACCTTTGTCACCAAACAAAAGGCCGGTTAATTTTTCCGTCAAATTTGGCACAGGTATCCTATCATCAACATTGCCTTTTGTTAGCGTAAGTGCATGAATTTCACCATTTTCATTGATTACCATATGTAATTTGAAACCAAAAAACCAGCCGTAAGTACTCTTGCTTAATTTTGCAATTCCAGCAAAAACTTTGTTTTTGGATATTCTTTTTGCATGACAAACTGCAATGGGAGTTGTGTCTATATATGAAATTCCAGTGTTTTCTGACTGTCCACAAAGCCAATGCAACAACATTGCTAAATGCCACAAAACCCTAGGCTTTAGAGCAACAAACCTGGTATATGAAGGCAACTTTGGAAACTCTGATTTGTAGAGCAACGTTAGGTAATGTAGATAGAAAGTTTTGAAATTTTTACACGGAGATTGTTGATATAGCAGGATTATTGTCATGATTTCAGAGTGCTCAATTTCCGTTGTTCTTGTGGGTTTTTTACCATTTGGCAGTAGTTTGCCTGCAAAATTTTTCTCTATATCTCTGCAAAAATCATCGACCAAACAAAACAGTTTTGTTATATCTTCCATGGGTAACCTCATCTATTTTTTTATAATTGCTGAGTTTACCCTGTTTTCTGCCTTTTCTATTCTCCTTTAATCCAGAATTCGCGTCTTAAAAACTTTTTTTGCAAATGGGCGGTAGTCTTCATTTTTACCTTCACTTTTTGGCAGTAAACTATCATGTTCTTTGTATAGCTTGGCAATAAATCCCTACTTGTGCTTTTCTTATTAATAACAAAATCCATTCTGCGAAGATCGCAGAACGCTGTACTACCAGAATTCGCTTCAGCATTGTCTTTACCAGCTCTTAATTTGCTAAAATCAAACTTTTCTGCCTGAGCTCTTAATGTAACTACTGGATTTTCCTTTTCTTCTGATATAGAGCTACTCATTATTAATATCTTGATATAGACTGCTAACGGTATAATAATACATAAAAATGATTAATAAGTCAATAAATATTTTATGTAAACGCAAGTTCTATGATAGCAAACAGTGCATGGCTTGACCATAAGGTGACAAGATTTTAAAAAGGCTCTATAACAGTTTTACACATGTATGAATCTCAATGAGCAATCAGATTTTTCTAAATAGCAGGCTGGAGAATATACCTAAGTTCCATTCCGCAATATTGCCTAAACTTTGTGGTGGGGACAAAGTGATGGACCTGCTATTTTATAGGCCGCTTAGTTATATAGACAGAAGTAAGTCGCTATCTGATGCTCAAGTTGGAGAATTTACAACTTTCATGGCAAAAGTTTATGAACATCAGCCGCCCACTTTTAGAGGTAGACCATATAAAATAGTTGTTGAAAGTGAGAGTCAGTATATATTCATAGTCTTTTTTAATTACTCAGTTAAGTATTTATATAAGTTATTTCCAATTGGAGCTTCTGTAATCATCAGTGGTAAACTCGAAAAGTTTGCTGAACATTGGCAGATTACTCACCCAGATTACGTGTCGCTTAACATCAACCAATTTAAAGAAATAGCTCGCATAGAGCCAGTCTACCAATTATGCCGTGGCATTACCAATAAGAGCATTGGGAACATAATAAGCTCTAGTCTAAAAGAATTGCCTGATTTGCCAGAGTGGATCGATGATACATTAATCAAGCAAAAAAAATGGCTAAGTTGGAGGGAAAGCATCATAAAGTTGCACAGACCAAGCTCATTAGCGGAAGCCGAGGTTTGTAGAAAAAGGCTTGCTTATGATGAATTGTTTGCATATCAGCTAGCACTGAAACTTGCAAGAGAAAATCATGTAGAAGAAAGGAGAAGAGAATTTATAGTATTGAGTCAATATAAAGAGCAAGTTTTAAATGAATTATCGTTTCAATTAACAAACGATCAAATTCGTGCAATAGATGAAATTTCAGAGAGGCAAAAATCCAAGTACCGCATAATAAGCTTGCTGCAAGGTGATGTTGGTAGTGGCAAAACCTTAGTTGCACTTTTTGCGATGATAAATGTGGTAGAAAACAACATGCAGGCAGCTCTAATGGCACCGACTACTATCTTGGCGGAGCAACATTATAATTGGATTGAGGAAGTTTTATCCTGTACCGACATAAAAGTTGCGCTGCTTACTGGTAAAACTTCGCGCAAGGAAAGAAAGATTATCATGAACGAACTTGCAAGTGGCGTTTTAAATATAGTGATTGGCACTCATGCACTATTTCAAGCTAACGTTACATTTAAAAATTTAGGGCTTGCAGTCATAGACGAACAACAGCGATTTGGAGTGATGCAGAGAAATCGCTTGGTAGGAAAAGGAGAAAATGCCGATATACTTTTCGTTACTGCAACTCCCATTCCAAGAACTTTGCAGCAAGCTATGTATGGTGACGTTGAATGTTCAATTTTGAAAGAAAAACCAAAATCCAGATTGCCAATAAAAACTGTAACTATGAACATTAGTAGAGTGCCAGATGTTATTGAAAAGCTAAAAGGTGCTATAAACAGGGGCGAAAAAGCATATTGGATTTGTCCATATATAGAAGAAAACGAAGAGACCAATATTGCTGCAGCAGAGATGCGTTTTCAGGAATTACAAAAAACATTTCTTGATAAAGTCGGGATAATACACGGAAAATTGACTCAGGAGCAGAAAGATCAAGTTATGTTTTCCTTCAAAAGGAATGAATTTTCTCTGCTTGTTGCAACCACTGTGATAGAAGTTGGTATAGATGTGCCAGATGCAACCATCATGATTATAGAAAATGCAGAGCAATTTGGGTTATCACAATTGCATCAGTTAAGAGGCAGAGTAGGGCGAGGAAACAAGCCATCTTTTTGTGTATTATTATACGATAATTTAAGTAAAAGCTCATCTTCAAAGTTAAAGATCATGTGTGAGTCACAAGATGGATTTTACATTGCTGAAAGGGACATGATGCTAAGAGGCAGTGGAGATATTTTAGGCACAAAACAATCAGGATGTATGGAATTTAAATTTGCTGATTTATATCAGGACAAAGAGCTGCTCAATCTTGCGTATAATAACGCAAAAGGCGCAATGGCTGATTTTGAATTACTGCTTGATATATTTGAATATAGAAGTAGATTACATTTTTCAAAATTTCAGTAGGAAAATCAGGTAACCCGCAGAAACGAAAAAACTTACTTGACACCCTTCGCCAGCCCCCTTATCATGATACTGAAGGTATTCAGTTATCTTCATCTGCGCAGATTAAACAGCAAGAAAACAACGTGGTTGGCGTCTTATTTTTAATTTTTTGCACTATGTGCACCTTATGTCTTCACAACATTTCTGGGTTTTTACCTATATAAGCTGAAACGCGCTTATAAGTCGTTTAAGACAGTATAGTACGCCGATTTGCAGGATTAGAGAGTGACAACTAGCTAACACGGGGTTTCTTTTGCCTTTTTTTTCTGCTTAGTAAATTTCTTAGCATTTAAGCTAAGGGTCTGTTGCAGTTTAAAAGTCGCTAAATTGCAGCGTTTAGAATAAAAAACGCCAATATTTTGAAGTACATATAAATAACTAGTTAACTACGGGGCTTCTTTTGCCTTTTTTTCATTTGGTAAATTTCTTAAATATTTAGATTAGTTGCAATTTAAGAGCCCGCAAAGGGTGTCATTCCAGTGCCCCTATGATGTCATTCCAGTGCTTGACACTGGAATCCAGGAATTTTATTAAGTTGGTGAGTATAAAAATAGCTGTTTTACGTTAAAATACAATGTTTTGATGATTATGGAAGGGCTAGATCCCAGTGTCAAGCACTGGGATGACATCATCATAAAGGAACCAGTGTCAGCTACTTGAATGACATCATAGGGGCGCTGGAATTACACCCTGACAATCGTCATCCCACTACGTGTTAGCGGAATCTGCTGTGGCAACATAAACTCAAATCATTCAAATTTCAATCCAAAGAGGTGTCATTATGTTAAACAACTTCAATTTTAAAGAATTTTTTAACCGCTATGAAACAAATAGTACGTCAGATGATATACAAAGGTATTATTTGCTGTGGAAATCAGTAATAGCGCAGGCGATGACTGATGCAGCAAGTAACTGTGAAAAAACAGAAAGCTTGGTAGAGAAACGTAAGGCGATTTCTTGGTTGTCAGACTTTAGTCAAGATTTTGTGCACACATGTATATTGGCTGATTGTGATCCGGTATACGTAAAAAACAAAATACAGCCAATCTTAAAAAGCCTTACTAGATAAAGCCTTTTTATATACTCAATGAGGTTTACTCCTTTTACCGAAAAAAATATAATGCAATCTCCTATCTATAGTTTCCTCTATATCTTTGATTAATAGCTGCTTTATCATGTTTACTTTTCGCTTTGCATCTTGAGCTTGACGCTCATTGTTACCACTGTTATTGCTGTAATTATTCTTATCACTATAACTACTGCCACTTGGTTTGCTACTGTTACTGAACTCACTACCCTTTTTTTCTTCTTGTGTTGAGTATCTGTATTATCTTTTCCTTTAAAAAGGACTTCCAGCCTGTGCCAAGTAATAATTTATAGAGAAAATGCGGAGTAAGAAACGCCACTAATATTCGAATAGAAATTCCGCAACCGAGATCTTCCCTATTTTCATAATACCACTTGCAATATTGAAACAAACGGTAAAACGCATTTTTGAAAGAGCAAAATTCTACAGCATACCAAAAACCATTGCTGAGAAACATGAGCATAATGCTGAACGTGTAAAGATACATTGTGCAGAGAAACAGCTTTACAACTATATCTTTCAAGCTGCCTAGTATATAATTAAATAACCTTAATCTATAGAAAAGCGATATCATTTCACACCCACTTCAATATGGCTGGGGTGGAAGGATTCGAACCTTCGCGTGGCGGTATCAAAAACCGCTGCCTTACCACTTGGCTACACCCCAATACTACTTACATCAATAACACTATTAGCCCAATTAGTAAAAGATTTATTTGCTTTTTCTGTGGGCATCACAGCAATAGCTGGCTGATCATAAGAATGCATTGCTTCGATTTTTTCTGCAATTTTATCAACTTGATCATTTTTGCTTTTCATAATTGCTACTATTTCACAACTACTGTTAATTTCACCCTTCCATAAATACAGAGAATTCACTTCAGGAAATATATTTACACATACAATTAATTTCTCGTTTAACAATTCCTCAGAAACAGTCTTAGCCTCCTCAAAATTTGAAAAAGTTGTATAAACCAAAACTAAATTATTCATTAGTAGCTACATAAATGCATTGCTACTATACTCTACCGAGATTTATTCATCAAGAGAAAATAACGCCAGCGCGTACTGTATGAACATTTGTTTGCAAAGGTAGTGTGTTAAGTGTTATAGCTAGGTTGCCTCAAACGTAAAGGTGTCATCCCAGTGCCCCATAAGTGTTGAAAGTATCAAAAATAACGTGATATGAGATGATCAACGGCATGTAAATTACCTCCCGACAGTAAAACAATCGAACGTATAAAAGAGTCATTTAGATCCAATGTGAATTGCAGTAATGCTATTTTGAACCCATGTAGATTATTTTTGATTTTATAAACAAGAAATAACAAAGCCGTAATAATAATCATGTAAATATACACCTTCATGCCATTCATAGTATGGCTTAAAAAGTGCTTATATCCAAGATTTTGCTTTATAAATTTAAAGAACACTTCTATATCCATCTGCGCCTATATAGCTCTGTTACTTCATAAGCTGGCATTTCAAACAAGTTTGTCAAAAACCATATTTCATCTCCAATTTTATTTCTGATTTTTATTAGCCGTAGATCATGCTTTTCTGCCACTTTACCTCGTGCACGATAAAGATTAACTATTATATCTTCTAAAATCTCTGATCCATCCGATTTTTGTTCTCTTATAACTTTGTTCCTGCTTATAACATCATGTTTTCTTCCTACTTTAACTCTTGTGATAAATTTGTACTCCTTTTCATCAAATTCGGCAAAAGTTCCAACTTTTCTGATTCCTCTATCAAATAATAAAATATCCTCTTTTTCAACTTTAGCTTCATTAATTGCTCTCACTAATGCCATATCTTCACTACTTTCTTCTTGTCCTTTACAAAATCTTATACTTGTCGGCAATTGATCCTTTAATCCTACACTCACTTTAACTTGACTGTCGTTACTTTTACCGCCTATTTTTAGCCCATCTTTTATGAGATATCCCGATAAATTTATGATCGTCGAATCAAACTTATGTAAGTTATTTGATGTTTTTTGGGGTAATAGCTTTTTAATCTTGCTCATCAAATCAATATATACTCCCTTAAAATATTCTGGATTTATAACTTTTAACCTTTTTGACAAACCACTGTATGTTACTGTACTTTTATCGCTATTCTTATCCATTATACACCTGTCTATTACCATTTCTAGCGCTCTTAGGCTTGTTTTTTGCCCCATTAATATTAACTTCATTAGACCTTTAAATATAATCTTGCCCAACAATTTAGTATTACATTTATCTACTTCACTTAATTTTCCTAGCCTTTCTAAATCCTCATCTTTTATTAAATTTAGTACTCTTTCTATTTGATCCATTATTGCCTCCATTTTCTTGCAATAATAGTTCTTTATGTCTTTTTTGTGTTACTTTCAACACTTATGACGCGAATTCTGGATTAAGGAAGGAAGTATAGGAAATAGAAGGCTTTTTGGATTTGATGGAATAGGAGATGAGAGTAGAAAAGATATGAACCAAGAAATCAACAGGGGATCTATGGCGAGTGTGTTCAATTTCTAGTCTATTTTTTAGGTAACCAAAAACAGTCTCAATGATAGACCTTTTTCTCAGTAAAATCTTCTCATTTAGCGAAATTAATGTATTTTTCATACCTTTTTTCACCTTGGTAACAAGTTTCAAACCTCGGTCAAACAGCTTCTGAAAAAGCTCTTTTGCAATATAACCTTTGTCACCAAACAAAAGGCCGGTTAATTTTTCCGTCAAATTTGGCACAGGTATCCTATCATCAACATTGCCTTTTGTTAGCGTAAGTGCATGAATTTCACCATTTTCATTGATTACCATATGTAATTTGAAACCAAAAAACCAGCCGTAAGTACTCTTGCTTAATTTTGCAATTCCAGCAAAAACTTTGTTTTTGGATATTCTTTTTGCATGACAAACTGCAATGGGAGTTGTGTCTATATATGAAATTCCAGTGTTTTCTGACTGTCCACAAAGCCAATGCAACAACATTGCTAAATGCCACAAAACCCTAGGCTTTAGAGCAACAAACCTGGTATATGAAGGCAACTTTGGAAACTCTGATTTGTAGAGCAACGTTAGGTAGTGTAGATAGAAAGTTTTGAAATTTTTACACGGAGATTGTTGATATAGCAGGATTATTGTCATGATTTCAGAGTGCTCAATTTCCGTTGTTCTTGTGGGTTTTTTACCATTTGGCAGTAGTTTGCCTGCAAAATTTTTCTCTATATCTCTGCAAAAATCATCGACCAAACAAAACAGTTTTGTTATGTCTTCCATGGGTAACCTCATCTATTTTTTTATAACTGCTGAGTTTACCCTGTTTTCTGCCTTTTCTATTCTCCTTTAATCCAGAATTCGCGTTTTAAGGAGATATTCCACTTACCTGAAGCAATTGGAGCTTCTCGAGTTGCAAAAAATATTTTGAAATCTGAAAGAATGATGTGGAAATTTTTAGATGACCCAGAAAATATTCCGCTGACAAATAACCACGCTGAACGGCAAATTCGGCATTATGTCGTTTATCGCAAAAATTCATATTTTACCCAATCGAAGCGGGGAAATGCATTCCTTGAACGGATAATTTCGTTATACTTGACATGGAAACAAAGGGCCTTTTCACAATCTCCTATCTATCGTTTCTTAAACCACTCTGCTGAACGGATACAAAGGATCTTATGTCTTAAACCTTATCACCAGGCTTAACAAATAGGTGGCCCAATACTATTAACTTTATGGATTTACCTTCGTTATTTGCTACTATCCAAACCCCATCGCTCTCATGATCAACAATTTCTATTGGTGCAAATACTACATAATTATTATCATCAACAATCTTTATTCCAAGAGCACCCTCGTCACTTAAGCTCAGGGCTGAAGAAGGAACTTTATATGCAAATCTTTCGCCTGAAGGTAGCCTTACGTTGGCAGTTAGTCCCTGCAAGGATATCATTTTATTATTAGTTACCTTTACTTCTACCATATAAGACCCGGTTTTAGGCTCAGCAATTTTACTAATAAAACTTACTTCTCCTGCCAATTCTTTTCCATCCAGCAAATTAATTTGAGCTGTGCTGCCTAGCTCTATTTTATTTACTTCATTTTCCGAAACGTATAACACTACAAGAATTTGATCGAAATTAACCACGTCAGCTATTTTTTGCCCAGCATTAACAAAATCCCCTTCGTTTGCATTGATTTTATCAATATAACCATCTATAGGAGATGTGACTGCAGTATTTTCTAAATCCAATTCTAGCCTTTTTAGGTCAGCTTTTGCACTTTGTAACGCAGTAAAAGCTGCTTCTACTTGTATTTGTGCCCCATAGCCTTTTTTATTCAGTTTGTGAGAGGAATCATACTCAATTTCACGCTGCTTTAATAAAGCTTTGGCTTTCTGAGCTTGCTCAATCCTGTCATAATCTTCTATCTTTAACACTATATCATCTCTTTTTACCTTTTCACCATCAGGTAAATAAATAGCAATAATCTTACCACTTATTTTTGAGACAAGGCTAGCTCTATGTAAGGGATTTACTGTACCAGAAAAATTTAAATATATAGTGCGGTTTTGCGGCGCACATTCTTGAGTTTTTACTGAAAAGCTACTAGTTGCATTATCACTATGAACCGCCTGATCTTTTTTTAAAAATGCACTGCTGATAAAAAACAGTAGAATAAAAGCAATACTGGAAATGATGATTACTTTATTTCTCATCTTTAAACAATAGAATTTGTTAACTAATTTTGTTAGAAACAACTGTATAAATTTTCGAATCAGAAATGTAAGTATAATACATGCACCATTGTCACTCCATAAATAATTTTATATGAGAACAAACACAAGATTTTCCTACAATAAGTAAGTTTTTTATTGCAAAAATGCAATTTTTAATCGAATAAAAATGTAAAATTGCAAATAAAGTTGTGCATAAAACTGGATTTAAAAAAATCTCGAAAAACATACTAAAACTTTTAAATAATAACTTTATATCTAGTGGCTTTGCCTTCTCCAAGACGCTGTAAGTATTTCATCCCTAGCAGTTTCTTTGTAATTGCCTCTACTGTTCTTGGAGGAAATCCTAGGGCTTCTATAGCATCTTTTCTACTAAATTCTTTATCTGCAAGGCTAAGTGCCCACTCCCAGAAGAATAATTGTTTTCTTGATAATAAATATTCAGTATTCTCCCTCTCAAGAATATAATGCGCTTCATTTGCTTGCGTTTTGAGCACATTAAGAAAAAATATTAACCATGGGGAAATATCTTCTTTGCTACTTTTCCAGCTACTTTGTGTTTTATTAAGCGCTAAATAGTAATCAAGTTTGTTAGTTTCAATTATCTTTTCATGTGATACAATAGATACAAAATCATAACCCTGCTGCAACAGCATTAAATTAGTCATCAATCTACTAGTTCTGCCATTCCCATCTTGAAAAGGGTGTATTGCCAGATACTCAAAAACAAAGTTAGCAACAATAATAAGAGGATGCTTAAATTTATTATTTAAGGACCAGTGATACCAATCAATAAGCTTGTATCTTGTAAAAAGCATTTAATGTTTTAAGCTTAAGCATTAGATGGAGAAGGGAAAAACTCTAGCATTTGGCTTAGATATAAAATCTGTGCAAGAGATAAGAGTTCCCTTCTCAAAAGTATAGGCTGGACGGTATCGTAGAAAAACCTAAATGGTTCTAATTCTGTATTCACAAGGTAAGCCTTACTTTTCATTTTTAATGGTAACGTATGGGGTTATATATGATCAACAACTTTTTAGGAATAGACATATCAAAAGATCGCTTTGATGTTTTTCTTTCATTCATAAGCAAAAAAGGAAAACGTGAAACTAGGAAAAGGAATTTTAAAAACGAGGATTCTGGGTTTCAAGGTTTGCAGGACTTTCTACAAAAACATAATGTAGAAGAAGTAAAAGCCTGTATGGAAGCTACTGGTTGTTATGGTGAAGCTTTGGCTGAATTTCTTCACAATGCTGGATATTTTGTTAGTGTTGTAAATCCTTATTGCATAAAATCTTATGCGAGGAGTAAGCTTGTACGACAAAAGAATGATCAGACCGATGCAGAAATTATTGCAGATTATTGCCAAAGGCAGGAACCAACTCGCTGGGCACCACCTTCTCCCGAAAAGAAAAAATTAAAACATCTTTATCGTTGCTCGGCTGCGTTAAAAGATGAATTGACATTAGTAAATAACCACTTAGAAAAAAAAGAGAGACTGCCTAAAGAAGTTGCAAATGCTTGGGAAGACCTTGCAATGAACATAGAGCAAAAAATAGAAACAATAAAAAACTCCATACGTGAATTATTAAAGCAACACAAAGAGTTGTTGGAAAATTTTCAACTTCTACTGACTATTCCAGGAATAGGAGAGGAATCAGCAATAGCTATTTTAGCGGAAATTCCTGACATAAAGGATTTTATAAATGCCAGGCAATTGGCAGCATATGCAGGAACTATATCACAAAATATAACGTCAGGTTCATCTGTACATGCCAAGCCCAGATTAAGTAAATCAGGTTCACGAACACTACGCAAGGCTCTGTTCTTTCCTGCCATAGTAGCTAAGAATCACAATCCTATCATTATGAGTTTTTGCCAAAGATTAAAGGAAAAGGGTAAGCATAATATGGCCATCGTTGGTGCTGCAATGCGTAAGTTACTCCATATCATTTTCGGTATTCTGACATCCAAAAGTGCTTTTGATCCAAATCATATCAAGAACTACAGAGCTAGGATGTTGACTGAAGGTTTAGTGCTTTAAAATCAAAAAATGCTTCCATTTTATCTTATGTAAAATATTATCTTATACAAATTTATTGAATGTAGTTGGTTAGTGTATATATTGATAAGTAAATTAGTTTTATACATACAAAACAACAGAAATTTACTTATCAATATATACATTAACTATACCGCTACACAGTTGGAAGTACTTTTTGATTTTACAATGCAGCTTAAGATTCAATTTTTATAATTTTCTTGTTGACTGGCGAGACGGTATCTCTTGCCGTTAGTATAGAAGGTTTGGTACTAGGGATACTAGATCAAAAAGTTTATTCAAGACCTGAAGAAACTGAAAACCTTAAAAAAAGAGCGATCGCATTGAAGATAAAGAAAGCGTAAAGTGGTTGGAAACTTTAAGAAAAACAAATAATATTATTGATCCAACTCAAACTGAGACTATAACTGTATGCGATAGAGAAGCAGATATATATGACTTTTTTGAGCTTGCACATAATCTTAATTCGGCAGTGCTAGTTAGAGCATGCAGAGATAGAGCAGTAAATAGAAAATCTCGATATCCTGAAAAAGGTGAGCAGAAGTTATGGGCATTTATTAAATCCTCTCATTGTGCAGGTACGGTAGAAGTTGAAGTTCCTGTAAAAGATAATAAGCCAAAAAGAACAGCACGTTTGGAAGTTAGATTTGGAAAGTTTATGATGAATCCATCTAAGAATAATATTAGGCATAAGACGGAAGAACTACCTAAATTACCACTTTATGCAGTTTATGTTGTTGAGAAAACTCCCCTTCCCTTAAAAAAAACCGCTAGAATGGATGCTATTAACGAATCTTTCAGTTAATACTTTCGATGAAGCTGTTGAAAAAATTAGTTGGTATTGCCTTAGATGGAAAATAGAGATATTACATAAAATTTTAAATCCGGTCTCAAAGTTGAAGAATGTAGGCTTGGAATAGCAGAAAGACTAATGAGATATCTAACAGTTGTGAGTATTATTGCTTGGAGGATCTTCTTTATTACATCAATTGCAAGAGCTAACCCAATATTACCATGTACTACCTTATTATCTGAAGAAGAATGGAAAGTTTTATACGTTAAAATACACAGAAAACCATGTCCAAGTGTAGTTCCCAACATAAAAGAAGCTGTTTCATGAACTTGGAGGCCATTTAGCAAGAAAAAATGACCCAGAACCAGGACCTTATGTTCTTTGGAAAGGATATAAACGTCTCTTTGATTTAGCAGAAGGATGGCGACTTGCTCACGAACCTCATATTTGTGGGTAATAGTAAGATTTGATATGCTGCCGACACTTATGTTCAAATTAAAAATGTCATTTATGATACTAGCCACTTCACGCTTTGAGTTTTTGTAAAATCCGCTGAGTGCTGCAATTATAGACTTAACCCTTGGACCAAATGTATCTGGCGTAACACCTTCTGGTAACTTGCTACTTTTTCTTTTTCTGCATCTCCGACAACGACCATGTTCCAATTACTACATAAGGCCTAATTTCCGGAAGATCAACTTTTTGGTGAACATAAGGTTTTTCGCATATTACAAGCTCTCCTCCGCATTCGCAAATATTAAGCAACTCTATTTTTACTACTTTATCCGCTTCCATTGTGGCATGAAAATTTCCTTTATGCCCAACCTAATCGCCAACATTCCTTTCGCTTTTTGGCTTGTCCTTTTTTATTTTGTATAGCTCTTTTGAGCTGGGCAGGGATGAGTTTTTTGAATTTAAACCGAGCCTTTCCTTTAATTCAGCGTTCTCTATCTTTAAAGCTTTATTTTCTGCTTTTAAGTTTTCTATCTCTGCTTCCAGTTTTTCTATTTTTTGCTGTAAATTTTTGCAAAGTTCTAAAAGGTTTACCACATTACCTCACTTTTGCTCTATGATTATCTTTATTATCTTGCTTTGTCTACCTTATTCTACCACTCCGCTGAACGGATACAATTTACTAAACAGAAAAAAAGGCAAAAGAAGCCCTGGGGTTATTATCCGCTTTAAAATATTGGCGTTTTTTATGTTTTAAACGCTTGACAAGCAAGATCAAGCTGCTTTTAATTGCAACTAACTTACGCTGCAAATGTTTAAGAAGTTTACTAAGCAGAAAAAAAGACAAAGAATCCCCGAGTTATCTAGTCTTTTACTATCTCTGTCGAGTATTGGCATTTTTTGATGTCTTGTAACGCTTTATAAGCGCGTTCAGCTTATTTAGATAAAAATCTAGATGTAGATGAAGTTTTGTAAAGACATACAGTACCTATATACTGCAAAAAATTGAACATAAGACGCCGATACATTAAGTAATCCTTACCTTTTAATCTGCAGATTGGCGAAAGCAAATACAATAGCTTCACTATCATGATAAGGGCGCTGGCGAAGCTTGTCAAGGAAGTTTTTATGACTTATCTAACGAATTTTACACTTGCTAAAGTTGCACCACCTTGGTATCTTTAACTGAAAAAAGTTATTTTTTATCCAATATGAAAAAAGCCTTTATATTCACATCCTTAATAGCAGTTGTATTAATAGTCATTACTTATTTATACAGAAACAACGGAACTAATGACTCACAAGTGGTAAATGTCTATTCATCGCGCAAAGAAGAATTAGTACGCACTTTATTTGATGAATTCACGGAAAATACAGGCATTAAAGTACGTTACATCATTGATGATTATTCTCAGCTACTTTCACGAATAGAAAACGGTGGTGAAGCTGACTTATTTTTAACTGCTGATGCAGTCAACTTAATTCTAGCAAAAAAAAGAGGGCTTTTATCTCAAGTAGATTCAGAGGTTTTAAAAAGTGTTATACCTGCAAGATTTAGAGACAGTGAAGATTATTGGTTTGGTCTTACAAAAAGAGCTAGGATATTGGTTTACAATAAAGAGTCAGTAGACCCTAAGGACTTAAGTACTTATGAAGATTTAGCAAATGAAAAATGGAAAGGAAAAATATTAGTGCGTTCTTCTACAAGTCCATATAACAGATCGTTAATTGCTTTTATGATTGCAAATAATGGTTTTGAAAAGACGAAAAAATGGGTAAGCGGAATTGTGAGCAATATGGCAAGAAAACCAAGTGGTGGTGATACTGATCAAATTTACGCTGTAGCAGCCGGTGAGGGAGATGTTGCAATAGTAAACAGCTACTACTTTGCGAGAATTCTTTCATCAGAAAATAAAAAGAGTGTTGCAGACAAGCTAGGGGCTTTTTTTCCTAATCGCAACGATCACGGTGTAATGGTAAACATCAGTGGTGCAGCAGTAACAAAAAACGCAAAAAACAGGGAAAATGCTATAGTCTTATTGGAATTTTTAGTAAGCAAGCAGGCTCAAGAGTTATACGCTAAAAAAAACCAAGAATATCCTATTATTGAAGGCGTTGAAACTTCCGATATACTAAAATCTTGGGGAAATTATTCACAAAGTGATTTGCCTCTAAGTGAACTTGAGAAGCATCTTTTTGAGGCTGTTATGATAGCGGATGAGTGTAAGTGGAAGTAATCCCCAGCACCACTAAACATTGGGATGAAAGATTTATGCTAATATACCTTGCTCTTGACTCGCTGAACTTTTTCTTCCTTCTAACTTAATTTTGACTTTACTATCTTTTTCCGTTCTTTCACCAAAACAATTGCTGCACAAGAAGTCTATTGAAAAAAGGTAATAAGAAAGTAGAATAGGTTCAAGTAGTTGAAAAGGAAACTATGAACAAGAGAAGGAATTTGTTAAACATCTCAGACCTTACAGTCGATGATGTAGAAAATATAACTAAGTTGGCCAACCAGTACCTTAAAAAAGAAGTTGCAAATAGTCATATCTTGGAAAATAAGACAGTAATAAATTTATTCTTTGAAGATTCAACGCGTACACTTGCGTCTTTTGAAATAGCAGCAAAAAGCCTTGGAGCAAATGTTGTAACTTTGCCAATAAGATCTTCTTCTATTAACAAGGGAGAAGATCTAAAAGACATGATCAAAACATTAAATGCAATGAATCCTGATTACATAATAATCAGGCATAAAAGTAGTGGTATCATTAATACACTGGCAAAGTATGTTAACTGCTCGCTAATCAATGCAGGCGATGGAAGTAGTGAACATCCAACTCAAGCTCTTGCAGACTATCTTGTAATCAGCAATCACAAAAAGCAAATAAAGGACCTCAAAGTTGTGATATGTGGAGATATTCTGCACAGTAGAGTTGCAAGATCAAATATAAGATTGCTAAAAATGTTTGGAGCAGAGATAAACTTGGTCGCACCACCAACTTTGATTTGTAAGCATTTTCCTGAAGTAGATTCAGTCCATTATTCATTAATTGAAGGTATAAAGGATGCTGACGTAATTATGCTTTTGAGATTGCAGAAAGAGCGCATGAATAATAGTTCTTCAGAGAAAGAATATTTTTATTTGTATGGACTTGATTCACAAAAGCTATCATACGCAAAACCAGATGCGATTGTTATGCACCCAGGGCCAATAAACAGAGGGATTGAGATTAGCAGCGATGTAGCAGATTGTGTTATTTTACAGCAAGTAGAATTTGGATTGGCAATACGTAAGGCAGTGTTGCACTATTATAGGCCTTGCTAATATTAAAAGATGCTACACAACTAATGCAAAAAGGGGGGCATGAAATGACAAGGCTTGTAAATGGTTTGAGAATGGCCATTAAGATGTTAAGGCCGAGGATATGGTGTGGAAGTTTTTACGAAAGCCTGAAGTCAATCAACAACCTTGCAGAACGGCAAATTAGACGGCTATCGTAAAAACAGCTTTTTCACCTGGTCGGAACATGGAGAAAGATTTGTGGAAAGAATGTTGTCGATATTTTTGACATCACGTCTCAATGGCCAAAATCCCTTCCAAAAGTTACGACTGCTTAGTTCTTTATTCATTCTCACAATCCGTGAACGGTTACAACCTGGATTACAGTGGGCTTTGTTGCATCGCTAGCTATGATGGATTAAAGATAAAAAAGATAGGGAATATCAGTAGTTTATTATTCTGGTATTTATAACAAGAACGGTCAATGAATACCTAAATTTGAGTAAAAGAAATTTCACTACCATTTACCAATCCGGCTAAAATTCAAGAATTTCAATGCTTTAGCTATTTTCAATAGAATTAAATTTATTAATATAAATAACAAGTTACTATTCTTAAATTTGATCAGATTGATTGCAAAAAAACAAGATTTTCAATAGGTTGCTTATAATCCTAACTATAGTTAGCCTTTCATAAGTAGCGATGCAACAAAGCCATTCC
Source organism: Wolbachia endosymbiont (group A) of Icerya purchasi (assembly GCF_947251635.1). Classification (NCBI taxonomy): domain Bacteria; kingdom Pseudomonadati; phylum Pseudomonadota; class Alphaproteobacteria; order Rickettsiales; family Anaplasmataceae; genus Wolbachia; species Wolbachia endosymbiont (group A) of Icerya purchasi. The sequence continues at coordinate 404,219 of NZ_OX366357.1, read as the reverse complement.
AGTGTCAGCTACTTTCATAATACCATATTACCTTAACAAAAGCAAATGTTCGTACAGATGTGCATCAGCTACTTTCATCTGCCACCTGCAAATTGCAATGTTCGTACAGTTATGTGTCACGCTACTTGGATGACACCGTTGAAAGAAATGAACCGCCTTTTCAAAATTGTTTTGAATAGAGGAATAACATTCACAAGTAAAATTTCATATTACCATTTTTTAATTTATGTATTATAATAAGCTTAATCTATAAGAAAAACAAAGTTGGAAAAGTTGGAAGAACTAAGCAAAAACTGGGTGATAAGAACGGGAAGATTTTTATCTTCATTGTTTTTTTTACTGTTGATTGCGCTATCAATACGTAGTTTTTTATTCGAGCCATTTCATATACCTTCTGGTTCAATGAAAAGCACCCTACTTGAAGGGGATTACATTTTTACTAGTAAATATTCATACGGTTACAGTAAACACTCCTTTCCATTTTCTCCAAACATTTTTAGCGGCAGGATTTTTTACACCCCTCCAAAGCGTGGCGACATAGTAGTTTTCAAACCCACAAGAAATGACAGCATCAGGTTTGTTAAGCGAGTGATAGGAACACCAGGTGACAAAGTGCAAATGATAGAGGGAGAATTATACCTAAATGATCAAAAAGTAGAGCGAAGGCAAATTGAAAGTTTTTTTGATTATGAGTCAAATCGTAACATACCAAGATATATAGAAACGCTTTTAAGTGGCAAGGAACATGAGATTTTGGTAGATGACATTTCTAATAAGCTATCATATAACACTCCGGTTTATTATGTACCTAACGATCAATTTTTTGTTATGGGAGACAATAGAAATAATTCTTTAGATAGTAGGTTTCCTGAAGTTGGTTTTGTACCAATGGAAAATATCATTGGGCGTGTAAGCATAGTTGGTTTATCATTTAAATTAGGAAAGGTCGATTGGTTACCATTTAATTTCAGGTTACCTGTTGCTTTGAGATTAAATAGGGTATTGCACAAGGTTGTGTAAGCTTTTTCTACCTATTTGTTAATTCACACAACTCTAAAGAAGAATTTTCTAACTCGGCGATAGTGTTGTTAATTTCATTCAAGTCATTGCCTTGTAAAGCGTTTTTTGCATTTTGTAATAGGTTTTTCAACTTTTGATCAGTGAAAAGGTTATTATTGTTTTCAACCAAGTGTATGAGTTTATTTCCATTAATTTTAGCGCCTGCAAGGGAACGAGCCTTCATATCCTCGTCAAAGCTGTTTATTGACTGGTTAACCATATTTTGAACATCAGCTTCACTCAAGCCAAAATTTGAATTTACTTCAACTGTCTGCTCAATTCCAGTAGCTTTTTCTCTTGCAGTAACAGTCAAGATTCCGTCAACATTAACTGTAAATTCTATTTCAATTCTTGCAGAACCTGCAGGCAGTGGCGGTATACCTTTTAGTTCAAACTGCGCTAGAGATTTGTTATCCTCTATCATTTCACGTTCTCCCTGACAAACGTGAATTTTCATTGCTGGTTGCCCATCAACATAAGTTGTAAACTCTTTTATCTCTGAAACTGGTAGTGGTGTATTTCTTGGTATGATTTTTTCAACTATGCCTCCCATAGTTTCTATGCCAAGTGATAAAGGTAGAACATCCAGGAGAATATTCCTATCTTTTGAGCTCGAAGTTAAATCATGAGCCTGCAGAGCTGCCCCAATGGCAACTGCTTTATCCGGATCCACGTCATTTAGTACTTTATTTCCAAAAAGTTCGACTAGTGAATTTTGAACCAATGGTGTTCTAGTTGCACCACCAACTAAAATTACTCCTTTTATATCATCAATTTTAAGATCTATATCACTTATAGTACGAGTGACTATATTGATAGTCCTATTGACCAAAGAACTGATTGCATGTTCAAATTCTTCTCTGGTAATTTCGCATTCAAATAATTCACCGTTAATATTGAATTCAAAAGTGCCTACGGTGTTTTCGCTCAGGTATTCTTTTACAATACGTGATTCAATAAGTGTTGTCATGCAAGTAGCTGACACTGGAATCCAGTTCTTATTATATAACTTTCTAGTGTGTTCATTTGTAATCAAACTTTCTGGATCCCAGACTGGGATGACACTAGAGCATTCTTTGTTTAAACCTACCTTTTCTCTATACTTATCAAGCACAATAAGGTTAAGCAAATGATCAAAATCATCTCCACCGAGTTTAGTGTCACCACCAACTGCAAGAACTTGAAACACTCCTTGATGCAATTTCAATATCGAAATATCAAATGTTCCACCACCAAGGTCATAAACTGCATATATTCCACTGTTATTGTTCTTTTCAATGGAGTAAGAAAGCGCTGCAGCGGTTGGCTCGTTAACGAGGCAAAGAACTTCTATTCCAGCTAATTTTGCCGCATATTTAGTTGCGTTACGTGCTGAATCGTCAAAGTAAGCTGGCACAGTAATCACTGCTTTTTTTACTTTCATCTCTGTAGACTCTTCTACCCTCTTGCATAAAGCTTTTAATATCTCAGCAGAAATCTCAACAGGAGTAAGATACTTTTCCTCTGCGCATTTTATTCTAATAACTTTTTCGCTTTCATGATCTATTTCAAAATTGACGCCTTCTTTATTTAATTCTTCAACACTTTTACCCATTAAACGCTTTATTGAGTAGATTGCATTTTGACCGACGTCACAGCCAGTTTTCAATGTATTATTTTCATATGAAAGAGCAGAAGGCAGTAGCTCTCTTCCCTGCTCATCTTTAAATATCTCCACGTTGCTAGCTTTATTTACCATGGCAATTAAAGAATTGGTGGTACCAAGATCTATACCAAAAACTACTTCACTTGAATTTGGTTCAGAAATTTGAATTGGTTGCATTCTTTTTCACCTCCTCAAATGACTTATATAAATATTTCAATCTTAAGACTTGTGTAGCAGCTCCATCAAAATTCTTTACAGCAAAAGTGTTAATTAGGTTTTTAACGCAATCTTTTATTTTTTCATCAATCATCCTGCTTGCAAATTGTAGATCATCGCAGTCTAGTAAGTACTCTCTTATTTCCATTGATTCATTTAATATTTCAGAATTTGGATGATCCTTTGGGCTTCCCACACCAAAAAGATTCAACAAATGCTCAGCACGTTCTAGTGGTGACTTTAGCACTTGATAAGCTTTGTTGATATTTTCCATGTTTTTGGACTGTCTTTCATTTATATCAGTCTTGCTTAGCTCAATATATTTTTTCTCTAACTCATCAAAGCTGATATTGAAAGTTGGTTCAATTTCAAACAATGTAAAATAGCTGCTAGACATGAAAACTCTCTCCACAACCACATTTTCCTTTCTCATTAGGATTTTTGAAAACAAAACCCGATGAAAATTTTTCTTCTACATAATCCATTTCAGAGCCAAGAATAAACATGACGGATTTTGGATCGATCAACACTTTAACTTTTTGGTCATCACTGCAGTTTTCCTCAATTATCGACTCTAAAGGACGAGTATCATACGCATATTCAATATCATATTTTAAACCAGAACATCCTTTTTGTTTAATTAGCACTCTTATTCCTATTGCTTCTTCTGATTTCTCAAGGTTAGTATGCTTCTTTTGGTCCAATAAATACTTTATCCTTTCTACTGCTTTTGCAGTTATAGTAATAAGTTTTTTATCTTTCTTTATAGCGTTTACTCCTTGATATTCACTCATGCTTTAGTTCTCAATGTCCACCTTTATTTTGTTTACTTTGATAATCATGAATAGCAGCCTTTATAGCATCTTCAGCAAGCACCGAGCAGTGTATCTTCACTGGAGGTAAAGACAACTCTTCCACTATTTGAGTATTCTTTATCTGTGTTACATCTTCAATAGCTTTTCCTTTTATCATCTCTGTTAACAAGGAACTTGAAGCAATGGCAGAACCACAACCAAAAGTTTTAAATTTTGCATCTTCAATAACACCTTTGTCATTGACCTTTATCTGCAATTTCATTACATCACCGCACGATGGTGCACCAACTAAACCAGTACCAACATTTGGATCATTTTTATCCAGAGAGCCAACATTCCTTGGATTTTCGTAATGATCTAAAATTTTCTCATTATAACTCATAAAATTACCTGTGAACCGCTATTCTACATTATAACATATTTAGGTTAAAAACTAAAGGAAAACAATCGTTTTACGTGATTTTTACTTTCAAAATTCCCGTAAAACGACTGTTTAACTTTACAAATACACATAATACGTGTATTTCTTTACAATCAGCGTCTCTATGTTGTCATTAAGTTTATAATTTAAAAAGGAGTATTCCCTTGAGTTTGTTTAGTAACCTTTATAAAGGCTTGTTAAAAACTTCTTCTCGCTTTAGCGACGGGGTGAAAAGTATTTTTTCTGGCAAAAAAAAATTAGATCAGTTGCTTTTAGATGAATTAGAAGAATTGCTAATTAGCATGGACATTGGTCATAAAACTTCTAAGTTGATTATCGATAGGCTCACAAGCATCAAGTTTGACAAGGAAGTTGAACATAACATTATCACACAGCAGTTAATGAATGAAATAGAAGCTATATTGAGCCCAGTTGTACAGCCGTTAATTTTAAATAAAAAACCACATATAATAATGGTATGCGGAGTAAACGGTAATGGTAAAACCACGACTATAGGTAAGCTTGCATATAAATATAAGGAGATGGGAAAATCCGTTATGCTTGTTGCGTGTGACACATTTAGAGCTGCTGCTAGTGAGCAGTTAAACATTTGGGCAGAACGTTCTGATTGCTTGATTGTTACTGGAGAGTACGGTAGCGACTCTGCAAGTGTGGCATATAGAGCTGTAAGTCAAGCTATAAAAGATAACGTTGATGTTGTTCTAATTGACACAGCAGGAAGGCTGCAAAATAATGTGAACCTTATGGAGGAGTTATCAAAAATATATAGAACGATAAAGAAATTGGATGATACTGCCCCTCATGACGTTATTTTAGTTCTTGACGCAACTACCGGCCAAAATGCTTATAGCCAATTAGAGGCATTTAGTAAGATGGTCAATGTTACCGGGCTAATCGTAACAAAGCTAGATGGCACCGCTAAGGGCGGAGTAGTAATTGGACTTGCAGAAGCTTATAAGGTAAAGTTACATGCTATAGGAATTGGCGAAAATATAGAGGACTTAAGGGAGTTTACTAGTAAAGAATTTGCTGAAGCATTATTTAATTGTAATTAAAGACTTCTCTTAATTCCCTTACATGACCAAGCTTAATTATCTCAATATCATGAGAAGAATAATTGCCATTTTTAGGCATAATTGCTTTTTTGAATCCTAACTTTTGTGCTTCTTTTAGTCTGAGATCAGCATGCGAGACATTCCTAATTTCTCCTGAAAGTGCAACTTCACCGCAGATTATTGAAGAAGTTGGCAGCGGTAAATTTACTACACTTGAAATAAGGGAAGCAGCAACAGCAAGATCAGCCGATGGTTCCTGTATTTTGAGTCCCCCTGCAATGTTTAGGTATACCTCTTTATCATGCAAAAACATTTTGCAACGAGCATTTAGCACCGCAATGATCATAGCCAATCGATTAATATCCCACCCAACTACTGCCCTTCTTAGGGTTGCCATATTAGTCCCTGCTATTAATGCTTGCACTTCCATTAAAATTGGTCTTGAACCTTCAATTCCTGCAAATACGGCGCTGCCAACCACTTCTCTGTCATGGGCCATCAGAAACAATGATGATGGATTATCAACAGGCACAAGTCCTGCTTCAGACATCTCAAAAACACCAATTTCATTTGCAGGGCCAAATCTATTTTTAATAGTACGCAAAATGCGATATTGGTTGCTATTTTCACCTTCAAAATATAATACCGTATCCACCATATGCTCCAGAGTTTTGGGTCCAGCTATTTGTCCATCCTTAGTTATATGACCAACTATTAAAAGAGAAACATCATATTGTTTCGCAAGAATAGTTAATTCATGTGCGCAAGTACGAACCTGAGTTACAGTTCCTGGTGCCGATGTAATTCTGCTATCATACATTGTTTGTATAGAGTCAATTACTAAGAATTTAATACTTTTGTTTTCCTTTATTGTTGCTACTACATCAGTTAAAGACACTGTAGATAAAAGCTTAATTTTAGGTTCATTTATCTTAAGACGCTTTGCTCTGAGACTCACCTGCTCTAAAGATTCCTCGCCGGATACATAAAGACATTCAAAAGAGGAAAGTTGCACAACATTAGCTGCAATTTTAAGCAAAAGGGTGGATTTTCCAATACCAGGTTCGCCACCAATTAAAATGCTAGCACCTTGAACGATACCCCCACCAAAAACTCTATCTAATTCTTCTATTCCTGTTAAAAAACGACTTGGAGTGATAATTTCGCTACCCGATAACGTCTTTATTAAAATTGGCGCAGATATACTTCTTTTGCCCGTTTTTACTGCTATTTCCTCAACAATTGTATCCCAATTGTCACATGCGATGCACTTCCCTACCCACCTGCCAGTGCTATGACCACAGGATTGACATACATATACAGTTTTCATCAAAGCCAAAATTATTTTGTTGTAATTGTAATAAAAATTAGCTGAATAGGCGAAGTAAATCTAAACACTGAGTCTCACAAACGTTGTGGTGCGAAGATAATTGTCATAAGTTGTGCCATTTTAATTCATGCACAATAATTGCACCCTCCAGGATCCAAGTAGCCCCTTCTCCCGTCATCCCAGTGCCCTGACTACTTGGATCCAGGAAAAAGAATGGTGTCATCCCAGTGCTTGACACTGGGATCCAGGAATTTTATTAAGTTGGTAAGCATAAAAGTAGCCGTTTTATGTTAAAATACAACGTTTTGATGATTATAAAAAGGCTGGATCCCAGTGTCTGGGCACTGGGGTGACACCGTCATAAAGTAAATCAGCATCACGCGCTGCCCAGTTCATGTTAGCTATAAATGTTTAAGAAATTTACCAAACGAAAAAAAAGACAAAAAATCCCCGAGTTAGCTAGTCTTTTACTATCTCTGTCAAGTATTGGCATTTTTTGATGTCTTGTAACGCTTTATAAGCGCGTTCAGCTTATTTAGATAAAAATCTAGATGTAGATGAAGTTTTGTAAAGACATACAGTATCTATGTACTGCAAAAAATTAAACATAAGACGCCGATACATTAAGTAATCCTTACCTTTTAATCTGCTGATTGGCGAAAGCAAATACAATAGCTTCAGTTTTATGATAAGGGTGCTGGCGAAGGGTGTCAAGCAAGTTTTTTGTTTCTATTCCCAATGTTATATGGTTATGTAAGAAGTCTAATAGCAAATTTTTAAGTTCCTCTTTAACTCTTTAACCAGCGGGCTCGCATGAGGAGAGGAGAGTAAAGTAAAGATCTTCTTCCATAGATATCTTAACACTTTTTTCTTCTTCTACAGTTGGCGGACGAGTAAGAAAGTGAATCTTTGGTGCACCACTAATTATTGCCATTGGTGTTTGCTCCGCCCCTTCTCCCATAACTAAAACAGCAGACGTTGCCAGCGCATCAAGAAGATTGACTTGTGTTACTTGCAGTGGTTGATCATAAAGATCTGGCTTGCCTATATAGGAATAAAGTGGTTCAAATCCACACCAACCAAGAGCAACGCCTGTAACCCCAAGGCGCATAGGTGTTATGTTACTATCTGTAATCAAAATACCAAGATGTTTTATGCAGTGTTTTGTCTTGAGATAGTTCCATATTGATAGAGCTGTTTTCTGAACATCCTTTGGGTATAAAATATACATTTCATTACCATTTGATTCATCAATACCAGCAGATGGAATTAAGATATTATCTTTAATCATTAAACAGATACTGTGAGCCACATCAACAACTGCATCAGCTTCCCTTTTGATTAGCTCTTCTTTAGAACAAGCAGTTTTATAAACTACTCGTTTTTGACAAATTGAAATGATTTTTGATGTGATAGCAAGAACAACTTCCTCTCTTAGCAACTCTGAAACATAGCGATCAAGAACTTGCTCTAATACTTCTCCACATTCAATGCGGTGGGTATAAATTGCTTCAACATGCATATTAACGTATTAGCCTACATATAGTATAATCTTTTGTTTGAGCAAGAGCGGTTTTATTCCATCCACTAAGAAGTGTTAAGTTGAAATATACATCACCTTTATAACGCGAATTCTGGATTAAGGAAGGAAGTATAGGAAATAGAAGGCTTTTTGGATTTGATGGAATAGGAGATGAGAGTAGAAAAGATATGAACCAAGAAATCAACAGGGGATCTATGGCGAGTGTGTTCAATTTCTAGTCTATTTTTTAGGTAACCAAAAACAGTCTCAATGATAGACCTTTTTCTCAGTAAAATCTTCTCATTTAGCGAAATTAATGTATTTTTCATACCTTTTTTCACCTTGGTAACAAGTTTCAAACCTCGGTCAAACAGCTTCTGAAAAAGCTCTTTTGCAATATAACCTTTGTCACCAAACAAAAGGCCGGTTAATTTTTCCGTCAAATTTGGCACAGGTATCCTATCATCAACATTGCCTTTTGTTAGCGTAAGTGCATGAATTTCACCATTTTCATTGATTACCATATGTAATTTGAAACCAAAAAACCAGCCGTAAGTACTCTTGCTTAATTTTGCAATTCCAGCAAAAACTTTGTTTTTGGATATTCTTTTTGCATGACAAACTGCAATGGGAGTTGTGTCTATATATGAAATTCCAGTGTTTTCTGACTGTCCACAAAGCCAATGCAACAACATTGCTAAATGCCACAAAACCCTAGGCTTTAGAGCAACAAACCTGGTATATGAAGGCAACTTTGGAAACTCTGATTTGTAGAGCAACGTTAGGTAATGTAGATAGAAAGTTTTGAAATTTTTACACGGAGATTGTTGATATAGCAGGATTATTGTCATGATTTCAGAGTGCTCAATTTCCGTTGTTCTTGTGGGTTTTTTACCATTTGGCAGTAGTTTGCCTGCAAAATTTTTCTCTATATCTCTGCAAAAATCATCGACCAAACAAAACAGTTTTGTTATGTCTTCCATGGGTAACCTCATCTATTTTTTTATAACTGCTGAGTTTACCCTGTTTTCTGCCTTTTCTATTCTCCTTTAATCCAGAATTCGCGTAAATAAGCATACCATTGCAGCCTGTGCCTATCACATTGCAAACTTTAGGAGTAATGCTTATTGGGCTTAAATTTAACCGCAGAACAGCATTCTATTCTGTGCTTACATATCTATCACTTGGTGCAGCAGGATTGCCTGTTCTTGCAAATTTTTCTGGTGGTTATCACGCTCTCCTTGGACCAACAGGTGGATATTTAATTGGCTGTTTAGCTGCTGTTATGGTAATGAGCAAAGTAAATGAATTACTGAACTCTAAGTATAAATCATTTGTATGTAATTCTTTAAGTTGTCTGGCTGGTACAGTTATAATCTTTATTTGTGGTGTTAGTTGGCTTGCTGTTTACTTGGATCTGGGACAAGCAATAATGGTGGGTGTTTTACCATTTATCCTTCCTGGTTTGATAAAAATTTTTCTACTTGTAGCAGCTTTGCAATATTTGAAAAAATGATAAAATTTCGCCCTCATCATTTCATGTGCACCCTCGCGTTTCGGGGATATGGGTATTCTCAGGGTTTTGTAGAAAATTATAGGAAGATAGTAAGTGAAGTGGTTAGTACTCAAATCGAAGTAGTTGGTAACCTTGATAGTATTTGTAGTGCTTGCCCAAACCAGACTAAACAAGGTAAATGCACCGAACAAGCTAAAGTTTTAGAGCTAGATAGAAGGCATATGGAAATTTTAGGAATTAAAATTGGCGAGACTTTAACTTGGAATGAGGCAGTAAAAAAGATTAGGGAGAAAATGTCTTTAAAGAAATTCGAGTACGCATGTGAGGGGTGCAACTGGCAGCCATATGGAATATGTAAAAATGCCCTTTTAAATCTACAAAGGTAGTTGACAAAATGTTAAGATAAATTGAAGCATTTTTGTGGAAATAAAGCGAAATATGGAAGACAAAAGATAAATGCATTCTGAAAAGCTACACAGCATGTTCGTCCCGCTAATTAATAATATCTTTATTATTGTATGAGATAGGTAATTTAGCATTTATGAATTTGTAATGTGTTACGCATAGCTCAAAGAAATAAGGTTTACTGGTTACACGCTGCAGCCAATGCCACAACACTAGGACCTATGTTTATCTGCATGTTAATTTGCGTTGTGATTTTATGGAGGTCTTCTGTTACCTATGCTAGTGAAAATTTGGAGATACAAAAGGCCTTCGATAGTGTTGTCAAGCATATAAAAGCTGATAAAAAATATAAAGATCTTGATGTTATTGAGAGAAAAAGTGACAAATTTAATATCAAAATTTCGCAGAATTCTGGCAAGAGTTTTGACATATACTCTACTTTAAAAAAAGCAAAAGATTCCTTTGAATCAGGAGATAATGAAGCAGCTATTTCTCTCCTTAATCAGATTATCGCAAAGTTTCCTTATCATAAAAATGCTTTAATTGGATTGGGAAATATTTATTACGCTAATAAAGAATACAAAAAAGCTGTAGAGATTTACACAAGACTGTTAAAAGAACACCCTAGTAACCCTTACATATTAAAAAATTTTCTGACGATAATCTCACAATATGATCCTGATCTGGCGTTGAGTGAAATGTTAAAATTGTATGATATACATAAAAATTATGCTCCTTTATTAGCAAATTTAGGTCTGATCTATATGAAAAAGGAGGATTATGTAAAAGGTAAAGAGTATATGATAACTGCTATTTCCCTCGATGAAAACAATATTTTTTATACTTATAATTTAGCTGTTATTCTAGATAAACTTTCAGATTTTCAAAATGCTACAATATTCTACTTAAAGTTGTTAAACATGGCTACAACTTCGAAAGATGTGAGTGAAAAAATACCTTTATACAAAGTGACAGCAAGACTAAAATTTATAAAACTTCACAGCACGCACCCAAAGATTTCATAAAAGCTTATAGCTTACCTAAAGCTAATTTATCGTATCTGTTCAAGGGAGTGGCTAATGTGCAAATATTGAAGCAAAGTGTGTGACACACAGCTGTACGAACATTTGTTTGCAAAGGTAATTTGCACAACAAATGCATAACTGTACGAACATTGTGATTTTGGCCCATCAGATCCCAGTGCTTGACACTGGGATCCAGGAATTTTATTAAGTTGGCGAGCATAAAAATAGCTGTTTTATGTAAAAATACAACGTTTTAATGATTATGAAAAAGCTGGATTCCAGTGTCAAGCACTGGAATGACACCATTCTTTTTTCTGGATCCCAGTGTCGGCTACTTGGATGACACCATTTATTGTAAGGACTTACCTCACATTTACTCTATGATTATCTTTTTAGATCACCTTGTCTACCTATTTTGCCACTCTGCTGAACGGATACAATTTATTGCTATTTTTGTTTACAATAATAATATTGAGCTATAGAATTAGATCTAAAGGGGCAATTAGCTCAGCTGGTAGAGCATCTCGTTTACACCGAGGAGGTCGGCAGTTCAAGTCTGTCATTGCCCATTTGCTTAACTGAATGTTAGTATTATTAATTACTTCAATTAAAGTATAGAAAATGCAGGATAATATAGTACCAATCTCAATAGTAAAAGAGCTGGAAGATTCTTATCTTTCCTACGCAATGAGCGTTATCATAAGCCGGGCTATACCTGACGTGCGGGATGGATTTAAACCTGTTCATAGGCGCATATTATATGCAATGTCAAGAGCTGGATTCGATGCCGGTAAGCCATATAAAAAAGCGGCTCGTATAGTTGGGGACGTAATGGGGAAATATCACCCACATGGTGATGCAGCTATTTACGATTCCTTGGTTAGAATGGCCCAAGATTTCTCTCTTCTTTTACCACTTGTTGATGGGCAAGGTAACTTTGGTTCGATAGATGGAGATCCACCAGCTTCAATGCGATACACAGAAGCAAGACTTCAAAAAGTGTCGCACTTTTTACTGAATGATATTGATGAAGATACAGTTAATTTTAGGCCAAACTACGATGGAAATGAAACAGAACCAGTTGTGCTGCCTGCAGAGTTTCCGAATCTATTGGTAAACGGTGCAAGTGGTGTTGCAGTTGGTATGGCAACCAATATTCCTTCTCATAATCTTGGAGAAATAATAGATGCTTGTATATTATATGTAAATAATCCTGAAGTTACTTTGGATGAGTTACTTGAAGTGATGCCAGGGCCGGATTTTCCAACTGGGGGAACAATTCTTGGAAGGTCTGGAATAAGATCAGCATTTGCAACTGGTCGTGGATCAATTGTTGTGCAAGGCAAGACTCATATAGAAGATCTGCCACAAGATAGGCAAGCAATAGTGATTGATGAAATACCTTACCAGGTAAATAAAGTAAAATTAATTGAGAAGATAGGTGAGCTTGTAAAAGAAAAAAGAATTGATGGTATAACAGAAATTAGGGATGAGTCCGATAAGTCTGGTATTAGAGTAGTAATTGACCTCAAAAGAAATGCTGAAGCAAGTTTTATACTTAATCAAATATTGGGGCTAACTCCACTAAGAAGTAGTTTTAGTGTTAACACTTTAGTGCTCAATAACAACAGGCCTGTTTTGATGTCATTGAAAGAAATCATAGAGGCCTTTATTGATTTTAGAAAAGAAGTGTTAATCAGGAGAACAGAATTTCGTCTAAGAAAAACGAGAGAAAAAGCTCATATATATATAGGGCTCTACATTGCGGTCCTCAGCATAGATGAAGTGATAAAAATCATCCGCGGTGCAAAAGATCCTGCGGAAGCAAGTAGAGAACTTTTAAATAAAGAATGGAAAACTTCGAATGAAATCAACACTATTATCGAGTTGATTTCAGATAGCGCAAGTTTTTTGAAAGATGGAGTGTATAGATTAACTGAGCTACAAATTAAAGCTATCCTTGATATGAAACTGCAGCGTTTAACAGGCCTTGAAAAAGACAAATTAGAAGCTGAGCTAAGTTCAATGATCAACCTGATAAAAGAATATATCGCTTTTCTTGGCCCAGGAGAGAAGTTGATGAAAGAAATAAAAAACAATCTACAAGAAATAAAGAACAGATTTGCTGTGCCGCGAAAAACTTCAATAGAAGAGTCAGACGCGGACATTGAAGCTGAAGATCTAATTCCACAAGAGGATATGGTGATAACCGTAACTATGAATGGTTATATCAAGCGTGTAAAACTTTCTCACTACAGAACTCAGCGTCGTGGTGGAAAAGGAAAGCTAGGACAGGGATTAAAAGAAGAGGATGTAATCACAGAATTATTTGTTGGAAATACCCATACTAGCTTTTTATTCTTTTCTAACATTGGTCGAGTTTATAGATTAAAAGTTTATAAGTTACCTCTTGCAGAGCCAACCGCACGTGGAAGAGCAATTGTTAACATATTTCCGCTTAGCGATGGTGAAACTATAACTAATATCATGCCATTGCCAAGTGAAAATGACGAAAATCAAAACATAGTTTTTGCTACTGCCTATGGAAACATAAGGCGTAACTCCTTAGCGGACTTTCACTATATTCCAAGCAATGGAAAAATAGCAATAAAGCTCGATGAAAGAGACAAATTAGTATCGGTTAAGGTATGTAATGAAATTGACCATGTTTTACTTTCAACAACGCTTGGAAAAAGTATCAGATTTGTTGTAAGTGATGTGCGTCAATTTAAGAGTCGCAATTCAGATGGCGTAAGAGGTATCAAACTTGTAAAGAATGACAGCGTGATATCCATGACCATATTAAATGGGATAGGTGTAGCAACAGAAACAAAAGAACTTTACTTAAAAGTTCCACTTGCAAAAAGACTGGGGACTGCAATTAATAACTCCATTGATTCTAAATTGGAAAAGACTTTGAATGATTTAGGAATAGATAACGAATTATTCTTAAAACTTGCAGTGAATGAGGAGTTTATATTAACTATTACTGAAAATGGCTTTGGTAAAAGAACTTCTGCGTATGAGTATAGAGTAACTAACAGGGGTGGTGTTGGTATCACCAATATTCTTACTACTAGCAGAAACGGTAATGTTGTTGCTAGTTTTCCAGTTGAGCAGGGTGATAATATAATGCTTATTACAGATAAAGGAAAGTTAATTCGCATTTCGGTCAATGAGATTAGAATTGCAGGACGCAGCACTCAAGGAGTCACTCTGTTTAAAACAGAAAGTAGAGAAAAAGTGGTGTCAGTAGCGAAAATTGAAGATCCTGATTCCACTGAAGATAGTATTTTTGAAGTTGAAAACTCTATCGCTTCTTAACCGTAGTATAGGTTAAACAAAAAGCGCAAGTTTTTGTTGATTAATACGCAGTATTTAAATTAAAATATATACTTATGGCTAAGTAAAGATCAATGGACAAAAAATTAACTAAAAATAAAAAACCACTGGCAGACAAAGAGGATAAAAAAACACCTCCTGTTAAAGATCTTACTAAAAATAAGAGTAGGAGAGATTTTATAACATTAACTACATGCGCTATGGCAGGTATAGGAGCTGCAAGCGGACTTTGGCCACTGGTTAAATCTATGAATCCTTCTGCTGAAGTTCTAGCAACTTCCACAGTGGAGGTGAATTTGTCTGGAATTCAGGAAGGACACGGAGTAAAAGTAAAGTGGCAAGGTAAACCAGTATTCATTCGTAGACGCACAAAGCAAGAAATTGAGGCTGCAAGAGCTGTGAATGTGAAGAGCTTGAGGGATCCTCAATTAGATGAGCAGAGAGTATACGAAGGAAAAGACGAATGGTTAATTATGCTTGGAATATGTACACATCTTGGGTGTGTACCGATTGACCACGCCACAAGAGATGGTAATGGTTGGTTCTGTCCTTGCCACGGTTCATATTATGATACATCAGGTCGAGTAATTGGGGGTCCTGCACCGAAAAATATGGCTGTACCTGATTATTTTTTTCCCAGTGAGAATGTTGTGGTAATTGGCAAGAAGGCTTAACGAATATAAATAAACTCGTTAAAAAAAACTCACAGGATCAACATCTATTATCACTGCAATACTCGAATTTAAGTTACAATTTTTAATCCAATATTTCAGCTTTTTTTGTATGGATAGACTATACTTATTGTGTATTTTTAATAATACCCTATACCGATACTTATTATTTAAAAAATTTATCGCTGCTGGTGATGGGCCAAGAATTTCAAATTCCTTTTTGTCTACACCTACATTTTTTTCCTGGATACAAATAGTTGAGCTACTTGAATGACAGAGAAGAGATTTTACTATTTCATTCGCTGCTTTTTGTGTTGCAATCTGATTCTTACCACAGATTATAAGCGCTATTAATCTGCTAAATGGTGGCATTTTGGCTTCGCGTCTTGACTTAAGTTCGATTTCATAAAATGAGTCTCTTTTTTGATGCAGCAATGCTTTTATTATTGAACTTTCAGGATTATTGGTTTGCACTATTACCATTCCTTTTTCATTAAACCTTCCTGATCTGCCTGCAACTTGGTGCAATAATTGATACGTCTTTTCCGCTGCTCTCAAATCAGAATTTTCGAGACTCAAATCTGCATTCATTACTCCAACCAAAGTTAATTTGGGAAAATTGTGCCCTTTAGCAATTATTTGTGTGCCGATTATAATGTTCACCTCTTCTTTCAATATCAAGTCAATTACGTTACTAACCGACTTCTGATCGCTGCTTATCATCGCAGTTTTTGCGTTTGGTATTAATTTCACCATTTCTTCAAGCAACCTTTCAATTCCTATGCCGTAGAGGGACAATGGCTGTTCACTTTGGCAATTAGAGCATTTCTCTAGAAGTTTTAATTGATAAGAGCAATGATGGCACAAAAGAGCATTTTTTTTCTTGTGATATGTAAGCCAAACAGCACAATTTAAGCAGGAAATTTTATATCCACACTTTTTACAAATTGCCAGTTGTGCATACCCTCTGCGGTTTAGAAAAAGCATAACCTGCTGTTTTTTCTCTATGGTTTGTTTGATGCTTTCAAAAAGCTCAGAGGAGATCCATTGCTTGTTGTTCCTCATATCTACTACTTTAATGAGTGGCAATTCTGCACCACCAAATCGTTTAGTTAGCTTTACATGATTGTAATTCCCGTTTTTAACATGATGAATCGTTTCAAGCAGTGGAGTAGCTGATGATAAAATAATCGGAATATTTTCAAATTTGGCTAAGATTATCGCCATATCTCGAGCATTATATATAATTCCCTGTTCTTGTTTAAAAGATGAGTCGTGCTCTTCATCAACGATAATCAATTTTAGGTTTTTATAAGGCAAAAAAAGCGCTGACCGTGCACCAATAATTATCTGCGCATTTCCATTTGCTATATTGAGCCAATTATTCCGGCGAGTTTTTGGAGTGAGCCCTGAGTGCCATTCAACTAAGTTTTTTGATATCTGACCGCGAACACGATTTACCAATTGTGAAGTTAAAACAATTTCAGGTAGGAGGATTAAAATTTGTGTATTACCTTCTCCTGATGTCATTTCAACATATTCTGGTGTCATACTAGTACGTGGCAAAGACGGTATGCTAAATGTTACAGTGGGTTTTGCCTTGAGTATAAAGGTGTCATTCCAGTGCTTGACACTGGAATCCAGGAATTTTGATTGTAAATTAGGTATTGGTTTTAAGTTAAAATAAACATTTGTAATGAGGTTATATGAAAAACTGGATCCCAGTGTCAGGCTACTCGGATAACACCCTCTTGGTATACCCAAATCACAATGTTCGTACAGTTGTGTCTCTGGGCACTGGGATGGTAAAGTCTGAGCAGCATTTGGAACGGCAGTGTAATTCTTAATCAATTGTGCAATCACAGAGAGATAAACTTCGGTTTTTCCAGACCCGGTCTCACCGTCAAGCAAAGTCACTGAATATTCGTTCAAATTGCTGATTATTTTATCACTAGCTACCTGCTGTTCAGGGCTCAATTGGCAACTTATTTCACTTATTTCCTGCTTCTGCTTAGCACAAACTAATTTATCTATGTGATTTACTTTTAACACTCCCCCCATTATCACTTTGGCAAACATACCAACAGGTATTAAGTTGTATTGCGCAACCCACTCTGCAAATGCAATCAATTTTGGTCTAATATTTGGTAAATCGATTTTTTGCTCAATAAATTTTAATTCTCGGTTACTTTTATCACTGTATTTCCAAACTATTCCGATTAAGCGTTTTTTGCCAAATGGCACCACTACGTAATCTCCAAGTAAAATCTCAGTATTTTCCTCAATTGCATATGAAAATAACTGATCAATTGGAAGTGGTAGTAATACGTCAACTGTTTTTGCCATAGTGATTGAGTTTAACATTGTTTTAAAGAGCTTGTAACTTTATTAAGTTGGCAATATAGATGAATCGGTACAGAGAAAATCTTAACATTTAACACATTTTTCATAGTACACACCGTATGATTGATAAATAAAATAATGAATAGATTTACATAATGTTTGGAGGCTACCAATGGTCAACGACAAGATTACTTTGAATTTTGAGATAGAAAAAGGCGAGTTTATAGATCCATATTACTTTTCTGCGCGTATAAAGCTTACAAACGAAAGCAAAAATCTTTTGCGTGAGCAACTTGGCAGTACAGTTCGATTTGATAACTTAGATGACCACTTCAATCTCAACCCTGAAAATTTTTATATCTCTTATAACCAATATGGTGGCAGAAATGAGCTAACCGTTAGGGATGACAACAGTAGACATTTAACCTCCAACCTTCCGCTTAATCACTACTGGTTCTCAATGGAACTATCATCTAATGATGTATCAAGCGCAGATTATGGTTTTTATCCTCTACGTGCAATCTATAACCCAAATTACTATGACAAAGCAAAGGAAAAAGAATTCGATGACCATGGTAAATTATTACCAACTGTATCGAACATACTAAATAAATTGCTAAGCAATGCAAACAACTTAACTACACAAGATGTATTACAAAACGTATTCTCACAACTGCAGAAGAAAGCTGATGAAGAAGCAGAAAGATTGGCAAGAGAAAGAGAAGAAGAAAGACAAAGGGAGGAAGAGTTAAATGAAAAGAACGAGGAATTAAAAGAACTTATAGAAAAGGATGAGATTAAGATATTTAAAGTGATAAAAGGTCATGATATAGACAACGGGCGTTCAGCAGTAGTTTTACAACTTGATGGGGAAGAAGGTGACAAGATACCTCTCGACTCTAGTAAATACTATATAGCAGAGTATAGACACCACCCAGAATGGGAAGGCGATGAATACTTGCATTTTGTTGGCCCTAGAGATGCTATGCTGGTTGATTATGGAAACTTATTTTTTGTGCTCAATCAAAGCTCCTATTCCGGCTTTGAAAGTGGGTTTTATTCAGAAGACAGAACCGATCCCCATAATTATGCTAAATATTCAAAGGAACCATATTTGAGTGGTGATCAGCTATCTGAAAAATTATCTAATGAGTTGGAGGAAGATAGCAATCAGATAGGTACTGAATTTACAATTGATGATGAGCAAGTAGACGAAGAAGTTGTGGTAGAGAGTGAAGCCAAGTCTGGGGAGAAAGGAACGGTTGGTGAGGATAACGCAAAAAATACTATACAGGAAGAAGAATCTAACTATATAGATCAAATGCAAGCGGATGATAGCAGCAGTTATAAACCAGCTTTGCAAAGCAATCGTGATGATTATGCTGATACGAAAAAAGCTCTGCAGGAAAAATTGCATGGAGATGAAATACACAGGCAAAGTAATGAGAAAGCTCAAAAAGATATAGAAGTAAAAAAAGTAACTGTGGAAACTGACAGTAGCAGTAATAAGACTGAAAAACAAACAGAAGATGAACAAGAAACTGTTATGGCAAGTGTGATAGAAAATATGGATAAAAATTCTGATATTGAAGCAGAAACTTCTAACAGTGTTGCAAATTCACAACATCCCTTAAAAATAAAGACAGGAAGTCCTCTTGAAGTGGGAAAGTATAAGGTGGAGCTGCAAGTGACATATGATGATGTAAAGAATTTTTATGATACCGTACGTGGTAAATATCATGCTGGCGATGGATATAACTACGAACAAGTAATGGTTTTATATAATGAAATTGTTAGGCCCGCTCACAATCATCATTACGAGCTGTTTACTCTTGATGAAGCACATGTTGCTAATGATCACCTGTTTATCAAGGGTCAGGATTTTGGAACTCTAAATGATTTTAATGAGATGTTCTATAAAAGTGATGAGTTAATGTGATGTAAAAAGCAAGATTCAATCTGGTGAACGAGAGTTAACTGACAGAGGAGATTGACACGTATGCCTTTATCTTTAAGATTGTTTATCAAGTATAGACATCAGCTCGCCCCATTCTCTTTTACCAATATTACTTTCTTCTCTAGTAACGTTTTCCCCTTTAATTAATTTGCGAATTATTTCTAGACCAGTTCTTGAAATACAGGCTGATTCTAGGCAATATTCAACAAAGGCATTGTAGGCCAGTGGAACCCATTTTTTTATTATATCCAGCATAACTTCTGCATAAACTCTGATTTCATATTGGGCATGCTTATCAGCTCTAAGCTTCAAAAAATGAAGGAGATTATGCAGATCTATTTTCCAATAAAATTGCGTGTAGTAATTAAGCATTAGGTTAGTTCTGGCAATTTCTCTTGCAAGCCCCTGCTCAATAAATTTTTCATAATGAGAATATACTAAATTAGAGTCATTTGTTAGAGAATCTATTATTTCCTTTGATGTATCTGGATCAAAAGCTTCCCCGCTACCTTGTTTATTATTGTCAGATTGTTTTGCAACTTGTTCTGGTTTAGGTGTATAAAATTCATTATCAAGTATTGAATACCTTGCTGAATATTCATTCACATTTGCAGTTCTATGCCTTATCCATTGCCTTGCAACAAAAATTGGAAGTTTCACGTGAAACTTAATTTCACACATTTCAAATGGAGTTGTATGATGATGTCTCATTAAATACTTTATAAGTGCTTCATCCTGACTTATCTGTTTTGTTCCCTTGCCATAAGAAACACGAGCAGCTTGAACTATAGCGCTATCAGAGCCCATATAATCCACTACTCGAATAAATCCATGGTCTAATACCTTATGTTCTTCATATAAGATTGCATCTATTTCTTTTACTATAGTTCGTTTGGTTGCTTCATTCATAAAATATCCTCAAGACGAAATGGAGATATCAGCTCCACATGAATTGAGTTTTTCATGCATTGCTTCATATCCTCTCCATAAATGATGTAAATTGTTTATTATAGTTTCTCCACCGGCTACCAAAGAAGCAAGCACCAAAGCTGCTGTTGATCTTAAGTCAGTAGCATATAGATTAGCTCCAGATAAGCTTTTTATTCCACTTATAGTAGCTTTGCTTTTCTCGATGCTGATATTAGCACCTAACTTTCTCAATTCATCTGCATGTGTAAATCTGTTTTCAAAAATGTTCTCTTCAATTACTGATATCCCATCAGCGATGCACATTGCAGACATCAGTTGTGGTTGCATATCACTGGGAAAATTGGGGTATGGATCTGTCGCAACGTTAGCAGACTTAATAGAGCCATTTTTTCTGGAAATCACAATACCTCCATCATACAGTTCAACCATAGCTCCTATAGTCTCCAACTCATTTGTAATACACCTTATATCAGATAGATTTATTCCTTCCAACTCCAACTTACCACCGGTTATTATAGCAGCTAGTGCATAGGTGCCTGCTTCTATGCGATCTGGTATTATTTTATGAACACATCCATTTAGTGCTTCAACTCCTGTTATTATGACCTTTGTATTATCAATTTCAATATCAGCACCCATTTTCTTCAGAAAATCTATTAAATCAAGAACTTCCGGCTCAGTTGCAGCATTGTTTATTGTTGTCACTCCTTCTGCAAATGTTGCTGCCATTATTACATTTTCTGTTGCGCCAACACTTATTTTCTCAAATGTGATTTCTTTTCCTTGTAGCTTTCCTTTCACTGTTGCAATTATATTATAGCCGTCAATTTCAATTTTAGCTCCCATTTCTTCTAATGCTTTAATATGCATATCAACGGGACGCTTTCCAATGTTGCATCCACCAGGAAATGCTGTTCTCGCTTTGCCAAATCTGCTAAGCATTGGACCCAATATTAGAAAAGAAGTTCTTAGCTTACTTGCGGTTTTATATGGCATCACGTGATTGTTGATATTGCTGCAGTCAATTTTCAAAGTATGGTTCGCTTTATAATTTTTATTGTGCATAAAGTTCACTTCTGCTCCAAGACTTTCAAGCAACTTAGACATTAGATGCACATCAATTAAATCAGGTACATTATGCAAAATTACCAGGGAGCTACTTAATAGACTTGCTGCCATTATTGGTAAAACAGCATTTTTTGAGCCATTAATCTTGATTTTTCCGACCAAAGGTTTGTAGTTATTTCTTATTAATATCTTGTGCATTTAATTAGATATAAAGTATAATTCATTAGTTTATTGAAGTCTTACTAAGTATAATAGATTGACCGTAAAAGGCAAAATTTGCTTTTTCTTCCTCATCATCCCAGTGTCATGCTACCTGCATGACACCTGATGCGAATTGCCCCCGAATTTTATACTATGAATTACTCAAATGACGCTCTCGAGCTTTATCAAACCAAATAACACCAATTGCAACAATGAAATAACCAGCTGCTCCTAATGTAAGGCGAATTACTGCATCGAAAGTTGACAGAGGAGGAGACGGCATTAGAATGCTCAAAACACTATACACAAGATTATTTGTTGCATGAGCAATAGTTACTGGCCAAATCGAGTTGTCTTTTTCAAACAACCAGGTAAACATTATAGACATTGCACAAATATAAAGGGTATAAGCACAAATAGTCGGGAATGTAAAGCCATCCTTCCACAAAGCTGAGCCAGCAACCACATAAGTTGGTATGTGCCATACTGACCAAATAATACCGACAATAATTGCTCTGATATAAAAATTTGATATTTTGCTTTTAAGATTTTTCAAAAGATAGCCACGCCAACCGATCTCTTCACCAAGAGACATAATGATCCACATCACAAAGGTTGATAATAAAACAAATAACATCACTAATGGACTCAAAACTGCACTCAAATCCTTTACACGGTCTAACGTAAAAGACTCTCGGAAAAATGAAAAACCGCAGTAAATTGACAAAAGACCATTGGAAATTAGCATACTTACCAGAATAAGTATAAACCCTAATAGACAGTTTTTTGGCGAACTAAGTTTAAAAAGATCCCTTACCTTCTGTTTATTATAAATGGTTAGCAAAATTGCAACTGAAGCCGGAACAAATGTTGTTAATAATATTATGTCTTTGAAAGGTAAGCACCAAGCTATAATGCACGTCAAAAAATATGTAATTACAACAAATAATGTACAATTAATAGTGGTTAAATTCATGCATACGCCTATCAATTCCTTTTCTGCATTATTGATCTTTATTCATAAATTGTCAATAAAATACTTCTTCAGGGATGAATAGAATATTTTTTCTTTTTGAATTGCTATTGATAGTTTAATTTTTATATGTATTCCCTTTCACAACCGTTTGTCATCCCAGTGTCACGTGCTGGGATGACAGTAGGAGAGCTGCTTGCATGACAAGAGAAGGGTACTGGAATGACAAGAGGAAGACACTGGGGTGACATCAACTAAACTTGTCCAAATATGAGCGATGCATTAGTGCCACCAAAACCAAACGAATTAGAAAGTGCATATTGAATTTTATGCTCCTGAGCTTTAAACGGTACAAAATTTAAATCACATCCTTCTGAAGGCTTGTGTAAATTTAAGGTTGGCGGAATAATTCCATTATTTAACGCAAGAATACTGAATATTGCTTCAACGCCCCCTGCAGCACCAAGTAAATGTCCTATAGAAGATTTAGTTGAAGAAACAGGTATTTTATAAACGTAGTCACCGAATAACTGTTTCATTGCTATTACTTCAATTTTATCTCCAAGTGGCGTTGAAGTTCCATGTGCATTGATATACCCTACTTGATTGGGATTAATTTGTGTGCTCTTTAAAGCAAGCAGCATTGTCTTAAATGCGCCTCTTCCTTCTGGATGTGGTGCTGTAATGTGGTGCGCATCTCCTGTGAGTCCGTACCCAACCAGTTCAGCATGTATTTTTGCCCCCCTTTTTTTTGCATGTTCGTATTCCTCCAGCACCAATATACCTGCTCCTTCACCCATGACAAATCCATCGCGTTCTTCATCCCATGGCCTTGAAGCTTCTTTGGGTTTATCATTGAATTTAGTTGATAACGCTTTCATAGATGCAAAACCTGCAATTCCAACTCTACACAGTGCACTTTCTGCTCCACCTGCAATCATAACATCTGCTTCACCAAGTTTTATAGTTCTTGCTGAGTTTATGATTGCATGCGCACCTGTTGCACATGCGGTTACTGCTGAATCGTTTGGACCTGTAAATTCGTATTTAATAGAAATATGGCCAGATATCAAATTTATTAGACTTGCAGGGACAAAAAATGGACTGACACGTCTGGGCCCTTTTTCCTGCATGGTAATAACATTTTCCTGAATTGATGGTAGACCACCTATACCAGAGCCAATAGTCACACCAATACGCTCCCGATTGATATTTTGGCTTTCCAAAATTAATGAATCATCTACTGCCTGAATAGCTGCTGCAATACCGTAATGGATAAAACGATCTGTCCTTTTTGAGTCTTTCTCAGAAATATAATCTAGTGGATTGAAATGGTGCTCAATGTTGTCTGATTGCAACGGCACCTGCCCTGCAATTTTGCAAGCAAGATCAGAAGAGTCAAATCTATCCGTATTGATTGCTTTTATGCCAGACTCACTTTTTATTAGCCTTGACCAAGTGTTGTCAACATCTGCCGCTAGTGGAGTGATTAAACCAACACCAGTGACTACTACTCTTCTGCTCATTTAACACTAACTATTAGCCTTTTTTATTATTAATGTACTCAACTATTTGCTCCATAGTTTCCATTTTTTGTGCGTCTTCATCTGGAATTTCTATTCCAAACTCTTCTTCTGCTGCCATGATGATTTCAACTGCATCTAAGCTGTCTGTACCATGCTCCGAAAGCTTTGAAGAGCTGTTGAATTTCTCTACATCCTTACTAATGTGCTCTAGTATAATCTTTTTCACTTTTTCTTCTATGTCTTCTCTAGTGCTCTTTGCTAGTTCGCTATTCACATTTCTTACCAAAAAAATAACCTATTCTTTGATGTTATAAAAAATTTTTATGTTTGCAATATCTTTTATAACTGGTAAACTACAGTAAAGTTTTCTACTGCCCTAGCTGGCTAGCGTTACGTGCTAAACAATTAACAATTCAAAAATGCTAGACGAAACAACAAAAAATTTGCTTATTGTAGAAGTAAATAAACTCTTACCCGAAAATAGCGAGAATAAGCTTATATCAGCTATGCGTTATATACTCCTTGCTCCTGCAAAACATATACGCTCCTTTTTAGTCGTAGCTTCATCGCGAGTGTTTAACGCGGAAGCTAAAAAAGTAATATCAGTTGCTGCAGCAATTGAATTTGTTCATGCTTACTCTCTAATTCACGATGATTTACCGTGCATGGACAACAGTGATACTCGCAGAAGCCAGCTAAGCTGCCATAAAAAATTTGATGAAGCAACAGCAGTGCTTGCCGGAGATGCACTACTTACTCTGGCTTTTGAGGTATTATCTTCGTTAAATGAGAAACGCTGTGAGATCATAAAAGTTCTTTCTCAGGCAATAGGAATTAGGGGAATGGTGGGAGGACAGGCTTTGGATATTAACAGTGAGCATATAGATTTTAGCCCCCAACCCTCTGTCATTCAAGTAGCGGACACTGGGATCCAGAAGGCTTTGCCTACAAGCATTTCGTGCAAAAAGCCATGCGATGGTGGAGCTGAACATGAAATGGATTCCAGTGTCAGCTACTTGCATGACACCCTTTCTACCTTAAAACTACAACATTCGTACGGCTGTATGTATGACGCTGGAATGACGTCGGGCCAAGCTGATAAAATAAAAGAAATTCATTTGATGAAAACCGCAAAACTATTTGCAGCTTCATGTGAAATAGGTGCTATAATAGGGGGTGCTACAGACAAGCAACGTAAAGCGTTATATAACTATGGAATAAATCTAGGGCTTATCTTTCAAGCTAAGGATGATATTGAAGACTACGAACAAGATAAAACAAATAACCTAATGTCTGTGCTTGGTAAAAGTGAAGCAGAGGACTATATAGACGGCCTCTTTAAACAAGGCTTGGATAATTTGAGTGCGCTTTCAGGGGATACTAATTATTTATATGATTTATTGAATCAAGTAAAGAAAGATGGTTAGAAAAATTATATTACAAATGCTTATTTCCGTAGTAACGATTCTCACTTTAACTTCTACTTTTGTGTTTACTATTGTCTATATAAACAAAGGTAAACCGGAAAAAAAGGACAAGCTTTATGAGATAAATGCCACGCATGGTGGTTTGATACAGACGATAGCATATTACCTAGTGAAGCCAATACTTGAATCAGCACTTGACCGCTATATTGAAAAGCATGGGCTGACAGAATATTTAGAAGAAATGACGCAGCAAAAAGAAGAAGATTCAATAAATTTTTATGAAATTACTGAAGGCAGTGGCAGCAAGGCTTTTTGTGGCCTGGAAGTCCTATTGCAAATATATAAAATTTCTAATAATAACTTAGCAACACTCCCTAGCAAAGTTTCTGATGTTACTTTGAAAATAGGTCAAGATAACCTAAAAGAAGTGAGTTTAGGGGTAATAGGTATGAAAGAAGGCGGAGAGCGTGTAGTTACTATTGCCAATGATAACAAAATGAATTTTAATTCTTATTACGTCAAACTGATTGAAGTAAAGGATAAATATCCCGACTCAGTAAATAATCTGATGGTTTTTAATGACTTAATTAACAAGACTGGAAAACAAGTAAGGTGCGGTGATGAGATATCGGTTAAAT
Source organism: Wolbachia endosymbiont (group A) of Icerya purchasi (assembly GCF_947251635.1). Taxonomy (NCBI): domain Bacteria; kingdom Pseudomonadati; phylum Pseudomonadota; class Alphaproteobacteria; order Rickettsiales; family Anaplasmataceae; genus Wolbachia; species Wolbachia endosymbiont (group A) of Icerya purchasi. The sequence goes on along the minus strand of NZ_OX366357.1, from coordinate 378,113 downwards.
ATAGCGTAAAGGAGCATAATGGAGAATATATAGCCAAAGATCAAACAGTGCAATTTAGGGTTGGCGATAAAAAAATACCACTTGCTATAGAGCTTGGAGTTGTGGGAATGAGAGCTGGTAATAAAAGAACTATTCTTTCTCCGCCTGACCTTTTGACTATTACTGACGATATGTTAATAAAAGACATAGATTATGATGAAGAAAATATCTCAATAATTGACTTAAGCTTAGATGTTAAGCAAGAGGTCGCAGCACACCATTCTACTGTTGAAAAACAGCCTAAAGAATATAGCTGAAATTTTAGGTCTACTGGCTGACCTTCTGAACACTTTCTATACTACTTAAAGTAGGCTTTTCGTTTTTTCTAAAGTATAAACTTAGATAAATCCAACTGCTTCGAAATTGACTCAAGTTTATCTTTCACATACTTGCTGTCTATAATGAATTCTTCGCTATTTTTCTCAGAAGCAATGAAACTTATTTCATCTAAAAGCTTCTCCATGACAGTGTGAAGCCTTCTTGCACCTATATTTTCCACTTGCCTATTAACTGTAAACGCTATTTCAGCTATGGTTTTTATACCATCATCAGTGAACTTAAGCGTCACATTTTCTGTTTTCATTAAAGCTATGTACTGCTTTAACAAACTAGATTCTGGTTCCTTTAATATTCTTATTAAATCCTCTTGAGTAAGTGCCTTAAGTTCTACCCTGATCGGTAATCTGCCCTGCAATTCCGGTAAGAGGTCAGATGGTTTAGACTGATGAAAAGCACCAGATGCAATAAATAATATATAGTCTGTTTTTACATGGCCATACTTAGTTGTAACAGTTGTTCCTTCAAGTAATGGTAACAGATCGCGTTGCACTCCTTCTCTGTTTACTTCACCTTTTACTTCTGTACGCGCTGCAATTTTGTCTATTTCATCCAAAAATACTATACCGTCATTACTAACAAGATCAATGGCTTCTTTGATTGTCTTATCTTCATCCATTAGCCTTTCACTTTCTTCATTAATTAATATTTCACGCGCTTCTTTTACCTTCACCGTAATAGTTTTTGTTTTTTTGCTCCCGTTAAACACCTTGCCCATTATTTCTGTTACATTCATCACACCAACTTGCCCACCTGGCATACCTGGTATATCGAAAGTAGGTAACATACTCTTGCTCTCTCTGACGTTAATAGAAACTTCTCCGTCCTCAAACTCTTTATTCCTCAACCTTTCTCTAAAAATTTTTTTACTCTCTTCGGTTGCATCTTCGCCTACCATAGAGTTTACTATTGTTTTCTCAGCTAAAATTAAAGCCTTTTTAGCTAAGGCTTTACGGGCTTTCTCTTTAACTAAAACTATTGCTGCATCAACTAAATCACGTATTATCGAATCAACGTCACGTCCAACGTATCCTATTTCAGTAAACTTCGTTGCCTCAATTTTTATAAACGGTGCACCGGCAAGTTTTGCTAAGCGGCGAGCTATTTCAGTTTTACCAACCCCTGTATGACCGATCATCAATATATTCTTAGGTATGATTTCATCACGCAATGGAAATGTAACCTGATTGCGACGCCAACGATTTCTGAGCGCAATAGCAACAGCACGCTTTGCATCATCCTGTCCGATTATGAATCTGTCCAATTCTTTAACTATCTTCTGTGGTGGCAGGTCATCTAACAAAACTTGAGTACTGTCATTAACTTGAACATCGCTGTCATTTGAATCAAAACCACTCTTAGTATCTTTATAGAGGTCATTTTTTTCATCGTAGGTGTCACTACTACAAGACCGTCCTTCTGAAAGGGTTATAGGCTGATTGGAAAAATTGGTGCATAAAGTTTTTTGCTTGGAAGACATATCACTCCTCTATTTTTTCAATAATCACATTATGATTTGTATAAACACATATATCAGCAGCTATCTTCATAGCCTTTTTCGCAATTTCCTCTATTGATATTCCTTTAATGTCAATTAAAGCTCTTGCTGCAGATAGAGCAAAATTTCCCCCAGAGCCAATAGCTGCGATTCCATCTTCAGGTTCAAGAACATCACCTGTTCCCGTAATTACTAATGAAATAGATTTATCTGCAACAATCATCATAGCCTCTAATTTTCTTAGATATTTATCCATTCTCCAGTCTTTTGCAAGTTCAACACATGCCCTCATTAATTGCCCTGGGTGCTTGTCAAGTTTAGATTCTAATCTTTCAAAAAGAGTAAATGCGTCGGCTGTTGCCCCGGCAAATCCAGCAATTACGGAATCACCAGAAAGACGCCTAACTTTTTTTGCTCCAGATTTTATAACAGTGTGGCCCAGTGAAACCTGTCCATCACCTATTACTACTACGCTTTTATCTTTTCTAATTGACAGTATAGTAGTTCCATACATTTTATTGTTATCGTGTTGAATCATTTTTCTATCACTTTAAATAAGAATCCCATTATACTTTAATCTTTAGTCAAATTTGCTAAATATGTTTAATTATAGCTTATAATATAATACCTTCCTTATAACATTTAAAGTGTAGATGCAAAACATAATTCACCCAGATTTGGAAAAAAGTATAAATAATTGGTTCGAAGCAAAATTTAATGGCCTTACATCGCCATTTTATAGCTCTATAGATCTTAGAAACTCCAGCTACAAAATTGCCCCAGTGGACGCTAATTTATTTCCTGCAGGATTCAATAACTTAAGTGAAGAATCAAGAACAATGGCAGCAAGATTGATAAAAAGCTACTTTAAAAGACACCAATACAAAAAGGTTCTTATAATACCGGAAAATTATACACGCAATAAAATGTATATAGAAAACGTATTTGTTATAGAGAAAGTACTGCAACTCGCAGGTTTTGAAACTAGAATTGGCCTTTTACATAATGAAGTATACAATTTAATAGAACAGTATGAAACTGTTGTGAAAGAAAACTCTCTGCTAAAGACAACTTCAGGATTTGTGCCTGATGTTATTATACTGAACCATGATATGACGAGCCACATTCCAGACACGCTGAAAGACGTAAAGCAAGATATAGTACCAAGCCCACTATACGGTTGGCATAGCAGGCAGAAATTTAAGTATTTTGAAATCTATCAAGAATTAGCATCTGAGTTTTGTGGCGAATTTAAAATAGACCCATGGCTAATTTCTGTGCTTACAGAGAGCTGTGATGGAGTTGATTTTGATGATGATTTGTCACTAGGAGCAGTAGCAACTAAAGTTGACCAAATATTATCTCTAGTGCAAAAAAAATATGAGGAATATGAAATAAAAACACAACCTTACGTTTTTATCAAAGCAAGCAATGGCACATATGGGATGGGCATTATAACAGCAACAAGTGGAGAGGAAATATTAAACCTCAATAAAAAAAAGCGTCATAAAATGAAAAAGATAAAAGAAGGAATAGCAATCAATAGCGTTATTATACAAGAAGGTGTACCAACCATTGACATGTTTAAAAGCAGTTCTGCAGAACCGCTAATATACTATATAGGAGATACTCCAACATGTTACTTATACCGATGTAATAGCAGAAAAGATGTATATTCTAGCTTGAATGCCACTGACTGTGAGTTTCATGATGTTAGCCAGGTTGTGGAAGGTAAAATTCTGTCACTTTGGAGTATTGTTAGCAAATTAGCAGTACTAGCGTTGGCAGTAGAAATAAAATCTTTTCACCTCTAACCCTTACATTCCCACAGCGTTACCATCGGGCAGATCATTACCATCATTACCGTGCTGAATATGGTTATGGCCAGCACTATCAAGTTCAGTGGAAGGATCATCATTGACAGGTTGTTGAAACAATTTGTCAAGCTGAACTGCCAGAAATACTGCACTATATATTATGCTAACTGTTACGCTTAAGTTGAAATTATAGATTATACCATTACCTAAGTTTATTGGTATGGTTGCAGTCTCCATTCTTTTTAATATGAAGTTTAACAAACCTAATGACAAAGTTAATGTGCTGATAATAAGGTCCTTTTTACACTTAGCAGACTTTTTAGGATCCTTATTATCTAGGTATTTTCTCCATGAATAATAGTAGCTTATAGGTTCCGAAATAAACAGAAATAGGATCGTTGATGTTAAGTGAATGTGACTTATTACGTCTGCATTACTCCTAGTAAAAAAATGGATGACTTTCAACATCATCAATGCTTCTATGATACTGCTTGCAAGATTAGCCGATTTACCCACAATTTTTGCCAGCTCTTTTTTACTCTCAGGGTTTCTGTAATCCTTAATTAGATCCTGTAGAGTAAATGCAGAATGGGCAATGTATAGAATAGATGTCGGAAACTTTACTAGTCGAGCAACATTCCGTATAAGAAAGATATTGGATCTATTATTGTCAATAAACTCGCAGCAAAATTGCAGTGAAATCTTACACAATAGGGCTGTTAAACCTGTTGTGATGCAGATTACCTTCCTGAAATCATGATCATAAATATCATGCACCTTTTGTGCAAGTATGTTAGATTTCTTTTTTAGCTTGTTTGGCATGAAATAGTTAATAACTTTCTGTTATTCTATCACATAAAATCCTAAAAGAAAAGCCCTATAAATCAGGGCTTTAAGGGAGATTTATGCATAAATCAGCCAAGCATTTAATAAACAAAGAATCGGCACTGAGAGTTGGCACGCGAAAGTAATATCCATCCTTGATAATTGCTTTATATTCTATATCAAGTTCAACTAGAGTTTCTGAATGCTCAGAAACAAAAGATATAGGTGATAAAACTACAGGTACATCACCAATTTTTGCGCGTAATAGCTCACTTTCAGTGCTTGGCTCTAGCCATTTTACAGGACCAATCTTACTCTGATAACATATTGACCAATCTAAGTTATTGATAGCTAACTTTTCTACTATTAGCCTTGCTGTTTCTCCCACTTGTGAAGCGTAAGGGTCGCCCTTTTTAATGATACTAAGAGGTAAGCTATGGGCTGAAAATAGGACTCTTGGTTTACCGATTTTGCTAGCCAATTTATAGTACTTAGCTATCAGATTAGCGTGAGCTTCAATAAAATCTTGGTTATCATAATAACGGTGAATCATTTTTGTATTGCATTTTAGGCCATACCGTTTAGCATTTTTTTGCCAATTCTCGATGGATGACAGAGTTGTGGTAGTTGAATATTGTGGATACAGTGGCAACAGAATTACTTCGTCAGGATCAAATTGTTTTACACTTTTAACAACTTCGTCGGCAAAAGGGTGCCAGTAGCGCATGCAGATGAATACCTTGTATACATGGTTTCTATCTTCATTTAATTTTAGTTCTAAAGCATTAACTTGTGCTTTCGTATTATCCAAAATCGGCGATTTGCCTCCGATTTGCTCATATATTTCTCGTGCAGTATTTTCTCGTTTTGCAGATATAAACTTTGCTAAAAGAAACCGAAAGGGATTCAGTAGATTGATTATTCTCCTGTCATAAAAAAGATTGAATAAAAAAGGACGAACCGCATTCAATGAATTAGGTCCGCCAAGGTTAAATAAGATAACTGCCTTTTTCACCTACGCACTACTACAACAAGTTACTTTTGGGGTGCCTATACGTTCAGCTACAGGTTCATCAAGTATAGATATAGGCACTAAATTTCTCACACTAGCATACAATAAATGACCTGATCTCTGCAGGTTACTCTTGGTAGATGTGAAGCTCCAATCGAAAAATGTATCGACAAAAAGACTTGGTACCGTTTCAAGAAGTTCAACGGCAGCTAAAGATAGCATTATACAACTTTGCAGGACCTTCAAAAGAACCTTTAGAGGGAAAAGTAAAACTTTAACGAAAAGAGAGGTGCTACTTGTTTCATCCAGTGTTCGCCCTGAGTTAGGCGAATTATACTCGATGTGTTTTCTATTTTGATCAAAAATAGGGTAGATTATAGTATCCTTCTTAAATTCCTTATTCACTGTTTCTTTTGGGCAACCTGTTTGTTTTTCTAATAATTTTTCACGTAGATTAAAAGTTCTGACAATAAAACATGTAACAATCATCAACGCAGCGCATATTAAGTACGCATTTCATAAGACTTATACCACCTACCATAGCTGGCAGCGCAAAACAAACAAATGGCACTATGACTGTCATTTCAAGAAATGGAATAGTGTTTCTTTTCATTGCAAAGGCAGCGCCTTCTTTTAATTTTGTATTATGATGTGAACTATATTCCAAATAACTTAAAAATGCCAAACTAAAAGTCAAAAACCCTTTTGTCCCGCAAAAAATTGACGATTTCAAGTTATCGACCAATTTTTTAGCAGTAGATTCAGTTTCAACCGGTTGTTTAGTAGTAGATTCAGGTTTTTCATTAGTTTTTTTACAACAAGTATGCATACAATACTCCCTTGATGATTTGTTCTTAACTATAAATAAAAAACTACTTTTATCAAATCAAAATTTACAATAAAATAAATCTATAAATATACTATTTTATATAAGGAAACAATATGGCAATTGAGAAGACACTTTCGATATTAAAACCTGATGCAGTAAAAAATAATATTACAGGCAAGATAAATTCATACATTGAAAGCTCTGGGCTCAAAATTATAGCACAAAAAATGATGTTACTGACAAAAAAACAAGCAGAGCTGTTTTATGAAATTCATAAAGATAGGCCTTTTTTTGGGGAATTAGTAGAGTTTATGACCTCTGGTTCTGTGGTAGTTCAAGTTTTAGTTGGTGAAAATGCAGTAAGTAAATACAGACAAATCATGGGAGCTACCAATCCAAAGCAGGCAGATAAAGGCACAATCAGGGGTGATTTTGCTGATGATATTAGTGAAAATAGAGTTCACGGCTCAGATAGTCTAGAAAATGCTCGTAAGGAGATAGCTTTCTTTTTTGCTGAATGTGAGTTGGTGTAGTCAACTCAGATTGGCGTCATCCAAGTAGCTGACAACATAGAAACGAAAAAACTTCCTTGACAAACCTCGCCAGCCCCCTTATCATGAAACTGAAGCTATTTATTTATCTTCGCAATCTCTGCAGTGGATTAATGACAAGAAACTTAATGTATTTGGCGTAAATCATGCTTAATTTTTTGCACTATGTGCACCTCATGTCTTTATAAAACTTTTAGGTTTCTACCTATACAAGCCGAAACGCGCTTATAAAGGGTTTAAGACAGTAAAAGACGTCAAATAGACAAGGGAGAATTTGAATGCTAGCTACTACGGGGTTTCTTTGCCTTTTTTCCTGCTTAGTAAATTTCTTAAACACTTGCGGTGTAGGTTAGTTGCAAGTTAAAAGCAGCTAAATCGCTCTTAATCAAGCGTTTTAGAATAAAAAAAACGCCGATATTTTAGTACATAGTAAATAGCCAACCACCACGGGGCTTCTTTTGCCTTTTTTTATTTGGTAAATTTCTTAATATTTATAGCTAAAGTAATTTAAAAGTCCGTGAAGGGTGTCATGCCAGTGCTTGACACTGGCATCCAGTTTTCCATATAATCTCATCAAAAATGTTTATTTTCTAGCTACTTTTATACTTATCAACCTAGTATGCTTACTTACAATTAAAATTTCTGGATCCCAGTGTCTGGGCACTGGGATGACAGCTAGCCTGACAACCGTCATCCCGCTACTTGTTAGCGGCCGAGATACCGCGAATGAATCGCGGTATGACGGTTCGCGGCAGTATGACGTAGAGCTCACGTTAGCTATACTTTTATGCTTACAAACTTAATAAAATTCCTGGATCCCAGTGTCTGGGCACTGGGATGACAAAGGAGAGCTACTCGGATGATACCTTTTTCTACTTAGTTTGGGTTATGCAAGAAGTCTATTATAATCAGGCTTTAAGTGTGCGGAAGTAATTTTTTGCGTTAGAGTAAAAAATTTTTTCTATAGCTAATCAAAGTGGATCAAGAGAAATTTACCACTTTCTTTACAAAGGGTTTGATGTTACCATTTGACTGCCTATTCTGAATTTATTGAATGAACGTTAACATAAAGAATCTAGTTCATGCTTTCTCTAAATTGCCAAGTTTAGGGCCATCATCATCACGCAGGTTAGTTATACATTTACTCCAAAACAAAGAAAAAGTTATGCTACCACTTGCATCTTTGATTGAAGAGCTAGCAGATCTTATAATAGAGTGTGAAGTTTGCGGAAATCTAGATACTAAATCACCTTGTTCTATTTGTACTAACCCAAAACGTGACACTAAGTTACTGTGTGTAGTAGAAGAATTGGGTGATTTATGGGCGTTTGAAAAAGGAAATATATATTCAGGTTTATACCATGTTTTGGGGGGCAGATTGTCTGCGATAAATGGCATAGGTCCAAAAGAACTCAACCTTGATACTATTCTAAAAAGAGTGACAGAGTCTAAAATTGAAGAGATAATTATCGCAATTAATCCGACATTAGAGGGTCAAGTTACTGCACAATATATAATTGAATTGCTAAAAAATTTGGATGTGAAAATATCACGTCTTGCTTGCGGCATACCAATGGGCGGAGAAATTGACTATCTTGATGAAGAAACGCTGAGGATAGCACTTACTTCAAGACAAGAATATGAGTTAAATATAAAATAAGACATGTGCTTAAAAAAACTTATATCGCTAATAACATTCAAAAAGAAAGGAATAGCGCCACCACTTAAAGTGGTGGCTTGGAAAAATGACCGCCTAAACTATAAGCAATTTACGAATAAGTTCAGCACTATAGTAAAAACGATTGATCAGTCTTTTACAATAATATCTTTGGAAGGATATAGTGGATGGGGCAAGACGTTTTTTTTGAAAGAATGGGTAAAAGAGTTAAAACAGCAAAATGAAATTGCAGCTTATTATAGCGCATGGGATATCAATGCATTGGACCAACCACTTCCTTCTTTTTTAAATTTTCTATTTGAAGATTTATTTGCACCGTATGAAGTAAAAAGAAGCGTTATACAACAGTTCAAGAACATAAACCAAGAGCTATTTTCTCTAAACACACTAGGAAAGCTGATCAGTAAATCTCCACTTGCTATGCTTTCAGTATTTCTTGATGCTGCAAAAGAGGCTGATAAAAAAGACATAGGTTTTGTCTTGAGTGAATTAAGTCTTCTCCAAAGAAGAAAAGAGAGTACTAGAGATTTTAAAACACAGTTAGCGGATGTGGTTAATAAAATCAGAAAAGACAAAAACATTTATATAATGGTGGATAATCTTGATGTGTGCCGTCCTAAATTCGTTGTCGATTTTTTGGAATCTATAAAGTATATGCTTGATGTGGAGGGGCTGGTTTTCATTATTCCTGTAAGTAAAGATAAGAGTAATGTACAAAGAGCAATCAGCACAATACTTGGACCAAATTTTGACCTAAAATCTTTTACTGATCTCTCTTTACATTTGCCAAAACAACCGATAGAAAAATTTACAAAAGAACTATTTGAAAATATTAAATTACCGAAAAACGCGAATTCTGGATTAAAGGAGAATAGAAAAGGCAGAAAACAGGGTAAACTCAGCAATTATAAAAAAATAGATGAGGTTACCCATGGAAGATATAACAAAACTGTTTTGTTTGGTCGATGATTTTTGCAGAGATATAGAGAAAAATTTTGCAGGCAAACTACTGCCAAATGGTAAAAAACCCACAAGAACAACGGAAATTGAGCACTCTGAAATCATGACAATAATCCTGCTATATCAACAATCTCCGTGTAAAAATTTCAAAACTTTCTATCTACATTACCTAACGTTGCTCTACAAATCAGAGTTTCCAAAGTTGCCTTCATATACCAGGTTTGTTGCTCTAAAGCCTAGGGTTTTGTGGCATTTAGCAATGTTGTTGCATTGGCTTTGTGGACAGTCAGAAAACACTGGAATTTCATATATAGACACAACTCCCATTGCAGTTTGTCATGCAAAAAGAATATCCAAAAACAAAGTTTTTGCTGGAATTGCAAAATTAAGCAAGAGTACTTACGGCTGGTTTTTTGGTTTCAAATTACATATGGTAATCAATGAAAATGGTGAAATTCATGCACTTACGCTAACAAAAGGCAATGTTGATGATAGGATACCTGTGCCAAATTTGACGGAAAAATTAACCGACCTTTTGTTTGGTGACAAAGGTTATATTGCAAAAGAGCTTTTTCAGAAGCTGTTTGACCGAGGTTTGAAACTTGTTACCAAGGTGAAAAAAGGTATGAAAAATACATTAATTTCGCTAAATGAGAAGATTTTACTGAGAAAAAGGTCTATCATTGAGACTGTTTTTGGTTACCTAAAAAATAGACTAGAAATTGAACACACTCGCCATAGATCCCCTGTTGATTTCTTGGTTCATATCTTTTCTACTCTCATCTCCTATTCCATCAAATCCAAAAAGCCTTCTATTTCCTATACTTCCTTCCTTAATCCAGAATTCGCGTGAAAAAATCAAAAAGTTTAATTATAGATAGTTTTATATTTTATGCAGAAAGTCTATTGCTATCGCTGAAAACAATAGAATACTGCGTAAAAAAAATAAAACTATGTCTTCTGAATTATATAAAGGAAGAATTACCTGATCCGAATTTGTTTTCATTTTTGGTAATACTGCAATCGATAAATATTGATATATATGAGGAATTAGGTTTTTCATATCAAACAGCATTGGAAAAAATTGAAAGTGAATATAAATCTTTAGTTCTAAATGGTCAAGAAGAATGGGAAAAACTTAAAACCTCTCTAGAAACTGCTTTTGCAGAGAGGGAGTCAAAAATTAACAAAGCTATAAAGGATATACTATTTTGAAAAGATACCCTACCTTCACATATACAAAGATAGGGTAACATTTGATTAACGCCCTTTTACTATGTCATTACCTTGTTCAAACTTTCTGATTAATTCGCTTACATTGACATTAGATAATTTTTTACCTGCAGATTTGTCATTATGTGAAGCATCAGGTTTACGAAGGTCTTCCTTACTGTTACTCCTAGTAATATTACATCTGACAATGTTTGAATTATTAGACTTATCGCTTACATCTGAAATATTGCTTTTTTCACTACCATGAAGACGAATTACTCGACATATCGCCTAAGCTAAAGAGCTTTTTACCTTTATAACGCGAATTCTGGATTAAGGAAGGAAGTATAGGAAATAGAAGGCTTTTTGGATTTGATGGAATAGGAGATGAGAGTAGAAAAGATATGAACCAAGAAATCAACAGGGGATCTATGGCGAGTGTGTTCAATTTCTAGTCTATTTTTTAGGTAACCAAAAACAGTCTCAATGATAGACCTTTTTCTCAGTAAAATCTTCTCATTTAGCGAAATTAATGTATTTTTCATACCTTTTTTCACCTTGGTAACAAGTTTCAAACCTCGGTCAAACAGCTTCTGAAAAAGCTCTTTTGCAATATAACCTTTGTCACCAAACAAAAGGTCGGTTAATTTTTCCGTCAAATTTGGCACAGGTATCCTATCATCAACATTGCCTTTTGTTAGCGTAAGTGCATGAATTTCACCATTTTCATTGATTACCATATGTAATTTGAAACCAAAAAACCAGCCGTAAGTACTCTTGCTTAATTTTGCAATTCCAGCAAAAACTTTGTTTTTGGATATTCTTTTTGCATGACAAACTGCAATGGGAGTTGTGTCTATATATGAAATTCCAGTGTTTTCTGACTGTCCACAAAGCCAATGCAACAACATTGCTAAATGCCACAAAACCCTAGGCTTTAGAGCAACAAACCTGGTATATGAAGGCAACTTTGGAAACTCTGATTTGTAGAGCAACGTTAGGTAATGTAGATAGAAAGTTTTGAAATTTTTACACGGAGATTGTTGATATAGCAGGATTATTGTCATGATTTCAGAGTGCTCAATTTCCGTTGTTCTTGTGGGTTTTTTACCATTTGGCAGTAGTTTGCCTGCAAAATTTTTCTCTATATCTCTGCAAAAATCATCGACCAAACAAAACAGTTTTGTTATATCTTCCATGGGTAACCTCATCTATTTTTTTATAATTGCTGAGTTTACCCTGTTTTCTGCCTTTTCTATTCTCCTTTAATCCAGAATTCGCGTTTCTAGTTCTGAGAGCCTGCAATGATGGAGATAGAGAAGCTGTAAAAAATAAAAAAGACGCGTTAATTACAAACTTGCTTGATAGCCAAACTTTCTCTAGAAAAGAGCGTATTCCTAACACCTGCTTTACCGGTATTGTTTATAGGATGTTAAGTACATTAGAAGGTATTCATCCTGTTCAGAGGCAGAAAATGAAGCACGTAAGTTCATGTTAGACAGGTTAAAAAACAAGAAAAACAGTAAAGAAATTCTTAAGGCTTGGCATACAGTTCAAAATAACCATAAAGATAATGAAAGTCAGAAGATAGTTGATGATTTTATTTCAGAAGTAAGTATTCCTTTAATGAGAAAATTACTGAGTTTTACTTCTCAATATAGTGAACAAATTGTGCTGACGTTAATGAAAAATATTAGCTCTATAAAGTTAAATAAATTACAATGTTGTGAGCTGGTTCAGCACATGAGAAATAAACTGCAGGAGCATGATTTAGATGACCAAGAAAGTTTACTCGAAAACATCGGAAAAAAAAGTATTCTTAGAGCTATTAAATCGAGATCTACTCGAGACAGATTTTTCTCTCAAGGATTCATCTCTGGATGAAGCTGAGGAGATAGCTGATAAAATAATAGAGAAGGAAGTGAAGGAATTTGAGTTGAAAACTGAAAAAACTATTGAGAATCAAATAAATGGAAAAATAGATATATTGCTTGCTTTAAGACAAGAAAAAATAGAAGTATATTATAGGGTTCTTAGAGAAAGCGGATATCATGACTTGAACGCTGCAAGAAAGGAACAAATAGATAGCGTTTTAAACAGTAAACTACAAATCACAGCAGAAGAAGCTCCAAAAGAACTATTGAAGTTAAGGGTAAAAAGGGTATATGAGTCAAGTAAAGGTAATGTTACTCAGCTTTATGAAAAAATAATAGAAACAAAAAAGGAATTCATTGAAGACGGACTTTTAACACCTCAAGAAGTAGAGAATATAACAAAAGCAAAAATCATAGACTTAAACGAAAGGGACAAAATCATACCGTCAAGCAATTTGTCTCGTAGTTTAAGTGTCAATAATTTGGCAGCACATTATCTATAAAATTTATACTCTTTACCTTGCAGAAGATTCACAATATTTCTGTGGTGTTTTAGGAAAACTAGTGCTCCTATAACTAGTAATGTTAAGAACAAATTCCTCTGAAAAAAAAAGGACCATGCTACAGCCGTTGAAGTAGCACTGAGTGAAGCAAGGGAAGAGTATCTAAAGGCAAGAAAGACTATTATCCAAATTATTACGAATACTAAAGTAATATCAATGTTAAATGCTATCAGTATCCCTAGAGTGGTTGCAACGCCCTTTCCTCCACTGAATTTTAGCCAAATAGGAAACATATGTCCTAAAACTGCTAAAATTGCAGATGCATATATATAAAAATCGTTATTATCACAAAATTGTTGTGCTATATAAACTGCAATGAATCCTTTCAAGGAATCCAGAAGTAATGCCAAAGCAGCAAGAAATTTATTTCCCGTCCTTGCAACGTTTGTAGCACCAATGTTTCCTGAACCTACTTCTCTTAAGTTTATCCCTTTTATTCTTGTAATAATTAAGCTAAACGGTATTGAACCGAGTATGTAGGATAGTGTAAGGACTATAACTAACACAGGTAAAATTTACTGATTAATAATCGCAAAATTTCGTCATCCCGCTGCTTGTTAGCGGGATCTATGCTGAGATACCGCGAATAAATCGCGGTATAACGTAGGGAAATCTTACTTATTATAGCTATACCTCTCCGCATATGCCAAGATTTAATTAATTTTATTATTCCTCAGCCTTTTTAGGTAGCACTGAACTTCATCGTTAATCTGATTGCTAAACAGTATAAGCGCTGTCATGTTGATCAAAGCTAAACAAGAGAATAAAGTTCCGCCAATATTAGCAATAGCCATTATGTCTTTAGAAAGGCCAGAGAAAAACGCCACAATTATTACCGCTATGCGATATATCACTATACTTTTTGCACCAAACAAATATAACCACCCCATTTCACAACAATATACAAATGAAATTACCGAAGAAAATGCAAACAAAGGTGCAGCTATGGTTAAAAGTATAGGAAACCATGGAGAAACTGTCTCAAATGCCTTTTGAGTAATTAATATCCCTTCACCAACACTAGCCTGGTATGCACCTGTTATTACTATTGTTATTCCTGTTAAACAGCAAATTAACATTGTGTCAAAGCATGGTTCTATCATAGCAACAAGCCCAGTTCTTACTGGTTCTTCATCTTTAGTTGCTGCATGAGTAATTGAGGCAGAACCAACACCTGCTTCACTGGCAAAGATTGCTCTTTGGATTCCGGTAACAAATGCACCTACTATCCCTCCACCAACAGCATTGAAATCTATCATAGTGGAAAATAATATTTTCAACGTATAACCAATGTTATGAATATTAAATGCAATAATAATAATACAACTAAAGATATATATAAGTGACATAATAGGTACTAATGCAGAAGATATCCTAGCTATCCTTTTAATTCCGCCAATAATTACCAGAGCAAGCAGCGCAGATATTATGGAAGAAAGAAACCAAGGGTGACCATCTACCCAACTTGAATAGCCAGATAATATTGAGACCATTTGGTTGGTTTGAAACGCTACACTTCCACCAAGACCTGATAATATAAAAAATACTGCATACATAGCAGCCAGAACAATACCAAGTCTTTTAAATCCAAATTCCTCCAGACCATTCCTTATATACTGAAAGGGACCACTAAACAACTGCTCCTGATCTTCTGTTCTATGTCTAAATGCTAAAGTCACTTCGGCAAATTTTGCTGACATACCAAAAAAACCTGTGATCATCATCCAAGGCACCGCTCCTGGCCCTCCCATTGAAACTGCAATTGCAACACCAGCAACAGTTCCAAGGCCTACTGTGCTTGAAAGTGCAGTTATAAATGCCTGGAAATGCGTAATGTGACCATCGTGATGATCTGTGTCATATTTTCCACATAAAATAGCGAACGCGTGCTTAAACATTCTTATGTTGAGAAATTTAAAACGCAATGTTAGGAACACATACCCAAAAGCTAGTAGAAAAATTATAAATGGCACGTAAAAGATCTTGAAAAACAGCACTTCATTCATGAAGTTATTTACTTCACTCGACACAGCATCATAACTTTCGTAAAAACCTGAAGCAGCGTACACATCATTAAACAATAGGCAAAATAACACCATATAAAGTAATCTATAAATCATGTTAATACCCTTTAGGATTGTAATAAGAATCTATTGTATTCAAAACTTCCCTTCTCAGTAGATATATTGCAACAGCATTTGGAATCATAAGGCACATGAACAAACTGTCACCTAGGTAAGATATAAATTCTATATTTTTTGACATACAACCAATATACACTGAAATCACTATAAGAATTTGAAACAGTATCAGTATTTTTTTATTACCAAATAAGTACAGCAAAGCAACTTCACAGTAGTAACAATAAGCTATTATTGTGGAAAATGCAAAGGAAAACATCATTAGCGGAAAAACTAACTTGCTAAACAAGGGCAAAGCTGTTGAAAATACCGAACTAATTAGTATAATATCACCCACGTTATCAGTGCTGTGCATACCAGTGATAATTATCACGATACCGGTCAAAAATGAGATTAATATTGTGTATATAAGTGGTGCAATCATTGCAATGCACCCAACTTTAATTGGATCTTCCTCTTTTACAGCTGAATGTGCTATAGCTGCTGTTCCGGTACCTGCTTCGTTAGCAAACACTGATCTTCTCACTCCGGCTATTAATCCGCTCAATACTCCGCCTCCTATAGCTGATTTATTAAAGATATCTTGAAATATTATGGATAAAGCATTCAGCAAGTTACTTCCGTTTATATAAATTAAATATATACACATACCCACGTATAGCACTATCATAATTGGTGCTAAGCTCGTTGAAACGAAAGCAATGCGCTTTATTCCTCCCAATATTACAATGAAGACAAGCAGGGATATAATGATGGATGCGTTGTATTCGAAGAGGTTATTTGATAGCGCTGCTATTTGATTTGCTTGAAATGGTATACCGCCCAAAATCATTGCAATAAGTAGCATAATCGCATAAGTGAAGGCAAGAAATCTACCAGTTTTTGCAAATCCAATCTTTGCAAGCCCGTATTCCATGTAATAAAAAGCACCACCAGTTGTATTTTCAGAGCGATAAGTGAATGCAAGCACCACCTCGGCAAACTTTATCGACATAACAAGTATTCCGGTAATTACCATCCAAAAAACTGCACTTGGGCCCCTATTGTGATAGCTATTGCAACTCCTGATATTGTTCCAAGACCAACTGTTCCTGAAATTACTGTTGCAAACGCTTGAATATGAGTGATTATGCCATTGTTATTACACTTTAGATTAAATAGCGTCTGTATTCCATATTTAAGTAACCTAAAGTTAATGAATTTGAACTGGTCAGTACAAAAGATTCCAGTTGCAATTACCCAAATAATTATAAATGGAATGTTGAATATCTTTATATACAGAAATGAATTTAATAGTTCACTTATCTTCAAAATCATGCGGTTTTCTATTTTTTGTTAGCTAACGAGTTTTATATGTAAAATATATGTAAAACCCGATGCTTATTGGAATAGTAAGTGTATACACTATACCTAAAATTGGTAGAGTCATCCAGGGCTTACTGATGAAAAATACAATAAGTACTCCAAAAAATGACACAAATATATAGGATAGGCTTTTGGGAATATAAATATATTTTGCAGAGAAAGTTGGAATGTGACTTATCGAAAAAAATGAAATGGCCAGAAAGTAACAAGCTACGTTTCTTGTGTTAAAAAATCGCTCTATGAGAAGTAAGTATTCACTCTCATGAGATTGAAAGGTAATAATTATTGGTAACAAAGAAAGTAAAGCACACACTGGAGCTGGAATACCAGAAAAGAAAAATTTTTTCCAGTGTGATTGTTCTGAGTGTAGCGAAACATTAAATCTTGCAAGTCTTATTGATATGCAGATTACATATATCATTACTAAAATCCAACCTATGACTTTGATTTCGTTTAGCTTCCAAAAATACAAAAGAAATGCAGGCACTGCACCAAAATTTAGAAAATCTGCAAAAGAATCAAGCTGGGCTCCAAAATCGCTAGTTGATTTTAGAATTCTAGCTATTCTGCCATCCATTCCATCTAGTATTGCTGCAATGATGATAAAAATTACTGAGAATTCCCATTGTTCATTAAATGTAAATTTAAGTGAAGTGAGACCAGAACATAAACCCAATAAAGTTATAAAGTTTGGGAATAATTTAGTAATAGGTAAGAATCTACTGTTACTTTCATCGTTATTCATATAACATCAAAAGTAAGCTTCTCTTGAACGTTTTCCTTATTTAAGTTTGCTATAATTGTTTCACCACCAATAACAGTTTGCCCTTCTGAAACTCTTACTTCTATATCAGCAGGAACATAAATATTCACTCTACTGCCAAATCTTATAATTCCAAACCTTTCACCTGCTTTTACGTTCTGGGATACTCCTAAATTACAAACGATACGACGTGCAATTAATCCAGCTATTTGCTCCACAATAATTTCTTTTCCCTTTTCGTATTCAATCACAATAACCTGCTTTTCATTTTCATTACTAGACCTATTGCTCATTGCGGATACAAACTTGCCTTTTTTATAACTCATTTCCTTTATCGTACCAGATATTGGTATACGGTTCACATGGACGTTCAAAACACTTAAAAATATGCTAACAAGCGTAAACTTCTTCTCTTCTCCATTTTCTGCCGATAAAGGATAATTAACTTCTTCAATTTTTGAAATCACACCATCAGCAGGACTTAATATAAGATCCTTATTGTTTGGCACAGCTCTTGCTGGATCACGAAAGAAATAAGTACACAATAATGTCGGGAACAAGCACGTAACACCAAACCCCCAAGATATAGAGAATGCTATACACGTTACTATAAAGGAAACTACTATAAATGAATAACCTTCCCTGTTTATATTAGGTAAACTAAAACACATAATCTTATTCACAATAACCTATTGTTAACAATTTATCATTTATAATTTCTCATGAAAAGCTTTTTTTAACTGCTTCAGCAAAGTCTTTTTGATACAAGACAGATTGTTATATTAGCACAGCATCATACTGTAACAACCCGTCCAACACAAAATCTAATGCCTAAGTTTAGATCAGAAAACTGATTCTTCTAAAAATTGCTCACTATCCTCGTCTATTATGATAGAATTATCATGATTTCTGAGTAAATCTCTGATTTTCGTTTCTATTTCATTTGCGACTTCTTTGTTTGTTTTTAGGTAAGTTTTTACATTCTCTCTTCCTTGCCCAAGACGTGTGTTGTTATATGAATAGTAAGCGCCTGCTTTTTCAAGCACACCAAGCTTTGCTCCCATATCTATTATTTCTCCGAGTTTTGATATACCTTCATTGTACATTATATCAAATTTCGCTTCTCTAAATGGAGGAGCAACTTTATTTTTTACAACTTTAACTCTTGTTTCATTGCCTGTAATATTTTCTTTGTCTTTTATTACACCAATTTTTCTTATATCAAGCCTTACAGAAGTATAGAATTTTAATGCATTTCCACCCGTGGTAGTTTCAGGATTTCCATACACTACTCCTATTTTCATACGAATTTGATTAATAAATATCAATATACAGTTCGCTTTTGAAACGGCAGAGGTTAGCTTTCGTAGCCCGTGACTTAGAAGCCTTGCTTGCAGCCCCATATGTTGATCACCCATATCACCTTCAATTTCAGCTCTTGGAGTTAATGCTGCGACAGAGTCAATAACTATCACATCAACCGCACCAGAACACACTAAATACTCAACAATATGCAACGCCTGCTCTCCAGTGTCTGGTTGTGAAATCACTAAATCATCAGTGCTTACCCCAAGTTTACGAGCATATAAGACATCCAATGCATGTTCTGCATCGATAAATGCGCATGATCCTCCTTTTTTTTGTGCTTCAGCAATCACGTGCAAGGCAAGAGTGGTTTTACCAGAACTCTCGGGGCCAAATATTTCAATTATACGCCCTTTTGGCAGACCTCCAACACCTAGAGCCGAATCAAGCGCAATTGATCCTGTGGATATTGTGTCTATTTTTTCTACAGGGTTTTGCTTCAACTTCATTATTGCACCTTTACCGAATGCTTTTTCAATCTGGCTTATTGCGTTATCTAGCGCTTTTTGTTTATCACTATTTCTTTCTTCTGGGTTACTTGCCATAGATCATTTATTAATTTATATAATTCTCTATGATAATCAAACGCGAATAACCTGCCAAGGTTTTTCTAGTATTTATGTATTATTTCAATGAAAAATATTAACGTTTTCATAAAGCAGATATTTGTTTGCCTTCGTTAGTAACACACTATACTTTAGTGTACGAACGTTGCAATTTGCAGCATAGCAGGTGGTGTCATCCAAGTAGCCAACACTGAAATGACTAAATTCGAAATGGCTACATGAATTTATTGTAAATTACTACCGTATAAACGCGAATTCTGGATTAAAGGAGAATAGAAAAGGCAGAAAACAGGGTAAACTCAGCAGTTATAAAAAAATAGATGAGGTTACCCATGGAAGATATAACAAAACTGTTTTGTTTGGTCGATGATTTTTGCAGAGATATAGAGAAAAATTTTGCAGGCAAACTACTGCCAAATGGTAAAAAACCCACAAGAACAACGGAAATTGAGCACTCTGAAATCATGACAATAATCCTGCTATATCAACAATCTCCGTGTAAAAATTTCAAAACTTTCTATCTACATTACCTAACGTTGCTCTACAAATCAGAGTTTCCAAAGTTGCCTTCATATACCAGGTTTGTTGCTCTAAAGCCTAGGGTTTTGTGGCATTTAGCAATGTTGTTGCATTGGCTTTGTGGACAGTCAGAAAACACTGGAATTTCATATATAGACACAACTCCCATTGCAGTTTGTCATGCAAAAAGAATATCCAAAAACAAAGTTTTTGCTGGAATTGCAAAATTAAGCAAGAGTACTTACGGCTGGTTTTTTGGTTTCAAATTACATATGGTAATCAATGAAAATGGTGAAATTCATGCACTTACGCTAACAAAAGGCAATGTTGATGATAGGATACCTGTGCCAAATTTGACGGAAAAATTAACCGGCCTTTTGTTTGGTGACAAAGGTTATATTGCAAAAGAGCTTTTTCAGAAGCTGTTTGACCGAGGTTTGAAACTTGTTACCAAGGTGAAAAAAGGTATGAAAAATACATTAATTTCGCTAAATGAGAAGATTTTACTGAGAAAAAGGTCTATCATTGAGACTGTTTTTGGTTACCTAAAAAATAGACTAGAAATTGAACACACTCGCCATAGATCCCCTGTTGATTTCTTGGTTCATATCTTTTCTACTCTCATCTCCTATTCCATCAAATCCAAAAAGCCTTCTATTTCCTATACTTCCTTCCTTAATCCAGAATTCGCGTGTCTTAGTACTCATCTAGATGATCAAGAAGCACTTGGTGATCTTATAGATAAATTTCAACCTGCAATTATGGTAATTGGTAGTGACATAAAAGAGGTAGAACAAAAAGTTAATGAGAAAGCTCAGGAAATGAAGCCAGATTCTCAATTAGGTAGTTCAAGTACTGAACGAGTGAGTGAAGAAGAAAATAAAACCCTCTGATGGCTTGGGGAGGGAATGGGAAAAATAGAGATCGGGAATGTTCAAAAAAGTGTGTCAAACCGAAAAAAAGTAATAAATTGATATAAAAAAATGGAGGTTTGACAATGAGTCAGAAAGTAGTAAACAGAACTACCGGATTGGTAGATTATAAAGAGTTGGAAACAAATATCCTGTCGTCTATACGAGAAGGAAGACCGTTGACAGGAAGGGACGGAGCATTAACACCATTTATAAAAAAGCTGCTGGAGGCAAGTTTGGAAGGTGAAATAGAAAACCACTTGTTGGCTGAAAGCGAAGAAAATAATCGAAGAAATGGGAGAAATGGAAAGACTTTACGGACAAGTGCAGGTTCATTTGAGCTTTTGACGCCAAGAGATAGGGAAGGAAGTTTTGAGCCGTAAATAGTCAAAAAAAGGCAAACAAACCAGAGCTTGAAACGAAGATTTTGAGCACATTTGCCAGTGGTATGAGCTATAGAGATATAGCGTCACACGTTGAGGAAATTTATGATCACAAAATATCGGTTGCAGAGATATCAAGTATTACCGACAAATTACTGCCTATAATAAATGAATGGCGTAGTCGTCCACTGCAATCAGTATACCCGATAGTATTTATGGATGGGATGTTCTTTAAGGTCAAAGAGGATGGACATTGCGTAAGTAAATGTATGTACAATATATTGGGCATAGACCAAAATGGCAGAAAAGAAGTCTTGGGCTTTTATTTTGCTGAAAGTGAAGGAGCTAACTTTTGGTTGGGAGTGCTAAATGACCTCAAAGAAAGAGGAGTAGAAGATATTCTGATTGCATGTGTAGATGGGCTAAAAAGCTTTCCTGCAGCTATAAATAGTGCGTTTCCTAAAGCAGAAGTACAGCTATGTATAGTGCATCAGATAAGGAATTCACTGAAATATGTATCAAGCAAAGATGTGAAAGTTTTCATGAATGATCTGAAAAAATATATCGTGCTGCAAGCAGAGAAATTGCCGAGAATTACTTACTTGAGCTAGAAGAAAAATGGGGAGAAAAGTACCCATTGGTTGTAAAATCGTGGCAGAATAATTGGATCCGGCTATTTTAAGTATTCTGGCCCAATCAGGAGGCTAATTTATACTACCAATCCTATTGAGGGGTTGCATAGACAGATTAGAAAATTCACTAAAACTAAGGGCTCATTTACTAGTACAAATGCCTTGTACAAACAGGTATATTGTGCTATAAAAAAGGTAGAGGAAAAGTGGACGATGCCTATATCTGATTGGGCATTAACTATCTCTCAACTTGATATTTTCTTTCCTGATAGATTGAAAATTGAGTTGAACTAAAAATGCGGTTTGACACACTTTTTTGAACATTCCCTAGAGATCTACTCCTTTTTATCCACTTTTTTGAGCAATCCACCTCCACATCTAACACACATCTCAGTGATTATAATATCTAATTTTTGATCATGTTGTTCTACAGGTAGATTTTTACAATATTGTTTCTCATAGGCTACACCTATAAATATTTTTCCAAGTGGCCGTAATTTTTTTATCATTTCATCATACCAACCACCGCCAAAACCCAACCTATTAAAGTGATTATCAAAAGCAATAATAGGAGTAATGATTGTGTCGGGAATTACATCTTCATTTGTTTCGTTCCATTCCTCAAATTTTAGTAACTTATTTTTATTAGGAATTGCTACTTTATAATCTAAATCGAGTAAATTATGCATCAAAGGCACAACATCTATTTCCTCATCCATTGGAATGTAAGCTGCTATTGTTTTGCCTTTAACGTAGCTTAAGTTCTGATTAAAGAGATTAATAAGGGAATTTGCCGCATAACTGGAATAACTTTCATCAATATCTTTTCTTATAGCTCTATATTGCTCTCTTATTTCCTTTTTGTGCTGTTTAATATCTTTGAACATGATCTATCCATTTTGCAGTAAGTTTTTCTTGTAAACTATTTTGCTTCAAGCGCTCACTTAAAAAGTCAAAGTCAACACACTCCATATCCTGGTCTTGATTACTGCAACTATAAACAAAACTCTTTTCTCCTGTTTTTGCATTTATATGTTGCTGCACACACTGAGCGCAGATTTCTTTCATCATACACTGCATAGGAGAATTAACTGATGATATTGCTATGTGACTTGACTTCAGATATGGCTTTAAAATTGTTTTTCTAGCTTCATTCACAGCTTTCATCATTTTATCAGAACCAATAGTGATAATTTTATCTATAGTGTTTAAATTAATACCTAATCTTCCTTGTTGATAAGAGACTATTGCATCAACTATATTACCATGAAAGGATTTATCTTGATCTCTGCTTGTTTCTATCAATCCTTCTTCACATGCCCAAACTACTGCATTTGATGCACGCTCTATCAGTGCTCGTTTAAATACATCACTTAATTTCTTATAGCCAGCGAAGTACAAAACCTTGTTATTATTTTCAAGACATGCCTTCCCTATCGAAAATAATACTGCATTTCCAACTCCACCACCAATTAGCATTATATTCTTCATGTGCTACTTTAACTACATTTGTTCAAATTTTTTGAAATTTTGTAGAACAAAGGCACACAAAGACAGAGACAAGGACACTCTCTGACTTCAACTATACCGATAACTGACAGCTGAATTTTTACGCATATCATCTAATAACAAGTTGCTTTGTATCATAATCTTTTGTTGGTATATCTGCTGTTTAATTGCTTCTATATCCGCTGCATTACTCTTGATATCACACAACATCATTAACTTTGCAGTGCCATTTTCTCTCAATTCTACTATTTCATTCACGCTTGTTCTACTAAATAAAATCTGTAAATCAGGGTTTAAATCTCGCATTTTTATTTCAAATTCTTTTGCGTTTGGCAGCTTAAAATTATCTGCTAATTTGTCAAAATTTAAACAATTGACCTTTTGCTCTTTAAAATTAGAGAATAGACTTTCTGAACCCTCAACCACAATCTGTTTTAATTTTAAAGTGCTTTCCAGCAGTGCATGATTAAGCTGTACTTTATCTATTACTTTTATCACAGAGCAACCTTCACTGAAACTGAATGGACCTGCTATGTTGTTGGTTTCCAACCCTTCTAAAACGCCCTTGAGTTTGCCTTTTAGCTGACTTAAATTAACTGTTGCTTTACGCATCCTTATTGGAGATTCTGGATTATTACTACTACGTAATTTTTTTACTAAATCTTCAGCTATACCATAAACATCCTTGTCTTTTTGATCAGGAATTATAAACTCTTGGAACGTGATAAGATAATCCGGCTTTTCTGTTTGCCTTTTTACATCATCCACTTCTTTATCGCTTATATTAATAAATGGCACAATTCTTACTTCAATAATTTTGCTCCATAGTAACTGACATTTTATTTGTTTTCTTAAAATACTAAGATCTATATTATGCTTTTTTATGTATTGATCAACTTCATTAGCCTTAAGTTTAAAACTTTGGGTTAAAAATAATATGATAGCATTATCTAACTCCTCGTTGCTCAATTTTATATTCAGCCTCTGCGCTTCATTGATGATGATAATTTCGTCTATTAGCTCCCTAAGAATTTGAGGTTTTGCTCCTTTTTGATCAACACTTTGAGTGCCAAACAATGAATTTATAAAGTTGATGCGTTTTTCGATATCTAAATTTGAAATTGGCTCACCATTTACATCTGCAACAATTTCAATCTCGATTGCAAGCAACCTAAGTGGCAACACTATTAACAGTAAGATTAGTATTTTATACATACAAGTAAAGTTGTTTAGTTAATAACCAATTCTATAATAAATACTGAGTCAATGCTAGCCAACTTTTTAATAGTTAAAGACGGAAATAAAAACCATTGCAACAAGATCAGGTAAACAGGCTAAAAACATGCCAATATAGCGAATTCAGACCGTGCTAAAACAGTATACGGAAGGAGAGGGATTCGAACCCTCGATACGACTTTTCAATCGTATAACGGTTTAGCAAACCGCCGCCTTCAGCCGCTCGGCCACCCTTCCAAATTTAGAACTAAAGATTATATAATACCAAGACCTCTACCACCTGTCTAATGCTTTTAATCGCAACATTTTTCCGAACAACTGTAATTTTTAGATCTGTGGTACAAAAATCTATAGCTAACCCAAGAAAGGTCTCCCTACATCATACCGCGATTCATTCCATAGCTGTACGAACGTTGTCTAGCAGGAGGCCAGCGCCCCTATGATGTCATCCCAGTGCTCCTTTTTTGTCATCCCAGTGCGTGACACTGGGATCTAGCCTTTATTATTTGGTTGAAATTAAGTCTTCTGGATCCCAGTGTCAGCTACTTTCATGACATCATCATAAAGTAAAATGAGATCCCAGTGTCAAGCACTGGGATGACAGAAGAAGGAGGCGCTGCCGTCTTGGATGAAAAAGCTGGATTCCAGACTGGAATGACACCATTTGCTGTGCAGTTTACCTTCAAGAATGAATGTTCGTACAGTTGTGCGCGGTATCTCAGCATAGATTCCGCTAACAAGTAGCTGAATGACGAATTTGTTGTTTTTCAAATTGTAGGCAAACCTAAGCCACTTTAGCTATAAATCAATAAAAACTAACTTCTGCTTTTTTCAATGATTTTCTTTGCTTCTTCTATACCAACCCATTCTCCAACTGCTACCTCTTTTCCCTTTTCTAGATCTTTATAATGAGAAAAGAAATGAACAATTTTATCTAATAGGTTTTTAGATAAGTCAGAATAGTCCTTTATATTGTCATAATAGCTATCAACACTGGAAATAGGCACAGCTAATATTTTTTCATCTTCTCCTTTTTCATCTTTAGTGAGTAATGCGCCTATTGGACGCACCGATATTAAAACACTAGATGCTAAGGGAAATTGAGTTAGCAGCAAAACATCCACAGGATCACCATCACCTGCGCAGGTATTTGGTATAAACCCATAATTGCAAGGATAAGTCATTGAGGTAGACAAAAATCTGTCAACTTGTAACAATCCAAGCTCTTTATTAAATTCATACTTTACAGGCTCAGCATTTGCACTTATTTCAATTACCACATTCACCGCATTTGGTACCGCTGTTATTTTACTTAAATCCATAAATCACCTCTTAACTTAAGAATAAGCATTATACAATATATGCTTTTAAGTTGCTACATTTATGTAGTTCTAGGCTTGTTTTGCATGGAACGGTTCTAATTTCTTATTCTGCACATCATCGACTGTTGAAAGCGGTGGTTCCTGTGGTGATTTCAATAGTTGAAATAAAGCATATACTACTACAATAGTCAGCACAGCAGCAACTATTAGGTTAGTAAGGTTGTTTTGTGGCAAAACATCTTTTATTGAGTTGAGCAATTTTTGCTCCATAAAGAAATAATCAGCAACAGATAACCCAATAGATAATACAAACATGCCTAAAATGAGCTTACAGACTGTGTTTTTATGGTCTTTTTTCTTGCTGATGATGAAATCTGGCCTGCATTCATTCTCTTTTTGCGGTGCTGAATAATATGTGTTGTTTATTATTCTCTCTTCAAACTTATTGCTATTTTGCTTCTTTAACAGCTGTTTCAAAGTTGGTCCAATGCTTTTAAAGGTTAAAAAATCTTGATTATCTTGATCTGCTATTATATTTAATATTTTGTTTAATTCACCTATCCCTTTGTAATTCAGCGTATATTTAGTAGACCCATTCTCATTTGGTAAATCGATACACCGTAATATTCCAGTTAAGTCGCTTAATATTGACGAACTTTTACCTAGCCCTAATACTTCTCTTTTTACTATTTTATCAGGTGACAAAGGTTTCTTATAACTACCTCTCAAAGGATATAATAGAGAAAATAATAAAGCCACATCTCTATCTACTTTTATATCTTGATGAATAGAATAGTAACAATCGATAACAAATTTATTAAAATAAAACTCTTTATCAGATTTTTCATTTAACAGTTTTTTGATGTCAGTAAATACCTTATTTTCAAAATCTTCTACTGTTTCAAATACTGGGTTTCTCTTTGGATTTGCCAAAACGTTAAGAAGCTTTAATTTTTTTTGATCTTCTGTCAATTCTGCTCGATCTATAACTTCCTCTAGCAGTTCTTTCAGCACCATATGACTAGTAGACATTCTTTCATTTTCAATTGCAGCATATATTTTATCAATTACTTCTTGAGTATTTAGCTGAGTATTCTCTACAAGAGCTTCATAAGCTTGAATATAAATTAAAAATAGCCCTTGTAGGCTGAATTTTAAGTTAAAATATTTATCTAATGGTTCTTCTTCTTTTCTAATAAATGCAGGTAAATCAACATGATTTCTGCCATCCATGTTGCAATACAAACCAACATGTTGAAAACTACCTAAAAAAATAAATAACGTCTCTAATAAATCACCCTTACCAACAATTTTTATCAGCTCTTCAACTTCTTTTACCATTGCAAAACCTATAATGTCCTACTTTATAGTATAAGTGATATGGGGTAAAATAGCAATAAATATTATTGTACGTTTACATTCTGTATCAAAGAATTAAGCCCTTTAGTTAAGAACATATCCATCCACCGCCAATTACTTGCTCATCTTTATACGCTACACAGGCTTGACCAGGACTGATGCCAAAGTAATCGTCGTTTAAAATGATACAGGCTTTATTTTTTTCGTCAGTTGAATGTATTGTTGCTACACTTCCCACATGTGATGATCTCAGCTTCACAGTTACTTCCATACCTTCCTTTGGCTGCTCAAGCCAATTTAATTCTTTGATCAATATCTTTTTTTGCATTAATGCGTTGATCGGCCCGACTATAACCTCATTATTTTCTGTATTAATTTTTATCACATAAAGAGGTTCATTGTGTGCGATACCGAGGCCTCTTCTTTGGCCCACTGTAAAATTTACTATGCCACTGTGCTCACCTAACACTCTTCCGTTAATGTCCACTATTTTGCCTTTCTGTACAGATCGTGGAGCTAGTTTAGCTATTGTTTTGCTATAGCTTTCGGAAACGAAACATATGTCTTGGCTGTCTGTTTTTTCAGAAATTTGCAAACTAAAATACTTTGCTAGTTTTCTTATATCACTTTTATAGAACCCACCGAGTGGAAATCGCAAAAGCCTCAACTGCTCCTTTGTTGTGGCAAACAGAAAATAGCTTTGATCTTTACTTTTATCAATGCTTCTGCACAACTTTACCTCACCATTTTTTTCTAACCTTCTCACGTAATGTCCTGTTACGAGCACATCCGCACCAAGATTTTTTGTAACTTGCAATAGATCACGAAATTTTACCGTTTGGTTGCATTTTACACATGGTATGGGAGTTTCCCCACGCATGTAGGTACTTGCAAAATCCTCTATTACTTCCTTTTTGAATATTTCCTCATAGTTTAAAATATAGTGAGGAAAGCCAACACTTTCAGCCACGCGCTTAGCGTCATAAATATCCTGTCCAGCGCAGCATGCACCTTTTCTTGCGTTAGCATTACCGTCGGTGCCATAGAGTTGCAGAGTTACACCTATCACCTGGTACCCAAAGTTATATAGCAGTGCTGCAGCAACGGAGCTATCAACTCCCCCGGACATTGCAACAATAGCCTTGGTCTGGTGCGGAGCTTTATCTTTTAGCAGAGGTTCAATTTTAAATTCTTTTAGCATAATTGTCTTAATTTATAAATGCAAATCTTGTGTCATTCCAACATACAACTGTGCAAACGTTTTGATTTGGGGGCAATTCACATAGTAGATGATGTCATGAAAGTAGCTGACACTGGAATCTAGTTTCTATTACACAAATTCATTAAAACAGCATATTTATTTGTAATCAAGTTTCCTGGATCCCAGTGTCAGCTACTCGGATAACACCCTTTTCTGCTAGAAGTTGCCTTCAAATTACTTGGTGCATGACACTGGGATCTTATTTATATTACATAATTCCATCAAAACAATTCGATAAACTACCTTCAAAAACAATTTAATCTTGCTTGAATAAAACATGGCCAAAATAATCCATGTTTTCAAGCACTTTTCCACTACCCAAGGCAACACAACAAAGTGGGTCATCTGCAACACGAACTGGTAGTTTTGTTGTTTCACTGATAACTTTGCCTAAGTTACGCAATAGTCCACCACCACCGGATAAAATTATTCCTCTATCGACTATATCAGAAGAAAGTTCAGGTGGAGTGCTCTCCAGCGCAGTCTTAATAGCAGAAATTATCTGATGTACAGGCTCTATTAAACTCTCTGCAACTTGATACTCTGACAAAAGCATTTCTTTTGGCATGCCACTCACTAAATCCCTGCCTTTAATTATCATTCCCTCTTTGTTATCTTCACCTGGCAGACTGGCTGAACCTATGCTTTTCTTAATTTTCTCAGCGGTTGTTTCACCGATTAATAATTTATGATTTTCACGAATATATGACTTTATTGCCTCATCCATAATATCGCCACCTACTCTGGCAGAACGTGAATAAACAATTCCACCTAAAGAAATAATTGCAACTTCAGTTGTACCGCCTCCTATATCAACAATCATAGAACCCTCAGGTTCAGTAACCGGGAGCCCAGCTCCGATTGCTGCAGCCATTGGTTCTTCAATTAAAAATACTTCATTTGCACCAGCACTTTCTGCTGCATCTTGTATAGCACGCCTTTCAACTGGCGTGGATCCAGATGGAACGCATATGATAATATTAGGTTTATTAACAGTGAATTTTGTGTTTGCACTGCGTATGAAATATTTTAGCATTTCTTCCGCACTTTTAAAATCAGCAATAACTCCATCTTTTAAGGGCCTTATCGCCTCTATCTCTCCAGGCGTTTTTCCAAGCATCATTTTAGCTTTTTTACCAAAAGCATAAGGAACGTAGCTTCCTTTTTCCTTTATTCTTGCTACAACTGAAGGCTCATCAAGCACTATTCCCTGATTTTTCTGATAAACTAAAGTGTTTGCAGTACCAAGGTCTATAGCAATATCGCTAGCAAACAAACCTTTGAAAGTAAAAAGGCTATAAAACTTTCCGGTTAATTTTCGAACAAAATTCATACATAACTCAAGAAAACCATTTATTGAGACAAATTATACTTTTCAGATAAGTAGTAAGTAACACACTCAACGTCTAAACCCTTACCTGTTACTTTTTTTAGCAGTTCCAGGTCACACTTTGCACTGTATATATTTTGAGATAACCAACTGATAAGTAAACTAAAATCTCCTTTTATTATAGCACCTAAAGATTCGTAATGATTCTTTTTAATGAAAGAGAAAATCTGCACAGCAGCAATTAAAGCAATAATTTTTATAGGAAAGTAGCCCATAACACCACTTGCCCAATATTCATCTTGAAAATAAGTGTTTAGCTCATTTTCAGCTTTTACTGGAATTTTATAGTGCTTCATACCTTCCAGCCACGCATCATGCAGGTCTTTGACTTCCAATGTACCATTTATTATATCTTGTTCTAACCTAGTTCTCAACATAATATGAGCTAACAGACTAAATTCATCTGCATTTTTTAAAAAAGAAGAAAGGTTTATTTCATTGAAAATCAAGTACAAATTTTCAACACTGCTAACTTTCTCGTTAGTTTTGCCTTTTATAGCAAATTTCTCTTTTATGTGTGGTTGAATGAACTCAATAAATTCTCTGGATGTTCCAATCATCCTTTCCATAAATAACCCTTGAGTTTCATACATAACATGTCTCGTAATTGGGCTATTTATAGAATTTTGCGCTAAACATTTTTGATAAATTGCATAACCACTATGCCGTAAAAGAGAAAATAAACCATAACAAAAGTCAGATTCATCATAATCTATAGGGCAGTAATAAGAAGTACGAACCTCATGCAGTGCAACGCCCATTTGCTGTAAACATAACGAGCCAAGTTCAATCTGCTTCTGAGTAGCAACTTTTTGTATATTAGTAACCTTATCCTTTTTCTGCTTTTCAATTATTTTATCTACATTTCCGCTAAAAAATTTGCCTACCTTGGGAAATATTTCCTTTATGTTCTTTTCTGTGATATCAGAATCATAGTCAGCAAGCAGTGAGTCGTATTTTGAGCATTTTAATTGCTGCGATTTTATAGAAGCTACTTCGCGAATGAGTTTGATTAAATCAGCAAAACGTTCTTTTAGTTTTTCCAAATTACTGACTGCAGAATTGGTTAGCCTCCATAAATTTTGGCATTCAACCTTAGCTTTGGATAAAGACTTTACTAAATCAATAGGAACAGCACTGTTGCTTTTATGTATTCTCTCTATTAACTTTAGCTGCTGAGTATTTGCACTTTTTTTGTTACCAAGAGCATCTGCTAATGATTCCTTTATTGCGTCATGAGAGATAATTTCATGTCTGATTTCTTCTAGAAGACTCATTTGTTCAACTTTGTCCTCTATATTCAATTGGCTTTGGTTTAGTACTTTTAGCGTATCTTCGATATTCTTTACCCTATATAATACTTCCTCTAAAAACTTATAAGATTTCATATTTGTCCATTATTTTAGAAAACATCTGTTTAACATCGTGATAGATTAATAATAAAGTTAAAAGTATATTTACTTAAAGTACAATAAAAAATTGTACTTTTTATTCCTTTATTGGATTTTTCTACTCAGAGTCCAGCATATTATAGGAAAATTAATTGTAAGGTTGTAGAAAAAGTATTTAGTATTTTATTTCTCTTGACTATATTACAATATGGAGAGATATTAGCTACTGAAATTAAAGTTACGCACTATTTAAAATTTATGGAGGTTTAGTAATGTGGAGTAGACTGGTTATAATGTGCTGTTTTTGTTTATTACTTACTGGTGTAAGTTCTTGCCCAAAAAAAGGAGCAAATACAACAAATAAAATAAATTCTGTTGTTAAGCAGATAGGTGATAAAAGAGTTTTCTTTGGTTATGATGAATCTAATATTACTGAAGTAAGTGCAGATGCATTACTTGACGTAATGGAGGTGTTACAAGATAACCCTGACGCGAAGGTTACTTTAACTGGTCACACTGACAACCGTGGTTCTCATGAATATAATCTTGCGCTAGGCGCTAGAAGGGCAGATGCAGCTAAAAAATTTATGGTTAGTTGTACACCCTACATAGAAAACAGAATAAAAACTGCTTCTAAAGGTGAAACTGAGCCTTTGGTTAATGTAAAAGATGATTCTAGAAATTCTAAATATGAAAAAGAGCATGCTAAAAATCGTAGAGTGGAATTTTCATTTTCTGGAATAAAGAAATAGTTTCTTGCATTAAAACCTGGATCCCAGTGTCAAGCACTGGGATGACATAAAGAAAGGGCAATGGGGTAGACAAAAAAGGACAAACTTGTCATATTTCGTTGCTTGAGCGGGATCTATATATACCACAAATAAGTCGCGGTATGACGTAAGAGATCTGACCTATCTGGCCATCAAGAGACATAATGGAATTAGAGTTATTATTTCAAAATGTGGTTAATAGTTTTGCTTTCTATAACAATCAAGTTGCAGTTGCAGTATCAGGTGGTGTAGATAGTATAGTCTTACTGCACTTAATGACTAACTGGGCAAAAAAAAACAAGCTTTCACTTCCTATAGCATTAACAGTAAATCATGGATTACGTCCAGAGTCTCAAAAAGAAGCTGATTTTGTTGTAAGTTATGCAAAGGAACTTGGAGCAAAGGAATCGTTCATATTAAATTGGGAAAAGCAAAATATTAAAGGCAATATTCAGTTACAGGCACGAAAAGCACGGTATAAGTTACTGGCAGAGTGGTGTAAAAACAATAATGTTAAATGTTTGCTCGTCGCTCATCACAAAGATGATCAAGCAGAAACGTTCTTATTAAGATTAGAGCGAGGTAGCGGCGTAGATGGATTATCATCAATGGACTACAAGTCTTTCCTAAATGGTATTTATATATTTAGACCATTGTTAAATTTTAGTCGTAGTGAAATAGAAAAGTACGCTAAGCTTCACCAGTTAAAATGGATCGAAGATAGAAGCAACTATGACTTAAAATACAGGCGAACTTTATACCGTAACTTACTTAAAGCAAGTGATAATCAAGAGATTTTAACAGAGCGAATATGCCTCACAGCCCTTCATATGAAAAGAGCTGCAAAAGCGTTGATGCACTACACACGCCTTGCGTTTAATGACTGCGTTAATGTGCATGATCTTGGTTATATTGAAATTAAACTAAGTGAATTTTATCAATTGCCAGAGGAAATAGCCTTGAGGCTTCTTCTTTACTCTATAATGGCAATTGCCAGTAAACACTATAAACCAAGGTATAATAGCCTTATCGTAATATTTAATAAAATATTGCAAAAGGATAGTAATGTTAACTGTACACTTTCTGGGTGCAAAATAAGAAAGTATGGAGAAAATATCTTGATAATTAGAGAATCGTCAAAGATACAAGAAATTACCGTAAACCTACCTTTAAATGAACCTACTCAATGGGATAACAGATTTAGCTGCACAATACTCGGAAATCAAGAGTGTTCAGTTATCATCGCTCCATTAAAAAAAACACAAAAAATTCCTGAATTTCCGAAGGATTACAACTGCTGCCCTGAAGTTTTCTATTCTTTGCCTGTAGTGCTAAAAGATGGAAAGGTGCTTGCTTATCCTGATGTAAATTATAACGAAAAAAATACCAATGACGATAAGGCTCAATGCATTATTAATAGCACAATAAAACAAAATTTGGTAAGCTTGATTAGTATTTAGTTAGAAATAGAAATGAAAAAATTTTTAGAAGGCTTATTGATCTGGTTAGTAATTATTGTTCTTATTTCAGTTGCTTATATTCAGTTCAGCGGAAATGTAGGTAAAAGTAAAACAATTATACCTTTTTCGGAATTTTTAACTAGACTAGAAGACAATGATGTAGAAAATATTGTCATAAAAAACCAGAGCATTGAAGGCAAGTTCAGGGATGGTTCAAGTTTCAATTCAAACGGTGTCATATATAGCGACCTAATAAAAAATTTACATGATAGAAAAGTGAGATTCTCCTTTTCAACTGGAGATTCTGCCATGAGCTTAATTGGTGGATTACTTATCTCATGGGTCCCAACATTTATCTTTATTGGCTTTTTGCTATTCTTTCTTAAACAAACACAAGCGGGGGGCAACAGAACTATAAGCTTTGGCAAGTCAAGGGCTAGACTCATGACTAGTGGAAAAAAAGTAACATTTGATGATGTTGCCGGAATTGATGAAGCAAAAGAAGAGCTAGTAGAGATCGTTGATTTTCTTAAACAAAGGCAAAAATTTCAAATATTAGGTGGAAAAATACCAAAAGGGTGCCTTTTAATTGGCTCTCCTGGAACTGGTAAAACTTTACTTGCTCGTGCAATTGCAGGAGAAGCTAATGTGCCATTCTTTAGTATTTCTGGATCTGATTTTGTTGAAATGTTTGTGGGTGTTGGTGCAAGTCGTGTTCGTGATATGTTTGATCAAGGCAAGAAAAATGCTCCTTGTATAATTTTTATAGATGAAATAGATGCGGTGGGTAGGCATCGTGGCATTGGCCTTGGTGGCGGCAACGACGAAAGAGAGCAAACATTAAATCAGTTATTAGTTGAGATGGATGGCTTTGAGTCTAATGAAGGTGTAATAATAATTGCTGCGACTAACCGTCCGGATGTCTTAGATCCAGCACTGCTTAGACCTGGTCGTTTTGACCGACAGATTACTATTTCTTTACCCGATATAAATGGGCGTGAAAAGATATTAAATACTCATATAAAGAAAATATCAATAGCACCAGATGTAAACGTGAAAACAGTTGCAAGAGGAACACCAGGCTTTTCTGGAGCTGATTTAGCAAATTTAGTGAACGAATCTGCACTTATTGCTGCAAGAAGAAACAAGAAGATTGTTACCATGGACGATTTTGAATATGCACGTGATAAAGTGATGATGGGCGTAGAAAGACGATCCCTAATTATGACAGAAGAGGAAAAGAGACTGACTGCATACCATGAAGCTGGTCATGCGATAATTGCTGTTAATATGCCTGCTTCTGATCCTATACACAAGGCAACAATTATTCCACGCGGTAGAGCACTCGGTTTAGTTATGAGACTACCAGAAACAGATAGAGTGTCCCTCACAAGAAAAAAGATGATAGCAGATATTACTGTTGCTATGGGTGGAAGAGTGGCAGAGGAGCTAATTTTTGGCTACGATAAAGTCACAAGCGGTGCATCTTCGGATATAAAACAAGCATCTGATTTATCACGCGCTATGGTAACAAAATGGGGAATGAGTGACAAAATAGGCCCGATCTATCACAATCGCGAACAAACCATGCATGGTTCTGACATAATTTCTGAAGATACGTTAAAACTTATAGATGAAGAAGTGAAGAAAGTTGTGTCTTCTTGCTATGAAAAAGCAAAAGAGATTTTGACCAAGCATAAGAAAGGCTTAGATCTCATTGCCGAAAATCTACTGGAGTTTGAAACTTTAACAGGAGATGAAATAAAGGACATATTAAATGGAAAAAAAATTGTTAGAGAGGAAAATGAGAAGAATGAGAAAATAAAAAAATCCTCTCTCTATGAGAGTTGACCTCATCTTAAAAATGTTAATCAGCTAACGCTGCAATAAAATAATTTAGAATTGTAACTGTCAATATAAATTGTATTAAAATATTCATAATATTGCATTTTCATCACAATAATGCTATCATTCAGTTAGTATTAACGCGAATTCTGGATTAAAGGAGAATAGAAAAGGCAGAAAACAGGGTAAACTCAGCAATTATAAAAAAATAGATGAGGTTACCCATGGAAGATATAACAAAACTGTTTTGTTTGGTCGATGATTTTTGCAGAGATATAGAGAAAAATTTTGCAGGCAAACTACTGCCAAATGGTAAAAAACCCACAAGAACAACGGAAATTGAGCACTCTGAAATCATGACAATAATCCTGCTATATCAACAATCTCCGTGTAAAAATTTCAAAACTTTCTATCTACATTACCTAACGTTGCTCTACAAATCAGAGTTTCCAAAGTTGCCTTCATATACCAGGTTTGTTGCTCTAAAGCCTAGGGTTTTGTGGCATTTAGCAATGTTGTTGCATTGGCTTTGTGGACAGTCAGAAAACACTGGAATTTCATATATAGACACAACTCCCATTGCAGTTTGTCATGCAAAAAGAATATCCAAAAACAAAGTTTTTGCTGGAATTGCAAAATTAAGCAAGAGTACTTACGGCTGGTTTTTTGGTTTCAAATTACATATGGTAATCAATGAAAATGGTGAAATTCATGCACTTACGCTAACAAAAGGCAATGTTGATGATAGGATACCTGTGCCAAATTTGACGGAAAAATTAACCGGCCTTTTGTTTGGTGACAAAGGTTATATTGCAAAAGAGCTTTTTCAGAAGCTGTTTGACCGAGGTTTGAAACTTGTTACCAAGGTGAAAAAAGGTATGAAAAATACATTAATTTCGCTAAATGAGAAGATTTTACTGAGAAAAAGGTCTATCATTGAGACTGTTTTTGGTTACCTAAAAAATAGACTAGAAATTGAACACACTCGCCATAGATCCCCTGTTGATTTCTTGGTTCATATCTTTTCTACTCTCATCTCCTATTCCATCAAATCCAAAAAGCCTTCTATTTCCTATACTTCCTTCCTTAATCCAGAATTCGCGTTTCCAGCAATACTTTTCCCCTCCTCTATTTCTCTTGCTAGCTTTTGAATATTCTTTCTATCTTTATTTGTTAACTCATATATATCACATACTAATGTCAGTTTTGATGTTTCCATAATGTTTTCCCCTATTAAGATTTATTGATTTAGTTGTAGTAGTTGCAGTTGCTCACCCCATAAAGTTGGTGCTTTCTTTCAATCAAAGGTATTCTACTGTTTTAAATTCCCTGTAAAGATTTAGCTTATCTTTTACATCTAAACAGCATTAACACGATTTGCCTTTTTTTGGATGTAGGAATTTTCTAGGAATTGTTCTCTTAAACTCTATGGTATTTTGTTTAACATTCAAGCACGGGTCTCTTGCTGTTTAATCTGCACAGATGAAGATAACTGAATACCTTCAGTATCATGATAAGGGCGCTGGCGGAGTTTGTCAAGGAAGTTTTTTCGTTTCTATGGGTCAGTTGGTACGCGCTTTGCCTTTTAACAGATGTAAAAGCACAATTATTACGAACAACATTCCACCAACAACTGATATAGCGCCACCTATAATGAAGCACGTGCGTGCTAACATTGATGAAATACTTGGCAGATCTGCAACCTTCCTTAAAGCACCATACCCACCAAGCCAAACAAGGCCAGTAATATGGAGAAAATGCCCTACACTGTAGGCATAAATCTGTAATCTTACCATGGAGTTTTTTACCTCTTTAAAGTTTAATTTGGGTAACAGCCAATAAATGAAATTCATAAAAGCTATAGTGATCCCAACTACAGAACCGTGATAATGAGCGGGAATGGTGACATTTCCTTCAATAGTCAACACTCCGAGCACATCTCCATAAGTGAACAACAAAAATGAATGCAATAAATAGTTGCTTTTATCATTAAAAAAAGTTCTGATGTTGAGCACACTAATATTATCAAAAAGCACGGCAAAACTGCTCCAGCAATCCTCATATGCCAAGTAAAAAACTGTATTAACTTGGCACTATCAACTGGATAAACAAAATATACAAACGGTGCGCCTACAGCTAAAATCGTGTTTATAAATAGTGGTAAAATAGTATTTTTACTGTTTGAAGCTAAACTAACATCACTGATTATTAAATACACTAAAAACATTCCTTGAGTAAAAGCAAACTGCAATAAATGTCCACCTCCCCAAAAGAGATATTCGTAAAACAAATTCTTATCTGAATGATATAGACCTGGAGGCATATTTTGATATGCTAAAACAAAGCAAAGAAATGATGAAACAAGTACAATAACCAGCCCAATTTGCCCCACAGAGAGATATGAAACCTCTTTTTTTGATGTGTATGCTAGCATTGTATTTACTAATATACTGGCAATAAATAAACTGAGTCCAAGTAAAAATAATTTGTTTTGTAACACGGGAATATAGTTACTTTTGATAACTTCAGTATTTGGAACGAATGCAGATATAAACATCAGCAGCATCGAAAGGGTTGATAGAACCCATGAAAAGTTAAACCAACTATTAACGCAAATTCTGGATTAAGGAAGGAAGTATAGGAAATAGAAGGCTTTTTGGATTTGATGGAATAGGAGATGAGAGTAGAAAAGATATGAACCAAGAAATCAACAGGGGATCTATGGCGAGTGTGTTCAATTTCTAGTCTATTTTTTAGGTAACCAAAAACAGTCTCAATGATAGACCTTTTTCTCAGTAAAATCTTCTCATTTAGCGAAATTAATGTATTTTTCATACCTTTTTTCACCTTGGTAACAAGTTTCAAACCTCGGTCAAACAGCTTCTGAAAAAGCTCTTTTGCAATATAACCTTTGTCACCAAACAAAAGGCCGGTTAATTTTTCCGTCAAATTTGGCACAGGTATCCTATCATCAACATTGCCTTTTGTTAGCGTAAGTGCATGAATTTCACCATTTTCATTGATTACCATATGTAATTTGAAACCAAAAAACCAGCCGTAAGTACTCTTGCTTAATTTTGCAATTCCAGCAAAAACTTTGTTTTTGGATATTCTTTTTGCATGACAAACTGCAATGGGAGTTGTGTCTATATATGAAATTCCAGTGTTTTCTGACTGTCCACAAAGCCAATGCAACAACATTGCTAAATGCCACAAAACCCTAGGCTTTAGAGCAACAAACCTGGTATATGAAGGCAACTTTGGAAACTCTGATTTGTAGAGCAACGTTAGGTAATGTAGATAGAAAGTTTTGAAATTTTTACACGGAGATTGTTGATATAGCAGGATTATTGTCATGATTTCAGAGTGCTCAATTTCCGTTGTTCTTGTGGGTTTTTTACCATTTGGCAGTAGTTTGCCTGCAAAATTTTTCTCTATATCTCTGCAAAAATCATCGACCAAACAAAACAGTTTTGTTATATCTTCCATGGGTAACCTCATCTATTTTTTTATAACTGCTGAGTTTACCCTGTTTTCTGCCTTTTCTATTCTCCTTTAATCCAGAATTCGCGTTATTAGTATATCGTTTGCACAAGTATTCAACGACAGATATGTGTTCTTGGCTTATTGCAGTTTCTAACAAAGTAACAAAACTTTTTCTTAACAGATCTTTTTTATCCGTATTATTAATATATCCTTCAAATGCACCTAGCACTATCATGATAAATTCTTCATTTTCGATCAGAGATGCTGTTTCAAGCACACCATACAAAAGATCAGGATTACTTGTTTTTAATGCTCGTGCAAGATCTTTTAAGATGAATTCAACAAAAACTGTGTCTAATAAATTTCGTTCTTTTCTTAATGCTATAGCTGAGAAGAAGCTAATCTTATTAGGTTCAATAAATTGTATAGCCTGATCTTTTAATGCTCTATAAATCCAATCGGTACCACGGAACTTTTCTATAAAAGCTTCAATATATTTTTGACCACCGACAAGTAAAGATAAAAGACTCAAATTTCCTTCAGCAAAAAGTATGCCCTGATATTGTTCTATCAGCTTATCATTAGCTGCAATTGCCATTAATACCAATTCTTTTACTAAATAATCACACTTGAAATTCTCCTGATCAAAATTATACCGTGATAGTATATTTGAGTATATATGCTGGTGATCCCTTCTATCTCGTAAATCTAAATTAAGTTGTTGCTCACAAAAACTCTTTAAATTTACATTGTCCAGCGTAATATATCTGCCTTCATAATTTTCAATATTTTGTATAACCCTGCCTAGTTCTTCACAATCATCTTCCCGTATAGCTTGATTTAAGATATTGATTATTTCAGTTAAAGTTAAATTTTTAGGAATAATGTCATATGAATCTTCATCTTTCGACTCTACGGTAAATGATCTATCACAACTATCAGGAAAGTTTGTAAGTATTGCATTCTCTAGACTCAGATCTTCAGGGGGTGTATCACATAGATTAGCTTGTATCTCTTGATTTTTGCCATCTAAAACTTCAAGCTCTTCCTTTTCTTCAATGCCTGAATCTCCAGAATAGCGACGATCTTTGGTTATTTCTTGATTCTCTTCTGTGCCCAAATTAACCCAACTTGAATCTAGAGAGTCAGTTTGATTAACCATATCTTATCTCCTACTAATAACCAATTAAGTATAGCACCAAACAATAATCTTCCCAAGCAAATCATTAATTCCTTGACAAATAGGCTATCATTATCATCCATCTCTCCGCCTTCCACGATACAAGCAATATTTTTTGAATGAGCATTTTTTAGGTAAAATATTGCAATAACTAGTAGCAACAACAATTTAATTATTTACTTGTCCAAAAATCTAAAAAAGTACGTATATTTGTGAGAATAAGTTGCGCAAAAACGGGGTTGTGAAAATAAAAACGAAAAATTGTTGCAACAAAGTTAGGCAAAACAGTTCGTATGTAGATATGGATAAAATGGGCTAATATGGGTAGTTTTAGCGTATAGCAAAATCACTATATTAAAAAGTTCGTATGTATTACGTGGTAGACCAACTAATCTCAAGACGAACGATTCTCACGCTTGCTGGTTTTGGTTGCTAAACATGGTTATATTATTTAAATTATTAATGATATATACTACTAAATTAATAGCAACTTATCTGAGGATGGAAAGAAAATTTGAGGCAAATTCATAGTAAAAATAGATCTTTTTTTCTGTCAATGCAGAAATTCCTTTAATGTTCTATGTGTAATTTTTGTAATCCCAATCTTTGAAATAAATAATTGTCTTGTTCAGGTACTGGATTTTGAGCTGTAAATAGCTTTTCACCATAAAAAATTGAATTGGCACCAGCAAGGAAACATAATGCTTGCAGTTCATCCGACATTTTCTCTCGCCCAGCAGATAAGCGGATGTAGGACTTTGGCATAATAATTCTGGCTATTGCGACAGTACGAACAAAATCAAACGGATCAACATCAGCCACATTCTCAAGAGGAGTTCCAGGAATTTTTATCAGCATATTAATTGATACTGACTCTGGAGGATCATTCAAATTAGCAAGAAGAACTAACATCTTTATTCGATCTTCGTTAGTCTCACCCATGCCAAGAATGCCACCACAACAGACCTTAATGCCAGATGCACGTACGTATTCTAATGTCTTCAAGCGATCTTGAAAAGTACGCGTAGTTATGATCTTATGATAATATTCTTCGGATGTATCAATATTATGATTATAAAAATCTAAGCCGGCTTCCTTTAACATATTAGCTTGGTAATCTTTTAACAGCCCAAGAGTCACACACGTTTCAAGACCCAATTTTTTCACTTCTCTAATCATTTCGCAAACAACTTTTAAATCTTGATCACGTGGACCACGCCAAGCTGCTCCCATACAGAAACGAGTACTCCCAGCCTTTTTTGCACATTCTGCTGCTTCAATTACCTCGGCAACTTCTAACAAAGGCTTTTTCTGCAAACCAGTGTTGTAGTGTGCTGACTGGGGACAGTAAGAACAATTTTCTGGGCAGCTACCTGTCTTAATACTTAAAAGCGTACTAATTTGCACTTCACTAGGATTAAACTGCTTTCTATGTTCTGTTTGTGCTGTATAAATTAGTTCAGGAAACGGAAGATTAAAGATTTGTTTTGCCTTGGCAAAGGTCCATTCTTCTGTCATGATCTAGGCTCCTTCTCGGTAAATAGATTGTTATATAATAAGTATTGTAATACATTACAAAGTAAAGGGAAATATCGACAGTTGCCAAAAACTATCCTGGGAAGCTTCATCGATTTTTCTACCAACGATTACCTTGGCCTAAGTCAGTCAGAAGTACTGTTTGATGCAGCAAAGCTCTCTGGAGCACAGTTTGGAGTAGGATCCACTGGTTCTCGGTTGCTCTCAGGTAATAAAAAAATATTTGAAGACCTTGAGAAGAGGATTGCCCAAGACAAAGGAACTGAGTCGGCTCTTATCTTCAATTCAGGTTTTCAGGCCAATATAACTGTTCTTGCAAGCCTACTTAATCAATCAGTGCTTGGTGACAAACCTATTGTTTTTTTTGATAAGTTAAACCATGCAAGCTTATATCAAGCTGTATTTTTGAGCAACGCTGAACTCATACGATATCAACACAATGATGCAGATCACTTAAGTAATTTACTTACAAAATTCAAAAATGACTTAAGACCAAAGTTCATTGTTACTGAAACAATCTTTGGTATGGATGGAGATATTGCGCCAATAGAGAAAATTTTTGCTCTGAGTAAAGAACATGAAGCTTTTCTATATTTAGATGAAGCACATGCAACAGGTATTATTGGTCATAATGGGTATGGCTTATCCTCCAGCATTAATCTTCAGGAAATTCCACATTTAATCTTAGGCACTTTTAGTAAAGCCCTGGGGTGCTTTGGTGCGTATGTTGCTTGTTCCAATGTTAT
Organism: Wolbachia endosymbiont (group A) of Icerya purchasi; assembly: GCF_947251635.1. Classification (NCBI taxonomy): domain Bacteria; kingdom Pseudomonadati; phylum Pseudomonadota; class Alphaproteobacteria; order Rickettsiales; family Anaplasmataceae; genus Wolbachia; species Wolbachia endosymbiont (group A) of Icerya purchasi. The sequence goes on along the minus strand of NZ_OX366357.1, from coordinate 335,783 downwards.
AAAGAATTACCTAATCAACAAATGTCCAGGGTTTATCTATTCAACCTCTCTTTCCCCAATGGTAATTGGTGCAGCAGCCAAGGCTTGGGATTTAGTACAACATCTTGCTGATCAACGTCAAGCTTTATCTTTTAAAGCTGCAAATTTAAGAAACAATTTGCAAAATCTTGGATTTAATACAGGTGATTCAGCTACACACATTATACCAATAATTCTAGGTGATGAGAATACTGTAATGAGTGCAAAAGAAAAGCTTTTGAAACAAGGGTTGGTTGTTTCTGCTATACGTCCACCTACTGTTCCTCCTCAAACGTCAAGGTTGCGCATTGCACTAAGTGTGAATCACACTGAAAGTAACCTAGACCATTTAGTACATGCTCTTCAGCAAATATGAACTATCGCTTTGTGTTTTGTCATGGGTGGGGGTTTGATCATAAGTTTTTCCAGCCTCTTATAAATGAATATTTCTCTCAAGTTCCCTACCATTGTTTGGATCTTGGTTATTTTGGAGAAGAAAATCTTGACTTACCAGAAGATAGTACATTTACTGGTGTTGGCCATTCCCTTGGACTGATAAAGCTAGCTTCCTTAAATGTAAAGTTTAACGCACTTATCGGCATACAAGCTTTTACCAATTTTTTGGGATTTAATTTGCGTTTACACAAAAAACGCAAGTTAGAGTTAAAAGCAATGACACAGCACTTTCAAATGGATCCAGTAGATACCCTGATATCCTTCCATAAAAGATGCGGTGTAAACTACAACTCTTTTAATCGGTTGAATAAAGCAAAACTAATGCAAGATTTAGAGCTACTCACCACAGTACATCAGCTACCACACATACCACTATTAATATTAGGTGCAACAAATGATACAATTGTACCCCAGGAACTTATCTATGATAACTTCAATAAAGATGTTAAAGTTGTTATGCATAGCAGAGGTTACCATAATCTAGGTTTACGTGAATGTTATTTTGTGTACGAGCAAATTATAAGTTTTTGTAATGGAATTACAAAAGAGATATATACAGGACAATTTTAGCAGAGCAAGCTCGTCTTATGATAATGTAGCTTTTGTCCAAAAAGAATGTGCTGCAAAACTAGTCGGTTTATTAAAAAGTTATCTTCCTGGATTTTACCCACGCTCTATTTTAGATTTGGGAACAGGTACAGGCTATGCTACAGAGGTTTTGTTTAGTTTGTTTCCACAGAGCAAATTTATTTTAAATGATATATCACCTAATATGCTGGCAAAAACAAGAGAAAAGTTAGTAGGGTATAAAAAGGTTGAATTCATCTTAAGTGACATGGAAACGCTAAATCTTAGTTTCCACGACCTTGTCATTTCAAACCTGGCACTTCAATGGGTGTGCAATTTAAAAAAGATGATAAAGAAATCATACAATAGTTCAAATGTCTTTGTTTTTTCGTGTTTACTAGATGGTACATTCAGTGAATGGACTAAGATTTTCATGAAATCCTCATTACCTGTACCAACTTATCAGTATCCATCTAAACAAGAATTAGAAAGTTATCTACTTCACCTAGAGCCAAAAAGGTATTTTTTCGATTCGCAAGAATTTATATTGTGTTTTCCAAGTGCAAGTGAATTTATCAGATATCTCAAAAATTTGGGAGCAAATTTAAGTAGTCAGACAATTCCTCTGCCTGGCCTAAGGAAGGTAGTTCAAACCTATACTGGCAAGATTCATGTTACCTATAAAGTATTTTTTGGAGTTTTAAGTAGATGCAGATCTTTGTAACAGGAACAGATACCGACATTGGTAAGACTACCGTAAGCAGCTGGCTCTGCTTACACACTGGGTATTCGTATTTCAAACCTATCCAAACTGGAAGTATTCTAGGTACAGACAGCCATCAAATAAGCAATTTGACTAACGCCAATGTTTATAAAGAAAATTTTGTTTATAAAAGACCTCTATCTCCTCACTTGGCAGCGTTACTAGAGAATGATAGCATTAATATCGATAGGATTAGCTTGCCCAAAGCACGTAACTTAATCATAGAAGGTGCTGGAGGAGTTTTAGTTCCAATCAATAAAACCTTACTAATGGTTGATTTAATCAAAAAACTTGCCACTCCAACAATTTTAGTTGCAAGGTCTACACTTGGCACAATTAATCACACATTACTTAGTTTAGGAGCCCTACGTGCTAGAAATATTCCTATTTTGGGGGTGATCTTAAATGGACCACCTAACCAAGATAATCTTGAAGCAATAGAATTTTATGGTAGAGTACAGGTATTAGCATCAGTACCCAAACTACAGCAGGTCAATATGGAACGTTTAATGCAAATACCACTCTCAAATCGATTAAAAGCTATTTTTAGTTAAACAACTATGAATTTAAGCAAACGCGATAGAAAAATTATATGGCATCCTTTTACGCAAGAGAAAGTAGCTAAACTTCCAATTGCAATTAAAAAAGCCCATGGGTCATATCTTTATGATGAAAATGGCAAAGCATACTTGGATCTGATTTCCAGTTGGTGGGTAAATCTGCACGGTCATGCTCATCCCAAGATCGCTCAGGCTATATATGAGCAAAGCATGACTTTGGAACATGTAATTTTTGCAGGGTTTACCCATGAGCCTGCAGTAACGCTTTGTGAAAAGTTGAAAACTTTATTACCAGATAAATTATCCAGATTTTTCTTTTCAGACAATGGTTCTACTGCCGTTGAGGTAGCACTAAAAATGGCCTATCAGTATTGGTGGAATCAAGGTAACCGTGAAAGAACTACTTTTCTGAGTTTTGAAGGTGGATATCATGGAGATACATTTGGCGCGATGAGTGTAGGCGTTAAGTCCGGCTTCCATGACGCATTTTCAAATCTGTTATTTTCTGTCTTAACAATACCTTTTCCAGAAACCTGGGACGAAGATGAAGAAATAGAAAATAAAGAGGAACATTCTCTTAAAGTACTAGAGGGTCACTTACGTGCTGGTTCTCACAAAATTGCCGCATTAATTCTAGAGCCTTTAGTACAAGGGGCAAGTGGTATGAGGATGTGCCGTCCAGAGTTTGTTAGAAAAGTTGTCAATTTAGTACGCCGGCATGGAATTTTGATAATTTGTGATGAAGTTATGACCGGCTTTGGACGTACTGGTACTTATTTTGCTTTTGAACAAACTCAAATTATACCTGATTTTTTGTGTATTTCTAAAGGATTAACAGGAGGTTTTCTTCCGCTTGCTCTCACAATTACTACCGAAGAAGTTTACTCGGCATTTTTAAGTGAACATTTTACTAAAGCGTTCGTTCATGGTCACTCCTACACTGCCAATCCCCTGGGTTGTGCAGCCGCAATTGCTTCTTTAGACTCGTTAGTTAAACACGATACCATGGAGTCAATTAAGAGGATTCATAGTATACATAAAAAGGAATTAGTAAATTTGTCTGAAGCTTGTAAGAACGTCGAGCGTGCACGTGTGACTGGTACAATAGCAGCTTTTGATGTTCATGATGCACAAACACTAAAGATAAAATTTTTAGAGCAAGGACTTTTAATCAGGCCACTTGGTAATTCAGTTTACTTACTACCGCCTTATTCAATAAGCACTTTTGAGCTTGAAGAAGCTTATAATAAGATCAGAAATATTCTCAGGATTTTTTCATAGTGACTTTACCTACCAATTCCAAAACGAACAATTCTCACCGCCACTGGTTTTGAGCGCTGAAAATGGTTGCATCGTTTAAATTTATTAATGTTATACACTACCAAATTAATAGCTGCTCATTTAAGAACCTCATTCAACTTTACCCAACTCGACACATATACTTTTTGAAACATTGCTGCAAGTAGAAAAAAACAGGTTACCCACCTTAACTTCTGTAAATTTGTTTACAATCTCTACTCGACGCATAAGGTTTTTGTTACACTCCTTTCATCTACCGATTACCTCCACCTACCGCCTTTACCTTTGCTAAGGTCAGAAACACGACTAGCTTCAGGACTTTCTAAGCTCGACTGTGGCAGGTCACCAAAATTACTGGAATCACTAACACCAAGCGATATAGGTGCTTCTACTGGTCCACACCCTCCTCCCACTCTGTGATATCCTAATTCTAGATAAGTACGTAGTAATGGATCAATTTGTTCTCTATTTTGAATGTATGCTTGCAATTGCACATCTTGAAATCCCGGATCATTCCTGAATAATTGTGAAATGCCCACTCTTATGTTCTGAAAATAATTTTTATCTCTGTTTGGGTGGTCTCTTCCAAGAAAATCGCGTATTATATTTATGATATTCTGCACTTGCCCAACAGGATTTTCGTTTAGAACTTGATTAATATCACTAGCATTTTCTAATGCCCATAAACCACAATTCCAACCATCTGTTTGCTGACGAACAGAAACATTATTAATCCTGATATTATTTCCTAAGTTATTTTGAATGATATCGGTAATACCATCTGGAACAGCAGTAGCAGTTGAATCAGCATAGTATCCAACATAGTTCCTATTTTGATGTTCAATCACTAGTGTAACCCAATGAGTATTATTTAAAGTAATGATTAAAGTTAAACGCTGTTGTTCTTCATTTTCCCTAAATTGATTTAACACTCTAACAATGTGCTTGTTACCGTCATTCCTTGCCAAATTAGCTACTTCAAAAGTGTGATTACCTTCAGTACGAAGCTGATATCGCAATCTTCCAGCGTGAGCTATATCAATTTGTTGAAGCCAGTAATCATAATGTCCATTTCTCGTCGCAAATTCTAGTGTAAGTAGATCATTTACTTCTATCCCTTGATTTCTAAGAATATCTCTTATTTGTCTTCTTATCTCTTGTGCTGTAGGAATGGAATTATCACCTCCCCTTATTCTTGACCTTAGTATTTCTAGGAGTTGTTGTATACTACCTTCGAAGGTAATAATACTAACACATCGATTATCACCTAGATCAAACGGTAAAATCCGGTTCCGTCCGGGATTTTCTCGAATATAATTTATTAAATTTTCACGAGTCTGATCTGATAATAGACCCTCTGGTGGATTTTCATCAATAACACTTTCAGGTCCCACTAATACTCCTGGTCTTGAGTCACGACCACCACGATCAAGTCTATGTACATACTCTTCTCTTCCTATTCCTTCTGGAATAGATATAAGACCTTCTACTCTCCCTGCACCTGCATTAAATATAAGAGGAAATAAAACCACCTCATTTCCAGAAGTAATAAGCAAATATCCTCTTTGCTTGTTCATAAGTTCTTTTATTCGATCTTTTGCGTTATTCTCCTTTTGTGCTACTTCTTCTGCATTATTAGCAAATCCTAATACATATACAATCGGATGAGTATCTGGAGCATTCTCCGTAGATTGTCTTAATAATAAAAGGTCTAATCTCTGTTCTGTAATTCTTGTGAGTATTGCCCTTTCTCCTTCTTCTTCCTGACCCCTTTTCAAACTATATGTTTGACCAACTTTATACATAGCAAGCACTTTATAAGGATTATCACTAGCATAAAATGTACCATGTAGTATAGAACGAAACTTATCCTCACTATTAACATTTATTGCGTCCCTAAGTGGCATCAATATTCCAGAGATCTCTTGAAACAGCTCTCCATGCTGACCTACATCTTGCCAGCCATCATCCATAACTCTTTCTGAAATACCATGTACATTTTCAACATTAGGCACTTGTATAAGATCACCATCAAGAAAATTATTTGCATTATTATTTTGGTAATCGTGATATAAACCAAGGTCATTTGGTTGATCAATATCTAGCTCAAATTGGTCATTAAGTGTGCATGAAACTTCCCATACATGAACATTATTTCTATTAACATTAAGAGCTTGTAAATCGATAGCTTCTTGCTGTTGCGCATCGTAAGCTCTAATATGAAGTGTAACTATATTATAACCCTGAGCATAAAAGACCATAGTTAAAGTATGTCTTCTTAAATCTCCATCACCGTATCTAAATATATACTTTCTTACACGTACTCGATCTTCTCCTTCTTCCAGCTCTAAATACTCTCTAGCAAAAGCACTACTCCCAAAAGCAAAACCAGTTATACAATCAAATATTCTGTTATAATTCTCTGCATTTCTTGGTATTTCACCAGGAAGATGTTGAAGCAAGAAATCTCTAATATTCTCTCCAACCTCTTCATCTTCTATATACTCAAACAATCTTTGTACTAAAGGAAACCTACCCTGTTGAAGCCCTACTGTATCAACCCTAAAAGGAATTCGATTTAAATTAAAATTTAATCCAACACAGACAGTATTTCTTGATTCAGTATGGATAGGTATAAATGAAAAAACATGCAATCTTTCAGCGTGACTTCTGGCGCGGTTTAATGCGATATTGGACGGTGCCCTTGTAGCAAGATTGACAACAATAGGAACATTTTCTCTTTCTGCTTGATGACGTACAAGAAATGCAACATGTGAGTTTCTAGGAGATAAGTCAAGATCGATGCCTAAAATTTGCTAAGAAACCTAATAAAAACCCGTGACTCTCAAACTTTTGACTGCGATTTTCAATATTATTTTCTAGCGCTTGTCTGCAATTATCATAGATGTCAGTGATGTATGGCAAAACTTCCCTGTGCATTCTACGTTCTACATTTTGTCTTTGGTTATTTGCTAGTATTCCCATAAAGTTGTCAATCCTTTGTTGACCTTGTGCTACCTGTGCAAAATTGACTGATCTATCAAGTTGTCTGAGCTGATTTTGATTGAGTTGTCTTCCTTTTATTTCCTGAATTGTCAATCCGTGATCTCCTAAGAATTGTCTAAGAAGACTAATCTCAGATGCTGAATACTTGACAAATTTATCTCTACCTCTAAAATCCTTTTCACGAATCACCTCGAATACTGTTGCAATTGCCTCTCCCTGACTCTTGCCCTTTCCATGCATGCATACTTTGTATTGCTCAAAATTTAAGTCTTCTTCCCTTAAATTTGGATTTTGCCGTTTAATCTCTCGCACTAGAGCATTTCTCTCCCTTGTACTAAACCTTAACCCGTCACTGTTAGGGCGATCAGAAATGCTGTAACACTTGACAACTCTCTGTCCGTTACGACTACGAGTTAAAACAGCAACCTTTAAGTTTCCTGTATTTCTATTCCTACCATCTGTATCAATACCATGATTATCAAAACGAAAATAGACTCTCTCATTTGCATCCAAGATATCAGCATCATGTGCAGTAGCAAACATGCTAAAAAAGAATACAGGAAGGAAACGACCTGCACTCACATGATACAAGAAAGATGGACATTGATCTAAAAAAGATTCAAACCTTTGTCTGAAACCTTCAAGATCTCCATCCACTAAACTCCTAATAAGTCCATCACCATTATTCATATAAGATACCCCTCTATTTTCTACGGCTAGAAACACCACTCACACTAGGAGCTTCAAACTTGGACTGTGGACCATCACCAGAACCATCAAGTGGCAAAGATGTTTTCTTACTATCATGAGCTTGAGATCGTGTCCGTAAATTATACCTAGGACCATCACCTCCAGGAGGTAAAGTTGTTTTCTCTAACTCAGAAAACAATTCTTTCGCCAAATCATCGTAGTTTATACTTTCTTCCATTCCTTCCCTACCACATAATCTAAGATTTCTTGTTATTAATTTTTTAAAGAACTCAAACTTTTCAGGAAAGCAATCTTTAGCAAATAATATTACATCTAATATTTCTCTTTTCTCTACTTCTTTTTCCTCATCAGACTTATAAATGTCTTCTCGTTTCCAGTTAATTATTAACCCTGCAAGCATGTCCTGTATAGGAACTATATAATTAGAAATATTAACAGAAGCCTTTCTGTATTCAACAAAGCGGCCACACTTCCAAATTTCCATAATAATAGACCTAGCTTGAACGCTTGACTCAGGATTTTTCAACATCATATTTGAAAGTGAGTAAAGAAGGAGGTCATACTCATCCTGTGAGAATATTTTGTCCGAACAGTCTCCTCCTGCTGAAACGCCTTTATAACACCAGCACTGTACCAAATCATGAACCGTATCAAAAAAACATGACTCTATTAATTCAGCAAGAAGGGAATATACTCCCTTATCTTTCTGCAGCAATTTCTGTAAAAGAGTATCTTTATCACCTATATTCCTTACACAAAAATCTAAAATAGGAGCATCTTTCTCAATAGATTGAACGCGAGACAGAGCAATAATAGCTTCTGTAAGTTTCTTTTCCTTATCTTCTTCTTTTAAATGATTATAAAAATACTCTACTCCTTCACTCCACTTAAGTTTTACAGCACTGTCAAAACCTTCTACTGCATCATACTTCTTTAATTCCCCAGATTCTCTATCGATCCAGAATCAAATACAGGACCTTTCCTTCCAATGCCACCCAAAAGCGAGTTTCGTATGTACTCATCAGTTATAGGATTACCTCTACTATCAAGTTCATCAGAAGAAAATCCATTTTTGTAGGATTCAAATGCTTTTTGAAAGAGTGGATGAATTTTATCTACCACACAGTAACTACAAGCCATCTCATATTTGCGAAGTGGATTATCTATTCCACCTATTTTTTCTTCAGTAAACCTTTGACCTAAAGCAGCATTATCCAACCTTACACCTGACCAGCAACCTTCATCTTGGAATACATTGTGCAAAAACTTCAACTTATCACCCTTAAAGTATTTTATGTGCTCCATAAAGTTATCTTGAAGGACTCCCACCCATCTCTTGATAGCTGACTTCCTCCCAGCAGCAACTGTTGGATCTGGATGTTTAATAGCTTCCTGTAATTTTTTGGACATCATAGCCCGAAGCTCTTTCTGTGTTGGCATTAACCCCTCCTATTAAGTATTTATGTAAAAAAGGCATTGTATAGACATTAGAATGGATTGCAACATTAAAACTACTAGAATAGAGGATTTAGTAAAAAAACGTTATGGCTAAAACTCCTTTTCTTGAATTTTCTTAATATAATCAACAGAAAGGCCTGTTATTTCAGCAATAACATCTATAGAGACACCGGCCTTAAGAGAATTTTTAGCCACAGCAATTTTAGCCTGTTTTTCGCCCTCTTCCCTGCTTTTTTCATGTCCGATGAGGATGACTTCTGTGTTTATTGGCTGATAACCGTAGTGCAATGATTCCCTATTATCCAATCAGGTGCTTCTCTGCCCTTTTCCCACTTAGCAAGTCTCATCTTTTCATGTAGGTAGTACTTTCTATAGGCTTTTATGGGACTACTACATTTATAGCGATCAGGCAGTGCTTGTACAAAAGCTTGTATATCGGTTGATTGAAAAATGAGTAAATCCTTATTACTATCACACCAATTTATTACTTCCTCTGATTTATGCTTTCTTTTGTATCGCCAGGTATACTCTGTACACAACTCTTTCCCATACTTTATCAACCAACGAAAGGTTCCTTCTGATTGTCTGGCCCATAAAGAACAAGGATGATTGTTGTGAGTCAGTTTATATGGGACTTCTATATTCTGATTTATGATACTGACAAAAGGATTTTGCACTTTCAATGCTGTTGAAAAAACATTACTCAATAATTGAGCAGTTTCTAATGGCATTTTTACTACATGCTTATCACATAACATTTGAGCCGCAATTGCTGGGTTTTCATCTAGTATAAAGATGTTCATCTAGACACCCAAAGAGCTTAAGTCTTTGACTTCGTTAACTGTAAGACCAGTAGTTTGAACTACGATATCGGTAGAAACCCTTGCTTTAAGTAGATTCTTTGCAACTGCTATTTTAGCTTGCTTCTCACCTTCTTCTCTGCCTTTTTCATGTCCGATTCGGATGCCTTTTTCAGTAGCATCATCAAGACGTTGAGCCCAAATAGCCTCTTCTTTCTGTACATTCAAGACTCTTTCTTCGTATGCTGCTAGGTCCTTTTCATTCCAACTAAATTTGTCTAATTCATCATATGCTAGCTTTATTATTGGGGCTTTCTCTGCAATATCTTTTAGGTCTTCATCTGTAGTATTTTCTGCATACCGAAAAAAGAAAACCCACCTTTCTACTGTGCTCTCTAGTTGCTCTACTTTGTTTTTTGCAAATTTCGGCAACTCAATAAAGACGAATTGAAAATCCTTTAGATAATGGCCATTAGTTTTTATCTCTCGTATATTATGAGTGGAAAGATATTCAACCTCTGGAGGAAATAGCGTACTATTGGAAATAGCAATAAAGAATACTTTTTTGAAATCAATGTAATTGCCAGATTGTCTTGAGTAGGCTTTAGCAGCGTAAAGTTGTGCACGTTTTTCAAAGCCCTTGTCCCTAGCGAGCTGCATCTCCACAATATGTCTATTTCCATATGAGTCCTTACATAAAACGTCAACGATACTTTGTTTATCAGAAGCAATTTCAGGATCCATAATAGTGCTAAGAAACTCAACATCTTGTATAGTGTTAACACCAGTAAAGCCTAAGATATCATTTAAAAAGTGAATAAGGATATTCTTGTTTTTCTCAGTGCCGAACACTCGTTTGAAGGACAGGTCAAATTTAGGATCTAGAAATTTAGAAAAAGCCATGAGAAAGTAAGTTAAAAAGCACTAATAATTATACACAATTGTGAAGAAATATTCAACTAAAATGCAAACATAGAAGTTTTTGTATATCTTTATTTGGTAGTATTAACCTATACAATATTTATGGCAAATATCTCGATAGAGTACAAAATAGCACAAAATGTAAAAAGCTGGAGGTTAAAGGAAGGTTATACTCAAAAAGATTTAGCGGAGAAAATCGGTGTAACATATCAAATAGTACTACAATATGAAAAAGGAACACGTAAAATTTCGATTGAGAAGTTGTACGCTATAGCAGAGGTATTATCAATTAATATTACGGATCTTATTCCTGTATCAAGTGAGAAAGTCTGCCTTAAAAATAAGGAAGAAGAGATACTAAATTTAATAAGAGAATACAAAAAGATTAGCAGTCAGGAGTTACGTAAGATGTTTTGTTTACTAACCAAATTTATTCAAGTTAGTGAAAAAAATAGTAAAAAAGCAGAGAAAGTAAAAATTGCAAAGGGTTTGGTTAAAGCAGGAGTTTCTGTTGATATTGTTGTAAAAACAATTGGCCTCTCTGCTGATGAATGTATTGAAGAAAAAGTTGGTTCTATCTACTACCAAATAGGAAAAAAGATAAAAGAATGGAGGCTAGTGAGAGAGTATACTCAAAAGGATTTAGCAGAGAAAATGAATACAACACGTGACGAAATAAGTAACTATGAGCAAGGAAGGGTTGCTGTTCCACTTGATAAATTATATGGAATAGCAAAAACATTATTGATTAGTATTACAGATCTGCTCATAGAAGAAGATGAGATAGTGGAAAATGAACTACCTGATTTAATAAAAGAATACAAAAAGATAGAAAGCCAAGAACTACGTAATGCACTAATGAAATCTCTGTATAAAAGCATACAAATTTGCGAAGAGAAAGTGAAAAGAGCAGAAAAGATGAAAATTGCAAAGGATTTAGTAAAAGGAGGAATTTCTATTGATATTATTTTGCAAGCGGTAGGCCTCTCTTTAGACGAAATTCAACAAGTTTAAAATAAAAAAATCATCATATATTAATATCTTCACTTTTTAATAAAAAAATAAGTAAAAAAGATTTAAAAATTGATTTGACTTCACTCCGAAGCTATGGCTCTATGCCAATGCTGATAAAAAAAACAGCAGTAAATATTAAAAAAAAAGTTTGTTGTTAGTGAAGGGTAAATTATATGAATAAAAGTAAAGAAGAAATCGAATTCAGAATATTAGAAAGCAAAGGCAAAGCACTACTTGATTGTGAAATAATGGAAACGTTTCTAAGTGCAGTACATGAAAGGCCGCAAGCTCAAGAAATTGCTAAAAATCTGGTGAATACTTATACGGGAGTAGGAAGGATTTTAGGCCGAGAAATGGATGACCTGAAAGTTATAGAAGGAGTAACTGATTCTGCAGTAGCAATGATTATGTGCGTTAAGGAAACACTAAAAAGGGTACTGAGAGAAAAGCTTAAGAGTGAGCCAATAATGGACTTACAAGGGCTAGTAGAGTACTTAAACGTCAGTATAGGTCATGCAGAGAGGGAATGTGTAAAAATACTGTACTTGAATAAAAGGCGTCAACTAATTGGAGAAGAATCCTATATTGGTGAAATGGAAAAAGCACCAGTGTATATAAAGGAGATTACAAGAAAAGCATTAATAAAAAATGCAACATCAATAATAATGTCACATAACCATCCTGGAGGAAGCTTAGAACCTTCAGAAGAAGATCAAGCAGTAACGAAGAGCTTAGCAGCAGCATGTAGTACTGTAAGCGTAAAATTGTTTGACCATATTATCATCACAAGTGGAGGCTATTTCAGCTTTCGAGAAAATGGATTGTTATAGTAGAAAGTATTTGCAAATCTACTCATTATAATTTATAATGAGTAGTAAGATGTATAAAGTTTATTGTACGCTTAAAAAGTATTTTTAATATGAGGTTTATATGACTAGTAAAGATCGGAATAAAAAGACTAATGTTAATCACAAGAAAATATTTGGTGCTCTTGAAGGCGTTGATATAAAGCAGTCTAAATTTGTGAGTAAAATTAATAACCAGAAGGAGATAAACCGGGAGGCTTCCCCTAGCAGAAACATTCGCGAAAACAAAATCAACTACGGGAAAAGCCTTGACTATGTTTATGGCACAAAACCTTTAAATGATCAAGCAGAAGATTTAAATCCATTTGCTTCAAATTTGCAAAAAATAAAACCAAGTGCAAGCGAAAGTGAAAAGTTGAGCTGGTTTAAGAGTGCTGTAGTAGAGACAAAAAACGTAAATGCATTGCATAAAGTTATAGAGCAAGTATTAGCCTCTGGAGCAAGAGTAAATGCATGTAATGATGGGGAGTGGAGCTTCGCAGAATACATGATATTGGGCACACACTTTCACAGATTAGAAAAAAGTGATCGAAAAAAGATAATGCGTAAGCTAATGCTAAGTGGTGCAGAGTTTCATGATACTCTACTACAGAATAAACTGATAGGTGAAATCTATAATGAGCTACAACCAGAAGTTCAGCCACAGATAGATGAGAGACTAGAAGAACTAGAGAAAGCTGGCGAAAGTGCTGTGCAAAAAGGAGAATTAATAGATGTTGAGATAGATAATACAACATCGTACATAGAGTTTTCTGGGAATAGCAAGGTAGAGGTAGCCAAAATACTGGAAGCAAAAAGAGAGTTAGGGAGTAACATTTTAAAAATGGGTAATAATGCAGTTGAGATCAGAAGGGAGGAAGGAGGTGCAAGAAATTACGTTGATGTATCAGATGGTAGCTCCGTTGTGTTAGAATTTCCTACAAGCCTTGGTAAGCTAAATATTGTATTGTACCAGGACGTAAAAAACTGCAGTCAGGTACAAGTAAAAGTAGCGGATAAGGAAATGTGGGCTGAATTACAAAAAAGAGGAGAAGAAATTGGAAAAAATTGCCTTTTTGGGGGAGTGAAACTTAAGGAAGTGGTAGAAAGAGGTAATTTCACTAGATGTGGCATATGGAGTGAAAAGTATGCTATAAAAGATATTAGCAATAATGAAGTATTGTCTTCGTGGGTAAATAGGGTATGTGGAGGTAGTAAAGAAACCTTTAGAAAACTTTAATGTGTCTACAGCCAAGTTTAAGGTTCCAGAGGTTTTTTCTTACCGTTATATCTGGAGCCTTTGAGCTATAGTAGAAAATATTATATGTATGGTTCTTTTTGTGGAAAAAAGTCTAGATTATAAAATGGGAGAAAAATTAAAAAGTTGGAGGTTAGAGCGAGGGTACACTCAGAAAGATTTAGCAAAGAAACTTGGTGTAAAGTACTGGGTAATACTTCAATATGAAAAAGGGAATCGTAGAATTCCAATTGAAAGATTATATGCTATAATTGAGGCACTATCAATCAATATTACCGATCTTATTCCTGTATCAAAAAGCTGTCTTGAAGATGAAGGAGAAGAAATATTAAATCTAGTAAGGGAATATAAAAAGGTTAATGATCAAGAGTTGCGTAGAATGTTTTGTTTACTAACCAAATTTGTTCAAGTGAGTGAAAAAAGTAGTAGGAAAGCAGAGAAAGTAAAAATTGCAAAGGGTTTGGTTAAAGCAGGAATTTCTGTTGATGTTATATTGCAAACAATTGGCCTATCTGCTGATGAATGTGTTGAAGAAAAAACAGCTTCTATCTACTACAAAATAGGAAAGAAGATAAAAGAATGGAGGCTAGTGAGAGAGTATACTCAAAAAGATTTAGCAGAGAAAATGAGTACAACACGTGACGAAATAAGCAACTATGAACAAGGAAGGACTGCTGTTCCACTTGATAAATTATATGAAATAGCAGAAGCATTATCGATTAATATTACAGATCTACTAATAGAAGAAGATGAAGGTAGTAAAGTAGAAAATGAGCTGCCTGATTTGATTAAAGAATACAAAGAAATTGAGAGCCAAGAACTACGTAATGCATTAATAAAATCTTTGTTTGAAGGGATACGTATTTGTGAAGAAAAAGTGAGGAAAGAGGAAAGAATCAAAATTGCAAAGGATTTAGTGAAAGAAGGAATTTCTGTTGATATTATTTTGCAAATAATCGGCTTATCTGCTGACCAATTTGCATAAAAGTTTATTTTTTTAATTGAGGTATATGTTTGTTTCTGTAAGTGGCGTTAGTTTTATAAACTACGAAATAGGGCAAAGAGTGGAAAATTGCAGGTTAATGCAAGGGTATAATCAAGTAGAACTAACAAGTAAAATCGGGGTAGCATATCAAAAAGTAAACAATTATGAAAATGGCTATAGCGCTATTCCAATTGAAGTATTATATACGATAGCAAAAGAACTATCGGTTAGTGCTATAGATCTGCTACCTGAACTAGTAGTAGTAAGAGAGTATAAAGATGAAGACGAAGAAATATTCTATTTAACAAAAATATACGAGAATCAAAAGTTAGGTAAAATAGTACCTTCATTAGTCAGGTTTGTTCATATTAGCGAGAAAATCAATCAAGAGGAGGCAAGGTTGGAAATAGCAAAAAATCTAGTGAAAGAAGGAGTTTCAGTTGACATAATTTCCCAAGCAACCGGCTTATCTATTTACGAGTATGATAATACAGAGAAAGAAGTCTGCACTGATTCTATATACTACAGAGTAGGGCAAAGAATAAGAGAATGGAGATTGATAAAAAGGTATACTCAGAAAGATTTAGCAAACAAAGTTGGTTTAACACTCAAGGAAATATACGAGTATGAAATAGGATACACTGCCATATCATTTGACAAATTATATCAAATAGCAGAAGGATTATCAGTGAATATTAAAGTTCTGCTGCCTAAAACAAGAGAAAGCAAAGAAGAAAATAGGCTATTGAGTTTAATAGACGAGTACAGAGAACAAGAATCATTAGATGCGTTAGTTAAATCTCTATCTGAAGATATGAAAAGCGGCAAGGAAAAAGTTAAAAAAGCAGAGAAAATAAAGATTGCAAAAGATCTAGTTAAGGCAGGTATTGCTATTGATATTATTGTGCGAGCAAGTGGCCTAACTGCTGATGAGTGTGAAAATTGAATGTGTTTAAGATATAAGTAAAGTTAGTTAATGATTTAACCAGTAGAATTTGCTAACCAACTTTTTTGGCTCAGTTGAATTTTGCTTGGTATAAATTAAGATATGAAATCGCAAAGTTTATCTATTAATTTCTGGTTGTCCTCTATCATTTCATTTGGCTTGTATCTTGTAAAAAGCATTTAATGTTTTAAGCTTAAGCATTAGATGGAGAAGGGAAAAACTCTAGCATTTGGCTTAGATATAAAATCTGTGCAAGAGATAAGAGTTCCCTTCTCAAAAGTATAGGCTGGACGGTATCGTAGAAAAACCTAAATGGTTCTAATTCTGTATTCACAAGGTAAGCCTTACTTTTCATTTTTAATGGTAACGTATGGGGTTATATATGATCAACAACTTTTTAGGAATAGACATATCAAAAGATCGCTTTGATGTTTTTCTTTCATTCATAAGCAAAAAAGGAAAACGTGAAACTAGGAAAAGGAATTTTAAAAACGAGGATTCTGGGTTTCAAGGTTTGCAGGACTTTCTACAAAAACATAATGTAGAAGAAGTAAAAGCCTGTATGGAAGCTACTGGTTGTTATGGTGAAGCTTTGGCTGAATTTCTTCACAATGCTGGATATTTTGTTAGTGTTGTAAATCCTTATTGCATAAAATCTTATGCGAGGAGTAAGCTTGTACGACAAAAGAATGATCAGACCGATGCAGAAATTATTGCAGATTATTGCCAAAGGCAGGAACCAACTCGCTGGGCACCACCTTCTCCCGAAAAGAAAAAATTAAAACATCTTTATCGTTGCTCGGCTGCGTTAAAAGATGAATTGACATTAGTAAATAACCACTTAGAAAAAAAAGAGAGACTGCCTAAAGAAGTTGCAAATGCTTGGGAAGACCTTGCAATGAACATAGAGCAAAAAATAGAAACAATAAAAAACTCCATACGTGAATTATTAAAGCAACACAAAGAGTTGTTGGAAAATTTTCAACTTCTACTGACTATTCCAGGAATAGGAGAGGAATCAGCAATAGCTATTTTAGCGGAAATTCCTGACATAAAGGATTTTATAAATGCCAGGCAATTGGCAGCATATGCAGGAACTATATCACAAAATATAACGTCAGGTTCATCTGTACATGCCAAGCCCAGATTAAGTAAATCAGGTTCACGAACACTACGCAAGGCTCTGTTCTTTCCTGCCATAGTAGCTAAGAATCACAATCCTATCATTATGAGTTTTTGCCAAAGATTAAAGGAAAAGGGTAAGCATAATATGGCCATCGTTGGTGCTGCAATGCGTAAGTTACTCCATATCATTTTCGGTATTCTGACATCCAAAAGTGCTTTTGATCCAAATCATATCAAGAACTACAGAGCTAGGATGTTGACTGAAGGTTTAGTGCTTTAAAATCAAAAAATGCTTCCATTTTATCTTATGTAAAATATTATCTTATACAAATTTATTGAATGTAGTTGGTTAGTGTATATATTGATAAGTAAATTAGTTTTATACATACAAAACAACAGAAATTTACTTATCAATATATACATTAACTATACCGCTACACAGTTGGAAGTACTTTTTGATTTTACAATGCAGCTTAAGATTCAATTTTTATAATTTTCTTGTTGACTGGCGAGACGGTATCTCTTGTGTTAATTGTTGACCACTTGTTTTTGCTTCGATCAAAATTGCGTGTGGTGCCCATCTTGCAGCTAGTGACAGAACTTGCTCTTTAAGCTTTGGGTACTCAAGCTTTGCTCGATATACATCAAGTAAATAGAATTTATTATCTATTTTTGCCCAGGTGGTGCAGACGCTAAAGTCGCTGGAATCGTTTGTTGAAACTGCAGTGTCCCAGCTTTGAGTTACATGTGAGAGATTATCAGGGAAATTTTTATAGCGCTTTAGCCACTCTTGTTTTATTATACCACTTGAAAGCGGCAGGGGGTTTTGTTGATATTGAGCAGCAAAAGCGTAACTCCCGAGTTCAACTTTTATCATCTCAACTTCTTCTCTTCCTCCCTCCAGGGGATATAATAACTCATTTTCTTCTCTTGAGTATAATACTCTTGCAGGTAGTGTCATTCCAGCACTTGATGCTGAAATCCAGTCTTTTGCGGTTGAATTTTCTGGATCCCAGTGTCTGGGCACTGGGATGACAGGAGGGGGGTGGAATGACACCAGTATGGTTATTAATTGAATAAATAACCTCCTTATTTTCAGAAATCATTGGCAAACAAATGTGATGCCATATGTTTTTTGGCTTGGATAAGAGGTGCCCAGTTAAGTCTTCCAGGTGGAGCCTATGCATCACAAGCACAATTACTCCTTTTTTCTATCGTTGAGTCTCGTTACCAAAGTCTGATCGAACCAATTTGTAACACGTTTTCTAAATGTTTCACTCAAAGCTTGAGCAGGGTTAAGCGGATCATCCACAATAATAAAGTCGCCACCTTCACCGGTTAATGTTCCTCCAACTGATGTTGCGATTCTGTATCCTCTCTGCACTGTTTGGAATTTATATTTAGTGTTCTGGTCTTTGGATAGTTCTACCTCTGGAAATAGCTTTTTATACCAATCAGATTGCATTATGCACCTCGTATCGAGCGAATGTTTTTCGCTAAGCAACTTAGAATAACTTGCAACTATTATTCTTGCAGTTGGCTGATTTCCCAGTATCCATGCGGGCTACGCAACACTTACACATATGGACTTCATTGAGCGCGGAGGCATATTGAATATTATGCGCCTTGCTTCGCCAGCATTCGCTGCTTCCAGCCTGTCTGCTATGACTTTTATGTACTGATAATCATTATACTCACATTCCGGCACCACCGTTTGAAAGCACAGTTCAATGAATTTTAGAAAATTTATATTATCCATATGTGTATTTTAGTGAATGGAATGTAGACTTTAATAGTTTTGATTTATCTTGTAAGATTGAGGTGTTACAATGGCAGGCTTACAATGCTGCTAATTTAGTAAATAACCTATGAGTGCTATTTCTTCAACTTTATCGAAGTAAAGAATTGATTTCCATTGCGGTAAATGAGCAACATTATTGAATCTTTACCGTTTTTCTTTACTGCTGAATCAACTTGTTTTTGAAAATCATTAGTATTTTCTATATCGGTTCCATCTAATTGGATAATAATGTCTCCTTTTTTAATACCACGCAGCGTGGCATTACTGTTACTATCTACATTAGTAACTATCACACCTTTTGTAGGATTACTTTCTTTTGATTCTTTTGGCAGGTTTGAAACAGTTAAACCAGTTATGTAATCGGATGTTGATTTATTTTCTTCTTGATTATTACCTTGACCATCATTTGCAGATTCTTCAATCACAACCTTAATATTGACCTCTTTGCTCTTTCTAAGTAACTTAATTTGTACTTTTTTTCCAGGTTCAGTTCTTGAAACCATTTGAGGCAGTTGTGTCATTCTATCAATTTTTTTATCATCAAATTCTAATAATATGTCACCCACCTTAATTCCACCTTTTTCTGCAGGACTATCCTTTACTATACTTGCAACCAGTGCACCTTTTGTATCTTTTAAACCCAAGGACTTAGCGAATTCTCTCGTTATAGGCTGAACTTGCACACCAAACCAACCATGTTTTATTTTTTTGCCACTTTTTAATGTGTCAATAATTGACATAGCTAAATTAGATGGTATAGCAAAGCCTATACCCACGTTGCCGCCAGACTCAGATGGGGAATAGATAGCGGTGTTAATGCCTATAACTTTTCCATTTAAATCAAATAATGGCCCTCCAGAGTTGCCTCTATTAATTGCAGCGTCGGTTTGAATAAATTCATTCATAGTGCCGATACTAATGTCTCTAGACCTTGCAGATACAACTCCCTTGCTAACGGAGCTACCCAAACCAAATGGGTTACCTATTGCAATAACAGTATCGCCAACCCTTGCTGCATCAGAATCACCAAATGCGACGAAAGGAAGGTCTTTATCAGAATGGATCTTAAGCACAGCAAGATCAGTTCTTGCATCATAGCCTAAAACTTCTGCTTTAAAATGAGTATTATCGTTCATGGTAGCTGTGATATCTTGGGCGTTTTTAATAACGTGATAATTTGTTACTATGATTCCACCTTTATCTATAATAAACCCAGAGCCAAGCAACACCACCTCTCTGTTAACACTAGGGCCCCTATCCATAAAAAACTGATCAAAGTGCTCAAAAAACTCTCTAAAATCATCAAAAAAATTATTTCCTGGCATAGATGGAACTCTAGTTTTGCTGTTATTTTCTTGTTTGATGATTTGTTCGCTTGAAATATTTACAACCGCAGGAATGAGTTCTTCCACTAAATCGGCAAGTCCTTGATTACAGTTGCATGCAGTAGTGCTAGCATCAACAACTTTTTTTGCGTTCCAGTCGAACACATTAGCGTATGAAGAGAATGAAATCAAAAAACATGCAAATATAGATAAAATAATTTTCATAGACTATTTCCACCCCTTATTTAAAATATCTAAAAAATTATTATTTGGTGAAAGTACAAATTTAGTATTATTTTCGGTAAATGATTTACTATAAGCGCTCATAGAACGATAAAAGTTAAAGAACTCTTCATCGACCTTAAATGCCTCATTATAAATTCTAGTTGCTTCAGCATAACCACGGCCCCTTATTTCGTACGATTCTTTTACTGCACTAGAGATAATTTCCCTTTTTAATTTATCAGCTTTTGATCTAACTTCCTGCCCAGCTTGCTCTCCTTCTGCTCTAATTTCTTTTGCTTCTTTTTCCCTTTCAGTTTGCATACGGCGAAATATTGCAGAACTATTTTCTTCTGGTAAGTCTGCTCTCTTAATTCTTACATCTATTATTTCTATGCCAAATTTTTCAGCTTCAGAATAAACTCCACGCTGAATTAACTGCATAACCTCTGATCTTTTTTCATTCAACAAGCTAATCAACGAAAATCTGCCTATATTTTCTCTTATGTGTGCTTCTATAACCGGATATAATCTTCTAACCAGCCCTGATTCATTCCTCACAGCCTGGTAAAAAATAACAGGATTTGTTATTTTATATTTTGCATATGCATCTACTATAATACGTTTTTGATCCGCTGTTATCACTTCCCTTGGGATCTTATCAGGACTTAAATCTAAAACTCTTTTATCAAGAAACTCTACACTATTTATGAATGGTAACTTAAAATATAAGCCACTTTCCCTAACATCTCTTACAACTTTACCGAGTTGTATAACTATCGCTTGCTTTGTTTCTTGCACAACAAATATTGAATTAAATAAAACAATCAATAAAACAACAAATACAGAAACAAAAACAATTTTAATATTACTACTCATGGTTATTTTCCTAAATTTGTAAGAGGTAAATAAGAAAACATACCTTTCAGATCATCAGTTACAACAACTTTATCTACCTTACTGAAAATATTTTCCATAGTTTCAAGATAAATACGATTCTTAACGAGAGAAGGATTCTGTCTATATTCCTCATAAAGAGATAAAAAGCGATTTGCATTACCTTTTGCTTCATTTATTATTTCATTTTCATATGCTTGTGCATCTAATTTTATCTTTATCGCTTCACCCTTTGCTCGAGGTATAATGTCATTATTATAAGCATATGCTTCGTTTATAGTACGCTCTTTGTCTGCACGAGCACTTTGTACATCTCTAAACGAACTGATTACTTTTTCTGGTGGATCAATTTTTTTCATTTGAACAGATAAAATCTCTATGCCCATTTGGTATCCATCAAGAATCTGCTGCAATAGGATTCTAGTATCTCTAGAAATTTCTGGTCTGCCTTGACCAAGTGCAAAAGAGATCGTGTTTTTACCTATTATTTCTCTCATGGCACTTTCAGCAGCATTTTTAACACTGAAACCGGGTTTGTAATCCCGCACTTTGAATAAATAGTCCTTAGCATCTCTAACGCGCCATTGAACCTCGAAGTTAACGTTGACTATATTTTCATCTCCAGTTAGCATCACACCTTCACCGCGATCTGTATCTCGCCCATAAGAACTACTTACCCCAATTTCCTCACGATTTACTTCCTTAACGTTCACTTTAAAAACCTTGCCAATAGGGTGGGGGAAGTGATAACGCAAACCAGGTGTTTCCGTATTAGAATATTTACCAAAGGTAAGTTCTATACTTTCTTCACTAGGATGGACAATATAAAAGCCAGTGCAAGCATAGAACAGCAAAATAATGAAAATGATGAAATAAGGTTTTTTGCCCCTGTTTCTGGTTAATCCATTAAGAAAGAACCTTATATCAGATACAGCTTTACTTAAAATATCTTCATTATTAGGAGTTTTGTTCCCTACCGGTTTCTTTTCCAGATTCCAAGGATTATTATCATCAAACATAATGATTGATTCTATAATTAATACGCTAATATTACTTCTTTAATAAGAAAATGCAAACATAAATTGCTATTTTATTTACAAATTAATCATCAGGATGGAAAACATGATCGTACACTTCCTTTTCTCTATGTAATATGGTCGACTCTATGGAATTTTCTGGCTTTTTTTTGAATTCTTTGTTGTCACTCTTTAAGTGCACTACGTCTTCGTGAAAATGGAAATGATAGCTGAATAATAAAACCATTATTATTAAAGTTATAACAGCCAAAAAGATGAGTGTTCTTTTTCTATACTTCATAAATGCTGCAGCTTCTTGACCTAATTTTCTACGCTACCACAAAACACGTCAAGCGAAATTATTTGAAGACAAATAAATACTGGCAATCAATTTAACACTAACTTAAGAATCAAGGAATACAATTATAATATATTTAATTAATAGTGAGGTTTAAAATGTTACATAATGAAAAAAATTCAAATTCTGTTGGAACTCAACAAAACCAACCAGAAGATAGTTTTGATTTGAATAAAACGATGCAAAATCTACCAAATTCAGATATTGCTAATGATCACAAGAAGCTAAAAGAAAGAATGACTAACCTGTTAAAAGGAGATACAGAATTCTCTAAGATGAAACAAGGAGATAAGATTCTTGTAGTAAGTACAGCAAGTGGGTTATTTACGGCAGTACTACCACTTTTGGCAGTTGGTGCAACACTTGCTATACCGGGTGCTATAGTTGGTCTTGCTTTATATTTCGCTGTAAAAGTCGCTGTAAAAGCAGTTCAATCTGGATATAAAGGGCTCAAGTGGTCAGCAGAAAAGACAGTTGATGGGTCGAAATATACTGCCGGGAAAGTTAAGGACGCGTCAACGTATGCTGCAGGAAAAGTTAGAGATGGTGCTGTGCATGTTAGGGACTCAGTAAAAGAAGCTGTGAGTTCTGTGGGACGAGCAACAAGAGAGGGAACTGGTACTACGTTAGGAAAAATGGGGCGCAGTTTAAGTAATTTAAGTGAAAGTATGTCTAGTTTAAACGCCATTCCATATTCAATAGGTAACGAAGGTCAAACTGTTGTTTTGAAAACAGAAGAAAAAACAAGGAATTTCAATAGTGTAAAGGAGATGTTTATTAAGGAAGTTCTTGAAGATAAAGCCGTAGATAACTCTGTTTTAATTAAAAAGATATTCTCTGAATTGAAGGGAAAAATATTAGAGAAAGCTTATTCTGTTGATGGTCAATCAGGTTTCAAAAAGGACCAGTTGATCAATCAGTTGAAACAGCAAGTAGATTTTGTCAATAAATTAGACGCTAAGAAGTTGCAAAATTTGTTATCTAAAGATAATAACAATCTTTATGAAATTTTCTCTGACCATCACGATGAAATTAAGAGGATTGTTGGAGAATGTAAAAGAGAATACGAATTTGATCAATCTGTGAGGCGTAACAACGCAAAAGACGTAGAAGAAAGAAAAGCTAGTAAGTCTTTTTCATTACCATCATTCTCTTTACTGGGAAGAAAAGGCTCTGAACAATCTAACAGCTTGTCAAGAAGCAATTCACTAAATTCTGTAAGGACTGACAGTACCATTAGCAGCGAAGCGGAATTGTTAAATCCTGCGGAGCATAAAGAAGTAAAAGCACCTTCTTCATTTAGAGAAAAAATGCCATCATGGCTTGGGGGTAAGAAAGCACCAGAAGAAACTACTAACATTAAATATCAAGATCTTTCTGAACCAGACACGTCGTCTAGACGAGTAGGAAATAGTCGTTTTTGCGTTGATACTCCTACTCCAATTGAGAATACTAATAAAACTGCAACAATAGGAGGAAGACCAGGAGTTGCACGACGTGGTAGTACTGGCAACCTTACTAGGGTAGGAACTCCAGAAGTACCAACTAGAAGCGCCTCATTGACTAACTTAAATGGACAAAGTTCTTTCAGTGAAGATGTTCTCAGTGATCCTAAAGTAAACCAATATTTTGGTAATTCGAATGAAGGAACTCTAACTCGCAGTAATTCTTTTGATAGTGGAAGAGGTTCATCTGGTTCTTCTACACCGAAAAGAAAAAGTCCTTTTATTAATTTGGACCCCTTTGGCAGGATTGATAGTGGAGATTTACCTAATCCTCTTATACCAAAGAAGCTAAATCTTTTTCAAAATAACTTATCCGAAGCTCGTGCAAATTTGAAAGAGACAGGTTATCTGAATGAACTGGTGGAACAGCCTTCTACGAAAGTAGCTGTTGACACTGACGTTCAACAGCAAGCTGCACAAACAGCTGTGAAAACGAACTAAACAAAGCTATCCACCTTCTCCAAAAGGATGTTACTCAATGAGTAACATCCTTTTTTTGTTTTTAAACTATAGAAAAATCCTAGATCCCAGCGGTACGAGTACAACCGTATGAACATTGTAATTTCTCCACTAGGGAAGGTGTCATCCCAGTGCTTGACACTGGGATCCAGGAAAGTTTGCTTGTTTACAAGCAAACTAGCATAGAAAGTGGTTACAACGTTTTCGATGAGATTATATGGAAAACTGGATTCTAGTGTCAAGCACTGGAATGATATCACAGGGGCACTGGGCATAAGTGTTGAAAGTAACACAAAAAAGACATAAAGAACTATTATTGCAAGAAAATGGAGGCAATAATGGATCAAATAGAAAGAGTACTAAATTTAATAAAAGATGAGGATTTAGAAAGGCTAGGAAAATTAAGTGAAGTAGATAAATGTAATACTAAATTGTTGGGCAAGATTATATTTAAAGGTCTAATGAAGTTAATATTAATGGGGCAAAAAACAAGCCTAAGAGCGCTAGAAATGGTAATAGACAGGTGTATAATGGATAAGAATAGCGATAAAAGTACAGTAACATACAGTGGTTTGTCAAAAAGGTTAAAAGTTATAAATCCAGAATATTTTAAGGGAGTATATATTGATTTGATGAGCAAGATTAAAAAGCTATTACCCCAAAAAACATCAAATAACTTACATAAGTTTGATTCGACGATCATAAATTTATCGGGATATCTCATAAAAGATGGGCTAAAAATAGGCGGTAAAAGTAACGACAGTCAAGTTAAAGTGAGTGTAGGATTAAAGGATCAATTGCCGACAAGTATAAGATTTTGTAAAGGACAAGAAGAAAGTAGTGAAGATATGGCATTAGTGAGAGCAATTAATGAAGCTAAAGTTGAAAAAGAGGATATTTTATTATTTGATAGAGGAATCAGAAAAGTTGGAACTTTTGCCGAATTTGATGAAAAGGAGTACAAATTTATCACAAGAGTTAAAGTAGGAAGAAAACATGATGTTATAAGCAGGAACAAAGTTATAAGAGAACAAAAATCGGATGGATCAGAGATTTTAGAAGATATAATAGTTAATCTTTATCGTGCACGAGGTAAAGTGGCAGAAAAGCATGATCTACGGCTAATAAAAATCAGAAATAAAATTGGAGATGAAATATGGTTTTTGACAAACTTGTTTGAAATGCCAGCTTATGAAGTAACAGAGCTATATAGGCGCAGATGGATATAGAAGTGTTCTTTAAATTTATAAAGCAAAATCTTGGATATAAGCACTTTTTAAGCCATACTATGAATGGCATGAAGGTGTATATTTACATGATTATTATTACGGCTTTGTTATTTCTTGTTTATAAAATCAAAAATAATCTACATGGGTTCAAAATAGCATTACTGCAATTCACAGAGGTAATTTACATGCCGTTGATCATCTCATATCACGTTATTTTTGATACTTTCAACACTTATGCCCAGCACCCCTATGATGTCATCCCAGTGCTTGACACTGGGATCCAGAAATTTTATTAAGTTGGTAAGCATAAAAGTAGCCATTTTATGTTAAAATACAACATTTTGATGATTATGAAAAGGCTGGATCCCAGTGTCAAGCACTGGGATGACACCATCTGCTACGCAAATTGCCTGCAAATTGCAATGTTCGTACAGTTGTGTGGTAGATGCAAGTAGCTGACACTGGGATTTGTTGTGTTCAACAAAAACAAATGTTCGCACAAATATATTCTAGTTATATGATAAAATAAATGAAATTCACATCTTAAAAGGATCATATACATCGATTTTCTTAGGATTACTCTTTTTCAATTTTTCACTTAATAATCTCAAAATGGGCTGTAAATCATCATTAATTGATAAGCACAGCACTTCTTTATTAAGATAATTAGCTAGGTGATTCTTCTTTTCCAGAATTTCTGCTTCCCTCAATAAGTCGCATTTGTTCAGTACTACAATCTCTTCTTTTTCAACAAGATCACTATTGTAAAGTTCCAATTCATTATGGATACAATTATAAGCCGAAATAACATCATCATGAGTTACATCGATTAAATGAAGTAAAATTTTACACCTTTCTATGTGCTTTAAAAATTTATGTCCGAGCCCAACTCCAAGGTGAGCATCGGTGATTATTCCAGGAATATCTGCTATTATAACTTCGCTATCATCCACTTTTGTCACACCTAAGTGGGGTCTTACGGTGGTAAATGGATAATCGCCTACTTTTGTATCGGAATTTGAGCAGCGAGTCAAAAATTTTGATTTACCTGCGTTTGGCATGCCAATAATTCCAACTTCCGATAAAACTTTTAGTTTTAATAATACATGTTTTTCTTCGCCAGGCTGACCGTAAGTAAAATGTCTTGGTGCCTTATTAGTAGAAGATTTAAAATTAGTATTTCCAAGTCCACCTTTTCCACCCTGTGCTATTAAAAATTCCATATCAGGCTTGTCAAGATCGACTATTATCTCTTCACTTTCTTCATCAATTATTTGTGCACCAACTGGAACTTTAAGCATAACGTCTTTCCCTGCTGTGCCAGATCTATCCCTGCCTGCACCATTTTTTCCACTATCTGCTTTAATGTGTCTTCTATAACGAAAATGAAGCAAAGTGTTAAGGTTAGCATCGCTGATGAAAATTATACCTCCCCCCTTTCCTCCATTACCACCATTTGGACCACCAAATTCAATGAACTTTTCTCGACGAAAACTTGCACAACCGTCACCACCGTCACCGGCTTTTAAACACAATTTTACTTCGTCTATAAAACCCATGCTAACCCACGATAATATTTAGCATCTTTTCCTAATGTGCTTTCTATTCTCATTAGCTCGTTATACTTTGCAAGCCTATCAGAACGCGATAGTGATCCGGTTTTTATTTGCCCACAATTTGATGCAACTGCTATGTGGGATATTGTTGTGTCTTCTGTTTCACCTGAGCGGTGAGAAATCACAGCTTTATAGCCATTTGATTTTGCCATTTCAATAGCAGCAAAAGTTTCTGTTAACGTCCCTATCTGGTTTGGCTTGATCAGTACAGCGTTTGCCATTTTTTCCTCTATTCCTTTGCATATCAGTTCACAATTTGTAACAAACAAATCATCCCCTACTAATTGCACTTTATTCCCCAATTTTGCAGTAAGTAATTTCCAACCTTCGTAATCCTCCTCACTCATTGCATCTTCTATAGAAATTATTGGATATCTTTCCACAAGGTTACAATAGTATTCAGCCAATTCTTCCGAAGTAAGTTCTTTGTTTTCAAATTTGTAAATTCCATCTTCATAAAAAGTAGATGAAGCAACATCAAGGCCTAGTGCAAAATCACTTTGCGCTGAATAACCTGCTGATTCTATAGCGTATATGATCAAATCAAGTGCTTCTTCAGTACTTTCAATATTTGGTGCAAAACCACCTTCATCTCCTACGTTTGTGCTATAACCTTTTTTCTTAAGAATGCTACGTAAGTTGTGGAACACCTCCGCAGACATTCTGATTGCTTCACTGAAAGTCTCGGCACCGACCGGAAGAATCATGAATTCTTGAAAATCGAGCTTATTGTCTGCATGTACTCCACCATTAATTATGTTAATTAACGGAACCGGCATAACACTCGTCTGCTCTCCTCCCAAATATCTGTAGAGCGGCACTTTGAAACTGTTTGCTGCTGCTTTTGCAACTGCAAGAGACACACCCAAAGTTGCATTTGCTCCAAGTTTAGATTTATTTTTTGTTCCATCCAGTTCAATTAATGCTTTATCAATTGCATTTTGGTCCGCTGCATTCATTCCAATGATTTCATCTGCTATTATCCCATTTACAGCTTGAACAGCTTTCAGCACTCCTTTACTACAATACCTTTTCTCATCTTGGTCCCTGAGTTCCAAGGCTTCTAATTTACCAGTTGAAGCTCCAGAAGGTACAGATGCTCTGCCTATTGCTCCATCACAGAGTTCAATTCCCACCTCAACAGTGGGGTAACCCCTGCTATCTAAAATTTCTCTTGCAAATACGTTATTGATTATCTTATTCATTGCATTAAATCCCTACTGTAAACTTTCTGTACAAACGTGTGATCTGAAGATAATTCTAGTTGTCATTCCAGTGCTTGACACTGGAATCCAGCTTTTACTATACAGCCACCTGGTGTGCTCATTTACGATTAAGTTTTCTGGATCCCAGTGTCTGGGCACTGGGATGACATCATTCTTAGTGGAAGTTACCCCCATATCGCAACGTTCGTACAGTTGTGTGCTTCGACACTGGGATCCAGCCTTATTACACAATTTTATCATATAAATCCTCCCAGTCTGGATTCTCTTTCTCGATTAAATTCATTTTCCACATATATAATTGACTGGATTCCAGTTTGCATGACACCAGTACTTGCATTTATTCTATCGTTTAACTAGATGTTTGTATAGTTTCTGCTATGAGCTTTGCAGCTTCCTTTGCCAATTTAGCTATATTACTACCAGCACCAATAAATAATACTATATCACCTGGACTTGTCGAATCACTAATAAAATGTGAAATGAGCAAAGCATCATTCATAATTTTTGTGTTATTAAATCCATTACTGATTAAAGCTTTTTGTATATCATCAATTCCACAACCAGGAATGGGCTTATCTTCTGGAGGATGAACAGGAGTAAGGATGACATAATCAAACATCATGAAAATTCGTATGAATTCATCAAAAAAATTACGAATGCGAGCAAAACGAAGTGGTTCGATAATTCCTATTACTTTTCCTTTAGTAATCGAACGTGCAGCCGTTAAAGTTGCATATATTTCATTTGGATGATGGGCATAATCCTCAATTAACTTAACACCTTTAATATTGGCAATCAAAGAGAATCTTCTTGCTACTCCTTGAAATTCCAAAAGGCCTTTTTTAATATCTGCATCGCTAATCCCGAGTTTTATCGCAACTGATATTGCAGCTAAGGCGTTGCTGACCTTATGCATCCCTATTGCGTTTGATAGTATTACATTTTTTATGTTTCTGGATCCCAGTGTCAAGCACTGGGATGACACCCATTTTTTTTGAAACAACATCAGCGTCTTTTCCTGTTGCTCCTTCTCCTTTGTCATCCCAGTGCTTGACACTGGGATCCAGTTATTTTGAACCATACAACTATCATCAATAAACACATCAAATTCTATGCTGTTAGCATGCTGCTTAATATTAACAGCTTTAATATTGGCATCCTCAAACCCAAACATCATAGAGTTACTTGCATCATAATTAATGCCTACAGAATCAGGCAAAACTGCAAAATCTGCTTTGCTTATAAACTGAAAAAACGCATTTTTAATATTGTCGAATGTACCATAATGATCCATATGATCGTCGTTAATACTCGTTATAACAGCAATATTTGCAGGAATTTTTAGCATAGTTCCATCAGACTCATCAGCCTCGATCAGAAAAGTGTCACTCTTTCCAAGTTTTGAATTACTCTGATACGAATTTAGTATTCCTCCTACAATTACAGTTGCATCAATATTAGAATGATCAAAAATGGAAGCAATCATAGCCGTTGTTGTTGTCTTTCCGCTTGAACCTGAAACCGCTACCACATATTTACCTTTCATAATGTCAGCAAGTATGTCTGATCTATGCAAAACGGTTTTATTGTTATTTTTTGCCGCAATTAACTCCACATTATCAGATTCTATTGCAGAAGAATGTACAACTATTTGAGCTTGGCTTATATTATTAGCATTGTGACCAATATAAACCTCTATACCTAGCTTTTGTAACTTATTTATATTGTCGTTTGATTGTGCATCACTGCCTTGAACTTTGTAATTGGAATTGTGAAGAATTTCAGCAATAGCGCTCATTCCGATTCCACCTATACCAATAATATGTATTATTCCTTTTTGAGTTTTGTTAATATTTAGCAGTAGATGTTTACTCATTACTAAATTTATTATAGTATAATTTAAAATCCTCATAGTATCGAACCCTCTTACCGAATACAATGATAAAAAACCTAACCTTTCTATGTCTAATATTTGTTTTGATAAGTAGCTGCAGTTTTAGCAACAGGTTTAACTGCACTGCAGGTCATTATAAAATTGGCAGCAGCTACACAATAAATGGTATAACTTATTATCCAAAAAACTGTAAACACTATGAAGAGATAGGGATAGCGTCGTGGTATGGAATAGAAGATCATGGCACGCTTACAGCAAATGGTGAAGTGTTTAACCGTCACTTGATCTCTGCAGCGCATAAGACTTTGCCCCTACCCTGCTTTGTTCTTGTCACTAATTTAGAAAATGGAAGAAAGTTTGTTACAAGGGTTAACGATAGAGGGCCTTTTATTGAAGGCAGAATAATAGACTTATCAGAAAAAGCAGCTCAAGTCTTAGGATTTCATAAATCTGGGCTTGCAAAAGTAAAAGTTCAATACCTAAGAAAGATGTCAGAACAATTGATACAAAATACTCCTCATTACAGAAAGCAATATGAAAAAGAAATGCAGAAACGTCACCCGAAACAAGACAGTGCAGAAAGTAAGGGATATGTTGCATTTTTTAAAAGTGCTCAGGCTGCTAAATCAGCTGCATCAAAGCTTCGCAATCAAGGAATAAAAAATGTTAGATTGCTTTTTAAGAACGATCAATATTGCGTGAAAGTGAGTTATAGGTAGTGGTGAGTGCAGAATTTGAAAGATTTGGTTAATGTAAGGAACGCTGGCTAACTATTGTAAGTTAAAAATGTGATATAAAAAAGATATCAACAATTTATAGCTATACCACCGCGATATCTCTTAGCCGCTAACACGTAGCGGAATGACGAGCTTATCGTCACGCCACCGCTAACCGTCATACCGCGATTTATTCGCGGTATCTCAGCCGCTAACAAGTAGCAGAATGACAGCAATCCTACGTCATACCGTCACGGTATCTCTAGATCCCGCTAACAAGTAGCGGGATACTTGACCTTTACAGGGATGACAGTTGTCGTTTAGCTATAAATATTAAGAAATTTACCAAATGAAAAAAAAGGCAAAGAAACCCTAGGGTAGCTAGTATTCAAATTCTCCCTTGTCTATTTGACGTCTTTTACTGTCTTAAACACTTTATAAGCGCGTTTCGGCTTGTATAGGTAGAAACCTAAAAGTTTTATAAAGACATGAGGTGCACATAGTGCAAAAAATTAAGCATGATTTACGCCAAATACATTAAGTTTTTTGTCATTAATCCACTGCAGAGATTGCGAAGATAAATAAATAGCTTCAGTTTCATGACAGGAGGGCTGGCGGAGTTTGTCAAGTAAGTTTTTCGTTTCATCCAATGCGCTGCCAAAAGTTTGTTATGCAAGAATGCACTAGCCATTTCTCACAGATTCATTTAAACTTAATCAAGTAGGGGTATTATTAACGCGAAAAGAGTTTAATTAGAGATTTAAGTGATATGGCGCGTGAGGAAGATATAAACCAATTAGTAGAAAATGGATTTGATATTAACTCAAAAGATGCAAGTGGAATCACTCTCTTGCATAAGTTCACAAAAGAAGGCGATTTAGTTGGAGTAAAGTCATTACTAGAGCACGAAGCTGATTTCAATGTCGTAGACAACGAAAATAGAAACCCTCTGCATTACGCCATTATGCATGGACACAAGAAAGTTGCTAAACTTTTTGTTAACCAACTGACAATTAATTCCAAGGATAAAAATGGATTCACTCCACTGCACCTTGCTGCACTACAAGATGACACGGAATTAATAGATTTTTTGATAACAAAAGGCGCAAAAATTAATGAAAAAGATGCCAAAAAGGGCTATACTCCTCTTCATATAGCTTCACTATACGGTTCTAAAAAAAGCGTCCAAATTTTAATTGATAGCAGAGCAAATCTCGAATGTGAAGATAACAATTTTCGTACTCCTTTGTTTTTAACCATTTATCAATGCACCGCACATTATGACAGCAGAGCAGAAATTATAGAATATCTGATAAAGAAAGGTGCAAATATAGAAGCCAAAGATGCAGAAAATAACACTACGCTTTTCCTAGCAGCGTATAACAACAAAATGCAAATAGTAAAACTTATTGCAAAAAAACAGCAAGCAAGTAACGATAAAATTAAACTTAAAGAGTTTTTTTGCACAAAAAACAACCATGGTTTTGATGCGTTAGATTGCGCTATTGAGCATAATAATAGAAAAATGGTAACATTTCTTGTTTCAAAGGGAATAGAAGCAAACGATCAAGATTTTAATGGTAACGCTAGGCTGCATAAAGCTAGCCATAATGGTAACACTAAAACAGTTAAGCTCTTATTGAAGCTTAAGGTAAACGTTAATGCTGTTACTAAATGTAACAGAACTCCCTTGCTACTCGCAGTTAAAAAAGGCCATACACAAATTGTGAAAATGTTATTGGAAGTTAGAGCCAATATGAACATTTGTGAACAACAAGGTTTTGCACCTCTACATCTTGCTGTTCAAAAGGATTATTTTGATATAGCTCAGTTGTTAACAGAAAAAGGTGCAGACCTTAACATTAAGTGCAATAACGGTCATACCGCAATAGATATGTTCATTAGCAAGGCTCATAGCAAAAAAAACATCGAAGAAAATTACAAAAAATTTTGTAGATTTTTGATGCTTTACCTGAAAGAGCTACATAGTAAACACAAAGCCTGTTGTATACTTTCAACCCTAGCTCTAAGCTTAACAATTATAGGCTTACCATTTATTTTCAAGCCTATTATTAAATACAGAGAAAGAAGTAAAATATATAAAAAAATTAGGGCTATGCTGGTCTACATTTAAGTACAAGAAGAGTATACAAAAAATACATAGCCAAAGCTAATACACGACAATTATCTGCTCGATGAAAATGAGATTAAATACATTTTTAATATTTTTATAGAAATCTATTAGTATAGATTTTGTATGCTGTTCTAATGGCTATTTTTAAATGCTTAATACTCCTCTTCATTATTTCTTGCACACATCTACCTACCAAGCAATATCCTATTAACATAGACAATTATAAGCACGATTATCCGTTGCAACAATATAACACCTCTTTGGAGATTAATGAACCGGCAATACCAGAAATTATGCCTTTACCAATAGAGTTTCCCGATCTCACAATCAGTAATCAGCTTATTTCTATTAATGTTAGTGAAGAAGTATCAGTAAAAGATTTGCTGATTGAGATAGGAGAACTTTCTGACGTTAACTTGGATATGGACCCAAAAATATCAGGTAATATTATTTTAAAGCTAAAAGATAAGGATATAAACGAAGTAATTCAGAGTATAGCAAATAGCGCCAAACTGCGTTACTCAATAAGTAATGGTGTAATTAGAATTGAGCAGGACTTGCCATACGCGCAAAATTATTACGTAGACTTCATCAATATTCAACATTCTGCTCAAAGCAGTTTCGTCATTAATAACAATATTACTAACAGTGATGGAAGTAACGTTGATAGGGACTATAACAATGTTATGAAGTCTCAATACAGTAGTGACTTATGGAATTCATTAGAAAAAGGCTTGAATGCAATAATGGATGTTAACGGGGTGGATGATGGCGAATTCCTTTCATCCAACAGAGAAGCTGGTGTTATTATTTTGAATGCTAGAAAAGATATCCACAAAGCTGTTGAAGAATATATTAATAAGGTTAAGAAGTTAGCGTCTTCTCAAGTAATGATAGAGGCAAAAATAGTTGAAGTTGTGCTAGATGACAAATACCTTTCTGGTATGAACTTAAATGACTTACAAGATGGAACTAAGTCTATAATAAATCAAGATAACTCCATTATTAACCTAGCAATGAACTTTGGTGCGAATGATCTAGGAGATTTAGTAAAAAATTTAGACAAATTTGGCACTTCAACTGTAATTTCAAGCCCCAGAGTACATGCTATAAATAATCAGCAAGCGATGATTTCATTTACTAAAAACCATATTTATTTTACCTCCGATATACAAAAAGATACTAGAAACTCTAATCAGACCTTAATTACCAAGATGAATAGCGTCCCAATAGGTGTTGTGCTAATAATCCACCCAAGCATTAACATTGATACTAGTGAAATATTCATGGATATACATCCAACTTTATCAAGAATTAACGGCTACACTAAAGATCCAGATATAGAGTACGTTGCACAGCAGAGTAAAATGAAATTAAATAGCGACATTCCAATTGTTGAAATCAGAGAAATGAACTCTATGTTAAAAATTAAGAGCGGTGAAATTATGGTAATCGGCGGGCTTATAGAACATAGAGAAGATAAGCAAAGCTTATTGCATCAGAAATCAAAAAGGCTAGCGAATAATATTAGAACAGTAGAAACTGTCATTTTTTTAAAAGCAACAATCGTACCAACATTTGGTTTGTTAGATAGAAAAGATAAGAATTTATATATATATTAAATTATCACTAAAAATTAAATATCAAACCAACTTCAATATTGTGAGTAGATATGTCATCTGCAACAGGTATCGGAACGCTAAAGTAACGATAGCCGAGAAAGGTTTTGACTTCTGGGATTATTGAATAATCAACACCAAGTTTTATTTGATAAGCAAACCAAGGAACATTAAGTGGCATTGAATTTTGGGGTGACCCACTAATCCTTTTTAATCTAAAAACTGTTGGCCCTATACCAAGAACGATGTACGGAGCAAATTGTGTACCCTGAATGCTGGGATTATAATAGAAGTTTAACAAAAACGCAAATACACTTGCTGATTTATCAAATACCGGAGGAGAATTACTATCTTCAATATTGGCTCTAGAATACATGGTTTCAAAATCAACTCGGCCATTTTCTCCAGCATAGTAACCTAAAGATATGCTGTTAAGCCATTGGAAATTAATTTTACCGTTAAACTGCCGTATACTCTTAATTTCATCTCCTAAAAATAGATCTAAAAGAAAACTACCATAACGGCCCTCAGCTAAAGCAAGAACTCTTTTTCCTATTGCACGTATACCCTTCACAAATGTTTCTGAATTATCATGGTATACCTTACCACCGTTAGCGCTAACATAAAAATCAAGTTTTTTTGATTTTTCCTTTGTAATCTGCTCATTATCAGCCTGATCTGCAATACGTGACCACATATTTTTCTGATCAGCTACTTGGAGAATAGAAGGTTGTTCAATAGAACTACTTTCAAGTTCTTGATATTTTAAATCATTTATTAGTATTTCTTTTTCAGTAACCTCTTCAGAACGTATTACACTTTCATTATTGTCTGCTTCTAATTTTAAGGGTTGTACTTGCTCAATGTGTGTATTACTAATATAAGTAACAAAAAAATAGACACATGGAATGAAAATCAAAAATAAAGTAATAGATATTTTAGTTATAACAAATGAACCCATAATTATCATTTATAGTATAACCATCATATCATATATTTCTTTAATGTACAAAAATTAAGAAAGAGTATTTCCAATTAAATAATTATTCTCTACGCCTGTAACATTAACTTTCACAATACTTTTAGCTTGCGCTCTTGATTCAAGCTTTATTAATGCAAAATTTTCTGCTCTACCGACATTATTTTGCTCAACCAGAACACTTTGCTTAGTGTTGATCAAGGATTGACAAAAACTGCTCATAATTTCTTTATTTACTTCTCTTAAATTTTTTACTCGTTCTTTACGCACATTCTCTGGTACTTGTGGCATTCGTGCAGCAGGTGTATTTTTCCGCTCTGAATATGGAAAAGCATGTAGGTAAACTATATTTGTTTTTTTTAGTAAATCAACTGTATCCTGAAACATTTCATCAGTTTCTGTTGGAAATCCAGCAATAATATCAGCGCCAAATGCTATATTAGGCCTCAAGCTCTTCATTTTATGACAAAATTCTATCACTTGTTCTCTGTTGTGACGACGCTTCATTCTCTTTAGTATTAAATTATTACCAGATTGTAGACTCAAATGTAAATGAGGCATAAGTCTTGACTCATTAGCTATTAAATCCATTAATTCGTCGTCAACTTCAGCAACATCGATAGAGGAAAGTCTTAGCCTCTTCAACTCTGGTATATCCTTTAAAACTCTCCTAATCATTGAACCAAGTGATGGCTTACCCAACAAATCTGTACCAAAGTCAGTAATATCAACCCCTGTAAACACTACTTCTTGATATCCATTTTCTACAAAGATCCTGATTTGCTCTATAATACTGTTTATTGGCACAGATCGATTATTCCCTCTTGCCTCAGTAATTGAGCAAAATGTGCAGCTATGATTACAACCATTTTGAATTTCAATAAATGCCCTTGATTTATCTTCAAATCCATTAATTAGAACAGGTTCTACTTGGCTATCACTGACTAAGATTTTATCGTCATTTAGTAAGTAATTTTCAGCTTTTAGCTTATCTTGATTACCGAGCACTTTACTTACACCAGGAATATCACTATACGATTCAGGATCCAACTGAACAGCACAACCAACTACGATAATTTCTTTATTTGGATCATTTTTGTAAATCTTACGTATCTTTTGCTTTACCTGACGTTCTGCTTCGTTTGTCACTGCACAGCTATGCACCACAACAACATTTTCTCTCTTTGCTTTTTTTAATGCTTCTTTGATTAACTCGCTCTCGTAAAAATTTAGACGACAACCAAATGTTATCACTTCATTCATGTTAGTATTTTTTGCTTTAATAGACCTAAATTATATCAAATATCCAAGCAAAGTCTCTTGCATGACTATTTTTTTGTAAATAAATGCTATGCAAGCAGCAGACACTGGGATCTCAACGATTTTCACTCAGACACAGTATCACTCCTTTGCTTATTATAGTCTTTTGACCTTTTTAAGATACAATCCGGATTGGATACTGAGTTGGTGAGTATAAAAGTATAGCTTCTACGTCATACCGCTGCGGTATCTCTTAGCCGCTAACAAGTAGCGGGATGACGATTGTCGGTGAATCTAAGTTACCTTAGCTACATTTCTAGCTGTAACTATAAATGTATGGATTTTTTATCGTGCCATGTTATAATTAACGTCTTGCTAAAAATTAAATATTGATGAATGAACTAAGAAAGTTAAGTATTACACAAATGCATGACGGGCTCAAAAAAAGGAGTTTTTCTGCCGTTGAACTCGTAGAGGCGCACATCAGTGCGGTTGAAAATGAGAAATTAAATGCATTTATAACAAAAACCCCAGAGATAGCAATGAAAGCTGCTAAAGCTGCAGATGAACATTTCTCTAGGCAAAAGGATGATTTAATCTCGCCGCTCATGGGTGTACCAGTTGGCATCAAAGATCTATTCTGTACAAAAGGAATAAAAACAACAGCATGCTCAAAAATGCTGGAAAATTTCGTTCCGACTTACGAATCTACGGTATCTGACTTGCTTTTAAAAAGTGGAGCAGCCATGCTCGGTAAGCTTAATATGGATGAATTTGCTATGGGTTCTGCGAACACAAACAGCTATTTTGGCCCTGTTGAAAATGTGTGGATTAGAGAAAGTGATGGGGAAAAAGTTGTTCCTGGTGGATCATCTGGTGGATCTGCAGCATCGATTGCTGGATTTTTATGCGCTGGAGCGTTAGGAAGCGACACCGGTGGATCTGTACGCCAACCAGCAGCTTATTGTGGAGTAGTTGGAATAAAGCCAACTTATGGAAGATGCTCGCGTTTTGGTATGATTGCATTTGCGAGTTCTCTGGATCAAGCAGGAGTCATTACTCGTTCTGTCTCTGATTCAGCATTAATGCTGGAAGCAATTTGTGGCTATGATACAAAAGATTCAATATCGAGCGAAAAGCCAGTGCCTAAATTTTCTAGCTTTATAAATGGTGATGTCAAGGGTAAGTGTATTGGTATACCAAAAGAATATAGGATGGATGGAATTTCAGAGGAAATAGTTCATAATTGGGAAAGAGTTACTTCCTATTTAAAAGAAAATGGCGCTGAAGTTGTTGACATTACTCTGCCACATACTAAATATGCAATACCAGTCTATTATTTAATCTGTTCTGCTGAAACTTCATCCAATCTTGCTCGTTACGATGGTGTGCGTTATGGATTAAGGGTTGATGCTGATACCCTTGAAGAAATGTATTCACTAACAAGAGCAGAAGGTTTTGGTAAAGAGGTGAAAAGAAGAATTTTAATTGGCGCTTATGCGCTTTCTTCAGGTCATTATAATGAATATTACGAAAAAGCGCAGTGCATTAGAGCATTAATCAGAAATGATTTTATAAAAGCGTTTGAAAAAATAGATTACATACTTGTGCCATCTGCTCCAACAGAAGCTTTTGGCTTAAATGAAAAGCCAGATCCGCTAATTATGTGCATCAATGATGTGTTTACTGTACCGGCAAGTCTGGCAGGATTGCCTGCTATTTCTGTTCCTGTTGGGCTCTCCAATGAGGGTTTACCACTTGCCTTGCAAGTGATTGGAAATTATTATGACGAAGCTGGAATATTAAATGTGGCAAGCGTGATAGAGCAAAATTGCGGCAGAATAATTAGACCTCTTGCATAATCTATTTTTTGATAGTAATTTTTGCATTAAAATTTGCTTACGCTCCTCAACGTACTCTATGGTTCCATTTTTAGATGAATAGCAAAAACAGGGTATATTAATCTGTTTACAAAATTTTCGTGTAACAGTTCACACTTGATTAAACAGACTGAATTCTGTAATTTTGGGATGTTGAAAAATTTACCTCACGTTGTCATTCCAGCGCATAACGCTGAAATCCAGATTTATAGAAACGAAAAAACTTGCTTGACACATTTTGCCAACCCCCTTATTATGGCATTAAGGGTATTTATGACTCAAAACTTGTTTTTGACCTGCAGGCTCAATGACAAAATTCAGTAAAAAACTCAGGGTATCTTTTGGCGGATTACATAAAATTATAGCGGCTGCATGTCTTTTAAAATTTTTCTACATTCAGTCAAATCGCGCTTAAACTAAGCGTCAGCACATTATTACAGCGCCAATTTAAAGTATTAGAGAGTCAAAACTCGCACTACGGGGTTTCTTTTGCCTTTTTTTCATTTGGTAAACTTCTTAAATATTTATAGTTAAACGACAATCGTCATACCGCTACGTGTTAGCGGCTAAGAGCATAAGTGTTGAAAGTATCAAAAATAACGTGATATGAGATGATCAACGGCATGTAAATTACCTCCCGACAGTAAAACAATCGAACGTATAAAAGAGTCATTTAGATCCAATGTGAATTGCAGTAATGCTATTTTGAACCCATGTAGATTATTTTTGATTTTATAAACAAGAAATAACAAAGCCGTAATAATAATCATGTAAATATACACCTTCATGCCATTCATAGTATGGCTTAAAAAGTGCTTATATCCAAGATTTTGCTTTATAAATTTAAAGAACACTTCTATATCCATCTGCGCCTATATAGCTCTGTTACTTCATAAGCTGGCATTTCAAACAAGTTTGTCAAAAACCATATTTCATCTCCAATTTTATTTCTGATTTTTATTAGCCGTAGATCATGCTTTTCTGCCACTTTACCTCGTGCACGATAAAGATTAACTATTATATCTTCTAAAATCTCTGATCCATCCGATTTTTGTTCTCTTATAACTTTGTTCCTGCTTATAACATCATGTTTTCTTCCTACTTTAACTCTTGTGATAAATTTGTACTCCTTTTCATCAAATTCGGCAAAAGTTCCAACTTTTCTGATTCCTCTATCAAATAATAAAATATCCTCTTTTTCAACTTTAGCTTCATTAATTGCTCTCACTAATGCCATATCTTCACTACTTTCTTCTTGTCCTTTACAAAATCTTATACTTGTCGGCAATTGATCCTTTAATCCTACACTCACTTTAACTTGACTGTCGTTA
The DNA here is from genome assembly GCF_947251635.1 of Wolbachia endosymbiont (group A) of Icerya purchasi. NCBI lineage: Bacteria > Pseudomonadati > Pseudomonadota > Alphaproteobacteria > Rickettsiales > Anaplasmataceae > Wolbachia > Wolbachia endosymbiont (group A) of Icerya purchasi. The sequence goes on along the minus strand of NZ_OX366357.1, from coordinate 295,584 downwards.
CTTTTACCGCCTATTTTTAGCCCATCTTTTATGAGATATCCCGATAAATTTATGATCGTCGAATCAAACTTATGTAAGTTATTTGATGTTTTTTGGGGTAATAGCTTTTTAATCTTGCTCATCAAATCAATATATACTCCCTTAAAATATTCTGGATTTATAACTTTTAACCTTTTTGACAAATCACTGTATGTTACTGTACTTTTATCGCTATTCTTATCCATTATACACCTGTCTATTACCATTTCTAGCGCTCTTAGGCTTGTTTTTTGCCCCATTAATATTAACTTCATTAGACCTTTAAATATAATCTTGCCCAACAATTTAGTATTACATTTATCTACTTCACTTAATTTTCCTAGCCTTTCTAAATCCTCATCTTTTATTAAATTTAGTACTCTTTCTATTTGATCCATTATTGCCTCCATTTTCTTGCAATAATAGTTCTTTATGTCTTTTTTGTGTTACTTTCAACACTTATGCCCAGTGCCCCTGTGATATCATTCCAGTGCTTGACACTAGAATCCAGTTTTCCATATAATCTCATCGAAAACGTTGTAACCACTTTCTATGCTAGTTTGCTTGTAAACAAGCAAACTTTCCTGGATCCCAGTGTCAAGCACTGGGATGACACCCTACTAGCAGAAGTTACTCTCAAATGTTTGTTCATGTTAGCTACAAACATTAAGAAATTTACCAAGCGAAAAAAAAGGCAAAAGAAGCCCTAGTCATTGTCTATTTTCAGTATTGGCGTTTTTTAAGTCTAAAACACTGCAATTTAGCTGCTTTTAAATGCAACTCACCTTAGTTTAAATGTTTAAGAAATTTACTAAGCAGAAAAAAAGGCAAAAGAAATCCCGTATTAGCTAGTTGTCACTCTCTAATCCTGCAAATTGGCGTACTATACTGTCTTAAACGACTTATAAGCGCGTTTCAGCTTATATAGGTAAAAACCCAGAAATGTTGTGAAGACATAAGGTGCACATAGTGCAAAAAATTAAAAATAAGACGCCAACTACGTTGTTTTCTTGCTGTTTAATCTGCACAGATGAAGATAACTGAATACCTTCAGTTTCATGATAAGGGGGCTGGCGAAGGGTGTCAAGTAACTTTTGCATTTAATCCATTTCTATGGCTTATATAATAATCGTTATTGTAGTATAATTTAGAATAATGCAATAGATACCTAAATGTTTTAGCTATTAATTATATGTTGCACAAAAGCATATATTGCCCTACCATCCAAGTAGGTTAGAAATAAAGAGGTTTTTATGAGTTTTACTTTACCTGAATTACCATACGATAAAACAGCTTTGGAGCCTTATATATCTGCAAAAACCTTAGATTTTCATTATGATAAGCACCATAAAGGATATTTAAATAAACTCAACGAGCTAGTTGAAAATACGGATTATCAACATGTAAAAATTGAGGAATTAATAACAAAAGTGCATGGTAATAGAGGCAACTTGCCTATATTTAATAATGCAGCACAAGTTTGGAATCACACTTTTTATTGGAATTCAATGAAAAAAAATGGTGGTGGTAAGCCTAAAGATGGTAGTCTTCTAGCAAAAAAAATTCAAGACGATATCGGTGGCTTTGATAAATTTTATGAAGAATTTTCGAGTCATGGAGTAAGCCAGTTTGGCAGTGGATGGGTATGGTTAGTGCTCGAAAAAGGTAGGTTAGGAAAGCTCAAGATCACCAAAACTCCAAATGCAGATTTGCCATTAATTTATGGTCAAGTTCCATTACTCACTATGGATGTGTGGGAGCACGCCTATTATTTAGATTGTCAAAATCGTAGAATTGACTACATAAAAGTTTTCCTTGACCATTTAATTAATTGGGATTTTGCAGAAGAAAATTTAAAAAAGAACACATAAGATGAATGTACCCCAGGTAACAAAATTAGATAAAGGTCTGCGCATAATAACTGAGCAGGTGCGTGATGTTGATTCCGTAGCTTTAAGCATACGAGTTGGTGTTGGCAGTAGAGCGGAAAGTGCAAATCAAAATGGAATATCCCATTTTCTAGAACACATGGCTTTCAAAGGGACGAAGACAAGGACTGCATTTGAAATTGCAAAAGCTTTTGATGACATAGGTGGAGTTTTCAACGCTAGCACCGGCAGAGAAAGCACCACCTATTATGCAAAAGTCCTCAAGAAAGACATAAAAACTGGTATTGATATATTAATAGATATATTGATGAATTCTACGTTTCCAGAAGATGAATTGGAACGTGAGAAGGGTGTTGTAATACAAGAGATTTTTCAAACTAATGATTCACCAAGTGACATTATTTTCGACAAATATTTTGAGGCAGCTTATAAAGACCAACCTTTCGGCAGGTCAATCTTAGGCACGCAAGATACTGTAAAATCTTTTACTCGAGGAGATCTAGATAATTACATAAATGAGCATTACTTTGGTGAGAATATGCTATTTGCCGTTGCAGGAAATGTTGAACATGAAGAAGTTGTTGCATTAACCAAAGATTTTCTCTCAAAGATTCATTCTAAAAAGCTGAAAAAAAGCCAAAATGCGAGCTGTACTGGTGGTGAGTATTTAGAACATCGTAAATTAGATCAGGTACACTTGCTAATTGGTCTACCTAGTGTTTCTCGCCATGACGATAAATATCACACGTTTCAAGTGCTTGATTCTATATTAGGGAGCGGAATGTCATCACGTTTATTCCAGGAAGTAAGGGAAAAGCAGGGATTCGCTTACTCTGTTTATTCATTTAATTCCAGCTATACTAATACAGGAATATTTTCCATTTTTGCTGGTACAGACAGTAGTAACTTAGATAAGCTTTTAAAATCTATAACAACAGAGTTGAAGAAGTTGTCTACAGATGATTTGAAGGAAGAAGAAGTAAATAGAGTGAAAGAGCGAGTAAAATCCCAAATTTTAATGTCGCGCGAAAGCGTGAGCTCACGTGCTGAAACATTGGGGCACTACTACGGTAACTATAATAAATATATCAGTAAAAATGAATTAATAGAAAAAATTAGCGCAGTTACCACTGCTAACGTAAAAAAAGCAGCAAAAGAATTGTTATCTCAGCATGAAAAAACCACTCTAGCTGCAATTGGAGAAATTAAATCATTGCCAAGTTACGATAAAGTGGTTTCTATGCTTAAAGCTTAGTGTACTTTAATTATGTTGCTTAAGCTCACTAAAAAGTTCAATGAACGGTTGCAAAATCCTTTCTATAAAAAGTTTGCTTTCTGGTCCATCGCGTATATTACTCATCAGTTTATTCAAAGTTTTCTCGCTGTTTCGTAAAAATAAATAGCTTTCTACTGCTTGTACACCAGACAAGACAGTCAAAATTCCTCCTATCACTAGACAAGCAGCTATAGCAGGTACGGTACCCACTGCAATTGCAGTTGCGATTAATGATAACCCAGCTAAGAATGTAACGGCTTAAACGCAAAACGCTATTTGATGTTTTTCTTTATTGTTAACCATAAATACCTCACAAAAACTATATTTCTAACATACCAGTGTTATCATGTATTGTCAAGTTTTTAAAGAAGATTAAAAAATGCAACGCACATGTGCAAAAGACGCTAACTATGGATTAGCCAAGGAAGAAAGAGGAAGGCTTTTTCTGTTTTAGGGAATATAAAATAAGCGTAGAAAAATATGAACTAGGTGTATAATTCACAGTGTAATGGTATCTCACTAATCCAATTATTTTTCTCCCGATCTAGCCTATCATCTAATATAGCCTGCCTTATTGATGCCATTAACTTATTCATGAAGAAAATATTATGAATGGTAACGAGCGTGTAAGCCAGGAGCTCTTTAGCTTTCAGTAAATGGTGTATATAAGCTCTTGAATGTTTTCTGCAGGTAAAACATAAACAGTCACTTTCAATTGGGTTATCATCCAACTCAAATTGTTGATTCCGCAAATTAATATGCTCTTTGCACTTTGAAGAAATAGAATTTCTGTTTTTTACTTTAACAAGTGCGCCACCATGCCTTGCTAAGCGGGTTGGATGCACACAATCAAATGTATCAATTCCAAGACTAACTCCGCGAAAGATGTCCACAATCCCACCAATACCAAGCAAATGAGTAGGCCTGTCTTTTTTCAGGTGGTCCATAGTGAAAGAAACTACATCGTACATCTGCTCTTTACTTTGACCAAGTGATCCACCTATTGCTTGACCAAAAAATGGCAAATCGTTGATAAAATCACAACTTTCTCTACGCAGATCGTGATATATTCCGCCTTGACTAATTCCATACAGTGCCTGCTTGCCATTATTGTTTTTTTCAAATTCATTTAAAGAACGTTCAGCCCATCTGTGGCTCATGAGCATTGATTTTGCTGTGTACTCTTTGCTTACGTGAAATGGAGTGCATTCATCTAAAACCAGGATTAAATCTGCACCTAATTTCTGTTGAATTTGTATAGATTTTTCAGGGGTTAAACAATAAGTTTTGCCATTGATGTAAGAACGAAAAATTGCTCCATCCTCATTAATTTTGATCAGAGTTTTTTGTTTTTTTCTTATTCCTTTTATCTCTTCCGAAACAGATCCGTGGCCTAAACTAAATATCTGATATCCACCTGAGTCAGTTAGCATTGGCCCATTCCATCCCATCATCTTGTGCAAACCACCAAGTTTTGCAACGGTATTCTCTCCTGGTTGAAGCATTAGGTGATAGGTGTTGGAAAGTATTATCTGAGTACCTGATTCACTTATTCTTTCGGTATCTACAGCTTTAATTGCAGCTTTTGTTGCGCAGAATATAAAAGCTGGTGTTTCTACGTTTCCATTTGGAGTTTTAATTGTTCCAACTCTTGCAGAACCTGACTGCTTGATTATCTTAAATGCAAATTCTTTTTTCATCTATTTGCCTGAAAGTTCTGCTATGATGTTTTCTACTTTCTCAGGAGTAAGATTTTCATAAAAGTCATTATTGATCTGCACAACGGGAGCATTAATGCATGCACCGAGACATTCAACTTCTTTTAAAGTGAACAAATTATCTTTAGTAGTCTCACCGATATTGATTCCAAGTTTTCTTTTAAAGGTATTTAAAACTTCTTCACTATTGCACAACCAGCAAGGAGTTGTTCTACAAATTTGTATTAGATATTTGCCTGCTGGTTTTAAATTATACATGGTGTAAAAATTTGCCACTTCATATACACGAATATGTGGAATATGCAGCATATCAGCAACATAACGCATAGCAGATTCAGAAACCCATCCGCATTGCTCTTGAACCAGATATAGTAAAGGCATAACAGCACTACCTTCTCTACCTTTGGGATACATCTCTATAAACTTTCCCGCTTTCTTGAGGTTTTCTGATGTAAAACTAAACTGCTCTTCTTTTTCTATCATTCATGAGACTCGTGTAAACTTTAACAGATTATACCTGTAGAACCAATGATTGCAATTGTTGGTTTTTTGAGAAATAGCGTTTTGCAGTATCATACTACCCATACTGCCCAACTTGTAAATTCTTTTGGCTTGGCTATAGGGTTCAGTTAAACAAAATCTGGTCATGCGCTAGCTTCAATTATTTGACGTAACCATAAATTTGTTTCGGTAAATCTCAATTATTTTAGCTACAGCTAACTACTTTAAAAAATGCTTAAGAAATTATGGTATATTATTTATAAATATACTATTCTTGACATTTATTATAAATGTTGTGTATAATAAACTATATTTATTAATATGAGGTTAAACTATGAGTAAACAATTAAACTTATGGATACAGGAAACTGGTGAAGAGAATTTTAGAAAATTTACTACGTCAATATTAGGCAGTGAGGAAAAAGATAGAGAAGAAAGGCTTCGAGCTCATACCACAACTATTTATAGAAATTATGAACAGAGTCATAATCAAAAGCATTTTAGAGAAAATAAATTTGCTTCTGGTGCAGTAGTGATAGCATCTTGTGCTCTGATTCTGTTGTCTCGATATTTTGATTTAAGAGAAAAAGTGCAAAGACCGCTTGAATACATGGCACTTGCATCAATTGTTATTTTTGGAGTTGGATTTTTATATTCACTTTATCAAGAAAACGAATATAAAGTTTCTGATAAAAGGGAAAAATATGGATCAGATTACGAAAAACATCAAATGCTTCCTGAGGTTCAAACAATTATGGATGAGCTAAAGGCAGAAGCCCTAGGAAAGAGTCAACAAAAATCTTAGTCAAAACTTGCGATTCCGCTACCTGTTAGCGGAATCTGTACAATACATAGCGAATTTTGCCTTTAGGATAGATTATATAGTTTTAGATACTTTATCCTCTCCTCATCTACAAACGCGAATTCTGGATTAAAGGAGAATAGAAAAGGCAGAAAACAGGGTAAACTCAGCAATTATAAAAAAATAGATGAGGTTACCCATGGAAGATATAACAAAACTGTTTTGTTTGGTCGATGATTTTTGCAGAGATATAGAGAAAAATTTTGCAGGCAAACTACTGCCAAATGGTAAAAAACCCACAAGAACAACGGAAATTGAGCACTCTGAAATCATGACAATAATCCTGCTATATCAACAATCTCCGTGTAAAAATTTCAAAACTTTCTATCTACATTACCTAACGTTGCTCTACAAATCAGAGTTTCCAAAGTTGCCTTCATATACCAGGTTTGTTGCTCTAAAGCCTAGGGTTTTGTGGCATTTAGCAATGTTGTTGCATTGGCTTTGTGGACAGTCAGAAAACACTGGAATTTCATATATAGACACAACTCCCATTGCAGTTTGTCATGCAAAAAGAATATCCAAAAACAAAGTTTTTGCTGGAATTGCAAAATTAAGCAAGAGTACTTACGGCTGGTTTTTTGGTTTCAAATTACATATGGTAATCAATGAAAATGGTGAAATTCATGCACTTACGCTAACAAAAGGCAATGTTGATGATAGGATACCTGTGCCAAATTTGACGGAAAAATTAACCGGCCTTTTGTTTGGTGACAAAGGTTATATTGCAAAAGAGCTTTTTCAGAAGCTGTTTGACCGAGGTTTGAAACTTGTTACCAAGGTGAAAAAAGGTATGAAAAATACATTAATTTCGCTAAATGAGAAGATTTTACTGAGAAAAAGGTCTATCATTGAGACTGTTTTTGGTTACCTAAAAAATAGACTAGAAATTGAACACACTCGCCATAGATCCCCTGTTGATTTCTTGGTTCATATCTTTTCTACTCTCATCTCCTATTCCATCAAATCCAAAAAGCCTTCTATTTCCTATACTTCCTTCCTTAATCCAGAATTTGCGTTACAAGGAGAAATTGCACGGCTTTTGCCAGACGAAACGCCTTCTTCTTCGCTGGAAGATCTTGGATATGAATCATTATTTGTCAGTCGCTCATCCACTCCGATCAAATTGCCAGATTTACCGTGGACAGAACGTTGTAAACGCAGTCAATTTCGGAATGTAGAACTTGACAATACAACAAATTAGTCTTATTATAAAATAAACCATGCAAGATAATGAACCCAATAATATGTGCACTGGATACACAAGACTTAAATGAGGCTATTTCTCTAGCTAATGCTCTGTGTGGTAAAGTTGGCATGGTAAAGCTGGGATTAGAATTTTTTGCTGCTCAAGGTCTTTCTGGAGTCCAAGAAGTTGCAAAATGCAATGTACCAATTTTTTTAGATCTGAAATTGCATGATATTCCAAACACTGTAGCCAAAACAGTTGAAGTAATAAAAATTCTGAACATTGAAATGTTAACTCTGCACATCAGCGGTGGAACAAAAATGCTTGAAGAAGCGCTAAGTGTAGTGCAAGGCACAAAAATAAAGCTGATTGGAGTGACAGTGCTAACTAGTATGAACAATGAGGATTTAAACGAGCTTGGAGTAGCAAGAGAGGTAAAATCACAGGTAATTTTGCTTGCAAAGCTTGCAAAAAAGATTGGACTCCATGGAATAGTCTGTTCTGCATTAGAAGCTCAAGAAGTGCGCCGAGAATGCGGTGAAGACTTTAAAATTATTACTCCAGGAATTCGTATAGATCCAGGTCATGACGACCAAAAAAGAACAGTAACACCAAGAGAAGCAATAAATTCAGGAGCTGATTATATTGTCATTGGCAGACCCATTACAAAAACTGCAAGTAGTGCAGAATTAATACTGAAATCCCTTATCTAATTGAAGTAGATAAAAAAAGTGCTTGACACAAAAAAAACAAACGTTATATAGTGCTATTACCTTTCATTTTACCTCGCTTAATTTAATTACTGGATTAAGCTTACAGTACTAAGCGTGGCACAGAGTGCCACGCTATTTTCCGGTTTACATTTTCAACAGATAAAAAATGATGCCATTTCAGTGCCAAGCACATAACTGTACGGATATTCATTTTTAAAGGTAAATTGCACAACAGATGATGTCATTCCAGTCTGGAATCCAGAAATTTTGCTTATAACTGAGCTGATGAGCTAAAGGTAGTTGTCTTACGCTAAAACAAACGTTTTTAATTAAGTTGCATAGAAGTTGGATCCCAGTGTCAAGCACTGGGATGACAAGAAAGGGAGCACTGGAATGACATCGTTTACTATGTACCATATTGCAATATTCGTACAACTGTGGGAAACATCTATGGGTGCCGTTCCTATTACCTTATTTCCATTCTAATTTCATTTTCAAAACGCGAATTCTGGATTAAAGGAGAATAGAAAAGGCAGAAAACAGGGTAAACTCAGCAATTATAAAAAAATAGATGAGGTTACCCATGGAAGATATAACAAAACTGTTTTGTTTGGTCGATGATTTTTGCAGAGATATAGAGAAAAATTTTGCAGGCAAACTACTGCCAAATGGTAAAAAACCCACAAGAACAACGGAAATTGAGCACTCTGAAATCATGACAATAATCCTGCTATATCAACAATCTCCGTGTAAAAATTTCAAAACTTTCTATCTACATTACCTAACGTTGCTCTACAAATCAGAGTTTCCAAAGTTGCCTTCATATACCAGGTTTGTTGCTCTAAAGCCTAGGGTTTTGTGGCATTTAGCAATGTTGTTGCATTGGCTTTGTGGACAGTCAGAAAACACTGGAATTTCATATATAGACACAACTCCCATTGCAGTTTGTCATGCAAAAAGAATATCCAAAAACAAAGTTTTTGCTGGAATTGCAAAATTAAGCAAGAGTACTTACGGCTGGTTTTTTGGTTTCAAATTACATATGGTAATCAATGAAAATGGTGAAATTCATGCACTTACGCTAACAAAAGACAATGTTGATGATAGGATACCTGTGCCAAATTTGACGGAAAAATTAACCGGCCTTTTGTTTGGTGACAAAGGTTATATTGCAAAAGAGCTTTTTCAGAAGCTGTTTGACCGAGGTTTGAAACTTGTTACCAAGGTGAAAAAAGGTATGAAAAATACATTAATTTCGCTAAATGAGAAGATTTTACTGAGAAAAAGGTCTATCATTGAGACTGTTTTTGGTTACCTAAAAAATAGACTAGAAATTGAACACACTCGCCATAGATCCCCTGTTGATTTCTTGGTTCATATCTTTTCTACTCTCATCTCCTATTCCATCAAATCCAAAAAGCCTTCTATTTCCTATACTTCCTTCCTTAATCCAGAATTCGCGTTTAAAACATAAAAAACGCCAATATTTTAAAGCGGATAATAACCCCAGGGCTTCTTTTGCCTTTTTTTTATTTGGTAAATTTCTTAATATTTATAGCTAACATGAAGCTAAGTACGAACTTTGTTAAATACAACAAATGGTGTCATTCCAGTGCTTGACACTGGGATCCAGGAATTTTATTAAGTTGGCGAGCATAAAAATAGCTGTTTTATCTTAAAATACAACGTTTTAATGATTATGAAAAAGCTGGATTCCAGTGTCAAGCACTGGAATGACACCGAAGGGGCTACTGCTGTCATAAAGGAACCAGTGTCAGCTACTTTCATGACACCATTCTTTTTTCTGGATCCAAGTAGTCAGGGCACTGGGATGACAGGAGAAGGAAGCACTGGAATTGGGATGGAAAAGGCTATTTGTGTGATGCCAATGAGTGATAGAAAGTCCTACAATAAGTCATTAATTGCAAAAATTTAATATAAATTATAAAATAAATCCACTGAATAAAAAATATATGCTAATTAGTACAACATCAGAACTGGAGAATACATGTGAAGAGTTAATAGCAAAAAAGCCGAAATTTATAGCAGTTGACACGGAGTTCATTAGAAATAATTTAATCTACTACCCAAAATTATCGTTAATTCAAATTTCTTACGGAGAGAAGAGTTTTATTGTAGACGCATTAGTGCCAGAAATTGATTTATCATTCATTAAGAAAATAATGCTAAATCAGGGGATAACCAAAGTGTTTCATAGCTGCCGGCAGGATATAGAATCCTTACTCACTGTGTTTAAATGTATTCCCACTCCCATTTTTGATACCCAAGTTGCTGCTATGTTTTGTCATTATTATCATGACTTTATTGGTTACTCAAAAGTAGTGGAGCAATATCAAGGAATAGCACTGGATAAAATTAAAGCTAAAAATTCAGATTGGTTAAGGCGTCCGTTGTCCGAAGATCAGTTAGATTATGCAGTAAACGACGTGGTACACCTATATGACCTATACCAAATATTGTGCAATAAACTTGAAGAAAATAATAGGATGGGTTGGTTTCAAGAAGAGATGGAATCAATAGTTGATATAAATAAGTATTTACATAGCCCAAAAGATGCATGGAAGAGGATTAAATTTAATTATGAAGTAAATCCAAGATTGATACTAACTGTTAAAGCAGTTAGTGAGTGGCAAGAAACCTTAGCACAGCGCTATAATATGAACCGTAATAAAATAATCAATAATGCTGTAATAGCTGATTTTATTGAAAAAAATGTAGAGCATGTTGATGAGATTTTAGATGATCTCAAGAGGAATACAAAAAATATAAAAGATGCGGATTTACTAGAGTTTGTGAATATTTTTAATGAAAATGAGAGAAATTGGATGCAGCAGAACAACACCTTATCGAGTAATTATGACAAATCTGTACTTGATATACTCTCAATTATTTTAGATAGTAAATGTAAAGAAAGTAACATATCAAGGAAATTAGTTTCTTCAAAAGATGAGTTAACCGGGTCAATATCTGGACAGACAGATAAATTATTCAAGGGATGGAGATATGATTTTTTTGGCAGGTCAGTTGAATCATTTTTGAACACAAGCTCAAAATTTGAGATTTCAGCAGTGAAATCCGCAAATAATATAACCAAAATTCAGAGTAATTTAGTGGAGAATAACTGTTGCTAAAGTAACTTAGATTTATCGACAATCGTCATCCCGCTACGTGTTAGTGGCTAAGAGATACCGCGGCGGTATGACGGTTAAGTAGGGTGTCATCCCAGTGCCCTGACTACTTGGATCCAGGAAAATTGATTGTAAACGAGCAAACATTTTCGATAAAATTACCAAAAAGCTAGATCCCAGTGTCTGGGCACTGGGATGACACCATAGGGGCTACTTGGATGACAGGAGAAGGAGGCTACTTAGAGGACTAAAAAAGGATGTCATTCCAGTGCTTAACACTGGAATCCAGTTTTCCATATAATCTCATCGAAAGCGTTGTAACCACTTTCCGTGCTAGTTTACAAGCAAACTTTCCTGGATCCCAGACTGGGATGACACCATTATAGAGTGAACCAGTGTCAACTTAGGATGACACCCTGACAACCGTCATCCCGCTGCTTGTTAGCGGGATCTAGAGATACCGCGGCGGTATGACGTAGAGCTACGTGTTTAGGTTTAATGAATCCACTATTTTTTTTACTTGAGAAAAAACATACTCTTTGCTTACACTGGTATCGATAATAAAGTCACTCATCTTCCTTTTCTCCTCAATAGATAACTGAACATCGGAGATTAGATTAAGTTTTTCTTTATCTATGTTGCGTTCGTTAAGTCTTTGAGCTTGCACAACGCTATCTGCATGAACAAAAACAATAAGGTCGCAATATAAATAAAATTTTGTTTCTAATAGAAGTGGCACATCTAAAACTAAAAGTTTTCTATCGATCTTTTTTTCCTTGGCAATAAAAAATTCTAATTCACGCAGCACAGCAGAGTGAACCAAAGATTGAAATTGTTTCCAACTTTCATCATAGGCTAAAAAATATTTAGACAGTACTGTTCTATCTATTTCATCATTTGCCACCACTCCAGGAAAATTTTTCTCTGCATAACTTATTATGCTTTTATCCACTTTATAAAGTTGGTGTACAACAGAATCAGCATCAAATACAGCAGCACCAAACTCTTTAAAGTAATTGGCTACAAAGCTCTTTCCTACTCCAATCCCACCTGTTAAACCTATAATCATATAGCAAAATGCATTAACTTCTTTTGAAACTATAGCTAAGGTTTCTCTATATATATTAACTAGATTTTCTAGATCCCAATGTCAAGCACATAACTATACGAACATTTATTTGCGAAGGCAGTGTGTTAAATGTTATAGCCGATTTTGCCTCAAACACAAAGATGTCATCCCAGTGCCCAGACACTGGGATCCAGGAAAATTGATTGTGCACTATAGCAACATTTTTGATCAAAAACTGGATTCCAGTGTCAAGCACTGGAGTGACACCCTTCCGGTGGAAATTGCTCTCAAACTACAATATTTGTGCAGCGTGGATAGGATAGGCTTTGTTAGCTATAGAGGCTCTGATGATACAAGAAAAAATAAACAGCTATCATTTTTTTAGTAATTAAGTAAAATAGAGTGAAAGATTGCGAGGAAGTTTTGAAAAATAAGATAAAAAAGATAGTAATTTCAGGAAAGGAAGTGTGGCCAATCATCGAGGGCGGCAAAGGCATTGCAGTTAGTGATGGAAGATCAAGCGGAGCATTTGCTGCAGCAGATGCTGTGGGTACATTTTCTGGTGCAAATGCTAAGCTTATTGATGATAATGGTGAGTTAGTGCCACTGATTCACAAAGGCAAAACAAGAAATGAAAAGCATAATGAATTGATTGAGTATAGTATTAAAGCTGGAATTAGTCAGGCAAAAATAGCAAATGAAATATCAAAAGGCCATGGAAGAATACACATGAATGTACTTTGGGAGATGGGGGCAGCAGAACGCGTGCTTTATGGCATATTGGAAAGAGCAAAAGGCTTAGTTCATGGTATTACCTGCGGTGCTGGTATGCCTTATAGGCTTGGGGAAATTGCAGCTAAATATCAGGTTTATTATTACCCTATTATCTCATCAGTGCGTGCTTTTAAAGCATTATGGAAACGTACTTACCAAAAAATATCTTCCTATTTGCTTGGTGGAGTAGTGTATGAAGATCCATGGCTTGCTGGAGGGCACAATGGACTGAGTAACAGTGAAGACCCAGAGCTACCACAGGCTCCATTTGAAAGAGTTGCAGAGCTTAGATCTTTCATGAACGAGATCGGTCTTTCAGAAACACCAATTGTTATGGCAGGAGGAGTGTGGCATTTGAAAGATTGGGAACATTGGTTTGACAATCTGCAAATTGGACCAATAGCTTTTCAGTTTGGCACTCGTCCACTTTTGACGAAAGAAAGCCCAATTTCTGCAGAGTGGAAAAAGAAGCTACTCACTTTAGAAGAAGGTGATGTATTTTTAAATAAATTCAGTCCAACAGGGTTTTACTCATCTGCAGTAAAAAATAACTTCATACGTGAGTTGCAGGAACGGAATTCACGTCAAATAAAGTTTTCAGAAAATGCTAGCGAAGAATTTAATAATGAATTTGCAATGGGTAGCAGAGGTAGAAAGATCTACCTTACTGCAAAAGACAAAGAACTGGCAAATACATGGACTAAAGCAGGGTATACAGAAGCAATGAAAACTCCAGATATAACTGTTATTTTTGTGACGCCAGGCAGGTTTGCAGAGATAAGACAAGATCAAATCAATTGTATGGGATGCTTAAGTCATTGTTTGTTTAGCAATTGGAAAGATCATGGTGACCATTCAACAGGACGAAAGCCAGATCCGCGTAGTTTTTGCATACAAAAAACACTGCAAAACGTTATACACGATGGTGATATTGAGAACGAACTCATGTTTTCCGGGCACAATGTGTACAAATTTAAGCAAGATCCATTTTATGAGAATGGCTACGTACCGGCAGTAAAAGAACTGGTGGAAAGGATATTGACTGGGTATTGAGTCAGCAGTGGCCTGAAAAGTCCATTTTTCACTTTATAAAATGTTTATATTTTACTACCTACTTTATTTGAATAAGTTCTTCTGCCACACTTGAACGAATATCAAAAAAGATTGAATATTTGTATAGAATAGTGTATAATTATTAATCTTTTCTCAGTATTTTTACTATGGCTTTATCTAAGTTTCTCGACCCTAAGCTGGATTTAACCTTCAAAAAAATATGTAGGGTCGAGAACTGGCGCGCCTACTTTAGGGTTTGGTGGCTGATCCATTGTTTTCACAACAGGCCTCAATCCAAATTCCCATGTTAACGTTTCCAGCTCCCGCCTCGTCAAACGCAGCATCCGCACTACGCTTTCCTAGCAGATTCTTTACCAAAGTTTATAACATATTGTGCTGGTGATGCTTTCGGTTTGTAATACCTTATTCTGTAGTCTGAATATAGACCCAGCGTTTTGTATATCCATTCGCTACTCCACTTCTTCCAACCAAACCCTTTCTGACCTTACCCAGAAAAAGTGGAGAGAAAGTTTGGAATGTTTTTTACAAAAAGAATGATGCATCAAATTGTTCTGGAATGCAATAGTTAATAGTGACGTTGTTTGTTAGGGAATGTTCAAAAAAGTGTGTCAAACCGCATTTTTAGTTCAACTCAATTTTCAATCTATCAGGAAAGAAAATATCAAGTTGAGAGATAGTTAATGCCCAATCAGATATAGGCATCGTCCACTTTTCCTCTACCTTTTTTATAGCACAATATACCTGTTTGTACAAGGCATTTGTACTAGTAAATGAGCCCTTAGTTTTAGTGAATTTTCTAATCTGTCTATGCAACCCCTCAATAGGATTGGTAGTATAAATTAGCCTCCTGATTGGGCCAGAATACTTAAAATAGCCGGATCCAATTATTCTGCCACGATTTTACAACCAATGGGTACTTTTCTCCCCATTTTTCTTCTAGCTCAAGTAAGTAATTCTCGGCAATTTCTCTGCTTGCAGCACGATATATTTTTTCAGATCATTCATGAAAACTTTCACATCTTTGCTTGATACATATTTCAGTGAATTCCTTATCTGATGCACTATACATAGCTGTACTTCTGCTTTAGGAAACGCACTATTTATAGCTGCAGGAAAGCTTTTTAGCCCATCTACACATGCAATCAGAATATCTTCTACTCCTCTTTCTTTGAGGTCATTTAGCACTCCCAACCAAAAGTTAGCTCCTTCACTTTCAGCAAAATAAAAGCCCAAGACTTCTTTTCTGCCATTTTGGTCTATGCCCAATATATTGTACATACATTTACTTACGCAATGTCCATCCTCTTTGACCTTAAAGAACATCCCATCCATAAATACTATCGGGTATACTGATTGCAGTGGACGACTACGCCATTCATTTATTATAGGCAGTAATTTGTCGGTAATACTTGATATCTCTGCAACCGATATTTTGTGATCATAAATTTCCTCAACGTGTGACGCTATATCTCTATAGCTCATACCACTGGCAAATGTGCTCAAAATCTTCGTTTCAAGCTCTGGTTTGTTTGCCTTTTTTTGACTATTTACGGCTCAAAACTTCCTTCCCTATCTCTTGGCGTCAAAAGCTCAAATGAACCTGCACTTGTCCGTAAAGTCTTTCCATTTCTCCCATTTCTTCGATTATTTTCTTCGCTTTCAGCCAACAAGTGGTTTTCTATTTCACCTTCCAAACTTGCCTCCAGCAGCTTTTTTATAAATGGTGTTAATGCTCCGTCCCTTCCTGTCAACGGTCTTCCTTCTCGTATAGACGACAGGATATTTGTTTCCAACTCTTTATAATCTACCAATCCGGTAGTTCTGTTTACTACTTTCTGACTCATTGTCAAACCTCCATTTTTTTATATCAATTTATTACTTTTTTTCGGTTTGACACACTTTTTTGAACATTCCCGCAAAATTCATATTTTACCCAATCGAAGCGGGGAAATGCATTCCTTGAACGGATAATTTCATTATACTTGACATGGAAACAAAGGGGTCTCCATCCTTTCCAAAACCTCTTATCTATCATCTCTCACACTGCTTAGCTGAACGGATACCACACAAGCTAATCCAACTATTCCCCCAATCACCGCTATAGCATACATTTTCAATATATAAGCTATAATACTACTGACTAGTAACGCCGCACCAACACTACCAGCCGTGATTGCTTGTCTTTGTTGCATTGATGGTTTTTCTTTTTTATCTGCAGTATTTTCTTTGCTAGATCCATTATCAAAGCATGCAGCAGAAGCAAGGCTATTGGAAGCATTTGGCTTGTATCTTGTAAAAAGCATTTAATGTTTTAAGCTTAAGCATTAGATGGAGAAGGGAAAAACTCTAGCATTTGGCTTAGATATAAAATCTGTGCAAGAGATAAGAGTTCCCTTCTCAAAAGTATAGGCTGGACGGTATCGTAGAAAAACCTAAATGGTTCTAATTCTGTATTCACAAGGTAAGCCTTACTTTTCATTTTTAATGGTAACGTATGGGGTTATATATGATCAACAACTTTTTAGGAATAGACATATCAAAAGATCGCTTTGATGTTTTTCTTTCATTCATAAGCAAAAAAGGAAAACGTGAAACTAGGAAAAGGAATTTTAAAAACGAGGATTCTGGGTTTCAAGGTTTGCAGGACTTTCTACAAAAACATAATGTAGAAGAAGTAAAAGCCTGTATGGAAGCTACTGGTTGTTATGGTGAAGCTTTGGCTGAATTTCTTCACAATGCTGGATATTTTGTTAGTGTTGTAAATCCTTATTGCATAAAATCTTATGCGAGGAGTAAGCTTGTACGACAAAAGAATGATCAGACCGATGCAGAAATTATTGCAGATTATTGCCAAAGGCAGGAACCAACTCGCTGGGCACCACCTTCTCCCGAAAAGAAAAAATTAAAACATCTTTATCGTTGCTCGGCTGCGTTAAAAGATGAATTGACATTAGTAAATAACCACTTAGAAAAAAAAGAGAGACTGCCTAAAGAAGTTGCAAATGCTTGGGAAGACCTTGCAATGAACATAGAGCAAAAAATAGAAACAATAAAAAACTCCATACGTGAATTATTAAAGCAACACAAAGAGTTGTTGGAAAATTTTCAACTTCTACTGACTATTCCAGGAATAGGAGAGGAATCAGCAATAGCTATTTTAGCGGAAATTCCTGACATAAAGGATTTTATAAATGCCAGGCAATTGGCAGCATATGCAGGAACTATATCACAAAATATAACGTCAGGTTCATCTGTACATGCCAAGCCCAGATTAAGTAAATCAGGTTCACGAACACTACGCAAGGCTCTGTTCTTTCCTGCCATAGTAGCTAAGAATCACAATCCTATCATTATGAGTTTTTGCCAAAGATTAAAGGAAAAGGGTAAGCATAATATGGCCATCGTTGGTGCTGCAATGCGTAAGTTACTCCATATCATTTTCGGTATTCTGACATCCAAAAGTGCTTTTGATCCAAATCATATCAAGAACTACAGAGCTAGGATGTTGACTGAAGGTTTAGTGCTTTAAAATCAAAAAATGCTTCCATTTTATCTTATGTAAAATATTATCTTATACAAATTTATTGAATGTAGTTGGTTAGTGTATATATTGATAAGTAAATTAGTTTTATACATACAAAACAACAGAAATTTACTTATCAATATATACATTAACTATACCGCTACACAGTTGGAAGTACTTTTTGATTTTACAATGCAGCTTAAGATTCAATTTTTATAATTTTCTTGTTGACTGGCGAGACGGTATACCGCTACACAGTTGGAAGTACTTTTTGATTTTACAATGCAGCTTAAGATTCAATTTTTATAATTTTCTTGTTGACTGGCGAGACGGTATCTCTTGAATATAGGTTGGACACTTCATATTTCAGAAGATCGCCTAAATTATTTCCTTCAGTTATACTTATCATGTCTTTTTCTCTCCTTTTTTTATTTTTTACCGCCGTGTTTATAACTGCTATACACCGCGGTTATTACCTTATAATTAGCCATTATGGCGCATTTTGGACACTTATTTACCGCAGAGCACTATATATGGCGGTTATAAAATTTAAATGCACCGACTTTTCGCTACCTGTGTCATCAAATCTTCCTGCGAATTCCGTGGTACTGCACTCAGTATCTCTGTCTTCTTCGTTCTTTCTGCAAGTAATTCCATTAAAACCTCCCTTGCTTGCTCAACACTTACGCTTTGCTCAATAAATTCTCCTATCTTTTCTGGCATCTTTGATACATTACATAATCTTATTATCTCTAAAACTTCTCTACGACAGTTCTCGTAGCCTTCCTCAATAGTTGTCATACTAACACTCCTATGATTGTTGATAAATTCAAAAAATGTTGTAACTCCATCTGCAAGACCTATTTCTATTGCTTTCTCCCCAAAATATAGCCCTGCCTCTGTTGATCGAATCTTTTCAATTGAAAGACCTCTGTTCCTTGCTATTAGCTGCAAAAACATTTCATATAGTCGGTCTACTTCTTTTTGTAAGCTTCCCAGACTTTCAGACGTCATTGGCTCATGTGGGTTTAAATCATTCTTTCGACTACCAGCAAAGATTGTGGTGTACTTAATACCTTGCTTTTCATCAAACCTACTTTGATCTATATGACTTGCTATTACTCCTATACTCCCAACTCCTGAAGTGCGGGTGAGAAAAATCTTTTCAGCGCTAGAAGCTATAGCATATGCAGCAGAATATGCATCATCATTTGCTATTGCTATTATCCTCTTTTTTCCTCTTGCACTATAGATAAAATCAGCTAGGTCAAAGACACCTTTTACTTCCCCTCCTGGACTGTCTATGTCAAGTAGAATCGTCTCTATGCTTTTATCTTCTAAAGCACTCTCTATCTCTTCATGAATATTTTCATACGAAGTCATGTCTAAAATATGATCAAAAGCTTCTGTTTTTTTAGTCAAAACTCCATAAATACGTATTATTGCTATTCCTTTTGGGTTTATATGAAAATACTTTGAGTTCTTAAAGATAGGTTGTTTGCTGTTATATAATGATAGTAGTTCAAAGCTTCTTCTCTCTACCATTACTGGTTTATTTATCCACACCACTTCCTCCCTTTATTCTACTTTGTGATTAACATCAGAATCGAAACAAAGTCCAAAAGAATTAGCACGCTTTTGATCTTCTGCTATTTCTTGGTCAATTTCTTCTACATCGTAACCCATTTCTGATACTACCTCTGCTCGACTCTTAAATCCATTCCTTACTGCCATTTGCTGTGCTTGCTGATCTTTTAGCGGATCCACCCAATCAAATCCCTGTGGTATCCATTTTACTTCTTCTTTCACTGCTTTTACTACTTTTTCATCTATACTCAGTTCTCCACAAAGTACTGCTAATTCTAGCCATCTATTCCAAATAGGTCTACAAAACTGGAACACTATCACGTTGTGCTGTAACATTGCGCACCTTCTGCGAAACTCTATCAGCCCTGCTCGAATGGATGAATAATTAACACCGGTTAAATCTCCTGTTAGTTGCTCATATGTTATTCCTGTGCCTATTGCAATAGCTCTAAGCTGCTGTCTCATGAATGCTTCATAACTTCCTCCAACATCAGACGGCTCTGAAAACTTTATATCTTCTCCTGGGTCTAAAAGCTGCATTGTTCCTGGCTCTAAACCTGATAGTGCTACTCCTTGCTCATTCGCTTCACCTTCTCCTAAAATATTTGCTTCAGGATCAAGTCTCGTAATAAACCCTGCAAACATCGCTGCTGTCTTTTTTCTTACTAATTCTGCATCATCGTATTGATCAAGCTCATAAAGCTTTAGCAGTATACTCGAAAGCCATGGCTCTCCTCTAATTTGCCCAGGTCTCAGTGGTTTATAGATATGTAAAACATCGTTTGCTGGCACTCTTACTGACTCTCCAAAGGTACTTTCACCAGGATGTTCTTTAAATAAGTAATATGCTTCTCTTTGACCAAGTCGGTTAAATTCAATACCACTACGAATAATATTGCCATTTGCAAGTGTTTGATTACTTTTGTTATCTAAATGCTCTGATTCCAATACTTGAAGTTGCAATGGTACAGAAAATCCATCTTCGAGTTTACGATGTCGGAGGCGTACAAAACACTCTCCACTTTCTATCATGCTCCTACATACCAGAGCTTGTAATCCATAAAAATCACTTACTCCGTTACTATCTGCTTCATCTGTCCATCTTAGCCATAATTCTTGCACCTTCTTTCGAAATTCTCCATCTCTTGCTTTTGATTGCGGCTTTATTCCTGTTCCAATAGAGTTACTTACTATTGTATCAATTATACTTGCAGCGTAAGGATTTTTTCTTACCATGTCACGAGAGCGGCTACGCAAGTGCTCAAGGCTCTGAGAAAGTAAATTATTTATACTTCCTGTTTCTCCTTGCCAATACATTACCCTTCTTCCTGAGCCTGACGCATCCCAGGCTGAACTTTTGATTTTTGGCTTGCTAAATAGTTGTTTGAACGATTTTAATAGCATTACTTTTCCTTATCTGAAATTTTCAATAATTCAGCCTCTAGCTCTTCTATTGTTGGTAGCGCTGTTTTTATCTCTTCTGGTAGGTTTTCAGTTATTCGATATTCAGCAAGGCCTATCGGTTTCGTCATATCCTTTAGCGTGTATTTTGCTAGTACATCATTTTTAGATTTACATAAAATTAATCCTATAGATGGTTGATCTGTCTCATGCTTCAGTAAATCATCAACGGCTGAAAGATAAAAATTCATTTTTCCTGCATATTCAGGTTTAAATTTTTTATCTTTTAATTCAATCACCACAAAACAACGTAGCTTCAAGTGGTAAAACAATAAATCTATGTAGAAATCGTCATCGCCAACATCTAAATGAAATTGTCTACCAACAAACGCAAATCCTTCCCCTAGCTCAAGCAAAAACTTCTCTACATGGCCTACAAGTCCTTTTTCTACTTCTCTTTCGTGAGCATCGTCTCCTATACTCAAAAAATCAAAAATATATGGATCTTTTAATGTATAATGCGCTAAATCTGATTGAGGTGAAGGTAACTTCTCTTTAAAATTAGTGATAGCCTTTCCCTGACGTTTATGTAACCCAAGTTCAATCTGCATTACCATAATGTTTCTTGACCAGCCATGTTCTATAGCTTCTTTTATGTAGAATAGCCTCGCTTCTTTGTCCCGAACTAAGTCCATCAGAAATACATTATGTCCCCATGGCAATTGGGCAACAAGTTGTTGCACAAATTCAATATCTTGATATTCCCCTGCAAACTGCCTCATATATTTTAGATTTCTTGTGCTAAAACCTTTCATTTCTGGAAACTCAGCCTTTAAGTCTCTACTTAACTGCTCAATTACTTTGGATCCCCAACCTTGGCTCTTTTGTTTTTCTAGAATCTGTGTTCCAATATAATGATAAAGTAGTAGTAGCTCTTTATTTACTGTTCTTGCTGCTTTATAACGACTAGTAGCAATCTGTTCTTTGAGCTGCTCTAAAAATCTGTATATTCTTTTGCTATAATTTTTGTCATAGAGTTCCTTTCAACGATTTTTATCATTATATGATCCCCTTACTCGTTGAAAAAACAATCTTTCTCTTTTGCTTTATACCTGCAATTTTCAATTCAGCCTTAATACGTTGCCGTAGATTCAGCAAGTCATTTATCTGAACTTCAGCATATCTCACTACATGGTCACCATATGCAATTGATACTACTCGCTCTCCGTTTTGCAGCTTCTTTATTGCTTGTTCAACTTGAAACAAATACTCTTCGTTATACATTTTTCAACCACTTACTCTGTCTTACTTTTTTAGGCTTTTTACTTTCCATTTTTCCACTCAGACTATTCCATTTACTCTCTGGCCAACGATCAATTCCAAGCGCAATAGATGCAGCTCTGGCATAAATTCGGCAATCTAGTACTTCATTTCTTTCTCTTACCTTTTGCCACTCTTGTTTGGTATATCCCTTTACTACCTTGCTGACTAATTGCTCTGCCGTTAGCTGCTTAAAATATTCAGGTGCATACTCCGGAAAATGACAGTATCCAGGTAGAGCTTTTCCCTCTTCTTCTTTTAAAACATTAAGTAATTGAAAAAGCTCTGACTTTAATATCGATACTCCCACTGGCCAAAGCTTTATTCCTCTTTTTAGCTTTTGACCACCAACTGTTATATCTACTCTACTTGGGCTGCTAAGTGGTACTAGTGCTTTATTTACACCTTTCACTGCCATTACTCTTCCAGATCCTTGATGACCTCTCACCCAGTTGTATACTTCTTGTGTTGCATACCCTGCATCAACCGCCATCATGCTTATCATATATTCAAGCCCATTTTCACCGATAAAATGATGATTTAAGAGCTCAGAGAGTTTTCCCCATACTTCTCCACCTCCTGTATCTCCTTCAAATACTTGGTAGTCTATTGACCAACTTTCACGGCTTCTTCCCCATGCTACAACTTCTACTTCTAAACGGTCTTTTTGAACATCAACTCCTGCTGTGAGAACTACTTCGCCCCTTGGTACTGTGCCAATCTGAAAAAATTCTCTTCTGTTAAATAATTGCTTCCAGTCTGGTACTTCTCCTTTATCTACCCAGGTTTCTCCAAGCGTAGTATTTATCCAAACTTTCAGTAATTGTTCACTTTCTTTTGCATGGAGAAAATCCTCTACTGCTTGAGTCCAACTATACCACCCAACTGGACTATAAAGACTTGAAAGATGAAATCCTTTTTTCTCACCTTTTACTCTATTAGTAGGCCTCCATTCTCCACGTTCAAGCATCTCTGTCTTTTGATGATTTTCTATTTTGCCGCTACATTCAGTGCAGACATAATGTGCTGTTCTTGAGTCATTATCTTCCCATTTAATTTGTGACCATTTCAGAACTTGATAGTAATTACAATATGGACATGGTACAAAAAAATATCTCTTATCTGTTGCTTCAAATTCTTTCTCAATTCTGCTTATTCCATGAATCGTTGGTGTCGATACTAAAAAAATCTTTCTCCGTGCAAATGTATTAGTACGGGCTATGCTGAGTAAAACTGGATCTCCTTCACCTCACGAATCTCCTGGATAGGCATCAATCTCATCAAGAAAGAGATATTTTACTGGCATAGATCTCAGTGCTACACTGCTATTTGCTCCGGTTATTACTACTATTCCACCTGGAAATTCCTTACTTTGTACAGTATTCCCTGAATCTCTTGATCTTGGGTCTTTTACTTTACTTTTTAAACATGGTGTACTCTCTATTAACGGTGCAAATCTTCCTTTTGACCAACGCTTTCCCATTTCAACTGTTGGCTGCACAACTAACATTGGACCAGGAGTCTGATCTATAATATAGCCTATCCAATTGTTACCAGCTTCTGTTCCCCCAATCTGTGCTCCTTTCATGAATACTATTTTCTCTGCTGGTGAAGATGGAGATAGTGAATCCATGATTTCTTTTAAATAAGGAGTTCTCTCTGTTCTCCATTTACCTGGCTCTGATGCTGCAGTTGGAGCTAAAACTCGATACTCATTTGCCCACTCTGACACTTTAAGCTGCGGATCCGGTTTTAAACCTTCAGAAAAAGATGTGGCGTATATCATATTGCTAGCTCTTCACCATCATTAGATGATATTTCCACATCACTTAAATTAGGACTACTTGTTTTCCCACTTTCGAGTTCAATAAACATTTTCTTTTCAAGCGCTTCTTCTATATACTTCTGAATTAAATTACTCATTATTATTGCAGCTATGAGCGCAACTATTCCCACCATTACCGCAGCTATAATGTTAGGGTAAATTCCTACTATCGCTATTGCACATACTGTTATAGAAACACAGATGATATTGATGCATTTCTTTATTTTTTTGTCTGCTATTTTCCTTTCTTCAAAATATTTATTGCTCAATAAATGAAACGTTGGAAAGTTGTCATTTTTTCCAAATAAAACTATATCTTTTTCTTTGCTTAATAACTTTATCAGTTTTACGTTATTTGTTGTTATTGCGTACTGAAAAACATCTGTAGCATCTGCTCTTTTCTTTAGCAGTAATTTTACTATATTAAAATGTCTATTTATTGCTGCAAGATATATCGCTGATTCTCCTTTATTGTTTAAAATATCTACTTCAACTCCCTCTTCTAAAATCTCTTCTAGGAACTCCTCATATCCTTTTTTTGCAGCTAAATGAAGTAAACTGTTTTTATCTTCTCCATATTTACTACTCACTAAAATTTCCACTATATCTTGTTTATTCCTTTCTCTTGCATAACAAAATGGTGTTTTGCCTTTATCATCTCTAATCAAAGGATCTATATCTTCTCGGGTTAGTAAAACCTCTATTGTTTTAAGTCTTTCAGCATAATGTAATGGTGTTTTATTTTCATAGTCTTGTAAATTGACCTTGGAGTTTGGAGCATTTGTTAAACACCTTACAATATCCAAACACAAATCTCGTTCATCATAATTGCTAACGCTTACAGCATTGTGAAGAGGTGATAACTTTGTTGCATTTTCTCCACTACCGGTCCTATTTACATTTGCATCAAGGTCTACTAGTTTTTTTACTACTCCTATTCTCTTGTTGTTTACTGCATAATGCATTGCTGCATGATTTCTTGCATCAAGAACATCTTTGTCCGCATTTCCTTCTTTAATTAAAATTTCTACTATTTTTTCATGCCCAGCTCCTGATGCTAAATGTAATGGTGTATGTAGTAAAGCATTCTGCTCATTAACATTAACCCCTTTGTCGAGTAAAAACCTTACAGCATTTGCTTCATTCAACATCGTAGCTAAATGAAGTAAGCTATCTTTCTCCAATCCATATTTGTGATTGATTAGTGCTTGTAATATCTCTTCTCTTGCACAAGAGAGCGCACTTTTACCATCATCATCAGTGATCAGTGGATTAATATTTTTCCTATTTAGTAAAAGCGCAACCATACTAAGCTCGTTAATTTCTACTGCATAATGTAGTGGGGTTTTCCCATTTAATCCTCTAACATTTACATCCACTCCTTGCTGATTAATGAGACACTTTATTAATTCTAAACTTAAGTTAGCAGACATTATTTAAAACTTAATATTAGATAATTCTTGTAATGAGTTTGTAATCTCTTCGGTTAGCGCCATATGAATCTTTTCAGTGTCACTCAGTGATGCAAGCAGTGCTGAAACTCTATTTGGAATATTAAGCAAATTATTACGTACAACTCTTGCTACGTTAAATGCCTCACTTTTTACTTCTTCTACTGCTACAAGTTCTCCTATTTCAGCCTTAGCTTTTGCCTCAAGCAATTTGCCACGTTCCATCTCATTTTTTATTCGCGTTTTTAGCAACATTGTAGAAAGGTTACTTGTATTTTCGTTTTCTGGATTTTTCCTCCTCAGTGGCTGACTTGGATCTCTTATTGCTGCCACTGCTTCATTTGCCTGTTCTCTATTGATCAAACCATCCTCCAACTCAACTATTCCTTTTTTTACTAAATAACAGACATATTGCTTTGAAACTCCTATCTCTCTTGCCCATTCTGTTTGCGTTATCTTTTCCACTTTTTTCTTACTGTTTTTCTTCTTGAATCTCTGAAAAGGTTTTACCAGTACCAGAAAGAATTGCTTCCCTGCCTGTGTACACTTGCCAACGTTTTATCGTTACATCTACAAATTTTGAATCTAGCTCTATTGTCCTACAAATTCTTCCTGTTCTCTCACATGCAATCAGCGTACTTCCAGAGCCGCTAAATGGATCAAGAACTATGTCTCCTGGTCTACTGCTGTTTACTATTGCTCTCTCCATTAGCTCTACTGGCTTCATTGTTGGGTGTAGTGTATTGTGTGTTGGCTTATCATAAAACCACAGATCACTTTGATTTCTACCTCCATGCCACTCACGTTTATTGCCATTTTTCCAACCGTAGAGCATTGCTTCGTATTGTCTTTGATAATCAGACCTTCCTAGCGTAAAGTGACTCTTTGCCCAAATGATAAATGTTGAACATTTTCCTCCTGCCTCCTCAAATACTTTTTGCAACGTTGAAAACTCTGATGATGATACGCAGATGTAAATTGCACCTTTCGTATATGCTAAAATATGGGAACAGATGTCGTAGAGAAAAAGTTCGTACTTTTCACCTTGATTATCATTTAATATCTTTTTATCTTGGCTATTACCATAATCAACGTTATATGGAGGATCACAAACAGTAATGTCTGCCATTTTATCATCTAACAACGCTTTATATAATTCAACTACAGAGCTATCACCACAATAGATTCTATGATCACCTAAAATCCATAAATCCCCTGGTTTTGTTACTTCTACTTTTTTGTCATCAACAACTAAGTCAGAAAGATCTTCTTCTTCACCATCTAAATCATCAAGAAAGTTTTGAACTTTTTCTAACGCGAATTCTGGATTAAAGGAGAATAGAAAAGGCAGAAAACAGGGTAAACTCAGCAATTATAAAAAAATAGATGAGGTTACCCATGGAAGATATAACAAAACTGTTTTGTTTGGTCGATGATTTTTGCAGAGATATAGAGAAAAATTTTGCAGGCAAACTACTGCCAAATGGTAAAAAACCCACAAGAACAACGGAAATTGAGCACTCTGAAATCATGACAATAATCCTGCTATATCAACAATCTCCGTGTAAAAATTTCAAAACTTTCTATCTACATTACCTAACGTTGCTCTACAAATCAGAGTTTCCAAAGTTGCCTTCATATACCAGGTTTGTTGCTCTAAAGCCTAGGGTTTTGTGGCATTTAGCAATGTTGTTGCATTGGCTTTGTGGACAGTCAGAAAACACTGGAATTTCATATATAGACACAACTCCCATTGCAGTTTGTCATGCAAAAAGAATATCCAAAAACAAAGTTTTTGCTGGAATTGCAAAATTAAGCAAGAGTACTTACGGCTGGTTTTTTGGTTTCAAATTACATATGGTAATCAATGAAAATGGTGAAATTCATGCACTTACGCTAACAAAAGGCAATGTTGATGATAGGATACCTGTGCCAAATTTGACGGAAAAATTAACCGGCCTTTTGTTTGGTGACAAAGGTTATATTGCAAAAGAGCTTTTTCAGAAGCTGTTTGACCGAGGTTTGAAACTTGTTACCAAGGTGAAAAAAGGTATGAAAAATACATTAATTTCGCTAAATGAGAAGATTTTACTGAGAAAAAGGTCTATCATTGAGACTGTTTTTGGTTACCTAAAAAATAGACTAGAAATTGAACACACTCGCCATAGATCCCCTGTTGATTTCTTGGTTCATATCTTTTCTACTCTCATCTCCTATTCCATCAAATCCAAAAAGCCTTCTATTTCCTATACTTCCTTCCTTAATCCAGAATTCGCGTAAGTAGGGTACATGTCAATGGCTCCATAAGTTCACATTCTATTCCCAAACTTTTTTTAACTAACTTTAAAATCATAGAAAATACTGTCGTAAAAGGGAGTTTTCTTGTTCGCGTGAAACTGTTCTTTCCAACACAATGGATTCTCTGAAAAGCTTTCGAGTATATTATATTTTTAATTTGTAGAATAAAATTTTTTCCTTTTTGCATGTTTCACCTAAAAAGGACACATTTTAAACTTCTTTGTTGAAATAAAATAGAAACAAAAGTGCTGTTTCCTGCGGCTTCTGGATAATTTAATGGTAAAAGTTTTAGAGAGAAATTTTATACACTATCGCTGATATTTTTCCTTAAGTTGACGCCATTGTGTGAACAGTTACCTTGGATGACAGAAAAGAGTATTGGAAGGAGGCAATATTAAAAACTTAATTTCAGTCCAGCCAAGAACACATAACCAGAGTTGTTATTTTCTATTTTAGGCTCTTTTGTACTAAACTTTACAATATCGAAATAGTATGAAGTACCTAAAAAAAGAGAATTTTCAAGACTTAAAGCATATGATGTTAACTCGTTTGTACCTTCGCCTGCAATATCTCTACCACTACTAAAATATGTTAAGCTCGATTTGTAAGAATCAGAACGGTAAGCGATACCTGCATTCATATAATACGTATTATTTGTTTCAGGATTACGCTTCTCACCAGATTTACCACCATTACCATACGAAAAAATGCAATCAAGATCGAACAATTTTAGCTTCAAACCAAAATTCCAGTGTAGTAATTGATTGCGGCATTCATAATTTTTAGAAGTCCCATCTGAGCAATCAGTTAAATTTTCTCTTGCAAATTCACCAGTTAAGGCAGTAGTAAAACCTATATCATCTGACAAGCTGTTTTTATAGGAAAGGCCAGCAGCAATTAGAT
Source organism: Wolbachia endosymbiont (group A) of Icerya purchasi (assembly GCF_947251635.1). NCBI lineage: Bacteria > Pseudomonadati > Pseudomonadota > Alphaproteobacteria > Rickettsiales > Anaplasmataceae > Wolbachia > Wolbachia endosymbiont (group A) of Icerya purchasi. Next base: position 267,044 of record NZ_OX366357.1, on the reverse strand, counting down.
TGCTATATTGTAAGTTATTTTTTCCTGGGACGTAACTGAACCCGAGTTGAAAGTTATAGATTTTAGGGGAGATGTAGTTAATTGATGATTGTTTTAACCCTAGTTCGAGCCCATTATACTCACTGTAAATGTTGGGTTTTACCAAAAATACCTTGTCTTTATCATATCCAGGGTCACCATCTTTTTTAGGATCACCGCGCAAATTTGCATAGTTTGCCCAGCAACCATTTACTCCTCCAGCAGCTGCATAAATTTTTGAAGTGTTAATTAACATGCTCTGACTAACTAAACTTCTTTTACCATATTCAATTGATCCAAGTTCCTGGTTTTTTATGATAAAATACCATTCCTCCATGTCTAACTTTTCTATGTCTAACGCTTTTAGGTTTGCAATACCAGAAACCCCTGCCTTAACATTAACCCCCATTTGAGTATTTGGATAAACTTGCTGTAAATAAAGAAAGCGCAAGTATGAATCACTTGAAGTTTTATCCTTAGGCTTAGCATTGAAAGAATCTCTGTTGAAGGCGTAGCCGAATCTCAAATCTATTTTTCCGTCTAGTTCTGCATAAAATATTTCCTTATCCAAAATTGTTTTAGAGCTAGCACTATTCTGCAAAAACAATGATGAAAGCAGTGCTACCAGGTAGTACTTTAACTTCATAAATAAACTTAAATCTTTATAAAAATTTAAGTTTAAACTCAATATAAATAAAAAACAACTTTTCAGAAGGTACCGCTGGTAGATTTTGCTGCCTGTTTTTGAGCTATATTCCCATAAATTATTGATACACTTGGTAATTTTTGCATTAATAACTGCTTATTAATGGCAGAATGTATACGATTAATTATTTTAGATGTACTTTTTACATCGCAGTTAATCAAAACAAAAAGCACTTTATTCTCATCAATATACCCTAGAAAATCATCACTACGGCAATTTTTATAAAAATGTTCTATGACAACTTTCAGTGCATCATTTGTCTCGCTACAGCTACTATTTAAGCCAATTATTCCTATAGCTGCATTAATTTGATGTTGAAAGGCGAAATTCAATATAACGTATAACTCTAGAATAGTGGACTCATTGCCCGGTATATCGAATAAGTCATGGTTTTTATATTTTTTACCCATTAGATATTCATCTCTAAAGATTCCTAATTTATGGGACAAACTGATATCACGTATTAACAGCTCATAATTTATTTTATTACTGGCAAATTGTGCAGTGCGGAAAACTTTTACTTTTGTCCTGATATCTTCTCCCTTAGCATCAATTAAGGAAAAATCTATCACTTTAGGTAGTATATCAAGTAAATCGTGTCCATTTTCGGTATACTCTAAATAATTCTTCATGTCGTCAGCTGCTCTTGCACTTAAAATATTGATTAACGGCTTATTAAGTAAATTCCCTTCCTCGTATTTTAACAAATTCCTTGCGGCTTGATTGAGCCCTAAAATTAACACGTTTTTTTTCTTATTATCCTGACAAACAGATACCACAGCATCATCTTTTCTTCTTGCAGTTATGAAATCATCCATACTTTCATTCTATACAGCGTATTTATAAGTATAATAAGATTATATTAAGATTTACTTACTTATTAATATGCTTAATTGGGTATAGGCAAAATGTCATATGGGATGGCTTTGTTAGCTGCTTTAGGTGGTAATAAATGGATAGTCAAGCAAAATTACATTTGTAACTTTGCTTGACTTGTCCGTTTTTTTATGTCTTTATTACAATCATAACCTCTAGCTCTGAGTTATACCCCTTTATTACATTGTATTAGATGGAAGTAGAACAGGACCCAATTTTGCTTTTTGTTGTTCTGAAAGACTCCCTAAAAGATCTGTACCAGGTTTTAGCTGCTCAGCAAAATCAAGATTACTGCTTGGTCCTGAATCTTCCAATTGCACGATAGTGCTGCAAGCTTCTTCGTATGATGGTGGTTGTGCTTCTGAAAGATCTGCTGGCTGCTTAGGTCCATCGTATGGTAGTGCTGAAGGTTTTTTACCATAATCGCCTACTCCTGTTTCTTCTTGTTCTAACTTCTTCACATCTTCAGTATTAGTTGCTTTATCCATACATTTTGGTTTTTCTACAAAGTTTTGCATTTCTTTTATAAAACTTTTCTCATAGTTCCTATTTACTAAGTAAGCTACACCTGCTATTATAAGTGCTAACGTTGCAACAATCAAAAATGGAGCTGCTGTATACATAAGAGCCTCTAAAAAACCTATACCACCCCTTCTAAAATCACAAATGTGGATTGCTATAAGTGGAGCAAAAAACAACATACAAAGTGTGGCAATACCAGAAGTACAAAGTGCAGGAACTCCTATTTCCTCACAATGTTCTTTTTCTTTTCTTTTGTTATTAAGGCTTTGATATATTTCATGAATGTTAGTGTTGTTAGTATAGTCTTCTAGTTCTTTTGAAATCTCAGCCTTTAATTCTTTAACCTCATTTTCTAGTATAGAATAGTATTTTTGCTTCAATTGATCACTCAATACTGATTTACCACCATCCAGAACATTTAAAATGTCTTGTTTGCATACCTCAATTTCTTTAGAAATTTTAGAATTGTGTTGTAGCTCCGCTTCTTGTATATCTTGATCCATTTCGGCCTGTAATTTTTTACTGATCTCATCAAAATCTTTGGATAAATTCCTGTGAACAAGGTATTTTAATATAATAGGTAAAGCTAGCGCATTTTCTTTATAAAGTGAAGACAAAAGCTCTAAAGCGAAAGAATTAGGTATTGCTTCTCTTGGTAGAGTTAAAGTTAAAATTTTATTGCCAAAGTAATAATGTTTCATAACTAACTCTACCAAAGAATCTTTGAATCCTTTTCGATCATCTATATTAAATATATTGCCAACAAAGAATTCTTCTAATGCTTTAAAAACGCAAATTCTGGATTAAGGAAGGAAGTATAGGAAATAGAAGGCTTTTTGGATTTGATGGAATAGGAGATGAGAGTAGAAAAGATATGAACCAAGAAATCAACAGGGGATCTATGGCGAGTGTGTTCAATTTCTAGTCTATTTTTTAGGTAACCAAAAACAGTCTCAATGATAGACCTTTTTCTCAGTAAAATCTTCTCATTTAGCGAAATTAATGTATTTTTCATACCTTTTTTCACCTTGGTAACAAGTTTCAAACCTCGGTCAAACAGCTTCTGAAAAAGCTCTTTTGCAATATAACCTTTGTCACCAAACAAAAGGCCGGTTAATTTTTCCGTCAAATTTGGCACAGGTATCCTATCATCAACATTGTCTTTTGTTAGCGTAAGTGCATGAATTTCACCATTTTCATTGATTACCATATGTAATTTGAAACCAAAAAACCAGCCGTAAGTACTCTTGCTTAATTTTGCAATTCCAGCAAAAACTTTGTTTTTGGATATTCTTTTTGCATGACAAACTGCAATGGGAGTTGTGTCTATATATGAAATTCCAGTGTTTTCTGACTGTCCACAAAGCCAATGCAACAACATTGCTAAATGCCACAAAACCCTAGGCTTTAGAGCAACAAACCTGGTATATGAAGGCAACTTTGGAAACTCTGATTTGTAGAGCAACGTTAGGTAATGTAGATAGAAAGTTTTGAAATTTTTACACGGAGATTGTTGATATAGCAGGATTATTGTCATGATTTCAGAGTGCTCAATTTCCGTTGTTCTTGTGGGTTTTTTACCATTTGGCAGTAGTTTGCCTGCAAAATTTTTCTCTATATCTCTGCAAAAATCATCGACCAAACAAAACAGTTTTGTTATGTCTTCCATGGGTAACCTCATCTATTTTTTTATAATTGCTGAGTTTACCCTGTTTTCTGCCTTTTCTATTCTCCTTTAATCCAGAATTCGCGTTATCAGTGTAATAAAAAACAAGAATTTCAAACTATATCAAAAGCAATTTTATTTTCTACTTTACTCATATAGATTCTTAATTTCTTTCCTTTTATTAATTTACGATTCAGTATTTCTTCCGCTAAGTAACTTTTTATCTCCTTTTCAATAAGTCTCTCTATCGGACGTGCTCCCATTTTCTTACTATAACCTGTTTGTGCAAGATAAGATTTCACTTCATCTTCTACCAAGCAGTTTATGCCTTTTTGCGTCAGCTGCTTTTTCAGTTCCTGAATAAATTTATCTACAATATGCAGAATTATATCCGCATTTAAGTCAGAAAAAGAAATAATCGCATCAAGACGATTACGAAATTCAGGGCTAAAAACCTGTTCTATCGCTTTTTCACTATCACCAGTGTTAAATTTTTTATGCCCAAAGCCAACAAAACTTTTGCTACGTTCAGCTGCTCCTGCATTAGTTGTCATAATTAAGATTATATTGGAAAAGTTAACTTTACGTCCGTAAGTGTCTGTAACACAACCATAATCCATAATTTGTAGCAATATATTATAGATATCGCTATGGGCCTTTTCAATTTCATCAAGCAACACAACACTATATTGATTGTTAGATACAGACTCTGTGAGTAATCCACCCTGATCATAACCTACATATCCAGGAGGAGAACCAATCATCCTTGATATCGTATGAGACTCAATATATTCGGACATATCAAAGCGTATAAGATTCATGCCCATGCTTTCTGCTAATTGTTTTGCTAGCTCGGTTTTACCAACACCAGTTGGCCCTGCAAAAAGATAATTTGCTAAAGGCTTATTGTAATTTCTCAACCCAGATTTAGCAATTTTAATAGAACTAACAAGAGATTCTATTGCCTGCTCTTGGCCAAAAATCACCTTTTCTAGATTAGCTTTTAAAGACTTTACTTTCTGCAAATCATCAGATTCAGATCCGCAAGGCACATTTGTAATTCTAGTAATGGTATTCTTAATATCTCTACTATTTACAATTTTACCCCTGTTTCTTAGCAATTTACAATATGCCCCTGCCTCATCAATAACATCAACCGCTTTATCAGGTAATATTCGCCCAGTAATATACTTATGCGAAAGTTCAGCCGCAGACCTAATGGCATTCTTTGTATAATATACTCCATGATACCCTTCATAGTAGTGCTTTATACCATCTAGTATCTTTATCGTTTCATTAACAGAAGATTCTTTAATATTAATTTTTTGAAACCTTCTCGCTAGTGCTTTATCTTTTTCAAAACTAGCGCTGTATTCTCTATATGTGGTTGCACCTATACAACGCAGTGTACCTCTTGCAAGCGCAGGTTTGAGTAGGTTACCTGCATCAAGAAAGCTACCACTTGTAGAACCTGCTCCAATGATAGTGTGTATTTCGTCAATAAAAAGGATAGCACCTGGTTTTGCCTCAATCGCTTTTATTATAGATTTTATTCTCTCTTCAAAATCACCTCTGTAGCGTGTCCCTGCAAGGAGTGATCCTAAATCCAAAGCATAAATTATACTGGACCTGAGTGCGCTCGGAACACTGCCTTCAATGATCTTTAATACCAAACCCTCAATTATTGTTGTTTTGCCAACACCTGGGTCTCCAACATATAAAGGGTTGTTTTTTCTACGCCTCAATAATATTTCTATAGTGCGATTTAATTCATAATCACGACCAATAACATAATCTATTTTTTTGCTTCTTGCATAGTCATTTAAATTTTTACAATAACTTTGTAGAATTTCTTCATCTTTTAGTAGCTCACCTTTATTTACTGTAGTAGGAGCGTCATTATTTTTATCAAGTTTTACTTTATGATTAGTGGTGTATTCATCTATATCGTTAGAGTATTTCATGTTAGATATGTGGTAAATCAAATTGGAATCTTTCGCACTTTGTTTCTGCAATAGATCTTCAACATATAAATCTTGCCCAGACAAAATTTCTACTAGAACACTTGCTCCATTTATTTCTTTTTTCCCCAAGCTATGAGCCCGTATTATTGCTCTGTGTATTATGCATTGAAACATTGAGCTAGGTTTAACTCCACTGATAATCAATTCAGAACTGCTTTGTAAAAACCCTTTTATATTATTATTATAATCATTAGCCTTAATATTGCATCTTGATAGAATGTTATCCATATTGATGATTTCATCGGCTCTGATATTACATCTTGATAAAACGTAATTTACATCCACGTCTTTAGTTAACGCCAGCAATAGATGTTCTACTTTCGCATATTTAAGATTAAAATTAGAAGCAATGAATAGTGCTCTATTCAAACTTGCCTCTAAGTTTTTGGAAATCATCTCCTATTCTCTTTAAAAGTGGGAACTCATATATAATGAATAGCACACAATTATTAAAAAAATTGAAATCCAGCAGTTCGCTGTAGCCAATTTGAATCCCACTCTGGATCTACGTCATAGCACCGCAATATCTCAGCATAGATTCCGCTAATGAGTAGCGGAATGACGAGTTTTACGCTTATCAAATTGTAGGTAAATCCTATTTAATACGCTTTTTCTAGTACTCTGCTTTTCTTCTTAAATGCATTGATCTTTTTTCTACCGTATTTAGTCTTTAACGTACTTGGCCTTTTAAAGACCTTTTTGCTGTTACGTTTTTTAAATTGCACACTACAATCAAAATTTAGCTCTCCTTCTTTGTCTGCCAGTGCAGGCAGTCTTCTCTTATCTTGAGGTGTAACAAAAGATAGCGCATATCCTTCAGCTCCAGCGCGTGCAGTTCTACCTATACGATGAATATAGTCAGCTTGCGATTGTGGTGCATCATAATTGATAACATGTTGAATGTGGGGAATATCAAGGCCGCGAGAAGCAACATCTGTTGCAACCATGATTTGATTACGGCCACGACGAAAAGAATTAATGACCCTTTCGCGCTTGTGCTGCCTTAAATCACCATGAATTGCTAAAGCGCTATAGTCATCTTTGTGCAATCTGTTAGCTAGCTGATCCGCTCCTCGCTTTGTTTTGACAAAGATAATGATTGATCCTTCGCGCTGACATAGTTGTGTAACAAGCTTTTCATATTTTTCTGATTCTGATGCATAAACAATTTCTTGCTTAATTTTTACAGAAGTTGTAGCCTCACAATCAACAGAAATACGTTCTGGTCGATTAAGGTACTTCTCAGCAAGTTTTACTATATCTCCAGGAAGAGTTGCAGAAAACATAAGAGTCTGCCGTATTTTTGGCAGATATTTCATGATCTCTTCAATTTGAATTCCAAAGCCCATATCAAACATACGATCCGTTTCATCAAGCACAAGAACGCTAACATTGCGAGTAATCAAAGTTTTACGCCCAATATGGTCTATAATACGACCAGGAGTACCTATTACAATTTGTGGTTTTTTCTGAAGTTGATTTAGCTGCCTAAAAATAGGCTCACCACCAATCAACAAAGCGACCCTTAGTGCAGAATTTTGAAATAAGAGTTTTCTTATCTCATTTGTTACCTGATGCGCAAGCTCCCTGGTTGGCACAACGACTAAAGCTGAACCAGTGTTAGGCTCATTCAGCAACTTAGCAACCAACGGAATAGCAAATGCCAAAGTTTTTCCAGTTCCTGTTTGAGCAGATCCGAGAATATCTTTACCCTGCAGGGCTAAAGGGATCGCTTGTATTTGAATTGGGGTCGGGACAAAAAGATTATTTTTATCTAGAGCTTGTGTAAGCGAAACTGGGAGACCCATCTCATGAAAATTATTCACAATACGTTAATCCTATTAAAAGACTTCATAATAGATTAATCTTCCAATCTTAAATTTATTGCAGATTTTTTATCTTCTCCGTTTCTACCGCGCTCCTCTTTAACCTCATAACTCACCCTTTCCCCTTTTATTCCTTTCTCTTTATTCTCTCCTTTAAGTGCCTCAGGCCTTATTCCTGAACGTTCCAACGTGCTAATATGTACAAAAACGTCACCCCCTTTACCTTCTGGCTTGATGAAACCATAGCCTTTTTCGGCATTAAACCATTTTACATTACCAAATTCCATTTAAACAACTCCTAAATTATTAACTAACATTACTAATGTGATGAAAAACTTTGAAATTACGATTGAGAATGCTTTAAGCTTAGCTATTGAAACTAAACCTTTATACTCCATAGTCTATTCTTAACATTACATGACAATAATACACAATTGTTGTACTTGATGCAAATAAATTTTTTAATCGTTAAGCGAACCTGCAACCGTCATTTCGCTAACTTTAATCGTTGGTGAATTAAATTGCCCACAAAAAGTTAGATCATCTGCAACGACTAAATTGCTAAACATATCCTTCAAATTGCTAGCAATGGTAATCTCATGTATTGGATACGTTATTTTTCCATTTTCTATAAAAAATCCGGAAGCGCCTTGGCTGTAATCGCCATTGATTAAATTGACACCAAAACCAAATAAATCAGTTACATATATTCCCTCTTTCACTTCCTGAATTAATTCTTCAAACGATACATTACCATTCTCAATATAGAGGTTACTAGCTGCAGGAATAACTGCAGCATTACTTGCACGAGTTGCACTTCCGGTTGTTTCTGAGTCTAATTTTCTAACCGAGTATAAGTCTAAAATCCAATTTTGTAATATTCCGTTTTTTACAAATATATTTTTTTTGCTAGTTATCCCTTCTCCGTCAAATGGTCTCGATGCTATGCATCTTGGCAACAATGGATCATCAATAATGTTAATTCTATCATTGAAAATCTGAGCGTTTAAACTACCCCTCAAGAAAGAACTGTTGCTTATAATACTGCTCCCATTTATAGCAGAAGCAAAACTTTTTACTAGCCCTTTTGCTGCTCTTTTTTCAAAAATAACTGGAAATTTGCCAGTTTTAATTGTACGTGAATTCAATTGATCAACTGCTCTTTTTGCTGCTTCTTTTCCTATTAACTCTGGCAACTTTAAATCACTAAAATTACATGCTATATCATAATCGTAACCAACCTTCATTTCACTTTCTCTTCCAGCAACAACAGAGACCCAATTAGCAAAGGTTGATTTACTAAATGAGCCAATAAAACCAGAAACAGTCGATAATACTGTATTCACTAAAGCGTATGAAGAAGAGGCTCCTTCAGAATTAGTGATACTCTTATGTGCAAGGGCTGAATTTTCTGCAGCTTCAGCAATTTCTTTTAGGTTATCAACGGTTACAACATTATTATCTGAGATACTTAAATCTGCAGAAGAGGTATAATTACTACCATTTACAGCAAAATTAATGCAAGGATCTTCTGGCGCATTCTTTGCCATTTCTACCACTTGGCTTACCGTATCACTAAGATTATTCAAATCGTTTGTAGAAATATACGCAGCTTTGTTTTTACCTGCTATAGCTCTGATTCCTACAGTGCAATTTTTAGATTGTGATATTTGCTCAATTTTTGATAGACGCTGAGAAACTGAAGTCTTATTAGTTTCATATATTGTAACTTCCGCGTCTTGATTCTGCTTTTTTATTAATTTAGTGATATCTGCTGCAATATTTAATATATTCATTTTCTATTCCTTAGATTTTTATAAAGACTCTGCACCACCTATCACTTCAATTAAATCAGTTGTAATTGCTGCTTGACGAGAACGATTATAAAGCAATGCTAGTTTGTTCAGCATCTCTTTAGTGTTTCTGTTTGCTGATTCCATGGCAACCATCCTAGCACTATTCTCACTTGTTGCACTTTCAAGCAAAGCAGAGTAAAGAGCAATTACAACGTAATCTTGAACCAAAGATTTTAAAATAAATTCAATATTTTGTGGTTCATACTCGTAGCCGTAATCTGTTGTTGGACCAGCCAGAGAGTTGTCAATCAAGGATGAGTCTTCACTCCATGGTTTTATTGTTTCCAACATTGGCTTTTGCGTGAAGGTATTATAGAATTTACTATAAAAAACTTTAACTTTATCGTATTTACTTAGATCTATACCACCAACCAAAGCTTCTACGTGCTTTAACGTGATTCCCTTACTATTTTCAATTTTTAAGATACTTTTAGAGTCAAATCTATTTTTACCTACATCAAAAGCTTTTTTACCAAGAAATACAATATCTACTTTTTTGCCATTTGCGATTGACTTATTTACACGCTCTTGACTAAATTTGACAATAGAAGAGTTAAAGTTGCCGCACAAGCCACGATCAGACGCAACAATGAATACTAGGTAAGAACCGTCGTTACTGACATTTAGAATTTTTGCCAGTAATTCTTGATCAACTGATAGCATTAATGAAGAAATAATGTTATGCAGCTTAGATACATATAATTTTGAATTTAATAACTTCTTTTGGCTTTGTAACAACTTTGCTGCAGAAACCATTTGCATTATTTTCGTGGTTTTCTGTACAGACCTAATATTCTTAATTCTTAAGGATAATTCCTTTAAGCTCTTCATTTTGTATACAACCCTGATTTATTAAAATATATAACTGTTAGTGTCTAAAAGCAAGTTTTTTTGACATTAAAACCAAGTCTAGCTAAGAAACTTGCAGGTTTATTGTTTGGAGATAAGGATTATATTAAGAAAGTGCTCTAACTTCAGCAATATCAATGTGAAAGTAGCCTAATGGTAATTTCTACACTTTGTGGAATTTTATAATATATAATAAACACAATTAAAACTATTACAACTTGAACACTTATGATCCCATTGTTCTAGTTCCCTGTTACAATTTTTACATTTCCAGCCTGGATCAGGCAAAGCTTCTGAGCCCATCTTGTTTAGCCAATAAATTACCTTGTCGTGTTCTTGCAATGTAACCTTAAGTTGTATTACAACAAAGTAGATTGACATGTAATTAGCTTTTTTCATAGCAGTGTCTAAATATTGACTTGCAAGATCATATTTACCTGAACTCATTGAGGACAAAGCAAGTAAACAGTAACTAAAATAATAATCAGGGCGTAAGTTGTATAGTCTTTCAGCACCTTTACTATTTAAATTGATGTACATTTTAGCTGACTGAGGAGTAGGATTTACTGTATACTCTGCCTCTAGCACTGCAGAAACTTTTCTGATTTTTCCAAGTTTAATATATAATTCTGCCTTTAAATAATTGATGGGCTGAAAAATTGCACTATAACGTTGTGCTCTAAATAAAGATTTTATAGCCTCCTTAAAATTTCCTTTACTTTCATATTGCTTTGCTAAAGCGCAATAAAACACTGCAAACATTTCTTTATGATCAAAGGGGAGAAAAATATTGGACTTAACTGCTTCCTTCAACCTCAAAATTGCATTAATCCAATCTTCTTTCAATATGCAATGCTCTATTTGAAAGGGAATAGATAGCATTTTATCATTAATTGAACTAGAGCAATATTCTATAAATTTTTGAAAGACTACTTTTTCTTGTTTGAGGTGGACAATCAGCTTATTGGCTAGAAGTAGAGCTAAGTTACGATTTTTATTTGCAATATTTGTTAAACCGTTACTGAAAAAGCTGTAATTTCCCGTCTTACCTGAGTTAAAGAGCTTTATTAAAGACAACCTATCGCTCTCCTCACTCAGACTTTTAACTAGCTTTTGGGCATTCTCTATATTGTCTAAGTCTATGCTAAAGAAAGCTTCAAAGAGAAGCAATTCTTCCCTATCCCTTCTTCTATTTCTTATGTTGGCAAATGTTGATGAAATGGAGGAAAAAAAGCGTACAAGTGTAATTAATAAAAATAATAAAACTACACAAGTAAAAATAATGAAATATAGATCAATACTTATAGTGTAATTGCCTAATTCCAATTTTATTACTTCACCACTTACCTTGACCCATATACCAAATAAAAACGAAAAAGCGAAAATTATAAAATAAATCATGAGATATATTGTAACAAGTGATGATATATTGTTGAAATATTCTTAGAAGCTACAATAAAACCATTCAATTTATTCAGCCATGGCTTGAATTCTGAATGCGTTAAATTGCTTGCTGTAACAGTTATATTTTGCCAATCATTATCATTTATTGACTCCTCAATTTCTGGGAATTTTGCCCTTAATGGGTCATTTTTATTTTGTATTCTAATCCAGTTTGAAATGATTTTTTTAGACAATGTACTTTTATTGTAGTTAATAACAGCAATAGTCTTCTCAAAAGATAACTTCAACTCACGTAAAGTATCTACCTCTTTCAAACTTTCCAATTCATTTACTGCATTTTCTATCTCTGGATCATCAAGCTCTGATATCAAAGGCTTTATTGAATTTATATGGTTATCAAATTTTGCTTCTCGCAATAACGAATTCTTCATTTTAACCACAAGTAATAGCAATTTTGCAAGGTTCTTACATCTTGAGTTATTATCACCTTGCTCACATTGAGTATGCTGACTTCTCTTGAGGTCAAATATCTTTTTTTCTATTCTAGATTGATTAACTTCAAGCAACATTCTAAATTCATCCATGTTTTCCGTTAAAGCTTTCACATTGTTTTCACTCTCTTGCTGATTTATTTTTAAAAAGTTTATGTTATTTATTGTGATGTAACCGGTAAATAACAATACAATTAAGAACCAACCTATGTACTTTTGCTGAGTATTATTCATAACGTAGTATCTCCGCAGGATCTTGTGCAGCTGCCCGCAACGCAGGAGCAATTGTCGCTAAAAATGATAAGAATAACGCAAGTGCAGAAATATTTACTACGTCTTGGGGTACTAATATCACTGGCAAACTTGAAAAAAAGTATATCATAGGATCAAACAGCTTGACGTTAGTAATGTTTTCTAAAAACACTCTAATACTTTCGATATTGAGAGAAAAAACGACACCTATAATACAGCCAAGACAAGTTCCCGTAAAACCGATTAATAGACCACAAGCACAAAATGTGCGCATAATGCTTCCACTTGTTGCACCAAATGTGCGCATAATTGCAATCGCGGATTTCTTTTCTTGCACTATCATCATTAAATTTGAGATAATATTAAACGCTGCTACAACTATAATCAAAGTAAGAATTAAAAACATCACATTTCTTTCAGTTTTTAAAGCACTAAAATAATGGCTTTGCTGTGATTGCCAACTCTCAGCTTCCATTCCTATTTCTTTTTCTATAGCATCTGCCAGCTTATCAGCTCTAGTAACGTCGTCTACAAGTACTTCTATATTTTTTATGCTATTTTTATAATTAAAAAAGGCTTGTGCTGATTTTAGAGGCATATATATCAAGGTATTATCATACTCAAACATACCCATATCAAATATTGCTATAACTTTATATTTTTTCATTCGCGGCATTTCACCAAGTAATGCATCAAATTCTTCAGATGATATAAACGTAATTTCGTCGCCATAGTCAATGTTCAAAGCTTCTGCCAATCGTGCTCCTATTATTACCCCTTCATCAAATTTTTTTACATCACCTATAATTACATTATTTGTAACGGCAGTACTATCAAGCAAATCTTTAGTTGATACACCTCGCACTACGCTACCTGCAATTTTACCATTTGCTACAATAATAACTTGATCATTGGTCATAGGAGTAGCTTTTAATATACCAGGAATTCTCTCAATAGATTTTGAAACTGCGTAGTAATCTGAATTTATGTTCCTATCAAAATAAACGTTAATATGGCCATCAATGCCAAGTATTGAGTCAAGCAACCTTGCTCTGAATCCGTTCATCACAGACATCACCACTATTAGTGTTGCAACTCCAAGGGCAATGCCGATAATAGAGAACAAAGTCATTGTAGAGCAAAATCTGGCATTTTTCGCTCGCAAATAGCAAGCAGCCATAGTAATTTCAAAGGCAATGGACATTACAAAATATTTTGAGGTTAAACATTATATTTTTGAAACTTCATATAATTGTAGACTTTTCTTTATTTGAAAACTAGAGATTTTTGCTTCCTTAAATTTAGCAGGCTTATAGAATATATTCAATACCTTAACACACAGCTATACGAACATTTGTTTTTGTTAAGGTAATTCATACAGTAAATGGTGTCATGCCAGTGCTTGACACTGGCATCTACCGTCTTAAACATCAAGATAAGAATTATTGTTTTTTATCATAGTATTTAAACAAATGATGATTTTTCTCATTACAGCAACTAAAGCGACTTTGCCAGAGTCAACTAAACGCTGCTTTCATTTTTTTATTATGACGCATTGCAACCACAGCAGACATGTATAATGCTTTTCGAGCATAAAATCTGCCACCTATGATCTGGGCTTTGCTCACTTTCCTTCCGCTTTCACTAGTTTTTGGTGCAACTCCAACTAGACAAGCTATTTCCTTATTATCTAACCTGCTAACCTCTATGAGTAGGATACTTGCGGTTTTCCGTCCAACACCTTTATAGCTAGTTAGCAGTTTGCTTTTTTTCTTCAAATCAGGATCAGAGTTTATTATATCTTCTATGTCTTGCCTAATTTGCTCTAATTGTTTTTTTGCAAATTCTATCTGTTTTTCTATATATTCCCTGGCTTTTCCTGTAACCTTATGCAAACGACACTTATTTGCGTGAACTTCATCGTTTAGATTGCGCTCAACTGCTCTTAGCTCTTTTAGTTCTTCTTGCTTTTGTGAAACTATGTATTCTACTACCTCGTCATTTTTTGTGATAAATTCAGCATATTTTTCTAGTAATTTTGCATCTAATTTATCTGTTTTTGCAAAGTGGTTGCAGGCTTTTGCAAATGCATATACCCGATTTGGGTGAGCTCTGTGAACAGCTATGTTATACAACTTTGTGACAAGTTTTTCATAACCACCTGTTTACACATAACTTAACAAATACGTTAGCCATTTTTGACTTTATAAACTCAGATATAGCTGTCTCTACATTTTCTATACGCTGATGTTTATTGTTGATTGAGATATCAAGTGTTTCTTTTGAAACATCAATACCAATGAAAACTGTTCTAGCCATTTTTGTACCTAGAAACGCGAATTCTGGATTAAGGAAGGAAGTATAGGAAATAGAAGGCTTTTTGGATTTGATGGAATAGGAGATGAGAGTAGAAAAGATATGAACCAAGAAATCAACAGGGGATCTATGGCGAGTGTGTTCAATTTCTAGTCTATTTTTTAGGTAACCAAAAACAGTCTCAATGATAGACCTTTTTCTCAGTAAAATCTTCTCATTTAGCGAAATTAATGTATTTTTCATACCTTTTTTCACCTTGGTAACAAGTTTCAAACCTCGGTCAAACAGCTTCTGAAAAAGCTCTTTTGCAATATAACCTTTGTCACCAAACAAAAGGCCGGTTAATTTTTCCGTCAAATTTGGCACAGGTATCCTATCATCAACATTGCCTTTTGTTAGCGTAAGTGCATGAATTTCACCATTTTCATTGATTACCATATGTAATTTGAAACCAAAAAACCAGCCGTAAGTACTCTTGCTTAATTTTGCAATTCCAGCAAAAACTTTGTTTTTGGATATTCTTTTTGCATGACAAACTGCAATGGGAGTTGTGTCTATATATGAAATTCCAGTGTTTTCTGACTGTCCACAAAGCCAATGCAACAACATTGCTAAATGCCACAAAACCCTAGGCTTTAGAGCAACAAACCTGGTATATGAAGGCAACTTTGGAAACTCTGATTTGTAGAGCAACGTTAGGTAATGTAGATAGAAAGTTTTGAAATTTTTACACGGAGATTGTTGATATAGCAGGATTATTGTCATGATTTCAAAGTGCTCAATTTCCGTTGTTCTTGTGGGTTTTTTACCATTTGGCAGTAGTTTGCCTGCAAAATTTTTCTCTATATCTCTGCAAAAATCATCGACCAAACAAAACAGTTTTGTTATGTCTTCCATGGGTAACCTCATCTATTTTTTTATAATTGCTGAGTTTACCCTGTTTTCTGCCTTTTCTATTCTCCTTTAATCCAGAATTCGCGTCTTATAAGCTAGCAACACTGATTTATTATTTCCTTTATTATATATGCAGCCATAATCGTTACACTTTAGACTTTTATCTGAGTTATTGTATTTTTTATGATTCAAAATTTGGTTCTGCCCATTTTGCTTCGCCCATGTTTTGACAACAAAGTTCCTATTTTTCCTGGTGAGAGAATATAGTAAGTTATCACTTTCTTTTACAGCAACATTATCAGCATTTATTAGTATGTCGGGGGTTTTATATGCGGTGCTAAAGCAAATACCCAGCACAATAAAGAAAATTCCGAAGAAACGCCAATTTCTTTCCCACAAGCACAGCCACAATAAACCAAGTGTTATTATAATAATTGATGATGCAGGAAAAGTGCGAATGGGAATAACCAAATACTGAAGACTAGCGATAGCGTTTGTTATATACAAAATGCTGTCAATTGGGCGTTCTATAAGTGGCGCTATAATCCATTCAATACCGAAAGGAATCAACAAAACATAGATTATTCCAAGTGGAATAATAATTAATGTAACTATTGGTATAGCAACTAAATTTGTGATAATGCCACTAATTGAAAAATAATTAAAATTGTATATCGTGTACGGAACAGTTGCTAAACTTGCTATTACTGAGCTAATCATTATCGACACAAAATATTTCATTATTTTTATTTTGAACAATTTATTAGCATTAATTTGATAACTGGCAACCAGTGCCAAAACAGCAGAAAATGACATCTGAAAGCCAGGCTTTAAAATTACTTCTGGTTCTATGATAAGTATCACTGCAGCAGCAAACGCAATTGCTATTAACCCTCGATATTTTCTCTCTATCATTATTGCAACGAGTACTAAAATCACCATGATGTAGGCACGCTGAGCAGAAATTTGCATACCGGTAATCAACAAATAGAACGTGGTTGGCAAGATAGTAAGAAATGCAGATATTTTCTTGGTGTTATACTTAAGAGTCAAAGTTTCAGATATTGCGAATAAATTACGAAACACTATAAAAAACAGACCAGCAACAAATGATAAATGCAAACCAGATATGGCAAACAAATGTGCTATACCTGAATCTCGTATCGCGTCCATAGTTTTTTGATCTATGCCATCTTTTTTACCGATCAGTAATGCAGAGATTATATCCGCATGTGGTTTTTTGATATTTTGCTGCAGGTTTTCATAAATGTATTGACGGAAAGATTCTATATACTCTAGAAATTGCCTTGCTTCAGCCTTTTTGTGTAGGGCTATTTTGCTTGTTGCAAAACCTGTTGCACTTATTTTCTGGTAATATGCTATTCTTGCAAAATCGTATGCATACTCCGAAGGCGCAATCTTTAGAGGGAAGAGTTTTGCTGATAATTTTACTTGATCGCCTATTTTAATGCCTTTTTCCACTTTGGTTCTAACTGATATTCTGATGTTATCTAGAGCTCTATCCGGTGTCATTCCAGCGCGTGACGCTGGAATCCATATCTTTTTTTTCTGGATCCCAGTATCAAGTACTGGGATGACAAAAGGGGGCACTGGGATAACAGGAGAGGATTTTGAGATAGTAGGGGATTTTTCAACAGAAAGCAGAAATTGTTTATATGAGCCCCTGTCGTTAATATCCTTCACTGTGGCAACGATATCTTTTACATATCTCTCTTTATCAAGAATTTGAGTATCAACTAAAGCTGTTCTTAATTTACTAGCTGTAAATCCTATGAGCACTGCAATTAAAGCGATACACAATATCGCGTACCTTTTATACAATATTGCAATCAAAATTAGTGTGGGTAAAAGCAAAAGAAAAATAGATATGCAGCTTGGTTCAAAACTTAGGGAAAAATAGGTTAAAATTCCTGCACACTGAAAAACAGGAAGCCACAGTATCAAGTTATATTTTTCATTATGACGTATATAACTAACTATTATGTCGAGAAAAGTTACAACCATGGGGTGATTTTGTTCTTTTATTTTCTATTATTGTATATATAATAACTAAATAAACAACGACGCGGGATGGAGCAGCTCGGTAGCTCGTCAGGCTCATAACCTGAAGGCCGTAGGTTCAAATCCTACTCCCGCAACCATTTTCCAACTGTGCGAATATTGTGGTTTCAGGTAGAAACTACTTGACACCCTTCGCCAGCCCCCTTATCATGAAACTGAAGCTATATTATTTAACTTCCCAATCTGTGCAAGTTAAAACGACAAGAAGACTTGTATTTGGCGTACTATTGTTTAATTTTTGCACTATATGCATACTATGTCTTTATAAAAATTTTGGGTTTTTACCCACGTAAGCTGAAAAGCGCTTATAAAGCGTTTAAGACATCACCCAACGTCAAATTTTAAAATAAAGAGAGGAATAACTAGCTACTCCGGAGATTCTTTGTCTTTTTTTCTGCTTGGTAAATTTTTTAAACATTTAAACTAAGGTGAGTTGCATTTAAAAGCAGCTAAATTGCAGCGTTTAAGACTTAAAAAACGCCAATACTGAAAATAGATAGTAATCGGGGCTTCTTTTGCCTTTTTTTTATTTGGTAAATTTCTTAACGTTTTTAGCTAACATGAACAAACATTTAAGAGTAACTTCTGCTAGTAACACTAATGTGGAAAGTGTTGAGGATAGGCAACAAAAATGCTTATATAAAAAATTATTGCTCAAAATGGGAAAACCATGAACAAAGAGCATAACTAAACTACTAATGACTGCTGAGTGAACTTAAGATCCAATACAGACTGCTTAGCCTTTAACACTTGCTCTTCACCATGAACAATGCGTTGATAGATAATTTCTAACTCTCCCTTTGAACGCGAATTCTGGATTAAAGGAGAATAGAAAAGGCAGAAAACAGGGTAAACTCAGCAATTATAAAAAAATAGATGAGGTTACCCATGGAAGATATAACAAAACTGTTTTGTTTGGTCGATGATTTTTGCAGAGATATAGAGAAAAATTTTGCAGGCAAACTACTGCCAAATGGTAAAAAACCCACAAGAACAACGGAAATTGAGCACTCTGAAATCATGACAATAATCCTGCTATATCAACAATCTCCGTGTAAAAATTTCAAAACTTTCTATCTACATTACCTAACGTTGCTCTACAAATCAGAGTTTCCAAAGTTGCCTTCATATACCAGGTTTGTTGCTCTAAAGCCTAGGGTTTTGTGGCATTTAGCAATGTTGTTGCATTGGCTTTGTGGACAGTCAGAAAACACTGGAATTTCATATATAGACACAACTCCCATTGCAGTTTGTCATGCAAAAAGAATATCCAAAAACAAAGTTTTTGCTGGAATTGCAAAATTAAGCAAGAGTACTTACGGCTGGTTTTTTGGTTTCAAATTACATATGGTAATCAATGAAAATGGTGAAATTCATGCACTTACGCTAACAAAAGGCAATGTTGATGATAGGATACCTGTGCCAAATTTGACGGAAAAATTAACCGGCCTTTTGTTTGGTGACAAAGGTTATATTGCAAAAGAGCTTTTTCAGAAGCTGTTTGACCGAGGTTTGAAACTTGTTACCAAGGTGAAAAAAGGTATGAAAAATACATTAATTTCGCTAAATGAGAAGATTTTACTGAGAAAAAGGTCTATCATTGAGACTGTTTTTGGTTACCTAAAAAATAGACTAGAAATTGAACACACTCGCCATAGATCCCCTGTTGATTTCTTGGTTCATATCTTTTCTACTCTCATCTCCTATTCCATCAAATCCAAAAAGCCTTCTATTTCCTATACTTCCTTCCTTAATCCAGAATTTGCGTTAATTTAATTAACTATGAGCTGGATAAATTGGAAAATAAATTTTGTTTACTTTTACAATACCTTAAGATCTAATATCACTTTATCAGTCAAAAGTATCACAATAGGCTAGTATGTTCTTTACTCTTTTCTTAAAAATATTACCTATTTATATTACGATATTTATTGGTTATTTAGCAGGAAAATGTCTTAAAATTGATAGAAACACTATATCTCAAATACTCTTTTATATAGCTAATCCAATAGTGATTTTATATGGAGTTTCTCATACAGAAGTTAATTTAAAAGTAATTTCTCTGCCGATTTTGATATGGTTTATAGGTAGCACTATGTCCTTATCAGTGTATTATCTTTCTTCTTTTTTATTTAAGGATAACACGAGAAACATATTAGCATTTAGCTCAGGCAGCACAAGTATGGGTTATTTTGGCCTGCCGATTGCCATGGCTTTATTTGATGAAGATTCAGTATCTGTATATGTTGTTTGTTATATAGGAATGGCGCTATTTGAAAACAGCTTAGGATTTTACATAGCTGCAAATGGTATTTATACCGCAAAAGAATGCATATTAAAGTTGTTCAAACTTCCTTCGCTTTATGCGATGGTTCTGGGCTTCTTTTTAAGTATATACGATATACAGATACCTACTTTTTTAACAGATGTTATGATGAATATTAGAAGTACATTTGTCACATTAGGAATGGTGCTACTTGGAGTGAGCATTGCGAATATTACAAGCTTTAAAGTAGATTGGAAGCTTGCTTTGATCACTATTACAGCAAAGTACGTATTCTGGCCACTGTTTGTTTTAGGAATTGTCCTTTTAGACAAGCATGTTATAGGTATATACGATGAGAGCATATATAAAGCACTGATGTTGCTAGCTATTATTCCAGTTTCTGGGTCCAGTATAATACTTGCTAATATCTTGAATTATCAACCAGATAAAGCTACTCTGTTGCTTCTAATCAGTACTGCAGTGGGACTGTTTTATGTTCCACTAATAATATCATTATTTTTTACTAAACTTGTTCCTTTTTGATCAAAAAATTAAGCGCTTGCACAACCATTATTTGGGTAACAACACAAGACATTGATAAAACTTGAATTTATAGCTAAAGCAACTTCTACAATTTGGTAACCCGTCATCCCGCTACTAGTTAGCGCCGCGGCGGTAAATTGACCTTACCCAGAAAAAGTAGAGAGAAAGTTAAGACGTTTTTGGAGTAAAATAAAACGTTTTTTCAAAATATGACAAATAGAAGAGAATATACAGCAGAATTCAAATTAGAAGCTGTTAAGCTGGTTAAAGAAACAGGTCAAGCAAGTACAAAAATAGCAAAAGATCTAGGTATAGATGGCAGTATGTTAAGTAAGAAAATATGATGAAAAAATGTCTGGAGCATACGCATTTCCAGGCAAAGGCTCCTTATGACAAAGAAAGATTTGATCTAAAAAAAGAACTAACAAGAGAAAGAGACATTTTAAAAAAAGCCCTGGGCAAAGAAAAAGAGTAAAGTATTCTTTTATATAGAAATTGCTATAAAACACAGGAACTATGTAGGGTTTTGTGCTGGTGGTATGGGGTGCTAAGGAAAAAAGCAGTAAAGAATTAGCAAAAGAAGGGCTTCTAGCAGATATTCAAAAAATACATCAAGCTTCTAAATGCAGATATGGAGCCCCTAAAATTCACGCTGAATTAAAAGCTTTAGGCAAAAATTAAAACAGTACAAAGTGTTATGCAAGAAAATGGCATTAAAGCCAAGCTTAGACGAAAGTTCAAAAATAAAAAACAGCAAATAAGCAACCGAGTTGTGGCTCCGAACACATTGGATCAAAATTTTACTACTGATCAGCCAAATAAAGTTTGGGATTACCTACATAAAAACTAAAGAAGGTTGTTGGCGGCAATAATTGACCTATATTCACGCATGGTGGTTAATGAGTAACATGATAATTAGTTATAAGATTCTTTATTGATGGCCGTTGATAAACGCAAACCCGATAAAAATCTGCTGTTACATAGCGATCAAGGGTCACAGTATACCTCTCAAAATTACCAATTTCTATTGAATACAAAAAACATCATTTCCAGCATGAGCCATAAGGGCTGTTGTTACGATAACTCTGTTGCAGAAAAGTTCACTTAAAAGGGAGCTGCTTATTGATACTTCTCGCTCAACAAACCAGAACTGCCATATTTGAATACATAGAAATCTTTTATAACAAATAACGTAGACATTCTACTATTAACTATTGCATTCCTGCACAATTTATTCTTATGATAAAAACGCGAATTCTGGATTAAGGAAGGAAGTATAGGAAATAGAAGGCTTTTTGGATTTGATGGAATAGGAGATGAGAGTAGAAAAGATATGAACCAAGAAATCAACAGGGGATCTATGGCGAGTGTGTTCAATTTCTAGTCTATTTTTTAGGTAACCAAAAACAGTCTCAATGATAGACCTTTTTCTCAGTAAAATCTTCTCATTTAGCGAAATTAATGTATTTTTCATACCTTTTTTCACCTTGGTAACAAGTTTCAAACCTCGGTCAAACAGCTTCTGAAAAAGCTCTTTTGCAATATAACCTTTGTCACCAAACAAAAGGCCGGTTAATTTTTCCGTCAAATTTGGCACAGGTATCCTATCATCAACATTGCCTTTTGTTAGCGTAAGTGCATGAATTTCACCATTTTCATTGATTACCATATGTAATTTGAAACCAAAAAACCAGCCGTAAGTACTCTTGCTTAATTTTGCAATTCCAGCAAAAACTTTGTTTTTGGATATTCTTTTTGCATGACAAACTGCAATGGGAGTTGTGTCTATATATGAAATTCCAGTGTTTTCTGACTGTCCACAAAGCCAATGCAACAACATTGCTAAATGCCACAAAACCCTAGGCTTTAGAGCAACAAACCTGGTATATGAAGGCAACTTTGGAAACTCTGATTTGTAGAGCAACGTTAGGTAATGTAGATAGAAAGTTTTGAAATTTTTACACGGAGATTGTTGATATAGCAGGATTATTGTCATGATTTCAAAGTGCTCAATTTCCGTTGTTCTTGTGGGTTTTTTACCATTTGGCAGTAGTTTGCCTGCAAAATTTTTCTCTATATCTCTGCAAAAATCATCGACCAAACAAAACAGTTTTGTTATGTCTTCCATGGGTAACCTCATCTATTTTTTTATAACTGCTGAGTTTACCCTGTTTTCTGCCTTTTCTATTCTCCTTTAATCCAGAATTCGCGTTGGAATGACAAAGGAGAGCAGTGTCAGCTACTTGGATGACACCTTTTTTCTACTTAGTGTGGGTTATACAAGAAGTCTATTGTATGGCTATTGCTGGTCGTATATTACTTATAGCTTATCTATTCAAATTGCAACTTTGTTTTTCATAATTAATTATTGACAGAAATTATTAATTGGGTTATTATTAAATTATCGTTAACAAGTGAGGCAAAGAAATGATGATATCCAATAATTCTTCATTGCTAAAAGATAGTCAGGAGCTTACTAAAACTAAGCAGACTATATGGAAACCTTTAATTGCTGTTTCATTATTATCTATATTTAGTTTCATATCTGGTCAATATCTTCCTTATGTTATTATAGCAGTTTCTGGTTCTAGTCCTATTGCAGCAGTTCCTTTAGCAATTTTTGCTGTTTCTACGGCTGTTGCATTGATTTCAAAAATATATCTCATTAGACTGGCCGTTTCTAGAGCTGACAATAAGAAAGAAGAACCACAAAAATTTGTGTGTGAAAATTGTACTAATCTGGAGAATAAATCAAGTGTGCCTACTCCTACACCGCCTCCAGTAACATTGGGTACACAACCAAATCCAAGTGTCAGTGTACCACCACCGCCACCGCCACCACCTCCTCCATTGCCACAAGATGCTGCACTACCACCTCCACCTCCGCATTTTTTTACAGCTTCCAAGCGTACGGAGCAACCTAAGAATGATGCACCGAAGAAGGCTGGTGAACCTGAGAATAATAATCATTCTACTCTGTTTGAACAGATAAGAGGAGGCACTACGTTAAAAAGAGTGAGCAGCAACAAAATTTTACAAATGAATTGAAAGCAAAATTGGAAAGTAGTGGGGGCACTGACAAAAAAGAAACACCAGAAGAGTTTGCTGCAAGAATAGATAGGGAGCAAGCAGAGAGAAAGAAGTTGGATGATAATGATTCAGATTGGACAAAGAGACTTAAGGAGAGAGTAGCAGTCATGCAATTCTCAGATAGTGAAAGTGAGCATTCTGATTCTATTAGCGATTCAGATTGGACTACAGATGAAAGCAAAGACAAACAGAAAGAGATAGAGCAGGAAAAAGAGGAGCAGACAAAACACACAAATTCCCCATCAAGCAAGGAAGAAGGAAGCGGGGGTCTTGACAGTGGTATAGGATCTAGAGCCACATCTCCGTTATATTTTGAACAAAAGACAGAGGAGCCACCAAGTTCGCATGTTAATTCATCTTCTATAGCACAAGTAAAGAGTGTTAACCCAGTGGATAATAAGGTGCAAGATTTATCTATTCCTCCTATCGAGGACCACGCAAAATTTTCTGCTTCAAAGGGAGGTGTTCCACGCTCTTCTTAAAATAAGTTTACCTACAGGTCTGACTGTATTAAGATTACTTAATACAATCAGATCTATTATATGCGTTTATCCAAATATTACCTACCAACTCTAAAGGAAAAGCCTGCCCATGCTAAAATTATCTCCCATCAATATTCTTTACGTGCAGGTTTAATAAAGCAGATAGCATCTGGCATTTATTCCTGGTTACCACTTGGTCTCTTAGTGCTTAAGAATATTGAAGATATTATCAGAGATGAAATGAACAAATCCGGTGCTATTGAAGCATTAATGCCTTGTGTGCAACCAGCAAGTCTTTGGCGAGAATCAGGGCGTTACGATGATTACGGTAAGGAAATGCTACGCATAAAGGATAGGCATGAGGAAGATATGCTTTTTGGTCCAACGCACGAGGAGGTGGCAACTGATTTAATTAGAGATGTGGTAAAAAGTTACAAAGATTTGCCACTTTGTTTATACCAAATTCAATGGAAATTCCGTGATGAGGTAAGACCACGTTATGGTGTTATGAGGGGCAGGGAATTTTTGATGAAGGATGCATACAGTTTTGATGTAGATTACGAAGGTGCACTGAATTCATATAATTTGATGTACAAAGCTTACATAAAAATCTTCAAACGCATGGGACTTACCCCAATTGGAGTGAGAGCTGATACGGGGCCAATTGGAGGAAATTTGAGCCACGAGTTTCATATATTGGCAAACACTGGTGAGAGCACTTTATATTATGACAATAAATTTTCTGAACTACTAGAGAGTGAAGATATTGAAAGTTTAAAGATTATATATGCAGTTGCAGATGATATGCATGATCCTGAGACTTGCCCTATATCACAAGAACAGTTAAATGTTAGTAAGGGTATTGAAATAGGGCATATTTTTTATTTTGGTGATAAATATTCGAAGCCTATGAAGGCAAGTGTTACTTCTCAAGATGGAAAAAATGTCAATATACATATGGGTTCGTATGGCATTGGAGTTTCAAGGCTTGTCGGTGCAATAATAGAAGCTTTTCATGATGATAAAGGAATTATCTGGCCAGAATCGGTGGCTCCTTTCAGAATTGGTTTAATCAATTTACAAATGAAAGTAACGGAGGCTGCAGATAAAATATATAAAGCTTTGAAAAGTGATGAAGTGCTTTACGATGACACGGAAGGAAGTGTAGGAGTAAAATTTTCTAGAATGGATCTGATAGGCTTGCCGTGGCAAATAATTGTCGGAAAAAAGGCAATAGATGAAAAGATAGTTGAAGTAAAAAATAGAGCAACTGGAGAGGTAAAGGAAATGCAGATTGAGGAAGCAATAAATCACTTTAGCACAAAATGATACACGGTATCGGCACTGACATAGTATATATACCAAGAGTATCGAGGATATTACAAAAATACGGGGAAAAATTTCTCAATAGAATCTACACTGAAAAAGAAATAGAGCTAAGTAGAAAGTATAATAGTCAAGAAATGCGAGCAAGGTATTTCGCTAAGCGCTTTGCAGCAAAGGAGGCTTTTGTTAAAGCACGAGGTAGTGGTCAGGGTATTATAATGAAAGATATAGAAATATACAATGATGTAAGAGGCAAGCCATATCTTACCGTTAGCAAGGATTTTATCTCCAAAATTCATCTTTCTCTGAGTGACGATGGAGATTACGCTACTGCATTTGTTATAATTTGCGTCTATAGCTCACACAGATAAAGTTTACTCTTTTGTCATCTTATGGCTTACTGTATGAACATTCATTTTTAAAGGTAAACTGTACAGCAAATGGTGTCATTCCAGTGCCCAGACACTGGTTTCTGCAATCTCACCGAAAACGTTTTTCTATGCTAGTTTGCTTGCTCACAAGCAAACTTTCCTAGGTCTCAGACTGGGATGACATCTTTGTTGTGTTTAACAAAAACAAATGTTCGTACAGTTGTGGAATGAATCGCAGTATAGCTATAGCATACACAAATAACTAAAAAAACATAGCGGTTTTTCTATGATTTGAGTATAATTCTAACTTTACCTAAACAAAAAATTTAATGTCAATGTATCTTTCCTTACCATTTTTTATTACTGAGAATTATTTATTAATTACTGCGTTGATTCCACTTTTAAGTGCGTTAGCTATTTTTTTTACTGGTAAATGGCCCAGAGTGAACAATAGTATTACTGTCACTTCTTCTCTACTTCTATTTGCGTATACGTGTCTGTGCGCTTTATATTGGGTGTATGGTGATCATTCTCAATTTATCCTCATGGATTTTGGTAATAATTTGCACATTAGTTTAAAGCTAGAGTCTACCGGAGTAATATTCAGTTTATTGATATCGTTTTTATGGATACTAACCAGTATATATGCAATATGTTATATGCAGAATAACTATGCTGATAGCAATCACTCAAGTTTTCTATGCTTTTTTTTCAATATCGATTAGCTGTGCAATGTTTATTGCTTTTTCTGGAGATTTGCTCACTACATTTGTCTTTTATGAGCTTCTAACTATTAGTACATACCCTCTGGTTACTTACAACTCAACAAATGGATCAATGATTGCAGGACGCTATTACTTTGGCGTGCTATTTTTCTCTTCTTTGGTATTATTTTTTCCTGCAATAGGCCTTTTATATAATGAATTTCATACTTTAGACTTTGTAAGTGGTGGAATATTCAAATTTGATACTTCACTCATCACTTTTATTGCAGTGTGTTTTGCTATGCTAATTTACGTAATAGGAAAAGCTGCATTAATGCCAATGCATTTTTGGTTACCAAAAGCAATGGTTGCACCAACTCCTGTGAGTGCACTACTGCATGCTGTTGCTGTTGTGAAATCCGGAGTTTTCATCATCATAAAAGTTATATTATACACTTTTGGCGTCGATAACATGCAACGTTTTGTGCAGCAAAATTGGTTTGCTGGAGGGTGGCTTCCGTACGCTGCTGGATTTACTATTATTACTGCATCATTGATTGCACTAAAGCAAAAAGAATTAAAGAAATTGCTTGCTTACTCTACCATCTCTCAATTGTCATATATTATATTGTTCGCTTCAATTTTTAGTGAGCTCAGCATGAGGGTTGCAATTTTTCAATTAGTTTGCCACGCATTTGCAAAAATCACTTTGTTTTTCGTTGCCGGAGCAATAATAACGAGAGCAGGTGAGAAATATATAGATAAGATTTACGGTATAGGACGCAGTATGCCAATTAGCATGACAGCATTTGCTATAGGTGCGTTGTCTATGATAGGGGTGCCGCCTGCTCCAACTTTTTGGGGTAAATTTCTCATTTTTCAAGCTGTTTTCAACTCTGGCAATGTAATACTTTCTGTGTTTGTAACTCTAGTGTTAATTGTTAGTACTATACTCAACGCTCTGTACTTTTTACCGATGATTTACAATGCCTTTTTCTTAAAACCTTCTCAGAATTACTTCATTAAAAAAACGCCAATTCTTCTAGTTTTACCTCCAGTTATTACTGCTATGTGCACCTTGGTTATTTTTTTTTAGCTACCAAGTAATATTTTAAACGTGATTATCTGTACTTATAACCATTAACAATAAATTTAAATGGTATTATACCAGCCAGAGTTGCTTTTATATTCGACAAAGTGAAGCTAATCTCAACAGCCTGATTTTTCACCCCCTTATTTTGCTCGGTTGCAAAAACTACAGTAGCATTTCCAGCAAATGTAACTAAGTCCTTGGTCGATCGATCAATAGATAATGTTATTACATTTATGTTGGCAATTTTTCTTTTGGATGAAACAGCTTCATTGTTCGTTTTTTCCTGAAAGCCTTGATAGATTTTATGTATAGAATTATTTCTTATAAAATTTTCTTGGTACTTCGGTTCAACGATCTTAATGGACTCGTATATTTCAATGTATTTACTTACTAAGTACCTCGCTGTGGAAGTGTATTCATCTTCCTTTTTACTGAAACTAAGCTTATGCATTGCAGAGAACTCATCTTCTGTGTGGTTCATATACTTCACAAAATTTAAATCTTTTTTAATAGGAAACAACAGGTATATGTTTAATGTTAATAAACATATACATACTAGGAGAAGCGATACTATTAATGCCATCCAAGATCTTTCTGCTACACAAAACAGATACCTATGGCAATACCATTCGACTGCTTTACTAAAATAACTTTTGTTTTTTACTGATTCAAGCAATTTATCTTCCATAACACAATGCTACCAAATCCAATTATAATAACAACAAGATTAGATACTCTAAAAAACTTTAAAATATGTCTAAATTTTCCAAAATAGGATGAATGATTATATCACCTTGTTCCCCAATAAGGTAGAATTTGTCGATTTTGCTCACATCTATATCTATCATTTTTATACTGAAATTTTCAGGATTGTAAATATTACTTTCAGCACTTTTGTGATAATTATAATAATGTAATTTATTTTGATCATCAAAATAACCAAATTCATCAGCGAGGGTTCCCACCTTGCTACCTT
Source organism: Wolbachia endosymbiont (group A) of Icerya purchasi (assembly GCF_947251635.1). Lineage (NCBI taxonomy): Bacteria > Pseudomonadati > Pseudomonadota > Alphaproteobacteria > Rickettsiales > Anaplasmataceae > Wolbachia > Wolbachia endosymbiont (group A) of Icerya purchasi. The sequence goes on along the minus strand of NZ_OX366357.1, from coordinate 238,411 downwards.
TACCATCTTTGACTAGCCTAAATAGATCAATTGCGTGGTTTTGAGATCCAGGCTCAATAGGACCTTCTGCAGCAAAAAACTTAGGTGCATGACCAACATATTCCTTAAATTTTAGATTATGAGTCTTTTTTACACTACCAAAATCCACAAATTTATATTCATCTGAAACGCAAGAATATTGTGGATCATACTTTTTATATTCAAAAAACTCATTACCTAAAAAATTACAAAACGTTAATTTATAATTATCATGATCGGATTTAACGACTTTAAGGTAATGAAAATCTCTAGGAATCTTTACTTCCTCTTCCGTAATATGATTACGTACAACAAGCTCATCATTGAGCATATGATAGCCAATTTTTGGTAAAGCAGCTATATTGATTGTCTTATTTAGCTTAAAATTTGCTTCATAAATGCCGCTTAACAACTCCTTTCCTTTTTCAAACGCGAATTCTGGATTAAGGAAGGAAGTATAGGAAATAGAAGGCTTTTTGGATTTGATGGAATAGGAGATGAGAGTAGAAAAGATATGAACCAAGAAATCAACAGGGGATCTATGGCGAGTGTGTTCAATTTCTAGTCTATTTTTTAGGTAACCAAAAACAGTCTCAATGATAGACCTTTTTCTCAGTAAAATCTTCTCATTTAGCGAAATTAATGTATTTTTCATACCTTTTTTCACCTTGGTAACAAGTTTCAAACCTCGGTCAAACAGCTTCTGAAAAAGCTCTTTTGCAATATAACCTTTGTCACCAAACAAAAGGCCGGTTAATTTTTCCGTCAAATTTGGCACAGGTATCCTATCATCAACATTGCCTTTTGTTAGCGTAAGTGCATGAATTTCACCATTTTCATTGATTACCATATGTAATTTGAAACCAAAAAACCAGCCGTAAGTACTCTTGCTTAATTTTGCAATTCCAGCAAAAACTTTGTTTTTGGATATTCTTTTTGCATGACAAACTGCAATGGGAGTTGTGTCTATATATGAAATTCCAGTGTTTTCTGACTGTCCACAAAGCCAATGCAACAACATTGCTAAATGCCACAAAACCCTAGGCTTTAGAGCAACAAACCTGGTATATGAAGGCAACTTTGGAAACTCTGATTTGTAGAGCAACGTTAGGTAATGTAGATAGAAAGTTTTGAAATTTTTACACGGAGATTGTTGATATAGCAGGATTATTGTCATGATTTCAGAGTGCTCAATTTCCGTTGTTCTTGTGGGTTTTTTACCATTTGGCAGTAGTTTGCCTGCAAAATTTTTCTCTATATCTCTGCAAAAATCATCGACCAAACAAAACAGTTTTGTTATATCTTCCATGGGTAACCTCATCTATTTTTTTATAACTGCTGAGTTTACCCTGTTTTCTGCCTTTTCTATTCTCCTTTAATCCAGAATTCGCGTTGAAAGCACTGGTGTTAATTTTTCTTGTCCATTGTAAGTATTGTACCGTACTATCCACTTGATCATCATAGCGAGCTTCTGGGAACATTAAAATTTCGTACTCAAAATCATTGAGCCATACCGCTTGCTGTGGCAGAAAAACCCTGCCGGACTCTATCACCGGAACAATTTGATAAAATCGAGTGAGCTTGTCATTGTGTGGCACTATTTCAATAATCGGTAGATCGCTATTTGCCTTTAGCTTGTATCTTGTAAAAAGCATTTAATGTTTTAAGCTTAAGCATTAGATGGAGAAGGGAAAAACTCTGGCATTTGGCTTAGATATAAAATCTGTGCAAGAGATAAGAGTTCCCTTCTCAAAAGTATAGGCTGGACGGTATCGTAGAAAAACCTAAATGGTTCTAATTCTCTTGAATATAGGTTGGACACTTCATATTTCAGAAGATCGCCTAAATTATTTCCTTCAGTTATACTTATCATGTCTTTTTCTCTCCTTTTTTTATTTTTTACCGCCGTGTTTATAACTGCTATACACCGCGGTTATTACCTTATAATTAGCCATTATGGCGCATTTTGGACACTTATTTACCGCAGAGCACTATATATGGCGGTTATAAAATTTAAATGCACCGACTTTTCGCTACCTGTGTCATCAAATCTTCCTGCGAATTCCGTGGTACTGCACTCAGTATCTCTGTCTTCTTCGTTCTTTCTGCAAGTAATTCCATTAAAACCTCCCTTGCTTGCTCAACACTTACGCTTTGCTCAATAAATTCTCCTATCTTTTCTGGCATCTTTGATACATTACATAATCTTATTATCTCTAAAACTTCTCTACGACAGTTCTCGTAGCCTTCCTCAATAGTTGTCATACTAACACTCCTATGATTGTTGATAAATTCAAAAAATGTTGTAACTCCATCTGCAAGACCTATTTCTATTGCTTTCTCCCCAAAATATAGCCCTGCCTCTGTTGATCGAATCTTTTCAATTGAAAGACCTCTGTTCCTTGCTATTAGCTGCAAAAACATTTCATATAGTCGGTCTACTTCTTTTTGTAAGCTTCCCAGACTTTCAGACGTCATTGGCTCATGTGGGTTTAAATCATTCTTTCGACTACCAGCAAAGATTGTGGTGTACTTAATACCTTGCTTTTCATCAAACCTACTTTGATCTATATGACTTGCTATTACTCCTATACTCCCAACTCCTGAAGTGCGGGTGAGAAAAATCTTTTCAGCGCTAGAAGCTATAGCATATGCAGCAGAATATGCATCATCATTTGCTATTGCTATTATCCTCTTTTTTCCTCTTGCACTATAGATAAAATCAGCTAGGTCAAAGACACCTTTTACTTCCCCTCCTGGACTGTCTATGTCAAGTAGAATCGTCTCTATGCTTTTATCTTCTAAAGCACTCTCTATCTCTTCATGAATATTTTCATACGAAGTCATGTCTAAAATATGATCAAAAGCTTCTGTTTTTTTAGTCAAAACTCCATAAATACGTATTATTGCTATTCCTTTTGGGTTTATATGAAAATACTTTGAGTTCTTAAAGATAGGTTGTTTGCTGTTATATAATGATAGTAGTTCAAAGCTTCTTCTCTCTACCATTACTGGTTTATTTATCCACACCACTTCCTCCCTTTATTCTACTTTGTGATTAACATCAGAATCGAAACAAAGTCCAAAAGAATTAGCACGCTTTTGATCTTCTGCTATTTCTTGGTCAATTTCTTCTACATCGTAACCCATTTCTGATACTACCTCTGCTCGACTCTTAAATCCATTCCTTACTGCCATTTGCTGTGCTTGCTGATCTTTTAGCGGATCCACCCAATCAAATCCCTGTGGTATCCATTTTACTTCTTCTTTCACTGCTTTTACTACTTTTTCATCTATACTCAGTTCTCCACAAAGTACTGCTAATTCTAGCCATCTATTCCAAATAGGTCTACAAAACTGGAACACTATCACGTTGTGCTGTAACATTGCGCACCTTCTGCGAAACTCTATCAGCCCTGCTCGAATGGATGAATAATTAACACCGGTTAAATCTCCTGTTAGTTGCTCATATGTTATTCCTGTGCCTATTGCAATAGCTCTAAGCTGCTGTCTCATGAATGCTTCATAACTTCCTCCAACATCAGACGGCTCTGAAAACTTTATATCTTCTCCTGGGTCTAAAAGCTGCATTGTTCCTGGCTCTAAACCTGATAGTGCTACTCCTTGCTCATTCGCTTCACCTTCTCCTAAAATATTTGCTTCAGGATCAAGTCTCGTAATAAACCCTGCAAACATCGCTGCTGTCTTTTTTCTTACTAATTCTGCATCATCGTATTGATCAAGCTCATAAAGCTTTAGCAGTATACTCGAAAGCCATGGCTCTCCTCTAATTTGCCCAGGTCTCAGTGGTTTATAGATATGTAAAACATCGTTTGCTGGCACTCTTACTGACTCTCCAAAGGTACTTTCACCAGGATGTTCTTTAAATAAGTAATATGCTTCTCTTTGACCAAGTCGGTTAAATTCAATACCACTACGAATAATATTGCCATTTGCAAGTGTTTGATTACTTTTGTTATCTAAATGCTCTGATTCCAATACTTGAAGTTGCAATGGTACAGAAAATCCATCTTCGAGTTTACGATGTCGGAGGCGTACAAAACACTCTCCACTTTCTATCATGCTCCTACATACCAGAGCTTGTAATCCATAAAAATCACTTACTCCGTTACTATCTGCTTCATCTGTCCATCTTAGCCATAATTCTTGCACCTTCTTTCGAAATTCTCCATCTCTTGCTTTTGATTGCGGCTTTATTCCTGTTCCAATAGAGTTACTTACTATTGTATCAATTATACTTGCAGCGTAAGGATTTTTTCTTACCATGTCACGAGAGCGGCTACGCAAGTGCTCAAGGCTCTGAGAAAGTAAATTATTTATACTTCCTGTTTCTCCTTGCCAATACATTACCCTTCTTCCTGAGCCTGACGCATCCCAGGCTGAACTTTTGATTTTTGGCTTGCTAAATAGTTGTTTGAACGATTTTAATAGCATTACTTTTCCTTATCTGAAATTTTCAATAATTCAGCCTCTAGCTCTTCTATTGTTGGTAGCGCTGTTTTTATCTCTTCTGGTAGGTTTTCAGTTATTCGATATTCAGCAAGGCCTATCGGTTTCGTCATATCCTTTAGCGTGTATTTTGCTAGTACATCATTTTTAGATTTACATAAAATTAATCCTATAGATGGTTGATCTGTCTCATGCTTCAGTAAATCATCAACGGCTGAAAGATAAAAATTCATTTTTCCTGCATATTCAGGTTTAAATTTTTTATCTTTTAATTCAATCACCACAAAACAACGTAGCTTCAAGTGGTAAAACAATAAATCTATGTAGAAATCGTCATCGCCAACATCTAAATGAAATTGTCTACCAACAAACGCAAATCCTTCCCCTAGCTCAAGCAAAAACTTCTCTACATGGCCTACAAGTCCTTTTTCTACTTCTCTTTCGTGAGCATCGTCTCCTATACTCAAAAAATCAAAAATATATGGATCTTTTAATGTATAATGCGCTAAATCTGATTGAGGTGAAGGTAACTTCTCTTTAAAATTAGTGATAGCCTTTCCCTGACGTTTATGTAACCCAAGTTCAATCTGCATTACCATAATGTTTCTTGACCAGCCATGTTCTATAGCTTCTTTTATGTAGAATAGCCTCGCTTCTTTGTCCCGAACTAAGTCCATCAGAAATACATTATGTCCCCATGGCAATTGGGCAACAAGTTGTTGCACAAATTCAATATCTTGATATTCCCCTGCAAACTGCCTCATATATTTTAGATTTCTTGTGCTAAAACCTTTCATTTCTGGAAACTCAGCCTTTAAGTCTCTACTTAACTGCTCAATTACTTTGGATCCCCAACCTTGGCTCTTTTGTTTTTCTAGAATCTGTGTTCCAATATAATGATAAAGTAGTAGTAGCTCTTTATTTACTGTTCTTGCTGCTTTATAACGACTAGTAGCAATCTGTTCTTTGAGCTGCTCTAAAAATCTGTATATTCTTTTGCTATAATTTTTGTCATAGAGTTCCTTTCAACGATTTTTATCATTATATGATCCCCTTACTCGTTGAAAAAACAATCTTTCTCTTTTGCTTTATACCTGCAATTTTCAATTCAGCCTTAATACGTTGCCGTAGATTCAGCAAGTCATTTATCTGAACTTCAGCATATCTCACTACATGGTCACCATATGCAATTGATACTACTCGCTCTCCGTTTTGCAGCTTCTTTATTGCTTGTTCAACTTGAAACAAATACTCTTCGTTATACATTTTTCAACCACTTACTCTGTCTTACTTTTTTAGGCTTTTTACTTTCCATTTTTCCACTCAGACTATTCCATTTACTCTCTGGCCAACGATCAATTCCAAGCGCAATAGATGCAGCTCTGGCATAAATTCGGCAATCTAGTACTTCATTTCTTTCTCTTACCTTTTGCCACTCTTGTTTGGTATATCCCTTTACTACCTTGCTGACTAATTGCTCTGCCGTTAGCTGCTTAAAATATTCAGGTGCATACTCCGGAAAATGACAGTATCCAGGTAGAGCTTTTCCCTCTTCTTCTTTTAAAACATTAAGTAATTGAAAAAGCTCTGACTTTAATATCGATACTCCCACTGGCCAAAGCTTTATTCCTCTTTTTAGCTTTTGACCACCAACTGTTATATCTACTCTACTTGGGCTGCTAAGTGGTACTAGTGCTTTATTTACACCTTTCACTGCCATTACTCTTCCAGATCCTTGATGACCTCTCACCCAGTTGTATACTTCTTGTGTTGCATACCCTGCATCAACCGCCATCATGCTTATCATATATTCAAGCCCATTTTCACCGATAAAATGATGATTTAAGAGCTCAGAGAGTTTTCCCCATACTTCTCCACCTCCTGTATCTCCTTCAAATACTTGGTAGTCTATTGACCAACTTTCACGGCTTCTTCCCCATGCTACAACTTCTACTTCTAAACGGTCTTTTTGAACATCAACTCCTGCTGTGAGAACTACTTCGCCCCTTGGTACTGTGCCAATCTGAAAAAATTCTCTTCTGTTAAATAATTGCTTCCAGTCTGGTACTTCTCCTTTATCTACCCAGGTTTCTCCAAGCGTAGTATTTATCCAAACTTTCAGTAATTGTTCACTTTCTTTTGCATGGAGAAAATCCTCTACTGCTTGAGTCCAACTATACCACCCAACTGGACTATAAAGACTTGAAAGATGAAATCCTTTTTTCTCACCTTTTACTCTATTAGTAGGCCTCCATTCTCCACGTTCAAGCATCTCTGTCTTTTGATGATTTTCTATTTTGCCGCTACATTCAGTGCAGACATAATGTGCTGTTCTTGAGTCATTATCTTCCCATTTAATTTGTGACCATTTCAGAACTTGATAGTAATTACAATATGGACATGGTACAAAAAAATATCTCTTATCTGTTGCTTCAAATTCTTTCTCAATTCTGCTTATTCCATGAATCGTTGGTGTCGATACTAAAAAAATCTTTCTCCGTGCAAATGTATTAGTACGGGCTATGCTGAGTAAAACTGGATCTCCTTCACCTCACGAATCTCCTGGATAGGCATCAATCTCATCAAGAAAGAGATATTTTACTGGCATAGATCTCAGTGCTACACTGCTATTTGCTCCGGTTATTACTACTATTCCACCTGGAAATTCCTTACTTTGTACAGTATTCCCTGAATCTCTTGATCTTGGGTCTTTTACTTTACTTTTTAAACATGGTGTACTCTCTATTAACGGTGCAAATCTTCCTTTTGACCAACGCTTTCCCATTTCAACTGTTGGCTGCACAACTAACATTGGACCAGGAGTCTGATCTATAATATAGCCTATCCAATTGTTACCAGCTTCTGTTCCCCCAATCTGTGCTCCTTTCATGAATACTATTTTCTCTGCTGGTGAAGATGGAGATAGTGAATCCATGATTTCTTTTAAATAAGGAGTTCTCTCTGTTCTCCATTTACCTGGCTCTGATGCTGCAGTTGGAGCTAAAACTCGATACTCATTTGCCCACTCTGACACTTTAAGCTGCGGATCCGGTTTTAAACCTTCAGAAAAAGATGTGGCGTATATCATATTGCTAGCTCTTCACCATCATTAGATGATATTTCCACATCACTTAAATTAGGACTACTTGTTTTCCCACTTTCGAGTTCAATAAACATTTTCTTTTCAAGCGCTTCTTCTATATACTTCTGAATTAAATTACTCATTATTATTGCAGCTATGAGCGCAACTATTCCCACCATTACCGCAGCTATAATGTTAGGGTAAATTCCTACTATCGCTATTGCACATACTGTTATAGAAACACAGATGATATTGATGCATTTCTTTATTTTTTTGTCTGCTATTTTCCTTTCTTCAAAATATTTATTGCTCAATAAATGAAACGTTGGAAAGTTGTCATTTTTTCCAAATAAAACTATATCTTTTTCTTTGCTTAATAACTTTATCAGTTTTACGTTATTTGTTGTTATTGCGTACTGAAAAACATCTGTAGCATCTGCTCTTTTCTTTAGCAGTAATTTTACTATATTAAAATGTCTATTTATTGCTGCAAGATATATCGCTGATTCTCCTTTATTGTTTAAAATATCTACTTCAACTCCCTCTTCTAAAATCTCTTCTAGGAACTCCTCATATCCTTTTTTTGCAGCTAAATGAAGTAAACTGTTTTTATCTTCTCCATATTTACTACTCACTAAAATTTCCACTATATCTTGTTTATTCCTTTCTCTTGCATAACAAAATGGTGTTTTGCCTTTATCATCTCTAATCAAAGGATCTATATCTTCTCGGGTTAGTAAAACCTCTATTGTTTTAAGTCTTTCAGCATAATGTAATGGTGTTTTATTTTCATAGTCTTGTAAATTGACCTTGGAGTTTGGAGCATTTGTTAAACACCTTACAATATCCAAACACAAATCTCGTTCATCATAATTGCTAACGCTTACAGCATTGTGAAGAGGTGATAACTTTGTTGCATTTTCTCCACTACCGGTCCTATTTACATTTGCATCAAGGTCTACTAGTTTTTTTACTACTCCTATTCTCTTGTTGTTTACTGCATAATGCATTGCTGCATGATTTCTTGCATCAAGAACATCTTTGTCCGCATTTCCTTCTTTAATTAAAATTTCTACTATTTTTTCATGCCCAGCTCCTGATGCTAAATGTAATGGTGTATGTAGTAAAGCATTCTGCTCATTAACATTAACCCCTTTGTCGAGTAAAAACCTTACAGCATTTGCTTCATTCAACATCGTAGCTAAATGAAGTAAGCTATCTTTCTCCAATCCATATTTGTGATTGATTAGTGCTTGTAATATCTCTTCTCTTGCACAAGAGAGCGCACTTTTACCATCATCATCAGTGATCAGTGGATTAATATTTTTCCTATTTAGTAAAAGCGCAACCATACTAAGCTCGTTAATTTCTACTGCATAATGTAGTGGGGTTTTCCCATTTAATCCTCTAACATTTACATCCACTCCTTGCTGATTAATGAGACACTTTATTAATTCTAAACTTAAGTTAGCAGACATTATTTAAAACTTAATATTAGATAATTCTTGTAATGAGTTTGTAATCTCTTCGGTTAGCGCCATATGAATCTTTTCAGTGTCACTCAGTGATGCAAGCAGTGCTGAAACTCTATTTGGAATATTAAGCAAATTATTACGTACAACTCTTGCTACGTTAAATGCCTCACTTTTTACTTCTTCTACTGCTACAAGTTCTCCTATTTCAGCCTTAGCTTTTGCCTCAAGCAATTTGCCACGTTCCATCTCATTTTTTATTCGCGTTTTTAGCAACATTGTAGAAAGGTTACTTGTATTTTCGTTTTCTGGATTTTTCCTCCTCAGTGGCTGACTTGGATCTCTTATTGCTGCCACTGCTTCATTTGCCTGTTCTCTATTGATCAAACCATCCTCCAACTCAACTATTCCTTTTTTTACTAAATAACAGACATATTGCTTTGAAACTCCTATCTCTCTTGCCCATTCTGTTTGCGTTATCTTTTCCACTTTTTTCTTACTGTTTTTCTTCTTGAATCTCTGAAAAGGTTTTACCAGTACCAGAAAGAATTGCTTCCCTGCCTGTGTACACTTGCCAACGTTTTATCGTTACATCTACAAATTTTGAATCTAGCTCTATTGTCCTACAAATTCTTCCTGTTCTCTCACATGCAATCAGCGTACTTCCAGAGCCGCTAAATGGATCAAGAACTATGTCTCCTGGTCTACTGCTGTTTACTATTGCTCTCTCCATTAGCTCTACTGGCTTCATTGTTGGGTGTAGTGTATTGTGTGTTGGCTTATCATAAAACCACAGATCACTTTGATTTCTACCTCCATGCCACTCACGTTTATTGCCATTTTTCCAACCGTAGAGCATTGCTTCGTATTGTCTTTGATAATCAGACCTTCCTAGCGTAAAGTGACTCTTTGCCCAAATGATAAATGTTGAACATTTTCCTCCTGCCTCCTCAAATACTTTTTGCAACGTTGAAAACTCTGATGATGATACGCAGATGTAAATTGCACCTTTCGTATATGCTAAAATATGGGAACAGATGTCGTAGAGAAAAAGTTCGTACTTTTCACCTTGATTATCATTTAATATCTTTTTATCTTGGCTATTACCATAATCAACGTTATATGGAGGATCACAAACAGTAATGTCTGCCATTTTATCATCTAACAACGCTTTATATAATTCAACTACAGAGCTATCACCACAATAGATTCTATGATCACCTAAAATCCATAAATCCCCTGGTTTTGTTACTTCTACTTTTTTGTCATCAACAACTAAGTCAGAAAGATCTTCTTCTTCACCATCTAAATCATCAAGAAAGTTTTGAACTTTTTCTAGCTCAAATCCAGTCATTTTAAGATCAAACTGTAAATCTTCTAACTCTTGAATTTCCACTCTCAAAAGATCATCGTCCCACTTTGCCCAATTAGCTGATTGATTTGCCAGTAACCGAAAAGCTTTAGTTTGTGGTTCATTTAAATTATCACTTAAGACCACTGGAATACTCTCCATACCAAGTTTTCTTGCTGCTTTAAGTCTTAAATGACCATCAACCACAGTGCCATCGCTTTTTGCAACTATTGGAATACGAAAGCCAAATTCTCGAATAGAAGCACACATTCTGTTGACCACATCGTCATTTTTACGTGGATTACGCTCATATTCAACTAGGTTTTCAACAGGATAGTAGTGGATTGCTAAATTCATATAATTTAAATCCTTAATAATTAAAAAGTTAATATTCAAAATATATCTGACGCTAGAGAAGGCCTGAGGTCCAACCCACTAAACCCGCCATTCTGGCTGAAAGGACCCACTTTTTATGGGTTTTTTTGTCTTATTAATATCTTTACTAATATAGAACATTAATGCCAAAGCATCGGCCTCATTATCATCTCTAGGTAAAAAACTTTTTTCACGTATCGCTTCAATAACTTCACTCTTACTTGCATTGCCTTTGCCTGTTATAAAGCGTTTTATAGTTTTAACATTAACACCTTAGTAGGGAATATTGTTCTCTTCACACCAAGCAGACAGAACTGCGAGAAAACCGCCATAGCAATGCGCTGCATCAGTTCCTAGATGTCTTCTCACTTCTTCAAAATACACTGCAGTGAACTCATGTTTCAAAGAATTAAGCCAATTACGAAAATTCAAGAAGCACATGCCACCTCCGCTAAAACGGCTACCATGAAAGCTTTTGCTTCCACTTTCAATTACTCCATCTGTTAGAATTGCCCAGCCCATTTGCTTGCCGAGGTCCAGTGTTAGGATTGACATTTATATTCAGAATTTGTTTCGCTAGAGTGCTATATAATATATATTCAGGATTTGGAAAATTTTTGTCCAAAAAATCTTCTTCTTAAGCAAACTTTTTAGAAAAAACTTGGTTAAAAATCAGTAAACAGCCCTTGCATAATTATTGGTCAAGACTTTCAGATTTCTATCTTAACTATTTAAATAGTCTATTATGTTATTATGGTGTGGTTAGTTTCTTATGAACATTTATCCAAATCGTAAATTTTGGGAAGATGATTTAGAAGTCCCTGTTAACCATTTCCTTGACCGTTTTCACAATACAAAAATACGTCAGTCTTGGATAGATTCACTTTCTGGTAAGCAATTAAATATTATTTTTCAAAACTCCTTTAAAGATAAATTAAATGCTCAACTCTTTGATGATGAAAGTTACGATAATACATCTGTACAATACAAACGTAAAGTGATTGCTAATTATTCCGATTCTCTCGTTACTTACTACTTGATTACCTGTTTTGACCGTGCAAAACTAGAAGTTACTGTCAGTGAAATTGCAAGATCTGCATTAACTACGGAACTCATGAAATCCTACCTTGTGAAAAATAATAATAAATATGACAAGAAGTCTTTGCTGTTTCTACTGTTTCATGCAGATTACAATCTTTTAAAGTCTGTCTATCACTTTGAAAAAATACAAAGAAAGAGTTTCATGTCTTTTGCCTTACAAAAAATACCAAGACGACCAAGTACTCCATTTAAAGACTTTATCTCAGAGGAAATCATACAACAAATACTGAAAGAAGATAACATTAAGAGAAATGACAGTTTCGAGAATCAACTACAAGGTTTCTTCTATCATCAGAATCGTTTATATGTGTTAATACGCAAAGCTAGCGATATAGATTTGTTGTTAAATTCAAACAAAGTTATTCATGGCCATAAGGCAGAGTGGATGATTTTGGATTTTCTACTAAATGGCACTCAGGTAGATCTTGGTGCTAGAAATATTGATCAAGCTATAGAAATAGCAAATAGCATTGCAAGTTGTTACTTTGGTTGCGAATGTATTTTTGTAGATGTGCAGGATAAAAACTTCGCGGAACAGGTGCATAAATTTATAGAAACTTGTATTAATGAATCTGATTCAAATATTCGTGTTTTTGAGTTAAAGTTTCAGTCAAATCGTTTCAATTACAGCTATACTAATATCACTTTGACTGTTGCTCCATATGATCCTATTGCACCGGAATTGCATGTTTTAAAGCCATTTGTAGGAGACATAGTGCCATTTATAGAGTCGATTAAAGTAATATTTCAAGGCAAAAAGATAGGCTTATTTTTCAAGCGAAGTGATGAGTACATAGCAATTTACTACTCTGAACATCCTCTGAATAAAAGGGAAAGAGAGGATTTTAAAGCATACATAAAACAATTTTATGGTCTTACAATCTTGCCAAGAGCAAATCTCTGATCTTCTTAATTCTGGCAGCTCTTGGGTTAATCCAAATCAAAATTACATCGAAGCAGCAAGGTATTTGTCGGATCTTGAATTAATTAAGATGCAAGAGAGGTCTTACATTATCTGCTCTCGTAGACAAGATAAATTAGATTGGCCAAATATAGTTGATCCATACTGTAACAATGAGATTTTCATTGATGAGGACTTTAACGAAGCATGCGATAATATAATTTGTGAAAACTGCAACCGTGATATTTTACCTAATACCTACAAGAAGCAAAGATTTCACCGCTTATCTGCATATTTAAACCCAGAGAAATTTATGAATTGGTTTGAAGGTCAGCTAAGTGATACAAATTTTATGTGGCAAAAAGTGGAAAGCGGAGTTTATCATGTTGGTGGACAAGGTAAGATTGTAAGTTTAATCATACTTGATTTTTGCACCAATCCAACATTCTTAACGATAGATAAGCTTAAAGCTAATCCAACTGTATTAATAATACTGAGAAAAAATCCATCAAACATACCTCTTGATTTGCCCACAGTAAAAATGGTTGACCTTTTCTTTCAGCATAAGACTTTAATTGAAGTATTCCAAGAAGCAGCACAAAGAGGAGTACTAGAGTTCATACCAAATACTTCAATGCAAATCTTACATACTGCACTTAATCTAATTGAACCTCCTAAAGAGAAGGAATTATTAAAGTTGCAATTGATAGAGGGCTCACTTTACGTAAACAATATAGAGATTCTAAATAAGAAAGCTGTAGCATGTATGAAAGTTTTGCGCGTATTATTTGAACAATTTTTGAATGATTGTAAAAAAGAATTACCTCCTGAAAAACACATGTTGCTTAGCATAACTGAAATAGAAAAACGCCTAAATCTTGATCCAGAAGCAGACCCAGAACATCACATCAGAAAACCACTAAATACAATCCAAAGAACAATAAAAACCACCTTAGCTAAAAAGTTAGGATTAAACATCGAACGTAATGATGTGATTCAAACAGTTGGTTGGCCTGGATCATCGCGTAAAGATTATGGTTACCGTATTAACCCTTTCACTGTGCTGATAAAAGTAGTTCGTTAACTGTGTTGAAGAGAAGTAAAAGATGTTACAATGGAAAAAGTAAAATTTGTGACAAGGCTTGTGATCAAGTTTTAAAGAAGCGTTCTTTGGTTGGTATTTTACCCTAAAGTCACATCTAGCTTTAAAATACAGTTTTTGCCTTATCTAAAAAAAATACAAATTCTCAATTACGTAAAAGCCTAAATTTCTTTTGCTTTCTTCAATCTTTTCTACTCTGTTCGTTTGCCGACTTTTGTGTTTGAAGCACATCTACATTCAATGCCCCTATACTAATATATACCGACCACTTTTTCCGGGAGTTTCTGAAAAAAAAAGTTAAAATAATTTTAAGACAGCTAAGAAATTAAAAAGAGCATTATGTCTTTTACAACAGAAATCTTCGCTATTTGAGTCCTTTCCATTTTGGAAACAACTTTTTACTTGAGCTGAAAAGAGATTACATGAGTTTTTGGTAAAAACATACAAAACCTATCTAAATCATCAATAACGCTATAATAGCCCTCTAAAGACGTTTTAAAGAATGGTATTGTAGTAGAGAGATTATTTTGGCTCCATTCCCTTCTTGTAAAGCTAAAGATACTAATGTTAGCAAACTCTATAAACTTAAGAATAACTATAGAAACTATTATTTTTTAAAGTCAGAAAAAACATCACTTACAATTTAATAATTCTCCAAAATCAATTATGTTTGAAAAGTAATCACTATCTATAACATCATCACTTACATCATTGACGTGGATAAGGACTGGACGACATGAAAAGCCTTTTGGACGATTTAGTGCATCTATTTTCTTTTGTACCTCTTGTATTATTGAATGACCAATTTTATCTTTTGAAAATTTGATTTCGCAAATGTAGAGAGTGTTAAACTTCGTTTGAATCATATAATCAATTTGACAACCTGCACTATTACGCGTTCTCTTCTGAAAAAATGGATTCTCGCTTATTATTCCATCAATTCCTAAGATATTATGTATACTCTTTCTATTGTTCAGCACCAAATTTTCAAATTGAAGCCCAATAATTGTATACCACTCTGGTAAGAACCCTATAGAATAGGTGTCACGACTAATTTTTCCTAGATCTTTTTCGATATATTTTAGATAAAACCTTAAATAATTATCTTGAAGTCTGTACTTCCTGAGTCGTGAATCAGTACCCGTTTTTATATTCCAAGTGTGATCCTTTGCAATAAAACCGGCAAGCTCCAGCTCATGTAGATACTCAGAAATGCGTCCATGTCTTGCAATGTTTAAAGCAGTACAAATTTCTTCCTGTTCTTTAGCTCCAGTAGAAAGAGCTCTCACTATTTGCTTATAAAAAGCTGTTTTTCGCATGAATAGATCTGAAAATATTTGGTCAAACTCCTCAACTAAAAATCCACCTTTTGTAAAACAAAGCGTTTTAATATTTCTTTCAGCACTGTGTCTAAAATTTACCTCTTCTAAATATTTTGGAATTCCACCGGTTACTGCAAGCACCTTAAACTTTTCGTATGCTGAAATGTTTTTTGGCCAAAATTCATTGCAATCAGAAAGTGATAACTCCCCGAGTGTTAAAGTCAACGATATTCTTCCTACAAAACCAGTACTACTAAGTATATTTTTCTCGATCCAAGATGATGCAGATCCACAAACGACAAAAATTAGCTTGTTATTATTTTTTAGCTGTATATCCCAAAAATTCTTTATTTTGCCTAAAAAAGTTGGATCTTTTGAGCCCATCCAAGAAATTTCATCAAATAGCAATAATATTTTCCCTGATAGTAGACGTTCACCAACTGCCCATAGTAAGTCACTCCAGTCGTCATATCTAGCAAAAGATGTATTAAATTGTCTAGCAACTTGTCTAGAAAATTCATTAAGTTGGTGGGATGTTGTAGTATGCTTTTCTGGTGGCAAACCTATAAATGAGTAATACTGCTCGAAATGCTTACCAAACTCTTGAATTAAACGACTTTTTCCTATACGACGCCTTCCTTTTACTACTACAAAAGACGCAGTATTTTTTTTTGTAAGCTCCAGTAGTTGCTTTAACTCAGTTTGCCTACCAATAAATAATGGAGACATAAAATACGAAATATAAATCTTTGTCTCCGTTATACGAGATAAAATTGGAGACGTAAATAAATAAATTTAGATCTTTGTCTCCATCTTGAACTATTGAGAGGGTTTTGTAGCTTATGTTTATGGCAGCAACTTCAAACTTTTTTCCTTGAGCTACCTCTACAATTTGCTAATTTCATTACTGAGAGTTTTGCAATTAATTGCTCAGAGGTTTGCGATAAAAGTTGTTATATTCCCATAATAGTCTCCATAACCCCTTATACTCACCATAAGTTGTTCAATCTTTTTTGAAAAATTTTCTTTGCAAAGTGTAAAAAATGTGTTAAACTTACTAGTAAGTTTACTAAAGATGCCTTTTATTTGCGTTTTAGAGGACATTATAAGCGTTCTTTAGTGTGGCTAGTAAGTTTACCCTAAAGTTACAGATAGCTTTAAAATGCAGCTTTTGCCTCATCTAAAAAAATTAAGAATATAAAGCTGTTTATTTTGCTTTCTTCAATCTTTTCTACCTCAAGTCTTCATCGCGCTTGCATAAAAGCCTTATTAAAGCAACTAGACCCAGCTCACTTGAAAGTTATTGAGTATTCCGGAAAATCCGGAGATCTGAATTCTTAGTTCAGCTATTAAACTCAGTAGACCAGCGTTATGCGTTTGTTAAAAAAAAGATGAGGGTTAGAGCCTCTGTTAAACTTATGGTAGAAGTAAAGCTATTGCAAAAATAATGTTTCAAAAAGTCTACTAACCATTTGTTCTTTAGGTTCAAAAAATTTTCTTTGCAATCAACAAAAAGCATGATAAACTAGTTGTAGGGTTTTTTCTAATAAATAAAAGTTTGGGGTATTAAGATGCCTCGTAATCGAGTTTTAAGCTACCCTACATGAGTAACTTAGGTCTTGGTGGTATAATTGTACCCTGAAGTCATAGAATCTTTTTAAAACGCTATTATGGTATCCGTTCAGAGGTGTGGTAAGGATAAAAAATAATTGACATAATATACTAAAGTAATAATAACATAAAATGTTGATAGTAAGGTAAGGCTAGATGCTCCAATTGTTGATCAGTATTGTAGAGTTATGTAAAAACTTAGAGCAGAAAGTAGTAAAGCTTGAAGAGAAAAATAAGATCTTAAAAATAGAGAATGCTGAGCTGAGAGAAAGACTTGGTCTAAATTCAAGGAATTCATCAATACCAACTTCTAAAGAGCTATATAAAATAAAAAAAAGATACATTAAAAGATAAGTCAGAAAGTAATAGAAAGATAGGTGGTCAGATCGGACATAAAGGAAATTATCGATCTAAAATGGAAGCAGATGAGGTAGTAAAAGTGGAGTTACAAAATAAATGCAAGTGTGGTGGAGAAATTGCAATATCAGGAAAGCCCTATATTTATCAAAAAGTTGATCTGCCAGAGATTAAGCCTTATGTTGTTGAATATCAACTAGAGCACGGTCGCTGTTGTAAGTGTGGAAAAAGAAAAAGCAGCAAACTACCAGAAGGAGTTACATCTGATACCTTTGGTCCTAGAGTTAAGTCAGTAATTGCGGCATTGAGTGGGTTTTACAAGAACTCAAAGAGAGAAATAACAAATATTATGAAAGACATCTTTAACATGAGTATAAGTGTTGGTAGTATATCCAATAGTGAAGCAAGGGTTTCGTCAAAATGTAAAGAAGCCTATGAACAAATAGAGGAAGAGGTAAAAGCAGGCGAAATTTTGCATATTGATGAAACCAGTCACTACAACAAAGGCAAATTGGGATGGTGTTTGCCAACAATAAAGCAAGTCTTATGAAGTTAGCAGATACAAAAGGAATGAAATTTTTAAAGAATAGTACATTTTGTGATTACAAAAACCTGGTAATTACCGACAGATATGCAGTTTACAACCACTTCAGTGATGAAAAACGACAAATTTGTTGGGCTCACTTATTGAGAAATTTCGAGAGGTTATCTCATAGTTGGAATAGTGAAGTAATGAGACTTGGCCATTGTTTAAAAGATGCAGCTAATGGATTGTTTGTATTAAGAAACGCTTTATCAGAAAATGAAATTAGTATTTCAAAGTTAAGCCAAAGAGTTACGAAGATACATACAGTACTGCATGATAAAAATATCTTATATACTTGAAGCAAAAGGAGCTTCACGAACAGTAAAGGGTATTATAAAATCCGAGCCAATGATGTGGACATTTTTGGATGACCCAGGCATTAACGAATAATCATGTTGAGCGACAAATACGGCATTATGTTGTTTATCGTAAGAATTCATATTTTGCACAGTCAGAGCGAGGGAATAGATTCCTTGAACGAATAATTTCGTTGTATCTGACTTGGAGACAAAAGGAGCTAAACCCTTTTCAAAACCTGCTGGCTGTTGTTTCTTAAGCCACACCTCTGAACGGATACCTATTATGGATCATTTGTTTTTCACTGCCTTTACTTTATATTTTTATTATAGGTTGCAACTCCATAGAAAAAGCAAAATTATGAAAGAACATCAAAAAACGTTAAGTTCTTCTCTTAACTGATATATACTATGTACTATAGCATAGTATATATTTATATATATAGATTTTTGCCATCTTGCCAACTTCCCTAAACCCGCTATAGAAGAGGACTTTACCCATGCTATCTAGTTGGCAACTTTTTGCCAACTTGCCATCTTACTATTTCTTTAAACTATTGATTTTCTTATATTTTTATCAATCTTAAGTTGGTAGAATGGCAGATTCTTCAGTTTGCCAACTTGCCATCTTGCCAACTTACTATACTATTTTGCCATCTTGTTTTGTAGAATTATGTATCACCCAAACGTCTGGATTTTCAACTGGTAAGGTTACTCCGTTATTTGGTGAAAGATAATAATCTGGCTTTACCAGCACATGTTGATTTTCAGAAATTTTTAACTCCATGTCTTTAACACATAAATAGCCGTACTTTGATTTAGTGCTTGATACTTTATATCCAAGAGCTTCCTTAAAGAACTTTATGTGGCCAAGAGCTGCAAGATGGCTAATCCTTTCACGGATGCTACGTTCACTTCCAAGGCCTAGCTTTCCCTCAAAATACCTAGCAAAGTGTGCCGCGGTGTAAGTTTCGCCTTTATATGCTTCATTAGCAATTAACTCTAAAATTATATCACATCTTCTTAGACGTTCTAAATCCAATTTAGTATTATAGCTAGACCTTACTATTCTTTCTGAATTTAATGTATCATCAGATTGTACAAACGCACCGTTATGCCAATAAAATGAAATCTTTTCTTCGTTAGATGCAGAATAATTTGACTTCTTACGGCAAAGTACTCGTTCATTACCAGAAGCATCAGCTTTATCTGGCTTTGACAAGTACCAACGAGATCTTACTGTATTATTCCACGCAGTTGAACCACCTGTACCTGTTTTACGTATTATTCCTGAATCAGAAGGATGAGCACATAATAATACAGCTCCTTTTATTACTTTTACTATTTTTCCACAACAACTTTGAATAAATTGTCTCACATGAGAGCGATTGTTTTCATTGCCACCAAATAAGTCTGCTGCTGTATCTAAAACTACTAGCTTTGGTTGAAACAATTTAATATCTTCAAGTAATTCTTCAAAGCAATGAGTTAATTTACCTATATCTTTGTTATCAAATACCATGAGTAGATTATCTTTCCACACTCTCGATAAAAAGCCAATATTATCATGAAAGTCACAGGATTCCATATCTAACTGATATAATCTATTTATAGCACACTGTCTTCGCCATAGCTCTTCTGTATCATCTTCACAAAATACACCATATGTCTTCATCTGCTCAATTTCCATTCCCAACCAAGATTTACCTGTGCTCGCTGCTGTCATTAGTTGTTGAGCAAGTAGAGACTTTCCCATACCACCATCACCGTAGAGAGCCGTAACACTTCCAATAGGAAGCCAATCTTTAACAATCCATTCTCTTTCTGGAGCAATATTAGCCCAAGCTCTGGTATCTATTCTCAACGATTTTTTTGAAGGAGCCTTTTTTGTACTAAGGATGAACTCTTCAACATTTACACCTTCTTTCACACAATCAGCAGCGTCCCAACCCTTTGGTTTATCTTTAGGTATTTCCAAAATGCAAAGTTCTTCAACTCCAAGATAAGTAAGTTTCATAGCAGATTTTCAGCGTATTTCTTACCTGGTGCATCATTATCTGGCCATATAATAATGTGTTTACCTTTAAGTGGAGTCCAATCTGTCTTCTCAATAGGTGCATTTGCTCCTGACATTGCTGTTGTTGCAGTTATTCCTTTCTCTATCAGCGCTTCTGCACATTTTTCCCCTTCAACAAAAATAACTTTATCGGATTTCAAAATACCTGGAATATTATAGAGTGGCCTTATCTTTGGTGCACCAAAGTCAGATTTTTTTATATCAAAAGGAAGATATCGCTTTCCATTATTATTATCATAACGATAGACTCTAACAATAGCTTGGCCGTTTTCATCGTAATAATCCCAATATGCAGTTGGACTACTTGAAGTTTTGAAATGACCAAGCCACTGAGCTATAGAAGTCATTACTTCAGGAAACTCTATTCTCGTACTTTTTCTATGTACTCCTGCCCAAAGATCAATGATATCACCACCTTCTCCTGTTGCAAAATCATGCCATAGGCCAGCTTCACTGCCACTTAATTCTACTACTAAACTCTTACCTTTATCACCTTGTATATTGCCTACATAAAACTTATCACCACGAAAAATCCCTCTTGGTAATAGGTATGAAAGACAAGATCTGATATTTAGTAAAAGTTGATCTTTTAGCTGTTCTTTCTCTTCTGATAATTTAGAATTTCCATTTTTTTTGAAAGCTACAGTATTAAAATCACAATAGATATCCATAAAATCTCCAATATATTTAAAGTTTAGAAATTTGGTTAAGCTGTAGCTATCCAGCGTCCGTTAACCATGTTTATGAATTTTGTTGGTATTGGTTTGCCGTTTTTAAGTTCGTACATCAATTGCAGAGTATTCCTTTCTGGCCTAAATATCATTACTCCAGATGTATATAAACTTCTTAAAACATTAGCACCACTCAATGCTTGAAATGGATTCTTTTTTAACGTGGTTGTTGACACTTTTTTGGTGTAATGTGTAACTATTACTCCAGCAGCAGGATTAGTTATAGAGCGTAGTTCATCAATACTATTTTGCAGAAAAGAGATCATACTCCTATAATCAAAAACAGAGTCTATTACTATAAGATCAACTGTTTTTACATCGAGATTTTCCGACATAATTTCTTTTATTTTTTCCACATTCAAAGTTAACTGTACTTTTTTAGTAATAACTAAGTTTTCTGTTCCTTCATCAAGAATTTTCTTGCTGATTCTTAGCTTCTGTAAGCGCTCTCTTATGTAATCATATTCCATTTCATTCTGTAGATAGAATATCTTAAGTGGCCTTGCAGGCTTCATACCAAGAAATGATACTCCAGCAGCTAAATGTACTAACATGGAAAGTAGAAAATTACTTTTTCCTATTTTTGGAGTTCCACCTATGACCAAAAGACCACTTGGAGTTAGAATTCTTGGGCCTATTATATCTTTTGGCATTGGTGATTTATCATTTAAGTAATGCCTTGCTGAAAACGATGTAATTTTATGTTCTGTTGTGTTTTCTTTAGTATTTAACCACTTCTTAGCGGAATTTATATCACCTTTAACTAAAGTCCAAAGATCAATAATGTCACCACTAGTCCCTTTGGTAAAATTACGCCAATTTCCAGCTTCTTTACCCACTATTTTAACTGTAATCATATCCCCGTCACAGTTGCCAACATAAGTCCTCTCTCGATAAAAATTACCGTTTGGAATTAGGTAAGGTACACACTTCTTAATATTATCAATTAATAATCCTTTTATTTCTTTTCTCTGCATAAAACCCCCATACATACTTTTCATACGTTTAGAGCTGAGATTAGCTAGCTCACAAACAGTTTCAAAAGACTCTGAATCAAACCATTTAATTGCTTCTTTCTTTAGCTCTAGATTTTTTCCTGCTGCATCTTTGATAGCTCTCTCAATTACAGCAATCCAGAGCTTCTCTTCGTCGTACTTCAAAATGGCAACCAATCAACTTCAGATTGTTCTGGAGTAATAACCGTAGCAATCTTGTTCTTTTCTCCATACCGATCAGCTTCAATACCAACTTTTGCAGTAAACTCTACCCCGTTAAAGTCAGCTATAGAGTTGATTTTTCTAGCATTAACTGCTTTCTCTGAAGTGTCATGTGCATGAATATTTCGTGCTGACTCCAAAATGCTTCTAAGCATAGAACGACCAGATTCTCCCCAGATGTCTTCTTCACCTTCTGCTTTGCCACTTTTGACACCTATAATCTGAAAAATCTTGCGTTTTGCATATGGACCTTCAGTGATAGTAAATTCAGCGTTTAAATAGATGCTGCCAGTAGTGTAGCTTTTCGTGAACCAATTCTCATAGCCTCCAGGCTTTATTGCCATTTTTACCTTGACTATTGTACCTTTCGGTATTAAACTGCTTTGCAGTTTCGTGTTATTAAAATCAGTTAAAAAATCTGTTAGCATATTGTTCCCTATAAATTAAGTAAAAAAAAGAATCAACTCCATTGGTCTACAAGTTTCCAACGACCATTTATCTTATCGACAAGCTTGCTTGCCACACGTTCACCATTTCGCAGCTCAAACACTATTTGACGGGTAGTGCTTTCTTCATCATGAGCAAACATCACCATGCCAGTGCTATAAAATCCACGTAAAGATCCAGCACCGCTTAGGCCTTGAAATGGATCTTCTTCCAGCATCTTTTTGGACAGTTTTTTTTGTGTGGTAAGTGAGGATTATACCTGCATCTGGATTAATAATGTTCCTCAGTCTTTCAAGCGTTTTTTGCAAAAAGAATAGCATAGCGCTGTTGTCATTTTCATTACCATATTCACTTGAGTTGAAGATGTTGCGAAGAGGATCGACGGCGATAATATCAGGTTTGAAACGCTCTTTGACAACATTTTTAATTTCATCTATTTCTTCACTACTAAATGATAATTGCACTCTTGGCGTGATAATTAAGTTATTGGCAGCTACATTCAAGAGTTCGTTATCCAGTTGAAGTTGTTGCAAACGTTCTTTCATATATTCATATTCAATTTCAGTTTGCATGTAGAAAATTTTTAAAGGTCTATTTGGTGTCATACCAAGAAATGATCTACCTGCAGCCATGTAAACAAGCCAAGAGATCAAAAAGTCGCTTTTGCCAATTTTAGGTGGGCCACCCAGTACCAATAGACCTCTTTTCGTTAAAATTCTTGGTGAGATTATATCTTCTGGTATTGGCGTTTGATCATTCAAGTATTCTTTCACACTGAAAAAGGGAATTTTTTGACCGATGTTGAAAAAGCTTTGTTCCATATTACTCCTTTTAAAATTAAATTTAGGCAACAGAAGCCAAGGTTTTGGCTTTAATTTTCGCAAGTAATCTACCAAGATGAGGTTCTTCAACCATATCAAGGCAGCCACTTCGATCTTTAGCAGGGTATCCCCAAGTATTAATAGTCTGACAGACAAATGAACGTTTCTCTGTACCATCATCTTTCTTGATTCCAACCATGCTGATTACCTCATCAACTATCCCTGAAATCTCACTAGCAGTTTTAGCTCCTTCACATTGAGGTAGCCAAGTTGGACGATTGCAGTCATCGAGATATTGACCTAATGTGCCAACTATGATGATGTCTTTATCTCTGATATGTTGAAACTGATTGAGCCAAGCCATCATCTCTTGAGCAAGTAACCCATAAGCAGCTCTTTTATCTTCTTTTCCTGATCTATCAGAAAAAGCTTCAGGTTGCATCCTTGCCCATAATAGACATAAACGTGAAGCAACGGTTATACTATCCACAAAGATGCATCGGTATTTAGAAACTTCAGAAAGAAGATCTTTGTGCTTGCTACAGACATGCTCATAACGCGAATAAAAAGAAACCAACACCTTATATTCATAAGGATAGTAATGGTATATATACATATACTGCTCGGGATGAGAATAAATATGGTGGTAAGAACATTATAGGCAAAGTTGCTGAACAAATTAAAGAAGCGATATCTAAAAATATAGAAAATAATGATATAGAATTTATAAAACTTAAAGAAAGCAAAAATGAAGATAATATTATTGAGCCTGCCGTAAGAATTGCGATGGGTAGTAATACAAAAGAAATAAGCATGAGTGACATTCTAAATAACGATTTGTGCAAACAATATGGCGTGAAGCAATTACATTATTGCTACCTCAAAGTAAAGCAAGGGGGCTACGTTGCCGGGTTGATAAACATGGAACAAGAATTTATGAAGTGGCAAATGGGTCATATGAGATGACTCTGAAGTGGAATGCTCAAGGAAAAGAGTGTAACATAAAAATTAGCATTCACGATGATGGTTCTATAAAACTTATTGAGGGTAATGGTGTTACTATGGAGCAATTAGCTGCACATAAAGAAGTAAAAGTAGGAAGGCAATATGAAGCAAAACCTTTACATGAAGCGCTAGCACCACAATTACGACAAAAAAGCTCTGAAGCAGTGAAAATTTTGTCGCAACCTTCAACAGATGTAACAGAGAGCACAACACAAAAACATCAGGCTCCTGCTGCTCAAATGAGTAAGTAAGAAAAAACAAAAGTAGTAATTAGTATAAGTTGCTTGCACCTGCAAGTAACTTATACTCTTATAATGAGCAACATAATACTACCAAGAAATTTCTACGGGCGGCCGACCTTAACTGTAGCTGGAGAGTTATTGGGAAAAGTCCTCAAATTTTCTAACTTTAGTGGAATAATAACCGAAGTTGAAGCCTATATAGGAATGAGTGACCCAGCTTGTCATGCAGCTAAGGGTTATACTAGCCGAACCTCAGTAATGTTTGGTATGCCGGGGTTTTCATACGTGTACTTTATATATGGGATGTATTACTGTTTAAATATTGTAACAGAAGCAGAAGGGTTCCCAGCAGCAGTGTTAATACGGGGATTAAAGCTCATTGAACCGCTTGAGGCAAATTTAGGTGGGCCAGGAATATTGTGTAAAAGATTAAATATTACAAAAGAACATAACAAACAGGACCTTACTATAAGCCACGAATTTTGTGTTTATGAATCTTACCTCAAACCAGATTATATTTGCACCCCGAGAATCGGAATTAGTAAAGGCCAAGAGAAATTTTGGCGGTTTAAGATTTTCTAAACTTAAGACCTTGCGTAGACTATTTGCCAATCGGATAATCACCAGTGAAACAAGCATCACAATATTGTGGTGTAGCATTGTTACGCTTTTCTGCTTTAACAGCCTGATATAGTCCATCAATACTCAAGAAGGCTAAGCTATCTACTCCTATAACTTCCTTAATTTCCTCTACAGATTTATTTGCAGCAATTAAATCTTTGCACTCTGGCGTATCTATTCCATAAAAACAAGAATGCTTAATTGGTGGGCTTGAAATTTTGAGGTGAATCTCTTTTACTCCTGCATCCTTTAACATAACTATTATATTTGTTAACGTACTACCACGCACTATACTATCATCTATTAAAATTATGTTTTTACCTTTCAAAATGTGCTTATTAGCATTGAATTTTAATTTTATTCTAACTTTACGTACTTCAGCGGTTGGTTGTATAAAAGTTCTTCCTATGTAATGATTACGAATTATTCCCAGTTCCATAGGTAACCCTGAATGCTTTGCATATCCAATAGCTGCAGGTATTCCAGAATCAGGTATTGGTACAACCATATCCATATTGTTTTTTGGTGGGCTCTCTTCTGCAAGTATTCTTCCTATTTCTTTTCTTATATCATATATGGACCTATTCTCCATTATGCTGTCTGGTCTTGAAAAATAAACGTATTCAAAAATACAAAAACTTGATTTTTGCTGTGGGAAAGGAAATGCTGAAGCTAGATTACCATTTCGATCAATGGTGACTAACTCACCTGGTTCTATTTCTCTAACAAACTCTGCATTTACTATATCAAGAGCACAAGTTTCAGATGCAAGAACATAAGAACCGTTTAACTTCCCTAAAACAAGAGGCCTGATTCCAGACGGATCACGTACTCCAATAACTACTTCTTGATTGATTGCCACAAAAGAATAAGCACCTTGTATTTGCTTTAATGCATATATAAAACTCTCTAAGAAGCTATCTTTTTCACCGCTTGCTGTCAGATGCACTACTACTTCTGTATCAATATCTGACTGAAAAACGCACTCTTGTTTAATTAATTGTTCGCGTATTGGAGAAATATTAATTAAATTACCATTATGTGCTATGGCAAAATCCCCAAATTTGCCACTTTTGCCAAGCATGGGCTGCACTCCAAACTTATTACCACTTGTTGAGTATCGAACGTGACCTATTGCACAATCTCCAGGTAAGGATTTCTTTATTTCATCTATATCATCAAATACGCTGCTCACTTGACCTTGAAAGTGATAAGAGTGCAGCTTATCGTTGTTACTGGTTACTACGCCAAAAGACTCTTGACCTCTATGCTGCAAAGCGTGGAGAGCAAGTATAGAGTTAAAAGCAGCACTTTGGTTGCAACTTATGCCAAATACTCCACACTCCTCACGTATTTCATCTAGCATAAAAACTATTAAGTAAAGTTAAATTTTACTTTAGCATAGGTAAAATACAAGTATTTTGTTGTTCATCTGCTTTTATTGCTAGCAATAGCCCTATACATATTAAGCTTGCAGCAGTTGTACTTCCTCCATAGGACAGAAATGGCAATGGGTCGCCTATTACAGGTAAGAGGCCCATTGTCATTCCGATGTTTATAAAGAAATGAGCACTAAAAAAGGCAAAAATGCCGATAGATACCGACTTAGAAAAATAATTTTTTGACCTATAAGCAATAGAGAGCATTATAGCAAGCAATGTAGTATAGAGTAAAATTAAAGCCATGCTACCTAAAAATCCCCATTCCTCACTCAGCACTGCAAAAGCAAAATCTGTACGTTTCTCCGGCAAAAATCCAAGTTGAGTTTGACTTCCGTTAACAAAGCCCCTACCAAGCAAACCTCCTGAACCAATAGCTATTTGAGATTGCTGCGCATTATAACCTATTCCAAGTGGATCCACTGATGAATCCAAAAATGACAATATCCTTTGCTTGTGATAAGGACGTAAAAAAGGCCAAATAGCTGGTACTGCAAAAATGCCAAGCGTTCCACATATTATCGAATGAGATCTTTTTATTATTGCTGTGAATATAATTGACATCCCTATAAATAACATTATCATAGCTGTGCCTAAATTAGGTTGCTCTAACACCAAGAACACGGGTAAGAAAATAATTATAAGTGCCTTAAGCAATCTTTTAAATTCCATCATTTTATACATACTCTGCTTATCAAAATAGCGAGCAAGCGCAAGTATTAAGCCTACTTTTGCAAATTCTGATGGTTGCAAACTAATTGATCCAATTCTTATCCACCTTGTTGCACCCATTATGTGTGAGCCAAAAAAATTTACTGCTAATAGTGAAATCGCTGCTGCTATATAAAAAAAGTAGGCGTACTTCAAATAAAAATCTAGCTCTATGAATGACATAGCTATAGCGAGTAGGAAAAAGAAGGAAAATATGACCAGTTGGTGAATCGCAAATGGCACCCACTTTCCTCCAGCAGAAGAGTATTGAACAACAATGCCAACGCAAAACAGCGCTATCACGTTAATGACTAATAACCAATGAATCTTCTTCAGCCTACCCACAATAAAGACCTTATAACCTTAAAGTATAGTAAAATATGAAACAAAGATAAAAATCAAAAAACCAACTTCTCAACTACTAACCGAATTGGAGTGCTATATATTCCAGTTACTACTGTTAAAGCTGCCATAAACAATAGACAGAAAAGCATAGGAAATGGCACATCATTAATTTTGCCTAGTGTCATTCTAGTGCGTGACGTTGCATCATTTTCAAAATACATTTCTCTACCATCTTCCACATGTATATTAGTGCAAGAAAAGAACCGGCAGCAAAAGCTATCAGGGAAATCCACGCGCGAGATTCGATAATTGCTTTCATTATATACCACTTGCTTACAAAGCCATTTGTTAAAGGCACACCGATTAATGCTAAACTGAGTAGAGTGAACGCAAGTGCTGTATAAGGCATTGATTTCTTGAGTCCCGATAAATTCTCTATTTTTGTTGTATCAAATTTGTAAGAAATACATCCTGCAGCCATAAATAAAGATGTTTTTATTATGCTGTGGTTTACTATGTGAAGAATTGCTGCAAATACACCTGTTTTTGAGTTAAAACTCAGTGCTAAAATTATATAACCAATTTGGCTAATACTAGAGTGAGCAAGCAGTCTTTTTATGTCTTTTGCGGTTATTGCAAATATCGACCCAAATACAATAGCGCAAAGTGCGAGGATAATTATCACATTGTCCAGTAGCGGCTTAAACAAGAAAAAATTTTGATGAAAAACAGTATAAAAGATTCTGATGAAAACATATATCATCACTTTTGTCACTGTGCTTGAAAAGAATATGCTAATGAAACTTGGCGCCTCACTATATGCATTAACCAGCCACCTGCTTAATGGAAACAGTGCCATTTTGATTGAGAGACCAACAAAAATGAACAACGTGCCAAGTTTTATGATGTTGTTATCGTATAATGGAACTATTCTTTCAGCCATGTCAGACATATTGAGCGTTCCAGTCATTGAATACAAGAGCCCGATGCCAAATAAATAAAATGTTGCGCCTATTGTTCCACTAATTAGATATTCAAATGCTGCAACCAAGGCTTTTTTATCCCTTCCCATTGAAACTAATACATAAGAAGAAAGAGATGAAATTTCCAAGAAAACGTAAAGGTTAAATATGTCGTTTGTTACTAGAATCCCGAGCAGTCCGCTTAAGCACAGTAGAAATAGAGAGTAAAAACCAGTGATTTTGTTTTTGCTAATCTCTTTTTCGTTAATATAAAAGCTATAAAGCACACTAATCAGCGCTATAAAATTCACTAGGGTTAGAATTAAGGAATTTAACACGTCGATTCTTAACTCTATTCCATACGGAGGAGCCCAATTTCCAAGGTGATAAGTTATAATTTCACCTTTATATGTTTTAATGAGTAGTATTGATGAAATGATAAGAGTGATTGTTGTTGCAATAAAAGAAATAAACCAAGATACCTTGTGTTTCTTGGCAAGAAAGCAAAACATTGATGCAATTATTGGGATAATAACTTGTAAGATTGGTAATTGCATTAAATTGTTGTTAATATATCGTTAAAGTATTATTATATATAATACTTTTTGTTTTAATACCCTTATGTTATCTAAAATTTGTAAAGCAATAAAACGCCTATTACGAAGAGAAGATAAATTTGTAGGAAGAGATGAAAATGGAAATTCTTACTATGAATCAAGTAAAGGAAAAAGGTGGGTTATGTATAGCAGTGTTTCTGAGCCTACAACAGTGCCTCCGGAATGGCATATATGGCTTCACTATACTGATAATGTAGTAACAGTTAATAATAAAAAAAGAAAAGTAAAACATACTCCTAATTTAACGGGTACAAAAGATGCATACTATCCAAACCAAAAAGTGAAAAATTACTATAAAAGCTGGAGTCCTGATAACTAAAGATGCGAAGGTCAAATATACTTGAAATAACCGCTGGATTATTTGTATTAATTTTTACTATTTTTCTGATTTTCTTTGCTATTGATAAGCTATCTTACATAAAGAAAAACTATAAGGATTGCTATAAAATATATGGTCTTTTTGCTAACGCTAACGGTATAGGAGTTGGTGATAGTGTCAAGATCTCTGGTGTAGATGTTGGAAGCATAACTGGTGTATCACTTGACAAAGCTACCTACGTAGCACGAATCGATATGTGTATAAGCAAAGACATAAAATTGCCAATTGATAGTTCAGCTCTGATCACTAGCAGTGGAGTTGTTGGCAGTAAATTTGTTAATATATCACCTGGATCAGATATTAAACTAATCTTGCATGGTGGTAAAATAGAGTATACTCAAGCTGAAGCAAATATGGGTGGAATAATGGACAGAATTCTTGGTATGTTTACAAAGTGAAAATGGCAGGATTCCAAGTATATCCGTTCAGGTAAAGCCTCCTGTAGTTCTAAAGTATTTAAGGAGTTTGCCTTATTTCTTGCCTTTTCTACCGCTTGCTTTGGGGTTTATAGTATAGAAAGTGCCTTAACAGTTGCAGTGCATGTCTATTAATGATAAAATGAAGATTAATTCATTTTGATATTATGATTGGTTTACTGTTTGCCGTACTATTGTTCCTCTGTGGTAGTGATGCACTTGCAAAACAAGAGCCACGTTCAATAGCTGGAGATAATCACATAAAGGTAATAAATTATAACCCACAGGCTATACATAAGTATACGGGTTTTTATGGTTATCAGTCCAGTATATTGTTTGAACCAGGGGAAGTAATACAAAACCTTTCAATGGGTGATTCAACTGGTTGGCAACTCCTTCCTCAAGGTAACAGATTGTTTATTAAGCCTATAGATGATATTGCCGATACTAACGCAACTATAATTACCAATAAAAGAGTTTATTACTTTGAACTTCATGCTGAAGAAGCAACTGGACTAGATGATCCAAGATTAGCATATGAAGTAAGGTTTCTTTATCCACTATTTAGCAGTGATGAGATTTACACAACAAATAACGGTGATATCCTCGAACAAGCTAGTCATACCATTATTCCTGATATAAACGATATTGAAGTTGTAAAGAAGGGTTTAAATTTTAATTATTCCATCTCGCACGTTAAAGGCAGTCAGTCAATAATACCAATCAAGGTTTTTGATGATGGAAAATTTACATATCTACAATTCAATAAAATAAACTCTGATTTCCCGGCAGTTTTTATGGTTGATTCTGCAGGATATGAGTCTTTAGTAAATTTCCGTACAGTTGACAACTATCTGATAATCGAAAGGGTAAGTTCAGTGTTTACCTTAAGGAATGGATCGAGTACAGTTTGCCTATTTAATGAAAACATGCCTTTCAAAAAAGGTAAGTGATTACTATCTAAAGGCTATAATGCCCGAGATATGGGTGCAAAGTTTTTTCTATGATGTTCTGTAATTCCATAAAGGCCAATAGCGTTAAGGTGCTCTTTTGTCCCATATCCTTTATTTTTATACCAATTATATTCAGGATGCTTATTGTGCAATTCTTGCATAAGCCGATCTCTCGTAACTTTTGCAACGATTGAAGCTGCTGCAATTGATGTACTCAAATTATCACCATTTACTATGGATTTCACTTGCCATTTCACTTCAGGTGGTTGATTACCATCAACTAGCACATAATCTAACTCTAGGTCCAAGTCTATCAACGCACGTTTCATTGAAAGTTTTGTTGCTTGCAAGATATTGTATGAATTTATTTCTTCTACGCTTGCCATTCCTATACCAAATTTTGCAACGGATATTATTTTTTCATATAGGACTTGCCTACATTGAGGAGTCAACTTTTTCGAGTCGTTGATTCCATCAATAATTGTATTTCTATCAATAAACACTACGGCTGCGGATATTACTGGACCAGCTAGCGGACCTCTTCCAACTTCATCCACTCCTGCTATCACTCCTGATAATTTATTTTCTAATGTAAAGTCTGGGTATTTCATAGGTTTTTATAATAAGAAAGTTATAGTAAAAACTGAACAGATAATAGAAATTATCCAAAATTTCATAACGATTGCATTTTCTGACCATCCCTTCTTCTCAAAGTGATGATGTATTGGTGCCATAAGAAAAACTCTTTTTCCTTCTCCATACTTAAACTTTGTATATTTAAAATATGATATCTGAATAATAACAGATAGAGTCTCTATTACAAAGATTATTCCAATAATGGCAAAAAGCATTTCTCTTTTAATTAGGACACTAGTTAACCCTAAAGCCGCACCTACCGACAAGCTACCAACATCACCCATAAATATTTTTGCTGGATGTGTGTTAAACCACAAGAAACTTAGAATAGCTCCTATAAATGCAATGCAGAATAAAGTAATATTCATATCTGCCTGAGTTATATATGCAATTAGCCCCAAAAAAGCAAAGGAAGTGATAACTTGAGTTGCAGCAAGGCCATCCAAACCATCTGTGAGATTCACAGCATTAGAAGAGCCGACAATTACAAACGCAGTAAACGGAACATATAGATAGCCAAAATCTATTATTACTCCTTTAAATAGGGATGTTTTTGTAAAACCTTCAGCAGAGTATAGCTTAAGTATAAACACACCAACCAGAGCAACAATAAACTGAATAAGTATTTTGGTTTTTGCACTTAAACCTCGATAGTGATTTGTCTTCAATTTTAAATAATCATCAATAAATCCAAGTAGAGCAAAAAATAGAGTTATCAATATCAGCAGCAAGATTTCTGGTGTTAACTGAGCCCAGAGTAAAATTGGTAATAAAGAAGAAATCAGTATTATTATTCCGCCCATAGGTGGTACATTCTTTTTTGTTATTAAATGACTTTCTGGTCCACATGATCTAATTGGTTGCCCATCTTTGCTTATTTTTTTTAGAAGCTTTATAAAATAGGGAAAAAGAATAAACCCAAAAACAAATGAGGTAAAAAATACTTTTGTAGCTAAGATCATCTGCTTACTTAAATTGACTAAGTGTCATACCACCTATAGCTAATAAAGTCAACTTCTGTCATCCTATAGCCTGACCCACAACTGTACGAACATTGTGATTTGGGCCCATCAGTAGGGTGTCATCCCAGTCTGGAATCCACAACTGTACGAACGTTGTAGTTTGAACCACCAGTGGGGTGTCATCCCATTGCCCAGACACTGGTTCTATGCAACTTAATTAAAAACGTTTGTTTTAGTGTAAGACAATTACCTTTAGCTTATCAGCTCAGTTATAAGCAAAATTTCTGGATTCCAGACAGGAATGACACCATTTGCTGTCAATTTACCTTCAAAAATGAATGTTCGTACAGTTGTGAACCTGTGGCAGGTATTACATAAGAGCATTTCCCTCTTCTAAATTAAAACGCACTTTTGCCTCCTTTGCAGTCTATACTTTAGATGTATTTAATTTACAAATACTAATTATTTATTAATAATGGTGATATGTAAATATAGTTATAAAATAATTGTTACACTTGAATTCCTTCCTGGTTTCTGTTGTTATCAGAACATTTAAAACACTTTAAGAAAGCTGCTTAGTTAAATTAACTTAGACAAGTAAATAGCAGTTTTGCAGCCTGTTTTTATGAATGATGATAAAATGTTGTAGCCAAATGCGCTTTCAGCATTGTGCTGAATTGCAATATCTTTGTGCTCTAACTCCTCGTCGCGAAATTTACTTATAGTTTCTCTTAATTCCCCATCTTCTAAATGTGAAACTTGCTCTTTGTAGTGCTCCCCGATAACTTCTTCAACTGCAGCAGTGCAAGCCATAGCAGCTTTTTTGCCCATAATGGCAGTTGCAACGCCAAGCGACACTCCTAAAACACGCCAAACAGGCAACAAAACAGTAGGACGAACTTTTTGCTCTTTGATTTTCTCATTAAAATAGTGAAAATGCTTTTTTTCCTGCTCTTCCATTTCAATTATTTCATTGATTATAGAAGATTTCTTAAGAATAAATTTTTGACCAGAATAAATGCAAATAGCTCCATATTCTCCAGCGTGATCTACTCTAATTGCCTGTTGCAAGAACTGATTGTTGCTGTACCTTAAATTATTTAGATTTCTTTCTTTCTCCACAATACACCTTACCTGATACGAACAGAGCTACTATGAGATAAATTAGATTCCATGTTGCTAAGGAAACACCTAGAACGTAATGAGGTCTGTCACAAGATGGAGAGTAATTAGGATTTAGTAGATTATTTCTGAGCTCTTCTATACTAACGTTACCACTTGCTTGCTCTGTACAACCTAAAACATCATGAAATAAGTGGAGTTCAAGACCTACATGATAAAAAGATATTACTGCACCTATGAGGTAGCTGCAAAACATTGCATAGATTAGAATTTTGTTGTCTTTAAGCATGCACGCTACTGCAAGTAATCCGGCGATATAGTAAACTATTCGCTCGTATGTACATAACTTGCATGGCAGCATGTTGAAAAAGTATTCTAGCACATATGCAAAAATTAGAGCAGCGGCACTCGACAGCAGAAAGATTGCAGGAATTCTGGAATTATTACACATAACTTTAAGTAAATTATCCCTGAAAGTATAAAGCAGAGTATTCATTTTACATAGGGATTTTTATTTTTTTTCAAAAGCAATCTAACTGGCACACCGTCTGCAAAGAAATTTTTTCTGAGATCGTTAATTAAATAGCGTTTGTAACTTTCATCAACACTTTCAGGTATGTTACATATCAAAGAAAAAGCTGGAGGTTTAGTACCAATTTGAGCGATATACTTCATTTTAACTGCTTTGCCTTTTACAAGAGGGTGAGAATGTTTTCC
The DNA here is from genome assembly GCF_947251635.1 of Wolbachia endosymbiont (group A) of Icerya purchasi. Taxonomy (NCBI): domain Bacteria; kingdom Pseudomonadati; phylum Pseudomonadota; class Alphaproteobacteria; order Rickettsiales; family Anaplasmataceae; genus Wolbachia; species Wolbachia endosymbiont (group A) of Icerya purchasi. Next base: position 203,947 of record NZ_OX366357.1, on the reverse strand, counting down.
TACAGCATCTATGAGCCACTTATTCAGTTTTGCAGTGCTGATCTTCTTGTTCAAGGATTCACTCACTTCAAGACACTTATCTATCACATCACCGCAGCGCATGCCTTTTAACGCAGAAATTGTTATAGTTGGCACTTCCAAGAATAACCTGGTTACTTCCTGTTGTTTGACAAATTTTATTAACCTGCTTCTGTCATCCTTACCTATTAAATCCCACTTATTTAAAACAACAATAATCCCTTTCCCTCCCTTAATTGCAGCTTCACCAATTGATAAATCCTGCTGCTCAATACCAACTAGGGAGTCTAGCATTAAAACTACCACATGAGAGCGCTTGATTGATTCCATGCTTTTCTCAACAAATCTTGATTCTAAGCCATCTACAACATTCGCCTTTCTGCGGATTCCAGCAGTGTCAATTAGAGTAATTAACTCTCCATCATGATCATATGTAATATCCACAGAATCACGTGTGGTACCTGGCTCTGAACTTGTTATTAGTCTGTTTTCTGTAAGTAGGCTGTTTAAAAAAGTTGACTTGCCTACGTTTGGGCGACCGATTATCGAAATTCTTAATTTACCGGACTCATTAGAGCTCTTATTGTCATCCCAGTGCTTGACACTGGGATCCATACTATTTTTTTTCTGGATTCCAGTGTCAAGCACTGGGATGACAACGAAAGGAGGACTATTTGCACTGATATTTTCAATAACACTAGCCAACGCATCATAAAGATCAACCATACCAAGATTATGTTCGGCAGAGATATACACCGGGCCAAGAAAATCAAAAAACTGCAAATAATCAACATTTTCGGATTTATGACTCTCACATTTATTTGCTATGAGGATTACAGGTTTATTCATTTTTCTCTTCAGCCACTTTGCAAACTCTTTATTTCGCTCATTTTGCACTTTTGCGTCAACAAGAAAGAAAATTATGTTTGAACTGGATAAAGAAAACTCTATTTGCTCAATAACTTGCAGTGAAAAACTAGTTTGGTCGTTCCATCCTCCTGTATCTATAACTTTAAACTCCAAATCGCTAATTCTCCCTATTCCCTCACGTCTATCCCTCGTCACCCCTGGGATATTACTCACTACTGCTGCTTTTCTTCCCACTAATCTGTTGAATAGGGTCGATTTTCCAGCATTTGGTAGGCCTACTATGGCGATTTTTAGCATAATTTAAGGGCATCTTCTATGTAAAGTAGATTATAACCAAAATTTTTCAATTTAACTATTGACTTTATAACGCGAATTCTGGATTAAAGGAGAATAGAAAAGGCAGAAAACAGGGTAAACTCAGCAATTATAAAAAAATAGATGAGGTTACCCATGGAAGACATAACAAAACTGTTTTGTTTGGTCGATGATTTTTGCAGAGATATAGAGAAAAATTTTGCAGGCAAACTACTGCCAAATGGTAAAAAACCCACAAGAACAACGGAAATTGAGCACTCTGAAATCATGACAATAATCCTGCTATATCAACAATCTCCGTGTAAAAATTTCAAAACTTTCTATCTACATTACCTAACGTTGCTCTACAAATCAGAGTTTCCAAAGTTGCCTTCATATACCAGGTTTGTTGCTCTAAAGCCTAGGGTTTTGTGGCATTTAGCAATGTTGTTGCATTGGCTTTGTGGACAGTCAGAAAACACTGGAATTTCATATATAGACACAACTCCCATTGCAGTTTGTCATGCAAAAAGAATATCCAAAAACAAAGTTTTTGCTGGAATTGCAAAATTAAGCAAGAGTACTTACGGCTGGTTTTTTGGTTTCAAATTACATATGGTAATCAATGAAAATGGTGAAATTCATGCACTTACGCTAACAAAAGGCAATGTTGATGATAGGATACCTGTGCCAAATTTGACGGAAAAATTAACCGGCCTTTTGTTTGGTGACAAAGGTTATATTGCAAAAGAGCTTTTTCAGAAGCTGTTTGACCGAGGTTTGAAACTTGTTACCAAGGTGAAAAAAGGTATGAAAAATACATTAATTTCGCTAAATGAGAAGATTTTACTGAGAAAAAGGTCTATCATTGAGACTGTTTTTGGTTACCTAAAAAATAGACTAGAAATTGAACACACTCGCCATAGATCCCCTGTTGATTTCTTGGTTCATATCTTTTCTACTCTCATCTCCTATTCCATCAAATCCAAAAAGCCTTCTATTTCCTATACTTCCTTCCTTAATCCAGAATTTGCGTTATAAGTGGACCACAAGGAAAATAAGCAGTAGAGAATCAGCAAATAAAGAGCTACTCGCAGCTATTCAAAAAATATATCAAGTTTCTAAATGTAGATATGGAGCTCCTAAAATTCATGCTGAATTGAAGGCTTTGGGTAAAAGTTGCAATTTAAAAACGGTGCAAAGTATTATGCAGAAAAATGACATCAGGGCTATACTGAGAAGAAAGTTTAAAATTAAAAAACAACAAACAGATAATAGAGCTGTAGCTCCCAATATACTAGATCAAAACTTTATTGTTGATCAACCAAATAAAGTATGGGATTACTTACATCAAAACCAAGGAGGGATGGCTATATTTGGCAGCAATAATTCTCACGTATGGTAGTTAATGAGTAGTGCAATAAATAAACAATTGGTTATGAACTCTTTATTAATGGCCATTAATAGGCGTAAACCTGTTAAAAATCTACTGCTGCACAGTGACCAAGGTTCACAATATACTGCGCAAGGGTATCAATATCTCTTAGCTGTAAACAATATAGATGAGTAACAAAGGCTGTTGTTACGACAATTCTGTTGCAGAAAGCTTCTTTAGCTCATTGAAAAGAGAAATACTTATTGATACTTCACAACACTCTGCTCAACAAACTAGAACTGCAATATTTGAATACTTAGAAATTTTTTATAACAAACAACGTCACTATTAACTATTGCATTCCAGAACAATTTGATGCATCATTCTTTTTGTAAAAAACATTCCAAACTTTCTCTCCACTTTTTCTGGGTAAGGTCATATGTGTACATCCCCATCATGAATGCTATTTTCGGTAAAATCTCTTACAACGCTCAAAAGCAGAAAAACAAAAACTTGATTTTCTCAGCTAAATAGTGGACCATCAAAAGCACGCATAAATATCTACAATGAAAGAAAAAACTTTCACAATCATCGATGGCTATGGTTTTCTTTTCAGAGCTTACTATGTACTACCTCACTTAATTACCACAACAGGAATGCCAATAGGTGGTGTATATGGCTTTCTGAATATGATTCTTAAGTACATTGCCCATTCGGACTACTTAATTATAGCACTTGATGCAGGGAAAAAGAATTTTAGGCACAATTTATATTCTGAATACAAAGCAAACAGAGTAACGCCTCCTGAGGATCTCACTTCACAGTTTGCAATATTGAGAGAAGCGGTAGAAGCTTTTAACTTCAGCTATGAAGAAATTGAAGGTTATGAAGCAGATGACATAATCGCAACACTAGCTGCAAAATACGCCAACCACCAAGACTTTAAAGTGGTAGTCGTTTCATCAGATAAAGATTTGTTTCAACTCTTGAACCACAATGTTTTAATATTCGACCCCATTAAAAATATATACATAGATGAAAAACGAGTAGTAGAAAAATTTGGTGTAAACTCACACAAGCTTCTTGATTTATTTTCTCTAACTGGTGATGCATCTGATAACATTCCAGGCGTTCCAGGAATAGGCCCAAAAACTGCCACTAAATTATTAGATGAATTTGATTCATTGAATAATATTATAGAGAACATTGATAACATCGAGCAAACGAGGATTCGTAATATTCTTACCGAACATAAGGAAAAAGCACTAATTTCAAGAGAACTTTTATCACTATGCGAAAAAGTAGACCTTCAACATGATATTGCAAAATATGAAGTCCATTCTCCAAACATGGAGAAATTGTTATCCTTTTTAAAGAAGTATGAATTCAATTCCTTGATAGGGAAAGTGGAAAAGCTTTTTTCCTATAGTGGGTCTAGCACAGAAGAAAAAATAGAGTATAGTAGTGAAGAGTTAGAGAAATTTTTAGAGCACTGTAGATATGAAGGCAAAATTGCAATTCATTACCACCTTGAAAACAATGTATTAAGTCTATCTTATAGCGAAAGTAATATTTTTTATATAGAGCAAGACAGCATACAAGATGCACTCATTATAATTAACTTAACTTTGCTCTCAAATGGAGTGCTTAAAATAATACATAACATTAAAGAAATCAGGAAAATCTTCCCTACAGTAGAGAAGATGCTAGATTCAGTTGATGATTTGATGATAATGTCGTATAGCTTGGATACAGGAAAACACGATCACAGTATTCCAAACATAGTTGCGCATAATTTGAGTGAAAATGCAGAAATTTTCTCGGCAAAAACTTTAATAGCAATTCATGAAAAGCTAAAGCAAAGGTTATTTCAGGAAAAATTGTTCACAATTTACGAGCGCTTCGATAAGCCACTTATGAAAGTAATATTTGATATGGAGAAAAATGGGATATTACTGAACATACAAAAATTACAGGAGCTGTCCGATAAATTTCAGCAGGTAATTGCCGTGCTTGAAGATGAGATATATAATTTGGTAGGAGAAAGATTTAATATTGCTTCGCCAAAACAATTAAGTGATGTTTTATTCAACAAAATGGGGCTTAATAAAAAGAAAAGGTCAAAAAAATCTGGATCGTATAGCACCAATTATGAAGTTCTAGAGGCACTCGAAGAAGAAGGGGTAGAAATCGCAAGTAAAATCTTAAATTGGCGACATTTAAGTAAATTAAAAGGCACCTACACTGATGCATTAATAAAGCAAGTTGATTCACTTGATGGTAGAATACACACAAGCTTTTCAACGACTGCAACTGCAACTGGAAGGCTGAGCTCCAGCAATCCTAATTTACAGAATATTCCTATCAGAAGCGAAGAGGGAAATCTTATCAGACAAGCATTTATTGCGCCAAAAGGGCATAAGATAATTTCTGCTGACTATTCGCAAATAGAATTAAGACTCCTGGCACACGTTGCAAACGTTGCAGCATTTAAAGAAGCTTTTGCAAACGGACAAGATATTCATGAGATCACCGCAAGGCAAGTTTTTGGAGTGCAAGAAATAGATGAGCAATTAAGACGCAAAGCAAAATCCATCAATTTTGGAATTATATATGGCATTAGCCCATTTGGTCTTGCAAAGCGGCTTGGAATTACCATTGCGGAAGCTGCTGAATACATTAATTACTATTTTTCCTGTTACCCAGAAATAAAGGCCTATATGGAAAAAGCAGTGTCTATCGCAAGATTGCATGGTTATGTAGAAACTTTGTTTGGCAGGAGATGCTTTGTAAGAGACATAAACAATACAATTCCTTATATAAGACAATTTGCAGAAAGGGCAGCAATAAACGCACCACTGCAAGGAACCGCTGCTGATATAATAAAACGTGCGACAATTCAGCTTTTTGACCAATTGAAAGTAGGTAAAATAATCCTCCAGGTTCACGATGAACTACTGGTTGAAGTAGAGGACGAAAAGGTACAAGAAACAGCAAAACTTATGAAAGATATAATGGAAAATGCAATAGAAATTTCTGTACCACTTGAAGTAGAAATAAAAGTTGGCGACAACTGGGGTCTAAATTCCCTTAATTATGACTTAAACATCGTGAATTCTAGGAGTATAAATCATTTGAACTAATACGGAAAATATGTTAGAATAGAACATAGCAAATGCAAATAGGTCAGCCATGACAGGCCCACAAGTAAAAAGTTCAAAACCTCCAAAGTTACCTACTCAGGTAACTAACAAAGATGAGAAAGTTTTTAAATTTGAAAAAGAGAAACATCAGTTAATCTATCGTACTTTCCTAGATATTTTTAAAAATCCAGAAAAACTAGAAGAGCAAACGAAACAGGAAATAGAAAAGAAGAAACAGAAATTGAAAGAAAAACAAAAATTACAGAGTGATCTGAAGTCATTAAAGGAACGGTTACCTCGATTACAGGATGAAAATGAAAAGAAAATTTTTACTTTTATATCAAAAAATCATGAAGGTATATTCAAGAATATTAATCAAGAAGATATAAAGTTACTAAGTGAAGAAAATTTTCTTCAGTTTTTAGTTTCCGTATCTAAAAAAATTAAAAAAGAAAATTTAGCTAATGAAGAGAATTTAGAAAATGGTAAAATAAAGCAAGTAGTAAATGATTGCATAGCTGATATACGTAAAACAGAAGCTAAAGATTCACTAATAAAGCTTCTCGGGTGGCCGTTTGGAATAAAGGTAGATCCTAAAAATATTTCCAGCTCTTTTATGAATGGGGTAAAAGAAAAAATACCATTCTTAGGTAAAGATGAAAAAGAAGAGGATGAACCACCACTCAGTGATGAAGAGATGGTAACAACGTTCTTACGTAAGATCTTTCTTCCTATTCTTTTTTCCATTGCTTCAATATCAATTTTTGGTCCTACTACACTTGCGGTAGTTGTTGCTGCTATTGGTGCAATATTTGCTATAAAAGGAGGAGTGGGAGTTCTTTTTTCAAATAACAAAAAAGGTACTTTGTATGACCCTAACTCACAAGATAAAAATGATACAGAAAAGAGAGAAAAACTGAATGGAAAAATTCTCGAGGGCATTGATGATATTTTAAAAACCCCAGTTACAGAAGTTGAGAAAGGCACCTCTGTTTCTGAACAAATTTCCCAAGGAAAAGAAAAGAGTGAACAACAGCCTGTTCCTGAGCAAATTTCCCAGGTAGGAAACGAAAAAAGTGAGCAGCACGATCAATCTTGGACAGGAAAGGAAAACAAACGAAGGGAAAAACCACAGAGCAGCAAAGGTAAGACTACTCAGGTTTGCCAAAAGTGAATTGTGTAAGAGATCTGCTATTATTCTATAGCACATACAACAGGAGTATGGTCAGACGGATTTTCTAGCTTACGCAATCTATCATCTATGTAGCATATTTCCAATTTATCTACAGCTTGTGGTGATAACAGCATATAATCTATTCGCATTCCTTGATTATTTCTGAGTGAATTGCCTTGATAATGCCACCAAGTGAATTGTTGCAAGTTTGGGTGAGATATTCTAAACGCATCTTTAAACCCAAGATTCAAGATCGCTCTTAATTTCTCACGTTCTCTTATATGAAAGCACACTTGGCCATTCAATAAGTTTGAATCAAAGACATCAATTTCATCAGGTGCAACATTATAATCGCCAGCTATAATAGTTAACTCTTCATTCTTTAACAAAGTGCTCATCCTTTCATATAGATTATCAAAAAACTTGAGTTTATATTCAAATGCTTGAGAGTCCGGGCTTTGACCGTTTGGAACGTATACACTTCCCACCCTTACCTTCTGATTATTGTGCTTTATTATGCACTCTATATAACGCGCTTCTTGATAACCTTCTACGATATCAATCTTAAACTTCTCCAGTATCGGATATTTAGATAAAACACAAACGCCATTTCTTGCAACTTGTCCATAGACAGCACATTCATATCCCAGCTTCTCTATCTCTGCATAAGGAAATTGCTCTTCCATACATTTTATCTCTTGCAGCAAAATTATATCTATCTGACTATCAACTATAAAACTACAAAGTTGGTTAACTCTTTTACGTATGGAGTTTACATTCCAAGTTGCAATCTTTAGCATCAACAATCCTTATTAATTATATCAATTAAACTCTCTCCAGTAGGCAACCTCGATGTTATAATTTTTTTCCATTTGATTAACTTTAAACTATCAGCAATGTTTTTACTCATGGTATATGCAACTGCATTATTCATCACATGAGATAGCCCACTTTTTAGAACTAATGAACAAAATATCCTTGCTGTCTGTGAGGAAAAAAAAGCAACACTATCAATTTTACCATCCAATAGTAAATTTTTACACCTATTAGTTAGATTCCTTTTTATAATTGTTTTATAGAGTACAACTTCTCTTACGTTAAAATCTTCTTCAGATAATCTCTTTTTTAGGTCACATGATACTTCTTGTCCCCTTATATACAAGAACTTTATTGCGTTTGAATAATGAGCTTTTATGAATGATATCAGACCATCAACGTTGCTGTCTGCTGAGATTATATCAGAAAATCCCAAATTTTTTGCAGCCTGCATGGTTGAATTACCAACTGTAATAATCGGAAAGTCATCCTCTTTGCATATTTGACTAAAAGCCTTTACACTGTTTTTACTTGTAGATATCACAACGTCAAATTCGTACGCAGATATATCAGGATTTAAGTACTTTATTGTGAATACTGGTTCTATAAAAACTTTGTATCCATACTTTCTCAATATATTTCTTGTATTGAACGAGTCCAATAAAGGCCTTGTTAATAAAATAGACTTCATTCTGATTTATTTCACTACTTACGCAAATTCTGGATTAAGGAAGGAAGTATAGGAAATAGAAGGCTTTTTGGATTTGATGGAATAGGAGATGAGAGTAGAAAAGATATGAACCAAGAAATCAACAGGGGATCTATGGCGAGTGTGTTCAATTTCTAGTCTATTTTTTAGGTAACCAAAAACAGTCTCAATGATAGACCTTTTTCTCAGTAAAATCTTCTCATTTAGCGAAATTAATGTATTTTTCATACCTTTTTTCACCTTGGTAACAAGTTTCAAACCTCGGTCAAACAGCTTCTGAAAAAGCTCTTTTGCAATATAACCTTTGTCACCAAACAAAAGGCCGGTTAATTTTTCCGTCAAATTTGGCACAGGTATCCTATCATCAACATTGCCTTTTGTTAGCGTAAGTGCATGAATTTCACCATTTTCATTGATTACCATATGTAATTTGAAACCAAAAAACCAGCCGTAAGTACTCTTGCTTAATTTTGCAATTCCAGCAAAAACTTTGTTTTTGGATATTCTTTTTGCATGACAAACTGCAATGGGAGTTGTGTCTATATATGAAATTCCAGTGTTTTCTGACTGTCCACAAAGCCAATGCAACAACATTGCTAAATGCCACAAAACCCTAGGCTTTAGAGCAACAAACCTGGTATATGAAGGCAACTTTGGAAACTCTGATTTGTAGAGCAACGTTAGGTAATGTAGATAGAAAGTTTTGAAATTTTTACACGGAGATTGTTGATATAGCAGGATTATTGTCATGATTTCAGAGTGCTCAATTTCCGTTGTTCTTGTGGGTTTTTTACCATTTGGCAGTAGTTTGCCTGCAAAATTTTCTCTATATCTCTGCAAAAATCATCGACCAAACAAAACAGTTTTGTTATATCTTCCATGGGTAACCTCATCTATTTTTTTATAATTGCTGAGTTTACCCTGTTTTCTGCCTTTTCTATTCTCCTTTAATCCAGAATTCGCGTTAATAGCAATTTAGTCGAAGCACGCTTGTCCCTCTGGGAGCAGACGGTTTTACCAACGCTAGAAAATATTATCTATCACCTGAATTCTTGGCTAACACCAAAATTTGGTGAAGATCTGTGCTTGTCGTACGACAAAGATGCAATAGAAATTCTCATGAAAAAAAGACAAAAGTTGTGGAAATACGTAGAAAACGCAAGCTTCATGACGCTCAACGAAAAGAGAGAAGCATTTGGCTTGCCACCACTGCCAGGTGGTGATGAGTTAGGTTAAGTTTGTATCCGTTCAGATGAGTTTATTGTCCCCTAAACCGTACACGTCTAACAAGCTACCGCTAGAGCTTGTGAAAAATTCTCTATTTTTATTCCCTCTAATTTACTGGATAAGTTGTCTACAAACAAATCTGATTTAGTGCAGATCTGCTCTATTTTCTCAGAAGATAAAGAGGAATCTAATTAATTCGCTATACCAAACAGTCCATTTAAAACTACTCCAGCACCATATGGTACATATGACACAACGTACATAGCACTTGACGTAAAATCTAGTAAGTTCTGAGAAGAAGTGGTAATTTTATACCCTACTGTGTTTTTATCTTCTCCTTTGCATTTTTTAAGCACTTTTGATGCACTATGGGGAATATAAGACATACCAACTACACCATATAAAGCCCCATTTAAGGCGTATGATACAACTACCGTTGTTGCTGATAGCGCTTTAGCTCCATATTTTGCAGTATAAAGCAATGGCTTAAGGGCATAAGAAATAGTTTTACCTTGTGATTCAGATTCAAGCAACGAATTTAGTTCTTCTTGTGTTGCTGCACATTCAAAAAATTCTTCCTCATCAATTTCTGCAAGATCGATCTCTTCAAAACCCTCATCAATATCTACAGGAGCCACTGTTTCTTTTATAGGGCTAACTTCTACATCACTTCCAACAATACTTGGATTATTAGAACTTCTGCCAAAAAGATTCGAAAGCATGCTAAACATTTTTTTTACCTACAACTTAACGCTCATATCAGTATATTAACCTAATATTAACCAGGTGTCAAGCACATATGACTCTTATAAACAGATGTTAGTAAATTAACTATTTTTCTTGCCAACCAGAGCGATGAAGATTTGGTCTACATCAAAACTCATCTTAGGACGCCAAATAGGGCCATCCAAATGCATATCGATATAGATTGGATTACTATAATTTGGTGGTATGAAAAAGAACCTGAATATAGAATTTAAAGCGAAGTTAGATAAGGTTAAATTAGAAGAGATTGATCCTGATGCTTGATCAATCCCGAACTGTAAACTAGTTGAACATATACCACTCTTAATACTTGCTTTTCCGCTAATATTTTCAAAAAATGTTTTACCGTTATATATATCAATATAAGCAAGTGTGGAAATTTCAGATTTATTCTTACTGCTTAACAAATTAGTGATAAATGAATTGAAATCTACATTAGTAACTTCTATTCCTTGCGCTTGTAAGTTTACATCTCCTGATAAGTTACTAGCCCAATCATGGAAACTTTTTCCTTGAGTTTTGATTTCACCATTTAAGCTTACCTGACCATTTACATTGTCAATTCCTATAACCTTACCAATCTTTTTAGTGTCCAAATTTACAATAGAAAACCTTGTATTCATTGAGCCTGATCTTAAATAACCCTGAAAAAACACTTGCCTGCGTTCTAATACGTAACTTGCCTGCCTGATAGTGATAGTGTTGTTTCTTATTACCGCATCCAAATTAAAATCTTTCAAAACATTATGCTCGGTTTTAAATTCTGCAGTATTGATTTGCACATTTGCATCAAAGCCTTCTTTGTCATCCAAAAAATCAATCTGCTTTGTTGACCATTGAATTTGATCTATCTCATTTCTTGAATTTCTTTTCGTCTCTACTAAATTCGGTAATGTAATAATTTTTCCATTAAATTTACTGCCCGTAAGGTTAACATCTAATAAAGGTTTGGCGTATTTTTGATCTGCTAATATTTTTGCATTACCGGTAATATCGAAATCTTCTCCAGATAGTTTTATTTTATCTGCAACTAGCTTACCTTTTTCCATTTTTAGCAAAAAATCCAAATTTTTAATTTTCGTATCATTCAATGTAAGGTTATTAACACGGGCCTTTATATTTGTATCATACTGAAAATTTTTCAGCCATTGCATTTTAGGTAAACTGCTAAATAATGAATGATCATATTTATCTGCATCAAGATTATGCATGCTAAATTCACCATCGATCACACTGCGTTTTTTTGTGTGGCTTACTCTAATTGATCCTTGCAAGGATTCCTTATTATTTAGCAGTCTAATGTCTGAGATAGATAATATTCTTGGTGCAAGGTGCAGTTTAGAACTTAGTGTAAATTGATTTTTCTGGTTTTCTTTCATCTTTATAGAAGGGAAAAAACATGAAATGAATGACTCAAAATCATTTCCTTCGACTAATAAATCACCGTTGAATTCAGATAGGACATTATTGTTTGAGATCTCTCCTGATAAATAAGATATATTATTGATTCCAGGAAATTTAAGAAGCGTATTAACTTTTACTTTGCCATCAGTGGATTTTAGTACAGCACGGAAATTGTCCAATATTTTGTTTTGATATTGAATGTTAGAAGCTTCCATATTAAAATTTAAGCTCAAGTTCTTTGGCACAACTGCTCTAAAACATTCCAGAAGGTCTTTTATATTCGTTGTTCTTTGTGAATCATTTTGTATGGAATCTAAGTCAACTTTACTGAAGCTAATATTGAGATTAGTGTGATTGCCTTTTCTATCGTTTTGTATTGTACCACTGGCTTGCATGCTTTTGGAATCAATTTTTAAGTCAGTTACCGTAAACTCACTTTCATTAAGATTTATATTGGATGATATCTTGATATTTTCGCTAGGAATAACACAAGAGAAAAAGCTAAGATTAATGATTTTTGCTAAATCACTCACAGAACCGAAACTATTATTAATCGTTAGTGTTAAATTACCCTGGAGTTCTTCTTGATTTCTGTTACCTGTAAATAGCAAATTTACAAAATTTGATTCAACACTAATGTGTACATTCCTTTTTGTGATATTAACCTTTCCTGAAAAATCGTAATTATTATCACCTACCTTTACTTTACCAGAGAATTGCCTATTTTTTTTTACAGCAACCTCCTTTATATTAACAATGCTGCTATAATTAGCGAAATCATTCTTAAAACTTACTTGGCTGTCTTTTATTACTATATCGACTGTGTTACCACTGGCTTTTGTATTTATAATATTAATTAAATTTTCTTTATTGCTTTCCATGCCAAACAATGTGATTGACTTTGGTTGCAACGAAAATAAAAACAACGATAGGAGTGACGGTTTTACCTCAATTTTTCTTACACTAATTAAATCTGACAACTTTTGCTCTTTATTTTCGTTGTATTGTATATACACATTATAAATAGTGAGCTTTGGGGTAATCAATGAAACTTTGATTTTTCCTCCAATATGCACTTTAGCATCATACGTCTTCTCCAACTCTTTTATAACATATCCCTTGTAGCCACTCCAATCCTTAAAAGTTGCAGTAACATGCATGAGAATTAATAGCAGCGAGATTGATAATATAGCATATAAAGAAAGTCTCATAATTTACACATGTTTAAAATTCCCTATAAATGTTAGGTAAAGAGTACCAAAATAAACAATAACACTCAAAGCTATTAAAGTTGTTAAATAAACAATACGAGCTAACATTTTATCAAAAAATAATCCTGCCAACAAAGAATTAAAAATATAAAGAGCTATTGACATGACTACCGTTGCTACAAAAATTTTCATGATATTTAACAATAACGCTTGGCTAACCTTATACATTTTATTTATTGTTAAATAACTAATTAATAGAATAGAATTTATCCAAGTGGAAACGGAAGTAGCAATAGCAATCCCCGTATGCTGATACTCGTTCATTAACAAAAGGTTTAGCACTACATTAATTCCAAGGCACATTAGTGAAAACATAGTTGGTATTTTCAGATTGTCTTTAGCAAAAAATGTAGGTAGCAATACTTTATTTATAATAAATGCAGGTAAAGAAAAAGAAAATGCTATTAAAGTGGGAACAGTTTGCTGCACTGCATAATGATCAAACCGGCCGTAAGAAAAAAGCGTAAGTAAAATTATGTCGGGAATAATGATAAAGGCAGCAGTTGTTGGCATAATTAACATTAATCCTATGTTGAGAGCCTTGCTTTGTATTTTGACTATATTTTCAGTATTATTCACCTGTTTTGAAATTAAAGGAAGAAGCACTGTACCAATTGCAGTACCGATTATTCCCTGCGGTAGTTGATTTAGTCTATCGGCATAATATATATAGGACACCGCATTTGGTATAAAACTCGCCATGATTGTGTCAATCCATACACTTATTTGTATTACACAATTGTTGATAGTTGCAGGTATTACACGCTTAAAAAACAACCTTACTTCATTGCTTAATTCAAGGCTAAAAGAAAAAGCTGCCTTTAACTTGTATGCACTAAACAGTATCAGAAGTAACTGTAAAATCCCTCCGATTAGCACAGCTATAGAAAGGTTGTGCGCTGAGGTTTTTATATAAGGCACAAATAAACTGATGATTAAACAGAGATTCAAAACGATTGGTGCAATAGCTGTTGAAGCGAAATGCTGCTTTACTTGCAGCATTCCACCAATTAGTGATGCAATTGACACAAAAATTATGTAGGGCATCATAATTCTTGATAAAGTAACAGTAAGGGTAAACTTACTTTGGTCAAATCCAGGAGCAAAAATTTGAATCATATAAGGAGAGAAAGTTTGCATGATAAGGCAAAAAATTACTAAGATAATAAACGTAATGGATATTACACCACTTGCAAAATTAAATGCCTTCTTATTATCATGTGATTCTGTTGAATATAACGGTATAAAGGACGTGGTAAATGCTCCCTCTGCAAAAAATGCGCGAAATAGATTGGCAAAGCGAAACGAAGAAAAAAATATGTCTGCAAGAGAGTTTGCACCAATAACCGTAGCAATCAATACATCTCTTATTAACCCTGAGATCCTTGAAATAGCTGTAAAAAAACTAAATGTGAAAATACTTTTAAACATACCACTACTTCATTAGTATCAATACAATTAACTATAATAGTAAAAGTATCAATGAAAATATTTATTGGCTAAACTTAAAACCCTCTGCAAAAGGAGAGTTAAATAATCAATTGACTATTTGCGCTTGTATGTTAGATATTTTATATCTTGGCGGGCGTAGCTCAGTTGGTAGAGCGTCAGTTTGTGGTACTGAATGTCGCCAGTTCGATCCTGGTCGCTCGCCCCACTAAAATTTCCTGCTTTACAAAAATATGAATAAATGGTAATATATCAATTAATTATGGAGGTTGTATGGATGACGACACTAAAGATTTTTTAATGCTTTGTGGTGCAGCATCAGTAATAGGAGCATTGACAGGTTTGGGATTGAGTTTTACAGCTTTGTCACCTTTGGTAGTAGGTGGAATTGTTGGTTCTATAGTCCCAGCATGCTTGGCAGTTTCTTGCATAGTAGACTCATTATATAAATTTTTCAAAAAAGATCCTATTGAAAAAGCTAGGCTTATCAGTTGGAGTATTACAACACCCGTAAGCTCTGCTATCGGGGTTGGTCTTGCTGCATCCGCAACTGCTATTTTTCCTGGTGCAATGCTTGATGCAGCTTTAGCAGGTGCAACAATAGGAGTAATAGCGCTGGTAGCAGGGACACTTGTGGTTGGAGCTATATCACTTGCAGCTGAAAAAGTGAATGAATATATTATATCACCTATAATTGAGCACTTTTCTTCAAAAGGGGAGGAGTACGAATCACCTAAAACCAATTAAGTAAGGTTTCTGTTATTCCAGTGTGCAGCATTGGAATAACAAAATTTGACATTAACCGCTAATAATTAGAATATTAGTAGAGTAAGAATTACTCAAGAAAGCATGCATAAATATGACGTAGTAGTAGTAGGTGGTGGCCATGCAGGGTGCGAAGCGGCTGCAGCGGCAGCTCGCCTTGGTGCAAACACGCTGCTTATAACTCATAAAATTTCAACTATAGGGGAAATGTCCTGCAATCCAGCAATCGGAGGAGTTGCAAAGGGTGTTGTAGTCAGGGAAGTTGACGCTCTTGATGGAATAATGGGAAGAACAATCGATCAAGCAAGCATACACTCAGTCATTTTAAATAGTAGCAGAGGTGCAGCAGTATGGGGCCCGCGTGCACAGGCAGACCGAAAATTATATAAGCAGGCAATACAGGAAATTATTCTAAATTATAACAATTTGACGGTAAAAGAAGAGTCAGTTGACAATTTTCTTATAGAAAGTAATGGCAATGGAAAACCGTGCATTAAAGCTGTAATAACAAGCTCAGGGGAACATATACTAACAGGTAAAGTTGTTTTAACTACGGGAACTTTCCTGCAAGGTGTAATTCATATAGGAGAGCAGGTAACTCCTTCAGGGAGAATGGGAGATAAGCCTGCAGTAGAACTTGCAAATACGTTGAAGAAATATAATTTTAAATTAGGTAGATTGCGCACCGGAACTCCGCCAAGGCTCGATCGTGGCACTATAAACTGGTCAATATTGCAAGAACAAGTGGGTGATAATCCACCTGTGCCGTTTTCTTACTTAACAGAAAAAATTAACCAACCTCAGGTATCATGCTTTATTACCCATACTAATGAAAACACGCATAAAATAATTAGAGAGAATCTGCACAGGTCAGCTTCTTCATATTTAGATGATATTGTTGCACCAAGATACTGCCCATCAATTGAAGTTAAAGTTAAAAAATTCGCAGAAAAAAGTAGTCATCAAATATTTCTAGAGCCAGAAGGGCTTGACGATAACACTATATACCCGAACGGAATTTCAAATTCATTGCCTATTGAAGTGCAGTGTGAAATGATAAAGAGTATCAAGGGACTTGAAAACGCAGAAATACTAAGGCCTGGATATGCAGTTGAGTATGACTATATTGATCCACGAGAACTAAGCCATACTCTTGAAACTAAGAAAATTAAAGGCCTATATTTTGCTGGCCAAATTAATGGCACCACTGGATATGAAGAAGCAGCAGGGCAAGGAATTATTGCCGGGATCAATGCAGCACTTTCTGCATCTAAAAAAAAAGAAAGCTTTGTTCTTCATCGCACAGACTCATATATCGGCGTAATGATAGATGATCTAGTCATCAAAGGGGTGATCGAACCTTATAGATTATTTACCTCGCGTGCAGAATATAGGCTAGCTATCAGGTCAGACAATGCAGATAGAAGATTAACACAAAAAGGTTATGATATTTCCCTTGTTTTGCATGAGAGATACTCTGTTTTACAGAATAAACTTGAATCCATTAAGCAGCTTGAAGAGAAGTTAGGGAGTCTGACGATTACTCCTGAGCAGCTTAGGTCTTATGGTATCAAAATATCTTATGATGGGATAAGAAAAACGGCACTAGATTTACTTAGCTATCCAAACATCGACTGGAATAAATTACAAGAAATATGGCCGGAGTTAAGCAGCGTCACGCGCTGGAATGACAAAATGGGACACACCAAAGCGGGTAATAGAGCTAAGAATGAAATATGCGAAGCGGTTGAAATTGAAGCAAAATACAAACCTTATCTAATAAGACAAGAAGCGGATATGAAGTTTTTACGAGAGGAAATTAACACTCAAATTCCAATTGATTTCAACTATTCACAAGTTAAAGGCCTGTCAAGTGAAGTAATAGAAAAGTTGCAGACGATAAAACCAGCGACGATTGGCATTGCAAAGCAAATACAAGGCATCACTCCTGCAGCGATAGTGAGCATATTAGTGTATTTGAGAAACAGGAAAACGAAAGTGGCTGCTAATTTTGTATGAGGTGTTCTATGTCAAAAATCGAAGAATTTCGATCTTTTATGCGTGAAACAAATGTTGACGCATTTATATTGCATACTAAAGATGAATATTTAAATGAGTATTCAGAGGAGCTAACAAAGCTGTGTGGCTTTACAGGAACAAATGGGCTACTTATCGTTACAAAGGACAACAAGTGCCCATTTTTTACGGATGGACGCTATATCACACAAGCTCACAATCAGCTCGATCAGGGCAATTTTCAAGTATATAATATACAAGAAGAGGATCCACGCGAATGGATAAAAGCAAACTTAACATCGACTGCCTCACTAGGTTATTATTTGCAATATTTTACCGTAAAAGATATAAGAAAGTATGAGAATATCTGTAAATTAATACCCTGTTTAGCTGGAAAAAAAAGTGACTATCGAAAACAAGCAGTGGTTTTACATTCTATTAAATATGCTGGTGAAAGTAGCAAGAATAAATGTGAAAAAGTCGCTAAAAGCATAGATAAAGAAGCTGAAGTAGTGCTTTTAACTGATCCAAATTCAATTTCATGGTTATTAAATTTAAGAAATGAAAATGCTAAATATACTCCATGTATATTGGGCCGTGCTATATTGTATAAAAGCGGTAATGTTGATTTGTTTATTCAAGATAAAGAACATTCAACTATAGAAGCAAATTTAGGCAATCATATAAATATTTTTGATATTAGTGAGCTAGAAAATTCGCTGCACAAGCTAAATTCAATAGTTATAGATCCAAACACAACTCCAATGAGTATCATGGCTGTAATAAAAGATAAACAGGTAGCTGAAAGAGAAGATCCTTGTTTAATTCATAAAGCAGTAAAAAACCAAACTGAAATAGCTGGGGCTATAAATGCGCACATCAGAGATGGAGTGGCAGTTACAAACTTTCTACATTGGCTTGAAAATAATGTTGGTACAGAGCTTGAAGCTGAAGAGAAACTCTTAGAATACAGAAAAGAGCAGAATTTGTTTAAGCAACTAAGTTTTCCAACAATTTCAGCATTTAATGAGAATGGAGCAATAATTCACTATCGTGCAAACAGTAAGACGAATAAGGTAATTCAGAAAAGTGGACTATATTTGATTGACTCTGGTGGCCAATACCTTGACGGCACAACTGATGTGACAAGAACTGTAGCAATTGGCAGTCCAACTAATGAGCAAATAACCCACTATACAATAGTGTTGAAAGCTCACATTTCTATAGCAAGTGTTGTCTTTCCCCCCGGCACTACTGGTGGAGAATTGGATATATTGGCACGTACGCATTTATGGAAATTTGGAATGGACTATATGCATGGTACAGGGCATGGAGTAGGGAGTTACCTATCAGTACACGAAGGACCACAAGCAATATCAAAAAGTAATAAAGTGAAACTCACGCCAGGGATGATACTTTCCAACGAACCTGGCTATTACATTCCGGGAGAGTATGGAATAAGAATTGAAAATCTGATATATGTTGACAGGCAAGAGAATGGCTTCTTAAACTTTAAACAACTGACCTCTATTCCATATGATAGAAGACTAATAAATGTGCAAATGCTTACTAAGGATGAAATTGAATGGATAAATGGCTACCATCAATTTGTCTATAAAAACTTAGAAAATAGCGTAAAAGATAAGGAATGGTTAAAGAAGGTATGTGACCCTTTATAAGCAAAGGAGCATTTTTTATTATTTAAAAAGTATTAATGCAATTGTGACAGGTATTTTGTATTGTTTTTAATTTTAAAATAATATATAATAAAGAGCACGTATTTTTAGGTAGGTTATAATTATGATAGACAAAGGGCAAGAAGATGAATTTATGAAGCAGTATATGGATACTTGCAAAGAGCAAATAGAAAAATTAGCCAAGGATCCTGAATTGCTTAATCAGACTTTAAAACCATTTATGCAAATGTCTCAGCAGCTTATGGCTGGCGGTATGTTAGAAGGGGATATGCCTGGCATGATACCTGATTTGGGCAGTATGGATGTTAACAAGATGATTGCTCAGATGAAGGAAATGATTTACTACATAAGAGGTAACTATAAGGAACTAATGAAAGAGCACAGCTCGCAGATTCAAGAGCTTGATGAATCCAGTAAAAAGCTAAGAGGCTTAGTTAAAAAATTGATAGAAAAGATCGAAAGTAAGTAAATAACATCTGGATTTCTGTCATTCTATATACAACTTTCTAGTTGGACGGTAAGTCGAGGTCAATTATTGATGTCATGAAAGTAGCTGACACTGGTTCCTTTATGACGGCAGTGCCCAGAGGTGTCATCCCGGTGCTTGGCACTGGGATCCAGTTCTTATTACCTGGTGTAAAGTTAAGTTTCCTGGATTCCAGTGTTAAGCACTGGAATGACAGCAATCCTACGTCATACCGCGATTCATTCCATAGCTGTACGAACATTGTCTAGCAGGAGGGTGTCATCCCAGTGCTTGACACTGGGATCTAGAAAATTGATTGTGCACTATGCAACATTTTCGATCAAAAGCTGGATTCCAGTGTCAAGCACTGGAATCTGCCACGCGAATTGCCTGCAAATTGCAATGTTCATACAGTTATGAGCTAGTGTACATAATTGCACATGGGTTTTTACAAATTTGAAAATTAGTGTTAAATAAAAATATAAATGCAAAAGGAAAAGAAATGATTGAACTTAAAGGCCCAGAAATTTGTGCAGGCGGAAATAAGAAAAATTTGATTATTTTTTTACATGGTTGGGGCTCAAGTGGCGATAATTTCATTCACCTTGCTAAAGTTATGAGCAAGTTTTTACTGGGTTCATATTTTGCAGTACCCAATGCTCCGTTTGAAAGAGAAATAGGTGATGGTTATCAGTGGTTCAGCTTGGAAGATCGTAGTGAGGAAGCGCTATATAATGGAGTAAAAAATGCTACATCAATTGTAAATCATTTCATTGATACAAAATTAAAGGAGCTTAATTTAAAAGATACGCAACTTTCTTTAGTTGGATTTTCTCAAGGAGCAATGCTTGCAATACATACAGCTCTCACCCGCTCTCAATCCTGTGCATCAGTTGTTGCATACTCTGGTAGATTTCTTTCACCTTCAAAAACTGCACCAGAGATCAAGTCAAAACCTAACATATGTGTTATTCATGGTGATGCTGACGACGTAGTACCTTTTTCGTCCCTCGACTTAGCGGTTAAAGCTCTGAAAGAAACAGGGGTAAATGTTGAAGGGCATCCAATTCATGCATTAGGGCATATTATTAATGAAGAGGGAATAAAATTAGGAGTAGAATTTATCAAGAAGAATTTTAAAAATTAATTTTCATGCACTTGTTTTGCTTTGGTTATGGATATGTAGCTAAATTTTTATCGAAAAAATTACTGAACTTAGGTTGGAAAGTTAGTGGCACATCAAGAAGTAAAAATATACAAAATGTAATCCTCTTTAATTATGAGAAAGTTAGCCAAGATCTACTTAAAAGCGCAACGCACGTTTTAATTTCTATTCCTCCAGATGGTGATGATGTTGTGGAGAGATATGGTGATTGCCTGCAAAATGTCAAATGGCTTGGTTATTTGTCTGCAACTAGCGTCTATGGTGATCACTCTGG
This sequence comes from Wolbachia endosymbiont (group A) of Icerya purchasi, assembly GCF_947251635.1. Classification (NCBI taxonomy): domain Bacteria; kingdom Pseudomonadati; phylum Pseudomonadota; class Alphaproteobacteria; order Rickettsiales; family Anaplasmataceae; genus Wolbachia; species Wolbachia endosymbiont (group A) of Icerya purchasi. Next base: position 183,049 of record NZ_OX366357.1, on the reverse strand, counting down.
TAATTGGGTGGATGAGGAATCTGAAACAAAACCTATAGAAATCAGAGGAGAAAAGCGCCTTAAATCTGAAAAGAAGTGGCTAAATAGCAGATTGCCTGTACATATTTTTCGCTTAGCTGGAATATACGGCCCTAATAGGAACGTGTTAATTGACTTGCAGCTTGGCAAAGCAAGAAATGTGAAAAAGGAAGGGCATTTTTTTTCTCGTATTCACGTTGAAGATATATCGAATATTTTATTTTCTTCCATGCAAAACATAAAACCTGGTGAAATATACAATTGTGCAGACGATTTACCCACTACACAATCTGAAGTGGTAATATATGCGACCAAACTTCTCAATGTTAGCCCTCCAGAACCAATTGAGGCTTCTTCCCTACCAGATTATGCACAGAGTTTTTATTTAGGATCAAAAAAAGTAAGTAATGTTAAAATTAAAAAAGATCTTAATGTCTCTCTAATTTACCCTAACTACAAGGTGGGATTAGAAAGTTTGCATGTAAAAAAAACTGAAATCACATCAGAATGATAGATAGGCTTATTGTCACTGCCATTAAGTTAAGGAAAGAATGGTTAAAAACTGAACTAAAAAGTCAGAAATAATTAAGGATTTATGACAAATACTGAAACAGAATAGAGTAAACTTTAAAGCAGATAAACTCTGAAGTGTAAATTACTTAAGAAATAGTGACCTTACCCAGAAAAAGTGGAGAGAAAGAAAAGAGTTTTTTTGGGTAAAATAAAATTTTGGAGGATTAGAAATGGTAAGAGAATATACAGCAGAATTCAAATTGGAAGCTGTTAAACTGGCAAATGAACAAAGAAAGGCAGGTCAAACAATTACAAAAACAGCAAAGGATTTAGGAATAAAGGGTGGTTTATTAGGAAAATGGATAAAGAAACACAACGAAAAAAGTCGGCAGCAGAAGCATTTCCAGGTAGAGGTAACATGGCTCCTTACGACAAAGAGAGGTTTGATTTACAAAGAGAGTTAGCAAGAGTAACAAGGAAAAGAGACATTTAAAAAAAAGCCCTGGCCAGTCAAAAAGAGTAAAATATTTTTTATATAGTAACTGCTATAAAGTACAGGAATTATGTAGGATTTTCTGCTAGTGGCTACTATAAACGCGAATTCTGGATTAAAGGAGAATAGAAAAGGCAGAAAACAGGGTAAACTCAGCAGTTATAAAAAAATAGATGAGGTTACCCATGGAAGACATAACAAAACTGTTTTGTTTGGTCGATGATTTTTGCAGAGATATAGAGAAAAATTTTGCAGGCAAACTACTGCCAAATGGTAAAAAACCCACAAGAACAACGGAAATTGAGCACTCTGAAATCATGACAATAATCCTGCTATATCAACAATCTCCGTGTAAAAATTTCAAAACTTTCTATCTACACTACCTAACGTTGCTCTACAAATCAGAGTTTCCAAAGTTGCCTTCATATACCAGGTTTGTTGCTCTAAAGCCTAGGGTTTTGTGGCATTTAGCAATGTTGTTGCATTGGCTTTGTGGACAGTCAGAAAACACTGGAATTTCATATATAGACACAACTCCCATTGCAGTTTGTCATGCAAAAAGAATATCCAAAAACAAAGTTTTTGCTGGAATTGCAAAATTAAGCAAGAGTACTTACGGCTGGTTTTTTGGTTTCAAATTACATATGGTAATCAATGAAAATGGTGAAATTCATGCACTTACGCTAACAAAAGGCAATGTTGATGATAGGATACCTGTGCCAAATTTGACGGAAAAATTAACCGGCCTTTTGTTTGGTGACAAAGGTTATATTGCAAAAGAGCTTTTTCAGAAGCTGTTTGACCGAGGTTTGAAACTTGTTACCAAGGTGAAAAAAGGTATGAAAAATACATTAATTTCGCTAAATGAGAAGATTTTACTGAGAAAAAGGTCTATCATTGAGACTGTTTTTGGTTACCTAAAAAATAGACTAGAAATTGAACACACTCGCCATAGATCCCCTGTTGATTTCTTGGTTCATATCTTTTCTACTCTCATCTCCTATTCCATCAAATCCAAAAAGCCTTCTATTTCCTATACTTCCTTCCTTAATCCAGAATTCGCGTTTTTAGCCTGCCACGTAATGGTTTACCAAATTTAATTGGATCAGTTGTAAGCCGCTCGTTTATCGCTTTTGTAATCCTTGATCTTATTGTTTTTGGCAGATTTAGAAAATCTCTTTCAGTAAAGTTTTTTGAGTAGACAATATCGTATTTCAGTTTATGTCCTCTCCCTTTCAGATAGTACTGTGTTCCAGTCTACATCCTCACATTCCTTAATAGTTTTATATAACGCAATATCTTCTACTTCGCACTCGATTCCTTCGATGACTAACCTTTTTACTAGTTCTTGAACGGATTCCTTGGTGATTTCAGCTAACTTAGTAAGGTTATGTGAAGTTTTTTGGTCAAAAGTTATACTAATTCCTGAATCTGTCATATGTTTTACCAAAGTCTACTAATAATTATACAACATTTTTCTGAATTTTTCAATAAAGGAAGTTGATGATATGTAAGAAAAATTTTGCCACCTGCGTTAATAAATAATTAAAGATTTAGCATATTTATCTACCCTCTATTCTATTACTTAAGTTAGACCACTTTTTTCTATTAATATTTTTTGTTTATAAAGATGAGCAGTTACTCATCACGCAGTTGATCTATGGATATAATACTACCGTTTGATAGTTTTTCAGTACATTTTTCACTTTTGTATTCTTTATCAGAGTCGATACTGATTTTGTCAAATATTAAAACATCTCCTGAAATTTTATCACGAAACTCACTAATAGCAAAAAACGGTATAGTGATTCGCTCTTGTTTTCCTTGAAAACTCAAACTGACGCTAAATTTATCCTCAGAAACTTTTAAATCATAGAATTGATGCTGTAATATAATAAGCATTTGAGTAGGGTATGACTTTTTCAAACGATCTGGCATGGTCACACCATTAAAATATGTGAAAAATAATATTTCTAAGTGAGGGATAAAACCATTACCTGATATAACATCTAAAGTCTTTTTGATAACTTGAAACTTAGCAGAATTAAGCAGTTTTTTGTAATCTGTTTGCTCCATATAACTTTCACATACGTAAATTTTGGGGGAACTTCTGTTACCCGGCGTTCCCTGAACCGTGCTTTAGTAATAAATTGGTTGTGCTAAATTAAGCAGCAACACAACATTCATTACTACCAGCAGCAAAGTTATCGTTTGCATTTAAATTATGAACTCTTAGCGGTGGTGTCTAACCGAGCAAAGCTACCATCTTTACTATGCATGTCGATCCTTATTCGTCCCCGTATAAATTAAAAAACATGGTGGAGACGCCGAGTACTGCCCTCGGGTCCAATACACCTATTACAAGGTAATTTTATTGCTATAGTACACAAAATGTACATAGCTATTATATAGCAACATTAAATAAATGTCAAGATATTATGACCTTAAGTTGATTTATTGCTAAAACAAAATTAATATTTCCAGTAAAAAATTCTGTGCTCTTAACCTGACACATATGGCTTTTTGAATACTCCCAATGAAAATATTTATAAATAAATATTTACTCTTCTTTTTTATTGTTTTTAGGTTTTTCTTGATCAACCATTTCTCCACCGATCTCTTTTATTTTTAGTATCAACGACTCTGGTACATACATGTCAATTACTTCTTCTGCTGTCACAAATAAAGCCTGATAAGAGTGTGAATTTATTATCCAATTAGGCAATATGTCTTCTGCTTCTATTTTATACTCTCCATCTTTTTTGTCATATACTGTGTAGCAATATAAGTGCACAGCAAAAAATAATACATAAGAGAGCAATATTCCTTTAAGCACTCCGAGAAAGATTCCAGTAACTCTATCGATAAACCCCAACCTTATGGGTGATAATATGTACATTAGCCAGTTATTTATTATCATGAATATAAGATTAAGTATAATAAATACAGAGATTGTAGAAAGTATGTTTAGTGTAACTTTAGAATCAAAATATTTACTATAATTTGGAGTGAAAAAATCATAGTGATTAGCTGTCAGAAAGACCGATAAAAATAGAAACATTAGTGCGCATAGCTCTTTTATAAAGCCTCTAGTTACCGAGATTATTACGCATAGAACAACAATGAAGATAATTAGGCTATCGAAAAGCATGTTTTATATCTATATGGTTTTCAAGATATAATAGTTGTAAATAACAAGGTTGTAAAATTAATTGTATTTATGCTGCATCAATTGATCTAAATACCTAGCGATTATGTCAATTTCTAAATTCAAATAATCATTTACTTTGTTGTACTGAAAAGTTGTATTTTCCCATGTGTAGGGAATTATATTTACTGTAAATTCGGCAGACCACTTTTGAAATTCGATTTCTGATGGCAATTTTGTTGTCAAAGCTTGACTGTGCTCCTCAAATACATTTAAGTATTCTGCGGTGCTCGCCTGTGCTTCTCCTAAAAATTTCTCACCACAAACAAATTTCGAAAGGGGTCTGGTGATAACTGAGTTCACTGTGAGGGAAACCCCATCTAGTGTAACGGAGCTTTTTTTTGCAACAAATTTAATTAATTCTTGTGGGCACGATAGTTTGATTTCATGAGAATCTAAATTTTGATTAATTGTTAAAATTTTTACTATCCCATCAACATGACCCTGAACCAGGTGGCCATCGATCTTATCGCTTAATCTCATTGCTTGTTCGAGATTTATTTTTTTTCCTATTCTCCACGTATTTAAGTTAGCAACCTTCATAGTTTCTTGAGATGCTTGGACTGTAAATGTATCGCTCATTATATCAACAACAGTTAAACACACACCAGAGCAAGCTATTGAATCTCCTTTATTTATAGAGGATAAATTTTGTGTCTTGATATGGAAAATTTGATCAGAGTTGGAGTGAGTGGTAGTATCAGTTATAGTCCCGATATCCGTGATAATTCCTTTGAACATATGGTGAAAATAAATAATTTTACCATGAAAGATCTCTTAACGCAAATTCTGGATTAAGGAAGGAAGTATAGGAAATAGAAGGCTTTTTGGATTTGATGGAATAGGAGATGAGAGTAGAAAAGATATGAACCAAGAAATCAACAGGGGATCTATGGCGAGTGTGTTCAATTTCTAGTCTATTTTTTAGGTAACCAAAAACAGTCTCAATGATAGACCTTTTTCTCAGTAAAATCTTCTCATTTAGCGAAATTAATGTATTTTTCATACCTTTTTTCACCTTGGTAACAAGTTTCAAACCTCGGTCAAACAGCTTCTGAAAAAGCTCTTTTGCAATATAACCTTTGTCACCAAACAAAAGGCCGGTTAATTTTTCCGTCAAATTTGGCACAGGTATCCTATCATCAACATTGCCTTTTGTTAGCGTAAGTGCATGAATTTCACCATTTTCATTGATTACCATATGTAATTTGAAACCAAAAAACCAGCCGTAAGTACTCTTGCTTAATTTTGCAATTCCAGCAAAAACTTTGTTTTTGGATATTCTTTTTGCATGACAAACTGCAATGGGAGTTGTGTCTATATATGAAATTCCAGTGTTTTCTGACTGTCCACAAAGCCAATGCAACAACATTGCTAAATGCCACAAAACCCTAGGCTTTAGAGCAACAAACCTGGTATATGAAGGCAACTTTGGAAACTCTGATTTGTAGAGCAACGTTAGGTAATGTAGATAGAAAGTTTTGAAATTTTTACACGGAGATTGTTGATATAGCAGGATTATTGTCATGATTTCAGAGTGCTCAATTTCCGTTGTTCTTGTGGGTTTTTTACCATTTGGCAGTAGTTTGCCTGCAAAATTTTTCTCTATATCTCTGCAAAAATCATCGACCAAACAAAACAGTTTTGTTATATCTTCCATGGGTAACCTCATCTATTTTTTTATAATTGCTGAGTTTACCCTGTTTTCTGCCTTTTCTATTCTCCTTTAATCCAGAATATTTTAAGGGAGTATATATTGATTTGATGAGCAAGATTAAAAAGCTATTACCCCAAAAAACATCAAATAACTTACATAAGTTTGATTCGACGATCATAAATTTATCGGGATATCTCATAAAAGATGGGCTAAAAATAGGCGGTAAAAGTAACGACAGTCAAGTTAAAGTGAGTGTAGGATTAAAGGATCAATTGCCGACAAGTATAAGATTTTGTAAAGGACAAGAAGAAAGTAGTGAAGATATGGCATTAGTGAGAGCAATTAATGAAGCTAAAGTTGAAAAAGAGGATATTTTATTATTTGATAGAGGAATCAGAAAAGTTGGAACTTTTGCCGAATTTGATGAAAAGGAGTACAAATTTATCACAAGAGTTAAAGTAGGAAGAAAACATGATGTTATAAGCAGGAACAAAGTTATAAGAGAACAAAAATCGGATGGATCAGAGATTTTAGAAGATATAATAGTTAATCTTTATCGTGCACGAGGTAAAGTGGCAGAAAAGCATGATCTACGGCTAATAAAAATCAGAAATAAAATTGGAGATGAAATATGGTTTTTGACAAACTTGTTTGAAATGCCAGCTTATGAAGTAACAGAGCTATATAGGCGCAGATGGATATAGAAGTGTTCTTTAAATTTATAAAGCAAAATCTTGGATATAAGCACTTTTTAAGCCATACTATGAATGGCATGAAGGTGTATATTTACATGATTATTATTACGGCTTTGTTATTTCTTGTTTATAAAATCAAAAATAATCTACATGGGTTCAAAATAGCATTACTGCAATTCACATTGGATCTAAATGACTCTTTTATACGTTCGATTGTTTTACTGTCGGGAGGTAATTTACATGCCGTTGATCATCTCATATCACGTTATTTTTGATACTTTCAACACTTATGCGCCATACCGTCACGGTGTCTCCTAGCATAGATCCCGCTAACACGTAGCGGGATGACGATTTTGTATCGGAAAACAAGTAGCATGACGATTTATCAAATGTTCCTTAGTTTCTCAAAAAAATCCTTTAACAAAAAAGAGCATTCTGTTTCTAATATTCCACCATAAACTTCAGGTATATGGCTGCAAAATTGAAATATCTTAGCACCATTTTCAATTCCTCCACCTTTTGGATTATAAGCTCCAAAGTACAATCGTTTAATTCTGGCAAAGGAAATAGCTTGAGCACACATCGGACATGGTTCTAATGTTACGTACATATCAGCATCACAAAGCGTGGAAGTTGAAAATGCTTGTCTGATCGCTAACATCTCTGCATGTGCAGTTGGATCGCTGGATATATTGTGTGCAGAAGAAATGATATTGTCTCCACTCACTATTACAGCACCTATGGGCACCTCATCATTTTTTTGAGCGAGTTTGGCTTGCTCTATGGCAAGCTCCATATATTGATACTTAAACACTAGGCACTTATTTCTTATCAATTGCTGCTTTAACGAACGACACGAAAAGAGGATGAGGAGAAAACGGCTTTGATTGAAATTCTGGATGAAACTGCACACCAATAAACCACGGATGACTCTCTAACTCCACTGCCTCTATGCACGTTCCATCTTCTGATATGCCACTGCATAGCAGCCCATTTTTTTCCAAATCATCTTTATAATCTGAATTGATTATGTATCTATGCCTGTGTCTTTCTGAAATAGTAGTGTTACTATATGCATCCATCATTTTAGAGTTTGCATTTATATTACATTTGTATGCCCCAAGTCTCATGGTTCCACCAAGATCGTCATCTTGATCGCCAGCTAACTTAACGATTGGATGTTTACAGTTATGAAATTCTTCAGAGTGTGCATCTTCAAGCTTAACAACATTACGAGCAAACTCAATAATTGCAAGCTGCATGCCAAGGCAAATTCCGAAAAATGGGATATTATTTGTACGGGCATAATTTATTGCTAATATTTTACCCTCTACTCCGTCATCACCAAATCCCCCTGGGACAAGGATTGCATGAGAATTCTGTAATTTCTCTCCTATAAGTTTTTCATTTATAGGTTTTTCTTCCTTCTCTCTTGAGTTAACCCAATTTATCCTTACTTTGACTTTATTACTAATCGCACCATGATTTAATGCTTCAACTAGTGATTTATACGCATCAGGGAATTCGGTGTATTTTCCCACTATAGACACAGTAACTTCCTGTGTTGGGTGCCTTATGGAATGCACTATTTGATCCCATTCAATCAAGCTTGGTTTTGGCTCACTTAAATGAAAGTGCTCCAAAATTTGCGTATCAAGCCCACATTGGCTATACAACACCGGTAACTCATATATATGACTCACATCAGGGGCAGGTATCACATTGGATAAAGAAACATTGCAAAGCTTGGCTATTTTCTCTCTTTGATTATCGAAAATTTCTTTCTCACTGCGGCATAATATAATATCTGGTTGTAACCCCGCGGAATTTAACTCTCGAACTGAATGCTGCGTTGGTTTTGTCTTTAATTCTTGCGCTGCGGTAAGATATGGTATTAAAGTTAAGTGAATCAGGATAACTCTTTGTTTTCCTAATGTGTAGTTAACTTGGCGTATAGCCTCCAAAAATGGTTGGCTTTCAATGTCACCTACAGTTCCGCCTATTTCACATATTACAAAATCTAAACCTTCCGTACCATTAAAAATGAACGATTTGATCAAATCTGTCACATGAGGAATGACTTGCACAGTTTTGCCCAGATAATCACCACGCCTCTCTTTCTTCAATAACTCATGATATATCTTACCAGTTGTTATATTGTCATCTTTTGTTGCTTTAATTCCAGTAAAACGCTCATAATGCCCAAGATCCAAATCAGTTTCAGCACCATCTTCGGTAACAAATACCTCTCCGTGCTGAGTTGGGTTCATTGTCCCAGGATCAATGTTGAGATACGGGTCAAGTTTTCTGATACGGATCTTAAAACCGTGAGCTTGAAGAAGCGCACCAACACTCGAAGCAACTAAGCCTTTACCAAGCGATGACACAACTCCACCTGTGACAAAGATAAATTTAGCTTCCTTCATTAATTTTCAAATGGAACAGAAGTAGATTCACTTTCTTGCTTTTTTTCTAATATAATTTTTTCTGCGATCGATTTTTTATGTACGTCTTTTGAACATAATCCTGACAATAGCAATGTGTTTATAATAAACAATCCAGCAACAATAGCCGTTATTCTGCTGAGCGGGTTTTCAGAAGATTTCACCGGAATCATCGAATTGACCCCCTGTTGTGTATTACTAAAACCACTTAACGAACTACTTCCAGGTGGCTCCAAGAGCACTAAAATTACTAACACAACAACCAATATTATTTGAAATATACTTAATACCGCTACTGACATTATAGATAGGGCTGAAAATAAAAATCTTAGCAGTACAAAGCACGTAAGTCAAGAACATCTGTCACCCAAGTAGTTTGAAATCTAAGTATGTATTTACTGCTTACCTTATTTTGATTAACATATGCATAAGACTTTGGGCTTAATATGTATCACATTTTAAAATACAAAGATTATGAACCAAAAATAGACGAAAGTGCTTTCATTGCAGGTGGTTCGCATATCATAGGCAAGGTTGAAATAGGAAGAAATGCGAGCATCTGGTTTAATTGTGTAATCAGAGGGGACGTTGGATCAATAAAAATAGGTGATGGAACAAATATTCAAGATGGAACGGTAATTCATGTGGATAGAAACCCAGGTGGTGACACAATTATTGGCAGCATGGTAACAGTGGGACATTTTTGTATGTTGCACGCATGCACGGTGCATGATAGAGCGTTTATTGGTATGGGCTCTGCCGTGATGGACCATGCAGTTGTGGAGTCTGAAGCTATGGTAGCTGCTGGCTCACTAGTGACACACGGAAAAGTGATAAAAAGTGGAGAAATATGGGCTGGTAGACCAGCAAAATTCTTCAAAAAAATGTCAAATGAAGAAATTAAACATATCGCGCAGTCGGCACAAAATTATATTATGTTAATGAAGGAATACAAAAACTGAAGTTCGCGTCAAGTGTTTTACTTGACACGTACGTCTCAGCTCAACAAACTGTGTTAAGCTGCCTTGTTTTTCCCCCACTTACTCCTTGCACTTCCGCTCCATTCACTTGAGTGCTAGGTAATGCTGCATATGTAATACTACCAACTGCGAGTGTAGATACTACTGCTATACCAACCATTACCCAAATATCTAATCCACTGTACGTTCAAGTGCAGTAAATGCTATCAGTCCAGCAGCAAGACCCATACCAACAGTAGCAGTGTACCGTGCTCCATTGCCTTGTTTTGGTTGCTCAGTTGTTTTGTTTTTAGCTTCTAGTTCTTTATTTTCCTTCTCTAACTGATGAACTCGAGCATTTCGAGCTTGTAAGTCTTTCTTTAGGCTTTCAACTTCAGCATTTGGTTGGTTTATTTTAGCTTCTAATTCTTTTATCTTATCCTCTTTATCCTTTAACTGAGCAGCATTTGGTTGGTTGTTTAACTGTGCTTCTAAATCTTTTATTTTATTTGTTAGTGTTGTTTTTTCACCCTCTAACTTCGTAACAGCAGCATCTGGTTGAGCTTTTAATGCTATTATTTCATTCTCTTTCTCTGTTAACTTTTGCTGTAACGCCACAGCATCTAATGCTTCCAATTCTGTTATTTTAGCATTTTTTTCTTCTAACTGCTGCTGTAACGCTGTAGAATCTATTGCCTTTAGTTTTTCCACTTCAGCTTCTAAGTCTTGTTTTTCCTGCTGAGCTGTGTCCAATTGATCTTGTAATTCTTGTGTTTTGGTTCTCAATTCCTCCTCAGCTTTCTTCTTTGCAGCTTCTAATTCTTCATTTTCCCCTTTAACTGCTCTTCTGCAGCTTCCAATTCTGTTGTTTTAACATTTTTCTCCTCTAACAATTGTACTGTGGGATGGCAAGATAGGGCTTTTACCATAATCTCCTCTTTCCCATCGTTAAGGCCTAACAGATTTTTCATTTCTTCTAGGCGACTAAAATATTTGCCACCCTTTCTCCCAACGGATTTTACATTCATGATTGTATTATCTCCTAGTTCTTCTTGAGGATAAGAACCAGTAATATATAGTTGTTGATCATTTAGCGTACAGCCCACATAAAACTTGTCATCAATTATAGCACCACTCTTATCTACGTTTTTATACTTTTTAAATTCTTCATAATCATCTTTTTTTATAACAAGCACTATTTTATCATCGGCAACCTGTATTGTACCATTCTTTAAGCTTAGCATAACGAACCTCAATTATAATTTAACATTACATAATACCTTTAGAACCCAAGGTCAAGTAATATTTTATCATAGCATAGAAAATTTATGTTCGTAAACAAAAAATTTTGGCGTAAAATTGCCGTGTTTACTTAATTGTGCTATAGCTAAAGCAATAAGTGGGATTCCAGCGTCACGCGCTGGAATGACATGGTTTTAGGCGTTATGTAATCATGGTAGGGTGTCATCCCAGTGCTTGACACTGGGATCCAGGAAACTTAGTTAATATATAGTTAGCTATGGTTTAAAATTGAGAAATATTTATGTTAAAAGAAAAATACGGCTTTAAAGAAATTGAAGACAAATGCAACATATTGTGGGAAGGCAGTAAAGTTTACAGGTGGAATGGTGAAAAGGATAACACTTTCACTATAGACACACCTCCACCGACAATATCGGGTAAATTGCATATTGGCCATATATTTAGCTATTGCCACACGGACTTTATTGCAAGGTTTCAGCGCATGCTGGGAAAAGATGTGTTTTACCCAATTGGGTTTGATGATAATGGGCTTCCCACTGAAAGATTGGTTGAGCAAACCTATAAAACCCGCGCAAAAGAAGTTGGCAGGGAAAAATTTATAGAGATGTGCCATGAGGTTATTGAAAAATCAAAGCAAGAATTCAAGGAACTATTTAAATCGGTCGGCATTAGTTATGACTGGGATTTGGAATACCACACGATCAGCAAGGAAACTGTGACGCTTTCACAGATGTCGTTTATTGATCTATATAATAAGGGATATGCATATAGAAAAATGCAGCCCATCCTTTGGGACCCGGTTGATAAAACAGCAATTGCGCAAGCAGAAATAGAAGATAAAGTTTTTGAGTCATCCTTAAACACGATAGTTTTCTCTACTCAAGAAAATGAGCAGATCAATATTGCAACTACGCGACCTGAACTACTTCCAGCATGCGTTGCAGTTTTTTGTCATCCAGAGGATACGCGCTACACTCATCTGATCGGAAAAACAGCGGTAGTGCCAATAACAGAGGAGAAAGTTCCAATAATAGCAGATGATAAGGTTAAAATAGATAAAGGCACCGGGCTTGTTATGTGTTGTACATTCGGTGATGAACTCGACATATATTGGCAGCAAAAGCATAATCTACCAATGAAAATTATCATCGATCAGGATGGGAGGATAAGCCTTTATGATGTCATTCCAGTGCTTGACACTGGAATCCAGGAAAAAGAGCCAATGCCAGCGATGACAGAGGAAGATATCATGTCAGCGTATGGTCAGAAAAAAAAACCAGTGTCAAGCTACTCGGATGACACCGAAGGGGCTACTCAGATGACAAAAGAGGGTGGGTGTGATCAGAAAGAAGAATGGATCCCAGTGTCAGCTACTCGGATGACAGACGATATACTAAATGAAATAAATGGACTAAAAATTGTAGCAGCAAGAAAGAGGATGATCGAAATCCTAACTAAAAAAGGACTTTTGATAGAAAGCACTAACATTTCTCATTCTGTTAAGTGCGCAGAAAGATCCGGTGCACCACTTGAGATATTACCTACTTATCAATGGTTTATCAAGACTTTAGAGCAAAAAGCTCAAGTATTAGATAAAGTAAAAGAATGCAATTGGTATCCAAGCAATATGCGTAAACGCATGGAAGTGTGGATAGAAGGGCTAAATTGGGACTGGTGCATTTCAAGGCAGCGCTATTTTGGTGTGCCATTTCCAGCATGGTATTCCAAACGTAAGGGAGAAGAAGGTAAAATTATTCTAGCTGAAGTAAAGGACCTGCCTATAGATCCATTGAAAGATTTGCCAAAAGTGTATAGCAAAGAAGAGGTTATCCCAGATCAAGATGTAATGGATACCTGGGCCACAAGTTCAATTACTCCTCAACTGAGTGCACTGGCAGTAAACAGTGAGTTTAGTTTACCAAATCATCGCTATGATACGATATTTCCTGCAGATCTGCGCGGCCAGAGCCATGAGATAATCAGAACTTGGGCTTTTTATACTATTTTAAAGGCACATTATCATGCAAATTCTTTACCTTGGAAAAACATTATGATCAGCGGTTGGTGTTTAGCAGATGATAAGAAAAAGATGAGTAAATCAAAGGGTAACATCATCACTCCTCATGTAATACTTGAAACTTATGGAGCTGATGTAGTGCGCTATTGGGCAGCGAACTCAAGGCTTGGAGTTGATACAGTCTACTCTGAAAATATATTCAAAATTGGCAAGCGCCTCGTTACAAAACTTTGGAACGCTAGCAAGTTCGTTTCCATGTTCATGGAAAAGCATCAAACAGTAAGCATAAATTCCATCAGTGAGACGATGGATAAATGGATACTGTCTAAGCTGTACAAAGTAATAGGTAGAGCAACAAATAACCTATTACAGTTTGAATACTGCGAAGCTTTGGGCGTAATAGAGGAATTTTTTTGGAAGGATTTTTGTGATAACTACTTGGAACTAGCAAAAAAGCGCGCATATGGAGATAAAGTAGACAGCGAAACAAACTTAAGTGCAAAGCAAAGTTTGGCATATGTACTGAATATTATTTTGCGGTTATTTGCACCTTTCTTGCCTTACATTACAGAAGAGATATACCACCAGTTGTATAGTTATAATTCTGTACACAATCAAAGTAATTGGCCGAGCAAAGAAGAACTTATCTACGATAAATATTTAGAGGAAATGGGAGATAATGTTATTCAGATATTAAATATTATCAGAAAGATAAAGGCAGATAATAATGTATCAGTTAAGCATCTGATAAAAAAGTTGATGATAAAAGCAGATCTACGAGAGGATAAGTTGGATCAATCCGCACAGGATGATTTGCAGGCAGTGTGCAATGCGGAAACGATAGAGTGGATGCAATCTGAGCTTGAAACTGAAGACGGGAAATACATAGTGAATATAGACTTATACTGATTTTTATAGCTTCACTTCCTTTGATATCTATGCTATCATAGTCATTATTGGTTGTGAGAGAATAATAATGGGGGATTTATATAATAAAGCCAATGCACCATATCTTATAGCTGGTGCTCTTGCTACTTTGGTATTGCTTGCGTCTGGGACACTTGCTGTTGCCCCTTATGTTAAGTTCTTGTCTTCAGTTGCAGCTTTTAATGTAGCTCTTCCTGTTGCTTTGAGTTTGTCTATACTTTCTATTTTGGTGCTTGCACTTTCATGTAAAATAATTAGTAATAATAAGAAAATAGAGGTTGAGAAAAATAAATTTGCTGAAAAAGAGCAAGAGTTAGAAAGCGTAAAACAACAATCAGAGAGTAGGGTACAAGAGTTAGAAAGTAAAATAGCTCTGGGAGAAAAAGCTAAAGAAGCTGTAAATAAAGAAGTGAAGGAATTAAAAGATCAATTAACTCGAGAAAAGCAAGATTTGGAAAGCGAAATTGCAGGGTTAAATAAGGAAATAGAGCAGTTAAAGAAACAACAAGATGATGCACAGCAAAAATTAGATGATGCTACAAAAGAGTTAAATAATAAAGGTAATCAAATCCGAGAATTAGAGGGTAAGATAGGTGCTCTTAATAATAAGAACAAAGATTTACACGATGAAAATACAGAATTGAGTGCAAAAGTACAAGGTCAGTTAGAACATAAGGAGGAGATGCTTTCTCTTGAATACCAAGAGTTACGTGATGAAAATGTAAGATTGAATGAAAGAGTGGATTCTTTAATGGAGGAATTATCTCAACCTCAAAAAGAAATAGATTCCTTAAAAAGGCAGTTAGATGAATTAAAATATGAAGGAATTTTAGCTCTTTTATTAGAAGAAAGAATAACAGAATTGGAAACATGTTTAGAAAAGAAAAGGAAAAAAGTAGGAGAATTAGTAGTGCAGTTAAGAAAAGAAAAAGGCGAAACTTCTTGTTTACAATCTGAATTAGGGGATGTAGTAGAAAGAGAAAGATGATTGAAAAAAGAGTTAAGTGAAAAAGCGCAAGAAACGATCCAGCTAGCTGCAGATTTAGAACAAGAAGAAAAACTATGCAAGGAATTAGAAGAGGAAAACAATGAAAATCTTGATAAGATCGGAGAGTTAAAAAAACTTAATGAAAAGTTGCGCGATAATAACAGTGAGTTGAAAAGTAGCGAAAAAAAGTTGGATGACGAATGCAATGAATTAAGAGAACATAATTCTGATTTGAAAAGAAAAGTTAAACGTCTGCAAGCAGTAATTGGGCAGGAAGACAAGCAAAGTCATTCCATTTCTTCAGATATAAGCAGTGAACATTTATCAGAACTTGAAGGAATAGGTGAAAATAAGTCTGTTAATGAACAGTTCCCGAAACCAAAACCACCTTATATATCCACTCCAATAAGACCGCCATATAAAGAGCTGAATGATGCTTCATGTGATTCCGGATATTTTAGTGGATGTTCTACCCGAACCAATAGCTGCCACACATTTTGAGTACAGTTGTACACTGGATACATAAATCCTTAGCCATTTTTAGCTAGCAGACTGAAGATGGGAAGTTTGTTGTAGGTGCAGCACTATAATTCCTCCATAGATAAGAGAATTTTAATAAATATATACAAGACTGCTGAACGTGGGGGGAGGAGGGGAGTAATGAGCAATTTGCTTAGTGAGGCTAACACATTTTATTTTATAGCCAGTTCCTTAGCTACTCTTACGTTACTTACATCTTTAGCGTTTATTGTAACTTCTAATGTGCCTCTTCCTCTAATTCTTGCTTTAGCTACATTATCTGTTTTGGTGCTTGCACTTTCGTATAAAATAACGCAAATTCTGGATTAAGGAAGGAAGTATAGGAAATAGAAGGCTTTTTGGATTTGATGGAATAGGAGATGAGAGTAGAAAAGATATGAACCAAGAAATCAACAGGGGATCTATGGCGAGTGTGTTCAATTTCTAGTCTATTTTTTAGGTAACCAAAAACAGTCTCAATGATAGACCTTTTTCTCAGTAAAATCTTCTCATTTAGCGAAATTAATGTATTTTTCATACCTTTTTTCACCTTGGTAACAAGTTTCAAACCTCGGTCAAACAGCTTCTGAAAAAGCTCTTTTGCAATATAACCTTTGTCACCAAACAAAAGGCCGGTTAATTTTTCCGTCAAATTTGGCACAGGTATCCTATCATCAACATTGCCTTTTGTTAGCGTAAGTGCATGAATTTCACCATTTTCATTGATTACCATATGTAATTTGAAACCAAAAAACCAGCCGTAAGTACTCTTGCTTAATTTTGCAATTCCAGCAAAAACTTTGTTTTTGGATATTCTTTTTGCATGACAAACTGCAATGGGAGTTGTGTCTATATATGAAATTCCAGTGTTTTCTGACTGTCCACAAAGCCAATGCAACAACATTGCTAAATGCCACAAAACCCTAGGCTTTAGAGCAACAAACCTGGTATATGAAGGCAACTTTGGAAACTCTGATTTGTAGAGCAACGTTAGGTAATGTAGATAGAAAGTTTTGAAATTTTTACACGGAGATTGTTGATATAGCAGGATTATTGTCATGATTTCAGAGTGCTCAATTTCCGTTGTTCTTGTGGGTTTTTTACCATTTGGCAGTAGTTTGCCTGCAAAATTTTTCTCTATATCTCTGCAAAAATCATCGACCAAACAAAACAGTTTTGTTATATCTTCCATGGGTAACCTCATCTATTTTTTTATAATTGCTGAGTTTACCCTGTTTTCTGCCTTTTCTATTCTCCTTTAATCCAGAATATTTTAAGGGAGTATATATTGATTTGATGAGCAAGATTAAAAAGCTATTACCCCAAAAAACATCAAATAACTTACATAAGTTTGATTCGACGATCATAAATTTATCGGGATATCTCATAAAAGATGGGCTAAAAATAGGCGGTAAAAGTAACGACAGTCAAGTTAAAGTGAGTGTAGGATTAAAGGATCAATTGCCGACAAGTATAAGATTTTGTAAAGGACAAGAAGAAAGTAGTGAAGATATGGCATTAGTGAGAGCAATTAATGAAGCTAAAGTTGAAAAAGAGGATATTTTATTATTTGATAGAGGAATCAGAAAAGTTGGAACTTTTGCCGAATTTGATGAAAAGGAGTACAAATTTATCACAAGAGTTAAAGTAGGAAGAAAACATGATGTTATAAGCAGGAACAAAGTTATAAGAGAACAAAAATCGGATGGATCAGAGATTTTAGAAGATATAATAGTTAATCTTTATCGTGCACGAGGTAAAGTGGCAGAAAAGCATGATCTACGGCTAATAAAAATCAGAAATAAAATTGGAGATGAAATATGGTTTTTGACAAACTTGTTTGAAATGCCAGCTTATGAAGTAACAGAGCTATATAGGCGCAGATGGATATAGAAGTGTTCTTTAAATTTATAAAGCAAAATCTTGGATATAAGCACTTTTTAAGCCATACTATGAATGGCATGAAGGTGTATATTTACATGATTATTATTACGGCTTTGTTATTTCTTGTTTATAAAATCAAAAATAATCTACATGGGTTCAAAATAGCATTACTGCAATTCACATTGGATCTAAATGACTCTTTTATACGTTCGATTGTTTTACTGTCGGGAGGTAATTTACATGCCGTTGATCATCTCATATCACGTTATTTTTGATACTTTCAACACTTATGCCCAGCGCCCCTATGATGTCATCCCAGTGCTTGACACTGGGATCCAGAAGACTTAATTTCAACCAAGTGGCTGCATAATAAGGACTATATTCCAGACTGGAATGACATCATAGAGGCACTGGGATGACAAAAAAAGGAGCACTGAACTTGTCAAGGAATTTTATGGCCTAGCGTCACGCGCTGGAATGACATCATTTACATTTATCACTTTTGCAGATACAATTTACATGCTATAATTGAGTCTTCATAGATGGTAAATTGGAGTGCAAAGAAGTAAAATTAAAGTAGAAATAAAAAGATTATCACACGGAGAAGACTTGTCTCTTCCATGTTATGCAACTACGCAGAGTGCTGGCATGGATCTTTATGCTGCATTGAATGATTCTGCTGTTTTAAATCCACTTGAAAGATTACTTGTTCCAACTGGAATTGTGATTGCAATACCAAACGGTTTTGAGGGGCAAATCCGCCCACGTTCTGGTCTTGCTGCAAAACATGGAATCACTGTCTTAAATTCTCCGGGCACTATAGACTCTGATTATCGAGGTGAAGTTAAAATTTGTCTAATTAATCTAAATAATCAGCCATACGAAATAAAAAGAGGAGATAGAATCGCACAAATCCTTATTTCTCCTGTATCTCAGGTAATTTGGGATGACAGAGAAGAATTCTGCGCAGAAGAAACCGGTCGCAATGCAGGGGGCTTTGGCTCAAGCGGCAGGTAGCTTACGAAAAATCTTGACTATGACAGTTTTTTTATTTAAGCATATTAATATTTGAGGTCGTTTATGCTAACTTTCAAAAATCACTGTGGTCAATTCCACAAAACAAATACTGCACTTGTTGCACTTACTTCTTTGTATGTCATAGGCGCAGCAGTAGCACTTTCAGCACCATATTGGGTGTCTTCAAACTTGCACGCTTGCTCCACTTGCAGCTTTTGCAGCTACACCACTTGGAATCGGTATATTAGCAATTGTTGCTGTTGCACTGGTTAGTTCAGCAATGTACGCTATCAGCAAAAACAATGAAATATCTGAGTTGAGAGCTCCGAAGATTGTTGTTAATAACGATAGAAAAAACGGTAAAGAAACAGCATTGCTAGTAACAAAAGACACATTTAAGGAAATGGCAAGGAATAACCAAGTTAAAGATGAAGAAGGTAAGGTAGAAAAGGGTAAATATTATATAGCCTTCAGCTTAGAAGGCAAGAACTACCGTATTATTGTTGATATTAATCAGCTTGCCAATACGCTAGGCAATACTTTACTCTTCGAGATAGGTTCACTAAAAGAGAAAAATGATGAAGGTAAGTTCGAGGCAGTAAATGAAACAAAGTGGAATAAAACATTAGGTTTAGACAAAGATGGTGCTAAAGGGGTTAACACTTATTTAGGCTCACTGATTGTTGAACAAGTTGCTTCTAAACAACAAGGAAAAGAGGCAGCATAGCCAAGTGAAATAAAAGAGGTAGATTAAGTCTGCCTCTTTGTTTTTTTGATTTTCAGTGTTACGCGCATAACTGCATGGATGTTGCGATTCTCAAGGCAACGTATCTGTTTAGATGCATGGCTAATGCTGAAACAAAAATTCCAGTGTTCCCTTTCTTGTTATCCCAGTGCTTGACATATAACTGTACGAACATTCATTTTTGAAGGTAAATTGCACAACAGATGATGTCATTCCAGTGCTTGACACTGGAATCCAGAAATTTTGCTTATAACTGAGCTGATGAGCTAAAGGTAGTTGTCTTACGCTAAAATAAACGTTTTTAATTAAGTTGAATAGAAGCTGGCCCAGTGTCTGGGCACTGGGATGACACCCCACTGGTGGCCCAAACTACAATGTTCGTACAGTTATGTGCTTGACACTGGGATCCAGATTGGGCACTAAGTTGATAAACACGAAAGCCTTTACAACGTTTTTGATGGAACTGTGCGAAAGGACTGGATCCCAGTGTCTGGGCACTGGGATGACAGGAGATAACGCAAGAAGTCTATTTTTGATGAGGTTACATGGAAGCCAGTGTCAGCTACTCAGATGACACCTTGTGCTTGCTGGTTATAACTGCTAAGGATTTTTATTTAATTTAACTGCATCTTTTGCTTTATCTAATAACCCATTAATAAAACCAATTTCGCTTGGTTTATCAAGCAAATCAGATGCAATGTTAGTATACTCATTGATAACAACTGGAACTGGTGTATCACAATTAGCTAACTCACATATTGCAACGCGCAAGATAGATAAGCTTATAAGATTTAACCGTGAGAGGGACCAGCTTGGGTGCAAGTAAGACTCTATTATTTTATCATATTCTTCACTGCTTTTTATAACCTTATATAACAAGTTTTCTAAGAACTGATGTTCAAATTCTTCACATTCAAATATATCTCTCAACTTACTTATGTAGTCCTTAAGCTCACAATTTTCCAGTTTAAAAGTGCTTTTGTTGTAACCTACGAAAATATTTGAATAAGCAATTTGTACAGCAAGAAATCTTGCCGTGCTTCTTTTTATGCGCCACTTTTTATCTACTGGTTTTTCCTCCATTATTTTAATTTATTGTGTAAATCTATCATATGCAAAACAGTTGAGGCTGCATGGCCACCAACGTTCTTTTTGTTTTTGTCAGCTCTAACTAGTGCTTTATCTTTGCTGTCAGCGGTAATTACGCCCATACCAAGGGGCATTGCATAATGCATAACAACTGCATTTAAGCCTTCAATTACTCCTTTACAAACATATTGATAATGATCAGTTTCACCACGAATTACGCACCCAAGAGCTAAATAACCGTCATAATTAGTATGCCCACTCTTGACTGCAAAAAGAATTGTAGCTGGTATCTCAAATGTACCAGGAACCTCAACTACATCGTAACTGGCATTACTGCCTTTTAATTTATCAATTGCACCTTCAAGCAAAAGGTTCGCTATTTCAGTATAATAAATCGAATTAACTATTAGTATTTTCGACATTCACTACCACTTTTTTCGTTAAAAACAACTTTATTAATAATTGTTGAATTAAAGTTATAATATTACTAAATATCCAATATATTACCAGGCCGGCAGGAAAAGAAGAAAAAATAAAGACAGAAATGCAAGGTAAAAACTTCATAACATTTACTTGAATATCATCTTTGCTGGTTTGATCTTTTTCACTTAGCTTCTGCTGGATTATCATAGTAATACCAAAAACTATAGGCAAAATGCCTATAGAAATAGGGAAATTGTAATTAAACAACCCAAATAATGTAAAAATGTTCGTTGGATCAGGAGCTGAAAGATCTTTAACCCATAAACAAAAAGGGGCGTGTCTCATCTCTATAGTAACAAATAATACTTTATATAAAGCAAAAAATACCGGTATTTGTATTAGCATAGGAAGAATGCTTGACATTGGATTTACATTATTTTTCTTGTATAATGCAATTATTTCTTTATGCTGCTTTAAATTATCATTTTTATATAGTTCTTTTATACGAGTTACTTCAGGCTGCAGGCTTTTTACCTTAAACATCGAAATATATGATCTAGTAGATAAGGGAAGCATCAAAAGTTTGATTACTAAAGTCAGCAATAATATTGCTAAGCCAAAATTCTTTAAAACGAAGTTAAAGTATTCAAGCAGTAAAAACACTGGTTTAGTTATAAAGTAAAGAACACCAAAATCTACAGCTTTATCAAATAAAGGTATATTGAGAGTATCCTTATAAGAATCCAGTAAATTCAACTTTTTTGCTCCAGCAAAAAAATAATTCACATTAGAAACGCTTGCACCAGGAAGTATGCTCTTGTAAGGTTTGACAAAATCTACTTGGAATTTATCAGTATTATTAACGTTTGTGTGTTTAATGCTTACATTTATTTTATCGGATTTCTCAGGTATGATGGCTGTAAGCCAGTATTTATCAGCAAAACCAAACCAATTTTTTTCACTCGTGCTTGCTTTTACTAAATGTTTTTTGGAAATATCCTTATATGTCCACTCCTCTAGTTTATTATCAAATGCACCCAGTACTCCTTCATGGGATATCCAATAAGATTCGTTGATATTGTCACGTTTACGGTTAATTTTACCATAAGGAACCAAAACTACATTATCTTTTGTGTTATTTTCAACAATCTGCTCAATTTTAAACATGTAGTTATCGTCAAGGCTAATTTTCATTTTAAACACAATGCCATTCTCATTGTCCAAAAATAAAATCACCTCTTTTTGATTGAGTTTATCTGCTTGCCAGACTGTCTTAGAATCTGGAATTTTAATCTTTTTATTCGGATCGAGCCACCCAAATTCTGCAAAATATACATTTTTTGATTCTGCAGGTGACAGTAACACCACTTGTGGAGAAGAAGAACTCGGTTCTAAGTGGTAATTAGTTAAAATTAAGTCATCAAACCTTGCACCTTTCAGAGAAATTGATCCTTTAATCATGTTATTGGTTAAACTAACCCTCTGTTCTCGAGTAGAATTAATAATTTCAGAACGATTTTGGTGTATTATAGGAGCAAGGTCGTTAAAAGATTCGATATGTTCAATATTTTCAATCAATGGCTGATTTTGGTTTGCATTAAAAAAATTATCATAAATAATGCGCCAAGATACCATGATCAACATGGAAAGGATAGCTGCTAAAATTAAACTTTTTGCTTCTGACATGAAATTAAATCAAACATATCTTCTTAAAGTGTATACTAAATATTGTACTAAAACAATGAAATTTACTTATTTTTAATAATAACTTTTAACGCTGATCTTTAAAATTTATTTTAATAGCTTCAAATTTTAACAATATGAACGCGGTGAAAAATCTAGTTATTTGGTTGCTAATAATAGCCACTACTGCAATGCTTATTGATTCACAAAGGGACAAACTAAGCGACAGATTTCTCAGTACTTTCTTACCATATAAAGGAAGAATTCAAAATAGTGGTCAGAATAGTGGAAGTATCGAATTTACGAAGTCATATGATGGACACTTTTATATTCAGGCTCAAGTCAATGATCGCAATATAACGTTTTTGCTTGATACCGGAGCAACCGATATTGTTCTATCACAAAAAGACGCATTACATGTTGGTATTAACTTACAAAACGTTCAGGATTTTAAAATATATGAAACTGCGAAAGGTCAAATAAAAGCTGGTGTTGTTCACATCCCTCAGGTAAAAATAGGGAATTTTTTAGTTAATGATGTACAGGCGAGCGTTAACACTCATTCTATGTCTCATTCACTACTTGGAATGAGCTTTTTAAGATATTTTCATTTCACTATAAGAGATAATAAGTTGATATTATACCGCGACTAAACACTTCTACAATCTAAAGCTCTGTAGGTCAATATAGGAGCAGAAATAAATATTGCAGAACAAGTGCCAATCAAAATACCAAAAAAAATGATCAAGCTGAAGTCTTTCACTGCATCTGTGCAGATTAATGCCAAAGGAAGAGCAGCAAGAAGGGTTGTACCCGAGGTTAATATAGTGCGAAATAATGTAGCGTTGATACTTGCATCTACTACCTCACTCATCTGCCCACTTTTACCACTCTTGCGATATTCTCGAATTCGATCGTATATAATTACTGAGTTATTGATTGAATAACCAATGACAGTGAGAAGGGCTGCAACTGATGAAATATTAAACTCAATGCCAGTTAGGCTAATAAAACCAACAGTTAAAATCACGTCATGAATCAGTGCTGTTATTCCACTGAATCCACATTGCCAATTAAATCTAAACCAAACGTAAAAAAATATTCCAACAATTGCGATCAACATGGATAACATTCCTTCAAATATTTGTGTTGAGCTTATTTGTGGGCCAACATAGTCTATTTTACGATAGCTTATTGAGCTCCCCAGCTTTTCTTCTAGTATGCTTTTTATCTTTTTGATTTTATTTTCGTCTCCCTCATCTTTAAAACGCATGACTAAATTATCACCCGCTTTTGAACTCTGCACTGTAAAACCATTTTCTTTTAATGCATCGAGAATAGAGTGATTCTCATCTGAAGATTTTATCTCTATCAAAATTCCGCCTGCAAAGTCTATGCCTAAGTTCACTCCACGCAGCACAACAATGAGCATTGAAAAGATGATAAGAATAATGCTAACGAGTGCAGTCAAATCCCTATATTTACTAAACTTGATATTGAGTTTATCTGGAATGAGTCTAAGTGCCATGCTATTTACTTAAACTTGAATTTTATATACTTTTCAAAAAATTCACTAGTTTATTTTGTGGTTGGACTTCTCTGTCATTCAAGTAGCTGACACTGGGTTCCATCCAAAAGGGTGTCATCACAGTAGCCCCTTCGGTGTCATTCCAGTCTGGAATCCAGAAAAAAGAATGGTGTCATCCCAGTGCTTGACACTGGGATCCAGGTTGCTCACAAGCAAACTAGCATAGAAAGTGGTTACAACGTTTTCGATGAGATTACATGGAAAACTGGATCCCAGTGTCAAGCACTGGGATGACACCCTAGTAGAAATCGCTTTTGTAATTGCAACATTCGTGCAATCTTTAGTTACAAATATTTAAGAAATTTACCAAACGAAAAAAAAGGCAAAAGAAGCCCTAGTCATTGTCTATTTTCAGTATTGGCGTTTTTTAAGTCTTAAACACTGCAATTTAGCTGCTTTTAAATGCAACTCACCTTAGTTTAAATGTTTAAGAAATTTACTAAGCAGAAAAAAAGGCAAAAGAAACCCCGTGTTAGCTAGTTGTCACTTTCTAATCCTGCAAATTGGCGTACTATACTGTCTTAAACGACTTATAAGCGCGTTTCAGCTTATACAGGTAAAAACCCAGAAATGTTGTGAAGAGATAAGGTGCACATAGTGCAAAAAATTAAAAATAAGACGCCAACTACGTTGTTTTTTTGCTGTTTAATCTGCACAGATGAAAATAACTGAATACCTTCAGTACCATGATAGGGGGGCTGGCGAAGGGTGTCAAGTAAGTTTTTTCGTTATAGTATAAAACGCGAATTCTGGATTAAAGGAGAATAGAAAAGGCAGAAAACAGGGTAAACTCAGCAATTATAAAAAAATAGATGAGGTTACCCATGGAAGACATAACAAAACTGTTTTGTTTGGTCGATGATTTTTGCAGAGATATAGAGAAAAATTTTGCAGGCAAACTACTGCCAAATGGTAAAAAACCCACAAGAACAACGGAAATTGAGCACTCTGAAATCATGACAATAATCCTGCTATATCAACAATCTCCGTGTAAAAATTTCAAAACTTTCTATCTACACTACCTAACGTTGCTCTACAAATCAGAGTTTCCAAAGTTGCCTTCATATACCAGGTTTGTTGCTCTAAAGCCTAGGGTTTTGTGGCATTTAGCAATGTTGTTGCATTGGCTTTGTGGACAGTCAGAAAACACTGGAATTTCATATATAGACACAACTCCCATTGCAGTTTGTCATGCAAAAAGAATATCCAAAAACAAAGTTTTTGCTGGAATTGCAAAATTAAGCAAGAGTACTTACGGCTGGTTTTTTGGTTTCAAATTACATATGGTAATCAATGAAAATGGTGAAATTCATGCACTTACGCTAACAAAAGGCAATGTTGATGATAGGATACCTGTGCCAAATTTGACGGAAAAATTAACCGGCCTTTTGTTTGGTGACAAAGGTTATATTGCAAAAGAGCTTTTTCAGAAGCTGTTTGACCGAGGTTTGAAACTTGTTACCAAGGTGAAAAAAGGTATGAAAAATACATTAATTTCGCTAAATGAGAAGATTTTACTGAGAAAAAGGTCTATCATTGAGACTGTTTTTGGTTACCTAAAAAATAGACTAGAAATTGAACACACTCGCCATAGATCCCCTGTTGATTTCTTGGTTCATATCTTTTCTACTCTCATCTCCTATTCCATCAAATCCAAAAAGCCTTCTATTTCCTATACTTCCTTCCTTAATCCAGAATTTGCGTTAGAAGGGCGCTGGCAGAGTTTGTCAAGTAAGTTTTTTCGTTTCTATTCCCAATAAAAGTTTGTTATATGGTTATACAAGAAGTTTAATACTCATAGTTTCAAGCATATACTGAAATATTTCATTAGCTATAGCAACATCTTGGCGTGGGGCTTTGCCGTGTTCTATAAACACAGAGATTGCATAGCGCGGGTTATGGTAAGGGCCATAGGCGATAAATAACTTATGACTTTCGCCCTTAGAGTTTATTTCTGGTGTACCGGTTTTGCCGGCAATTTGTATACCGCTTAGCCCTTTCTTATAGGTTCCAGTTTTAGAATTCACCACATCAAACATAGCTTTTCGAACTATGCTAAGATGCTCACAATCCACATCAATATCGGGAAAATCTTGTATTGTTTCATTCATCTTAATGCGGGGAATTACCTCTTTTCCTGTTGCAATCCTCGCTGCAAGAACTGCAAGCTGTAGTGGTGTTGTAAGCATATACCCTTGTCCTATAACTAAGTTGATAGTGTCACCTAAATACCACTGCGAATATAGCTTTCGTGTACGCCAATCTCTATCTGGCAACAACCCTGGAGCTTCTTCTTTAAACGTTCCAATCAGTGGCCCACTTCCAATACCAAATTTTCTGGCCATTTCTACCAGAGAGTCTACACTTATTTTTTTCCCTATATTATAAAAGTAAGTGTTGCATGATAATGCCATTGCCTCATTTAAAGATACATACCCATGGACTTTACTTCTCAAGCAGCGAAATTTCCGCTCACCTATTTTCATATAGCCCTTACACGAGAATTTTTCTTCTGGTGTGATTATTCCGTCCTTTAAGCCTGCAAGCGCAACTATGATTTTAAATATTGAACCAGGTGGAATTTGATACGACAATGCACGATTCACAAGCGGCAATGAAGGAGCATTCAAGCTCTCCCAAGTCTCATTTGATAGCCTGCTAGCAAAAAGATTATTATCGTAAGAAGGTGAATTATATAATGCTAAAATTTCTCCATTATTTACATCAATTACCACTGCGGAGCCTTGGTGATCTTTAAATACCTCTGCGGTTTTCTCTTGCAGATTAATATCAATTGTCAGTTGTACATCTTGTCCGTCTTGTTGTGGTATGCTTGATAATTCTTTTATGACGCGTTTTTTAGAATTTATTTCCTGCTCAGA
Organism: Wolbachia endosymbiont (group A) of Icerya purchasi; assembly: GCF_947251635.1. NCBI lineage: Bacteria > Pseudomonadati > Pseudomonadota > Alphaproteobacteria > Rickettsiales > Anaplasmataceae > Wolbachia > Wolbachia endosymbiont (group A) of Icerya purchasi. Next base: position 156,037 of record NZ_OX366357.1, on the reverse strand, counting down.
TTTTCCTGACTTGCCTTTCAATATATGATCATATGTATATTCAATACCGCTGATTCCTACTTCGCTTATGCCTTGCTGTCTTTTTGTATATCCGATTACATGAGAACACATTGAACCAAACGGGTAATAACGTTTATAAAGAGCAGTTATTTTTTCTGACGATTTTGCTATTTTAGACTCGACTTCTGATAATGTCTGCAAATCAACTTCCTTACCAGAACCATCAAACAAAACAACATACGAAATTTTGTTTACCGCAAGTTCAATGCTATTCCTATCTAAAATTTTGCCCCGCTTAGGCATAATAGTAGCAACTCTTATTCTATTACTATTAGATAGTGCTTCGTACTTTTGTCTGTTTCGTATTTGTAAATTATATAACCTGCAACTAAAAACCGCAGAAATGGTAAGCTGAATACCACCTAATATGAATGCTCTGCGGTTAAAGACTTTGTTTTTTGTCCACATAACATTCCTTCAAAACGCACTTTTTCCCCCTCTTTTATTGTTACACTTCTGGCTTTTACCGTATTACAAACCCTTTTTTCCCACTCACTTAAGGTCACAAACTTATAACCTGATTTTTTTAGTATTTTAATAATATGAGGTAAAGCTTCAATTGTGTTTGACCTGTTATTGTGATCATGAAACAGTATAACTGCTCCATTATGTACATTACTTAAAACTCTTTCAACTAAAGTTTCTGGCTTATCACCTTGCCAATCTAGCGAATCAACTGTCCATAATATTGAATACATATTTAATTGATCAGTATTTTCAATCAGATTATCGTCATAACATCCATATGGCGGACGAAACCATTTTACATCTTGTTTTATTGCATTTTTAATTGCTGTATTTGTCTTTTCTAGTTCTTGCAATTGTTCCTCACTTGAAAGTGATGTCAACTTCCTATGCGACCAAGAGTGATTGCCTAACTCATGACCTGATTCATGAATTTTCTTTACTATTTCAGACGTTTTTTCATTTATACGTTCACCAAGCACAAAAAATGTTGCTTTTGCTTCATAGCTTTCCAGAACATTAATAATATCGTTTATTCTATTGTTGGAAGGCCCATCATCAAACGTAAGCGCAACAAACTTATCGTCGTTATTCAATAATTTTTTTATATTACTTAAATTTCTATATGATAGATCCAGATTACAACTGAGCCCACAGTATGGTAAATTAAAATTACAATCACTACAAAAAGCCGTACTTGAATATAGTAAGAAAAAAGTGATTATCCTTATAAACATTTGTAATCAGCAAAGTGATAGAATACTACACTTTTTTGCTAAGTTAAGCCATCTTTAATTGCTGTAGCCTTTACTTCATCGCTTCTTTAATATATTGTATTAACAATTTTATATAATATATTATGATTGCAAATATAAATACCGTTGCGCTTCAGGGAATTAGCACAGTAAATGTCAATGCACAAATTCATATGGCAAATGGTATTCCAGCTTTTAAAGCAACAAGGACAACATTGCAAATTTAGAGTTCAAAAGGGTTGTTCCTCGAGAACTATTGCGTCAGAAAGCTGGCGCTGAATTTGTATATAATGTTGACCTTGGAGGTTTTTATGAATAATAGTGAGAGAAAAGAAAAATTGGAAACTCGTATTCTATCAAGCAGAGGCAGGTCTTTATTGGATCACGAGCTACTAGAACGTACTCTGTCTGGATATGCAGAAGGAAGAGAAATTGCCAAAAGGCTAATGGAGCTCTTTAGTAGTTTAGGAAGGGTAATTAATGCTGATTTTCATGAGCTAAAAAATGTTACAGGAATGAATGATGGAGCAATAGCAAGTATCTTTTGTCTGAAAGAGATTTTTGATAGGATATTGAAAGGCAAGTTAAAAAAGCTGTCGATTCTTGATAATAGAGAAGAGCTACTAAAATACTTTAAAGCAGCAATAGGGCAGTCACGAAAGGAAAGCTTACGAGTGGTATACTTAGATCGAGGTGGTCATTTAATATATGAGTATATTCAAGACTGTGGAACTATAGACAGAGTACCTCTGTATGTGAGGGAAATAATAAAACAGGGATTACTGATTGATGCAGCATCTGTTGCAATTTCACATAATCATCCAAGCGGAGATATAGAACCATCAAAGGAGGATGAGGATAACACACTCACATTAGCTGCAACCTGCGAAAATGTAGGAATGAAATTGATAGATCATATAATCGTAACACAGAAGAGCCACTTTAGTTTTTATGACAGTGGCTTATTGTAATCTGTAACCCGGAAGGAAAGTTCTCTAGCTTTCCTTCTTTTTTTTCCACTTTATGAATTAAGAAATTCGCTGTAAGCTTGAACAAATAAAATTAGCAATGAAAGGTGGAATTAGGCAAAAAAATAAAGGAACTTAGGTTATACTGTGGTTTGACACAAACTGAATTAGGAAAAAGAATAGGTGTTTCATATAGACAGATACAAAGGTACGAAAATGGTTCGAATTACATTTTAGCCAGTAGACTATATGACTTAGCAAAAGCCCTATCGATAGATGTTGCTAACTTTTTTACTGATATGCACGCTGACTCACATGAAGCTTACGATGAAGAGGTGTTAAAGTTAGTCAAAGGATATAATGAAATTAAGAGCAAAAGGTTGCGTAGTGTAGTTTATATGTTAGTAAAATCTTTTTCTCAAAGTTACAATAAGAGTTAGTATTTCTTTAAAAAATGGGTATGCAACATCCTATTGATAAACAAATAGGTGAAAGGATAAGGAAAAGAAGGCTAATGTGTGGTTTTAGCCAAAGAGACTTAGGAAAAAAGCTTGGAATTTCATTTCAGCGTATACAAGGATATGAAACTGGAGAAGTAAGGCTTGTAGTTGATAGGTTGTATAATTTGGCAGAAGCTTTGTCAGTTGATATGTCATATTTTTTTACAAAAGCCTCTGAGGATTTACATGATAAGGCCTTCCATAGCGATACAAGTAGTAAAGAAATATCAAGGCTAGTGAGGGAATACAGGAAAATTAAAGATGGAACGTTGCGTGATATTATTCATTCAGTGATAAAGGCTCTTACTAATAACGCGAATTCTGGATTAAAGGAGAATAGAAAAGGCAGAAAACAGGGTAAACTCAGCAGTTATAAAAAAATAGATGAGGTTACCCATGGAAGATATAACAAAACTGTTTTGTTTGGTCGATGATTTTTGCAGAGATATAGAGAAAAATTTTGCAGGCAAACTACTGCCAAATGGTAAAAAACCCACAAGAACAACGGAAATTGAGCACTCTGAAATCATGACAATAATCCTGCTATATCAACAATCTCCGTGTAAAAATTTCAAAACTTTCTATCTACATTACCTAACGTTGCTCTACAAATCAGAGTTTCCAAAGTTGCCTTCATATACCAGGTTTGTTGCTCTAAAGCCTAGGGTTTTGTGGCATTTAGCAATGTTGTTGCATTGGCTTTGTGGACAGTCAGAAAACACTGGAATTTCATATATAGACACAACTCCCATTGCAGTTTGTCATGCAAAAAGAATATCCAAAAACAAAGTTTTTGCTGGAATTGCAAAATTAAGCAAGAGTACTTACGGCTGGTTTTTTGGTTTCAAATTACATATGGTAATCAATGAAAATGGTGAAATTCATGCACTTACGCTAACAAAAGGCAATGTTGATGATAGGATACCTGTGCCAAATTTGACGGAAAAATTAACCGGCCTTTTGTTTGGTGACAAAGGTTATATTGCAAAAGAGCTTTTTCAGAAGCTGTTTGACCGAGGTTTGAAACTTGTTACCAAGGTGAAAAAAGGTATGAAAAATACATTAATTTCGCTAAATGAGAAGATTTTACTGAGAAAAAGGTCTATCATTGAGACTGTTTTTGGTTACCTAAAAAATAGACTAGAAATTGAACACACTCGCCATAGATCCCCTGTTGATTTCTTGGTTCATATCTTTTCTACTCTCATCTCCTATTCCATCAAATCCAAAAAGCCTTCTATTTCCTATACTTCCTTCCTTAATCCAGAATTCGCGTTTATAAATGAATATTTCTCTCAAGTTCCCTACCATTGTTTGGATCTTGGTTATTTTGGAGAAGAAAATCTTGACTTACCAGAAGATAGTACATTTACTGGTGTTGGCCATTCCCTTGGACTGATAAAGCTAGCTTCCTTAAATGTAAAGTTTAACGCACTTATCGGCATACAAGCTTTTACCAATTTTTTGGGATTTAATTTGCGTTTACACAAAAAACGCAAGTTAGAGTTAAAAGCAATGACACAGCACTTTCAAATGGATCCAGTAGATACCCTGATATCCTTCCATAAAAGATGCGGTGTAAACTACAACTCTTTTAATCGGTTGAATAAAGCAAAACTAATGCAAGATTTAGAGCTACTCACCACAGTACATCAGCTACCACACATACCACTATTAATATTAGGTGCAACAAATGATACAATTGTACCCCAGGAACTTATCTATGATAACTTCAATAAAGATGTTAAAGTTGTTATGCATAGCAGAGGTTACCATAATCTAGGTTTACGTGAATGTTATTTTGTGTACGAGCAAATTATAAGTTTTTGTAATGGAATTACAAAAGAGATATATACAGGACAATTTTAGCAGAGCAAGCTCGTCTTATGATAATGTAGCTTTTGTCCAAAAAGAATGTGCTGCAAAACTAGTCGGTTTATTAAAAAGTTATCTTCCTGGATTTTACCCACGCTCTATTTTAGATTTGGGAACAGGTACAGGCTATGCTACAGAGGTTTTGTTTAGTTTGTTTCCACAGAGCAAATTTATTTTAAATGATATATCACCTAATATGCTGGCAAAAACAAGAGAAAAGTTAGTAGGGTATAAAAAGGTTGAATTCATCTTAAGTGACATGGAAACGCTAAATCTTAGTTTCCACGACCTTGTCATTTCAAACCTGGCACTTCAATGGGTGTGCAATTTAAAAAAGATGATAAAGAAATCATACAATAGTTCAAATGTCTTTGTTTTTTCGTGTTTACTAGATGGTACATTCAGTGAATGGACTAAGATTTTCATGAAATCCTCATTACCTGTACCAACTTATCAGTATCCATCTAAACAAGAATTAGAAAGTTATCTACTTCACCTAGAGCCAAAAAGGTATTTTTTCGATTCGCAAGAATTTATATTGTGTTTTCCAAGTGCAAGTGAATTTATCAGATATCTCAAAAATTTGGGAGCAAATTTAAGTAGTCAGACAATTCCTCTGCCTGGCCTAAGGAAGGTAGTTCAAACCTATACTGGCAAGATTCATGTTACCTATAAAGTATTTTTTGGAGTTTTAAGTAGATGCAGATCTTTGTAACAGGAACAGATACCGACATTGGTAAGACTACCGTAAGCAGCTGGCTCTGCTTACACACTGGGTATTCGTATTTCAAACCTATCCAAACTGGAAGTATTCTAGGTACAGACAGCCATCAAATAAGCAATTTGACTAACGCCAATGTTTATAAAGAAAATTTTGTTTATAAAAGACCTCTATCTCCTCACTTGGCAGCGTTACTAGAGAATGATAGCATTAATATCGATAGGATTAGCTTGCCCAAAGCACGTAACTTAATCATAGAAGGTGCTGGAGGAGTTTTAGTTCCAATCAATAAAACCTTACTAATGGTTGATTTAATCAAAAAACTTGCCACTCCAACAATTTTAGTTGCAAGGTCTACACTTGGCACAATTAATCACACATTACTTAGTTTAGGAGCCCTACGTGCTAGAAATATTCCTATTTTGGGGGTGATCTTAAATGGACCACCTAACCAAGATAATCTTGAAGCAATAGAATTTTATGGTAGAGTACAGGTATTAGCATCAGTACCCAAACTACAGCAGGTCAATATGGAACGTTTAATGCAAATACCACTCTCAAATCGATTAAAAGCTATTTTTAGTTAAACAACTATGAATTTAAGCAAACGCGATAGAAAAATTATATGGCATCCTTTTACGCAAGAGAAAGTAGCTAAACTTCCAATTGCAATTAAAAAAGCCCATGGGTCATATCTTTATGATGAAAATGGCAAAGCATACTTGGATCTGATTTCCAGTTGGTGGGTAAATCTGCACGGTCATGCTCATCCCAAGATCGCTCAGGCTATATATGAGCAAAGCATGACTTTGGAACATGTAATTTTTGCAGGGTTTACCCATGAGCCTGCAGTAACGCTTTGTGAAAAGTTGAAAACTTTATTACCAGATAAATTATCCAGATTTTTCTTTTCAGACAATGGTTCTACTGCCGTTGAGGTAGCACTAAAAATGGCCTATCAGTATTGGTGGAATCAAGGTAACCGTGAAAGAACTACTTTTCTGAGTTTTGAAGGTGGATATCATGGAGATACATTTGGCGCGATGAGTGTAGGCGTTAAGTCCGGCTTCCATGACGCATTTTCAAATCTGTTATTTTCTGTCTTAACAATACCTTTTCCAGAAACCTGGGACGAAGATGAAGAAATAGAAAATAAAGAGGAACATTCTCTTAAAGTACTAGAGGGTCACTTACGTGCTGGTTCTCACAAAATTGCCGCATTAATTCTAGAGCCTTTAGTACAAGGGGCAAGTGGTATGAGGATGTGCCGTCCAGAGTTTGTTAGAAAAGTTGTCAATTTAGTACGCCGGCATGGAATTTTGATAATTTGTGATGAAGTTATGACCGGCTTTGGACGTACTGGTACTTATTTTGCTTTTGAACAAACTCAAATTATACCTGATTTTTTGTGTATTTCTAAAGGATTAACAGGAGGTTTTCTTCCGCTTGCTCTCACAATTACTACCGAAGAAGTTTACTCGGCATTTTTAAGTGAACATTTTACTAAAGCGTTCGTTCATGGTCACTCCTACACTGCCAATCCCCTGGGTTGTGCAGCCGCAATTGCTTCTTTAGACTCGTTAGTTAAACACGATACCATGGAGTCAATTAAGAGGATTCATAGTATACATAAAAAGGAATTAGTAAATTTGTCTGAAGCTTGTAAGAACGTCGAGCGTGCACGTGTGACTGGTACAATAGCAGCTTTTGATGTTCATGATGCACAAACACTAAAGATAAAATTTTTAGAGCAAGGACTTTTAATCAGGCCACTTGGTAATTCAGTTTACTTACTACCGCCTTATTCAATAAGCACTTTTGAGCTTGAAGAAGCTTATAATAAGATCAGAAATATTCTCAGGATTTTTTCATAGTGACTTTACCTACCAATTCCAAGAAAAATTCTTCTCACGTACGGCGGTTTTTGGTTGCTAGAAATGGTTATATTGTTTAAGTTTTTAGTAGCATTTTATACCAAATTAATATTAATTCACTTGGGAGTAATTAGAAAAACTCATGGTAAATTTATAGCAAAATAGACCTTCAGTGCAGTTAGCTTTCTCTAATATGGATTTACCTATCTATACCGGCTTATCTACCGCCCAACACTTTGCTCTTGACTTGCTGCATTTGCTCTTCTTTTTAACTCAGCTTCGACTTGACTTTTAGCTTTTGGTTCACCTTCGGAAGTTACATGAGATTTAGAAGAATGGTTAGAGTCACTTACTTCTATATCTCTTTTTGACAGTTCTTGAGTTTCCTTAATCTTTGAGAATGCTGTCTTCCCTACATTTAAAATTTCTTCCCCTACAGCACTTAATGCATCATAACCTGCATCCAGTACTTTTTCTGCCCCTTGAATAAGTTTACCATTTGATATGACATCAACAGCTACAATACCTAAAGCAATTACAACACCAATCGGCCCTCCAAAAAGGAAACCAATTGCAATAGTACCAACTCTAAACAAGAATTTCTTTGTGAGACTTGGTTTTGCACTTTCTGCTCTATTTTCCTTTGTGGCAGCAGAGTTTTCAGTTCTATTATTGTTTCTATAGTTGCCGTACAAAAAAGTTCCAACAGCTGTGCCAGCAATAGGACCAGCAACTGGAATAGCAAAGGCAGCAAGCATTAGTGCTGTTCTCCATGGTATATAACTCAATATTTTACTTCCTAAATCAGTTTTTTTACCTTTTTCTCTTTTATCTATTCCAGTAGGGTTACTGCCTATATTTTTATCTTGTATAACTTTTATATACCTTCTAACGCAAATTCTGGATTAAGGAAGGAAGTATAGGAAATAGAAGGCTTTTTGGATTTGATGGAATAGGAGATGAGAGTAGAAAAGATATGAACCAAGAAATCAACAGGGGATCTATGGCGAGTGTGTTCAATTTCTAGTCTATTTTTTAGGTAACCAAAAACAGTCTCAATGATAGACCTTTTTCTCAGTAAAATCTTCTCATTTAGCGAAATTAATGTATTTTTCATACCTTTTTTCACCTTGGTAACAAGTTTCAAACCTCGGTCAAACAGCTTCTGAAAAAGCTCTTTTGCAATATAACCTTTGTCACCAAACAAAAGGCCGGTTAATTTTTCCGTCAAATTTGGCACAGGTATCCTATCATCAACATTGCCTTTTGTTAGCGTAAGTGCATGAATTTCACCATTTTCATTGATTACCATATGTAATTTGAAACCAAAAAACCAGCCGTAAGTACTCTTGCTTAATTTTGCAATTCCAGCAAAAACTTTGTTTTTGGATATTCTTTTTGCATGACAAACTGCAATGGGAGTTGTGTCTATATATGAAATTCCAGTGTTTTCTGACTGTCCACAAAGCCAATGCAACAACATTGCTAAATGCCACAAAACCCTAGGCTTTAGAGCAACAAACCTGGTATATGAAGGCAACTTTGGAAACTCTGATTTGTAGAGCAACGTTAGGTAATGTAGATAGAAAGTTTTGAAATTTTTACACGGAGATTGTTGATATAGCAGGATTATTGTCATGATTTCAGAGTGCTCAATTTCCGTTGTTCTTGTGGGTTTTTTACCATTTGGCAGTAGTTTGCCTGCAAAATTTTTCTCTATATCTCTGCAAAAATCATCGACCAAACAAAACAGTTTTGTTATGTCTTCCATGGGTAACCTCATCTATTTTTTTATAATTGCTGAGTTTACCCTGTTTTCTGCCTTTTCTATTCTCCTTTAATCCAGAATTCGCGTACTCTAACTATATAATGAAAAGTTATCTACAAAGTGTTTATGAAGATGGTATGAAAATCCAACTATCTAAAATCAACAAATATTTATTAGTTTTACTGATTACTGTCTCAGCATTTCTCATATCTGGGCAAGTATCCAGTTCAAGCAGTATCGAGAATGATTTTCAAGATTTACAAGAAAAATTACCATTATTGAAAGATCAGGATTTGTTATTTTTAGATCCAGCTTCAGCTTTAAATTATAGTGATAGGGCCGGTGAAAAAGTGTTAATGGTTATAGTTCACCATACTGAAACATCAACATTAAAAGGTACAAAAGATATGCTGAATGCTAGAGGATTGTCAGTTCATTTTATTGTCGATAGGGACGGCAGCGTTACCTTAATGGTTCCATTAGAGAAAGAAGCATGGCATGCTGGTATTAGTTATGCAAGAGTTAAGATAAATAGCAAGCTTGAAGAGCTGCAGAAGCTTAACAATTATTCTGTAGGTATTGAAATTGTAAACACAGGACTTGAGCCTTTTCCGGAAGAGCAAATGAGATCTGTTAAAGAGCTGATTTTATACCTTATGGAGCGTTTTAAAATTAAAAGGGATATGATATTTAGTCATTCTGAAATAGGAACTATAGTGCATGATCCAGAGCTTAGCTATACAATGCGTAAACCAGATCCACACAAATTGTTTGATTGGGAGTTATTAGAGAAAAATGGAATTGGATTGCACATAAGTGATAGAATAAACCCTAAAAATGCTAAACAGCAAATGGGCGAAATATTGTATAAAGCAGGTGATAGAAATGAAGGTATTTTGAAATTAAAACAAAGGCTGAACAAATTTTTCTATAAGATACTACCCTGGAATGATAAGAAAGGTAATGTAATTTTTCCTGATAATAATGCTGATTACTCAGATGAGTTTGATGAGAATTTTGCATGGGTTATTTATCAGTTTTCAATACATAATTTACCAAGAGAAATTAGAAAAGATTTACTTCTGAAATTAGAACAAGCGGATATATTTCCTGAATTCTTTAGTAAATATAGTCATGGTATTTCTTCTAGCTATCTAACCTTTAGTGAAAAAATTAAATCGACTCTACAACCATGTTTAAGCAAAGTAGATTATGAGAATTTATTATCTTCTCTTGCACAATATGAGAATAACATTTCTCCTGATGCATCTACCACTTTAATGTACAAAATTAAGTTATACTATGATTCTTATTTAAAATATCGCATATGGTCTTCACTCTATGAACCATTTAAGCTTAATGTATTGGAAGAGTTAGACATTTTAAAGAGTGGAGTGTTATCTTTAAAATCACTAGATAGCTCTAAAGCTGCAGAAGTTTCCAGTTTAATTGATAGCTTTAAAGTAGATATTTCTTTAGAATTTCAGGGTTTTGAAAAACAGTGGTTTCAGGAGTTTAAGAATGCTTGGAGACAAGAATTTATACCTTCCCTGGAAGAACAGATAACATGGACTGCGCTACATGAAGCAATATTGGAGTATTTAGAAAAAGCAAAGGAAGAAATTTGTTAAACGAAAACTTTTTTTAAGATCATTTTTTCAGCAACCTATCACGTGCCGCGTTTAACTTTTGTGCAAAATATTCCGAGCCTCCCTTATCTGGGTGAACTAACTTCATTAAATTTTGATATGCTTTATTGATTTCATTTTGACTTGCCTCAGGATTCAGCCCTAGTATCTTTAATGCTTCATCTTTGGACATGTTATCACCAGTGTAATTTTCAGTACAACTTCTACTGCTATTAAATTCGTTCAAAAACTTACTCAATATAGAGTTCATCATGAAACTTATGTTATTTTTTTTTGTCAGGAAAAGAAAAAATACAACAACGCTAGGCAAGACAAATGTAACTACTATGAATATCAAAAAAAGGAAAAAGATGAATGACATGTATATTTTTTATCATTTTATGATTAAATAGTAACAATTATAATCGTCATGGTAAATAACATGTTCATCCAGATTGAAGAAACACCAAACCCAAATACGCTAAAATTCCTTCCTGGATTTGAAATTTTAAACGAAGGAGAAACGGCTGATTTTTCAAATGCAAATGAGATAAAAAATTCTAAACTAGCAGCAAATCTTTTTCAAATAGAACATGTGGTAAGAGTGTTTTTTGGTCATGATTTTATTTCAGTAACAAAATTGGGTGGAATTAATTGGGATATATTAAAAGTAGAAATTTTAACTACAATTATGGATCACTTTACTTCAGGTGGAAAAGCACTAGATAAAGAAGAAGTGAATGATACAGATAAGGAATTTTTTGATGAAAGTGATATAGAAATTGTAAATAGAATAAAAGAATTGATGGAAAGTTATATCAAACCTGCAGTTGCTCAAGACGGTGGTGATATCAAATTCCGTGGCTATAAAGATGGAATAGTTTATGTTGAGCTGCAAGGAGCCTGCTCTGGATGCCCAAGTGCTGCAATTACCCTCAAGCAAGGAGTGCAGAATATGCTGAGCTACCACATACCAGAGGTTGCGGGTATAGAGACCACACTATGACTAATCAAACGGTTAGAGGAACAAAAGATCTCCTGTTTGATGAATGGTACAAGTTTAAATACATTCAGCAAACAGCAAATAGAATCTCAAGTCTATACGGCTTTTTGCCCGCCCAAACTCCAATATTCGAATACACGGAGGTTTTTACAAAAACCTTAGGTGATAGCTCAGATATCATCACTAAAGAGATGTATAGCTTCAATGATAAAGGGGGAAAGAGCATAACTTTACGTCCTGAGTTCACTGCAGCGATTGTCAGGCTACTCATTGAAAAAAAACTGCAAACACCGATAAAATTATTCTCAACAGGACCTGCATTTCGCTATGAAAGACCGCAAAAGGGAAGACAAAGGCAATTTCATCAGATAAATTTTGAGGTTTTTGGCATAGAAGATCCAAAAGCTGATATTGAATTGATATCACTCGTTCAGCACTTACTAACTGAATTTGGCATCAATAAAAATGTAAAGCTGGAAATCAACTCTTTAGGTGATGGTGAAACAATAACTAAGTATAGAGAAGCTTTGATCTTATACTTTACAAAGTATCAAAATGATCTATCAGAAGATAGCAAAAATAGGTTGATCAAAAACCCACTCAGAATACTGGATTCCAAGGATGAGAAAGATAAATCAATAATTTCTGATGCGCCTAAAATCAGCAATTATTATACGAAAGAGTCCTCAGATTTCTTTGAACAAATACTAAATGGATTAAAAATTCTTGATATACCTTATACCGTAAACAATAAACTAGTTCGAGGTTTGGATTATTATTGCCACACAGTGTTTGAGTTTGTTACAGAGGATTTAGGTGCACAAGGGGCAGTTTTTGCCGGTGGAAGATACGATAATTTAGTATCTTCAGTAGGTGGAAAACACACTCCAGCAATAGGATTTGCAGGGGGTATTGAGCGCATAATGGAGTTAATCAATTATTCTCCGAAAGAAGAGCGACCTATTTACCTAATTCCAATCGGTAGAGAGGCTGAAAAACATGCTTTAACACTTGCAAATGAATTGCGCAGAAATGGTTTATATGTAATCTATGAATATAGCGGAACGCTCAGAACCCGAATGAAAAAAGCAAATCAAGCAAATGCTAAAGCTGCTTTAATTTTTGGCGATGAAGAATTGAATAGTAAAACTTTAAAGATTAAAAACATGGATACAGGTGAAGAAAAAATAATTGCTCGCGATAACACAATAGAAAATATCTATTAGGAGCAATGCAAATGTTTTTCTTAGTCAGCTATAGAAGAAAATTCGTCTGCACAAGAATTTTTCATAGCATTCAATGTATCATAATCTGTAAAATCTAATTTTACTGGTGTGATAGTAATAAATCCTTCTTTTATTTTATTTACACTACCACTGCCTGAGTGCTCTCGAGACCAATTTAAGCTAAAAGAGCCATTCGAATTTTCAGTAAAAGTTAAATCCCCATCAATGTTATATTCACCTTGTTCAGCAAATTCTACTCCTTTTACTTTTTCCGTAGCAGGAAAATTTACACTCATCACTATGTTTTTAGGCCAACCAACCTTAACTAGCTTGGCAATAACCTTTGGTGCAAAAACCTTTGTATTGTGCCAGTCTATTTTATCATGATAAACTTGGCTCAGCGCAATAGAAGGTATAGACCTTGCAGCACCTTCCATTACAGCACCAATTGTTCCTGAATAACAAATATCGTCCCCGACATTTGATCCAATATTTACTCCGGACAATATTAAGTCTGGTTTTTTATTCATAACTTTATTTAGCGCAATAATGACACAATCTGCAGGAGTACCAGACACACTAAATTCCCTTTCACTATGTTGTTTTATTCCAATAGATTGTTTCACTGGATAATCAAGAGATCTTGCAGCTCCGCTTCTATCAGTATCTGGTGCCACTATCCATATTTCTGGCGCAAAATTCCGTGCAATCTCTTTGAGTAATTTTATTCCTTCACTTCCAAAGCCATCATCGTTTGTTATCAATATTATCATATACAATACTCAGCTATACAGTTCCAAATTATGTAAACCACTGGCTGTAAATAAACTCATGAGGCTTTAAGTTTCTTTGCATAACTGTGAACTGTAACAAAGAACCTGCTGTAAATCAATAGATTTCTTGCACAGGCCATAACTGTCATTACAATAGAAAAGAAAAAACTTACTTGACAAACTCCGCCAGCCCCCTTATCATGAAACTGAAGCTATTTATTTATCTTCGCAATCTGTGCAGGTTAATGACAAAAAACTTAGGGTATTTGGTGTCTCATGTTTAATTTTTCGCACTACGTGCATCGCATGTCTTTAAAAATTTCTGGGTTTTTACCTATATAAGCCGAAACGCGCTTACAAAGCGTTTAAGACAGCAAAAAACGTCAAATTGACAAGGGAGAATTTGAATGCTAGCTACTACGGGGTTTCTTTGCCTTTTTTCCTGCTTAGTAAATTTCTTAAACACTTGCGGTGTAGGTTAGTTGCAAGTTAAAAGCAGCTAAATCGCTCTTAATCAAGCGTTTTAGAATAAAAAAACGCCGATATTTTAGTACATAGTAAATAGCCAACCACCACGGGGCTTCTTTTGCCTTTTTTTTCGTTTGGTAAATTTCTTAATGTTTGTAGCTAAACGACAACCGTCATCCCGCTACTTGTTAGCGGGATCTAGAGATACCATGACGGTATAGTATCTCGCTGCTTGTTAGCGGATGAGATACCGCGAATGAATCGCGGTATGACGTGTTGCTTGGGTCAGCTATAGTATTTCTTAAAATTAATAATAAATTTCTTGGCTAGCAAGAAGCTGTAAATTTTTCTGCGAGACCTAAGCCGCTTTTGATATAGCTAAAGGTTTACTGATGATTTGTCTCATTCCACTACCTGCTGACTTACTTTCTGCTTAGCATATCCATCAAATCAGATTCTTTGAGTTTACTATGGTCAACTTTACTGAACTTATTTACCATAGAGCTCATTTGATTATATTGCTTAATCAGAAGATTAACGTCAGTTACACTTGTTCCGGACCCCTTAGAAATTCTAAGTCTTCTTTTGCCATTTAAAATATCTGGGTTTTGCCTTTCTTTTTCAGTCATTGAGTTTATGATAGCTATATATTTTTTCACTTTACTATCATCTGGCACTCCACTGCTTAGCTTTTTTGTGAATGAACTAGGGATGAATTTCATTATGTTGCTAATGCCATCCATTTTACTCAGAGTTTTTAACATTCCCACTAGATCGTTTAGGTCGAATTTACCCTTTTTTACTTTCTTTTGTAACTTATCAATTTCTTCCTGACCAACAATCTCAGCAGCTTTTTCAACCAATGATACAACATCACCCATGCTAAGTATCCTTTTTGCAATTCTATCGGGATAAAAATCATCGAGGTCACTTAATTTTTCACCACAAGCAATAAATTTAATTGGACAATCGGTGATCATTTTCATAGAAAGAGCAGCACCACCACGTGCATCACCATCAACACGGGTGAGAATAATGCCGGTTACACCTATTACCTCATTGAATGATTTGGCAATGTTGACCGCATCCTGGCCTATCATTGCGTCGGCTACTAAAATAACTTCTGCAGGTGAAGCTATTTCCTTTACGGCTTTCAACTCATTCATCATATTATTGTCAATATGAAGCCTGCCTGCGGTGTCTAGTATTAATACATCATAATTATCGTTCTTTGCTGCTGCTAGTGCCCTTTTTGTAATTGCAATAGGCCCTTCATTTATTACTATAGATAAAGTTTGTACGTCTATTTGTTTACCCAGCACCTCAAGTTGTTTCTGGGCAGCCGGCCTATAAATGTCTAAAGAGGCAAGCATCACTTTTTTCTTTTGCTTTTTTAGCTTTAAAGCAAGCTTTCCTGAGGTGGTTGTTTTACCTGCACCTTGTAAGCCCACCATCATAATCACAGCAGAGGGTTTAATTGCTAGATTTAAGTCACTTTTCTCTGACCCGAGAACTGCAACTAAATTATCCTGCACAATTTTAATTATCATTTGTGCTGGAGAAACACTTTTTATGACTTTTTCCCCAATCACTTTATCTTTAATGTCGTTGATGAATTTTTTTGCAACTTCAAGTGAAACGTCAGCTTCAATTAAAGCTATACGTATTTCACGCATGGCAAGATTAAAATCATCTTCAGAAATGATTGACTTTCCTCTCAGTTTACTAAATACAGAATTTAAACTTTCAGTTAACGATTTAAACATAATAGCATTAGTAGAATACTCATTAAAAAGAGAGAAGAAGCTGAAACAAAACTCACTGAGTTATAACCCAGCACTTCTTTAAGTTTAGTAATATTATTAAAGTATAAACCAGTAAGTGAATTAGTCAAGTTTTGCACTACGCTGGCAAATATTTCTCTAGTTTTAGAGACTAACTGATTGAACAGCAAGACAATATAGGATATGAAAACTCTAAAAATCCAATCAACATCCATTTTAAAATTTACTCTCGGGTAAAATAACTTGCGTAAAGGAATAAACAATAAAGTGGTACATAGTAACAAATTAAATTGCGACAAAATATTTTTTGTGTTGTACACAAAATCGAAAATCGAAGGTTTATTGTAAATAGGTAAGTAAGGATTGCCAGCGATTACGCATATAAATGCTAAAATAATCATAGTCATTTTGCCTCCCCTCTCTGCTAAAGGTTTTGACTTACTTTTTGCAATAAATAAGTAATAAAGAAACTTTAGCCCAACGCTTAAATGAAGCAGCAAATTTAGAACCTTATATAAATTTTTGTACCCTTTTAAGGCAACAGTGTTCATTTCAATTTCAGCTGTGATATATGATTTGCTGATAAATCCAACGGTTCCAGGAAATGCAGCCATTGTAAGTATTGCGATTATAGCACACATGCCTTCCATTGATATCAGTTTACCCACTCCATTAAAACTAATTGTTTTTGTTTGTGAAATAATCGAATTACTAACCACAAACAATAATGATTGATAAACAAGAGAGAAGATTATATGCAGTATCAAAATTGGTATTGCTTTTTCCGAAGGACTGAGCAAACTTCCTGCAATAATCAGCAAGCCCATTTGTCCTACAACGTTATAGCATAAAAATCTGCGAATATTTTGCTCAAGAGAAGCAAATACAATACTGTAAATTGCAGTGATGGCGCCTACAAGCGCTAATATTTCAGTACAATCTTGCCATAGGTTATAAGTGTGTAAAAGCATCACTAAAAAAGAGACTTTAGTGGTAAATAAAGAGAGATATGTGGTGCCATGTAGCGATGCAGCAGGATATGCATCAACAACCCAAAATGAAAAAGGAAAACAAGCGCAGTTTATCAATAAACCCAAAATTATCAGGTTAGTGCTTTGAAGTGCCAATCCTGCTATTAATATAACTCCAACGAAAAAGTGTACACAAGCGTACCTTATTGCAGGTCCACTATCTCTACAGCCAGCTGCGATAGTAAAAAATGCACTGACGGTCATTAATTCACAGAATATTATAACCAATATCATATGTTCAGATAAAACTGCATAAAGTGAACTAATAGTGTAAGCAGCAAAAGATAGCATCTCTGAAAAAGTCAAATTTTGTGCTGGTAGAACAGCTAAAAATGCAACTGATAAAAAAGATATTAGTATGGTACGAAAAGATAAATCAAAATCTAGAATTGGGAGAGACCAATTTACTGCAATGCTCAAATTTTCAGGTAATTTTAGGACTATAACTATTAATACAGTCAGTAGAAGTAACAGTGACGATTTATAAAATTGCACAATAATTTAAACCAATATGGTTTATGCTATCTCAATATATGAATAAAATCAATTTGCATATTAACCACTAATTAAACTAATTATCATATAATTATATCAGAGTTTAGAGGGTTATAGAGAAACCGGTCAGATTAGGTTTTTAATCTAATCTGACCGATAGCTTTAATAGTGAGGTAAGCTTTAATATAGCATTCTTAGTTCACAATGCTACACTCGTGCATAATTTATTTTTAATTTGTGCACGAGCGTTAGTAAATTATTTACTTTTTGAAATAAAATTTGGCATCACTTTAATATTGAGACTTAGTAAACCTCAGTAGGGCTGCCAGTTGGACCCATAAGAATTATTTGCTCACCTTCTCTTAAGTGTCTGCATAAATTAGTGGAGCCGCCAGTTTCAAGCACAACAGTGGAAATAATTCCTTTTTTTTTGTCTACTTCAGTGCCGGTTACGGCTATACCTTCCATAGCAAGGTTTGTATTATTGGCTTTTCTGCCATTGGTTTCAAAATTTTGCAATCTAAAGAATTGCCCAGGCTTAAAATTCTTTGCCGCAAGTGGTGCTTTGATCACTATTTCCACAACTTTGTCTGTTAAATATTGAACTTTTATAACCTTTGCAGTGAATTGCTCTTTGATTCTATTAAAGAATTCTTTATTAGCCAGGTCTTCAACACTTGACCACGCATTTTTTTTCTGGCCCACAACATCACACACTGGAATGACAGAAACGAAGCTATTAACTCCACTCAAAAGCTGAGAAATAATAGGGTAGCCGTTCTTAGCACTTGCCATAGCTTTCACGACGCTGCCACTATACGAAGGGTGAAGATCACCAAAAAAGCTGATTGTTTTATTGCCTTGCTTATACACTAATATTCTATCTTTATTTGGCATTTTTGGAGGAAATATTGGATCTATTTCTTTTCCCAATGAATTCAATTGAGCAAAATACCCATTACTTAATTTAAAATGCTTTTCATCTTCTGTTGCAATAACCGTATTTGGCTCAGTACCTGCTGCTATAAAAATAGAACGTGCTTTTATACGTTTGATTTCGCCGGATTTTGTGTCTATTAGTTTTATTGATTCAGCATGGTTATATTTATCCGTCACAACTTCAACTGGCTCTAAGTTTTCAATAAAGTAAATCCCTTCTGACAGCGCATTTTGCACCTCTTCGCTATTTAATCGATAACTTGGTGAATCTTTTAGCTCTTTTCTATATATAACTTTCACTCCCCCGAGACTCTGCATCAACTCTAATATTTTTATTTCTCTATTCTCTTTTTTTGCTAACTTTTGCTTTTCTCGGATCAATTGTGCGTGTGATATAAACTCATTCGCAATTTCGCGCTCTTCTTCTGTCCAATCTTTTTCAACACAGTCCTTTCCATACTTATCAACTAATATCTCATAACGAAGAAGAAATTTTTCTACTTGAATTGGATAATACGCTAAAGCTTCAGTGGCAGTGTCAATTGCAGTAAGCCCAGCCCCTATTACAACTATCGGCATACGAACTTGCAGATTTGCTATAGAATCAAATTTAAGAGCGCCAGTCAGTTGTAACGACATAAGAAAGTCAGATGCCATACGCACTCCACGAGCTAGTATATTCTTTATTTTGATCATTCGTGGCTTGCCAGAGCCAAGTGCTAGGGCAATGTGATCAAAACCCGAGTTGAACGCGTCATCAACATTAATCGTGCCACCAAAACGAATGCCTCCATAAAGTGCAAAATGCTCACGTCTTTCCAGCAGTAATCTAATAATCTTTAAGTAATTCTTATCCCACCGAGAAGTAATACCATATTCTGCCACCCCACCAAACCCTCCTGCCACGCGTTCACTCAATTTTTCGTGTTTGAAATCTTTAATTAGCTGGAAATTATCGATCAAAGGTTCAATCTTTAGTCCATCAATGGCGATAACGTTATGCCCATCATTCAACAAATGATGAGCTAAATTAAAACCAGCAGGACCAAGGCCTACAACTAGAACATTTTTTCCAGTGTTTCCTCTTGGCAATGGACGCTGAAAATTTAAAGGATTCCAACGGCTGAGCAGAGAATATATTTCAAATCCGTACGGTAAACTGAGCACATCATCCAGAATCCTTGTTTCAATTGCTGGCACATTTACGGGTTCTTGTTTTTGATATATGCACGAATTCATGCAGTCATTGCATATTCTGTGTCCAGTAGCTCCACATAACGGGTTATCTATCATCACAATTGCAAGACTTGCTATGCTGTACCCTTCGCTTTTCACCAGATTCATTTCTGATATTTTCTGCTCTAGTGGGCAGCCGTGCAGTTCAACTTTTAGTGGAGATTGTTTAAAAGTATTGTCGTTATTAATTAGCCCCTTTGAGCAGCTGTCCTTACTTTGCTTATGACAAAATATGCAGTAGTGAGCATTATCTAGTGCTTTATTCAAACTCACCTTTTTGCTTGTTAGATCAAAACCATATCGTCTTTTTACTTCATTTGAATGCAGTACTTTAACTTTGTCTACTTCTTTTTTAGAAAATGGTATGAGGTTTTCGTGGTCGATTTTTTTATGAATACTGAATAATATACTCTGTTTATTTTTTACTCTCCACACTGCATATTGTGCTGCAAGTTCTATTTCTTCTTTGTGATTTTCTTTATCTTCAAACCAATGCATCACCTGCTCAGCAAAATTTTTTTCTGTTGTTGGCAAAGTGAGAAAATGACTTAGTTTGTTAGTAATATCTATATTCGCCACATTAGTGTATTTCTTCAATGCATAGCGTTGGACAAATAATCTTTTGCACTTATATATTACAGCAAAGTCGTTGTGCTTTTTCTTTAGCTCCTCTATTTCTTTTTCAACATTGAAAAGTTTTGCAATAAATTCATCAAGTAAATATGAGAGGTCTACTATTAACTGACTATCTGTCATCCAAGTAGCTGACCGTCCTTCTTGTTTTCTAGATCCCAGTGTCAAGCACTGGGATGACGGGGGGTGAAACTGGGATGATGGGAGGTGACACTGGGATGACATCGAAGAAGAAGCTGCTTTTTCTCTTGCTTCAATTAATGAACAAAACAAGCTCTCATCACATGATTTGATATAATTCAAAAATGTCTCATCTAATTTTATTAATCCATTGCGAGTATATAGATTAGAAAATGAGATGTTGAAATTCAGCTTCATTGCTATACTATACAGTGTACATGCTGTTTCTTACAGATGAAGATTTTATTTATTTTGCAATACTGCTGAGATTGTTGCTTCTGCAACTTTTTCTTCGCTAACAGATGCAATACACCTAAATTTGTGTACACCTAAACACACACTTTGAATGTTAGCTTGAAGAATCAATGTGTCCCCTGGAGTAACTAGCTTTCTGAATTTTGCATTTTCAATGGATCTCAAGTAAACAACTTTATTTTCTATTGTTTCTTTACCTAGAACACATATAGCAGATGCCTGAGCTAGAGATTCAATTATCAAGACTCCTGGCATTATTGGATGACCAGGGAAATGGCCAATAAAAAATGGCTCATTGAAAGTCACATTTTTGATTGCTTTTATACTTTTACCAGGATCACACTCTATAACCCTATCTACTAAGAGAAACGGATAAGAATGTGGTAGTATTTTTATAATATCACTGATATTAAATTGCATAAGCCTACTCAATGCCTTTTAAAGCAAATTCAGGTATTTCCTCATTTATATTGTTTAATACCACATCCGATAAATCAACTTCATCCATGGAGTATAAAACTTGGTTCTTTTTTGAAATAAATAGTACCAAATCTATGTTGTTTTTTTCTGCCGTTTTTTTAGCGACTTCTTTTATCTTGTTAAAAACACTCTCTACTGCGTCTCTATAGCTTTCTTCTAAATGTAACATTTTTTTAGCGTAATTATCTCTAGTATTTACAGTGTGCTTATTAAACTGTTCTGTCTTTTCTTTTTTTGCTTCTTCTGACAAAAGTTCAAATTCTTCTTTTGATGGCTTAAGTTTTTCTAACTCACTTTCAAATTCTTGTTGTAATCTAGAATTCTGCTCCTTTATTTGTTGTTGTATGTTTTGCAGAGCAAGTGATTCATTGATAACTTTATCACTATCAATAATGGCAGCCTTTGTGTTCTGAGGTTGATATCCTACAAACTTATACCCCACAAATAAGGAAATAATTAAGGCAATAACTGATATAAATAACTGTATATATTTCATTCAAATCCCCGCTTCAATAGAAAATTTAACATTTGGTGATGGTATTATATCATAAGATTCCTTTACTAAAGGAAACCCAAAATCTAATCTAAGTCTACCAAAAGGAGAAGGTATTGAAAAGCCAAAACCTGGTGACACTCTTATAAGCTTACTATCATTATATGGATCTTTACATTTCCCATTTTTATCATCTAAGCCAAAAAGTGTTGCATAGTCAACAAATAATGAGCCTTTGATACCAGCATAGTCATATAGTTTTGGTAGTGGAAAATCTACTTGCTGTGTTAAATTAAAATAAGTTTTGCCTCCTAACGAACTTTTATCGTTGTCTATTGTTCTTGGTCCGATACCAGAAAGATCAAACCCTCTAATCTCATTACCCCCTTTAAAAAAGTGCTGGCCAATGTTTAAATCTTCATCGGTATAAGAAAAAATATGACCTGCCGCCATCTTAAAGCGTAGTATTATGCTATCGTCAATTTTACTTAATATAGGATGCGTGTAAAAAGACAAGAACTCAGATTTTAGGAAGTTTACATTCCCTCCCAATCCTGAAATATCCTGACTTATACGCAATAAATATCCTTCTTTTGGAGCATAAAGATTATCCAGTTTATTATACGCTAATGTGTATCCTACTGATGAAATCTGATGTTCACCTTCTTGCCCCTTTATTATATCAGAAATGTCATTGTCTTTTCCACCCTTATTATCCATGTTTATACGATTATACTTGTAAGAGTAGCGAATGGAATTAGTTAAGTTTTCTATAACTTTGTATGATAATTTTGTTGAAAATCCCATGTCACAACTATCGAAGCTAGTGTGTGGTTTATCTTGTTTTTCATAAAATATGCCCACACCTAGTGATGTATCAGAATCGTTAAAATTATTTTCAACAACCTCTACATTAGTAGAAAGTGAATATTTATTTTTCTCAAGAGCAAAAGAGAGCTCTTTACCACTACCAAATAAATTACGATCTGTGAAATTAGTTTTTACAAATACTCCGCCAGGAAAGGACATACCTCCTGCTAAAGATAATGAGGCAGTTCTTTTTTCTTTAACATTTAAGTCAAGATTTACTGCATCGTCATTAACTGCGTAACTATTTACTTTCACTGTTTCAAAAAAATCACTACTCATTAGTTTTTTACGTGATTTTTGAATCTCAGATATATTGTATGCATCACCTTCTGCTATACTTAGCTTACTTCTGATCACCTTATCTAAAGTGCGATCGTTACCATCAATTGTAATTTGATTTATATAAATCTTTTTACCTGGCAGCACTATGTAGGTTACATCTACAACATTGTCACGCTGCGCATACTCTGGATTAACTTTTGCAAATATATATCCTTTCTCATTTAAATATTTGTTTATTTTTTCTACTGTATTATTAATTTTAACTCTATTAAATATCTTATCGTTTTCCTCTGTTATAAAGTCCAATATTTCTTCTTTTAGGCTCAAATCCTGAATTTCAGTTTCAATATTAACCTCATTATTTCCAAACAAATACTGCTGTCCTTCGTCAATCAAAAAAGTTAACTCTGTTTGATTGTTATTATTAACCTCAACAATTGGTTGAATATTATTTTGAATATATCCCTTGGACGAATAAAAACGATCGAGCAATTCTGTGTTAATCAATAGATATTGCGGTGAATAATGATTTCCGCCTTTAAAAATGGCTCTAAATAACTTACTAAATATGTCATTACTATGTCTTTTGATAACTTGCTCTAGCTCATTTTCAGAAAAGTTTTTATTGCCTATAAATCTTATATCCTTGATTTTAGAGGTTTTACCTTCTTTTATTTTGAAAATTAGATTGACCCTATTACTATCAAGCTTATTCAGCTCATATTCAATTTTAACACCAACCTTACCGTTATTTCTATAAGTAGTGACTAAATTCACTAAATCGTTTTGCAATTTTGTTTCAGTAAAAATAGTTAGCGATTTTGACTGAATTACATTATTTAGCAGCTCTTTGCTGTTAAATAATTTATTACCCTTTAATATTATCTTGTTAATTAGTGGATTTTCTTGAATTTTTACTACTAATTTTTTTTTATCATCTATGTAAGCATTAACACTAGCAAATAGCTTTGTTTTATATAAACCTTTTATAATCGAATCTATATCATCGTCGTTTACATAATTACCAGGTTCCAATTTTATATAAAAACCTATTGTTTGATTGCTTACACGCTCATTACCAATATATTTGATATCTTTTATCTGCATTTTTTCCTTGTTTTCTAAAGCAACAAGTAGAGCGGGAAAGGAGATAAAAATTACTATTAGTATGTAAAATAGCTTTTTCATATTTATTTTAAAAAAGACTCCTAATATCATTCGAAATTGCAATTGCCATCAGCAAGAACAAAATGAAAGCACCAAAGGTAGCCTCATATTTTTGATATTTCAAACTTAAATCTCTACGTATAACTGCTTCTATAATATAACGAAATAAATGCCCACCATCCAGTAGTGGAATTGGTAGCAAGTTAATCGCAGCTAAATTAGCTGAAATAATTGCCATGAGATACACAACCATAATAAATCCTTTTTTGGCTGATTGCCCTGAATATTTTGCAATTTTTATTGGTCCACCTATTTCACTTGCACTTCTCTTACCAACGATAATTTGAAAGATAGCTTTGATCGTTAAGCACATAGTGTGGTAAGTTTCACTGACTGATAAGCTCGCAGCCCCAAGAAAAGACGACTGCTTTAATGTATTGACTGAAATAATCCCTATAGTTTCTCTTTCTATTGTGTTGCCAAAGACATCTCTACCCTCAACTGTCAATGGAGTCAGGCTAGTTCTATGCTCCTCATTATTTCTGCTATACTTAATTTCCATCCTCGTCTTGGGATTCGACATTACCACACGTGAAATATCTTCAAAGTATTTTATTTTATGCTCATTGATTTGTGTAATAGTGTCACCTGGCAACAAACCAGCTTGCTTAGCTGCACTACCTTCGATTACATTTTCAATCACCGGTGGAGTGCGATAATAACCTGCTATGCTAAAAAATATTGTAAAAGCTATAACAGCAAATACCATGTTTGCAAAAGGCCCTGCAAAAACTACTGCTGCTTTTTTATGCCGCGGTTTTGTATGAAATGAATACAACTTTTCTTCTTCCGTTAATTCTTGTTGATCAGCTGGAACACTCGCTGCATTAGTATCTCCTAGCATTTTAACATAACCACCTAATGGAACAGCGCTTAATTTCCATCTAGTTCCAGACTTATCGTTAAAACCAAAAATTTCAGGGCCAAAGCCTATAGAAAAAGATTCAACTTTAACTTTGCATGCTTTGGCAACAACATAATGCCCATATTCATGCACGAATACTATGACAGAAATTATTAAAGAAAATGATAAAAAATAATATATTCCATCGCTAAATTGATGGATAAGATTAGAAATTAATTCCACCTGTATATTTAGATCTTAACAAAATGTTAAGTATATTAAAATGCGCCTCGCTTGACAAGTATTTAGTTTAACTTTTAAATTAAAAAAAGTTTAATTGTAATGACAGATACCTCACTACTCAGAAGAAAATTAATATATAGAAGCTGGCATAGGGGTTGCAAAGAAACCGATATACTTTTAGGGCATTTCGCATTGAAATATCTTGATAAATTTTCCTTAAGCGAACTAATCGAATACGAAAAAATAGTTGATCTTGATGATTACGAATTATATTGTTACATAACTCGTAAGACAAACCTCCCTCCTGGCTTGAATAGTCAGATAGTCAATTTAATTGCTTGCTTTATTGAAGCTAATCCTTTATGCACTCAAGATTAGTGATAATCTTATTTACCTTATCTAGTACCTCAGTATATTCTATTCTTTTCTCATTTCTATACTTTGCGCGCTCTTGATTTACTTCATCTAATCGCTTTGTTAATTCTAAAATTTTATCCTCAAGAATTAGTGCTGCAAGTAAGAAATTTAATGCATCCGAACCCTTACCTCCAGTTTTTTGAGATACAGAACTAACTAACTTGTCAAAACTATTAGCAAGGCGTAATAAATGATTCCCCTTCCCACTTTCGCAAGATATTTTATATGTGTTATTACGTATAACTATTTCTACTACTTGCATATGGTGCTAAAAATTTCTATCGTACAGTATAAACTCAAACCCCTACTTTCATCTTATTTATGGTATAAATTTTTATTCATTTATCAAATCAGATAATTTTTTACTGCTACGAAAATATGTTTTAAAGTATTGATTCTTTGTAAACTTCTGTAACATTAAATGGCTTGTTTCTTTCAAGTTATAACTTTTAACTGAAAAAGAACCAAACCCCCTAATTTCAACTCTATTATGATGTTTCAATGTGCTTGAAAGTATCCCAAAAAATCTATCAACTATAGCTGCTATAACAATCTTATCTAAAAAAGGATGTCTTTTTGCTACCCTCGCTATTATATCAGACTTTGTTGCCATTTATATGAAGCCAAAATAAGTAAACCTTATCACTTAGCAGATAATGCTATGTTATATTCTTCAACACCCAATACTTCAACTTCTATTTTTTCTGATATAGAGAATTTTTTATTCTCTGGTAAATGCTCTTGATCTATTAGAAGGGTTACATCGTTCTCAACTTCAACGACTAGTCCATTCTCTTCTCTCTTACCTACAGTAACCTGTATTTTATCGCCTACCTCAACTTTCTTTATCAGTTCTTCAAGAGGATCATACTCTATTTGTTTTATTCCAAGATAAATTCTTGCCTGATTCACGTTAGCCCTTATTACTTTTGCTTCTATTTTATCACCTACATTATACTTCTTTATCTCATCTGAACTATTTTTAGACCAACTAAAATCTTTCACATATATTGTCCCTTCTACGTTCTCATCTATTTCAGAATCACCGAAAGCAACAGATACATATGAGCCGGTATTATTCTTCACTTCACCAGAAACAATAGAACCAGGAGGATATTTATTGATAAATACTTGCCAAGGGTTGTCTACACACCTTTTCATGCTTAAACTCATCCTACTCTTAGCAATGTCAATACTGAGGATTTTTACATATACTTCTTGTCCCCTTGTTACGAGACTACTAACTGGTAAATTACTCTTAACCCAAGTTATTTCTGACGAGTGCACTAAACCTTCAATTCCAGGTCTAAGCTCAACAAATAATCCATAATCTTCTATGCTTGTTACATAACCCTTATGCACACTATCAACTGGATATTTTGACTCTGCATCTTGCCAAGGGCTATCTTCTAGCTGCTTCACACCCAAGGAAATTTTAGCATTTTCCTTGTCTATTTTTATAATTTTAACTTTTATAGTCTGACCACAAGTAAAAACTGTAGACGGATGACTTACTCTACTCCAAGAGATATCTGTAATATGTAGCAATCCATCTATAACTCCCACTGTATCTGATTCGTGAATACCGACAAATACACCGTAATGAGTGATGCTTTTTATTTTTCCTTCTATTACATCGCCTTCATTTAAAGATCCTAAAAATTTAATTTTTTCACCAGCGTGCAATTTTTCTAACACCAGCTTTCTTGATACTACAATATTACCTTGCTTCTTATCCATTTTAAGCACGATGAACTTTTGTTCAGTTTCAATAAGGTGCTTCGCATCTTTTACTTGCTTCAAATCCACATGACTCAGCGGTAAAAAAGCGCTTATTCCGTCACCAAGATCAACAATAAAGCCACATTTAATTGAGCGTTTAATAACTCCGCTTACTTCAGCCCTTGTAACTGTATCTTCTTCCAACTTATTCCATTTTTCGTCCCTAATTGCTTTTTCACGACTAAGAACAACATTACCATGATAATCTTCAATTCTTTCCACATAAACTCTAATTTTCGAGCCAATAATGACCTCATCATTACAACCGAGTTCCTTGATCAGAATTCTCCCGTCAGATTTTAAACCAATATCAACCACAACGTCGTTAGGGTTTATTCTTGTAATTACACCTTCTACCACATCTCCTTCTTTAATTTTATTAATAAAAGAATCCTCAAATAGGACATTATCCTGATCCTCAAATTGACCTTGAAATATCTCTTCTATAAACTTGTTTGATGATAGCTTTCTGATAGTAACCGGTAGATTTACAACTGGATTATTATTATTCATACCTTTAACTTAAACTTTATTAGAATTCATATATTATATAATATTAACAATTATTGACAAGTAATTTTTCATTAATTCATTTCGAGAATTATTTGAGCTATATAAAACTATAGTGAGAAAATTGTATATGTACTAAGAATATGCTATTTAAGGATAGTAAGTGGATTAGGTCGTTTTCCAGAAGGTCCAGATTAAAACCGGATGTTGATGAAACATTGGAAAAATATTCTATCCAAAATAGTAAGAAATCTATAGAAGAGATCATAAACTCGCACAAAAGAATATGGGTAGAAATAGGCTTTGGCAACGGTGAAAATATGCTTTACCAGGTGCTCAATGAACCTGATCTATTGTTTATAGGATGTGAGCCCTACTTAAAGGGGGTTTCTCGCTTGCTAACAAACATAGAAATACAAAACATAAAAAATATTTTAATGTGGACAGAAGATGCAAGAGAATTGATTGCAAATTTTCCTGATAACAGTGTTGAAAGATTCTTTATTCTCTTTCCAGATCCATGGCCAAAAAGAAGTCACAATAAAAGACGATTAATTAATACGGAATTTTTAAATTTATTAGAAAAAAATACTTATAACAGGGGAAATATTCATTGCAACCGATCATCAGGACTATGCAGAGTGGATAGCATCACATATAAAGCAGTGTAACTCTTTAATCTATAGGGAAGACGATTTCACAAGTTATACTCTTACAAAATACCACAGAAGAGCGCTCAAAGATCAGCGTAAAGTGAGGTTCTTTAAAGTAAGTGTTATTAATAATTTGCAGACTATGGA
Source organism: Wolbachia endosymbiont (group A) of Icerya purchasi (assembly GCF_947251635.1). Classification (NCBI taxonomy): domain Bacteria; kingdom Pseudomonadati; phylum Pseudomonadota; class Alphaproteobacteria; order Rickettsiales; family Anaplasmataceae; genus Wolbachia; species Wolbachia endosymbiont (group A) of Icerya purchasi. Next base: position 127,452 of record NZ_OX366357.1, on the reverse strand, counting down.
TCAATAGAGTTTTTGCATATCTCTTTTACGTTAACTATAGATTAAAAATAATAAAAAAAGAGGGAGAAATAGAGTAAATTCCTTTAACTACTTCTCCTTATGAAGGAATAGACTTCTTGCATAACCCAAACTAAGTAGAAAAAAGGTATCATCCAATTAACGCGAATTCTGGATTAAAGGAGAATAGAAAAGGCAGAAAACAGGGTAAACTCAGCAATTATAAAAAAATAGATGAGGTTACCCATGGAAGATATAACAAAACTGTTTTGTTTGGTCGATGATTTTTGCAGAGATATAGAGAAAATTTTGCAGGCAAACTACTGCCAAATGGTAAAAAACCCACAAGAACAACGGAAATTGAGCACTCTGAAATCATGACAATAATCCTGCTATATCAACAATCTCCGTGTAAAAATTTCAAAACTTTCTATCTACATTACCTAACGTTGCTCTACAAATCAGAGTTTCCAAAGTTGCCTTCATATACCAGGTTTGTTGCTCTAAAGCCTAGGGTTTTGTGGCATTTAGCAATGTTGTTGCATTGGCTTTGTGGACAGTCAGAAAACACTGGAATTTCATATATAGACACAACTCCCATTGCAGTTTGTCATGCAAAAAGAATATCCAAAAACAAAGTTTTTGCTGGAATTGCAAAATTAAGCAAGAGTACTTACGGCTGGTTTTTTGGTTTCAAATTACATATGGTAATCAATGAAAATGGTGAAATTCATGCACTTACGCTAACAAAAGGCAATGTTGATGATAGGATACCTGTGCCAAATTTGACGGAAAAATTAACCGGCCTTTTGTTTGGTGACAAAGGTTATATTGCAAAAGAGCTTTTTCAGAAGCTGTTTGACCGAGGTTTGAAACTTGTTACCAAGGTGAAAAAAGGTATGAAAAATACATTAATTTCGCTAAATGAGAAGATTTTACTGAGAAAAAGGTCTATCATTGAGACTGTTTTTGGTTACCTAAAAAATAGACTAGAAATTGAACACACTCGCCATAGATCCCCTGTTGATTTCTTGGTTCATATCTTTTCTACTCTCATCTCCTATTCCATCAAATCCAAAAAGCCTTCTATTTCCTATACTTCCTTCCTTAATCCAGAATTCGCGTTTATAATACAGTCTCATTTTTACCTCCTTTAAAACCCTCAATTTTCTAATATATCCTTTCTTCCATAAAAATTTATTAACTCACCACGACTTTTATATGGCCCTGCGGACAATTTTATAGTGCTATAGCTAACTCAAGAAAGGTTTCCCTACGTCATACCGCGATTCATTCCATAACTGTATGAACATTCATTTTTGAAGGTAAATTGCACAGCAAATGGTGTCATGAAAGTAGCTGACACTGGAATCCAGCCTTGCCGTAATCTCATCAAGAACGTTGTGTTTTAACATAAAACGGCTACTTTTATACTTACCAACTTAATAAAATTCCTGGATCCCAGTGTCAAGCACTGGGATGACAAGAAGAGGGTACTTGGATAAGAGGCATTGCCCTCCTGGTAGGCCCAAATTGCAATGTCCGTACAGCTATGGATTCATTCGCGGTATAGATTCCGCTAATGAGTAGCAGAATGACGAATTTGTTGTTTTTCAAATTGTAGGTAAACCTAAGCCACTTTAGCTATATATAATAGAATTTCGCTTTCTACTATCTTTCCAGTTGTTTTATACATAATTCTCGAATTTTGAAAATTTGCTCCATATCTAATTTCTCACTTGTATAAAATTTGTTTTCTTACTTCGAGACCTAATCTACCACAACTTTTATATGGCGTTTCTTTCCTGCAGATAATTTTATAAATGGCTGATCTTTAAAGCTCTCGAAATTTATTACATGATCAATATTGTTTACAACATTATCATTAATCTTGCATCCGTTGCCCTGTATTAAACGCTTTGCAGCGCCTTTTGAAGGTTCAAAACCGGTGTCATGTAGTAGGTCTACTAAGGATATGCCGCTTGCCACTTGTTCTTTTTTTATGATGTAATCAGGAAGTAGTGAGCTATCTTCATTCTCAAAAGCAGAAATTGCAGCAAATTGTGCAAGTTCCGCTTCTTTGTCACCATGACATATTTTTGTCACTTCTGTTGCCAAGACCTTTTTTGCTTCATTTATTTCTTGATCCTTTAAAGACTCTAATTTTCTAATCTCATCAATTGGCACATCAGTGAGCAATCTTAAAAAACGTCCAACATCTTGATCATCAACGTTGCGAAAATATTGCCAGTAGTCGTAAGGCTTTAGCATATTATCATCAAGCCACACTGCTCCACTTTCAGTTTTGCCCATTTTTTTTCCTTGTGCATTTAATAAAAGAGGCATGGTAAGGCCAAATAGCTCAGGTAAATTCAACTTTTTTCCAAGTTCAATTCCGTTTACTATATTTCCCCACTGGTCTGACCCTCCAATCTGCAGACGACAATCATATTTTTTGTTTAATTCAATAAAGTCGTAAGCTTGCAATAGCATGTAATTAAATTCCAGAAAGCTTAAGGTTTGCTCTCTATCCAGCCTGGTTTTCACACTATCAAAACTTAGCATACGATTTACAGAAAAATAAGCTCCTATATCACGCAAAAAATCTATGTATTTTATGTTATCCAACCAATCTGCGTTATTTACTATCATTGCACCAGTCTTGCTGTCATTAAAAGACACCATTTTCTCTAATATTCTCCTTATACTGGATGTATTTTGATTGATGTTCTCTACAGGCAAGATGCTTCTTGCTTTATCTTTGAAGGATGGGTCACCAATTTTTGTTGTGCCACCTCCAAGTAAGACTATCGGCTTATAACCAAATTTTTGTAGGTGACAGAGCATCGTAATCTGAATTAGGTGACCAGCATGAAGACTTGGTGCTGTGCAATCAAACCCAATGTATGCAACTATATAATTGCTCTGCAATAATAATTGATCTAGTCCTTCAATGTTTGTGCATTGGTATAGGTACCCTCTTTCTTGGATGAAATTTAAAAATTCAGATGCGTGTTTCATTTTATAAACTCCAGTCTATCCTGTCATTAATGCCGAAGGTAACCCTAATAGAGAAGCCAGTGCCCAGACACTGGAACTTAATTATAAACAAGCACACTATACAACGTTTTCGATGAAATTGCATGAAAAACTGGATTCCAGTGTCAGCTACTTTCATGACACCACTACCTGTACAGGAGTTGCCTTCAAAATTACAACGTTTGTGCAATTGTGTACCAGCTATCTGGATAATCAATTCCATAACTCTTCTATTTTATAATACTCCCTTACTTCCGGCCTGAATATGTGAACCATTATGCCTTGAAAATTCAAAACCACCCAATTGCCTTCATCCATACCTTCTACATCTATTTTATCATGTGGCTTGAGGCTTTTTATTACGTGCTCAGCTAAAGCTTTAACGTGACGGCTTGAATCACCAGATGCAATAATCATGTATTTTGCAATAACGGTTTTATTCTGCACATCAAAAGTTACTATATCATGACCTTTATTTTGATCTATTATCTCTTCAATTGTACTTCTTATCGATTCCATATTGCTAAACATTGTTTACAGGTTATATGATTCATTTATAATTATATACTCAAAATTTCTAAATATGAACTATTTTCAACGCAACTACTTGTTAAAGGTATTACCTGCATCTATTTTATCATCATGTTTTTAGCATGTACAATGTATATACTTTTTATATAATTGAAAATAGCTTTTTACTAGTATTCATTATGGGCAAGACTCTCATCTACTTAATCGGCTTTCCAGGCAGTGGTAAGTTTACTACTGCAAAGGAACTGTGTAAAATCATTGGTGCAGTAATAGTAAGCAATAATCTATTCAATAATATTATATTTGATATTGTTAAATTACAAAACTCTGAAGTTCCAGATGACCTATGGGAAAAAATTTTTGCAGTTAGGGAAAATGTATTAGCAATACTGGAAAAACACTACGTAAAATCAAAACATTATATATTTACAAATGAATTGATAGAGGGTGATCCCTATGACCAAAGATTATATAACTCAGTGGTAAATTTAAGTAAAAAAATGGACATGGAAATTTTTTCTGTAGTATTACATTGTAATAATGAAAAACTAGTAAGACGTGTCCAATCAGAAGAGAGATATCAGGAAAATAAAATTACTGATCCGGATTTTGCTATAAAGAAAATTGAAGGGAAAAGGCTATTTATACCTGAGGGTTCGCTTGAAATTGATAACTCGAACTTGAGTGCAAAGGAAGTTGCAAAGAAAATTGTTGAAGAGATGAAGAAAGAAAAAAATGGAAAATTAATTAAAACTTCTGTAACAAATCATTTAAAAACAGAGCGTACTCGTGGTTGAGCAGAAAGATAAGTACCGTCCTTGTGTTGGCATAATGCTATTTAACAGACAAGGACATGCCTTTATTGGAAAACGCTTTGATAGCGATTCTTACTGGCAGATGCCACAAGGAGGTGTTGATGATGGTGAGGAACTGGAACAAGCAGCGTTACGTGAGTTGCTAGAGGAGGTTGGTACTAATAAAGTAAAGGTTATAACTAAAAGCAAGGATTGGATATACTACAACTTGCCTGAAGAAGTTATACCAATATGCTGGAATGGAAAATATTCTGGTCAAAAGCAAAGGTGGTTCTTAATGAAGTTTTGCGGAGAGGATGAGGACATTGATATTAATTATACTGGTCATCCAGAGTTCAAAGAGTGGCGTTGGCAAGGTATAGATAGTTTAGTAGCCAGTGCTATATCATTTAAAAAAGAAGTTTATAAAACAGTGATAGAAGAGTTTTCTTCTATAATAAAAGCCTCAACAATAAGCTCATGATAGTAGATTCTCATTGCCACTTGATTTATTTTTCTGACGATGAAATACCAAAAGTAATTTCAAGGGCAGAGCAAAATGGTGTAAAGGTTTTGCATAACATATGCGTAAGCATTGACGATGTTCCTAAGTTATTAAAAATTTCTTCATCCTATGATCAGGTCTACTCCTCTGTTGGTATACATCCGCTTGATGCTGCTATAGAAAACGGTGAGTGTATACATGTTGATGAATTAGTTGAATTTACCAAGAACCAAAAGGTAATTAGTATCGGTGAAACCGGGTTAGATTTTTATAAATCTGACAACAAAGACAATCAGAAAAAAAGTTTTGCATTACATATAGAAGCGTCAAGAATAACTGAACTACCTTTAGTTATTCACACAAGAAGCGCTGATAATGAGATGATCGATATGTTAAGGTCAGAAATGAAAGCCGGTGCTTTTAGTGGAGTAATGCACTGCTTTGCTTCCTCTAAAGAACTTGCTTATCAATCTATAGATTTGGGGTTATGTATTTCATTTTCTGGAATTATTACTTTTAAAAATGCGAGCTTACTCAGAGAAATTGCACAAAATGTACCACGCGAGCGTGTTTTAGTCGAAACTGATGCACCATATCTATCACCTGAGCCTTATAGGGGGAAAAAGAATGAACCAGCAATGGTGAAATACGTTGTTGATTGTTTGGCAGAGTTGTGGAATGAGTCACCTGATAAAGTGGCAGAGATAACTACAAACAACTTTTTTAGGCTATTTACGAAACTTAAGCTCAAAGAAACTCTATAGAGCAATTAATTTAGTATCTGTTCAAGGGCGTGGCTAATATGCAAATATTGAAGCAAAAGTGGTGTTATGCAAGTAGCTGACACTGGGATCTAGTTTCACTTTATGGTTGTGTCATTCCAGTGCTTGACACTGGAATCCAGCTTTTAATGCAACCCCTCACCAAAAATATTGTGTTTTAACATAAGGTTAGCTACTTTTATACTCAGTATCCAATCAAAATCCCTGGATCCCAGTGTCAAGCACTGGGATGACATCATTTGTTGTAAACTCACTTTTTCTTGATTTTTTGATTTATCTTGTCTACCTTATTTTGCCACTCCGCTGAACGGATACTTAATTTAGCTTAGAAGTTTCACCAGCTCTCTCACCGAGTTTACAGACTTATTAAACATTTCTTGTTCACTATCATTCATTTTAACTTCTAGGATCTTTTCAATTCCGTTTTTTCCAATAATTACAGGAACACCAATAAACAACTCTTCTACACCATATTCACCATTAAGGTAAGCAGCACATGGTAATATGCGCCTCTTATCTTTTAAATATGATTCTAACATGCATATAGCTGAAGATGCAGGAGCGTAGTATGCAGATCCAGACTTAAGCAGATCAACTATTTCTTTACCGCCATTGCGAGTGCGTTCAACTATTTCATCGACTTTTTTCTGTGTGATAAGACCCATATCGATAATTTGAGTAAGTGGAACTCCAGCAACTGAAGCACAATTGATTAGTGGTACCATAGTGTCGCCATGTCCTCCAAGCACAAAAGCAGATATATCTTCAACTGAGATATTTAACTCACTTGCAAGAAAGTAACGAAAACGGGAAGAATCAAGCACTCCTGCCATGCCAACAATCATATTAGTTGGAAGGTTTGAAAATTTATGCACCACTGAAACCATGGTATCCAAAGGGTTGGTAACCACTATTACAAACGCGTTTGGAGAATATTTTTTAATATTTTCGCCAACCTCCTTCATTACTTTAGCATTGGTTTGCAGGAGGTCATCCCTGCTCATTCCAGGTTTTCTAGCGATGCCAGCGGTTATTATAATTGCATCGGAGTTTTTTATATCTTCATACCTATTTGTGCCAGTAATATTGACATTAAATCCATCAATAGGGGATGATTCTGCTATGTCGAGTGCTTTACCTTGTGGTATTCCATCACTAATATCAAGTAAAACAACATCACCGAGTTCCCTTAGTGCAATCATATGGGTGAGAGTTCCACCGATATTTCCTGCACCGATTAAAGATATTTTTTTTCTTTGTACTGTCATTTTCTACTCCTTTGTATTTACTTTTATGGTTTTACCTTCCCAAGGCGATAAGCTATCAAACATACGAAAATCTTGCGGTAAATCTATAGGATTATACACAACCTTTTTTGTCTCTATATCATATCTTACTTCCTCATAACCAGTGAGAGGGAAATCTTTTAACATTGGATGACCTTTGAATCCATAGTCTGTTAGAATCCTACGCAAATCAGGGTGATCAGAAAACTCTATTCCATACATATCAAACACTTCACGCTCAAACCACAAAGCCGTACTAAATATCTTCGCTACACTTGGAGGCATGTCGCTTTCACATAACTGAAGCTTTATGTGTGCTCTAATATTATGCACAATGCTGAGCAGATTGTATATTAGCTCGAAACGCTTCTCTCTATTTGGATAGTCAACCCCAAAAATATCAACTAATAGTTCAAACCTACACTTTTCATCATCACGTAGAAAGAATAGGTGCTTTTCAATTTCATCTAAAGTTGAATATATTACAATAATGCCATCATCTTTTTGAATGCACTCGCATTTGGTCTTTTTTTGTATATACTTTGCAGTTTTATCCATTCCGAGTCCGTTTTATTTTGTTTTGTAGGCATAGCATTCCATATAGCAACGCCTCAGCGGTTGGTGGGCATCCAGGGACATACACGTCAACTGGCACAATTCTATCACAGCCTCGGACTACTGAATAAGAGTAATGGTAATAACCACCACCATTTGCACAACTTCCCATGGAAATAACATACTTCGAGTCTGCCATTTGATCATAAACCTTGCGCAATGCTGCTGCCATTTTATTAGTTAGTGTGCCAGCAACAATCATCACATCTGATTGACGTGGGCTTGCACGAAACATTATACCATATCTATCAAGATCATAACGGCTGGATGCAGTATGCATCATCTCAACTGCGCAACATGCAAGACCAAATGTCATTGGCCACAATGAACCAGACCTTGCCCAATTCATTACATAATCTGTTAAATCACCAAATTTAGTGACAAGAAACCCTTCTTTTTTATAACGACCCCAGTCATCATTAGATAGAATTTGATTTGTCATAAACTACTCCCACTCTAATGCACCTTTACACCACTCATAGATAAAGCCTATAGTGAGTATTGCAAGAAATACCATCATAGACCAAAATCCACCATAGCTTATCTTAGATAAAGAAACAGCCCAAGGGAAAAGAAAAGCAATTTCTAAGTCAAATATTATAAATAATATTGAAACTAGGTAAAATTTAATGTCAAAATTTTTTCTTGCACTGGATAGTGGGTTGAAGCCACACTCATATGTGGAAAGCTTTTCACCATCTGGCTTACTCACTGCAAGAAACATAGGCAATATACCTAAAGCAAAAGATACTACAATTGATACGCAGATAAAAATTACTATGGTTAAATATTCGCTCATTTAACAAAACATATAACACTATGAGTTTACATGCTTTCCTAACTTTTTACCACCTAAAATATGCACATGAAAATGTGGTACAACCTGCTCTCCATTTTCACCGTAGTTAGTGACTAACCTATACCCTGTTTTTTCTAGATTATATTTATGTGCTATCTCTCTTACAGTTTTGAAGAAATTTGCTATCTCCTCTTCAGAAGCTTTTAGAATAAAATCATCGTATGAAATATATTGATTTTTGGGTATAGCTAAAATGTGAACTGGTGCATCAGGGTACTTATCGCGAAAAGCTAGTACATTTTCATTTTCATATACCTTCTCACAAGGTAACTCACCTCTTAATATTTGAGCAAAGATGTTATCGCTATCATAAACTTCATTGCTCATATTTTAAGAGCGACCTTTCCCTCTTTCTTCGTTTTTCTCTACATTAGGTGTAGATAGTGGTTTTATCGCTTCACCAGAAGCATCTTCAAGATTTAAAGAGCCTACAAGTTCCCTTACTTTTACCATGTCCTGCTGTTCTTTCAAAAAGGGTTCTATTCCACTTACCCTTTTTCCAGTAATAACTCCTGGTTGTAAGTGATACATATCCCCAGGAACAGTTAGACTATGATGTCTTTCCTCTATTTTTTTAGCTTCACTCATAATACTCCCCTATAACTTATTTTTGCATTCCACAACTTTGCGAATTACCTAGCTTTATAGCTTCTTGCGCCCATTTTTTCTCACCTGAAGCTATAGTTTCTGAAGGCTGACCAGCCTTTAGTAACCCTTCGCTACTTGTAAGTCCTGCAGGTTTCGTAGCTTCTGATGACTGCTTTTGATTATCATATTCCTTATACAATTTTTCTGCAATACCATACAGCAATTTTAAGTCTGTGTGAACTTTAAATTCTCCACCAGTAATTTTTGCTAGATCTTTAAGGTTACCGTCAACTTTTTGTTTAATTTCTTCAATAGCAAGCTTTTTTATCTCCTCTGGACTCTTTCCTTTATAGTCAGTTTTAATGTCTTCAATTATTTTTTTAACATCAACTTCAATTACAATTTTATTTTCTTCTCTATGTATAGTGATGTTTGAATACTCACTTTTTAGTGCTTTTATTTTATTCAATTGTTCATCATTCAAATAAGGTATATCTCCCGTCAGAGTTCTTGACACTAAAAAACTTACCTTTTCTATCCCTTTCTTTTGCTCTGTTATTTGTACACCAAGATCCTTGCTAGCCTGTGTGGTTTCTATAGGTGGATCATATTCCCTTTCTTCTTCAGGTACATCTATACCAACAGCTTTCTTTAACGAAACTGTAGCATCATGTTTCATTTCACCCGTTGAAGCAAACGGCTTCTTTATAGGGTAAATAAGTGCTTTAGGCACAAGAGCAAACACCCGACCTGTAGCTTCTACACCTGTTTTAACTGCTCCGCCTATCTTAGCCCAAATAGATTCTGCCATACATACCTCCAAGGTAGTTTCTATAACTAAATACATTTTAATTATAGACGAAAAAATTTAAATTTCTATATCCATTATAAGATAGAATTATAGGGATTGCAACCATTATTTGCACATTGTCTAAAACATGTAGTATTTTCGCTACTTTTATTGTTCAATTTATTATAAAGAATACTCTAAATTATGTTTAAATGGAACACAAATAATATCATTGATGCAACTGGCGGAAGAGACGTAAATGGTTGTAATTGGATACATAGCTCAAATATTTCAACGGACACAAGAAGCATAAAAAAAGGTGATTTATTTATTGCCCTCAAGGGAAAGAATTTTGATGGCCATAATTTTTTGCATGAAGCGTTTTTAAAAGGGGCTGTCGCTGCAATAGTGAGTGAGGGTAAATATAAAAGTTTCCCTCTCATGATTGTACAAGATACCCTGAAAGCTTTGCACGATATGGCATCATACTACATTAGAAATGTTCTTATTGATGCTAAAGTTATTGCAGTTACAGGCAGTGTCGGGAAAACCACTACAAAGGATATGCTGCATACTGTTTTATCGCAATATGGAGTGTCCCATGCAAACGAAGGTAACTTAAATAATAATATAGGATTGCCTTTGACAATTCTGAAAGCTCCAAAAAACTGCCAGTACTTAATTCTTGAAATGGGAATGAATAAAGCTGGTGAAATAAAAGAATTATCAAAAATTAGTAATCCGAATATTGCAGTTATTACCAACATCGAACCTGCACATACTGAAAATTTTTCATCACTATTTGACGTTGCACAAGCGAAGTTAGAAATTCTGTATGGTATGAAAAATAACGGTACTTTGGTTTTAAGCAGAGATAATAAATATTATGATTATCTCTCATCACACGCCAATAGAAATGTAATAAGCTTCGGTAAAGATAAAAATGCTGAAGTTTGTTTACTAAACTTAATAAGAAACGATGAATCTTCTGTCATTTCAGCACTATCTTCTGTCATCCCAGTGCTTGACTACTTGGATCCAGGAAGTTCAATTGCAAATGAGCATATCAGACGGTTGTATAATAAAGACTGGATTCCAGCGTCACGCGCTGGAATGACATTAAACCGAGTTGCTAATAGATTAAGTTTAAAAATCAGGCTGAGTGATAATCAAATTATAAACTGTAATTTACGTGTACAAGGTGAGCATTTTGCTTATTCGCTACTTGCTGTTGCAGCAGTTGTGCAAAGCCTCGGACTTGATTTATCAAAATTACCACTTGCACTTAAGAATTTTAGTGTAGCGAAAGGTAGAGGCAATATTCATAAGGTCAAATGCAATAGAAAATATATACATTTAATTGATGACTCCTATAACGCCAGCCCTGCTTCGATGAAAACTGCGATAAAAACTTTGAGTACATATTCTAATCAGAGAAAAGTAGCTTTGCTTGGTGATATGTTGGAACTTGGTGATGAAAGCATAGAGTTTCATACAGATTTGGTTAAGATTATCACAGGAAATAATATAGATAAAGTTTATACAGTTGGTAAATTTATGTTAGAATTGCATGAGCTTTTGCCAGATAATATAAGAGGCGCGCATTTTAATGATTCTAATCAATTGAAAAGTAATTTAGCTGACATTATTCAGAATAATGACGCAATTCTAGTTAAAGGCTCACGAGGAATGAAAATGGACCTTATTATACAAGAATTCATAATAGAATATTAAGTAAAATCATTGTATTAATTTACAGTAATAAATTGTTAGGAACTTTAATCGTGACAAAACGTGTAATTATTTTTGGTGGAACGGGGTTTATAGGGAAACACATCGTAAGACGCTTGGCAGCAGAAGGATATTTGATAAAGATATTCACTCGTAATCAGGAAAAAGCTGCTTGTTTAAAATTGTGTGGCAATTTAGGACAAATATCAATATTTAAAGGCGATTTTTTTTGATGAAAAATCAGTTCTGGAGGGTATGGAAGAATGTGATGTAGCTATAAACTTAGTGGGAATATTATATGAAGCAAAAAAGCACGATTTTTACGCTGTTCACGTTAAAATAGCTGAAAGGATAGCAAAAGCTGCAAAAATGAAAAATGTATCTATGATGATACATTTTTCTGCTATGGGAATAGAAAATAGCAAGTTGTCAAAATATGCCAAAAGTAAATTGGAAGGTGAAAAAGCTGTAACTTCAGCATTTCAAAAAGCAATAATAATTAGGCCAAGCCTTGTATTTGGTAAAGAAGACAACTTCTTTAATAAATTTGCAAGATTAGCAACTATTCTTCCTTGCTTACCACTAATTGGCAATGGAACGACTAAATTTCAGCCAATATGTGTAACAGACTTAGCTGAAGTGGTATATCGTATTATCAAGTTTTAATAAGCAAGACAAGAAAATTTATAACATGGGTGGACCAAAGGTTTACTCCTTCAAAAGCTTATTGAAGTTTATTCTGAATGTTACTAACAGAAAGTGTTTGTTGATCAATGTATCTTTTCCAATGGCAAAGTTAATAGCTTTCTTTTTAGAAAATAAAATTATTTCTATGCTGCTAAAACCAATAACCGGAGATACGAACCCTATGCTTACTCAAGATCAGGTGAAAGTTATGATGAATAGTTCAATTGAAAAGTCAGTTGACCTTGAAACAATGAAGGTTCGACCATTAGCAATTGAAAATGTGGTGCTAGAGTATTTGAAGATTTATAGAAAGTATTGATAGAAGAGTGTGCCCGGTGGGATTCGAACCTACGACCCACAGCTTAGAAGGCTGTTGCTCTATCCAGCTGAGCTACGGGCACACAACATATATAAAATGCTTCTTAGTACAAGTGAAGTCAAGTACTTCGTGTGAATATGATGTTTATCTTGCGACACCTTGTCATTGCAGTTGTGTGTCACGCGCTGCTGAAATTGGATGCGAGAAGTCTATTTATTTTAGAAAATATTATATAGAAAGTTGCTTAACAAACTCCGCCAGCGCCCTTATCATGGCACTAAGAGTATTTCTGACTCAAAACTTGTTTTTGATCCGCGCGGGCTCAACAACAAAATCCAGTAAAAAACTCAGGTGTTTATTAGCAGATTATATAAAATTATAGCGGCTGCATGTCTTTTAAATTTTTTCTACATTCAGCCAAATCGCGCTTAAACTAAGCGTCAGCACATTATTACAGCGCCAACTTAAAGCATTAGAGAGTCAAAACTCGCACTACGGGGTTTCTTTGCCTTTTTTTTATTTGGTAAATTTCTTAAATATTTATGGATAAACGACAACCGTCATCCCGTTACTTGTTAGCGGATGAGATACCGTGACGGTATGACGGTTCGCAGCGGGATGACAAGAAAGGAGCAACAGAATGACAGAGAGTAATGCAAGAAAATAATTGGATTTTTTGTAATGCTACGGAGCCCAGTGTTTTCTACAAATTTTTACGTGATTTGTTAGCAAAATTGACAGTTGCTGAAATACTGGATAAAACGCTTGTATAGTGTTTAGTAGAGAAAAGTTATGAAATATGAACAGTGGATAAAAATATTAAGTGCAGTAAATGCTGATGGTGATTTAAATCAGGGTAACATAATCGAAAAAATAAAAGAGAGGTTACAGAGGATAGATTTAAGTACATTCCAGAATTGGAAAAATGATAGATTTAACATAAATTATAAATTCACCTTATATACAGGTCTTGCCTCTTTTAAACTTACATTGTTATATTTGGCTACTAAGGGTGGCTGCAAAAAGGTAGTAGAAGCTCTGATATCAAATGGAGCTGATGTTAATACGAAAGATATGAATGGACTAACCCCTTTATATTGGGCTGCAAAATTTGGTTACAAGGAGGTAGTAAATGCTCTAATAAAAGCGGGGGCGGGGGTTAATGTTAATGCAAAAAGTAAGAAGGAACAAACTTTTTTACATTGGGCTGCTGAAACAGGCCATACGGGTGCAATAAATGCTTTATTAGCAGAAGGGGCTGATATTGATGCAATAGATGATAATGGAGAAACTCCTTTACGTTTGGCTATTAAAAATGGCCATACAAAAGCAGTAAATGCTCTATTGGAGGCAGAAGAATTTAATATTAATACGAGTGATGGTTTATGGAATTATGGATGGGCTCTTTTACATTGGGTTATTGCAAATGACCATAAAAAGATAGTAGAAGTTCTAATAGCAAGTAAAGCTAGTGTTAATACGAAGAGTGAAAATGGATGAACTCCTTTACATTTGGCTGCTGAAAATGGCCATACAGATGCAGTGAATGCTCTATTAGCAGCAGAGGCTGATGTTAATTTACAAAACGCGCGTGGCAAAACTCCTTTACATTGGGCTACTAAAAATGCCCATAAAGAGATAGTAGAAGTTCTAATAGCAAGTAAGGCTAGTGTTAATGTGAAGGGTGAAAATGGATGGACTCCTTTACATTGGGCTGCTGTGAATGGCCATACAGATACAGTGAATGCTCTATTAGCAGCAGAGGCTGATGTTAATTTACAAAACACAGATGGCAAAACTCCTTTGCATTTGGCTGTTAAAAAGAAACACAAAAGTGCAGCGGAGTTTCTGATAGCACATGAAATTAAGTTACAAACGCAAATTCTGGATTAAGGAAGGAAGTATAGGAAATAGAAGGCTTTTTGGATTTGATGGAATAGGAGATGAGAGTAGAAAAGATATGAACCAAGAAATCAACAGGGGATCTATGGCGAGTGTGTTCAATTTCTAGTCTATTTTTTAGGTAACCAAAAACAGTCTCAATGATAGACCTTTTTCTCAGTAAAATCTTCTCATTTAGCGAAATTAATGTATTTTTCATACCTTTTTTCACCTTGGTAACAAGTTTCAAACCTCGGTCAAACAGCTTCTGAAAAAGCTCTTTTGCAATATAACCTTTGTCACCAAACAAAAGGCCGGTTAATTTTTCCGTCAAATTTGGCACAGGTATCCTATCATCAACATTGCCTTTTGTTAGCGTAAGTGCATGAATTTCACCATTTTCATTGATTACCATATGTAATTTGAAACCAAAAAACCAGCCGTAAGTACTCTTGCTTAATTTTGCAATTCCAGCAAAAACTTTGTTTTTGGATATTCTTTTTGCATGACAAACTGCAATGGGAGTTGTGTCTATATATGAAATTCCAGTGTTTTCTGACTGTCCACAAAGCCAATGCAACAACATTGCTAAATGCCACAAAACCCTAGGCTTTAGAGCAACAAACCTGGTATATGAAGGCAACTTTGGAAACTCTGATTTGTAGAGCAACGTTAGGTAATGTAGATAGAAAGTTTTGAAATTTTTACACGGAGATTGTTGATATAGCAGGATTATTGTCATGATTTCAGAGTGCTCAATTTCCGTTGTTCTTGTGGGTTTTTTACCATTTGGCAGTAGTTTGCCTGCAAAATTTTTCTCTATATCTCTGCAAAAATCATCGACCAAACAAAACAGTTTTGTTATATCTTCCATGGGTAACCTCATCTATTTTTTTATAACTGCTGAGTTTACCCTGTTTTCTGCCTTTTCTATTCTCCTTTAATCCAGAATTCGCGTTTGTAGGAAATCCGATCTCGAATCCACCTAATATATCGACATAGTTTCTTTTACCTCCTTCTTCATTTTTAATTTCTACTTCACCGTCACCGTCACCCATTTTCATTATATGACTTCCTAGCCCTTTATTTGGATCTGTTCCTTCAAGTGCTTTTGCAACCTCTACTATGCTATCCGGAGAAAATTCTATAAGAGATGTTTTATTATCTATTTCAACATCTATTACACTTCCCCCTCCCACTTGAACGGCATTTTCACCAGCTTTTCTCCGTCCTTCAAGTCGTTCATCCACGTAAGGTTGAATCTCTCGTTGCAGCTTGTTACAAGCTTCACTTATCAGTTTATTCTGTAGTAAAGTATCATGAAATTTTGCACCATTCAGCATCAATTGACTTATTACCTCTTCCTGATCAGCTTGTTTAAATTTATGTAAGTGCATGCCCAATACCACATACTCAGCAAAACTCCAACCTTCTTCATAACATCCATTCATTTTCATCCCAGTTACTATTGCTTTGTCCACAACTTCCTTCATTTCCTTTGGGCTATTTGCTGCTACAATTATGCCTTTTAAGTAGTTCAACCACTCACTTTCTCTTGTACTTATTTTTCTTTTTTGCAAACTTGAATCAAATGGATTTAAACCTTCAGGATAATCTGCTTGACTATTTAAAGGTCTTTTGCCATAAACATAATCAAGTCCTTTTCCCGAGTTGATTGTCTTGTTACGTCCATCACCGGGGAAAGGTACCTTTTTTTAACCTCATTAACAGCCATTGGTTGTTCTATATTAGTCCTACTTCCTATGGCAGCTAATATTCCTTTATGTAGTTTATTTAATTGATTTTTACTCAAATTTTTTACCTTTGCCATATAGGCCTCCTATTATTTATTAACTATATAAGTTTACAGCGTAATTTATTGCTTTACTGTTAATCTAATATGTTCCTTTATAGGAATAAATAAAGTATAAATCCCGGATATGCAAATACTTTTTTACACATTAATAAAAGTCAAAACATAAAAAAAGGATCTTTACAGTTAAAACAAAAACTTATAACAATCCGCTTTCCTTGAAGCTAAAATAATCGTTCCCTGCAACAATAATGTGATCTACTAACTTTATACCTATGATTGCACAAGCTGAAGCTAAGCTTTTAGTCATAGCCTTATCTCGCTCTGATGGCTTTACAGTTCCTCCAGGTTGGTTGTGCGATATTATCATTGATGTTGCTCTTGTAAGTACTGCTTTTCTTATTATTTCCATTACTAAGATGGGTACCTGACTCATTGTGCCTACGTATGTTTCCTCTCCTATTAGATAGAACCCTTTATTCAAAAGCATTATTTTAAGGTTTTCCCTCTCTGCATGACCAATATTAGCCTGCAGATAATCCGTTAGCTTTTCCCAATTATCTATTACTGGACCTTTTTCTACCTCTTCTATTAACGCACGATTCGCAAGCATACTAGCACCACGAATTATTGCCACTGTAGAATCGGTTACCCCTTCTATAATTTTTAGATCATCCATTTCCTGACTTAAAATCCTTCCCACCCCTTTAAAATGATCTGTTAATCTTTTCGAAATAACCTGAGCTTGGGTTTCATCATGCACTGCATTGAGCAGCATTTCAAAAACCTCATTATTAAAAACTGCTTCTTCACCTTGTAATATTCTATACTCTATTTCTTTTCTACGATCTTCACTTTTATTCATATAATTTACCCTTCACTAACAACAAACTTTTTTTAAATATTTACTGCTGCTTTTTTATCAGCATTGGCATAAAGCCATAGCTTTCGATTGAAGTCAAATCAATTTTTAAATCTTTTTCATTTATTTTTTTATGAATTAGTTAGGATATTAATATAATGCTATTCTATGGTTATCTATGAAGGCTGTTTTTTCACCAACATATTCAGAACTTAGAAAAACAAAAGAGTTGAATATTGCTTCACAATTGTTTATAATTACCAATGCTTTTTAACTTACTTTCTCATGGCTCTTTCGAAGTTTCTAGATCCTAAGAATGACATATCATTCAAACGCATCTTTGGTACTGAAAAAAATAAAGATATCCTTATTCACTTTCTTAATGATATTCTTGGCTTCACTGGCAAAAGTGCAATAAAGGATATAGAGTTTTTAAGTACTATTCAAGACCCTGATATTGCCTCTAAAAAACAAAGCATTGTCGATGTTCTTTGCAGAGATGAAAATGGGCTGCAAGTGATAGTTGAAATGCAGGTCGCTAAAACCAAAGGCTTTGAAAAACGAGCTCAGTACTATGCTGCTAAAGCCTATTCAAGACAAGCTGACAAGGGTGATCAATACCATGATCTTAAGGAAATTATTTTTATTGCCATAGCAGATTGTATTTTATTTCCTGATAAATCCGAGTATAAATCAAAGCACACTATTCGCGATGAAGATACTAATGAACATGATCTAAAAGATTTTTACTCTATATTTATTGAGTTGCCTAAATTTCCAAAAACAAAAGAGGATCAGCTTTCAAATATAGTTGAGAAATGGGTTTATTTTTTCAAGTACGCCGATGAAACTAGCGAAGAGGAATTAGAAAGAATAATAGGAAGTGATGTAATAATCAAAAAAGCATATGAAGAGCTAAATAGATTCAACTGGCCTGAAAAAGAATTTATTGCCTATGAACAGGAAATAAAACGTATTCTTGATGAAAAGGCTATTCTTGCTCAAAAACTCGATGATGCTACTGCTAAAGGTAGACAAGAAGGCATCCAAATCGGACATGAAAAAGGCAGAAAAGAAAGAGAAATCGAGGTTGCAAAAAACTTACTTAAAGCAGGTATATCTGTTGACTTAATAGCTGAGTCTACCGGTCTTTCTCAAGCTGAAATTTCAAAACTTAAGGAAAAAGCCTAAGTGCTGCAACTCCATTAAAGCTCTTTTCAACTTATTGTATTTCTTTATCTACTAGTCTAGAGCCTATATCTAACTCTTTCGCTATTCTCGCTATGGCCTATTTGATTTTCTCACTAATTTTACGCATCAGTTAGGCGCAAAATAGATGATATTTAAATATAAAAAATGTTTTTCATAAAATTTTTCTTATCCTTGATAATTTTAGTGTTGCTATTTGATTCTAACTTTTGCATAATGCAGTGAATATTTTTTATAGGGGGTGAAATGCCAAGAGAAATAGAGCGTCGTGCTACAGTACTTAAAAAATTGCAAGATTCTATTCAACATAAAGACTCTAATATCACTCCTGGGAGGCGCTTGTCTGTCGAAAAATGGGTAAAGACTTATATAGAGCAGGTAGAGTATCTCAAAGAAGATGAGCTGCAGTTTTTGTATAAGGTTTTCCAAGACGAGAGTTGTTGGTCAAGTGTAAGACTAAATAATCCTGTTTTAGGTCAGAAATTGACTGAAGAGAAAATAGGAGAAATAAATAATCCACTTTGTAGATATAATATGGCATGCAGGTATTGTGTGACAGATAAGATTCCTCAACTTTTTCAGAAGCAACTTGAGTCTTACAAAAGTGGCTTCTCTTCCGAAGAAGTAGATGATGATGGTAAGCCTGCAACCAACAACCACAAATATGTAAGAAATGAATTATTGGATGCTATGAAAAGTGTAGACCCTGTGTTTACTTTCTGGATTGATAAAAAATCTGGAGAATTTAAAAAGCATGATAATGCAGTAGAGGGTTTTAATAAAGCTGTGGAATTTAAATGGAGTGAAGGAGTGGAATACTTCTATCGCCGTATGAGTCAAGAAGAAAAGATTGATAACCTAATAGTTGGCGCTGTTGCTAACTTATCTGCTGTTAAAGCTAACCATAATGTTGCTACTGTTTTAGATTTTCTTATACGTGAAATAATCACTGATTCAGCAAAGTATAAATTATTACCTGGGTTATCAAATAAAGGCAAAGGAGTTATGCATCGAACTCTTAGCACATTAGTACATTGTAGTTTTGTTGATGTAGTTCAAGATGTGGTAAAATATTGGTCTGAGGAAAAACTTTCATTACCTAAGAAAGAGAAAATTCTCTCAAGTAGAGACTATGCATCTCTCCTTTCCTCGCTTTCAAATTTGATGTTAAAAAATTCAGATATAGATATCCAAACTAAGGCAAGAGAGGTTATTGTGAATCTTTGGGAATGCAGTCAATTTATTGAACATAAAGTAGCTATTTTTGATGCTTCTAAAGATATATGTGCCTCAGACCGTATAAAGAACACTCTTGCAAGGTTGATTGTAGATTACGAGCGTAGTAATGGTGGTCAAGGTATTACTGAAGAGAAAAAGAAAACGATATCAGGTATTTTAAAGTTTGCGAAGGATCATTGTTCAGTCAACTTTGCAGAATTTCAAAAGCAGATAGTTAAAAATTTAAAAACAGTTGGTAGGGAAGGCATGAAAGAAGGTGTAAATTACAGTGGATTGGCAGAAGACTTGTTTTCTGAATTAGAGAAGACACCTTTACCTACTGATCCTTGTAGCGCTGGCAATCCGCAATCCATGTTAGGAACTCCTGGTGTTAGTGGTTTGTCTAGTCATAGTAAGTAGGGGCGTTTTATGCATAACAATGGTGGGAATAATGAATTAATTAGAGATTTATTAAATGGAGATTGTAATGGACTGCATGAAAAATTTGGTCTTTTTTTGGACCAGTGTCCATCTTTTTTGCATTCAGCTAATAACCCTGGCTTTTTTCCTGCATTCTTTTTCGGCATGTTTGCTACTGTATTTGATTCTGATATTGCAAATGGTGAAAGAATTTACTTTCGTTTTGACAATTACGGAAACGGAAAAGGGAATCTAAAAGTTGCTATTCTCACTAATGACACAAATGAAGAAAATAGAAGAATAGTCAGATGTTATACTGTTGCTGATAATGAGAACAGCCCTGGATCAAGGTTTAGCGAAGAAGAAAGGCAGTCGGTAGCAGGAGATGGGCTACAAGACTTACAGGAGGATGGACTAGCCTGGGAAGAATATAAAATATCTCAGTTGGGAGAAGACTGTGTTTTTATCCCTCAAGGAAATGCATCATTTCCTCACCGTGATGAGCCTGACGGCATAGTTTTTCGCGAAATTGTTCAAATCATGCAGCAAGGTAACTTATTAGGTCAAGTAAATGGGTTAGCGAGTGATGATATAGACGACGTAAATGACGGTATTGACGGAGTTCTACAATATATCATCGATGTCTATGATCAATATCAACAGGAATTAAATTTTGGCATGGAGTCTGACTATCATGGCTTTTTATCTGGATTTTTAGTAAACTTTAGGTACCGTGCCATGGCTGAGGTTTACGTGGAATTAATTATGGGAGGAGGATATGCAGACGTTGTTTTACTTGTACGTAGTCAGGAAAATTTGAATGATTCAGTTCCCATTATAATTGAGCTTAAGGTGGGTCCAGAGAATGCTATGCAAGGGTTAGAGCAAGCTAGAGGTTATGTTAGAAACTGTCCCATCTCATCTGTACCTATTCACACTTCATCAGTAAATGCTGTTTGTGTGGGACTAAACTTTAACCTAGATAATGCTCAACGTCTGCAATCTGGTATAGAAAACTTTTTAGGGCAAGAACCCTCCTTAATAAGAAGATTACTTAATCCTATTCAAGGGGAAGTTCAAGAAAATGTGGGAAGTTGCCTACGATATCCGCTTTTTTGTCACAATTTGGTACCTCATGTTAATTGGTTTTCCTATATTTCTAGGTTTACATTTGCAAGTATTGCATTTACAAGGGCAACTGTTCAGGTGGGCGCAAATTCTGCAAGAGTGACGAAGTATCTATTCAATTACCATGATGATGATAGGATGCTGTGTCCAGTAAGAGAAATGAATTCACAAGTAAATGTTCGGGAACGAGCTTTGACCATGGTTCTGTTTGCATCAGCAATAAATATGTTGGTTATGTTTGATATCCGTCGTGTATTGTCCCACCGATTTCCACAAAATGCTCTAAATCTATTGTGTCCAGGTTGGCAAAATGCTGTAGTACGTGAAGTGGTGTGTAATTTGGAAACAGTTAACAATAATCATACAATAAATGTTATTGTAACAATGTCTCAAACACCTGCTGATTACTTACAAAATAGGGGTAACGTGAATTTTCTAGGCACGTTTTCACGAGTAGGTGGTATCGGACAAGTACATGAAGCTGCAAATGTAATGATGAATACTGGCTGGCAAAATTTAATTAGGCATCAAAATTTATTTCAGGAAATTTCTAATGTGTTGTTTCCGTTAAGGCGAGGATTGGTAACAAGTGAAGCTGAATTTCAAGCTGTATTACATGGGTTATTTTATACTCTTGGCAATCCTGCTAGAGTAATTATTGAGTTTCAGCTAGAGAGAGGAAGAAGGATAGATCTAGTGTTATCGAGATCTTTGGAAATGGGTGATACTCATCCGATTGGAATAGAGTTAAAGTTTGCTAATACCGCAGGGCAAGTACAACAAAGAATGGCAGAGGCAAATCAGCAGTTACAAGAATATGCACAGTGCGGGGGATGCGTGCGTCTTACTGATGGGGATAGAATGGTTTTATCGGGTGCTGCATTCAATAATGGTGCTCAAGGACCAAATACTCAAATATCAGTTGTAAATGTTCTTAGAGTAGTAGATGGTCTAATGCAGTCTTATAGATGATCTTTTTATGTATGGTTCCAGGACGATTGCATAGCAGTAAAAGATTAGCGGTTGTTAACCGATTCTGTTATAGAGTAAATATCTATCAAATAAATATAACTTATGCCACGAAGAATGAGAGTTAGTAACTGTATTGAATATAATAAATTTCTAAAAGAAAGAGGAAATATTTTTGATTTTATCAATGAAGCTGTTGAAAATTGGTACAAAACTTCAAACAAACTCTGGTGAAAACAATATTTATAGTGATAAAATTGTCATTTCGGTACACATAATCTCTAGCCTTTTTAGGATAGGTTTGAGACAGGGGTTTTGGGTTCATAGTAATTGTATCCGTTCACGCAATGGCATCAACCCTCAGTAATTTGAAGCCATTAACAAGTAAGAGATACCGTCTCGCCAGTCAACAAGAAAATTATAAAAATTGAATCTTAAGCTGCATTGTAAAATCAAAAAGTACTTCCAACTGTGTAGCGGTATAGTTAATGTATATATTGATAAGTAAATTTCTGTTGTTTTGTATGTATAAAACTAATTTACTTATCAATATATACACTAACCAACTACATTCAATAAATTTGTATAAGATAATATTTTACATAAGATAAAATGGAAGCATTTTTTGATTTTAAAGCACTAAACCTTCAGTCAACATCCTAGCTCTGTAGTTCTTGATATGATTTGGATCAAAAGCACTTTTGGATGTCAGAATACCGAAAATGATATGGAGTAACTTACGCATTGCAGCACCAACGATGGCCATATTATGCTTACCCTTTTCCTTTAATCTTTGGCAAAAACTCATAATGATAGGATTGTGATTCTTAGCTACTATGGCAGGAAAGAACAGAGCCTTGCGTAGTGTTCGTGAACCTGATTTACTTAATCTGGGCTTGGCATGTACAGATGAACCTGACGTTATATTTTGTGATATAGTTCCTGCATATGCTGCCAATTGCCTGGCATTTATAAAATCCTTTATGTCAGGAATTTCCGCTAAAATAGCTATTGCTGATTCCTCTCCTATTCCTGGAATAGTCAGTAGAAGTTGAAAATTTTCCAACAACTCTTTGTGTTGCTTTAATAATTCACGTATGGAGTTTTTTATTGTTTCTATTTTTTGCTCTATGTTCATTGCAAGGTCTTCCCAAGCATTTGCAACTTCTTTAGGCAGTCTCTCTTTTTTTTCTAAGTGGTTATTTACTAATGTCAATTCATCTTTTAACGCAGCCGAGCAACGATAAAGATGTTTTAATTTTTTCTTTTCGGGAGAAGGTGGTGCCCAGCGAGTTGGTTCCTGCCTTTGGCAATAATCTGCAATAATTTCTGCATCGGTCTGATCATTCTTTTGTCGTACAAGCTTACTCCTCGCATAAGATTTTATGCAATAAGGATTTACAACACTAACAAAATATCCAGCATTGTGAAGAAATTCAGCCAAAGCTTCACCATAACAACCAGTAGCTTCCATACAGGCTTTTACTTCTTCTACATTATGTTTTTGTAGAAAGTCCTGCAAACCTTGAAACCCAGAATCCTCGTTTTTAAAATTCCTTTTCCTAGTTTCACGTTTTCCTTTTTTGCTTATGAATGAAAGAAAAACATCAAAGCGATCTTTTGATATGTCTATTCCTAAAAAGTTGTTGATCATATATAACCCCATACGTTACCATTAAAAATGAAAAGTAAGGCTTACCTTGTGAATACAGAATTAGAACCATTTAGGTTTTTCTACGATACCGTCCAGCCTATACTTTTGAGAAGGGAACTCTTATCTCTTGCACAGATTTTATATCTAAGCCAAATGCTAGAGTTTTTCCCTTCTCCATCTAATGCTTAAGCTTAAAACATTAAATGCTTTTTACAAGATACAAGCCAAGTATTTCTAGCAGCACAACAAGAGAAGAAGGCAAAAAACTTTCAGAAGAAGTTCTTAATAAAGAAGTAACCATAAAGCAGCAGGTTGTAACAGGCAAAAGTGTGCCGGCTGAAGAGGAAGTGCATGAAGTATGTGATGTAGAGCATAAATCCGTAATTGATACTGATATTAAATTATATAATATAAATAGTGAAGATCTTCAACCTATAAGTGAAAGCAGCGAAGAAGCGCAAATAGAAACTACTGTAGAGCCAAATGTTCCTGACAGCCCCTCTTCTGCTGCATGTTTTGATAGTGAAGGAAATTCTGTAAACGAAAAATCATCAAAAAAGGCAATTCAACCAATTGTAGCTGGTGTTGTTGGTGCGGCATTGCTAGTTAGCAGTATTGTGGCTTATATATTGAAAATGTACGCCATAGCGGTAGTTGGCGGGATAGTTGGATTAGCTTGTGTAAGTTTTGCGCTGTACAATATCATAAATCCCAACACCAAGCTCGAGAAAGTAAAAAGTGTGAAGCAGCCTATTATCCAATCTTCTTTGAATCCAACATAAAAGGACATGCTCAAAAAACGTCAAGCAAATTTCAAATAAGCTAATTTCTTTAGAAGAACCTATAAGTTATTAAACTTTCTGCAATTCTTTTATCTCACTTATAGAAAGACCAGTAAACTTGACAATAGTGTCAACATCAACATTATTAGCCAGCATTGTTTTTGCTACTTCAATTTTTCCTTCCTCTTTACCAATTTTTTTGCCTTTTTCAGTAGCATCATCAAGTTTTTGAGCGAGGACAGCCTGTTCATCAAGAATACGTTTTATTTCCTGTTCATAGGCAATAAATTCTTTTTCTGACCAGTTAAATCTATTTAGCTCTTCATAGGCTTTTTTGATTATAAAATCACTCCCTATTATTTTTTCCAGCTCCTCTTCACTGGTTTCCTCTGCATACCTAAAGAAATAAGCCCACTTTTCTACTATATTCTCCAATTGATCTTCCTTATTCTTTGGAAATTTTGGCAATTCAATAAATATAAAGTAAAAATCTTTTAGATCGTGTTCATTAGTGTCTTCATCTCGAATAGTATGCTTTGACTTGTACTCAGATTTATTAGGAAACAGCACACAATCTGCTATAGCAATGAAGATAATTTCCTTAAGGTCATGGTATTGATCACCCTTGTCAGCTTGTCTTGAATAAGCTTTAGCAGCATAGTACTGAGCACGTTTCTCGAAGCCTTTAGTTTTAGCGACCTGCATCTCAATTATCCATTGCACTCCCGTGGAATTCCTACACAACACATCAACGATACTTTGCTTTTTAGACGCAATATCAGGGTCTTGAATAGTACTTAAAAATTCTATATCCTGTATTGCATTTTTGCCAGTAAGGCCCAGAATATCGTTGAGGAAGTGAATGAGGATATCTTTATTCTTTTCAGTTCCAAAGACACGCCGAAATGCGACATCATTCTTCGGGTCAAGAAACTTAGAAAGAGCCATAGCAAGAGTACCTAAAAAGCATTAATAATCATACACAATTCTGAAGAAATGTTCAACCTTTTTATGCTAAAGTCTATTAAAGTTAGCTGAATTTCAAGAGTTGGCAAATTAAGGTAGGTGTTCCTATTAATATAGGCGACTGACCTAAAAAATCTTAAAGCTAGTGGCATGCTTGAAAAACCATAAATATCAAGACAATTTCCTTAGAAAATCTCTTAAGCCATTAACCTAACATTACCTCCTTTCACACTTCTGCCATTTCCTCTTGACTTGAATGGACTTCATTCTTCTTTTATTTTGTTCTTTTGATTGGTATAATTACAATAACTCTGGAATGATGTGAAGAATTATATTGTCGTTTTCTGTAAGGTAAAACTCGCTGTTTGCATCGGTTATTGCGTATTTTTTATTAACCTTGGAAGGATCATAAACACCACACTCTGCTTTTATATGGTAATCGCAATAATGAAACTTACCATCTTGATCGAAATAACCAAATTCATCAATTAATGTAGCGATTTTCCTACCCTTTCCATTACTTGTTACTTCGAACACGCCAGCTTGATAGTTACCTGGAGAATCTGGCTCAGCAGTTCCTTCTGTAATAAAAAAAGATGGCTGATGGCTAAGTAACTCGCCAAAATTTGGATTATATTCTTTTTTCATACAACTTAATCTTATGAATTTATATTCATCTAAAACGTTAGAATACTGCGGATCGTATTTTTTATACTCAAAGAATTCATTACCTAAAAACGCGAATTCTGGATTAAGGAAGGAAGTATAGGAAATAGAAGGCTTTTTGGATTTGATGGAATAGGAGATGAGAGTAGAAAAGATATGAACCAAGAAATCAACAGGGGATCTATGGCGAGTGTGTTCAATTTCTAGTCTATTTTTTAGACGCGAATTCTGGATTAAAGGAGAATAGAAAAGGCAGAAAACAGGGTAAACTCAGCAATTATAAAAAAATAGATGAGGTTACCCATGGAAGACATAACAAAACTGTTTTGTTTGGTCGATGATTTTTGCAGAGATATAGAGAAAAATTTTGCAGGCAAACTACTGCCAAATGGTAAAAAACCCACAAGAACAACGGAAATTGAGCACTTTGAAATCATGACAATAATCCTGCTATATCAACAATCTCCGTGTAAAAATTTCAAAACTTTCTATCTACATTACCTAACGTTGCTCTACAAATCAGAGTTTCCAAAGTTGCCTTCATATACCAGGTTTGTTGCTCTAAAGCCTAGGGTTTTGTGGCATTTAGCAATGTTGTTGCATTGGCTTTGTGGACAGTCAGAAAACACTGGAATTTCATATATAGACACAACTCCCATTGCAGTTTGTCATGCAAAAAGAATATCCAAAAACAAAGTTTTTGCTGGAATTGCAAAATTAAGCAAGAGTACTTACGGCTGGTTTTTTGGTTTCAAATTACATATGGTAATCAATGAAAATGGTGAAATTCATGCACTTACGCTAACAAAAGGCAATGTTGATGATAGGATACCTGTGCCAAATTTGACGGAAAAATTAACCGGCCTTTTGTTTGGTGACAAAGGTTATATTGCAAAAGAGCTTTTTCAGAAGCTGTTTGACCGAGGTTTGAAACTTGTTACCAAGGTGAAAAAAGGTATGAAAAATACATTAATTTCGCTAAATGAGAAGATTTTACTGAGAAAAAGGTCTATCATTGAGACTGTTTTTGGTTACCTAAAAAATAGACTAGAAATTGAACACACTCGCCATAGATCCCCTGTTGATTTCTTGGTTCATATCTTTTCTACTCTCATCTCCTATTCCATCAAATCCAAAAAGCCTTCTATTTCCTATACTTCCTTCCTTAATCCAGAATTTGCGTTAAAAGATACCACGGCGGTATGACGTAGAACTGCTGCTTGTTAGCTGATGAGATACCGCGAATGAATCGCGGTATGACGGTTCGCGGCGGCATGACGATAAGGTTTATACCTTGTCATTCCAGCGCGTGACGCTGGAATCCAGCCTTTATTATGCAGCCTGCTTGGTTAAAATTAAGTCTTCTGGATCCAAGTAGTCAGGGCACTGGGATGACAATTACCTTAACAATTTCAAAAGAAGCCTAGTGAGCTATCAGCTATGTGTAGCTAACATTCTGCACGTCCATAAAAAACAAACCTTCTTTTTCGTCTTGAACGCTAATAATAGCGTGAGTGTTAAAAGGCAAAGGATCATTTGTATGTCCATGGCCTACCCCTTTCATTGTAAATACAGGAAAGTTAACACTTTTTGCAAACCTTTCTTTTATAACTTCAACAAGGTTATCGTTATAGCAGTTAACGAAATCCCCAAAGATTACTGCATGTACTCCATCAAAGATGTGGGCTTGTTTTAGGTGATCTAAACTGCGCTCTATTGCGTATGGGTAAACTCTTATGTCCTCTAAAAATAGAATTTTACCTTTCGCATTTATTTGCCAAGCGGTTCCTATACTATTTTCAACTAGAGTCATATTACCACCGATGATTTTAGACTCTAATCTGCCATCTTTTAGTCTAATGCCATTATTTATCGTCTTTAGGTTATCAAATCTGATAGAATCCCGCTTGTTAAGAATTAACTCTTTCAATTTTTCAACAGAGCTTTCAGAAACGGAGTTATTTACTATCATTTCCAACATGGTGCCGTGAAGAGTTTGCCAATCATATTTAGCTTGTAGATGGATGTGCAAGGCAGTTATATCGCTATAGCCTATGAGGATTTTTTTGTTTTGAGCAATTCTTTCTTTTTTATCATTGGGTAGCTTTTCTAGATAGGGAATTAACCGAGAAGCCCCTTCTCCTCCTCTGATACACCAAATTATTTTACTGTCATTAGTTAGTGCACTAATCAAATCATTTGCTCTGAATTCATCAGAGTTGGAATAAAATGGATTATCATTACTATATATTTTCTCCGAAATATGGGGATTAAAATCCAAAGCTTCTACATATTCTTTTATAGTAGTCAGATCTGATTCTTTTCCCTTCGAAGAAGGAGCAATAATATCAACTTGGTCGATTGCATGAATACTTGTGTTAGCACATAAAGTGAGAATGAAATATAAAAGATAAACAATCATTAAAATATCTTATAAAACTCTTTTTTTAGTATATCATCCAATTCAGAGAGTGGAACTTTCACTCCTAGTTCTTCCATTGACGTGACGCCATAACCTTGCAACCCACAAGGAATAATACCCTTATAGTGAGAGAGGTCTGGAAAGACGTTAAGCGCTATGCCATGATAAGTTACCCATTTTCTTAAGCGAATACCAAAAGCTGCAATTTTTTTTTCTACTCCGTTATGGTTTACCCAAATGCCTATTCTATCTTCTCTAAACTCTCCAAGTATATTAAATTGCTTTAAAACATTTATGATCCACTTACTTAGATCTCTAATATATAGCTTTATATCGCATTTGTTTCTTTTTTTAAGGTTTAACATTAAATATATGATGCGCTGTCCTGGACCATGATATGTGTGTTTACCACCCCTTCCTGTTTTATATATGGGAAATAGTTTTTCAACAATATCATCAGCTGTTGCACTGATTCCTGCAGTATAAAGTGGAGGGTGCTGGAGTAGCCATACCAATTCTTCTGCTGAATTATTGTGAATTTGTTGAATTTTCTCTTCCATAGATTTTACGGCACAGTTATAATCAATAAGCTGATTAGATATTAGCCATTCTGTCATGTTCAATTTCTTTTTTTTTAGTATAGCAGTTCGTTCTTTTCCTGTTATTCCAGTGTGTGACACTGAGCGCAGCCTTTCTTATTCCTAATATACTTAATACTAACTTCTGTGCTATTTCTCCTTAACAAACATAGTACATGACAAATGTTTAATTGTTTGTCAACACAGGTCCTCTTTACGTATAGGCAACTTTTTTTATTGAAAAATTCAGAAAAATGTTGTATAATTATTAGTAGATTTTAGGTAAAATACATGGCAAACTCAAAATTTAGCATAACTTTCAACAACGAAATTTCAGAGTGTCTTGCTGGACTGGCTAAAATAAGAAATAAGTCCATTAAAGAACTAACAGAGAAGCTAATACAAGAAGCAATTGAAAATGAGGAAGATAAAATACTAATTGAGCGTGCTGCTAAACGTAATGTTTCAGGTGTAAAGAAAATTAGAAGTGAGGATGTAGACTGGAATACAATATTATCTTCATAGAAAGCGTTCTTGAGAAAGACCTTCCAGCTCTTCCAAAAACAATAAGATTAAGGATCATAAATGCGATAAATAAGCGCCTTACAATTGATCCATTAACCTTGGTGAGCCATTATATTACAGATTTAAAAGACAAAGAAGATTAAGAGTAGGTGATTATCGCGTTATCTATTCCGTAAGTATTATAAAATATGAAGTGGTTATCACAGAGATAGGACACAGAAAAGATATTTATAAGCAAGTACATCATATAAACATTAAATATATTTTTACTCCTTCCTGATTCATTTTCTACCTTAGGTGGCTTCGCTCAGCTCAAAAAAAAAGCTCATTCTTTTTGCTACCCCTTATTGTGCTTGCCATTTAACTACTGTGTAAAGATTGCTCTCAAACATAATGTTCGTACGTTAGTATATCCTTCCTGTGACACCAATTGATATAATTCTACCACAAATTCAATTTTTTAGGAGGCACATATGAATTTCAACATCTTTCAAAGAAAAAAAAGCGCAGTATTTACTAAATATTCTGCTTTGCAGCTAATGATGGAGCCAAGTTGGAGTAAGCGTGATTATGTAAGTTTTGCTGAGGAAGGTTACATAAAAAATGTTATTGCCTTTCGAGCAATCAATATGATTGCAAATGCTGCATCTTTGGTACCTCTTACTCTCTGCCAGCTTACTGATCAGGGGAAACCACAATTAAAAGTTCATCCATTACTGAAATTACTTTATTCTCCTAATCCAATGACATCAAAATCGGAATTTATTGAGGGGATTGTAACTTATCGGTTAGTTAACGGCAATTCTTATATATTGATGATTGAGTCACAGAATAGTAGAAAACCACCAACAGAGCTTTATCTTCTGCGCCCTTCTAACGCAAATTCTGGATTAAGGAAGGAAGTATAGGAAATAGAAGGCTTTTTGGATTTGATGGAATAGGAGATGAGAGTAGAAAAGATATGAACCAAGAAATCAACAGGGGATCTATGGCGAGTGTGTTCAATTTCTAGTCTATTTTTTAGGTAACCAAAAACAGTCTCAATGATAGACCTTTTTCTCAGTAAAATCTTCTCATTTAGCGAAATTAATGTATTTTTCATACCTTTTTTCACCTTGGTAACAAGTTTCAAACCTCGGTCAAACAGCTTCTGAAAAAGCTCTTTTGCAATATAACCTTTGTCACCAAACAAAAGGCCGGTTAATTTTTCCGTCAAATTTGGCACAGGTATCCTATCATCAACATTGCCTTTTGTTAGCGTAAGTGCATGAATTTCACCATTTTCATTGATTACCATATGTAATTTGAAACCAAAAAACCAGCCGTAAGTACTCTTGCTTAATTTTGCAATTCCAGCAAAAACTTTGTTTTTGGATATTCTTTTTGCATGACAAACTGCAATGGGAGTTGTGTCTATATATGAAATTCCAGTGTTTTCTGACTGTCCACAAAGCCAATGCAACAACATTGCTAAATGCCACAAAACCCTAGGCTTTAGAGCAACAAACCTGGTATATGAAGGCAACTTTGGAAACTCTGATTTGTAGAGCAACGTTAGGTAATGTAGATAGAAAGTTTTGAAATTTTTACACGGAGATTGTTGATATAGCAGGATTATTGTCATGATTTCAGAGTGCTCAATTTCCGTTGTTCTTGTGGGTTTTTTACCATTTGGCAGTAGTTTGCCTGCAAAATTTTTCTCTATATCTCTGCAAAAATCATCGACCAAACAAAACAGTTTTGTTATATCTTCCATGGGTAACCTCATCTATTTTTTTATAACTGCTGAGTTTACCCTGTTTTCTGCCTTTTCTATTCTCCTTTAATCCAGAATTCGCGTTTATAATATAATTACCAATAATGTAGGGCAGTGCCGGGTGCACAGCTATACGAACATTCATTTGTGAAGGTAAATTGCACAGCAAATGGTGTCATTCCAGTGCTTGACACTGGAATCCAGCCTTTTTTTAATCATTAAAACGTTGTATTTTAACATAAAACGGCTACTTTTATGCTTACCAACTTAATAAAATTCCTGGATCCCAGTGTCTGGGCACTGGATGCGTTTGAAGCAACTTATAAGATTTTTGATTATATATCATCAAGTATAGCGTGATTAACTTCGACTTTATACTTTGATTCCAGATAGCTAATTAATTGCTCTTTTAGCGATATCATCACACGTTTTCCGGTGTCAAGCGTGTTTAATTTGCCATTTGATGAATGCATTTCTTTTAGAACACCTATTATAATTTCATTATTGTATTGAATAGGATCTGTCACTGAACCAGTTGTTTTCATATTGAAAATCTCTTCTACAAAAGAAAAGGGGTAGTTTTGTTGATCCACTTTATTGCGGTGCATCTGCTGACCTTTAACTAATTCCACACCTTGAATTTCTTCCAAATCTGTTTTTTCTCTTAGTTGAACTGCAACCTCTTGCCCGAATTTAAACATTCTTTCTTTTATAAACTCACTACGCCAAAGCTCTACCGCTAATGCCTTGCCTTCTTCAAAACTTTGCAATTTGGGTGGAACGATATCGACGATTTTTACACTAACAACAGCGTCCCCAATGCCCTTAAAATAACCTTTCTGATCCTTTTCTCGCGAAAAAACGAAAGAAATCAAATCACCAGAATCTCCTACGTTATTACCGCTTTGATCTTTTCCACTCGCATCTACTGGACCAATAGTTTGTATAGGTAAATTATATTCACTCAATATTTCTTCAATTTCTGAACCATTGTATATCTTATAGTTCACTTGGTTTATGAAATCATTGACTCTTTCAAAAGACTTTTGGTTAGTTAGAACTGACTTTATGTCTTTTTTTAAATCAACTAAGTCTTCATCAGAGATTTGATGCGCACTTTCCACTTTTACTATGTGCCAACCAAAACTGCTTGCTAAAACTTCACTTACTTCACCTACTTTGAGAGCAAATACCTTCTCTCTCACGTTTTCTGGTAAAAAATCCTTAGTTATATTATTTACTCTAGTTTCCTCAAGTTTTGCTTTGCCAAACTCTTCTACTATCTGTTCAAAGCTTGTTTTACCCTTCTCAAATGCTCTTCTTGCTGTCTCAGCTTCTTCTTTGGTAGAAAATATTGCATTGAATATATCTCTTTGATCTTTAAGTTCTTGTTGTTCTATTATACCATCAACTTCTTCATCTGAGATTTTGATTTGATCTTCAAAATACTTTTGGCCTAGGGAAATATATTGCGCAGTTCGATACTCAGGATAATAAAAATGGGATTTATTTCTTTCGTACAAATCAAGTAAGGCTTGATCATCTGGTTCAGGAATGTTTGTAACTGCATCTTCAGTTATTTTAACAATATCAACTACTCTAGTTTGGTAGCGACTTTTGTATATCTGCTCATCAATTTTCTCGCCAAAAGTTACTGGATAATTATCTTTAAATAATGAAGTCATGAACATCATTGCAGGCAGGACTTTCTCTAGCTTTGCTATATACTCTTTCTCTGTCATATGCAGGTCATTTAGCGTTTCATAGAATTTATTTTTGTCAAATTCACCTTTATCATTTTGAAAGTATTTGGTGTTTTTAATATGGTTTTTTATAGATTCTTCTCCAACTGTCAACCCCAGCTCACTAGTTAGGTTAAACAATAGTTTTTGCTCTATAAGTGCGTTAAGCAAATCATATTTCAGCTTTTTTACTTGTTCTCTACTCGCATCAGATCCAGAAATTTGCTTTTCATAATTTTGATATAGTGATTTATACTCATCTGACGTTATAACTTCTTTTCCAACCCTAGCTACCTCTTCTTTTTCATCATCACCTGATAAAAGGTTGCCAATTCCCATGAAGATTAACAAGCAAGCTAAAAGGACAACGGTTACTTTAGTGAAAAAATTTTTAACATTCATTTTAAACCCAGTTAATTAATGATTAATTATAGAATAGTGATAATTTAATGCTTGTAAACCTGTTGCTTTATTAGCTAATATATATAATATTACAATATATTAACTTAAAATTTAACTCTCTAATCTTAAATAGGAACATATGTTTAACTGAGTTATACTATACCTTAGGAAACGCAAATTCTGGATTAAGGAAGGAAGTATAGGAAATAGAAGGCTTTTTGGATTTGATGGAATAGGAGATGAGAGTAGAAAAGATATGAACCAAGAAATCAACAGGGGATCTATGGCGAGTGTGTTCAATTTCTAGTCTATTTTTTAGGTAACCAAAAACAGTCTCAATGATAGACCTTTTTCTCAGTAAAATCTTCTCATTTAGCGAAATTAATGTATTTTTCATACCTTTTTTCACCTTGGTAACAAGTTTCAAACCTCGGTCAAACAGCTTCTGAAAAAGCTCTTTTGCAATATAACCTTTGTCACCAAACAAAAGGCCGGTTAATTTTTCCGTCAAATTTGGCACAGGTATCCTATCATCAACATTGCCTTTTGTTAGCGTAAGTGCATGAATTTCACCATTTTCATTGATTACCATATGTAATTTGAAACCAAAAAACCAGCCGTAAGTACTCTTGCTTAATTTTGCAATTCCAGCAAAAACTTTGTTTTTGGATATTCTTTTTGCATGACAAACTGCAATGGGAGTTGTGTCTATATATGAAATTCCAGTGTTTTCTGACTGTCCACAAAGCCAATGCAACAACATTGCTAAATGCCACAAAACCCTAGGCTTTAGAGCAACAAACCTGCTATATGAAGGCAACTTTGGAAACTCTGATTTGTAGAGCAACGTTAGGTAATGTAGATAGAAAGTTTTGAAATTTTTACACGGAGATTGTTGATATAGCAGGATTATTGTCATGATTTCAGAGTGCTCAATTTCCGTTGTTCTTGTGGGTTTTTTACCATTTGGCAGTAGTTTGCCTGCAAAATTTTTCTCTATATCTCTGCAAAAATCATCGACCAAACAAAACAGTTTTGTTATATCTTCCATGGGTAACCTCATCTATTTTTTTATAATTGCTGAGTTTACCCTGTTTTCTGCCTTTTCTATTCTCCTTTAATCCAGAATTCGCGTTTTAAGCCACTTTCGTTAGTTTTTGTCATAATGCGATCAAACACTCCCAATAACCTCTTTAATAGGCTTGGAGTTAGCGAAGAGATAAGATCAACAAATACGTTATTGTTTTTGTCATCACCACTTGCTTTATAGTCTATTGAAACGATTCCCCTACTTTTCCCGCCAGTAAGAAGTTTCCCAATTATAGGAATTTTTAACAAAGATTTATTAATTGAATATGCTGGTATTACTTGTCCTTCAACTTGGAATTTATAATTTCTAATGTCGAGCTTACCGCTAGTGCTAATGCCTAATTCCGCTCCTTCAAGCCAAGATTCTTCAATTTCGACAGAGCCGTCTTTGTATGAGAAAGGTGCATTACATTTATAAAAGTATACACCTTCATTTTTTATGGCATTTACAATGCCAGGCAATGAAGACATCGACAATAAAGTAGTAAGTAGTGGAGCATCTTTGATGTAGAAATTGCTAATGGATAACGTACCATAATGTTCTCCACTTTCTCTCTGAGGAGAGAGATAAAAAGACAATTTGCCGTTTTTAATTGATTTACTAATGCCTAAGGAACGCGAAAGTATACCTGCATTATCCGCATATATTTCGAGCCCCATTCCACTATATTCCGCTAGTATGTTGCTGCTATCTTCTAGAAACTGTCCTGTAAATTGACTTCCATTGCAATTACCTTTAGTACAGGTTACATTCAGCTTAGCATTTTTGATAACGATGCCTTCTTTCATCATTACATTGTCAACATTCATACTAATCTCTATATCTTTGTTTAATCCATTACTGTTTTTACCAAGCAAGCCTAAAATATCACTTAAGTTAATTTCCTCACCATGAACAGTTATAACATTTCTCTCCTTACCTGATTCAATTTCTATACTAAAATCATTATCAGGCAATTTAAAGCTACTAGAATTTAAATATAAATTTCCATTTTCTACTCTTCCGCTGAATTTTATATCTAGGTCATTTCCTACAACATCTAATTTGTCTATTAACAATTCACCTGCTCCTTTTAACCTTGTAGAAAACAAAATTTTATTGTGATCTTCAAAACGATTTTTCCATCCTAAATAACTTGAACGTGATTCAAGCTCTGATAAATCCATATTACCATTAACATGCCCCGTCTTATCTTGATTTATCACCGATTCTATATTTGTATTGACATAGCCACCTATATTTTCATCAAAATTAAGTATTTGAGCGGGTAAATCTCCGGTCAAATTCCAGGCAAAACTTTCATTCCTATTGCTACTTTTCAGGTCAAATAATAGCTGTGTGTTATTCACCATACCACTACCATTTAAATCTATAAAGTCACTGCCAAAATTAAGCTTAATATCATATTTACCAAGACTTGCATTATAGACGGCCAAATTGTCAATTTCAGAATGAAAATTGGCTGAAAAATCTACTTTTTTGTCATCAACGTTTAGATTAAAAATGCGAAAATTAAATACGGATTTTGCCATTCCACTTACTTTATCCCTTCCAACCTTCACCACATCATCCAGCTTAAATCTTATAGGCTCATATAAACCATAAGCATCACTTACAGCTTGGCCATTAATGGTTAGAACTGAATTTTCCTTATCGAGAGATTTCATTTCAATATCACCACCATTAATAGTGAAATTTTGAAACTTAGCGCTATTTACAGTAATTTTAAGATCGTTATTCTTGATGATCAAATCACCCTTTAATTCCTTTACTTGCTCAAAATCTTCATCAAATTTTACGCTACCGTTTTCTATATCATCAACTACTACGATATCTGACAGATCGTCATTAAATAAATTTTTAATTTTGCCATTGAAACTTACAATTGTGTTTAAAACATTCCCATCAATATTATCACAATACCAGCTTTTAAATTTACTATTCACTACACTATCTGGTACATAAGTACATAAATCCTTTGCAGCAAACTTACTAATATTAATTCTAAGCAAAGCATCGCTTGTACTAAAGTTCATCTTGCCTATTAAAGAGAGATACGTGCCATTTAACTTAAAATGAAAGTTTTTTACACTAATAATTCCATCACTATATGTTAAATTTATATTTACATTAGTTAAGGCCAAATTTTTGTTCAAATAATTTTCTGTATTCAATACGTATATATTTCCATCTACAATTTCATCCTTTTTATTAATTTTCACTGAGAAGCTTCCTTTGAATCCTATATTTTTGTCCAAATTGTAGCTTTTAACTAATGTAGAAAACTCGCTCAATAGTCCCAATTTTAGATCATAAAATGTCCCGTACACATTTAGCAAATTGTTGCGATTTTTTATCGTAATTGATAAATCATCCAAAAATCCCTTTCCATCTTTTGTATTCACATGAATATCTAAAACATTAAAATCTTCCCCCTTCCCTATATATAATTTATCAATAAAAAATTCATCTTCTGTGCTTTTATCAATAGCGATGTTAGTAAATTCAATTTTTGAATCCGCATTTAAGTCAAAAAAAAATTCCCTTATTGTTTTTACTGAGTTTTGCAGATTAAAATTTACTGCTTTAAAGTCAGCTTCTTTCTGATTGATATATACATGCACATTATCAGCTGAAACCTGAGAGAGATTTGTGCTATCTTTAAATAAGGAACTTAACTTAAAATGTACAAAAAGCTCAGGAACTTTTATAGTAAAATTAGGATTTGCTATTGCTAAATCTGTAATGACTAAATACGCATCTTTCTGCCAAACAACTGAGGTATTCTCCATATTAACGCTTGAGCCAACAAATATTTTTGATATTTTATGTTTAACATAAAAATTAATATAATTAATATTGATTTCTAAAGGCTTTAAAAAAGTAAAAAAGCACAATATGAACAATAGAACTATGGAAAGTGATATAGTGATTTTTTTAAGCATCGATTATTGCTTTTCTTGCTAAACTATCAGCCTCCTCATTATACTTATCGCCACTGTGTGCTTTAACCCACTTCCAATCAATTTCTTGTTGTGAAGCAACGTTGTCTAGCTCTTTCCACAATTCCATATTTTTTACTGATTTTTTATTACTTGTTTTCCAACCATTCATTTTCCACTTATTTATCCACTCTGTTATGCCATGCTTAATATAAAGACTATCCGTATATAAATTAATATTACAAGAAAATTTTAACGCTTTCAGCCCATTGATCACCGCTGTTAACTCCATTTTATTGTTTGTGGTATTTTCTTCTCTACCATAAATGTCCTTTCTATAATCTTGAAATAATATGATAGCTGCCCATCCTCCCGCTCCATGATTACCAGAACACGCTCCATCCGTGTATATTATCACTTCCTTTTTGCTCATCTTTAACTGTAATGAATTAATAAAGTATATAGTTGCTTTTATGAAAGCACAATTTCTAAAGGTAGTTTAAGCTGCACCTTTAAATTTTATTATAGAAACAAAAAAAAGTGTGACAACGAGCATTACCAAAAGGAAAAGTAAAAAATAGTTTTTATGTTTCTGCCGTTCTTTCATAACTAAAATAAATCAATAGAACAAAAAATAACACTGGCGAATAGGGAAAATAGATAAGAAATTGAATAAGAAAACATTTTTTTCTGTGAGCTGTGGTTCTTGAATCTGAGAATTGATATAGCGTACCAAATAAAAACGCACCCTTCAAAGTTTGCCATGCTTAGATAAAGTAAAGCCTTTTTCAAAAATAGAGCTGGAAGCAAGCTAGTTAGCACCAGCAACACACTATAAATTAATATATATTTTCTTGTTTTTTCCGGACCATAAACAATATTGAACATTGGAATCGATGCCTTTGCATAGTCTTCAGACTTATTTAAAGATAGGGCCCAAAAGTGTGGTGGAGTCCACATAAAAATTACTAAAAATAAAATGAAACTTTCCCAACTGACAGAATTAGTCACAGCTGCCCAGCCAATCATTGGAGGAAAAGCACCTGCTGCACCACCGATAACGATATTCTGCGGAGTACGCCTTTTTAGCCAAATTGTATATACGAAAACGTAAAATAATATGCTAACTGCAAGCAAAGCAGCAGAAATATAATTTACTGCTATTGCCATGATAAATACTGACAATATTCCAAGAGTTATACCAAATTCAAGCGCGCTTTCTGCAGAAACTCTACCTGAAGGTATAGGGCGGTTTTTTGTCCTTTCCATGAGCAGATCTATGTCTTTGTCATACCACATATTTATAGCACCTGCAGATCCTGAGCCAAGAGCAACACATATAAGAGATATTAGTGCTAGAAAAGGGTGCATACTACCTGGTGCAGTAACCATACCAGCAACTGCAGTAAATACCACAAGATACATTATCCTTGGCTTCAGCAAACGCCAAAAATCCAGTATTATTGATTCAACATTTAGCAAAACACTTGTGTACATTCTATTTTACCACTGGTGGCTTTTCGAAAGTATGAAAAGGCGGTGGTGAAGATACCGTCCATTCCAAGGTGTCACCTTCCCAAGGATTATCTCCAGCTTTCTTGCCCCATTTAAAGAGATGTATAACTATAAACACAAAAAACATAACTGAAACAAAGGACATATACGAACCAATTGAGGATATATAATTCCAAGGGATAAACGCATCAGGATAATCAGGTATACGCCTTGGCATACCAGCTAATCCTAAGAAATGTTGAGGTAAAAAAGTGATATTGGTGCTAATAAAAGTAAGCCAAAAATGGATTTGACCTAAGCGCTCATTATATTGTTTACCCGACATTTTACCAATCCAATAATAAAAGCCAGCAAAAGCTCCAAATAATGCAGCAAGTGACATGACATAATGGAAGTGAGCAACAACATAATAGGTGTCGTGCAGGAGCTTATCTATTCCACCATGAGAAAGAATTATTCCCGTTATGCCACCGCCAACAAACATAAAAATAAAACCTAGTGCAAATAGCATAGGGGTCTTAAACTCAATTGCTCCACCCCACATAGTTGCAATCCAGCTAAAGACTTTTACACCAGTTATAACACCGATAAAAATTGTGGTAGTGCTAAAAAATGCAGCAGCGTCAGCACTAAGCCCAACAGTGAACATATGATGAGCCCAAACCATAAAGCCAAATACTGCTATACCTATCATTGCATAAACCATCCCTATGTAACCAAATACAGGTCTGTGAGAAAAAGTTGATACAACCTGACTTATGATGCCAAATGCAGGAAAAATAATTACGTAAACTTCTGGATGACCAAAAAACCAAAATAAATGTTGAAATAACACAGGGTCACCACCACCTGCAGGATCAAAAAAGGAAGTGCCAATATTGCGATCAGTAAGAAGCATAGTTATAGCACCGGCAAGCACTGGTAAGGCGACAATCAACATAAATGCTGTTAGCAAGACAGACCAAATAAATAGTGGCATCTTAGTTAATGACATGCTCTTTGCGCGCATGTTAAATATAGTAACTATAAAGTTGATCGCCCCAACAATTGACGA
Source organism: Wolbachia endosymbiont (group A) of Icerya purchasi (assembly GCF_947251635.1). Taxonomy (NCBI): domain Bacteria; kingdom Pseudomonadati; phylum Pseudomonadota; class Alphaproteobacteria; order Rickettsiales; family Anaplasmataceae; genus Wolbachia; species Wolbachia endosymbiont (group A) of Icerya purchasi. The sequence continues at coordinate 87,335 of NZ_OX366357.1, read as the reverse complement.
CATACCAGCAACGTGGAGTGCAAGTATAGCAAGGTCAACTCCTGCACTTGGATGGGACATTACCTGTGATAAAGGTGGATATAAAGTCCAACCTGTACCTGGACCTTCACCAATAAACACTGAGAGAATGAGCAAAATAAAAGATGACACTAATAACCAGAAACTTAAATTATTCATACGAGGAAATGCCATATCGGGTGCACCGATCATAAGAGGCACAAACCAATTACCAAATCCTCCCATGAGGGCTGGCATTATCATAAAAAACACCATTATCAACGCATGCCCTGTAACCATTACGTTATATAGTTGATAGTTATTGTTAAGTATATTAATGTGCATTAGCTGAGTGCGAATAATCACCGATAATAACCCACCAATAATTCCAGCTAATATGGAAAAAATAATGTACAGTGTCCCTATGTCCTTATGATTAGTGGAAAATAACCAACGCTTTATGCCCTTTGGTACGTCACTCATATCTATACTCCAAATTTAACTCACTAATTTTCTATTTTCGATCCACTTATTAAAATCTTCTTTGCTTACTGCTTCAACAACAATTGGCATAAATCCATGGCCTTGACCACACAATTCGTAGCACTGCCCGTAATAAACACCTGGCTTTTTGACATTAAACCACGCTTCATTTAGCCTTCCTGGTATTGCGTCAATTTTCACACCAAAAGCCGGTACTCCCCAACTATGTATTACGTCCCCTGCTGTGACTTGTAAACGAACATTAGTATTAACGGGTAAAACGACGTTGTTATCAACAGAGAATAGCTTTAAATCTCCTTCGATAAAGTCATCTTTTCCCTTAATATAACTGTCAAATGATACACCCCGATATTCTGGATATTGGTAGCTCCAATACCATTGATGGCCAATAACTTTCAGTGTTATATCAGCTTTCGGTATTTCTTCCTGTAGCTTCAGTAATTTAGCGTTTTCAAAGGCTAATATTCCAACAATAATCGTTGGTATAACAAACCAAACAATTTCTAAAAGGACATTGTGGTTAGTTTGGCTTACGTTTGCCACTTTGCTTTTACGAAAGCGAAATACTACATAAGCAAGCAGCGCCCACACAAAAAGCATTATTGCAACCATCACAAGCATCACAAACGAATGTGACCTAACTACAGCCTCCATTACTTCAGTTGCAGGAGCAGGGAATCCAAATTGCCAAGAAGCAGGAGCAGAGGCAACAGATATATTTGAGTAAAATATTATCAATAGTGCAAATAACTTCACCATATCTTTTGTTTGTTTGCTGTAAAACTAAATGATATACTGTATAATAGTATATATAAACTTACTATGCAAATAGAGATTAGTGATGGTTAATAATTTTTTAGCATTCAACAAGTATAATAGTACAATACTAATTTGAGGAAAAAAGCATTTACATAAATCTATTGTAAGTAAAAATATTATAATATTTTAAATTAAGTATTTACTTTAAGTAAATTCTATAATAAGTTTAATAGTGTCTGTTACTGCTAATAACCCTCTAGCCTCACACCTAAAAGCAGTAACAGACACTATTAAACTTTATGACAAGTTTATGATTTGCAAGATCAAAATCTTACAAGTGTCTTTCTTTCATTATATATTACAGTTTGTTAATTAACTTTTAATGCCTATGGTAGCATTTACTGAACCAAAGGTTTGCGTATTATAGAAAATAATTACAAAAAAAACACACTATTTATATACCATACAAACTTTTTTCATTCTGCATAGCTGAATTACTAGATTCTGTAAACGAAATCTTTAGAGAAGCCAAATGGGCAAAGTTTCATGAAGGTCTTTGGCATCTCTTAGCATAGATCCCTTACTTAACCGTCATACCGCGATTCATTCGCAGTATCTCAAAGCATAGATCCCGCTAACAAGTAGCGGGATGACGGTTGTCAGGGTGTCATCCATAAGTGTTGAAAGTAACACAAAAAAGACATAAAGAACTATTAACGCGAATTCTGGATTAAAGGAGAATAGAAAAGGCAGAAAACAGGGTAACTCAGCAATTATAAAAAAATAGATGAGGTTACCCATGGAAGATATAACAAAACTGTTTTGTTTGGTCGATGATTTTTGCAGAGATATAGAGAAAATTTTGCAGGCAAACTACTGCCAAATGGTAAAAAACCCACAAGAACAACGGAAATTGAGCACTCTGAAATCATGACAATAATCCTGCTATATCAACAATCTCCGTGTAAAAATTTCAAAACTTTCTATCTACATTACCTAACGTTGCTCTACAAATCAGAGTTTCCAAAGTTGCCTTCATATACCAGGTTTGTTGCTCTAAAGCCTAGGGTTTTGTGGCATTTAGCAATGTTGTTGCATTGGCTTTGTGGACAGTCAGAAAACACTGGAATTTCATATATAGACACAACTCCCATTGCAGTTTGTCATGCAAAAAGAATATCCAAAAACAAAGTTTTTGCTGGAATTGCAAAATTAAGCAAGAGTACTTACGGCTGGTTTTTTGGTTTCAAATTACATATGGTAATCAATGAAAATGGTGAAATTCATGCACTTACGCTAACAAAAGGCAATGTTGATGATAGGATACCTGTGCCAAATTTGACGGAAAAATTAACCGGCCTTTTGTTTGGTGACAAAGGTTATATTGCAAAAGAGCTTTTTCAGAAGCTGTTTGACCGAGGTTTGAAACTTGTTACCAAGGTGAAAAAAGGTATGAAAAATACATTAATTTCGCTAAATGAGAAGATTTTACTGAGAAAAAGGTCTATCATTGAGACTGTTTTTGGTTACCTAAAAAATAGACTAGAAATTGAACACACTCGCCATAGATCCCCTGTTGATTTCTTGGTTCATATCTTTTCTACTCTCATCTCCTATTCCATCAAATCCAAAAAGCCTTCTATTTCCTATACTTCCTTCCTTAATCCAGAATTTGCGTTGGTAATAATTGGTTCAAGCTTACTTGCAATATTTGGCAAAATGCCTTGGCCTGCGCTTTTCTCACTGGGTATGTTCGTTGCAGTGTTTTTTGGTGGCCCCAAATTACAAAAGCGATAACAGGAAGGGAAGTTTGTTGTCTTAAGAGAGGACAAACATTGGATAGTGGAAAATGTGTTGCTGCTACTGGGCATGAACTTGTGGGTAAACAGTGTGGTATATCTCCTGACAAACATAATAAGGGACAATATGTTTGTTGCCCTCCTGGCTCTATGATCACTAATCAAGGAGATTGTACTAATAATCCTTCAAAAGTGTGGCAATGAAGTAGTACTTTATATAAAAAAACATTGTTATATTAAAGATCTACTATGCACTGAACCTGACTATTTACAACAGAGTTTCCCACAAAGTATATAATTAACATCTACTCCTTTAGTTAGACTCCACTCACGTTTTATTACGTTGTACTCCATGCCAGCCATGTTTTGCAGCGTTACATTATTTTCTCTTAAGTGATTTGCAATTTCTGATGGCTTGAGAAATTTATTCCAGTTATGTGTACCTTTTGGCAGCCAATTTAATATGTACTCTGCACCAATTATTGCAAGACAAAAGGATTTAATAGTTCTATTTATTGTGGATATAAAGATTAACCCCTCCGGTTTTAGCAGTTCTATCGCTTTTTTCATGAAAAGCTCTAAATTATCCACATGTTCAATTACTTCCATCAACAGAACCACGTCGTGCTTTTTGTCATTGCTTAGCTCTTCAATGCTGGTGTGTATATATTCTATATTTAACCCTACTTTTTTTGCATGTGAATGCGCTACTTTTATGTTTTCTTCACATACATCTATTCCCACAACGTTAATGCCAACGCGTGCCATTGACTCTGACAAAATACCACCACCGCATCCAACATCAAGCAATGATAATTCTTTTAAATCGCATTTTTTTAACTCTTTTATTTTCTCAATAATGTAAGATACTCTAACAGGATTCATCATGTGCAATGGTTTGAATTTGCCGTTTTCATCCCACCACTGGCCTGCCATTTTAGCGAATTTTGATATTTCATCTTCGTTATAAGTTTTTGTTTTTTTTTTCTTAGAGGTTATATTACTTAGTTTATCAAGGCGTTTTTTATGTCTGCTTTCTTTTGAAAATTCTGTTTCGAGGAATTGTTTGACTATGTCTTTTGCTAATCCACTCGCAGTAAATCCTGCACCAAGACACAGTACATTTGCGTTGCCATGCTCGCGAGCTAATTTTGCGATCTCAACACTGTTACATAAAGCAGCGTAGATTCCTTCAAAACGATTTGCCACAGTACTCATGCCCAAACCTGTACCACAAATTAATATCCCATAATTTGCTTTTTTGTCTGTTATATCTTCTACAACTTTAACAGCATAGTCTGGGTGATCTACACACTTTTGCTTAGCAGTGCAGCCTTGATCTATCACTCTATAACCTAGGGCTTCCAGGTAAGGTTTTATTTCTGATTTTAATTCATAACCAGCATGATCTGAAGCAATTGATACTACATCTGACATATAAAAAGTTGATCTTGCATAACTTAAGGATATTTATATGGGTAATTTATTTTGATCTTTCTGTCAAGCCGTTTTAATACTCCTGATCTTTCGGGAGTCCTAAAGCTTGAAATAAATTTCGAGTCAAATGTGTATAAATTCTATATAATTTTTATCCTACTACTAATTTAACAAGATGGATCATATAGATATTATAAAGTCAAAATTATTATTATCTGACATAGTAGGTAAAAAAGTCAGGCTAATAAAAAGAGGAGATAGTTTTGTTGGGCTCTGTCCATTTCATAACGAAAAAAACCCATCTTTTTCGGTGAGCAATACTAAGGGGTTATATTACTGTTTTGGTTGCTTAGCTAGTGGTGATGCATTTGAATTTATTTCACAAACTGAAGGATTAAGCTTTAAAGAAGCATTGGAAAAATTAGCATTGGTTACAGGTGTTGAACTGCCCAAAAATCTTAGTATTACAAAAGAGGATAATAAACTATTTTTAGCGCTTGATTTAGCTGCAAATTGGTTTGCACAAAAAAATCAAGGTGTTGTAGATTATTTAAAGCAGCGTAAGATTTTACCTAAAATCATAGATAAATTTAAGATAGGTTATGCATCAAGCTCTGGTTTGAAAGAGTATTTAAACTCTTCAGGTATTGAAGACAAAATTTTAATTGATATTGGATTAGTAAACAAAAATTTTCGTGATTATTTTTATGACCGGCTGATATTTCCTATACAGAGCATTGCAGGGAGGGTTATTGGTTTTGGCGGACGTGCGCTAAGTTCTGAGCAACAGCCGAAATATTTAAATAGCCCAGAGAGTCAGCTCTTCAAGAAGAGAGAGAATTTATACGGATTAAACTTTGCTTTAAGCGAAATACGTAAAAAACAGCACATATTTGTTGTTGAAGGATATATGGACGTGATAGCACTACATCAAGCGGAAATTAGCAATACAGTTGCTTCGCTTGGTACTGCAATTTCTGCAGAACAGATAAAAAATCTATGGAAATTTGCTAAAGAAATCTCCATCTGTATGGATGGCGATAGTGCTGGACGTCATGCTGCTACTCGAGTTGCAGAACTTGCTCTGCTAATATTAGAGCCTGGATACACGTTAAAGTTTGTGACTTTGCCGAGTAATAAAGATCCATACGATATATGTAACGAACTGGAATACAAGAAAGAAGACGTATTGACTGCTCTTGACCATTCAACAAAACTGCATTCTGAATATTTATGGCATCACATAATCGATAGCAATTTGCAAAATTATGAAAAACTTGCTCCGGAAAAATATTCAATTCTTGAGCACAAGTTCATGGAATATGTAAATACTATTAGCAACAGCAGTATTAGAAGGTATTACAGAGATTATTTTTACAATAAGGCTAGTGAATTAAGAAGTAGCTTCAAAAAACAGATTTTTAATAGTAAAACTGGAGCAACAAAAGGTGAGTATCTTCATAACAAATCTCCAGAGCTAATTGAAGCAGAGCAAAATCAGGCCGTAATTTTGCGTATAGCCGTAGAATTTCCTGAAATCTTGAACCGTCCTATATTTTTTGAGCAATTTTCTCATTTTGAATTTACTAATGAGATGAAAAGATTACAACAGCGTATAATTGATGTAATAAGTAACAAAAGCAAACTCGATAAAGAGGCTTTGTTACAAGAATTGAAACAGTTTAACGTTATAAAGTATGTATTTGAAAAAACTAGTGTACTAAATAGCCAACTGAACGAGAGAAAATCTGCAGAAATTGTGTGGAATAATATAGTGTTACTAAAAGAATTAAATGCATTACGAAAAGAAAGAACCGAAGCGAGGCTGAGCGGTAATCTTGACTTAGAAGAAAGGTTAATAGAACAAATAGAGCAAATAGAAAGTAGTATACAAGAAATGCAAATGGAGTTTATTGAAAAGTAGATATCGTCTCGTTAGTCAACAAGAAAATTACAAAATAAGACAATATTTTACATAAGATTGAAATTTTTAACTAATTAAGCCTTCCTCCAACAGCTTTGCCCTGTAGTTTTTGATATGGTTAGGATCACTTGAAAATGTATAATTTTTGTAGTTAGCTCTGCTATGCATATAAAGCTTACTATTGACTTTTATCACATTATCTCACATTATCTCACATAATATGCATGTGAGAAGAATATGAACTGGAAGAATTTTCGTCTTAGTACACGTCTCAACCTAGAAGGGCCTGTAATTGAGCAAGTGTACGAGTTAATTACTGCAGTTGATAGTGTTAAAAATAGCTGGCAGATAACGAAAAAACTACTACCACAAACAATTGAAAGATTAACTCATTCAGTTATTGTTACATCTTCTGGCGCTTCTAACCGTATTGAAGGAAATCGTCTAACCGATAAAGAAGTTGAGGATCTATATAAAAACCTACGTGTCAAAAAATTTAAAAATAGAGATGAGCAAGAAATTGCTGGCTACTTAGCAATGCTTAAACTAATATTTCATGATTATACGGATATTCCAATTAGTGAGTCATCAATATTGCACATTAACAACTAGATGCTACTTTATAGTGAAAAAGATTTGTATCATAGAGGAAAATACAAAGCAAGTTCTAATAGAGTTGAGGCAAAAGATCAGAATGGAAAAGTTGTTGGTATAATTTTTGATCCCACACCACCTTACCTTGTTAGAAAGGAAGTACAAGAGATACCGTCTCGCCAGTCAACAAGAAAATTATAAAAATTGAATCTTAAGCTGCATTGTAAAATCAAAAAGTACTTCCAACTGTGTAGCGGTATAGTTAATGTATATATTGATAAGTAAATTTCTGTTGTTTTGTATGTATAAAACTAATTTACTTATCAATATATACACTAACCAACTACATTCAATAAATTTGTATAAGATAATATTTTACATAAGATAAAATGGAAGCATTTTTTGATTTTAAAGCACTAAACCTTCAGTCAACATCCTAGCTCTGTAGTTCTTGATATGATTTGGATCAAAAGCACTTTTGGATGTCAGAATACCGAAAATGATATGGAGTAACTTACGCATTGCAGCACCAACGATGGCCATATTATGCTTACCCTTTTCCTTTAATCTTTGGCAAAAACTCATAATGATAGGATTGTGATTCTTAGCTACTATGGCAGGAAAGAACAGAGCCTTGCGTAGTGTTCGTGAACCTGATTTACTTAATCTGGGCTTGGCATGTACAGATGAACCTGACGTTATATTTTGTGATATAGTTCCTGCATATGCTGCCAATTGCCTGGCATTTATAAAATCCTTTATGTCAGGAATTTCCGCTAAAATAGCTATTGCTGATTCCTCTCCTATTCCTGGAATAGTCAGTAGAAGTTGAAAATTTTCCAACAACTCTTTGTGTTGCTTTAATAATTCACGTATGGAGTTTTTTATTGTTTCTATTTTTTGCTCTATGTTCATTGCAAGGTCTTCCCAAGCATTTGCAACTTCTTTAGGCAGTCTCTCTTTTTTTTCTAAGTGGTTATTTACTAATGTCAATTCATCTTTTAACGCAGCCGAGCAACGATAAAGATGTTTTAATTTTTTCTTTTCGGGAGAAGGTGGTGCCCAGCGAGTTGGTTCCTGCCTTTGGCAATAATCTGCAATAATTTCTGCATCGGTCTGATCATTCTTTTGTCGTACAAGCTTACTCCTCGCATAAGATTTTATGCAATAAGGATTTACAACACTAACAAAATATCCAGCATTGTGAAGAAATTCAGCCAAAGCTTCACCATAACAACCAGTAGCTTCCATACAGGCTTTTACTTCTTCTACATTATGTTTTTGTAGAAAGTCCTGCAAACCTTGAAACCCAGAATCCTCGTTTTTAAAATTCCTTTTCCTAGTTTCACGTTTTCCTTTTTTGCTTATGAATGAAAGAAAAACATCAAAGCGATCTTTTGATATGTCTATTCCTAAAAAGTTGTTGATCATATATAACCCCATACGTTACCATTAAAAATGAAAAGTAAGGCTTACCTTGTGAATACAGAATTAGAACCATTTAGGTTTTTCTACGATACCGTCCAGCCTATACTTTTGAGAAGGGAACTCTTATCTCTTGCACAGATTTTATATCTAAGCCAAATGCTAGAGTTTTTCCCTTCTCCATCTAATGCTTAAGCTTAAAACATTAAATGCTTTTTACAAGATACAAGCTGTATGCATTATAATACCTTTTGCAGTATCATAACTGGACAAATTTGCTAATCCGCTTGTTTTTTTATGGTTATTATATACAATGTAACTGGTATCTTGAATGACAAGAACCCTCTTGTGAGCTTTTGTTCTCTCAACCGTCTTATTAATATGTGTAGCTAAAATATCACTTTCTTTTACATTCTCATTTTGAAAAAAACGGTATGCTGCTTTTGCTTCTGACCAACTTCCGCATGCCTCATTAATTGAGCTTTCAGGTAAACTTATCAAACTATCAGCAATCTTTACTAATCGGTCAGTTAATCTTTTATCTCCAAGTACAGCATCTCCAAATTCATTTTTAGCCCATTCATTACTCTCGTTTGCCATTTTTATACCCTCAATATTTGCAAACTTTAATATTGTAATACTTTATTTATAAGTACATTTATATTTGTGGGTAATAGTAAGGAATGACACCGTCTTGGATGGAAACCAGTGTCAGCTACTTTCATGACACCATCATAAGGTGAAACTGGATCCCAGTGTTTGGGCACTGGGATGACAAGAAGAGAGAACTGGAATGACAGGAGAAGGGGGCTACTACCGTCATAAAGGAACCAGTGTCAGCTACTCGGATGATACCTTCTTTCTACTTAGTTTGGGTTATGCAAGAAGTCTATTCGCGGTATAGATTCCGCTAACGAGTAGCGGAATGATGGTTTTTCAAATCGTCGGTAAGCCTAAGTCAGTTTAGCTATATGCTTTTAATTCCCCCAAAAGGAGAATTAAATATGTAAAATTCTAGTTGATATAATTTAATGAATGGTTAGTTTAAATACTAATTTATTTGAGAGATTTTAATAATATTTAACCCACTCATTTTTCTATTTTCCATATCGTGATGGGCTTGAATTATTTCATCAAGTTTATATTTTTTATTGATCCGTACAGTTAAAAGTTTTTTTCTTATCATCTCGAAGATTTCCATTGTGGTAAGCACTAATGTGAATCTATCATGCTTATAATGGTATATTGAGGTTCCAGTTGCAAATAACGAACGTGAACTAAGTAAAGAAAAACTAATAGGAGCGTTACCTGATATCTGCCCATAGGAAACGTATATGCCGAACCTGCCTAAAGATTCAAAAGAGAGCTTACTTGTAGCGTAACCTATGGGGTCATACACTGCACCTACTCCTCTGTTTTGCGTAATCTCCATAATTTTAGAAACGAAGTCTTTATCATTGTAGTTTATTGCGTATGTGCAGCCACTTTGTAAAGCTATCTTCATTTTTTCATCAGAGCTTACAGAACCTATCACTACACCTTTTTTATCCTTTGCCCATTGACATATTATTTGCCCTAAGCCACCATTAGCTCCATGAACTAGCACGAAAGCACCAGGCCTGATTTTATAAGATTGATTAACTAAATAGTGAGCTGTCATACCTTTAAACAGCACTGCAGCAGCAACTTCATCGGATATGTCATCTGGAATTTTTATCAGATATTTCTGGTGTATAATGCGCTTTTCACAATATGCCCCTGGAGGAGCTGTGCAATATCCAACTCTGTCTCCAACTTTGAATCCATCACTGATTTTTTTACCAAGTTTTTCAATAACCCCAACTGCTTCCACTCCAAGCACTGATGGTAAATTTTTAATTTTGCGTGTACCTTTTCTGTGCTCTAAATCATAACGATTTAAGCCGATAGTTGTGTGACGCACTAAGACTTCCTCGCCTTTTGGCTCACCTATGCTCTTATCTACAAATTCTAATACTTCTGGTCCCCCAGTTTTTTTAATTTGTATAGCTCTAACCATGATGAATATTAAGATAAAAACTTTGATTATGTTATCTAACAATTAATATTTTGCAAAGTTATTGTTTTCACAATCAATAGACTTCTTGCGTTACCTCCTGTCATTCCAGTGTCAGCTACTTGGATGACACCCTATTGATTACTGAAATGACATGGTTTGCAAACATTCTGTTACTTAAGCTTAAAAAACGTGTATGACAGTGTTATTTCGCTCAAATCTTTTGTATTGTTATCAAGCATTATCTCAGGATCTATATAAAAAGATACGGGCATAGCTGCTTTTTGTTTTGGTAGCAACATTTGTTCTTCAAAACAAAAGCATGCAATTTTATTGAAATACTTACCTGCTTTGAAAGGCGTAACATTATACACCGCCATTCCAAATGAAGGCTGATCAGATAGATTTTTTGCGTAATAAAACGCTAAACTTTGTTCTCCTATGTTTACGTCAACGTAGTTAGTTTCTGATTTAAACTCCCAAGGTAGATCGGACATTATATCAGCATTGAAATGGACCCTGATCTTTTGGTTAGTTATATTTGTTGTTGTGTTAGTTACTTTTCTTATTGTGCCACCATACCCAGTAGCTTTACAGAAAATGCTATATAGAGGTACCGATGCATATGCAAGACATATCATCGACACAACTAAAGATACTAAAAAGAAAACTATAGAATTCTTACTGCCTTTCCTTAAAAAGGAAAACATCTAATCCCTATTGTTGAACAAGTTAAGTAACCTGAGTAGATTGAGAAATATATTAATAAAGTCAAAATAAAGATTAGTTGCACCGAGTATTGCCAATTTAGTAGTGGCAACTTCTGAGCCATCATTATATCTATAATAAACGTCTTTGATTCTCTGAGCATCGTACGCAGTCATCAAGGTAAATACTATTACTGATATGAACGATATTGCAAAGTAGAGTGGACTGCTTCCAAGAAATAAATTTACTATAGATGCGATAATTAATCCCCAGATTCCCATAATCAAGAAAGAACCCATACTTGACAGGTCTTTTTTTGTGCTATTGCCATATAAAGCCATAGAGCCAAACATGATTGATGTAATGAAAAATGCTCTTGCTATATTTTCTGCAGTATAAACTATGAAAACATAAGATAGGGAAAGCCCCATTAGAACTGAGAACAAGAAAAATATGGTAACTGTGGATTGAGCACTTAGGTGTTGAAGTCTATAGGACATATAGAACACCAATGCAACTGGAGATAGCATTATTACAAGTGACAGAACAGGGTTAGAATAGATTGCCTGAAAAAGGCCAGAAAATACTGTTAGGAACGCAACAAGTCCTGTAACACCCAAAGCTAAAGCCATATAATTATATACTTTAATTAGGTAACTTCTAAGCCCAGCGCTATAATAAACGCCTTGAGAGCGAATATCCTGTTCATTTCTCGTGTAAGACATAAATATAACTCCTTTTCATCCCTTAATAATACATTATAGTATAAAATTGCACTTTTATCAAGCATAAAATCATTTTTTTAGTGTGCAGTTATTTTTGTTTTAATGTAGATGGAGTATAGGCCTATTGCTGCTGCATTTGAAACATTTAAACTGTTAATTGCATTTGACATTGGTATTTTTAAAAGATAATCACAATTTTCTTTAACTAACCTCCGCATTCCTTTCTCTTCAGAACCAAAAATAATTACTCTTTTTTTCTCAAAGCTCTTTATTTCATCTATATTTTCTTTAGCATTGCAATCAAGCCCGTAACACCAGTAGCCGACCTTCTTCAAATACTGCATAGTTTTTACTATATTTGTAACGTATATTAGCGGAACAATATCTAAAGCTCCACTTGCTGCTTTTGCAATAGATGCATTTTCACTCGGTGAATGATTATGTGGTAAAACCAATGCGTCGACATTAAAACAAGCTGAAGTTCTTAAAATTGATCCAATATTGTGCGTGTCAGTGACTTGATCTAAAATGACTATAGTAGAGCTTTCGTTTGAGCTTTCAGCTACCTCTTCGATGCTTAAGTTATAAAGAATAGGGGCAACATTTAAAGCAATTCCTTGATGGTTAGCACCTTTAGATAAAACGTCATTAAGTATTTTGTTTTCTACTAATCGAACTTTAATGCCCTTACTATTTGCACATTGCCTAATTTCTTTTTCATGTTCTCTATAGAAATTTTCTGTTACTAACAGTTCTATACACCGCCTATTTTTATTCTTCAGTGCTGACATGCAGGTGTGCTTTCCATACAGCCAAAAATTCTCATTAGTTTTTGACGATTTCATCGTATTATTGAAAATCGGGTTTTTATAGAATAAGCAACATTTTACTATGTTTGGATATTGTTGTAAAATTATACAATTCGATTAATGCGTTTATGTCGGACGATGAGTTGGATTGGCAAAAAAATGTTAAGCCAATAGAATGTGGAAAAGTTACTTTGAAAGTTGATCATAAAGTAAATATAAAGTCTATGGTTGATAAAGGTACCTCCGACTTACAAGGGAATTTTCTTAATACCAATAATAGTAACTCATCATTTTGTCTTGACTACAACACAAAATCAAAGATTGATAGGGGTAAATATTTTATAAGCGATAAGCTCGATTTGCACGGCTATAATATAGAGGATGCTTACTGTAAATTGATAGATTTTATTATCAAAAATTATCGAGCAGGAAATAGATGTTTATTGGTAATTACGGGATACGGCAGTGCAACAAATAAAACAGACACTATAAAGAGTAACTTAAATAAATGGTTAAATGACACTAAAATCCAGCATATGGTTCTATACTACCAACAAGCTACGAAAAAACATGGTGGTAAAGGGGCTTTTTATGTTTTATTAAGAAGGAATAAAAACCTTGAGTCCTGATACTTAAAATTCCTTTTAAGCCTTAATTTTTCTTGTATAACCATACAGTGTTCGGCAGCGCGTGACGCACAACTGTGCGAACATTGTGATTTGGGTCTACCAGGAAGGATGTCTCCCAGTACCTCTTTTCCCGTCATCCCGCTACGTGTTAGCGGGATCTCATTTCACTTTATGAGGGTGTCATCCGAATAGCTTGACTACTTGGATCCAGATTGGATACTGAGTTGGTGAGTATAAAAGTATAGCTTCTACGTCATACCGCCGCGGTATCTCAGCCGCTAACAAGTAGCGGGGTGACGAGTTACTATACCGCTGCGAACCGTCATACCGCGATTTATTCCATAGCTGTACGAACATTCATTTTTGAAGGTAAACTGCACAGCAAATGGTGTCATTCCAGTGCTTGACACTGGAATCCAGCCGGCTTTGTTGCATCGCTAGCTATGATGGATTAAAGATAAAAAAGGTGGAGAATATCAGTAGCTTATTATTCTGGTATTTATAACAAGAACGGTCAGTGAATACCTAAATTTGAGTAAAAGAAATTTCACTACCACTCACTAATCCGGCTAAAATTCAAGAATTTCAATGCTTTAGCTATTTTCAATAGAATTAAATTTATTAATATAAATAACAAGTTACTATTCTTAAATTTGATCAGATTGATTGCAAAAAAAACAAGATTTTCAATAAGTTGCTTATAATCCTAATTATAGTTAGCCTTTCATAAGTAGCGATGCAACAAAGCCATTCCAGCGTCACGCGCTGCCATGTGGTATACAAATTTCCTTCGAATTACAACGTACGTGCGCTCTATATGCACTTGATTGACAAATGCTCTCTTATCAAAATCTCAAGAATCTGCACTATATTTAATGCTGCGCCTTTGCGCAGGTTGTCAGCCACTATCCACATATTTAATCCGTGCTCAACAGTATTGTCTCTTCTAATACGCGATACATATACAGCATTCTCCTGTACAACATCAATTTGAGTTATGTATTCACTATCTTCACGCCTGTTGTACACTAAAACTCCACTATCTTCGGCTTCACTTAGCACTTCACGAGCTTGTTCTTCAGTGATATGTTGATCAAATTCCACATTTACTGCCATAGCGTGACCGATAAAGACGGGTACCCTTACACAAGTTGCAGTAACTTTTATATCTTCCTCTAAAATTTTTTTTGTCTCCTCTTGCATTTTCCATTCCTCTTCTGTAGAACCATTTTCCATGAATTCTCCTACATGGGGAATGCAATTGAATGCTATTTGCTTAGAGAATATCTTGGGTTTTTTAGCTTCGTTCATAAAGATTTTTTTTGTCTGGTCATAGAGCTCATCCATTGCTGCTTTGCCTGCACCAGAAGTTGATTGATAAGTTGAAGCAACGATTCTCTTTATTTTTGCTTTTTGGTGTAATAGATGTAGTACTAGCAGCATCTGTATTGTAGTACAGTTTGGATTGGATATTATGTTGTGGTTTTTATATTCCATAATTTTTTCTTTATTAATCTCTGGAATAATGAGTGGCACACCCTCTTTCATTCTAAAATGGGAACTGTTATCTATCACGATGCATCCAGCCTGTGTTGCAATTGGTACATACTCTTCAGAAACATGAGATCCAGCACAGAAAATGGCTACATTAGTTCCAACGAAGTCATAATCCTCAAGGCATAAAACTGTTAACTCTTTGTCACCAAAGCTCACCTTCTTCCCTTCTGATTTTTTCGATGCAAGTGCAATAACGCAATCTATCGCCTCATCTTGAAATTCAGCAAGCGTGCTTAATACCTCACGCCCTACTCTTCCGGTTGCTCCAATAACAGCAATTTTGTATCCCATATAGATGAACCTCTAATTTTAAAGCTCTATTATATTTTTACTGACAAAATTTACAATTGTTTTAATATTTTTACCTTGCAATTAATTGTAATTTAGCTATTATTATGCAATATTAGTAATATTACATAATGAAATGAAAGATGAGTAAGGAATACGATGAAACTAAGGTTAAACCTGCAATGTCTACACCTCAAGGGCCTGAAGGAGCCAATGGATCAAAGGCCCAAAGTGTTCTTTCGAATAAAAGAAAGCCTACAATAAATTTTGATGATAAAAAGTATGGTGTAAAAACCTCTAAAATAGACCAACAGTCTCTAAACAAAAGACAAGAATCTTCAAAGCTAAGAGATCTCTTAAGGTCAATACCAATAATAAGGAGATTTTTAGCAAGGATTTTCACACCTGAAAAAATAGAAATCGTCAGTAACCCTATATATGACAACATGGAAGCATATAAAAAATCGCAGGAAGATTACCCTAGTAAGATAAAAGATGAAACTAGTATAGATGATGAACACACAAAAGAAGTAGATAGTAAACTTGAGAAGGGTAATGTTGAACAAGTGGACAACAAGAAAAGTCGTGATTCATAAATATCAATCATTTAAAAATTATCTCTAGCTACAACATTGTATCTGTTCAGATGCATGGCTCATGTACAAATATTGAAACAAAAATTCCAGTGTTCCCTTTCTTGTCATTCCAGTGCGTGACACTGGGATCCAGATTGGGCACTAAGTTGGTAAACACGAAAGCGCTTTACAACGTTTTTGATTGAACTGCGCGAAAGAACTGGATGCCAGTGTCACGCACTGGCATGACACCCATTTCTTCCTATAGTTGTCTTTTCTCGTCTACCTTATTTTGCCACTCTGCTGAACAGATACATAACATTTGCTATACAGAAACTCTGCGATACCAAAATAAATAAAGAGGTACGCCACTTGCAGTGAATAAGCTTGCGATCAGCAAGGTATTCACAGAAGTTTCAAATATTACCCAGCAGCAAAAGGTTGTTGCTATACTGCCAATTAAAAATTTGTAACAACTCTTTTCTTGCACAATAACTTTGAGAAAAGCAAGACTGCATGCAAGGTAAACAAATAAAAATGAAACTACAGAAAAGTCGATAATTGATGTGATCTGCTTAGCAAAATTGTTGCTTGAAGTGAGGATTAGTAAAGTTGCAGTTCCAACTGAGCTAGTTGTTATGCCCCAGAAAGGAGAACCGTGCTTGTTTTTTTGAGCAAAAAACTGTGGCATCAGTTTATCTTTTGCAAGGCCAAGGGCCACTTGTCCACTAGCTAGTACCCAAGCGTTTAAAGTACCAACACAAAAAATGAACGCAGTTATAGAAATAATCAAGTGCCAAGTGCCAGAGGCCATAATTTTTATTGCGTCAACATATGGTGCTCTTGAACTTGCTAAATCATTGCCATTTATTAATCCCATAATTGCAAGATTGTTGATAAAATACACAACAGCAACAGAGATTGTTCCAAGTACCACAGCTCTTGGTATTATTCTAGCTGGATTATCAACTGACCCTGCAGGTGCTGTTGCCAATTCAACTCCAATAAAACCCCATAGAGTAATAAGTGTAGAACGGGCAAGAATCTGCGATGTTGTAAGATTTGATATTTCTTCACTTATGATGAAGTTATTTCTATCAAAAAAAAACAATGCTGCTATAGGTATTACAAGCAATACAGAAATTTTTATCACCGTCAATAAAAACTCAACACGTCCAGCAGTAGCTACTCCTCTAAAATTTATTAGTGTAATAATTGTAAGTAATAACATCTCTAAAAACAGATGTACGTTTTGAATATCTTCATGGAAAAATGGTGTAAGATAACCAACACCCACAACTATTACGGCTGTTGTGCTAACCCATGAGATCACCCAATACGTCCAACCAACAAAAAAAGCTGCAGCAGGGCCAAAAGCATGCTTTACATAGACGTGAGGGCCACCCGTTTCCGGAAATTTTGCGCAGAGTGAGGCAAAAACTAAAGCAAGAGATATAGCACCAAGCCCTGATATTATCCAGCTTATAAGGCTATACATGCCATATGGAGCAAGGCTAATTGGAAGCATAAAAATTCCAGAGCCAATTTGGCTACTAATCACTAAGGCAAAAATAGCCCAAAAACCTATTTTATTTGACACAATAGTTTCTAATTTCTATCTGAATAGATTAACAATATAACTGAAGCTCGGAAATTTCAATCGATCTTTATAAAAAATTGCATTTTTCTCAATTTATTTCTAAAATAGATTATATTAACAAGTTATTAAGAGGAGGTTATGGATCCGAGGTTAAAAGCATTTTTGATTGCACTTTTGTTTCTCGTGTATTATTTAAATCTTCTTGTTAACTATATCCTTGGCCTGATTCTAGTTCGTCCCTTTGAAAGATTATACAAAAACTTAATTGTTGATGGTCTTTATGCCTATTTATCTACAAGCACTTCTAGCCCTGCACTAGCATTTTTGGCTACAGGTTTTATTGTTATTGCTGCGTTTATTTGCCTGAATAAAATGCTTCTTCCCTTGCAAGAGAAGATCACAAACAACTATACCTCCTTTAAAAACGACAATATTGATAGCAATAGCATGTTGTTTGAGGTTTATAAAGATCCAACAATAAAATTAAAGGACAAAATCTTATTCTTCAGTATACACTTGATATATTACCTACAGCTTCCATTTTTGTACATTGCATCAAAGGTATCAGCTCTACGTGGGTTTCTTATATTTAATTTTGGTTTATTATTGTTAAATTATGCACTGCTAATTCCAGTAGCACTTCTTGAGTTAATAAAATATCCATCAGTAAAACTCTTTTCACCTTTGGGTTTGAATGTAAAGCAGCTAAGCTTTTTGTTTAATGTAAGTAATGTGGGTACTAGTAGTCAGAGCGTTCATACTAGAAGTTTTCAGCAAAGCGTTATTGAATGTGCCAAAAAATTAAAGGAAGAACATGGTACGCCGTTAAATGAGTTGGATGAAGAGTTTAAAAGTTATATAAGCGGTTTAACAAGTCAGCAAAAACGAATGATAGAACCTTATCTAAGATTGGATGGTTATGAAACTGGGAAGTGGGTAAATTGGGTAGATTCACAAACCGGATTGACATTGACACAGGCTATAAATTTAGTTTTAATTGCGGCAAGAGAGCAAAATGCAGACGTAGAACTATTGAAATCTATATTACTGGTTCGCTTTGAAGAAAGTAACCGCCAATGTGCTCCTGGAATGCTTCTCCGTATTATTTATGCATTAAGTGGCCTTGAAGCAGAAAACAACTTTGCAGCTCAACTGGAGCCTCAGCTAATGGGGAAGTTGGCTGGTAATGCTACTAAAAGATTTCTTGAGAAATATGTGGATAAGCACTACCATAAAATAAAAGTTTTGAAAGAAAATTTTGATAATTTGTATTCACCAAGTTCTGGGGTGGATTTGAGCAACATGAGTGATGAAGTAAAGGACGGCATTTCTTATACAAGAGATGCTATAAAAGAATTCGTGTTTAAGGAATTATATGTAAAGTTTTATAACGACTATGGGGAGCATATTCAGAGAGGGCAGATAAAACAAAGGTTAAGGGAGTTAATAACGGATGAAGTCGTAGACGCGGTAATATATTCTAAAATAGATGAAATAGAAATCCCTGCAGAACCACCTACTTATCTTGAAAGAGTAAAAGCATTTTTTGGAGGTCATGCAAGGTCTTCTGCTGCTTAGTGGTTTAGTTCGTGCTATATAGCTAAACTGACTTAGATTTACTGACAATTTTAAAACAACAAATTCGTCATTCCGCTACTAGTTAGCGGAATCTATACCGCGAATGAATCCATAGCTGTACGAACATTGTGATTTGAGAGCAATTTCCACAAGGGAGGATGTCATTCCAGTGCCAAGCACTGGAATCCAGCCTTTATTATGCAGCTATCTGGTGTACTTATTTAAAATTAAGTTTTCTGGATCTCAGTGCTAAAGCACTGGGATGACACCATTTGCTGTGCAATTTACCTTCAACACGCGAATTCTGGATTAAGGAAGGAAGTATAGGAAATAGAAGGCTTTTTGGATTTGATGGAATAGGAGATGAGAGTAGAAAAGATATGAACCAAGAAATCAACAGGGGATCTATGGCGAGTGTGTTCAATTTCTAGTCTATTTTTTAGGTAACCAAAAACAGTCTCAATGATAGACCTTTTTCTCAGTAAAATCTTCTCATTTAGCGAAATTAATGTATTTTTCATACCTTTTTTCACCTTGGTAACAAGTTTCAAACCTCGGTCAAACAGCTTCTGAAAAAGCTCTTTTGCAATATAACCTTTGTCACCAAACAAAAGGCCGGTTAATTTTTCCGTCAAATTTGGCACAGGTATCCTATCATCAACATTGCCTTTTGTTAGCGTAAGTGCATGAATTTCACCATTTTCATTGATTACCATATGTAATTTGAAACCAAAAAACCAGCCGTAAGTACTCTTGCTTAATTTTGCAATTCCAGCAAAAACTTTGTTTTTGGATATTCTTTTTGCATGACAAACTGCAATGGGAGTTGTGTCTATATATGAAATTCCAGTGTTTTCTGACTGTCCACAAAGCCAATGCAACAACATTGCTAAATGCCACAAAACCCTAGGCTTTAGAGCAACAAACCTGGTATATGAAGGCAACTTTGGAAACTCTGATTTGTAGAGCAACGTTAGGTAATGTAGATAGAAAGTTTTGAAATTTTTACACGGAGATTGTTGATATAGCAGGATTATTGTCATGATTTCAGAGTGCTCAATTTCCGTTGTTCTTGTGGGTTTTTTACCATTTGGCAGTAGTTTGCCTGCAAAATTTTCTCTATATCTCTGCAAAAATCATCGACCAAACAAAACAGTTTTGTTATATCTTCCATGGGTAACCTCATCTATTTTTTTATAATTGCTGAGTTTACCCTGTTTTCTGCCTTTTCTATTCTCCTTTAATCCAGAATTCGCGTTTAGAGCCGTCAGAAGAAGATCAAGTAGTAACAAAGAGCTTGGCAGCAGCGTGTAGTACTGTAAGTGTGAGATTATTTGATCACATTATCATCACAAGTGGAGGCTATTTTAGCTTTAGAGAAAACGGATTGTTGTAGGCAAAAACTCAGTGCTCAAGACTTTATTCTGGTTTTGGGCAACTTTAGCCGAGTGTTACAATTTTTTCGTGAGGCTTTAATAAAATTTTATAATAATGTACTATATGTTTGTACTGCAAATGAGTGAAAACATGAGTACCGAAAAGAAGATAGATCCTGGCTCTTTATGCTACCAAATAACTCAAAAGGTAAAAGATGTTAGGTTAGAACTATGATACTCTCAGGCGGATTTCGCAACAAAAACTGGTGTAGCAAAGTCACTAATAGGAAAGTACGATCGAGGGGTACACAACATTCAACCTGAAACGCTCGAGAAGATAGCAAAAAAATTATCTTGTGATATTGAAATTTTCTTTCCTAAACCAACAGTTTGTATTGATAGTGAAGACAAGGAGGCATTTAATTTAGTGCAAATCCTAAAAAGAATTAAGGACCAGGAAGTGCGTGATGCGGTGTGTGTACTAACTAGATTTTTGTCAAAAGGAATTCAAATTAGCAAGGTTATAACAGAGGTAAGACCTGTAAAATACCAAATGGTACAAAAGGCAAAAGATTGGCGGTTTGCAAAGGGGTATACACAGGAGGAATTAGCGGATAAAAGCGGAATATTCAAGTCACAAATAGTCAGGTATGAACAAGGGGATGCATCGTTCAAAATAGCACCTAAAATTGCAGGAGGATTGTCATTACATTCTGGAGCTCTACTGCCTACATCAAAAGCGGAAAGTTATTGTGAAAATGAGGATGGTCAAGGAGAAAACAAGATATTGAGTATAATGCAAGAATATCAAAAAATTGATGATCAAAGGTTAAAAAGTTTATTACATTCGTTTTTATCAGAGGTTGTAAAGATTAGCGAGGATAAAATTTAAAAAATTAATTAGTAAAAATTTTACATGATGCTTAAAATTTGAGGGAAGATGTGTAGATTACAGAAAGAGCTGTAAAAGGTGTAGCGATACGTTGTTTTGTAAGCCAGAAAAAACAAAGTGGTTCAACAAGAACTGTTGGGAATATTCAAAAAAGGGTTACCGCCCTCTGCCCTTATATCTACCTCTAGTTGAAACTTGAGCTTTTACAAATAGCTCCCAAAATCCTTTCTGGTCGCCTTCTTGTTGTATCAGTTGCGCTAAACGCTGCATCAATTGATTATTGAGTATAGCCATTTGTGTCCATTTGCCCACTGGCTTTGCAATGCCAACTATTTTCAGATTTTCTTTATAAACCTGGATGTCATAAAATGAAGTTTTTTTTGATACATATTTTCCATTTTCTTTTTCACTTTCTCTCAGATTGACGAGGTTTTTGTATATTCTCCTAAAAAAGAGAAATATTTTAATAGCACTAATTAATATTATACCGTATATAACGATTTGCTCGTAGGACATCTTCTCTACTCTAAAATGATTCCATGAAGCAGAAACAATGCTACAATTTTTTTTGTTTCGATTTGCTACAGCGTTTTCCAGTGCGGTATAACCTTCTGCAGAGTTATAAAAACATTTCAGATAAACATTTGCTTTTTTACTCAGCAATAATTCCACAATTTCTTTATTGCCATTCATAACAGCCAGATGTAGCGGAGTACAACCATCTCTTCCAATTGCATTAATATCTGCTCTATTTTGCAATAAAAGCTCCACATGATCTTTTTTATTCAATGAAACTGCAAGGTGAAGAGGGGTACTTCCTTCTATATTTTTAATTTCAAGAAAAGCCCTCCCTTTATCAGCAATCCCAACATTACTCCGTCAGCATATTGTACAGCCAAATGAAGAGGAGACTCACCTAGACGATTTAGGCAATTAATGTCTGCACCAAATTGTAATAACTTTTGCATAACGTCCAGATATCTATATTTTACTGAATAATGCAAAGGAGTGTCGCCATCGATATTCTGAGCACTAACATTTTTGCTCATTACTACAATAACCTCTGCTATTGCTGTGGATCCATATTGAGAGGCAATGTGTAGTACTGTATTGCCCTTTCTATTTACTGCATCAACATTAGCATCATATTTTACAAGGAATAGAAATAAGTTGTAAAGATTGCGTTTTGCAGAGAAATGTAAAATTTTAGTACCAAATCTACTATTGATAATAGTTTTGATAGTCTTGAAAACGATCAATGAAAGAAGACTAGGATTTCTAAACTCATAAATCTTCTTGGAAGCGTCTTGTAAAATTTTTTCGATCTTCACAACAACCTCACAAAAAATGTGTTTGTATATGAGTATGCAGCGATAAATGTTTTTAAATTATTAACTCTTGCACTCACTTTTATGTTATATTGCAAATAAAACTCCCGCTTTGCTAGTGTTTTTATTAAGAACATAATATTTAAATAAAAATAGAAAAGTATTTAATAAATCTATTGGTGAAGATCTTTAGAAATTTGCTCAGAATTTTCTTTACTTACTGGTTTTATAGACACATCTTGAATTTCTTCTTTCGGATTTTCTAATTCAGCCACAGTTGACTCTTCTTTAGTTTCTGCTTCTTGGTGTTTTGCTGCTAATTTGCGTTGTTTGATAACTTTCTTTAACGTCTTCACAGCTATAAAATTAATACTGAAAACACATGCAGAAGTTACCGCTAATGCTGGCAAGGGAGCTAAACTGAATGTTGGTAAAATTGCTACGATTGTAGCAGATGTTAGTAAAAATGCTAACTTCTTGCTCCCGATTATCTTATTTTTCTTAACCTTTATTGGGTTTAATTTTTTTATTTTCCCTTTTAGCTTTTTGAAACCTTTTTTGAACGTATTGCCATTTTTTAGCTCTTTTTTTACGGGTTTTATTTTAAAGCTTTTTATTTTTTCTTTTATTCCTTTTTTATCTTTTTTTACTTTAGACGCGAATTCTGGATTAAAGGAGAATAGAAAAGGCAGAAAACAGGGTAAACTCAGCAGTTATAAAAAAATAGATGAGGTTACCCATGGAAGATATAACAAAACTGTTTTGTTTGGTCGATGATTTTTGCAGAGATATAGAGAAAATTTTGCAGGCAAACTACTGCCAAATGGTAAAAAACCCACAAGAACAACGGAAATTGAGCACTCTGAAATCATGACAATAATCCTGCTATATCAACAATCTCCGTGTAAAAATTTCAAAACTTTCTATCTACATTACCTAACGTTGCTCTACAAATCAGAGTTTCCAAAGTTGCCTTCATATACCAGGTTTGTTGCTCTAAAGCCTAGGGTTTTGTGGCATTTAGCAATGTTGTTGCATTGGCTTTGTGGACAGTCAGAAAACACTGGAATTTCATATATAGACACAACTCCCATTGCAGTTTGTCATGCAAAAAGAATATCCAAAAACAAAGTTTTTGCTGGAATTGCAAAATTAAGCAAGAGTACTTACGGCTGGTTTTTTGGTTTCAAATTACATATGGTAATCAATGAAAATGGTGAAATTCATGCACTTACGCTAACAAAAGGCAATGTTGATGATAGGATACCTGTGCCAAATTTGACGGAAAAATTAACCGGCCTTTTGTTTGGTGACAAAGGTTATATTGCAAAAGAGCTTTTTCAGAAGCTGTTTGACCGAGGTTTGAAACTTGTTACCAAGGTGAAAAAAGGTATGAAAAATACATTAATTTCGCTAAATGAGAAGATTTTACTGAGAAAAAGGTCTATCATTGAGACTGTTTTTGGTTACCTAAAAAATAGACTAGAAATTGAACACACTCGCCATAGATCCCCTGTTGATTTCTTGGTTCATATCTTTTCTACTCTCATCTCCTATTCCATCAAATCCAAAAAGCCTTCTATTTCCTATACTTCCTTCCTTAATCCAGAATTTGCGTTTTTGGTGTTATTTCAGTGCTTGACACTGAAATCCAGGATTTTGATTGGATACTGAGTTGGTAAGCATAAAAGTGTAGCTAACGCAAGCTCTACGTCATACCGCGATTTATTCGCGGTATCTCAAAGCATAGATCCCGCTAACAAGCAGCGGGATGACGGTTGTCGTTTAGCCATAAACATTAAGAAATTTACCAAACGAAAAAAAGGCAAAAGAGACCCTAGGGTAGCTAGTTATTCACTATCCATTTTTTAAGTTGGCGTTTTTTAATGTTTTAAATAGCGTATTTCAGCTTGTGTAGCTAGAAATTTGATAAAGACATAAGGTGCACATAGTGCAAAAAATTAAACATGAGACACCAGATACGTTGAGTTTTTTTGTCATTTAATCTGTACAGAGAAGATAAATAAATAGCTTCAGTTTCATGGTAGGGGGGCTGGCGGAGTTTGTCAAGCAAGTTTTTTCGTTTCTGCGGGCTACTTTCCGACACCAGTGGTGTTAAGTATTCGTACAGTTATTGGTGTTATCAAGATACTCCCTAATCTTCTTTAAATCCTCCCAGGCTAAACGTTTTTGCATTGGCTGACGCAGTAGGTAAGCTGGGTGAAATATAGCAGATGTGGTGATTGAATTGGACAAATATTGGTTAGTGTACGTATGAAATCTACCACGCAAATTCGATATAGTTTTTGTGCTGTCAAGAAGGCTATAACACGCAATTCCACCAACTAAAACCAAAATCTGTGGTGAAACTAGTGCAATATGCTTCTCAACAAATGGTCTGCACATATCAAGCTCTAGGTCAGTTGGCTTTCTATTGCCAGGTGGGCGCCAAAATACGGTATTGCTTATATAAACTTTGGTGCGATCAAGATTGATTGCATTTAACATTTTATCGAGCAACATTCCACTTGCACCACAAAATGGTATGCCTTGAAGGTCTTCATTTGCCCCTGGAGCTTCACCAACGAGCATAATTTTTGCATTTGGATTACCATCGGAAAAGACAGTATTAGTTGCAGTTTTTTTTATCTCACAACCTTCAAATGACTTCACTGCACTTCTTAATTCATCCACACTACCACATTTACTTGCGAGTTTTCTTGCTTCAATTATCCAGTCACTTGGAAACATGTCTTTTCCATCTTTAGTGTCATTCCAGCGCATATCTGCATCTTTCTTCTTGGTCCCAGTTTGGATAACAGAGGGTTGTACACTCTCTTTGCTCTCCAATTTTTTTTCCTCTTCACCCTCCATTAGTGTGCAATCAACGCCCACTTCATGGTAAAATTTTAATAATTCTAGGTCTTTATTGCTCATAATGCTTTTTAACCTTTTGTGCTTTTTTCATGGCCATATCATACTTTAATTTAGATAAATGTCTAATATATAATATGCCGTTTAAGTGATCTAATTCATGCTGAATACACCTTGCAAGCCAACCACTAGCTTTTAGCGTCTGTTCTTCGTTATTCAAGTCTCTGTATTTCACAGTTAAATACTTTGGACGCTTAATTTCATAGCTTTGCTCTGGAATTGAAAGGCACCCTTCCTTGAGAGTCACTTGTTCATCAGATAATTCCGTAATTTCTGGATTAATCATGCAAAATTTGCCAGTTGATTCATATCCTGCTGGCTCATTTTCAATTGTTTCTAGCTGAACATCCACAACAAAAATTCTCTTTAACACTCCAACTTGCACTGCAGCAAGGCCAAGACCTTCTGCATCGTACACAGTTTCGAACATGTCGTTTACTAATTCTTTAATTTTATCGTTTATATCTGTTACTTCACTGGCACGTGTGATTAGTCTTTCATCAAGAACAATTACAATTGGTAATATGGACATAAAAATTATAATTCTATGTTTTGCTTTTCCTTTTGTCCAGAATTTAGTGTATATTAAAATGTTGCTATATCTATAATAGAAATATAAATTATTAAAGAAAGCTACAATTTAAATGAAATTGCGTAATAAGGTTAACTAATGTACTCTGCAGTAATAGCAAAACCAAAGAGAAATGTTTTTGCTGTTTTAGACATAGGTACAACAAAAATTATCTGTCTAATCGTTAAGATAAATGGCAACTTCAGCTATAAAGTAACAGGAACGGGTTATAAGATTGCAGAAGGTGTAAACGGTGGATCAATAACTAATGTAAAACACGCAAATTACTCCATCTCATCAACTATAGGTTTAGCTGAGCAAGTGTCAGAGGAAACTATAGATCAGATATATGTGAATATTGCTGGATGTGGCATCTCATCTTTTAATGTACATAATGAAATTATTGCAGCTAATCATGAAATTTCTGACCGGGATATAAAACGTGTAGTTTTTCAGACGTTTGAGAAATATATTGAAGAAAATGTTATCATTCACAATATACCACTGAAATATCACTTAGATGACATGACTGACATAAAAGAAGTTGGTGGATTGTACGGAAAAAGACTATCTGCTGATGTTAATGTTGTCACTGCTTCGCGTCCAGCGCTTACCAATATTGAAAACTGTATTACCAATAATGGTGGATTAAATATGGCAGGTTGTATTGCTTCTGCATATTCTGCAGGTCTTGCCTGTCTGAGTGAAGATGAAAAAGAGCTCGGGACTGCTATTGTTGATATAGGCGGTGGGTGCACTGCAATTGGAATTTTCAAAAGAGAGAAACTTGTGTATGCAAGCAGCGTTCCAATTGGTGGCGTTCATATCACTCGAGATATTGCTTACGGGCTATGCACAAGCATAGAACGTGCAGAGTATATAAAAATACTGTATGGTAGCACTATCGTAACTTCAATAGATGAGAATGAGTACATTACAATGCAAAACAACGAAAATGATGAACCTACTCAAGTATTCAAATCTGAGCTTATTAACATCATAAGACCAAGAGTTGAAGAAATACTTGAAATGGTAAGAGAGCAATTTCAAGAGCAGAAAGATCCAATTAATAAAGTAGTGATCACAGGTGGAACTAGTCAACTCACAAGCATGAAGGAAATTGCAGGCTATATATTCAATAAGCAAGTTCGAATTGGGTGCCCTGAGTCTTGTAGCGGTCTTGATGGCGAATATGATAAAAATCCTGTATTTTCTGCTGCTATAGGCTCTATAAAGCTAATAGTTGACACTTTTTATAAAAATAATTCTGGTATTTTAGGTCAGGATGGTAAAATGAGTAAATTGTATAATTGGGTTAAATCAAAAGTTACAGTCTAGATTTCTGTTTTACCACCTTTCATACAAATGACTTGACGCTAGGATCCATAGGGCTTATTTTCATAATACGCAAAGTTATTACATTTATGTACTGCAAGTAAGCGTACCAATTATAATAAGACATGGAAAATATGAACATAACTATACACTCACAAGAAGATTTTGAATTTATGCGCAAGGCTGGCAGGCTTGCTGCTGAAACTCTTGATTTCATTGCACCGTACGTAAAGATAGGGGTGACAACTAATGAGTTAAATGATCTATGCCATGACTTTATAATTAATGCAGGTGCAATTCCAGCACCACTAAACTATAGGGGGTATCCAAAATCGATTTGCACTTCAAAAAATGCAGTTGTGTGCCATGGTGTTCCCGATAATAAACCACTTAAAGATGGAGATATTTTAAATATTGATGTCACGGTGATTTTAAATGGCTGGCATGGTGATACAAGTCGCATGTTTTGGGTTGGCAAGCCATCAATAAAAGCAAAACGTTTGTGTGACGCTACTTATCATGCATTGATGGAAGCAATTAAACAAGTTAAACCCGGCAATAAGTTAAATGAAATAGGGCTTGCTATAGAGAAATATATTAGAGATTTTGGATATTCTATCGTACGCAGCTACTGCGGACACGGTATAGGAAAAGTCTTTCATGCTCCGCCAAATGTAGTGCATTTCTATGATCAAGATGAAAATCTCATCTTGAAGGAAGGTATGTTTTTTACAATAGAGCCAATGATTAATGCTGGAAAACATGAGACTCTGCTCAGTAAACTCGATGACTGGACAGTGACAACACGCGATCTTTCACTTTCTGCTCAATTTGAACATATGCTCGGAGTAACTAAAGATGGTGCTGAAATATTCACATTATCACCTAAGAATTGGCACTTCCCACCATATGATTAGATTTTTTTAAATTCTGCTATACTGCAACTATACTTGTTTTACTTTGGATGATTTTGAAGAAAGCTCACCCTTAATTTGCGATATAGCAACTAGCCCAATTAATGCACAGAAAATCATGTAAAAACTAGCTGAAGTTTCCTGTCCTGTAACCTTGATAATTGTTGTGCATATAAATGGTGCAAGGCCACCAAAAAATCCCGAAGCTATATTTCTTGATAAACCAAATCCACTGTATCGTACCCTTGTTGGGAATAATTCACACATAAATGCACTAACAGGCCCAAGCGATGCAGCTATTGGGATTATAAAAAGAACGTGCGCCATTATGGTGAGCAAATTATCACCACTTAGTATCATTGAAAAAGCTGGATAACTTACTACTATAAAAGTCACAAATGCAAATTTCATGACTTTTGCTCTTCCTATTTTATCAGAAAGCATTGCAAACAGTATTGTTAACCCTCCAAGTGCGACCTGATTCAATATTTCCACTGTGTGATTAAATTGAGTGTTTATTGTTGATGTAAGCACATTGAAAAACACTAGATATATATAAAGAGATGAATTTTCAACTATATCGACTCCTACTGATATCAGAAAAGGTTTTCTATAGCCATTTAATAGTTCTTTTAACGGCAATTCAGATCGTTTTTCTTGTCTTTTATACTCTGGACTTTCATCAAGTATATATCTCATATATATGCTGATTAATCCCATTGCTAAACTAAAAATGAAAGGTAATCTCCACCCCCAAGAATCAAAATCAGATACTTTCTTGCATATGAGTACCGCTATCAGGCTTAATATTGAACCAAGAATTGCACTTAATACCTCAATGCTGCCAAAAAATCCTTTTTTGTTTTTAGGAGCGTGTTCTATTAAAAATGGTGCATTTCCTGCTTCTCCTCCAAGAGATATACCCTGCAATAACCTTAAACAAACTACCAGCATTGACGCTAGTATTCCAATGCTTTGATAACCTGGAACAAAAGCAATTAATACGGTTGACAAAGTCATCAATATAATAGAAAGAAATAGGGCAATTTTTCTGCCATATTTATCACCGATGTGACCAAATATAGCAGCACCTATTGGTCTTATCAGGAAACCTACTGCAAAAACTCCAAAAGCCTTAAGTATGCTGACTAATTTATCATCTGATGGAAAAAAAACATCTCCGATTATGCTTATTAGGTGACTGAAAAGCATGTGGTCATACCACAATAAAGTGTTACAAATCAAACTTGAAAATATTACTTTTGTTATTTGCTGCATAATTTTCTATAGTTTGTTTAGTATTTAGTAGTATACATTACTTTTTTTATATAATAGAAAAATTTGAACATTATATTAATAATAGTATCTTATTAAATCTTAATATTTTTATATCATTGACTGTATTCAAGTATTTTTATATTATTGCCTATATATTTCCATATGTTTTAGTGGGAAGCTATTTTTATTTGTATGCACAGAGTCTCTTGATGAAGCGCTATGATACACACTCCAGTTTTATTAAAAGAGATGCTATCACAACTTTCACCACAAGATGGTGGTATATACGTGGATGCCACATTTGGAGCTGGAGGATATAGCAAAGCAATATTGGAGTCAGCTGATTGCAAAGTATATGCAATTGATAGAGATGAAACGGTAACTAAGTTTTATGATGATTTAAGCGTTAGATATCCCGATAGAATAAAACTATTCATTGAGAAGTTTAGTAATATTAAAAGTATACTAAGCAGCGTTGAGCCATCTCCTGTCATCCCAGTACTTGATACTGGAAAAAATAACTGGTCACGCGCTGGAATGACATCAAACGGAGTGGATGGGGTAGTTTTTGACATCGGAGTTTCATCTATGCAGCTTGATAACGGAGATAGAGGGTTCTCATTTTTACATGATGGCCCACTCGATATGAGCATGGATAACTCTTCTTATATAAACGCTTCAACGTTTGTTAACGCTTTACGCGAAGAAGAAATTGCAAATACTATATATAACTACGGAGGAGAGCATCATTCTCGCAAAATCGCAAGAGCAATAGTAAGTGCACGGAAGAAGAAAACTATCAAAACTACATTTGAGCTTGCGAACATTGTACGTTCTGTGGTATTCCGTGGAAAAAGCAAAATTGATCCTGCAACCAGAACATTTCAGGCAATCAGAATATGGGTAAACGATGAGCTGGGAGAACTTGAGAGGGGCATTAAAGCTGCATCTGAAATTTTAAATGAGAATGGCAAATTAATTGTTGTCACCTTTCATTCTTTGGAAGATCGTATAGTCAAAACTTTTTTTAAAGATCTATGTGAGCCAAGATCTACTGATTGTAAGACATTCTCTCTTCTAAATAAAAAAGTGATCAAAGCAAGTATAGAAGAAGTAAGTGCAAATCCGCGTTCACGCTCAGCAAAACTAAGAGCTATACAGAAGTTGTCATGAGAACTTTCTGCATCATCTCAATAGTTATGTTTTTTCTTAGCATTGTAGGACTATTTAAGATAAAACTACATGTTCAGTCATTAAATAGAGAGCTAATAAAAATAAAAAGTGAAATTAGTTTAGTACAAAGTGATATAAAAGTTTTACAAGCAGAGTGGAGCTATTTGAATAATCCAAAAAGACTTGCAAGCCTTGTAAAGAAATACCTAAAAAATAACTCTTTAATACTGGCTAGCCAGGTTAAAAATCTTGACTCTTTAAATGGCCGCAGTGTGTTAGCACAACTTAAAACCCAGAGTTAAATTGGTTATACTAAGCTTTATCTTTTACAGATAAGCACACTACAATAAACCTACTTTAGTATGAAATTGCTTGCGTAAGATTTTGGCAGCCTCTTAACATTTTTTGGCATTTCAATTACGTATTTAACGTTGCGTTTTTTTGCGTAGAATACTGCTTTTTCAAGAGAATCAAACTTTAATACAATCTGTTCTTTTGGATCTTTTGAGCCAATCCACCCCATTAAAGGTTCAATGTAGTAAGAACCAGATTCAATTTTTAGGTGCCAGAGATTTGTATTACCTAAACCAGATTGTGTTGCAGTTTTTGTTGGTTTATAAATCCTAAAAACTACTTTATCATCAATGCCCATAGTTCTTGTTAAATAAGCTTAAATATATATCTAAATAAATCCTTTCACAAACAATTAGTATGAAAGAATGAAGTTTGAAATAAATATTTTTATGTTATATTATTATTAAATTATATTAAAAGGATTAGCTGAATAGGAGTAACCGATGACGCAACAGGAAATAGTAACAATTAATGCAGAGTTACGTGATATAACAAAAACAAAAGCGATGCATTCTCTAAGAAAGAAAGGAAACATCCCTGGAATCATATATGGAAAGGGCCATAATAATGTAAATTTGACATTGTCTGCAAAGGAATTCACGAAGCAATATAAATCAGGTTCTCTTTCTGCACATTTGATAGAGCTGAATATTTCGGGCAAAAAGGAATATGCTCTTGTTCGCGATATCCAATTGCATGTAGTAAAGGATACTGTGCAACATGTTGATTTTCAATTTGTTGATAAAGGCAGCGAAATTAAAATAGACATACCTCTATCATTTGTGAATGAAAGTAAAGCTCCAGGGATCAAGTTAGGTGGAGTGCTTAATGTTTTGTGTCGTTCTATTGCTGTTAAATGCTCTCCTGATAAAATACCTCAGGTTATAGAAGTTGATTTATCCGGCAAAATGATTGGCCAATCTATACATATCAATGATGTAAAATTACCAGAAGGTGTTAAGTTTGTAGCTCATGAAGAAGAAAATTTTACCATTGTTACAATTTCTGCTGCCGATAGTGACGTTGAAGAACCTCAAGCAGAAACAGAGGAATAGTGCACCTGATAGTTGGGCTTGGTAATCCTGGCAGTCAATATGAGCTAACTCATCATAATATCGGCTTCATCACCGTTGATGCAATCTGCAAATATTGGAATTTCCAGTCGTTCTCTAAAAAAGCCGATTATCTAATAACCTCTGGCATAATTAATGATAATAAAATCATGTTAATAAAGCCTTATTCATTTATGAATAATTCAGGCATTTCTGTTGCAAAAATACGAAACTTTTACAAATTATCGCTAGATAATATCGTTGTCATACACGATGACGCTGATTTGGAACTTGGAAGAATAAAAGTAAAGAAAGGTGGTAGTTCTGCTGGACATAATGGACTTAAATCCATAGATAGTTTTATTGGCAACGATTATTGGCGCTTGAGATTTGGAGTGGGTAGACCTGAAGATCAAAGAAGCTTAGCAGATTATGTGTTATCAAAATTTTCAAATTTTGATAATGTTACTCCCTTAGTGGAAAAAATAGCAAAAAATATACACTTAATGCTGCAAGGAGATAATACAGCTTTTATCAATTTGATTGTATAATATTACGAAACACAGGGAGTGTATGGTCCCAGAGTGTGATGGTGTGGATTTAGTATGAACAATTCAGGAGATTTTGTCCACTGTAAAGATATAAACTCAAAAGGTGTAAGACCCTTAAGAGTTTTGAGTCTTTTAGCATAATTGTAGGCCATAACAAAGTCATAAAGATGCTCTTTGAGTTGCTGGTGAGACTGATAGTAATACTTCTTAACAGTGGCATTCTTTAAAGTTTTGTTCATACGCTCAACTTGCCCATTTGTCCAAGGATGGCTAACTTTTGTTAGACGGTGTTCAATGTCATTTTCTTCACAAGCTCTATCAAATATATGTTGAAAAGCGTATTTATGGCGTTTTTGGTTGGTAAATTGTATACTGTTATCTGTCAAAATAGTGTGGATTTTATATGGTAAAATTTTAATCAAATTACGTAGAAACTCAGCAGCTATAGGTTTTGTAGCACTTTTATGCAACTCAACATACGTAAATTTGGATGTTCTATCTATTGCAACAAACAAATATAACTTTCCTTCTTCTGTTCTGACTTCTGCAATATCAATATGGAAATAGCCTATAGGATATTGTTTGAATTTCTTTTTTGGTTTAACTTCGCCATCAACATCTGGTAGTCTGCTAATGCTGTGCCTCTGCAAGCAACGATGTAGACTAGAGCGAGTCAAGTGTGGGATTGAGGTTTGCAAAGCGTAGAGACAATCATCTAATGGCAATAGAGTATGCTTACGAAATGCAACAATTACAGCCTCCTCTTCTAAAGTTAAAACAGTTGATCTTGCATGCTTCGGACCCATATCAGCGTCTTTGGCAAAAGACCGTTTTCTCCATTTAATGATAGTTTTTGGATTAAGGTTATAGTACCTGGAGAGTTTTGCTATGCTCTCTTTACTATTTTGTATTGCTCTACGAATTGTCTCTGTTGTTTTGGCGCACCCATGTAATATTTGTCCCATAATTCCTCCTTTGATGGTATTGTTTTCTCATATTTTATCATACCATCACACTCTGGGACCATACATCCCCCCTCCCCCCATAAGTGTTGAAAGTAACACAAAAAAGACATAAAGAACTATTATTGCAAGAAAATGGAGGCAATAATGGATCAAATAGAAAGAGTACTAAATTTAATAAAAGATGAGGATTTAGAAAGGCTAGGAAAATTAAGTGAAGTAGATAAATGTAATACTAAATTGTTGGGCAAGATTATATTTAAAGGTCTAATGAAGTTAATATTAATGGGGCAAAAAACAAGCCTAAGAGCGCTAGAAATGGTAATAGACAGGTGTATAATGGATAAGAATAGCGATAAAAGTACAGTAACATACAGTGGTTTGTCAAAAAGGTTAAAAGTTATAAATCCAGAATATTTTAAGGGAGTATATATTGATTTGATGAGCAAGATTAAAAAGCTATTACCCCAAAAAACATCAAATAACTTACATAAGTTTGATTCGACGATCATAAATTTATCGGGATATCTCATAAAAGATGGGCTAAAAATAGGCGGTAAAAGTAACGACAGTCAAGTTAAAGTGAGTGTAGGATTAAAGGATCAATTGCCGACAAGTATAAGATTTTGTAAAGGACAAGAAGAAAGTAGTGAAGATATGGCATTAGTGAGAGCAATTAATGAAGCTAAAGTTGAAAAAGAGGATATTTTATTATTTGATAGAGGAATCAGAAAAGTTGGAACTTTTGCCGAATTTGATGAAAAGGAGTACAAATTTATCACAAGAGTTAAAGTAGGAAGAAAACATGATGTTATAAGCAGGAACAAAGTTATAAGAGAACAAAAATCGGATGGATCAGAGATTTTAGAAGATATAATAGTTAATCTTTATCGTGCACGAGGTAAAGTGGCAGAAAAGCATGATCTACGGCTAATAAAAATCAGAAATAAAATTGGAGATGAAATATGGTTTTTGACAAACTTGTTTGAAATGCCAGCTTATGAAGTAACAGAGCTATATAGGCGCAGATGGATATAGAAGTGTTCTTTAAATTTATAAAGCAAAATCTTGGATATAAGCACTTTTTAAGCCATACTATGAATGGCATGAAGGTGTATATTTACATGATTATTATTACGGCTTTGTTATTTCTTGTTTATAAAATCAAAAATAATCTACATGGGTTCAAAATAGCATTACTGCAATTCACAGAGGTAATTTACATGCCGTTGATCATCTCATATCACGTTATTTTTGATACTTTCAACACTTATGCCCAGCACCCCTATGATGTCATCCGAGTAGCCAACACTGGTTTCCATCCAAGACGGTGTCATTCCAGTGCTTGACACTGGAATCCAGACTTTAATTGTTATACTTGTAAATAATCTGGTGAAAATAAACGTTCATCTCAAAATGCAGTATTTTTGTTGAAATAGCTCAACTGGATCCCAGTGTCTGGGCACTGGGATGACAGCAGTCCTACGTCATACCGCCGCGGTATCTCTAGATCCCGCTAACAAGCAGCGGGATGACGGTTGTCAGGGTGTCATGAAAGTAGCTGACACTGGAATCCAGAAAAAAAGAAATATGTATCAGCTACTTTCATTTGCTGCGCCTCGAAAATAAACGTTCATGTAGCTAAGCCATAAATCCAGATAAAGATCTTTAATCATTGGCTTCGTAGTACTTTTTAACCAACTTATTAAGTAACCTTACACCAAAACCTACTGCTCCTCTTGGACAAATGTCAGTACCTTTTTCGTGCCAAGCAGTGCCTGCAATATCTAAATGTGCCCAGCAAGTTTCATTCACAAAACGCTGTAAAAACTGTGCAGCCATTATGCTATCTCCACCAGAGCCCGCAGGAGCGATATTTTGCACATCAGCAATCGGTGAATCAATAATTTTGTCATAAGTTTCATTCATAGGAAAACGCCATAACTTCTCACTTACTTCATTTCCTGCATCAATCAGACGGTTTGCTAATTCATTATTGTTGGAAAAAAGACCAGCATATTCGTTATTTCCAAGTGCAACCACTATAGCTCCAGTTAAGGTTGCAAGATCAATCATAAATTGTGGTGAAAATCTCTCTTGCGTATACCACAAAGCATCTGCAAGTATAAGCCTTCCTTCTGCATCGGTGTTCAACACTTCTATTGTCTGTCCAGACATTGAAGTTACTACATCACTTGGTCTTTGAGCATTACCACCCACTGCATTTTCTGCAAGTGCAACCACGCCGATTGCATTTACTTTTGCTTTTCGTCCTGCTAAAGCATGCATCACCCCAACCACAGCAGCAGAGCCTGCCATGTCATATTTCATCGACTCCATACCACGTGAAGGTTTGAGTGATACTCCACCAGTGTCAAACGTTATACCTTTACCAACAAAAGCTATAGGCTTTTGTTCTTTAGAAGCCCCATTCCATTTTATCACTACTAATTTTGGTTCTTTACTACTTCCTTGTGCAACTCCAAGCAAGGCTCCCATTTTTTTCTCTTCCATCTGCTTTTTATCAAGCACTTCGATTTCAAGGCCAAGCTTAGTAAGTTCTTTTTTTATATTATCAGCATAGGATTCTGGATATAGAATGTTAGGAGGCTCTGTTATAAAAGAGCGCGCAAGAAATATACTCTCCCCTTCTTGCCCTAAGTGCTCAAATGATCTTTCAGCATTACTTAATTGCTCATCTTTTACTAATACGGTAATCTCCTCTACCTCTGTAAATTTTTCATCCTTTTTAGTTTTATACTTATCAAACTTAAAACTACGCAGAAACGCACCATATGCAACATTTGCTGCACTACCTTCGATTAAAACTGCTGCTTTTTTAATTTTTAATCTGCTTAGCTCACAATATATTTTACCACCAATATTTAATTCTCTATTTTCATTCCACTCACCCTTCTTACCAAGTCCAACAACTATGACATTTTTTTCTTCTGGCAAAGCAGTAGAGAAAAATTCACCAAAACTTCCATTGAAATCGCTAAATTGCTTTATATTATCTATGACCTGTTTTCCTTGCAAAACTCCGGCATCATTTACGGTTTCGTTGTCCTCAAATAAACCCATTACTATTGTTTTAAAATCGGGCGAAATTTTAGAAATTGTTATTTTCATTGCTGGTATCTCCGTTGCAAATAATTGTAAACTGTACATAAAACATAGCAAAAACATCAGTAAGATATTTTTCATATACATCCTAAGTACAATAACACTTAAGTTTACTATGGACTCCCTTACATGCAAGGTTTTTTATCTTTTATTAGAGAACTTATTATATCCGCCCAAGGTAATGTTAAACGTATAGGTTTTTATGACCTGATCACTGTAAGTAAATGGTGTTATGAGAAGGCTTGCAAGCCCATTACTAACAAAATCTTCAAGAACAGGATCAGCGCAATTATCGCAATTATGGTCAGCAAAAAACATTTGCGTTGTGAATTCTGGAAAATCCGGATGTTGAACTAGAAAGTTGATATGTGGAGCTCTATCACCAATTTTACCAGGTGCTATCGTAATAAAATTATAATAGCCAAGATTATTCACTACAAACCTTCCTGATCCAGCAAAATTCAGATCATCCTCTATATTCTTATCGTAATGGTTCACGCCGCGTGAATTCGCGTGCCATATAGAAACTACAGCATTTTGTATTGGTAAGCAGTTTATATCAGTAATTCTACCCACTATGTGTATTAATTCCCCTATTGCACTATTTGGAGAACCAGGTTTCCTTCTTAAATTGTTTGAAGAGCTAAAATTTTTTGGCCTTGCATCAAGGCCATATATTTCCGGAGTTTTAATGCAGTTGAGCAAAACAGGATCAGCTGCAAATAGCGGCAAACTGAATATCATTTGTACTAAAAGTGCTAACAAGATATTTTTCACATTCATTTCATTTATAATAGACTTCTTGCATAACCATATAACAAACTTTTATTGGAAATAGAAACGAAAAAACTTGCTTGACACCCTTCGCCAGCCCCCTTATCATGAAACTGAAGGTATTCAGTTATCTTCATCTGTGCAGATTAAACAGCAAGAAAACAACGTGGTTGGCGTCTTATTTTTAATTTTTTGCACTATGTGTACCTTATGTCTTCACAATATTTCTAGGTTTTTACCTACACAAGCTGAAACGCGCTATTTAAAACATTAAAAAACGCCAACTTAAAAAATGGATAGTGAATAACTAGCTACCCTAGGGTTTCTTTTGCCTTTTTTTCTGTTTAGTAAATTGTATCCGTTCAGCGGAGTGGTAGAATAAGGTAGACAAAGTGATCTAAAAAGATAATCATAGAGCAAAAGTGAGGTAATGTGGTAAACCTTTTAGAACTCTGCAAAAATTTACAGCAAAAAATAGAAAAGTTGGAAGGGAGGATAGAAGAGTTAGAGGCAGAAAATAAGGCCTTGAGGATTGAGAACGCTGAGTTGAAAGAGAGGCTTGGTTTAAACTCGAAAAATTCATCTCTACCGAGCTCTAAAGAATTGTACAAAACAAAAAAGGACAAGCCAAAAAGCGAAAGGAATGTTGGCGATCAGGTTGGGCATAAAGGAAATTTTCATGCCACAATGGAAGCGGATAAAGTAGTAAAAATAGAGTTGCCTAATATTTGCGAATGCGGAGGAGAGCTTGTAATATGCGAAAAACCTTATGTTCACCAAAAAGTTGATCTTCCGGAAATTAGGCCTTATGTAGTAATTGGAACATGGTCGTTGTTGGAGATGCAGAAGTGGCTAGTATCATAAATGACATTTTTAATTTGAACATAAGTGTTGGCAGCATATCAAATCTTACTATTACCCACAAATATAAATGGACTAAAAAGTAAAATATTACAATATTAGAGTTTGCAAATATTGAGGGTATAGAAATGGCAAATGAGAGTAATGAATGGGCTAAAAATGAATTTGGAGATGCTGTACTTGGAGATAAAAGATTAACTGACCGATTAGTAAAGATTGCTGATAGTTTGATAAGTTTACCTGAAAGCTCAATTAATGAGGCATGCGGAAGTTGGTCAGAAGCAAAAGCAGCATATCGTTTTTTTTCAAAATGAGAACGTAAAAGAAGTCGATATTCTAGCTTCACACATTGATAAAACAGTTGAAAGAACAAAAGCTCATAAAAGAATTCTTGTGATTCAAGATACAACTTATATTTCATACTCAAGCCATAAGCGGATTGGGAACTATTGCTGGAAAAGGAGCAGTAATGCATACAGCCCTTGCTGTTAGTACGGAAGCTGGGAATACTGGATCAAAAGATTTACTCGAGGCAACTCATTTCTGAAGAAGAAAAAAGACTAAAGAGCCATCGTAACAACGTTCATATTGAGGATAAAGAAAGTATGAAATGGCTAGAAAGTTTAAAGAAAACAAATAATATTATAGATCTGGCCCAAACCGAAGCTATAACTGTATGTGACAGAGAAGCAGATATGCATGATTTTTTTGAACTTGCACATAATCTTAACTCAGAAATTTTAGTAAGAGCTTGCCACAACAGAAATGTAAATAAAAAATTCATGCATACCAGGAACAAGCAAAAATTATGGTCATTTATCCAAGGCCTCCCTTGCGCTGGAAAAGTAGAAGTTGAAATCCCTGCTAGAGATAACAAGCAAAAAAGGATAGCGTTTTTAGAAATTACGCGAATTCTGGATTAAAGGAGAATAGAAAAGGCAGAAAACAGGGTAAACTCAGCAATTATAAAAAAATAGATGAGGTTACCCATGGAAGATATAACAAAACTGTTTTGTTTGGTCGATGATTTTTGCAGAGATATAGAGAAAATTTTGCAGGCAAACTACTGCCAAATGGTAAAAAACCCACAAGAACAACGGAAATTGAGCACTCTGAAATCATGACAATAATCCTGCTATATCAACAATCTCCGTGTAAAAATTTCAAAACTTTCTATCTACATTACCTAACGTTGCTCTACAAATCAGAGTTTCCAAAGTTGCCTTCATATACCAGGTTTGTTGCTCTAAAGCCTAGGGTTTTGTGGCATTTAGCAATGTTGTTGCATTGGCTTTGTGGACAGTCAGAAAACACTGGAATTTCATATATAGACACAACTCCCATTGCAGTTTGTCATGCAAAAAGAATATCCAAAAACAAAGTTTTTGCTGGAATTGCAAAATTAAGCAAGAGTACTTACGGCTGGTTTTTTGGTTTCAAATTACATATGGTAATCAATGAAAATGGTGAAATTCATGCACTTACGCTAACAAAAGGCAATGTTGATGATAGGATACCTGTGCCAAATTTGACGGAAAAATTAACCGGCCTTTTGTTTGGTGACAAAGGTTATATTGCAAAAGAGCTTTTTCAGAAGCTGTTTGACCGAGGTTTGAAACTTGTTACCAAGGTGAAAAAAGGTATGAAAAATACATTAATTTCGCTAAATGAGAAGATTTTACTGAGAAAAAGGTCTATCATTGAGACTGTTTTTGGTTACCTAAAAAATAGACTAGAAATTGAACACACTCGCCATAGATCCCCTGTTGATTTCTTGGTTCATATCTTTTCTACTCTCATCTCCTATTCCATCAAATCCAAAAAGCCTTCTATTTCCTATACTTCCTTCCTTAATCCAGAATTCGCGTTCCTAGTAGAAACGCTTTTGTAATTGCAACATTCGTGCAATCTTTAGCCATAAACATTAAGAAATTTACCAAATAAAAAAAGGCAAAAGAAGCCCCGTGGTGGTTGGCTATTTACCATGTACTAAAATATCGGCGTTTTTTTTATTCTAAAACGCTTGATTAAGAGCGATTTAGCTGCTTTTAACTTGCAACTAACCTACACCGCAAGTGTTTAAGAAATTTACTAAGCAGGAAAAAAGGCAAAGAAACCCCGTAGTAGCTAGCATTCAAATTCTCCCTTGTCAATTTGACGTTTTTTGCTGTCTTAAACGCTTTGTAAGCGCGTTTCGGCTTATATAGGTAAAAACCTAAAGATTTTTAAAGACATGCGATGCACGTAGTGCGAAAAATTAAACATGAGACGCCAAATACCCTAAGTTTTTTGTCATTAACTTGCACAGATTGCGAAGATAAATAAATAGCTTCAGTCTCATGATAAGGGGGCTGGCGGAGTTTGTCAAGTAAGTTTTTTCGTTTCTGTGACCAGTTGGACTTAAAGTCTACACAAAAAACGTTTACAACCAACGTTCAACATGGTAAATTAAAAACGGTTTATTCCTCGGTAGCTCAGTGGTAGAGCAGTTGGCTGTTAACCAATTGGTCGCTGGTTCGAATCCGGCCCGGGGAGCTCTTCTCTGTTGAATTTTAGTGTTGATTTTATATGGGCATTAAATCAGTCGTTTTATGTATACTAGATGGCTGGGGAAATAGAGTAGAAAACAGTAAATACAATGCTATTAGCAACGCAAATCCACCCTGTTGGCAATATATTAGCTCTAATTATCCAAAATGCAGTTTATCCGCCTGTGGAACTGATGTGGGGTTACCTGGTGGTCAAATAGGTAACTCAGAAGTTGGCCATATGAATATTGGCAGTGGTAGAGTGGTAATACAAAGCCTTCAGCGCATTAATCAAGAGATTGGAACAATAGAAAACAATGTAAATCTACAAAGTTTTATTAATGATCTAAAAAGTAAGAACGGAGTATGCCATATAATGGGATTGGTGTCTGATGGTGGTGTTCATTCGCATCAAAAGCATATTTCAACTTTAGCAAATAAAATATCACAGCATGGAATAAAAGTGGTGATACATGCATTTTTAGATGGCAGAGACACATTGCCAAATTCAGGAAAAAAATGCATTCAAGAATTTACAAAGAGTATAAAGGGAAATGACACAAGAATTGCTACTGTTTCTGGGCGTTACTATGCTATGGATCGTGATAACAGGTGGGAGAGAACAATTGAAGCTTATGAGGCTATCGCATTTGCAAAGGCACCTCGTCATGATAATGCAGTATCGTTGATTGATGAAAATTATCAAAATAACATAACTGATGAGTTTGTCAGGCCTGCAGTAATAGATGATTATCA
This sequence comes from Wolbachia endosymbiont (group A) of Icerya purchasi, assembly GCF_947251635.1. NCBI lineage: Bacteria > Pseudomonadati > Pseudomonadota > Alphaproteobacteria > Rickettsiales > Anaplasmataceae > Wolbachia > Wolbachia endosymbiont (group A) of Icerya purchasi. The sequence goes on along the minus strand of NZ_OX366357.1, from coordinate 45,627 downwards.
AGGTATAAAACCAGAAGATGGAGTGCTGTTGGCTAACTTTCGTGCTGATCGAATGATACAATTAGCAAGTATTTTGCTTAGTAAAACAAACCATACTGAAATAGCAAAACTCTCTTCAATTTTAAGCATGATGAAATATAAAGAAGATCTCAAAATTCCTTATATTTTTCCTCCTATATCTTTTGCTAACACTTTAGGACAAACAATAGAAGACAATAAATTGCAACAATTACGCATCGCTGAAACCGAAAAATATGCTCATGTGACTTTCTTTTTCAATTGTGGAAAAGAAGAACCTTTCTCTGGTGAAGAAAGAATACTCATTCCCTCACCAAAAGTTCAAACTTATGATTTGCAGCCCGAAATGTCAGCCTTCAAGCTCACAGAAAAGCTTGTAGAAAAAATTCACTCCCAAGAATTCGCACTGATAGTTGTAAATTACGCTAATCCTGATATGGTAGGGCATACAGGTAATATAAAAGCAGCCGAGAAAGCTGTGCTAGCTGTAGATGGTTGTCTTGCGAAAGTGCTGAGTGCTGTTAAAAAGTCAAGCAACACCGCATTAATTGTTACTGCAGACCATGGTAATGTGGAATGTATGTTCGATAAAGAAAATAATACACCTCATACAGCACACACTCTAAATAAAGTGCCATTTATTGTGTCTTGCGATAATCTAAAACTAAGAGACGGAAGGTTATCTGATATTGCCCCTACTATTTTACAGCTACTTGGAATTAAGAAACCTGATGAAATGACAGGTAGTTCGTTGATTGTATAGTACACCTTATGCTACTATAACTCTACTGTTGAGGGTTGGTTCTCATTAGGAAACAAAACACTGTGCATAGCAGATAGCATATCTATTTGCTGCTCTAAATGACCATGCTCTGCTTCCACATTAGAGTACCGAATATTGTTTTCTCCAGCATATACAGATAAAGAACCATCGTCTTCAACCGCTTTGTTGTTTTGCAATATTATATTAAAAACTCTCTTCTGTTTTAAAGCCTCAAACCAATCTTCAACTGTTGTGTAGAAAAACTCACCCGTTCCGCTTTCTGGACATACTTCTGGATAAATCTTCAGTACATCACGGGAAAGTGGTGGAGAAAAATAGCTTTTGAATGAGTAGCTGGGAGAGTTGTAGTTATTATGCAGAGCGATGACATGGTCTTGACCAGGAAGCAAGAAATCTAAAATTTTTTCTGCAAAATTTCTAACTGCTTTCAAAGCACCTTCTGAAAAATTGCCAAATTCTTTTAAACCAGCCTCTGCAGCCACGTTGTCAAATATACGATTGGATCGAATTCATACCGCTCACCATTTAAGTAAAATTCTACATTGCGTGGGGTACCATCACCATGGGTAATGTACAGCATTCTTCCACCAAACTGCTGGATTATACGCTCGCCAGCTTCTTTTGAAGTTACTTCATTTTGATGCACATTGATAAAATTGATTCCACTTGTATCGCTACTTTTAATAAAAAGCTTAACTGTGGTATCACCTAACGTTAGATCATATTCTTTAGTGTCGATGTTTGACATTTTACTGCTATTAATAATAAAAGTAAATAAATAGCCCAATTTTTACTTTATGCTAGCTATACGCTTTTACTTTTAAATTCTTTGCTGTCAATATTAATGATTCATTAAAGAAGCCGTCAATATCACCAATATTACCTATATTTTTTGTACTGATAGATTGGTCAATTCTTTTAACTAGATTAGATAAAACTTTATTAGGACCAATTTCAACAAATTTGTTAATGCCACGGCTTGCCATATACAAAACCATTTCTCTCCATTTCACTCTGCTTATGACTTGTTTAACAAGTAAAGCTTTTATAATTTTGGGATCATTCTCCTCTTTAGCTGTAACATTTGATATCAAAGGAACTATAGGACGGGTTATTTTAATACCCTCCAAAAATTCCAAAACTTTTTCATCAGCAGGTTTCATAAGAGATGAATGAAAAGGCCCACTAACCTGTAATTTAATTAGTTTCCTCACACTCGAGTTTTTGAATAAATCGGGTAACATTTCAAGAGCTTCTCTAGTGCCACTTATAACCACTTGTCCGCCACCGTTATCGTTTGCAATTTCACAAATTCCGTCAATTTGAACTGATTTCAATATATCTTCCACTTCATTTATCTCTGCTCCAAGCAACGCAACCATTCCGCCTTTACATTTCAGTGAAGCTTCATGCATTGCTTCGCTGCGAACTTCCAGCAGCTTGATTGCAGACTCAAGCGTTAACGCTCCTGCAGCACACAGCGCTGTATATTCGCCAACTGAATGCCCACAAACATATTTAACATTGTGATCAGTGAAAAGAGATTTGCCAAACACATGCTCCATAACACGTAGCATTGCAATTGATACTGCCATTATAGCTGGCTGAGCGTTTTCTGTAATGGTTAATTCTTCAATAGGACCGTTGAAGATTAAATGAGACAGCTTTCTATCCAATATGCTATCTACTTCATTAAATACTTGTCTTGCAACAGAAAACTCACTATATAAGCTCTTTCCCATTTCTACAAACTGAGAGCCCTGACCGGGGAAAGCAAAAATCATGATAGTTATTATTTATTCCTTATTAAATATACTACTTTATTTATTTTTTGTCAATATTTTAGAATAATGATTGACTTAGTGAATTAAGTTCACTAGAATATTAACTGACTAAAAGTTTATAAACAACAATGAATTATCATAAAATTATTATAGTTATGACAGACGGTCAAGAGTTTGAAACTCGTTCCACTTATGGAAAGGAGGGAGATAGGGTAAAACTTGATAGAGATCCTCTTACTCACCCTGCATGGACTGGAAGTTTGATAAGCGGGTTAGCAAGTAAAACTAGCAAATTAGCTAAGTTTAACGATAAATATGGAAGCATTTTCTAATTTTCCTCCTCTTTAAGTTTTAGAGAGTTTACTGAAGCATGCATAAATATAAAAATATAGGCTATGTTGCTTCTCCATCACCAAAATCGCAGGAAGTATCTAAACTATTAAAGAAACTTAATTTTATCAATATAACAGAAGAAAATAAGTCCGAAATCGATCTATTGATAGTTGTTGGCGGTGATGGCTTTATGCTACGCACTTTGCACAATTACGTCATAGAAAATAAAAACATGCATGTGTATGGGATAAACACTGGCAATGTTGGGTTTTTGATGAATAAATGCTTTAGCTGCAGTGAAGATTTAATTGATCATATAGAACATGCAACTTCAACTCAGTTAACTTTGCTAAAAATGGAAGCAACAGACACAAGTGGCAAGAGGTATCACTACATAGCGGTAAACGAGGTATATGTTTTTAGAAAAGCGAACCAAATAGTAGAGATGAATATTACTATCAACGATAAGCTAAAAGTAGAGAAATTTAGAGGGGACGGAGTAATATTATCTACCCCCACAGGCAGCACTGCATACAACTTCTCTGCCGGTGGCCCAATCTTGCCGCTAAATTCAAATTTACTTGCACTCACTTCTATCAATAGCTATTACCCAAGGCATTGGAATGGAGCACTAATCTCAAATGATACGATCGTACAAATTGACATTAACGACACAAAAAACCGTCCAGTACTTGTAGTATCAGATTACAAAGAGTTTCATAATATATCGCAGATAAAAATACAAAAAGACCATGAGAACACAATCACTCTGCTTTTTGACAAAGATTACCCTCTGAATGAAAGGATCTTTGATAGACAATTTCTATACTAATAATGTATCTGTTCAGATGCATGGCTAATGTACAAATATTGAAACAAAAATTCCAGTGCCCCTGTGATGTCATTCCAGTGCTTGACACTGGAATCCAGCTTTTGATCGAAAATGTTGTATAGTACACAATCAAATTTTCTGGATCCCAGTGTCTGGGCACTGGGATGACACCCATTTGTTCCTATAGTTGTCTTTTCTCGTCTACCTTATTTTGCCACTCTGCTAAACAGATACATTATCTGTAAATTGGTATTTACTAGATCTTAATAACTATAGCGTAATCAACACAACATAGTAATTAATTTTGGAGCAAATATGCCTGGATCAGTAAATGAAAATAACTTCACACCAATTCCAATACCTAGAACAAGTACTCTCAAAAAAAATGATGAAGAAATAAATCCACCATCGTCTAAAGAAGCAGAAAAAACTATCTCAAGTGCTATGCTGGATATGGCAGGAAATAATACACTATTAATATTTGACTTTGATCAAACAATTACCAATCAGTCTATGCACAATTTCTTTGTATCCAAGAACTATAGTGATTATAATTCTGGCGAAAAAAATGCGGTAACTAAAGAAAAAATAGAAGAATTTTTACAAAACCCAGGAATCAAAAATAAAGAAAAGCTAAGGCCTGTATTAAAATCTGCACTCTCAAGTGGAGTAGAAGTTGCTATTGTATCGTCTGCAAAATACATAAAAGCAGTAGAGTATGTAGTGAAAAATCATTTAGGTTTAACAGAAGAGCAGGCACAAGGTATTAAAGTAGTTGGAGGAACGACTAAGCGTCAAGATCCACTAACAGAAGTAGCTAAAAGAATGAATGAGCCTCAAGATCCACAAATTGAAAAACATCTATGTGTTTTATATCTTTTAAAAGCATATAAGAAAGACAAAGGTATGTTACCGCAAAAAGTAATGTTAATTGATGGTAATCAGCGGAACATTGATCCTGATGATGACTTCCGTAGAAACGTAGAGGAATTATTAGAAAAAGATATGGGGAGTTTCTTAGAAAATATAGATCAAAAAATAGTGGAAGTTGATATCAGTGAAGAGGAATTAAAAAATATCACATTTAAAGGGATTAATGTATCTAGTGAGCAAACAACAGAAACAGACAGAGCAACGGATGATGGTTATTTAGGCAAAGTAGAAAAATGGATTAAAGAACCTACACATCAGAATCTTCAGGATATTAAAAGTCCAGGTACGTTTCCAACTTCACCACCATCATATAAAAGCAAAGATGACTCTGAAGAGTCTTTGTCACTAAATTCTGATATAGGTAGCACAACAAATAAAAAAACAAACAGATTCTTGCCAAGAGCAAAGTATGCCATGCAGCAGAAGGGTTTTATAATTTTTGGTGCAAGTGCTATTATACTCAGTATATCTGCAGCTTTATTATATTTACAAGATAAAGCAAAATTTATTGCATTTTTTACAAACAGCCCAAAATATATCACTATACCAGTTATCGCACTTGCTGCATTGCTTGCAATTGGTCCAATATTTTTTGCAACAAGGCAATTTATAGATACTGAAGAACATTCCATTCAAAAAAAAGATGCGGATAAAATTTTAGCTGAGGTGTTGGAGCACCAGCCAAAAGATAAAGCTATAAAATCTGTAAGACTGGAATATAGCAATGGCACTCATTCAAATTTTGTACTTAATGCTTGGGAAGCTAAACAAGGCTTCACTAACATTGACGAAAAAGTAATTACTAGAACTAATAAAATAAAATCAGTAATTAACGACAGACCAATATTTACTGCATTATTTACTGGTGTAGTTGCTGCAAATATAGCGCTTCCTCTATGGCTATATGCGGAAGGCGGTGTTAATAACGTACAAAAATTTTACCAAAACCCTTTGACTAATAACATAGGATTATTATTACTTATAGGTTCTGGTATACTTGCATTATCAATTATATGTCTTGGCGTGCATTATTATAGAAAAACAAATTGCACTAACCTTATATATTCTGAAGGAGAGATTGATCCTAAAGATGTTAATGGGAAATTCATTGAGGAAATAAAACGAGAAAGAACAAATGTTCTTGGGGAAAATCACAGTAAAGACGCTAAACGCAGCAGCTTAACGCTTGAGCAAGTTGTGGTTCAATCTCATAATTGTAAGGATATTGTTTATAGTGTTGGTTAATAAAATGCATGATATAGCTAGTGCAGCCCTACGTCACACCGCGATTCATTCGCGGTATCTCTAGATCCCGCTAACATGTAGCGGGATGACGATTGTCAGGGTAGCACCTCCCTCCCCTGTCATCCAAGTAGCTGACACTGGGATGACAAAAAAAGGAGCACTGAAATGACATCCTCCTAGTAGAGATCGCTTTTGTAATTGCAACATTCACGTGTATCCGTTCAGCTAAGCGGTGTAAGAGATGATAGATAAGAGGTTTTAGAAAGGATTGAGACCCCTTTGTTTCCATGTCAAGTATAATGAAATTATCCGTTCAAGGAATGCATTTCCCCGCTTCGATTGGGTAAAATATGAATTTTTGCGATAAACGACATAATGCCGAATTTGCTGTTCAGCATGGTTATTTGTCAGCGGAATATTTTCTGGGTCATCTAAAAATTTCCACATCATTCTTTCAGATTTCAAAATATTCTTTGCAACTCGAGAAGCTCCAATTGCTTCAGGTAAGCGAGATATTTCCTTCAAATAATACCTCGTACGTTTTCGCAATTTTCTTGCACGTCTGGCAAATCTTAAAATGTCTATCTCATTTTTTAGTAAAGCTTTTTTTAGTGCAAATAATTCAGTAGCGACATCTCTTACATAACAGCCAAGAATCTTAACTTCAATGTTCCAGCTATGAGCCAGCCTTTCAAAATCTCTTATTAAATAAGCCCAGCAGATTTGCCTTTTCTTATCATTAAAGTAGTTGTAGGCTGAATATCTATCAGTTACTATCAAACTATTGCGATTGCAAAATGTGCTGTCTTGCAAAACATTCATTCCTCTTGATTCTGTCAATTTTACAAAACTTGCCGTATTGCTTGTAAACATCCAACACCAGCCAAGTTTTCCTTTGTTATAGTGACTGGTTTCATCGATATGCAAAACCTCACTTCTGCTTATTTCTTGTTCGATTTGCTCATATGTTTTTTCGCATTTTAATGCAACTCTGTGTTCACTATTTGATATGCTGCCGACACTTATGTTCAAATTAAAAATGTCATTTATGATACTAGCCACTTCACGCTTTGAGTTTTTGTAAAATCCGCTGAGTGCTGCAATTATAGACTTAACCCTTGGACCAAATGTATCTGGCGTAACACCTTCTGGTAACTTGCTACTTTTTCTTTTTCTGCATCTCCGACAACGACCATGTTCCAATTACTACATAAGGCCTAATTTCCGGAAGATCAACTTTTTGGTGAACATAAGGTTTTTCGCATATTACAAGCTCTCCTCCGCATTCGCAAATATTAAGCAACTCTATTTTTACTACTTTATCCGCTTCCATTGTGGCATGAAAATTTCCTTTATGCCCAACCTAATCGCCAACATTCCTTTCGCTTTTTGGCTTGTCCTTTTTTATTTTGTATAGCTCTTTTGAGCTGGGCAGGGATGAGTTTTTTGAATTTAAACCGAGCCTTTCCTTTAATTCAGCGTTCTCTATCTTTAAAGCTTTATTTTCTGCTTTTAAGTTTTCTATCTCTGCTTCCAGTTTTTCTATTTTTTGCTGTAAATTTTTGCAAAGTTCTAAAAGGTTTACCACATTACCTCACTTTTGCTCTATGATTATCTTTATTATCTTGCTTTGTCTACCTTATTCTACCACTCCGCTGAACGGATACCTTGGGTTAGCTATAGCTAACACCACAATTGTACTAACATTGTGATTTGAGAACAACCTTCACCAGAAAGGGTGTCATTCCAGTGTCAAGCACTGGAATGACGAGAGGTAACGCAAGAAGTTTATTCTTAATAAAAACCTGATGATGAATCATTATTACCAAATTTCGGCCTATTTCTGTTGCTGAAACCAGAACGAGGACGAGGAGGCCTCTTATGGTGACTTCCTCCAGGTTTTCTACTAAATGAATTATTGTAATAATTATCCCTGTCATTTGGACCATCTTTCCTTTCCTCGTTGTAAAGCTCACCTTCAAAAAACTCTCCCGTCTCTTGATCAACCCGACGTCTTGACAACTTTGGACACCCACCTTTTTCGAAGTCAATTACTAGTGCTTTGAAAGTATCATCTTGTTTAAGTACGCTCTCTATAGAATCTATGTGTTCATTAGCTACTTCACTTATGTGCATTTTTCCTTTTCTGCCATTAAGAAATTCAAGCTCTACAATAGACTTCTCTATTCTTACAACTTTGACATCAACTATAGAACCTTGTTCTAGTTCTGTTATTGAATCAATCATCATACTCTTTGCAATTTCAGCTTCAGTGCCACTCGTAGCAAAAACAGAAACTTTACCATCATCTCCTATTTCAATTTTTGCATTACTTCTTTCACACACACTGCGTATATTTTTCCCCTTAGAACCTATAGCAGCAGAAATTTTGTCTTTATCTATGTAAAATGATAACATCCTTGGTGCATGGTCTTTGACATCATCACTGTGTTCTGAAATCACTGCATTCATTTTTTCTAAAATATGTAATCTTCCAGCTTTTGCCTGTTCTAAAGATTTTTCAACAATTTCAAAGCTTATACCAGAAATTTTCATGTCCATTTGTAGCACCGTAACCCCTTCACTAGTTCCTGCTACTTTAAAGTCCATATCACCAAGATAATCTTCATCACCAAGTATATCGGAAAGTATTACATACTCGTCTTTATCTTTGATGAGACCCATAGCAATTCCAGCAACAGGGGCCTTTATTGGCACACCCGTATCCATTAAAGCAAGAGAAGTCCCACAAACTGTTGCCATAGAAGAAGAACCATCAGACTCCAAAATTTCAGACACTACTCTTATTGTATAAGGAAATTCAGATTTATCGGGTAAAACAGGATGAATTGCTTTCCAAGCAAGTTTGCCATGACCGATTTCTCTTCTTCCTGGTGCACGTGCAGCAGAAGTTTCTCCAACAGCAAATGAGGGAAAGTTATAATGCAACATGAAATTCTCACGTCTATCCCCTTCAATATCATCCACAATTTGCTCATCTTGAGTAGTGCCAAGAGCAGTAACAACCAGTGCCTGAGTATTGCCTCTTGTAAATAGTGCAGAACCGTGAGTTTTGGACAGAATATCAACTTCAACTTCTATCTGACGTATCTCATCATGCTTACGACCGTCTATCCTTACACCTTTCTTCCTAATTATTTCACGTACTAAAGATCTTTCAAAGTTTTTTACTGCATACATAATTAACTTTTCATCTTTTCCAGTTTCTTTAAGAGTATTCAATATATTCTCTCTGATCGCTTCTAAAGCTTGAACTCGCTCTTGTTTTACTGTTTGCGAATATGCTTTTTCAAAATCTTTACCGTATTTTTCGAGCTCTTGTGTTATATCTGATGTATCAATAGGAGCAAAGCTCTTAGGTTTATTGCCAATTGTATCAGCAAACTCTTTTATGAGCTTAATGACAGGCTTAAGGTGTTCATGGCCAAATTTTATTGCATTAAAAACATTTTCTTCAGAGAGCTCTTTCACTTCTGATTCAACCATTAAAATTGAATTTTCATCACCAGACAAAAACAGATCCAAGCTGCTTGCTTTCATCTCTTGAACAGAAGGGTTGAGTATATAGTTATTATTTTCATCACAACCAACCATCACTCCAGCTATAGTAAAGTGAAAGGGAACACCAGAAATTGCAAGAGCTGCAACAGCACCAATCAATGCTGGCACTTCAGGAGGATTGACTGTATCATAAGTTAATAGATTGCACACCACACTAATTTCATCATGAAATCCTTCTGGGAATAGTGGTCTTATACTTCTATCTATTACTCTTGAGATTAAAGTTTCTCTATCAGATGGCTTACCTTCTCTTTTAAAAAACCCGCCAGGGATCTTACCTATGGCATAGCTTTTTGCGATAAACTGCACATTTAAAGGTAGGAAATCAACGCTTTCTTCCTTCTTTTTACGTACAACAGTTACTAAAACAGAAGTATCACCGTAATTTACAACTACTGAACCATGAGCTTGGCGTGCTATTTTTCCTGTTTCTAAAGATAAGGCACGACCACCCCACTCTATAGATTTTTTTATAATTTTAAACATATTAAATTCCTCGATTATTTTCTAATGCCTAACTTCTCTATTAATTCCTGATAGGCTTCATTACCAAATTTACGCTTTATATAATTTAAGTGCTTGCGTCTTCTACCTATCAATATAAGTAAACCACGCTTAGAGTGATGGTCATGCTTGTGCACTTTAAAATGCTCAGTTAAGTTACTGATCCTCTCGGTCAAAATTGCACATTGTACAAAAGATGAGCCTGTATCATCTTCTTTAATTGCATATATATTTATCAAACTCTTTTTCTTTTCGGATGTTATCGACATCTAAACCTCATTTTAAATATTAAAAACACGAATAGGTTTCACACAACCATAAATAAAACTGCAGATTGCAATAGGTACACTACCCACTACCGTACAACAAATATCATGATTCTTTAAATTACGCAAGTTATTTAATACAACTTCCTGACCTTTTCTGATTTTCCCCGCATCTTCTAACGCAAATTCTGGATTAAGGAAGGAAGTATAGGAAATAGAAGGCTTTTTGGATTTGATGGAATAGGAGATGAGAGTAGAAAAGATATGAACCAAGAAATCAACAGGGGATCTATGGCGAGTGTGTTCAATTTCTAGTCTATTTTTTAGGTAACATAGACCTTTTTCTCAGTAAAATCTTCTCATTTAGCGAAATTAATGTATTTTTCATACCTTTTTTCACCTTGGTAACAAGTTTCAAACCTCGGTCAAACAGCTTCTGAAAAAGCTCTTTTGCAATATAACCTTTGTCACCAAACAAAAGGCCGGTTAATTTTTCCGTCAAATTTGGCACAGGTATCCTATCATCAACATTGCCTTTTGTTAGCGTAAGTGCATGAATTTCACCATTTTCATTGATTACCATATGTAATTTGAAACCAAAAAACCAGCCGTAAGTACTCTTGCTTAATTTTGCAATTCCAGCAAAAACTTTGTTTTTGGATATTCTTTTTGCATGACAAACTGCAATGGGAGTTGTGTCTATATATGAAATTCCAGTGTTTTCTGACTGTCCACAAAGCCAATGCAACAACATTGCTAAATGCCACAAAACCCTAGGCTTTAGAGCAACAAACCTGGTATATGAAGGCAACTTTGGAAACTCTGATTTGTAGAGCAACGTTAGGTAATGTAGATAGAAAGTTTTGAAATTTTTACACGGAGATTGTTGATATAGCAGGATTATTGTCATGATTTCAGAGTGCTCAATTTCCGTTGTTCTTGTGGGTTTTTTACCATTTGGCAGTAGTTTGCCTGCAAAATTTTTCTCTATATCTCTGCAAAAATCATCGACCAAACAAAACAGTTTTGTTATATCTTCCATGGGTAACCTCATCTATTTTTTTATAATTGCTGAGTTTACCCTGTTTTCTGCCTTTTCTATTCTCCTTTAATCCAGAATATTTTAAGGGAGTATATATTGATTTGATGAGCAAGATTAAAAAGCTATTACCCCAAAAAACATCAAATAACTTACATAAGTTTGATTCGACGATCATAAATTTATCGGGATATCTCATAAAAGATGGGCTAAAAATAGGCGGTAAAAGTAACGACAGTCAAGTTAAAGTGAGTGTAGGATTAAAGGATCAATTGCCGACAAGTATAAGATTTTGTAAAGGACAAGAAGAAAGTAGTGAAGATATGGCATTAGTGAGAGCAATTAATGAAGCTAAAGTTGAAAAAGAGGATATTTTATTATTTGATAGAGGAATCAGAAAAGTTGGAACTTTTGCCGAATTTGATGAAAAGGAGTACAAATTTATCACAAGAGTTAAAGTAGGAAGAAAACATGATGTTATAAGCAGGAACAAAGTTATAAGAGAACAAAAATCGGATGGATCAGAGATTTTAGAAGATATAATAGTTAATCTTTATCGTGCACGAGGTAAAGTGGCAGAAAAGCATGATCTACGGCTAATAAAAATCAGAAATAAAATTGGAGATGAAATATGGTTTTTGACAAACTTGTTTGAAATGCCAGCTTATGAAGTAACAGAGCTATATAGGCGCAGATGGATATAGAAGTGTTCTTTAAATTTATAAAGCAAAATCTTGGATATAAGCACTTTTTAAGCCATACTATGAATGGCATGAAGGTGTATATTTACATGATTATTATTACGGCTTTGTTATTTCTTGTTTATAAAATCAAAAATAATCTACATGGGTTCAAAATAGCATTACTGCAATTCACATTGGATCTAAATGACTCTTTTATACGTTCGATTGTTTTACTGTCGGGAGGTAATTTACATGCCGTTGATCATCTCATATCACGTTATTTTTGATACTTTCAACACTTATGGATCATACACCTAAAGTACTCCGACACTGGGATGACACCCCGGGGTTTCTGGGATGACAAAAAAGAGCCCCCTGAGCAAAAATCTTATAGCCACTTGAATGATAATTGACTTTTTGCCTAAACTAACTAAGAAAGAAACTTCTCATCAAGATAACTTAAATATATACTAATTCTCTTATTTTTAAACGATTTCTCATCATGAATTGCATGATCAAAAACCTGAATTTGACTTGTTATAATGCTACAATTATTATTTGTAACTTCTAATACGCCACTATCAATTACAACCTTCTTTTCTGTTTGGTTACTCATTTTAACAGTAATCATACCAGGCAATAAATAAATTAAGTAAGGAGCATGGTGAGCTAAAATCATAAGCTCCCCTTCGAGCCCAGTTACTGAAAGAGAAACCACTCCACTGAATGAAATTTGATCATCAGGAGAGAAAAATTGCACTTTAAAAGTATTCATAATCTTTAACTTTTATTTAGCTTCAGTTTGTATTAATTCAGCCTTTTTTATTGTTTCATCTATATTCCCCACCATATAAAAAGCAGCCTCTGGTAAGTGATCATATTTGCCTTCAACAATCCCTTTAAAACTGGAAACAGTATCAGAAAGTGAAACAAATTTACCAGGCATGCCAGTAAATATTTCTGCAACGTGAAAAGGTTGAGAAAGAAATTTCTGAATCTTACGAGCCCTATCAACAATAATTTTATCTTCATCAGATAGCTCATCCATACCAAGTATTGCGATAATATCTTGCAGTGATTTATAAGTTTGCAATATACGTTTCACCTCAGAAGCTACCTTATAATGTTCTTCACCAATGATTTCAGCAGATAAAGACTGAGAAGTTGAATCAAGTGGATCAACAGCAGGGTATATTCCCATTTCAGCTATTTGCCTTGATAACACTGTGGTGGCATCAAGATGAGAGAATGTAGTTGCTGGAGCTGGATCAGTTAAATCGTCTGCAGGAACATATATAGCTTGCACAGAAGTAATAGAGCCAGAAGTTGTTGAAGCTATTCTTTCTTGCATTGCACCCATATCAGTTGCAAGGGTTGGCTGATAACCAACAGCTGACGGTATTCTTCCAAGTAAAGCAGAAATTTCAGAACCAGCTTGTGTAAATCTAAAGATATTATCCACAAAAAATAGAACATCTTGGTTTTCACGGTCACGAAAATACTCTGCCATAGTAAGTGCTGTTAAAGCAACTCTAGCCCTTGCTCCAGGAGGCTCATTCATCTGACCATAAACCAAAACAGCTTGAGATTTTTCATGCTCATTTATATTTATTACATTTGAAGTGATCATCTCGTGATAAAGATCGTTACCTTCACGCGTTCTCTCCCCTACCCCGGCAAACACAGAAAATCCTTTATGAGCTTTTGCTATATTATTAATTAATTCCATTATTAGGACTGTTTTACCAACACCGGCTCCACCAAATAAGCCAATTTTTCCTCCTTTAAGATAAGGTGCAAGAAGATCTATAACTTTTATTCCCGTAACTAAAACTTCTTCCTGTATTCTCTGTTCAGTAAAACTTGGAGGTGCTCTGTGTATAGGCTCTAAGTTATATTTTCCCTTCAGTGGACCACACTCATCTATAAGCTCTCCAACAACATTAAAAATCCTTCCTAAAGTTGAACGCCCAATTGGCACCGATATTGGTGCACCTGTATCAACAAATTCATCCCCCCTTGACATGCCATCTGTGCTATCCATAGCAATACAACGAACTATATTGTCACCTATATGCTGCGAAACTTCTAAAACCAGCTCCTTATCCTTATATTTTAGTTTGCTTTTTAAAGCATTAAATATTTTAGGCAATTCACCTTCAAATTTTATATCAACAACTGCTTGAGTTACCTTAATCGCTCTACCTATATTCATCTCTTTATTTTTATCACCTAACACTATAATTCCATAAAAGAACTTCTAAAGAAAATAAATTTTATATTATTAATAGAAATTTTGCAACATTAAAACGCTTACTAGTTACGCTTCATTACAAACAATGCAAATGCATTTAATAGCCAAGTAATAATAAACAATACTAAACTAAGCGCATAAGCAGCAAGAGTTTGTACACTATTGAAATCCTGATCTCCGGTAAGTAATGTAGCGATCTGCACGGTAATGGTAGTAACTGAATTAAGAGGGTTAAAAGTCAAATTTGCGTTGATTCCCACAGCCATTAGCACAATCATTGTTTCACCTATTACTCTTGAAATTGACAATAAAATTGCACTTAAAATTGTAGGCATTGCATAAGGTATTGTTATATGCCATATAGTTTCCGCTGGAGTTGCGCCAAGTGCCATGAAGCCATAACGCAAGCTTTTTGGAACAGATCTTATGGCATCTTCGAGTAAAGAAATAATAAAAGGAAGAATCATTGTCCCAATCGATAAACCGGCAACTAAGGCACTTTCTGAGTGTATACTTAAACCAAAAAAATTTGCTACCTGCTTTATAAAGAAAGACAAAAACACAACCGCGAAATATCCATATACAACCGTAGGAATAGCAGACAAAACTTGCAAAGTTGTATTAACAATATAACGCACTTTCTCACTCGCATATTCACTAATATATATTGCAGAAAATAAACCAAGCGGAACGACAACTAACATTGCTATAATAGTTATAAGTAATGTACCAACTAAAAGCGGCGCTATACCAAAACATCCTATCTTCTCTTCATTGATAGTGACTACATTGTGGCCCCATTTCAAGCAAAACAAGAATTCTGAAATAGCTACTTTATTAAAAAAACTAATGGATTGAATAAAAATAGACAGCATTATAAATAAAGTGATAAAAAATGATATGGCCAAAGCCACAAATAACGAAAGTTTTATTATCTTATTTCTTTTATTTTTAAAGATAAAAGCAAGCATGAAAAAAAGTAACGCTATAGAAATAAAAGTTACAAAACAATTATTATAGAATACTAACAACCAAGTTAGCATCCATACACAACTAAGATATAGATAAGATTTAACCTTATTTACTTCTTGAAACCTACTAAAACAAAATAAAAGGATTAGTAAGACAGGTATGACTATCACCGAATTCATTCTTCCATGCATCAAATTTTATTCTACGAAAATGTCATACAAGTTCACCATTATTTGACAATAAAGTAAAATAATTTAAAATAAATAATTATATTAATATAAAAACAATGAAGAGAACATTTCAACCAAAAAATTTGATAAGAAAGCGCAGACACGGATTTCGTTCACGTATGGCAACAAGAGCTGGAAGAAAAATCCTTAATAAGCGCCGTTCATTAGGGTGTAACAAATTATGCGCATAGTAAGTATAAAAAAAAAGATTTTTCTTCTGCTTTCAAAAATAAGTTAGCACTCAACAGTCTTTTTTATCGTGGGCTTTATATATCACTGTACGCTATAAAAGAAAGAGAACCTGAAAAGTACATTCATACTATTAGAGTAGGTCTGGCTATCAGTAAAAAAGCCGGAAAAGCAGCAAAAAGAAATAAAATAAAAAGGCAACTACGAATGCTTGCTAAAATTAACATTTTAAATATAAGCAATATAGGGCACTACTACATAATACTAACTCATAAAAACATTATGCAAGCAAGTTATAAAAACTTACAAAAAGATCTAACTATTTGCTTAAAAAAGATAAAATAAAAAAAATCTCAATTAAGGTATTTACAACTATATTTTTTATGATAACATAAGTAAAATTTTTAAAATAAATTAATGGGTGTGGGTGTTTAATGGTAGAGAGTAGAAAAAAACAAGATAAAAATCTCAATATAAATACAAATAACGTTAAAGAAGATTTTTATGAATATAAAGAATCTAGTTATCGTACACAATGGGAATTAGCATTTGAGCAAAGCCAATACTTAGAGCAGAATAAAAATAAGCCTAGACCGCAATTATTAGATTTGAAGATAGAAGCAACTTCTCACAATAAAAAAATTATTCAAAAAAGTTAAAAAAGAAATTTTTATAAACTTGGCGACGACCTACTCTCCCTTTTCAAGTACCATCAGCGCTAAAAAGTTTCACTTCCGAGTTCGAAATGAGATCGGGTGGTTCATTTTTGCTACAGCCACCAAGTCAACAAAAATTTCTAACTTAACAATTTTAACTTAATATTTAACACTGCATACACACATATAGAAAGCAAATAAATCAATCAGGCTATTAGTACTAGTTAGCTTCACATGTTACCATGCTTCCACATCTAGCCTATCAACGTGGTAGTCTTCCACGGCCTTAATTGGGAAATCTTTTTGAAGAGGGTTTCTTGCTTATATGCTTTCAGCAATTATCCCATCTATACATAGCCACCCAGCGATGCTATTGGCATAACAGCTGGTACACCAGAGGTATATCCATCTCGGTCCTCTCGTACTAGAGTCAGACCTTCTCAAATTTCCTTCACCCACGGCAGATAGAAACCGAACTGTCTCACGACGTTCTAAACCCAACTCACGTATCACTTTAATCGGCGAACAGCCGAACCCTTGGGACCTTCTTCAGCCCCAGGATGTGATGAGTCGACATCGAGGTGCCAAACGGTGTCGTCGCTATGAACGCTCGAACACCATCAGCCTGTTATCCCCGGCGTACCTTTTATCCGTTGAGCGATGACCCTTCCATACAGAATCACCGGATCACTATGACCGACTTTCGTCTCTGCTTGGCTTGTCAGCCTCGCAGTCAGGCAAGCTTATGCCATTATACTATCAAGCTGATTTCCGACCAGCTCTAGCTTACCTTCGCACGCCTCCGTTACTTTTTAGGAGGCGACCGCCCCAGTCAAACTACCCACCATACAATGTCCTAGTTCCAGATAATGAAACATAGTTAGATATCAAAAGTGTAAAGGGTGGTATCTCAAGGTTGACTCCATTATAGCTAGCGCCATAACTTCAAAGTCTCCCACCTATCCTGCACATCACACTTTTAATAGCAATGTAAAGCTATAGTAAAGGTGCACGGGGTCTCTTCGTCTAACCGCGGGTACCCCGCATCTGCACGGGGAATTCAATTTCGCTGAAGTGATGTTGGAGACAGTGGAGAAATCGTTACGCCATTCGTGCGGGTCGGAACTTACCCGACAAGGAATTTCGCTACCTTAG
Organism: Wolbachia endosymbiont (group A) of Icerya purchasi; assembly: GCF_947251635.1. NCBI lineage: Bacteria > Pseudomonadati > Pseudomonadota > Alphaproteobacteria > Rickettsiales > Anaplasmataceae > Wolbachia > Wolbachia endosymbiont (group A) of Icerya purchasi. Next base: position 28,168 of record NZ_OX366357.1, on the reverse strand, counting down.
GACCGTCAGTGTTACGGCCGCCGTTTACTGGGGCTTCAATTCGGAGCTTGCACCCTTCCTATTAACCTTCCAGCACCGGGCAGGCGTCAGACCCTATACTTCCACTTACGTGTTTGCAGAGTCCTGTGTTTTTAGTAAACAGTCGTTACTCCCTATTTTGTGCCACCTACTCATAGTTGCCTAAAAGCAGGTCACCCTTCTTCCGAAGTTACAGGTATAATTTGCCGAGTTCCTTCAACATCATTCTTTCAACACCTTAGTATACTCTACTCATCCACCAGTGTCAGTTTGCGGTACGGCCTCATAAATATAAGTGCTATTTCCTGGAGCTTCTTTTAAGCATAGATCAATCCAATAAGATCTATACAAATACGAAACCCGTCACACTTAAGAGGTTTAGGAATATTAACCTAATTGCCATCGACTACTCCTTTACGGACTCGCCTTAGGAACCGACTAACCCTACGCAGATTAACTTAACGTAGGAACCCTTAGATTTTTGGTGAGAGTGTTTTTCACACTCTTTTACGCTACTTATGTCAGCATTCTCACTTCCGATATCTCCAGCAGTTTTCACAAACCACCTTCACAGACTTACGGAACGCTCCGCTACCGCGCCTATTGATCGAAATCAATAAGCACTCACATCTTCGGTATACAACTTTAGCCCCGGTACATTTTCGGCGCAGAAAAACTTATTTAGACAAGTGAGCTGTTACGCTTTCTTTAAAGGATGGCTGCTTCCAAGCCAACCTCCTAGCTGTAATGGTTTTTCTACTTCCTTCCCCACTTAGCTGTAATTTTGGGACCTTAGATAGTGATCTGGGTTGTTTCCCTCTTCACCACGGACTTAGCACCCGTAGTGTGCCTGCTGTATAATTAATTGTTGGTATTCGGAGTTTAGTTAGATTTGGTAAGACGGTGAATCCCCCTAGTCTATCCAGTGCTCTACCCCCAACAACATACATACAACGCTCTACCTAAATAGATTTCGCGGAGAACCAGCTATTTCCAAGTTTGATTGGCCTTTCACCCCTAATCACAACTCATCCAATAATGTTGCAACATTAACTGGTTCGATCCTCCAGTGTGTTTTACCACACCTTCAATCTGGTCATGACTAGATCACTTGGTTTCGGGTCTAATCCATAAAACTAAAACGCCCTATTCAGACTTGCTTTCGCTACGCCTACACCTAACGGCTTAAGCTTGCTTCATAGATTAACTTGCTGACCCATTATGCAAAAGGTACGCTGTCACTCTAAATATCAATAAATTGATATAGAGCTCCAACTGTTTGTAAGCACTTGATTTCAGATTCTATTTCACTCCCCTCCCGGGGTTCTTTTCACCTTTCCCTCACGGTACTTGTTCACTATCGGTCGTTAAGGAGTATTTAGGCTTGGAGGATGGTCGCCCCATATTCAAACAGGATTTCACGTGTCCCGCTCTACTCAAGGATTTAAAAACTTTCTACTTATACAGGACTATCACCTTCTATGGTTACTATTTCCAGAGTATTCTAATTCTTATTCTTAAATCACTAGCCTTTTCCGCTTTCGCTCGTCACTACTAACAGAATCTCGGTTGATTTCTTTTCCTTTGGCTACTTAGATATTTCAGTTCACCAAGTTTGCTTTACATACTTAGTAGGTAATAACTAGCTAAACTAGTTGGGTTTCCCCATTCGGAAATCTGCGGATCAAAATTTGTTGACAATTCCCCACAGCTTATCGCAGCCTGCCACGTCCTTCATCGCCTCTTAACGCCAAGGCATCCATCAAGTGCTCTTAATAATTTATTTATCCGACTATATGCAGAATATGCAGAGTTAAATATTATTAAAATTGAATTGAGATTAAATTAATCTCTACCATAAAACTTGTCAAACATCTAAAAACTAAATTAATCTTTTATATATTATAACCTAATAAATAATATGTCAACGCCTTTTTGCACAAAACATTTACTTATATTATCAACAACAATATACTAGCAATCCTAAACAGTATAATCTGAGAAATATGTGGTAAACTTATATATACAGTAAAAATTAATAAAAAAGATATTTTGTAAGATAAAATGTGTTAAAATCAATTGCCTAAAAATGATAATAAACATTCGGAGTATTTCTAACGTATGAAAAGTAATCTCTCTTTTATAAAAAACGTTGCTTTCAATTGTATGTCTAAGCTCATTGGCGTATTAAATATTAAGAAAGTAAAACACTTCATTGTGAATAAATATAATACTCTTCATAAAGAAATGACAGTGCTTCTTAAAAAATCTAAGAACCTGTTAAATACCAATATTGAAATCGGTTTATATCACTTTTATAAAGGCAGCATATCAGATGCAAAGTTGCGATTTTGGTTAATTAGCATATTTTACCCCCATTTACCTATAGTCTGGTATAACATCGGAAGGTGTCATTTTGCGGTAGGGAATACTAACAAAGCTTATAATTATTTAACAAGGACACTAAAATTAGATAATGACCACGAGGAGGCGTCTTACTATATAAAAAAAATGACAAACTCAGCGCCTATTACAGAATTGCCAAAAAACCTCATAAGACAATATTTTGATTACACAGGTGAATACTTTGTTGAGCATTGGTTGATTGCCAAACAATATAGAGGGCATGAACTTGTACACATGATAATTACAAAAATCTTCAACAACTCCACTTCTGAGCTCAATATACTTGACCTTGGTTGTGGAACTGGAATATGTGGTCATTTCTTAAAAATAAATAGTATTGGAAACCACATAACAGGAATTGACATTTCAAGTAGAATGCTAAATATCGCAAGAGGATGCTTTATAAAAGGTAAGCCTGTTTACAATGAATTAATACATATGGAAATGAAAGAGTTTCTTAAACAAGAGAAAAACCAGCAGTATGATGTAATTATCTTTGCTGAAGTGCTACATTATCTACATGACTTTCAAGAAGAATTGGAATTAGCAAAAAGATCTACGAGCAAAAAAGGGGTTATTGTATGTTTAATAAGAAGAAAGGAAGGCGAAGGTATTGACTTTGTAAATAAAGGAGACTATTTTCGTCACTCAGAAAGTTATGTTCAACATGTTGCAAAAGAAATAAATATGCAAATAAGTTATATGAGTTACTGTAAAATATATGGCAGTCAGGTTGACGGTATCTTGTTTGCATTACAGCATCAACAAGAAAGTCCGAAAAACCTAACTTAAAAATTACTCAAAGTGGCTTTTAAGTATCTATATATAATAAAAGAATAAAAGGAATTTTATGAATAACATTACTATTGATTACGCAAAGGACAGCAAATTAACCGACTTTGGAAAAGCAGTCCTATCAGACAGGTATTTAATAGAAAATGAAAGTTATCAAGACCTCTTTGCACGTATTGCTAATTACTATTCTGATAATAAAGAACATGCGCAGCGTCTTTATGACTACATGAGCAACTTGTGGTTCATGCCTTCAACACCAATACTCAGCAATGGTGGCACCAAGAGAGGGTTGCCTATCTCTTGCTTTCTTAATGAAACCGAAGACAGCTTGCAGGGAATAGTTGATCTATGGAATGAAAATGTTTGGCTTGCTGCACGTGGTGGTGGAATAGGTAGTTATTGGGGAAATTTACGCTCAATAGGCGAAAGCGTAAAGGGTAGCGGCAAAACATCAGGAATTGTTCCATTTATTGTAGTGCAAAATGCTCTAACGCTTGCAATTAGTCAGGGATCCTTAAGGCGAGGAAGTTCAGCAGTCTATCTTCCTGTATCTCATCCGGAGATAGAAGAGTTTCTGGATTTGCGTAAGCCAACAGGCGGTGACCCAAATCGCAAAGCGTTAAATATACATCATGCTGTAATAGTAACAGATAAATTTATGCAGGCTGTTGAGAATGATCAAGAATGGAATTTAATAAGCCCTCACAACAATAAGGTTATTTCAACTGTAAAAGCGCGGGATATATGGATCAAAATATTAACAGCAAGAGTTGAAACTGGAGAACCTTACATTATTTTCCTTGATGCAACAAATAACAATAAGCCAGAATCTTACAAAAAGCTCAACTTAGACATCAAGATGTCAAATCTATGCAGTGAAATAACTTTAACCACAGGTTATGATCACCTGAATAAGTCACGCACTGCTGTGTGTTGTCTATCATCCGTAAACCTTGAGTACTACGAAGAATGGAAAGACAATAAACTCTTCATAGAAGATATAATGCGCTTTCTTGATAATGTATTGGAAGATTTCACAAATAAAGCACCGAATGAAATGCAGCGAGCAAAATATTCTGCAATAAGAGAACGCAGTATTGGTCTTGGTGTAATGGGCTTTCATTCATTTTTACAAAGCAAAATGGTTCCTTTTGAATCAGTAACAGCACAACAATGGAATAAAAAAATATTTAAGTATTTACGCGAGCAAGCAGATATAGTTTCTAAAAAATTAGCAGAAGAAAAGGGAGCATGTCCTGATGCCAAAGAAGTTGATCTAATGGAAAGGTTTACACACAAACTCGCTATTGCTCCTACTGCCTCGATCTCCATTATTGCAGGTAATACCTCCCCTGGAATAGAACCATACGCAGCAAACGTATTCATACAAAAGACACTTACAGGTTCATTTGTAGTGCGAAATAAATTCTTGCAAAAACTATTAGCAGAAAAAAATCAAGACAATGATAAAATATGGTCTTCAATTTCAACAAACGAGGGTTCCGTTCAGCATTTAGATTTTCTTAGTGAGCATGAAAAATTGACATTTAAAACAGCGTACGAGCTTGACCAAAGATGGATTATAGAACATGCAAGTGATAGAACTTCGTATATTTGTCAATCTCAATCAGTAAATCTGTTCTTACCTGCCAACGTACATAAACGTTACTTGCACAAAATACACATGCTTGCTTGGAAAAAAGGATTGAAGAGCTTATATTACTGCAGATCACAATCAATGCAGAGAGCCGATAAGGTCTCGCATGACATATTCAAAAAAAGTGAAATATTGCAACAAAAAACAGATATTGACTACGATGAATGTCTGTCATGCCAATAGCGGCCTTACTCAAAAAAAGTAGAGAGAAAGTTAAGCAAATGGGTAAATAGACTTCTTGCATAACCATATAACGCACTTTTATTGGGAATAGAAACGAAAAACTTTCTTGACAAACTCCGCCAGCCCCCTTATCATGAAACTGAAGCTATTTATTTATCTTCGCAATCTGTGCAGGTTAATGACAAAAAACTTAGGATATTTGGCGTCTCATGTTTAATTTTTCGCACTACGTGCATCGCATGTCTTTAAAAATTTCTAGGTTTTTACCTATATAAGCTGAAACGCGCTTACAAAGCGTTTAAGACAGCAAAAAACGTCAAATTGACAAGGGAGAATTTGAATACTAGCTACCCTAGGGTTTCTTTGCCTTTTTTTTCCTGCTTGGTAAATTTCTTAAACACTTGCGGTGTAGGTTAGTTGCAAGTTAAAAGCAGCTAAATCGCTCTTAATCAAGCGTTTTAGAATAAAAAAAACGCCGATATTTTAGTACATAGTAAATAGCCAACCACCATGGGGCTTCTTTTGCCTTTTTTTCATTTGGTAAATCTTTTAATATTTATACGGAAGGTGTCATTCCAGCGCGTGACGCTGGAATCCAGCCTTTCTGCAATCTCATCGAAAACGTTTTTCTATGCTAATTTGCTTGCTCACAAGCAAACTTTCCTTGATCCCAGTGTCAAGCACTGGGATGACAGCTAGCCTAACAACCATCATCCCGCTACTTGTTAGCGGCTGAGATACTGCGGCGGTATGACGTAGATTGCTGTCATTCCGCTACTAGTTAGCGCCGCAGCGGTATGGTGTAGGAAAATTAGCTATATAGCTAACTTGTACCACGCGTTAAAGCTTTTAAACAGGTCTTGGTTTACTTACTCCATTATTTTCTTTATTATCAGATATCATTTTAAATAATATGGAGGAGCAAATTGTCAGCAATTGCCATTATTGATTTTGGTTCACAGTTTACACAGCTTATCGCAAGACAAGTAAGAGGAATGGGTGTTTATTGTGAGATATTTCCAAGCAACATCAGTTTTGAAACAATATCAAAATTCAATGGGTTTATTCTCTCTGGAGGACCACAATCTGTAAATGATGATTGTTCTGAAACAAGTAGAGTAGTACATGAAATTATAAAACTTAATGAGGCAACAAGCGTTCCTATACTTGGAATATGCTATGGACAGCAACTCATTTGTCATTATTTTGGAGCAAAAGTAAAAGAGAGTTTCAAACAGGAGTTTGGTAGAACTAAAATCAAGATACTAAAAGAATCCCCCATTGTAAAGGATACCTGGGATGTTAATTCTGAAGTGGATGTATTAATGAACCATGCGGACAGTGTTGATACTATACCACATGGATTTACTGTTATCGCATCAGGTGTGATAAATCAAACAATTGCAATGATTGTCAACGAACAGCGAAAGATTTACTGTACTCAGTTCCATCCTGAGGTTAAGCCCACAACAAATGGCAGTAAATTGCTCTCTAACTTCTTGGATATTGCAAATTGCAAAAGAGACTGGACAATGAAGTCGTTTATTGAGGAGCAAAAGGAAAAAATCAAAAATGTAGTAGGAGAGAAAAAAGTAATCGCTGCAGTGAGTGGTGGGGTTGATTCAAGTGTTGCAGCGGCTCTCACACATAAAGCTATAGGAAAACAATTGAACTGTATTTTCATTGATACTGGGTTATTACGCAAGAACCAAACCATCGCTATGTTGAAAGAGATTCCGATAAATTACGTTGATAAATCAAATTTATTTTTGAGTAGGTTGAAGGGAATAACTGATCCAGAAGAAAAGCGAAAAATTATCGGTAACACTTTTATTGAAGTGTTTGAAGAAGAAGCAAAAAAAATAGGTGATGTGGATTTTTTGATGCAAGGTACCATCTACTCTGATGTAGTTGAGTCAGGGCATGCCTCAGACAACACTAGTACAATCAAGTCTCACCATAATGTTGGTGGGTTGCCAGAAAAGATGAATCTGAAGTTAGTGGAGCCTTTACGTTACCTCTTTAAAGATGAGGTAAGGCTACTTGGAAAAGAAATTGGGCTTTCAGATGAGATAATATTTCAACATCCATTTCCTGGACCCGGACTTGCAGTGAGGATTATAAGTGAAGTCGATAAAGAAAAGGTGCAAATATTGCAAGAAGTAGATGAAATATATATTAATACGATGAAAAATTACGATCTATATGATAAGATATGGCAAGCTTTTGCTGTATTATTACCAATAAAAACTGTAGGCGTTATGGGAGATGGTCGTACGTATGGATATGTTTGTGCTTTAAGGGCTGTAACATCATCTGATGGTATGACAGCCGATGCATTTCCATTTGAAGATAAGGATCAACACTTGCTAGTATTTTGGGATTTTTTACGCAATGTCGGCAGTATAATTGTTAATAATGTTCCCGGAGTAAATAGAGTTGTTTATGATATCACTTCTAAACCACCCGCAACTATTGAGTGGGAGTAAATCAAAAAGATCCCGCTGCTTGTTAGCTGGATCTAGAGATACCGCGAATGAATCGCGGTATGACGGTTAATTTTCTTTATTTTGCTTATAATTTCCACAAGCAGTGCAAACATAAATGAAGAATACAAATATCCTTTTGGTAATTCTATATGAAATCCATGAAGTATGAGGTACACACCGACAAGTAAAATAAATAAAATGGCGATTATTTTTAACCCTGGGTTAGATTTGATTAACTGGGCGGTATAACTTGATAAAAACAGCATTGCTAGCATGGAAAATGTAAATGCTGTAGCCATTATTACCATGTTATAAGTTAGTGCTATAGCAGTTAATATCGAATCAACCGAAAAAACTAAATCTATTAATATAATTTGTAGCACAACTAAAAAAAATTTTGATTTAACGTTTGCTTTCTTTTTATTTTTCTTACATACAAAGATGTCATCCCGTAACTCCATAGAGCTCTTAACAATAAGGAATAATCCCCCTGCGATCATAAGTAAATCCCTTGCTGATGCAGTGTGAAATATAGGTTTTTGCATTAATAATATAGATGATGTAAAAAATAGTATTACAAAACGCATTAATAGTGCTAATCCAAGGCCCATAAGGCGCACTCTTTCTCTCAGCGCATTTGGCACCTTATCTATTGCTAGAGAAATAAAGATTAAATTGTCTACACTAAGTATAGTTTCAAGTAGTGTAAGTGTCAGTAAAGTCCAAGCATCAGTTAGCATTTTTGTTTCAAATTCGGTTCTTCTTACTCTACAATAGATGTGTAAAAATTAAGTGACTTCACTCAGAAGTTTTATAGCAGTTCTCCAGAAAAACAGGATATATAAAGTTCAGCAGCTTCTTCTATTTTCGTTTTTGAGCAAAATCAATAATAAGAGAGTTTCTTATTTTCATGCACGCAAATAAGATAAAGCCTTATTTTCATTTTTGACTTTATTTGAAAATAATATATACTATAAAAATAGTGTGCTAGGTTGAATGAATGTATATTAAAGGATCACCATCAGGCAAAGTATTCGCTGGTTATCAGGCATTTACACCAAGCCCCTTGCCACCAAAATTTGAATGGGACAATGATTTAGTGAATAGCCTTTAAACCCTTACTTTACTATAAGGAAAGTAGTTGAAAACTTAGGTGTCGTATTTACAACAGCCCAAAGAGCAATCGTAAAGCTTGAAGATTTAGGCATCGTTTCACAAACTTCTCAAGGAAAGAGAGATCGGGTTTTTTGTGCAACTGATATTTTGAATATTCTAGAAGAACTAACTAAGATTACAGAGAACTTCGATAGCACATTGTAGCTATTGTGATGAATAAATTCAGCAAACAGCAAGCTTAAAGAGTCTGATCCAATGGACATGCTGAACAAAAAGTAAGGAGCTCCTTTTGGAGGATTATATTAACTTATTAATCAATTGCTTGACTTTTAGCAGGATTTATTATATTATTTATTAATGAGTAATGCAATCAAACCAAGGAGGATAGCATGATAAATAATTTGGATTCAATAATTCTTGGAATAAAAGATGGTGAAAAGGCGATTGAAGATTTAAGGGTTGTTCTTAAAAAAAGAAAAGAAGAAGTTATTACTACACAGACATTTAATTACGCTTTACAATGCCCACAAACTACAAAGGAAGCGATAGTACACGAAATTCTGCTTCATTTTATACAAAATCCTGGCGAGCAATCACTAGAACAAGTGATACAATGCTTAGATAGAGCAATACAATCTGGGATATATGCAAAAAACAACCCAATAAGAAATCTAGATGAAGAATTTCGTACTCATATAAACTTTAAAGATGAAGAGGGAAATACATTACTACATCATGCAGTTATAGGTAATAAAACTGAAGAAATAACCACCCTTCTTGTTACATATAGTGCAAATCCTTTGATACAAAACGCGGATAATAAAGTTCCTTTAGATTTAGCTCAAGGAGAAACAAAAAAAGTGCTTATTAAAAGTATGAAAGAACAAGCTAGTGCGAAAAAAGAAAGCGCTATGATAGGCAGTGTGGTGCCTGGCATAATGATTAGTGGTTTTCTTGGTGTTGTACTTGGAGCTGGTGTGTATGTTGCAGCAAGTCTTTCTGGTGGTATGATACTAGGTGTAATGATAGCATCTGTTCTTGTTGCTAGTATAGCTGTTGGGCTGGCCATGTATTTTTTGAGTCAAGACTATGAACAGGCTAAAGCGATAGAAAAAACTATTAGCACTGTTAGCTCTGAAATATCTGTTGATGATACAACTGCCGCTAATAAAAATAATAAAGAAGGGCCACAACTTACATATAACTGACCCAAGCAACACGTCATACCGCGATTCATTCGCGGTATAGATTCCGCTAACTAGTAGCGGAATGACGAATGTGTCGTTTTTCAAATTGTCGTAAGTCACTTTAGCTATAATACACACAAGGAGGGTGTCATCCCAGCGCCCCATAAACGCGAATTCTGGATTAAGGAAGGAAGTATAGGAAATAGAAGGCTTTTTGGATTTGATGGAATAGGAGATGAGAGTAGAAAAGATATGAACCAAGAAATCAACAGGGGATCTATGGCGAGTGTGTTCAATTTCTAGTCTATTTTTTAGGTAACCAAAAACAGTCTCAATGATAGACCTTTTTCTCAGTAAAATCTTCTCATTTAGCGAAATTAATGTATTTTTCATACCTTTTTTCACCTTGGTAACAAGTTTCAAACCTCGGTCAAACAGCTTCTGAAAAAGCTCTTTTGCAATATAACCTTTGTCACCAAACAAAAGGCCGGTTAATTTTTCCGTCAAATTTGGCACAGGTATCCTATCATCAACATTGCCTTTTGTTAGCGTAAGTGCATGAATTTCACCATTTTCATTGATTACCATATGTAATTTGAAACCAAAAAACCAGCCGTAAGTACTCTTGCTTAATTTTGCAATTCCAGCAAAAACTTTGTTTTTGGATATTCTTTTTGCATGACAAACTGCAATGGGAGTTGTGTCTATATATGAAATTCCAGTGTTTTCTGACTGTCCACAAAGCCAATGCAACAACATTGCTAAATGCCACAAAACCCTAGGCTTTAGAGCAACAAACCTGGTATATGAAGGCAACTTTGGAAACTCTGATTTGTAGAGCAACGTTAGGTAATGTAGATAGAAAGTTTTGAAATTTTTACACGGAGATTGTTGATATAGCAGGATTATTGTCATGATTTCAGAGTGCTCAATTTCCGTTGTTCTTGTGGGTTTTTTACCATTTGGCAGTAGTTTGCCTGCAAAATTTTTCTCTATATCTCTGCAAAAATCATCGACCAAACAAAACAGTTTTGTTATATCTTCCATGGGTAACCTCATCTATTTTTTTATAATTGCTGAGTTTACCCTGTTTTCTGCCTTTTCTATTCTCCTTTAATCCAGAATTCGCGTTGAAAGGATATGTTCAAAAAACTGTGTCAAATCAACTCATACACTTCATTACCAACTTCATGATGAAGTTCTGCAGTTGGATGGAAATAATCAAAAAAGAAATAATCCTTTAGTGTTTCTTCGCTACACCCAGGGTTATAGTGAACGTCAAGTTCCCCTTTAAATATCAACTTTAAGAGTATTTTTATATTTTCTTTAAATCTCCCAATTTGGTCTGCAATGTTCGATGTGCATGCATCTTGACAATTTAAACCTTTGCTCTTGTATTCGCTAAGCATACTTTTCATTTTAGAGTTAAGATCAAATGCTTTTATTTCAAGATTTGTACTTTTCTTCATATAATCTAAGCCATTAGCCAATTTTGCATTGAAACTCTCTGTGAGCTTCGTAGCTAGTTCCCTTGCTTCTTCATCTCTATTAAAAGCTGGTATTGAGCCAACTTCAGGTGCGTTTGCAACAACTACATGCTTAACACCATGTTCATTTAGAACCTTAAGTGCATTACATATTTCACTCACTGCTTGTTCCAACACTTCTTCCGCTTTAGTATCGTCATAAGTAGTGGCAACCATAACATCATTTCCGCCGATTATGATGCAAAATAAATCTTCTTTACCTATATCTGGATGATGTTTAATTACTGCATCTAGCTGGTTAGCTAAACGAAATTTATTGAAGAAATAAGAAAAAATAGGGTCAAAAATTTCAGACGCTGTTGCACATGAAACTGCATAGTTTTGACCTTGCTGTTCGTAGCATCTACCAAAAAATGAATAACTCCACCCAGGTTTAAATTCGTCTAAATCTAAATATTTTGCTACATATTCAACAGCAGTAGGGCCATTGCTAAAAGATCTCCCTTGATAAAAAGGGTCATTAAACTTTACGCTTTTTGCAAAGGATAAGTTATTTAAAATTCCAATGATTGCGCCATTATCGGATGAACTATCACCCAGAACATAAAAATTTCTATACTTTGAATTAGAATTGTCATTTTTGTTTGTCATAATATTTACCGTAGATTAGCATGTTGTTTCATTAGATTCATAAAAAAAATAGCGGTGCAACTTTTTTATAACCCCCATTTTAAACTTTATTGTGCATTTCCTTCATATCATACCTTTTTGAAAAAACGTTTTATTTTAAAAACGCTCTGACTTTTTCTCCACTTTTTCCTGGCAAAATCAGCTTCTTCTTAACTTGACACGTATACTTAAAAGAACCCTCTAAGTTTTCTAGCGCGGCTTGGATGTTTCAACTTGCGCAGTGCTTTTGCCTCTATTTGCCTAATTCTCTCACGTGTTACATTAAAAATTTTTCCTACTTCTTCTAAGGTATGCTCCTTCCCATCTTTACCAAGGCCAAAACGCATTCTTAGAATTCTTTCTTCCTTTGGTGTTAAAGTTGCAAGAACATTGGTTGTAATGCCACGCAAGTCAGCAAGTATTGCAGCATCCTCTGGTCTAGAGACTCGCTTATCTTCTATACAATCACCGAAGGTACTACTATCATCCTTTCCTGTTGGAGCTTCAAGACTTACTGGGTCCCTTGCTATTTTCATAACTTTGCGTATTCTTTCCAGTGGCATTGTCAGTTCTACACTTAATTCCTCTAACGTCGGCTCTCTTCCCATCTCATGAGTCATTTTTCTTAATGCTCTGTTGATTTTACTGATAATTTCTACCATATGAACTGGTATTCTAACTACTTTAGACTGTTCAGGTATTGCCCTAGTGATTGATTGTCTTACCCACCAAGTGCCATAAGTTGAAAATTTATATCCACGTTTGTAATCAAACTTATCCACGGCCTTCATAAGACCAATATTGCCTTCTTGTATCAAATCAAGCAGATCAAGGCCTCTTTTTGAATACTTCTTAGCAATGGAAACTACTAGCCTTAAGTTAGCCTTAATCATCTCTTGCTTTGCTTCAGAGACTTCTCGTTCGTGTTTTTGTATTCTCCTGATTAGCTCCTTAAATTCTTGCACGTTATCTTCCTGTATATGCTGCTTAATACCGTTCAAAGTACTAGCTATATGTTCAGAGTTATCGTCTATAAACCTTAAAAATTTGTTTTTTAATTCACCTGTAAAAGAGGACTGATTTTCATTGATCTTTAAAAGACTTATCTTTTTCAATTCGTGCTTTAAAAGCACGTCATCATAAACTTTATAGAAACTTTCTCTATCGATATCGTATTTTCTAGCCTCAGCAATAAGATTAGCCTCTTCAAGCGTGATGGATCTATTTATCTTATAAAGTTCTTGTGTAATTCTGGCAACAGCAGCATCACTTAACTTAATTTGTAATGCTATAGACCATATTTGACTATATAAATTCTCTAGTTCATCAGAGGAATCTTTAGAATTTTTTCTTAATACCAATGCTTCATTTGTTAAAGTAATTATCTCATCCAATGCAACTATGACCTTTGGCAATAAGTCACTTTCCATTTCAAGAATAGAAACATTTAAATTCGCTGAATTTATATCTTCATTATCACCGTCTTTTTTATCATCACTTTTTTTACTATCTTTCTCATCATCACTACAGTACTCAGCATCTTCAGAAACATCCTCAGAATCCTCAACATCTTCAGCACTTTCTTCACTCTCTTCTTTGGGTACCACATTAAAGTCAGAGTTATAAATTGCATCCAGATCTATAATTTCTCTCAGTAAGAGAGCTCCACTACTTAAATCATCACGCCATACTTTTATCACCTTTAATGTTACTGATGTTTCAATTATTGCACGTAACATGTTATGCTTTTCAGATTCAATTTTTTTTGCTATCTCGATTTCATCTGTCCTTGACAAAAGCTTTACAGAGCTCATGTCTTGTAAATAAATCCTCACTGGATCATCATTTTGTACTAAAGTTGCAGTAACATTTGGCGATGTGTCATCATCATCAAGTTTACTATCATCACTGTTGGAAGGAATATCTTCTTCATCTTCGCTACTTTCAAGCACATTAATTCCGGAATCCTGCAATAAAGATATAGCATCATCTATAAAATCAGACGAAAAATTTTCATCTGATAATTTATCATTTATATCATCAAAGGTGACAAAACCACCTTTTTTTATACTTTTAGTTACAAGATCTCTGATAATTTTTTTCTTATCTTCTGCATCATTAATAGTTGACATCATTACCTTTATAGTTTATAATTTTATTTCTTATTAACAAATAAACTTACAATGAGCAAGTCTATAATTTTACTTTTAACTTGTGGCTATTTGTTACTTCATATAGTTTAAGATACTGTTAATTTATGTACACTTGTCTTGATCAATTGTTCCATACTTTTCTTCCATTTTTACTGCTATGGACAATCCAACTGAAAATGTTGCAATCCCAACCACTATAGCAGTAAGCATTAAAACATGAGGTATAGGATTGCTATATGAATAAAAATTTGAAACCAATATAGGAGGCAAAGAACTTTTTATATATCCTAGAGATATGTAAAACAACAAAACAGATGCTTGGAAGACGCTTACCCCTATCATTTTCTTGATTAAATTTTTATCGTTTATAATAATATATAAACCTAGCACCATTAATACAATAATAATCGTATAATTATATAAAGTCATTGTTTTTTCCTACGAGCAAAATTCATATATATAATTAACATAGAGGAGCAGACAGTAAATGCTACACCTAATTCCACCAAAAAAATACCCAATTTTTGACCGGTTCTATTATTGGCTGACAAGATATCATAAGATAAAAAATTTTGGCCAAGTAAAGTTGTTGCAACGCCCGTTCCTCCATAAATTAAAATACCTAACACGTTAGTCAATCTAATCACAGAATAAGGTATTGCTTTTAGAGTTGTAGATACACCAAATAGCATTGAATATAATATTATCCCGGAGGCAATAATTATTCCTGCTTGAAAACCTCCACCCGGAGTGTAATCACCGTGAAATTGTATGTATAAACCAAATAAAATGATAAAAGGTATCATCAAAAATGTTACTGCATTTAATATCGGATCTTTAATCATTTTCTTTTTCTTCTTTTAATATCAACGTTATACAAAGCGCAGCAGTAAAAACTACTATAGTTTCTCCAAACGTATCATAACCACGAAAGCTTGCCAAAACAGCTGTCACTATATTAGGAATACCGGTAGCTTTTTCGGTATTTTCCACATAATAAGGAGCAACATGCAAGTGGATCGGAGCATTGTGGCTGCCAAAATCTGGCAATTCAGTCATAAAATATGACAAACATACAGCCAGAAATAACATAAAAAAAGCGTTATAGGGTTATGAGATAGATTTACTTTATGATTCTTTATCAAGGAGAGTGCTGCAAACGTAAAAATCGTACTGAGCCCCGCACCAACAGAAGCTTCAGTAATTGCAACATCAGGTGCATTCATAATTAAGTATATAAGCGCAATAAGTGAACTAAATACACACATTAGAACAGCACTTACGACTAAATGTCGCGAGAAGACTATAAAAACCGTAACTGTTAGTAACAACAAAAGTAGCACTACATTTAATATTTCTAACACCTTAACCTTCTTTAACAGTTTTTTTTCTTAACTTTATAATAAGTGCGCGCTAAAATATAGCCATTAGTTGAGCTAGCTACCCATATTATAAGAATTAATAATATTATTTTAACAGTATTGATTGAAAATCCATTCTGCAAAGCAAAACCAATTAACAATAGCGTTGCACCGCTAGAATCTGTAATACCTGCTGCATGTAACCTAGTATAGAAATCAGGAAATCTGATCACCCCTATATTTGAAATAATTATCAAACAAATACCTAAAAATATAAAAATGGATCCTATCATAAATTATCAAAACAACATTAATCTCATTAGTGCTATAGTTGATATAAAGCTAACGCTAGCATACAACAATGCTATATCAATTAAAAAAATTATTCAGAATGATTGATATTGCTGTTATAAGTACAACTACTTGCGTTGAGAAATTATTGAACGCTAAAACCTTATTGTACACATCATTTGACTTAGACACTATGCAACACAACATTACACTCATACAGAACAACAGTGTATAGATAGCAATGCAAATCATTTAAAGACTATGTAACTTCAGTAGATTTCTAAACGGATACTTCTTCATCGCCATCTTGATCATTTATTTCATCATCTATTTCACCATCCACTTCATAATCTTGGCTTTCTTGACTTGCATCAAGATCTGTGTTATCAGAAAAATTTAATAAATTCGCTAGCTTACTTGTATTACTGCTGTAAACATTATTCATATTTCCTTTCATGTATTCCTTGCATCTACCTACCAAAAGGCTAAACAGCTCATGAGTATCCACCTGTTTTCCTGCTATTTCATGTAAGGAAACTATGGTATTTTTATGACCTTTAAACTTAGCTGCTTGAATTGGATTGCTTGCCCCTGTATTTAAATCATGTGTTCTTTGACTTGCCAACAGAACCAATTTGAAACGGTTACTTACCCGTTCTATACACTTTTCTACAATAGACTCAGCCATAAGATACTACCTTAATAAGTTTTATACTATATCACAAAAAACAAGTTGTCAACTTTGTATCTATTGCGATTCAACTTCATGTTTTACTTTTTCTGCCTCAGATTTTATTTCTTGGCTTTCTGTCATCGTGATTGTTATCTCATGATCAAGTTTTTTTAGAAATCCTAACAATCGCTCTAAAGAAAAACCATCTATTTTACCATTTTTAATTTGCGATACCTTTGGCTGATCAATACCAAGTTTCTCAGCTGCAAAAGCCTGAGTCCAAGCATTTTTTTCTACAATTTTATTTATTATATAAAGCAACTTTGTTTTTATTCCTGCACTGTCTAAGTTATTTAACGATATTATTTTCATAATTCTTATACTCACATATCAATTAACTTTATTAAATATTATAACATAATATTTAATATACCAAGATATTAATATCATGTAACTTGTCAATAATTATATGATATCAATATTTAAAACTTTAAGTTGATTATATATTAATATTTTTATCAAATTTCTAGTAATTTTAAATTACCATTTTACCATCAGTCTATCTGAAAAACCCATTTATAGAAAGAACAAGCTAAGATTACAAAGCTTGAAATACAAAAATAATTATTTTATAAATTTATCTTACATAAGAAGTTTATATCTCTATATCTTAATATAAATATTTATTTAAATTTTTAAAATTTCTATTTTAACGAGAATTCTATATATTATATTTATAATATAATTTAAATATTTGTTGCTTTTTAGCTGGAACATTATTTAGTTAGTAAGTAAAATTGTGTTGAATATGACAAAAATAAAAAAAGATGTTGCTGTTATTATGGGAAGTGAGTCAGATTACACCACTATGGTCCATACTGTTGATATGTTAAAAGCATTAGAAGTTTCACATGATATATTCATAATATCTGCACATAGAACACCAGAAAGGCTCTTCAATTTTGCTAAATCTGCACAAGAAGAAGGTTTTAAGGTTATTATAGCTGGTGCAGGAGGTGCAGCTCATTTACCTGGTATGGTTGCGTCACTAACTTGTTTACCAGTTATTGGCGTTCCTGTGCATAGTAAACAATTAAATGGGCTGGACAGTCTACTCTCTATAGTTCAAATGCCAAAGGGTGTTCCAGTTGCAACCATGTCTATAGGAGAAAATGGAGCATATAATGCTGCCATTACTGCCGTATCTATATTGTCAATTTCCAACAGTGAAATTGCAGGTAGGTTAAAAAAGTGGAGAGAGAAACAGACCAAAGAAGTAAAAGAAAAACCAGTTTCATAATAAATCTATGGCAATAATTCTTTTAGACACAAAAACCATAAACCGTATAGCAGCGGGGGAGGTGATAGAAAGGCCAGCAAGTGTAGTAAAGGAATTAGTGGAAAATGCAATAGATGCTGGAAGTTTAGAAATAGAGATTAAAATAGAAAGTGGTGGGCGTAACCTGATTATTGTGACAGATGATGGTAACGGAGTAGAAAAAAACGATTTAGAACTTGCGTTTATGCGCCATGCTACTTCAAAATTGAGCGACAATGAGTTGATAGAAATCAAGCATCTTGGCTTTAGAGGAGAAGCTCTGCCTTCAATAGCAGCAGTAAGTAGGATAAAATTATCGTCTAAGGCAAGAGAAGCAAATGAAGCATGGTCTATAAGTTATGAGGGTGGAGAGAAAATAGGGGAGCAAACTCCTTACTCTTTATCACAAGGCACACATATTGAAGTACGAGATTTATTTTTTGCCACTCCAAATAGACTAAAATTTCTAAAAACTGAAAGAGCAGAAACTCAAAGCATTGTTGATATTGTAAACAACCTAGCAATGATTAACTATCATATAGGGTTTACTCTCACTTCAGGTAATAAAAAGCTCTTAAAATACGCTAAGCAGACTTCGTTATCTCATAGATTGTGTGAAGTAGAAGAAGAATTTCAGGGCAGTTCTCTGGAGATTAATGAAGAAGAAGACGGCATTAAACTTACGGGACACATCTGTAACCCGACCGTCAATCGTGGTAAGTCAACTCAGATCTATACGTTTGTTAATGGAAGGCCAATCAAAGATAATCTACTTATTGGCGCAGTTAGGTATGCATATCATGATTTTATTCCAAGCGATAGGTATCCTTTCGCAGCGTTACATTTAGAGATACCTTATGATCAAGTAGATGTAAATGTGCATCCAAATAAGTCAGAAGTAAGGTTTCAGAATAAGAAGCTCATATATGAGATAGTGACAAGAGGATTAATTAAAGCATTGTCAAGAAGGATAGGCACCTTTCTAGCGCATGACCAGAAAATGGATTCAACATTGCCAGATCCTTTTGATAAACCTAATGTTCAAAATGAAAGAAGGCCAAGTCCTTTTGAAAATCAACTAATAAAAGAATTTGCTTCTCCAAATGAAAGAGTAAAAAGCTTATCAGAACAGTCAAAATCGTTTGATTATACCGGCATACAGAAATTACCATCACAAGCGGAGACTATGGTTCTAGAAAAAAAGGTGTTAGAGCAAGTTGATTTGATAGAGAGCCACCCGCTCGGGTTTGCACGCTGTCAGGTCTATAATACTTACATTATTGCCGAGGTAAGAGACAAATTGATTATAGTCGACCAGCATGCAGCCCACGAAAGGCTAGTATATGAATGCTTAAAACAAAAATCAAGTGTAAAAAGACAAAAACTACTTCTTCCTGAAACGGTTGAAATCAAAAATCAAGCCGGAATGGAGATGATTGAAGTTTATAAAGATAAGTTATTTGAAATGGGTTTTGATATTGAGATCAAATCAGAAAATAAAGTGATAGTAAAAGAAATCCCTGCAATTTTGGGAGCAATAGATGTGAAAGAGATGCTAATTAATATAGTCGATAGATTAACGGAAATAGAAGATACATTGCCAGTAGAAGATAAAGTGAACAAAATATTGGCCACTATCGCTTGTCATGGATCAATTAGAGCGGGTAGAAAAATGAGGTTAGATGAAATGAATGAGCTGCTGAGACAAATGGAAAAAACCCCATATTCCGGGCAATGCAACCACGGAAGACCAACTTATATAGAAATGAAACTCAGTGATATTGAAAAACTTTTTGAGCGGAGGTAAGAGGTTGCCATAAATATGTAAGTGCTCCTTCCTCGTCATCCAAGTGGCTCATAGAAACGGATTAAATGCAAAACTTACTTGACACATTTTGCCAGCCCCCTTATCATGAAAGTGAAGCTATTTATTTATCTTCTCTGTACAGATTAAATGACAAAAAAACTCACGAATCTGGCGTCTCATGTTTAATTTTTTGCACTATGTGCACCTTATGTCTTTATAAAATTCTAGTTTTTTACCTAATATAAGCTAAAATGCGCTTATAACGCGAATTCTGGATTAAAGGAGAATAGAAAAGGCAGAAAACAGGGTAAACTCAGCAATTATAAAAAAATAGATGAGGTTACCCATGGAAGATATAACAAAACTGTTTTGTTTGGTCGATGATTTTTGCAGAGATATAGAGAAAAATTTTGCAGGCAAACTACTGCCAAATGGTAAAAAACCCACAAGAACAACGGAAATTGAGCACTCTGAAATCATGACAATAATCCTGCTATATCAACAATCTCCGTGTAAAAATTTCAAAACTTTCTATCTACATTACCTAACGTTGCTCTACAAATCAGAGTTTCCAAAGTTGCCTTCATATACCAGGTTTGTTGCTCTAAAGCCTAGGGTTTTGTGGCATTTAGCAATGTTGTTGCATTGGCTTTGTGGACAGTCAGAAAACACTGGAATTTCATATATAGACACAACTCCCATTGCAGTTTGTCATGCAAAAAGAATATCCAAAAACAAAGTTTTTGCTGGAATTGCAAAATTAAGCAAGAGTACTTACGGCTGGTTTTTTGGTTTCAAATTACATATGGTAATCAATGAAAATGGTGAAATTCATGCACTTACGCTAACAAAAGGCAATGTTGATGATAGGATACCTGTGCCAAATTTGACGGAAAAATTAACCGGCCTTTTGTTTGGTGACAAAGGTTATATTGCAAAAGAGCTTTTTCAGAAGCTGTTTGACCGAGGTTTGAAACTTGTTACCAAGGTGAAAAAAGGTATGAAAAATACATTAATTTCGCTAAATGAGAAGATTTTACTGAGAAAAAGGTCTATGTTACCTAAAAAATAGACTAGAAATTGAACACACTCGCCATAGATCCCCTGTTGATTTCTTGGTTCATATCTTTTCTACTCTCATCTCCTATTCCATCAAATCCAAAAAGCCTTCTATTTCCTATACTTCCTTCCTTAATCCAGAATTCGCGTTATTAGCTAGTTGTCACTCTCTAATCCTGCAAATTGGCGTGCTATACTGTCTTAAACGCTTTATAAGCGCGTTTCAGCTTATATAGGTAAAAACCCAGAAATGTTGTGAAGACGTAGGGTGCGCATAGTGCAAAAAATTAAAAATAAGACGCCAATTACGTAATACTGTTGTCGTTTAATCTGCACAGATTGAAGATAAATGAATACCTTCAGTTTCATGATAAGAGGGCTGGCGAAGGGTGTCAAGTAAGTTTTTTCGTTTCTACCAGCTACTTGGATGACACCACATAAATTAATAAATAGGAAAATTACTACAAATCCTTTCAACTTTAGCTTTTACTGCTTTTTCGACACTTGAGCTATTTCCGCTGATTAATCCTTGAATTACTTCATTTATTAGATCAGCTATCTCCTTAAAATTTTCTGCCTCAAGTCCGCGTGTTGTCTCAGCAGCGGTGCCAAAACGGAGCCCTGAAGTGATGGTCGGCTTTGCTGTATCAAATGGTACAGAGTTTTTATTACAGGTAATACCGGCTCTCTCAAGGCTATCTACAACGTCTTTTCCAGTTAATTTCTGCGATCTTAAGTCAACTAGCACTATATGAGAGTCAGTGCCACCGGTTATAATGTCAAGTCCATGCTTTTGCAATTCTTGAGCCAGCACTTTCGCATTTTCCACGACTTTCTTGCTATAAGTCTTAAACTCTGGTGCTAATGCTTCTTTAAATGCAACAGCTTTTGCAGCTATCACATGCATAAGTGGCCCGCCTTGCAATCCTGGAAAAACTGCGGATTGAATTTTTTTATGTAATGCTTCATCATTGGTCATCACTATTCCACCACGAGGACCACGCAAAGTTTTATGAGTTGTGGAAGTCATAACATGTGCATATTCAGCAGGGGATGGATATTCGCCCGCTGCAATAAGCCCTGCATAGTGAGCAATGTCTGCTAGCAAATAAGCACCAACTTTATCTGCAATTTCGCGAAAGCGTTTGAAGTCCATTTTTCTCGGATAAGCAGAAGCACCAGCTATGATCAATTTCGGTTTATGCTCCAGCGCCAGCTTTTCTATCTCATCCATATCCAGCAAGTAAGTGTCTTTATTCACTGTATATTGAATTGACTTAAACCATTTACCAGAAAGGCTTGGTGCCGCACCATGAGTTAGATGCCCACCGCAATTCAGTGACAATCCAAGTATCGTATCACCTGGAGCAAGTAGTGAAGCAAACACTGCTTGATTCGCCTGAGAACCAGAGTGAGGTTGAACGTTTGCAAATTTTACACCAAACAACTTACAAAGTCTCTCTATAGCCAGACTTTCAATTTTGTCCACATGCTCACAACCACAGTAATATCTTTTACCTGGATAACCTTCTGCGTATTTATTAGTCAGAAAAGAGCCTTGTGCCTCCATTACCGCTTTGCTTGCAAAATTTTCTGATGCAATTAATTGCAATTGTGATTTTTGGCGTTGTAATTCTTTTTCTATAAACTGATAAACCTCATTATCAAAAGACTTTAAACTATTTTTAGAGCCGCAGATTTTTTTTAAAACACTCATCATAGATCAAACCTCGCTTTAATTTTAAGATGCACAAGCAATTTTAAGACTGCTTATCCTGCTTTTTTAACCATAAGAGCCCAAAAACAGCTATCAGCAAACATACAGGAATAACTGATGTTGCTTTTATCAGCAATTCAGCACCATACACAGGATTTCCTTGTATTATTGTTCTATCCCAACACAAATCTATTATTTTTGCGATCCCAGTGTGAAAAAAATAGCCAAAAACCATAACTATCATGTTTGACACAGCTGTAGCCAGGCCTACTAAGTTATTATTTACATAACTTATCGCTTTGTAAATGGTAACCACCTGATATCCAGATGTGAAGCCAATAATAAAAAGCGTAGGTAATACAACATACAAGCCACCAATCTGAGTAAAAAGCAAAAGAAAACTAGCGATCATTGCAAATGAGCATGCAATTATTACTTCATAATGCTTATTTTTATATTTTTCCAATAAATAAGCCAAAGAGAATGATCCTGTTAACATTCCTATCAATATTACGGAAGAGAGAGAAGATGCCAAATCTTCATTCATTTTATATACTTCAAAAAAGAATGCTTTCACCCAACCATCGGCAAAACCTTGCATTGGACCGACCATGAGTCCACCAAAAAAGCTAATTAGAATAATATGCTTGTTGAAAAGTATGTTTTTTAAGTCTCTAATGCTAACTTTTTCCTGTTGAGCATTGCTTTCAGGCGTTACTAAGAACAGCAACAGAGCAAGTAAACACCCAAATGCTGAGAATGTATAGATAACATAATTCCAGCCAAATTTATCGAGTAAGAAGTCTAAAGGTAACCCGCCACATATCCCTCCCAAAATTCCTATAATTATAGATAAGCTGGCCATTCTTGCTGATTTTTCTTGCGCAAAATACATGCTTGCAACTTTAAAGATTCCAATTGCCGAAGCGGATGACCCAATTCCCACAATTATTCTTCCAATTATTGAATAACTCCACTCATCAAAGCATATAAGTGGTAATGTTCCGGTAAATGTTAAGATAATACAAATAGGTAAAACAAACTTTGGTCCAAATCTATCAAGGAAAAGACCAATAGGTATATGAGCTAGCGTATAGCCTACATAGTATAACCCACCAAACTGGCCAACATCTGCAATACTTATGTTAAATTTTGTTATCAATTCAGGCGCAATTATGTTTGGAATTACGCGTAATATATATTGGTATGCATAAAACAGTGACGCCAACAACCAGATTAAAAAATTCCTCTGCAACATGAATCTCAGCTAAAATTTAGGATTATAGATACTTTAGTTATAAAAAACAATACTATATTAATCATCTAAATCTGCTTAGCTCTTTTTACAGCTTATAACTTTAAGTAACCAAAAGCCTATCATTCCTATTAGTAGGCATATAGGTATTATTAACATAGACTTAACCATTACATCAGTTCCATAAAATGGCTTTCCATCGATAATTTCACCGTTCCAATAAAAATTCATTATATTTGCAATAATGACGTAAAAAAAAATAACCAAAACTCATAACTATGGAATTACCTACAGATCCTGCACTTGCTACTGCTTCGTTTTTTACACAACTTACAACTTTAGCAGTAAAAACAATTTGGTATGCAGAAGCAAGGCCAATAATGAATAGTAATATACATGCCAGGAGTTCACTAATATTGCATATAAAAAGTAATAAGAACACAATTATCATGGCCATAGCACAAGAAATTATTATTTCATAGTGCTTGGTTGGATTTTTTGCTAATATGTAAGGAAGTAATAAATGCCCAAAGCCAAATCCTATTAGTATCCATTTTGAAATGCTATATGCAATGTGTCTATCTATAGCGTACATCTCATGCAAGAATGTTGCGGACCACGCATCTGCAAAGCCTTCTAATGGTCCAACCATAAAACCGCCAAACAAACCTATCAATAAAATATCTTTATTAAATATAACTTTGCTTAAATTTTTAATATTTAATTCTTCGTCTGAGGTGCCAACTTTAGGTATAGATATAAAGGTAGTTAAAGCAAGCAATAATCCAAGCATTATACACACAGTAAATAAATAATCCCACCCAAACTTATCAAGTAAGACATGTAATGGTTTGGTGGCAAATACACCACCTGAAATGCCAATAATAACCGATATGCTGAACATCATGGCAAATTTTTCTCTATGGTAATAGATTCTTATTATTTTAAAGAGTCCAAGTACTGAAGCAGAGGATCCAATACCAGTAATTATTCTTCCAATAATAGAATAACTCCAATCATTAGAACTGACTAAAGGTAAAGCACCTAAAGATGTTAATGCAATACAAATCGGTATAACAACTTTAGAACCAAATCTATCTAAAAGAATACCTACAGGAATATGTGCTAACACATAACCTACATAATACAGTCCACAAAATTGTCCTATTTCTGTTGTTCCTATATTAAACCTTACTACCAATTCAGGAATTATAATATTTGGAATTACGCGTAATATATATTGGTATGCATAAAACAGTGACGCCAACAACCAGATTAAAAATCCCTCTGCAATACTTTACCCCAAAGCTAGCATTATAGATACTCTGTTTATAGAAAACAATATTTTTATGAATACTTATTTTAATTTACCGGAATTTTATACAGTTGAACTCATAGCTAACATAAGTAGTTTATGCATTAACTAAATTTTCCAGGTTCAAGTTTGGATGATGGAAAAAGTTCACTTTTTCTATTTTTAAAAGAGACCTTTTATTTTACTTATAATTTTTTCTACCATATCTACAACTGGCTCATGAATAAGGTATATGAAAAAAAATTACACCACAAATGATAAGTATATTTATGATTTTACCCTTATTCATCTTTATCTTGAGCTTCACTTTTGTTACAAGATCCATTTTATTTATGTTTTTATTTCATGCTGACAATTATATCTTAAATATCATAATTTTCAGTAAAATTTGACTTCAGAAGTATTCTATTAATTCAATATTAACCTTTTTATGTGTAAAATAGTTAATATAATATTAAAGCAGGCCGATGAATATAAGCACGATAGATAATACGCTGCAAAATTACATAACAAAATACATTGAACAAACATTCGCTACACACGTGCTAGGCAATAGATACGACAAATTGTATAGGAAACTTCTAAGTGGTATAGAAGAGATAATAAAGCTTGCTGTAAATGAAGCAAAACACTACGATGAAAATTTAGAAGATCTATATAACGATTCAAGATTTAATAAGAAATTTATTCAAGCTGTTGCTAAACATCAGGTGTCGGAATTTTTAAATACTTATCCGAAAAGAAAAGAAATTGTTGCAGAATTTTACAATGAACATCACATTAACGAAAGTGATTTAAAGACTCTGGAAAAGGGGAAAGATTTAGTAAATAAAATAAATAACATTAACTTACTGCAACAAAATGAAAAAATGAGGAATTCAATATTAGAAAGACACTTGCTCAATCAATAAAAATGCCTTCCATAGAAAAACACAAATTAGAGCATTCAAGATAACCTTAGTGAATATTTTTGACGCGGTGAAATGGGTAATTAATGGATAGTCTATTTCATTTTAACTCCTGGCACGCTTTAGTAATACTATCACATCCAATTTCTAATTGTTCCTGAGAGGTTGCATAAGAAATTCTGATAAAATTTTCTAGACCAAATGCAATTCCTGGAACCACAGCAACCAAATGATCTTCCAGTAAGTATTCAGTAAAATCTAAATCATTATTTATTATCTTACCACTTTTTGTGCTTTTACTGAGCAATCCTTCACATGAGACAAATAAATAAAACGCACCTTGTGGAACAGATGCTGATAATCCCGGGGCAGAATTTAGCTTTTTCACCATAAAATCTCTACGACTCTTAAAAATCCTTGTTCTTTCCTTCAAAAAACTATGTTCACCGTTTAATGCTGCTGCTGCTGCTGCTTGTGCTATCGAATTTGGATTAGAAGTGCTTTGAGACTGCAGCGTAGAGATAGCTTTTACTACATCACTTCTACCTGCAATATACCCTATTCTCCAGCCTGTCATTGCATAGGCTTTTGATACTCCATTGACTACAAAAACTCTATCATAAAGCTTCGGCTCAACCTGAGCGATAGTAAAAAACTTTTCGTCGTATATTATATGCTCATAAATATCATCTGTAACGACATTCATATGTGGATATTCAAGCAATATTTGTGCTATGTCTTTCAATTCATCACATGTGTACACAGCTCCTGCAGGGTTGTTCGGTGAGTTAAGAATTAACCATTTAGTTTTTTTAGTTATTTTGCTTTTCAATAATTCCGCTGTCAGTTTAAAATTTTGTTTGCATTCTACTACAACTGGCAAGCCGCCAAAAAGACTTACCATATCAACATATGAAACCCAATAAGGAGCTGGAATAATAACTTCATCTCCAGAGTTAATTGTTGCCATGAACAAATTGAATAACACCTGCTTAGCACCTGTACCAACACAGATTTGGTTAAGCGTGTACTCGAGGTTATTATCCTTTCTTAACTTATTAATTATTGCTTCTTTCAGCTCACGCGTTCCATCAACAGCAGTATATTTAGTTTTACCTTCACTTATTGCTTGAATAGCTGCTTTTTTTATATGATCTGGAGTATCAAAATCCGGTTCTCCTGCAGCTAAAACACAGATCTTTTTTCCTTCATTTTTCAACTTATTTGCCTTATCAGTTACAGCAATCGTAGGTGATGGTTTTATTAGGAACATTCTTTTTGCAAGGTCTGACATATTTTACTGAAGCTAAATTTAAATGATAAACCCCGTATAACAAAAAAGCTAGGAATTTTGTGTATTGTATTAGTAGCTTTTTACCAGGTTTACCAACGCAGCAATATTTTCAACTGGAGTATCAGGGAGTACTCCATGTCCGAGATTAAATATGAAGGGTAAATCTCTAAAGCAATCTATTATACGTTTTGCTTCTTTGATTGCTTCCGTTTTATTATAGGCTAAAAGATTAGGATCAAGGTTTCCTTGTAGAGGGATGTTTAGATTCGCTTTCGCCCATTTTATTGGAACATTATAATCTATACTTACTGCAGATACACCTGTTTGTTCGCAGTAATCCTTATAAAGATTTCCAGCAGACCTTGGAAAACCTATTATTGGAAAATCAGAAAATCTATCCTTTATTGCCAAGATAATTCTCTTTGTTGGTTCGATAACATATTCTTTAAACAATGGTTCCGATAACGCACCAGCATTACTGTCAAATAGCTGAATAACATCTGCTCCAAATTCTATCTGTTTAATTAGATAAATAATCGTTGCTTCCGTTATTCGTTCAATTATTTCCTTCAAACACGAAGGATAAAAATTTAATACTTTAGAAAAAGTTTTGCTGCTCCCACCTTCTATGATGTATGAGGCTACTGTCCATGGTCCACCAGCAAATCCTATGAGAGATTTTTCTTTTGGTAATTGGCTTCTGACTTTTTTTATAGCGTCTAGAATTGGTAAGGTTTTAGTTTCAATTTCTTGTGGACCCTTCAATTCCTTAGGACTTTCCACGGGTTTTATTATTGGACCTACACCGCGTACGAAATTCACGTTACAACCCAAAACATCAGCTATTATTAAAATGTCTGAAAAAATTATCGCCGCATCCATGTCAAATCTTGTCACCGGCTGTAACGTCAATTCTGTCACTAAATCTGTGTTGTAGCATATCTCCATAAAATTATTCATATTTTCTACTGCTTCGCGGTACTCAGGAAGAGACCTGCCAGCCTGACGCA